>JACGDM010000019.1:0-819 GCA_036903855.1 Vibrio cholerae | reverse complement strand
AGTGGTTTTTACTACCTAATCTGGGCTTATCGCAAGTTAATACGTCCTTCATCGCCTCTGACTGCCAAGGCATCCACCGTGTACGCTTAGTCACTTAACCATACAACCCCAAAGGGTCTTACGGTCAAACAACCAAAGTTGTCTGCAATTATTTAAACATGATGCAGACTCGATTTTGCCGGACTCAAATATGTTTTGTTTTACTGAAACAGTAAGACAAAACCCAAGAACACTTGAATGTGTTTTTGTGTATTCATGTATATGAATACTTTGAGAACTTTACAAACAACAATAAATTGTTGTTTTGTCAGCTTTCCAAATTGTTAAAGAGCGAGATTTTACTTTCTATTTAAAGAAAGAAACCATTTTTAAAAGCACTCATCGAATGCACTTAAAGATGGTGGGCGATACCGGGCTCGAACCAGTGACCCCCTGCTTGTAAGGCAGGTGCTCTCCCAACTGAGCTAATCGCCCATCGAATCAAGAATGGTGGAGCTAAGCAGGATCGAACTGCTGACCTCCTGCGTGCAAGGCAGGCGCTCTCCCAGCTGAGCTATAGCCCCATATCTTGAGAAAATGGTGGGTCGTGCAGGATTCGAACCTGCGACCAATTGATTAAAAGTCAACTGCTCTACCAACTGAGCTAACGACCCATATCTTCATTAAAGAAGATGGTATCCCGTAGGGGAGTCGAACCCCTGTTACCGCCGTGAAAGGGCGGTGTCCTAGGCCTCTAGACGAACGGGACACTGGATAAGTTTCTAGTGAACTAGTGCCTAGTTCCTAGAGACTGTGAACCTTTTGGGAAAGGCTCATTTT
>JACGDM010000018.1:0-855 GCA_036903855.1 Vibrio cholerae | reverse complement strand
ACCTGCTTATGCAGGTGGGTTTCCCCATTCGGAAATCCCAGACTCGAGTGGTTTTTACTACCTAATCTGGGCTTATCGCAAGTTAATACGTCCTTCATCGCCTCTGACTGCCAAGGCATCCACCGTGTACGCTTAGTCACTTAACCATACAACCCCAAAGGGTCTTACGGTCAAACAACCAAAGTTGTCTGCAATTATTTAAACATGATGCAGACTCGATTTTGCCGGACTCAAATATGTTTTGTTTTACTGAGACAGTAAGACAAAACCCAAGAACACTTGAATGTGTTTTTGTGTATTCACATACATGAATACTTTGAGAACTTTACAAACAACAATAAATTGTTGTTTTGTCAGCTTTCCAAATTGTTAAAGAGCATGCGTTCTTTGCTAGTAAAAGCGAAGAAATACATTTTCTAAAGATTCTTAGACGGTCGACAACTCCAACCACGCACGTTTTACTGAAGTGGTTTGGACTGTTTGATATCCAAAAACATTTAGAGAATGGTGGGCGATACCGGGCTCGAACCAGTGACCCCCTGCTTGTAAGGCAGGTGCTCTCCCAACTGAGCTAATCGCCCACATTTAGTTTTACATTTCCTGTGGAAGGAAATGGTGGGTCGTGCAGGATTCGAACCTGCGACCAATTGATTAAAAGTCAACTGCTCTACCAACTGAGCTAACGACCCATATCTTCATTAAAGAAGATGGTATCCCGTAGGGGAGTCGAACCCCTGTTACCGCCGTGAAAGGGCGGTGTCCTAGGCCTCTAGACGAACGGGACACTAAGTTGAAGATATTGGGATATCTTCTATCTCTTAAACTGTATAAACCATCAATCTGTGTGGACACTCA
>JACGDM010000017.1:0-863 GCA_036903855.1 Vibrio cholerae | reverse complement strand
TGCTTATGCATGTGGGTTTCCCCATTCGGAAATCCCAGACTCAAGTGGTTTTTACTACCTAATCTGGGCTTATCGCAAGTTAATACGTCCTTCATCGCCTCTGACTGCCAAGGCATCCACCGTGTACGCTTAGTCACTTAACCATACAACCCCAAAGGGTCTTACAGTCAAACAACCAAAGTTGTCTGCAATTATTTAAACATGATGCAGACTCGATTTTGCCGGACTCAAATATGAATAAGTGCCTAGAGACTAGTGTCTAGTTCCTAGATAACTTATTCCCAAGAACACTTGAATGTGTTTTTGTGTATTCATATACATGAATACTTTGAGAACTTTACAAACAACAATAAATTGTTGTTTTGTCAGCTTTCCAAATTGTTAAAGAGCAGATCACTTCAAAGAAGTAACCATTTTTAAAAGCACTATCGCTAATGCGCTTAAAGATGGTGGAGCTAAGCAGGATCGAACTGCTGACCTCCTGCGTGCAAGGCAGGCGCTCTCCCAGCTGAGCTATAGCCCCATCGATGGATAAATCCATTAACAGTCTTATGACCGGGATAATTTCTCTTTAGGCAAGGCAGATTGTGAGGCCGTGTACACCAGTACACAACGAGCAATCTAACGCAGCATAAAGATAAATTGGTGGGTCTGAGTGGACTCGAACCACCGACCTCTCGCTTATCAGGCGAACGCTCTAACCACCTGAGCTACAGACCCAATTTCTTGCTTCGTGCTTTTCCTTATTTATTCGTCAGGCTGCGCTCTTCGCTCAGTTACATACCTATGTATGCGCCTTCGCTTATCGCTTGCCTTCCTCTAACTAAGAAAAATCACTGTGCAATCATCTCTTTTACAAACCA
>JACGDM010000016.1:0-1134 GCA_036903855.1 Vibrio cholerae | reverse complement strand
TCGTCCACTCCGGTCCTCTCGTACTAGGAGCAGCCCCCTTCAATCTTCCAACGCCCACGGCAGATAGGGACCGAACTGTCTCACGACGTTCTAAACCCAGCTCGCGTACCACTTTAAATGGCGAACAGCCATACCCTTGGGACCGACTTCAGCCCCAGGATGTGATGAGCCGACATCGAGGTGCCAAACACCGCCGTCGATATGAACTCTTGGGCGGTATCAGCCTGTTATCCCCGGAGTACCTTTTATCCGTTGAGCGATGGCCCTTCCATTCAGAACCACCGGATCACTATGACCTGCTTTCGCACCTGCTCGAATTGTCATTCTCGCAGTCAAGCGGGCTTATGCCATTGCACTAACCTCACGATGTCCAACCGTGATTAGCCCACCTTCGTGCTCCTCCGTTACTCTTTGGGAGGAGACCGCCCCAGTCAAACTACCCACCAGGCACTGTCCTCACCCCGGATAACGGGGCTAAGTTAGAACATCAAACATACAAGGGTGGTATTTCAAGGTCGGCTCCACAGATACTGGCGTACCTGCTTCAAAGCCTCCCACCTATCCTACACATGTAGGCTCAATGTTCAGTGCCAAGCTGTAGTAAAGGTTCACGGGGTCTTTCCGTCTAGCCGCGGGTACACTGCATCTTCACAGCGATTTCAATTTCACTGAGTCTCGGGTGGAGACAGCGTGGCCATCATTACGCCATTCGTGCAGGTCGGAACTTACCCGACAAGGAATTTCGCTACCTTAGGACCGTTATAGTTACGGCCGCCGTTTACCGGGGCTTCGATCAAGAGCTTCGACCGAAGTCTAACCCCATCAATTAACCTTCCGGCACCGGGCAGGCGTCACACCGTATACGTCATCTTACGATTTTGCACAGTGCTGTGTTTTTAATAAACAGTTGCAGCCACCTGGTATCTGCGACTCTCAATAGCTCCATCCGCGAGGGACTTCACCGTCAAGAGCGTACCTTCTCCCGAAGTTACGGTACCATTTTGCCTAGTTCCTTCACCCGAGTTCTCTCAAGCGCCTTGGTATTCTCTACCCGACCACCTGTGTCGGTTTGGGGTACGATTCCAACTTATCTGAAGCTTAGAGGCTTTTCCTGGAAGCATGGCATCAATGACT
>JACGDM010000015.1:0-50400 GCA_036903855.1 Vibrio cholerae | reverse complement strand
CTAAGCCTTAGTCGAAAGACTAAGGCTTTTTTACGTTTAACGCTCCCGAAAGTGCTGGGCACTTTTTTCGTTTTTCCTGCAGGGTTCGTGTCTGCTCGATGCTTTTCTATAGATAAGAAAAAGCCAGCACGTTGGCTGGCTTCGAAGAGAGAGTTGGCCAGATTAAAGAATGATGTCTCGCACTTCAGGGTCTTTGCGTTCTAGCCCTTTATTATTCACGCTAGTTCCCAACACGATTTGAACAACAACATCAAGTTTGATGGTTGAAGGTGTACGAGAGAGAAAACTAACGAGCAGTGGGTGCTAGATAATCCGTGGACGCTGCCGCACCATTCGTCGCATTAAATCGACACACTACCTAGTCTTTGGTCTCCGATAGGCTTTCAGTATCGCGTTTACCTTGTGGCCAATAGGTCCCTTGTCACTATTCAGTAACCATGCTTTAAACGCTTTCTTAAGGACAAAAAAACTGGCCGTGTTGGCCAGTTTTGGTATTGGGCTAATGACCCGCTTTATTCAGGGTAGAAACTAGGACTGGATAATACTCAGCGCCTTTTTCGATACTTCCTGCGCTGCCTTGTTGAGGTTTTGTTTCTCCAGTACATCTGCCAAGTAAGCGTAGTCGGAAACGTTAGAGCGGACAGATAAGGCTTTCTCAAGGTGTTGCTGTGCTTCTTGCCACTGTTCGTTTCTCATTTGCAATTGCGCTAAAGCGCTGTGTGCTTCGGCGTTATTGGCGTCTTTACGCACCATTTCCTCTAGCAGTAGTTTGCTAGGGTGGGTGTCGGACAATTTCATCTCTGGTAGCAAGGTGATCAGTGTGGAGTTCGGGTGCTTTTTCACAGTTTCTTTAATGACGGTGAAGGCTTCGTGATCGGCGTTGCGCGCAATCAACTGTTTCACAAAACACTCTACTAGATGGGCGTCTTGCTTGAGCTTTCTCGGTAGGCTGTTCCAGTGACCAATTAGGCCTTCACTGCCTTTGTTTTCGGCGACATCAGCCAATAAGCCGCATTGCGCTCTTTGGATCAAGGTTTGTTGATCTTGTTCGCTAATCAAGCCAAGTTTGCCTAGCTGGGGCGTCAGATCAATCAGTGGCTGCCACTGTTTCAGTTCTACATAGACTTGCTTAAGTAGGTTAACGATCACCACGTTGTTGGGATGCTGGCCCTTGAGAAGATGTAAGGTTTCCAGTGCGCCAGCGTAGTTGGCCTCTCTCACCTGCTGCTTGGCACGTGTCAGCTCCACCGCTAAGGTAGAACCAGGCTGTTTACCTGCGAGCTCAAGGTAGTGATCGGCCTTTTTGTTGTCTCCGAGACCTATCGCCGCTTCTGAGGCGATAAGGTAACAAACGACAGGCATATCATGATAGTTTGCCCAGCGCGTGACCTTTTTTTCTGCGGTTTTAAAGTCGCCCTCAATCAGTTTAATTAAGCCTTCATTCGTCAATCTGCGAGAGTGGCGCATTTTACGTACGCTAAAGTAATTCCAAGTGGCAGAACTGGCATAGAGCATTTTCTTAACGAGGTACTCAAGAGCAAAGAGGGCGGCCAACGTCGCAATTAAGAAAATCACTAAGGTGGTGACGCTCATTTCAATCGTGGTGTTGGCGATAGAGACTAGGACATAACCTTGTTGCCCCGAGTATTGAGTGCCGACAAACAGCCCCGCACCTAAGATGACAAAGAGGAAAATCAGTCTAAACATTATTTCTCCTCCGTAATCAATGTGGTGACTTCGCGGCGTAGGCGATCGCGAATAACGTCAGACAGCACTTCTTGTGTGTCGAGTTTTACCGGGTAATCGACTTGGATGGTTTGTTGACCTAGCATGCCTAGGGCTTGATTGAACTCACGAACATTGTTGGCATCTTGGTTGAAGAACGCTTGAGACCAGTCACCTGCGGTGGCAAGCGCTGTGGTGTAGATCTCTTGTTGCTCGACATATACCGCTTTGATGGCGGTTTCTAGCTTCGCTTTAATGTTTTCTTTGAGATAGAAATGTTGCTCGGGAGAGAGCAGTGGGATGACATTGCCATCACGAGTTCGGAACGTAATAAAGTTCTCTGAGAATTCTTGTAACGAGGTCATCAGGTTGTCTTTCCAATCTGCCACGTCTTGCGAGACTTGGCGAGCTTCCACCGCTTGCGCCTCTGGAAGAATGGCATTGGCGAGCGGTAAGCTATCGACTTGTTGCTGAAGAGCGGTAAGTCGTAGCACCAAGCCTTCTCGATCCACAAGGGGGACCCCTTTGAGTTTGGTGATGTCATTCGCCATGGATTTGCGCAAAGGCACAAGGCTTGGATCATTCAGTGCAGCGATGCGTTGGTCTGCACTTTCCATCAGTTTAGTGGCGCTGACCGCGTCGTGTTCTAAAAACAGTTTTCGTCCAGCGAGCTTGACGAGGTAGTCAGCCTCAGCCAGTAACCAATCATTGGGGCGACGGCCTTTTACGTCTGCCATGGCGAGCTGTAAGCTCTCGATGCTTTTTTGCTGCTGCTCTAGAACGGTATCTGCGCGATGGCTAAGTTCAGTGGCCTTCGATAAGATTTGCTGTTGGTTCTGCTCCAACTGAGCCTGCATGGCCTGTTTGGCATGGTTGAGCTCTGATTGCAGCGCAGCGATTTGCGCTTGCTGCTGCTGATTCTTCTCTTGGATGTAAAAGGTGAGTCCGCCCCCAATCAGCACCGCGATAACGATGGCGATCGTAGCTAGCTTCACGCCGCGTTTGCCTTGTTTTTCTTCAAGCTCCCCACTTTGAGGCTTGCTATCGACTGGCGCTGTGTCGTCCGGGCTTGGCTCTGATGCGGTTTCAGGTGAAGTCACATCTTGAGGTTCAGTGTCCGCCGCGCTGTTTTCCTCGGTCATCGCTGCTTGGTTTGGCGCGGTTTTGTTTTCTTCGGGTTCAACATGTCCATTGTTTTTTTTACTTGTCATTATGTTTTGTCCTGTTGTTTTGGCTGGAGAGCGGCCAGTAAGTCCGAATTAGAGGCACTAGGGGTCGTGATGACATCGACAAAGCCCCATTGGCGTGCGTCTTGAGCGATACGCTCACTAGGAACGTATAGCGTTAATCCAAATAGCCAGGCTTGATAGCGCTTGCCGATTTGCGAGACAAGGTGTTCAAGCTGACCCGAGCTAGTAACGACTAGCTGATCAATGTGCTTATTTTGCCAGAGTGGGACGAGCAAATCTGAGCACAAAGCAATGTTTTCACGACGATAGACTTCTCGATACTCCACTAAGGCCCCTCGTGCCTGCAAGGTATCGAAAATCAAATCTCGGCCACCGTTTCCGCGTAGGATGACAATACGCCTATTGGTGACGTCATGAAGGGGTTCAAGCGCAAGTAGATGCTCGCTATCGCCCACTTGAGGATAGTCTACGTTTTGTTGCGTTTTTGTGCTTAAGATCTGTGCAGTTTTTTGACCAACGGCAATGTATCGCGCTGAATGTGGCCAGTGTTGCTGATGTTGGCGAAGGGTTTGATCGGTAAAGTGCACCGCATGTTGGCTCACGGCAATAATGAGATCGGCGCGATGTAACGCATGCGCGATACCGCTAAGTTGTCTCCCCGGGTGAAGCGAGATGAGCGGTTGATGCTCACTCGCGACACCGAGGTGTTGCAATTGATGGCAGAGCGATTGGCCTTGCTGACCTGGCCGGGTCACCAATACTGCCATGGCATTACTCTTGTTCTGCGTATAGCTTAGCTAAAATGGTTTTGGCGCCATTATCGAGCAGTTGATTGGCAAGTGTGACTCCCAGTTGCTCCGCTTCGCTTCGAGGACCGCTGATCTCACCACGAACGATGGTGGATCCATCCGGTTCACCGACTAAGGCTCTAAGCCAGATTTGATCGCCATCCAGCAGTGCATAACTGCCGATAGGAACTTGGCAGCCTCCCTCAAGGGTGAGGTTCATGGCGCGTTCACACAACACGCGGTCGACCGTGTCTGGGTGATTGAGAGGCTCAAGTAACGCGATTAAACGCTCGTCATCAAGGCGACATTCGATGCCGACGGCACCTTGTCCAACTGCGGGTAGGGATTGCTCTGGCTCGATGTAACTCTGAATGCGCTCTTCAAGCTTGAGTCGTTTTAAGCCAGCCGCGGCCAAAATGATCGCATCGTACTCACCTGCATCGAGCTTAGAGAGTCGGGTGCCGACGTTGCCGCGTAGCTCTTTGATCACCAAATCGGGACGATACTCTTTTATCTGACACTGACGACGCAAACTGCATGTGCCGACGACTGCGCCTTGTGGTAAGTCATCGATGTTGCTGTACTGATTCGAAACAAAGGCATCGCGTGGATCTTCGCGCTCACAGATGGTGACGAGACCTAAGCCTTGGGGGAATTCCACCGGCACGTCCTTCATTGAGTGCACGGCGAGGTCCGCGCGATCTTCAAGCATCGCCACCTCCAGCTCTTTCACAAACAAGCCTTTTCCGCCGACTTTGGCGAGCGGTGTGTCTAAAATAATGTCGCCTTTCGTGACCATAGTCACCAGCTCGACTTCTAGACCAGGGTGAGCGGCTTGAAGGGCGTCTTTCACATAATGAGCTTGCCAAAGAGCAAGGGGGCTTTTGCGCGTTGCAATACGGATCGGAGTCGTTTGAGTCATGATAGAAACAGATAAACCAAATGATGGCTCCATCGTATCACTCTGAGATAAAAATGCTCAATGCAATATGAGTCCTAAGCGGCAATCCTCAATCCGTAGCAAAAAATCATCAAAAAAGTGTGATTGCAATCTCGTTTATGAGCTGCGCTATTGTTACTCATCACGTATCCGGACCACACTGTAGCGCGTAATAAAAAGAGAATGACTCGTCAGTCAAGAGACACAAAATAGTGTTGAATCGATCGTACAATTCTTTACCAGCCCAAAGAAAAGTGTTAAATTGATCACGTTTTGATAGTGCTTTAGAATAATTATTAAACACAGCACGCTGTAGATAATTAACCAAGGAACATCCCTTGCTGGCTTACACCCAATCGCTAATCCATAGACTTGATGATCTCAATCAGCAACGCATTGAACGTGCGTTAGCGCTTATGGATGCGCAGGCCCAGCGTGTTTTCCATCTGATTCCTACTCTTCTGCACTACAACCATCCTTTAATTCCCGGCTACTACGCATCCAAAGTCCCCTACGGTATTCGCAATTTTGAATTGAGTGAACCTCAAAGTCAGTTCGTGTCGGACACTGAGCTGACGATCGGCCAACCGCTCGCCACCGCAGACAACCCAATGATTTTGGGTCTGTACACCATGGGCAGCACCTCTTCAATTGGCCAGAGTACCTCCAGTGATTTAGACATTTGGGTGTGCGTGTCCTCGAAGATGAGTGCTGACGAACGAGATAGCTTGACCAACAAATGTCTCTTGATCACCGAGTGGGCGCTGAGCCGTGGCGTTGAAGCCAACTTCTTCTTGATGGACGAAAGCCGTTTTCGCACCAATAAGTGTGAAGAGATGACCGGGGATAACTGCGGGTCATCGCAGCATCTGTTGTTACTCGATGAGTTTTATCGCAGTGCGGTACGTTTAGCTGGCCAAAGGCTGCTGTGGCAAATCGTGCCACCAGAAATGGAAGAGTGTTACGACGAGTACGTGACGCATCTTTGCAGCCAGAATGTGATTAACTGCTCGGAGTGGATTGATTTTGGTAAATTGAACCGTATCCCGGCAGAAGAGTACTTTGGCTCAAACCTATGGCAACTCTATAAGAGCATCGATTCGCCCTACAAATCGGTATTGAAAGCGATTTTGCTTGAGGCGTACTCGTGGGAGTATCCGCACACCCAGTTGTTGAGCCTTGATACCAAACGCCGCTTCTTCGCGCACAAGCCCGATCTCTATGGTATGGACGCGTACTATTTGATGCTTGAGAAAGTGACGCGCTATTTAGAGCGTATCGGTGATCACACCCGCTTGGATTTGGTGCGTCGTTGTTTCTATCTCAAAACCCATGAAAAACTCTCTCGCCAGCCTGGCGCAGGTTCGGTGGCTTGGCGCCGTGAAGCGCTGTCTGACATGATCCAAAAATGGGACTGGTCACCGAGCGTGATCGCTGAATTGGATGATCGCCGCAACTGGAAAGTTGAGCAAGTGAAAGTGGTTCACCACGCCTTGTTAGATGCCTTGATGCAGAGTTACCGAAACCTTATTCAATTTGCACGTCGTAACGACATCACCTCTGCGATTAGCCCGCAAGATATCAGTATCTTGGCGCGCAAGTTGTACGCTGCGTTTGAGGTGTTGCCGGGTAAGGTGACGCTGCTCAATCCGCAAATTTCTCCGGATCTGCATGAACCTGATTTGAGCTTTATTGAGGTACGTCCGGGCAGAACGAACAAAGCGGGATGGTACTTGTATAAACAGCCGTTAGAGGCAGAGAAAATCATCGGTCGTGCGCCACTTGAGCACAACGAATACTTGAGTAAATTGGTGGCTTGGTCCTTCTTTAACGGTTTGATCACGGAGTCCACCCGTTTGCACTCTGTGATTCGTGATGCCGAGTTGGACATTGATAAGTTCTACCAAATGGTCAGCGATCTACGCAATACCTTCTCACTGCGCAAGCGTCGTCCTACGATGCAGGCGTTGGCGAGTCCGTGTGAGATCAGCCAGTTGGCCATGTTCATCAACTTTGAAAGTGACCCGACCTCAGAGCTGAGCGGCCGTGCGCTGAAGTTGGATCAAAAGAGCACAGACATCTTTAGCTTTGGTCCTGACCAAACCTGTCTTGTGGGTAGCGTGGACTTGGTCTATCGCAACTCATGGCATGAAGTGCGTACCTTGCACTTCAAAGGGGAGACCGCCATGTTGGATGCGCTCAAAACGGTACTTGGTAAGATGCACCAAGATGCGTTGCCACCGGAGTCGGTGGATGTGTTCTGCTACAGCAAGAACTTGCGCGGTGTGATGCGCAACATGGTCTACCAGTTATTGGCCGAATGCATTGATTTGCGTTTGAAGCCGGTTGAGCAAGAAAAACGTCGTCGTTTCAAAGCGCTTAAGATTGGTCAACAGACCTATGGTTTGTTCTTTGAGCGTCGTGGGGTGTCAGTGCAAATGCTGGAAAACTCAGTCGATTTCTATCGAAGCATTTCAACCAACAAACTGAAAGGTTCGCCCTTGTTGATGCTCGATAAAGAGCAAGATTATCAAATGCCAGAGGTGATTGATGGTTTTGCCAGTGAAGGTTTGATTCAGTTCTTCTTTGAAGACACAGACAAAGGCTTCAACATCTATGTGCTGGATGAGTCAAACCAAGTTGAGGTGTATCACCAATTTAGCGGCGAAAAAGATGAGATGATCGCGAGCGTGAATGGCTTCTACTCGTCCGTCAAAACCGAAAGCGAATTGGCGTCTAAATTCATTAACTTCAATTTGCCGCAGTATTATCAAATCGTGCATCCCGAAGAGGGCGACTCTTACATCGTCCCTTATCGCAATGATGGCTCAAACTACTCCAAGCCAAGCCGAGTTGTGAACGCTTGAATCAGCAAAGTAAAGAGATAAAAAAAGAGCACCGCGTGCTCTTTTTTTGACTCTGAATGGGGTTAAACCCAGTCAATCTCTTCATTGGCGTGCTTTTCACACTCTTCTTTGACCATGGCGATCAACTCTTTGCCAGTTTTTGAACAGATCCACTGCTGATCGACCAAGGAGAAATGGAAACCACCGGATTTCGATGCGAGCCAGATTTCTTTCATCGGCTCTTGTCGGTTAATGATGATCTGGCTGCGATCGTCAAATTCCAGTGTCATCACGTTACCTGTGACCTCGTAGTCGATGTCCGCGCCTGAGTCATCAATCATTTCTTCAATGATTTGCATTTGAACATCCACCAACTGATGAAATTCAGTCTCGTTCATCCTATCTATCCTATTGCTTTTCTTGGTTGTGGTGCGATTATAGGGGGCATTGAACAAATAATCACGATAGAACCCATGAAAAAATCAATCCTTGCTCTGTTTCTTCTTTCAGTGTTAGGTCTGGCAGGATGTGGTCAGACGGGCGGTTTGTACATGCCAGAAGAGACGCAAACGAACGAGCAATCCTCCTAATCGCCACGCGTCCATCGCCATAACGGTGTTCATCGCAATTAAAACGACTATTTAAGGGAAAGTACTTTGGATTACTTCAATTATCAGGACGATGGCCAGCTCTGGGCCGAAAACGTACCGCTTAGTGATGTGGCTGAGCAGTTTGGTACGCCACTTTATGTCTACTCTCGAGCGACGTTAGAGCGCCATTGGAATGCCTTCGACAAATCGGTGGGTGAGCACCCTCATTTAGTGTGTTACGCCGTGAAAGCGAACTCCAACCTTGGGGTATTGAATACGTTGGCGCGTCTAGGGTCGGGTTTTGATATTGTTTCTGGTGGAGAATTGGAGCGCGTGATTGCTGCCGGTGGCGATCCGAGCAAGGTGGTCTTTTCTGGTGTGGGTAAAACGGCACAAGAGATGAAACGCGCACTTGAGCTTGGCATTAAGTGTTTTAACGTTGAGTCTGAGCCGGAACTTGAGCGCTTGAACCAAGTCGCGGCCGAGATGGGGGTGAAAGCGCCTATTTCACTGCGCATTAACCCGGATGTGGATGCGAATACCCACCCTTACATTTCAACAGGTCTGCGTGACAACAAGTTTGGTATTGCGTTTGAACGCGCTCCGGATGTCTACAAGTTTGCGCAAAGCTTGAGCAACTTGGAGATCAAAGGCATCGATTGTCATATTGGCTCACAGTTGACACACATCGACCCATTTATCGACGCGACCGATCGCTTGCTGGCATTGATCGATGACTTAAAAGCGCAAGGCATCAACATTGCGCACCTTGATGTCGGTGGTGGCTTAGGGGTCGTCTACCGTGATGAATTACCCCCGCAGCCTTCGGAGTACGCCAAAGCGCTACTTGGTCGCTTGGACAATCATCAAGATTTGGAGCTGATTTTTGAGCCTGGTCGTGCGATTGCCGCGAACGCGGGTGTCTTGCTCACCAAGGTCGAGTTTTTGAAGCACACGGAGCACAAAAACTTTGCCATTATTGACGCGGCGATGAACGATTTGATGCGCCCAGCGCTTTACCAAGCGTGGCAAAACATCGTTCCAGTGAAACCTCGCGAAGGGGAAGCGGTGACCTACGATTTGGTCGGACCTATCTGTGAAACCGGTGATTTCTTAGGTAAAGATCGCGCCTTGGTGCTGAAAGAGAACGACCTGCTTGCGGTGCGTTCTGCCGGTGCATATGGCTTTGTGATGTCATCCAACTACAACACGCGCGCTCGTGTGGCGGAAGTGATGGTTGATGGTGATAAGCTGCATTTGGTTCGCCAGCGTGAAGAGCTGTCCAGTTTGTGGGCGCTAGAAAATATTCTTCCGGAGTAATGAAAGGGTTATGCATTTTCACTTTTCCAAGATGCACGGTTTAGGCAACGACTTTATGGTCGTTGACTGTATTACCCAAAACATCTTTTTCTCACCGGATCTGATCCGCCGTTTGGCGGATCGACATACCGGCGTGGGCTTTGACCAACTGTTGGTGGTCGAAGCGCCGTACGATCCGGAAACCGATTTTCACTACCGAATTTTCAATGCCGATGGCAGTGAGGTTGAGCAGTGCGGTAACGGCGCTCGTTGCTTTGCGCGTTTTGTCCGCATGAAAGGTTTGACCAACAAGTACAGCATCAGTGTCAGCACCAAGAAAGGTAAGATGGTCCTCAATATTGAAGAGGACGATCAAGTGACGGTTAACATGGGCGTGCCAGAGTTTGAACCGAGCAAGATCCCTTTTAAGGCCAAGCAAACCGAGAAAACGTACATCTTACGCGCCGCAGACAAAACGCTATTTTGTGGAGCGGTGAGCATGGGTAACCCTCATGTTGTGACGGTTGTCGATGACGTTCAAACCGCAGATGTGGATAATCTAGGCCCGCTGCTGGAGTCGCACGAGCGCTTTCCTGAACGCGTGAACGCTGGCTTTATGCAAGTGGTTAACCGCCAAGCGATCAACCTACGTGTGTACGAGCGTGGCGCTGGGGAAACGCAGGCGTGCGGCAGTGGCGCATGTGGCGCGGTGGCCGTCGGTATCGTCCAAGGCTTATTGGACGAGAATGTCAAAGTCTCTCTGCCCGGTGGCGAGCTCAACATTCGCTGGAAGGGGCCAGGTAAACCGCTTTACATGACAGGCCCAGCCACACATGTGTTTGATGGCCAGCTGAGCTGCTAGCTCAATCCACACCTCGATAGATAACAAGTAAAGGGATGAATTGTGTCTCAAATTGAAGCGGACGCACTGACCGCGGAAGTGGTTGCCGAGTACCTTAGTGACAACCCGGATTTTTTCGCCCAGCGTCAAGCGCTGGTGGACAGATTGGCTTTGCCTCACCAAGAGCAGGGCGCTGTCTCTCTCGTCCATGTTCAGTTGAACCGCCAACGTCAGCGTATTGAAGAGCTTGAAGAAGAGATCACGACATTGATGTCGCTGGCGAAAAATAACGATCGCACCTTCCATGAATTTATGGAGCTGCAAGAGCGTATTCTGCGCAGCGATAGTTTGAGCTCGGTGCTCAAATCGATCGAAGACATGGCGATCTCTCTGGGCTTGGTGGCGTATATTCGCTTGGTGGGTGTGCAGGGCGGACAAGATAAGTATCGCCTGAGCAAAGAGAGCTATCAACGTTTTGCCACCAACCACCTGAATGGCAAGAGTGCCTACCTTGGCCGTATGCGTTCGTGCGATCGTGAACTCTTGTTTGGGCCGCACAGCCCAGCGCCGGAAATGGGATCTTACGTGGTGATGCCACTGAATAAGACCTCGCTCCAAGGCATTTTGGCCTTTTCTAGCTCCGACGGTGGCCATTTTCAGCCACACATGGACACACTCTTTTTGCGCCATCTGGCGCTCGTCCTTTCTCACCTGATTGATACCCTGCCTTGGCAGGCACAAGACAATGAGCGACGCTCCCACACCTCTGCCTAATGGCTTGCAGCAGCCCTTGACCCACTTCTATGACTATTTGCGAAGTGAAAAAGGGCTGAGTTTGCATACTCAGCGTAATTACAAACAGCAACTGGAAACCATGGCCGCGCATCTGGCGAGCTTGGGTCTAAAAAAATGGACTCAAGTCGATGCAGGGTGGGTCAGACAGTTGGCAAGCAAAGGCATGCGCGAAGGCATGAAGGCGAGCAGCATAGCGACGCGTCTTTCCTGCTTGCGCAGCTTTTTTGACTTTTTAGTGCTGAGAGGTGAACTGGCGGCAAACCCAGCCAAAGGGGTCTCTGCGCCGCGTAAACAGCGGCCACTGCCGAAAAACCTCGATGTCGATGAAGTGGGGCAGCTGCTTGAAGTCAATGAAGATGATCCGTTGGCGATACGCGATCGCGCCATGATGGAGCTGATGTATGGTGCTGGCTTACGTTTGGCTGAAATGATCGCCGTGAATGTCAAAGATGTGGGTCTTTCGGATGGTGAAATTCGTGTCGTCGGTAAGGGAGACAAAGAGCGCAAAGTGCCGTTTTCGGGCATGGCTGCCGATTGGGTGGCGAAATGGCTCAAAGTGCGTGGACATTTAGCGCATCCCGATGAACCTGGGTTATTTGTCTCCAAGCTGGGTGGTCGAATTTCTCATCGCAGCGTACAAAAACGCATGGCGGAGTGGGGGCAGAAGCAGGCCATTGCCAGTCATGTCAGTCCGCATAAATTGCGTCACTCGTTTGCGACGCATGTGCTGGAGTCGAGCAACAATTTGCGTGCCGTGCAGGAGCTCTTGGGACACGAAAACATTTCCACAACCCAAATCTATACGCACCTCGATTTTCAGCACTTGGCGCAGGTCTATGACCAAGCGCACCCAAGAGCGCGAAAAAAGGGCAGGCCGAAAAAAGAGGAGGATGAGTGAAATTTTATCGCCATCTCAAACCCATCAAGGCGATGACGTTCGATCTTGATGACACCCTATATGACAATTGGCCGATCATTCGTACCTTAGAAGCGCGTATGGTCGAGTGGCTACACCATCACCACCCCGTCAGCGCGACGGTGCCACTGAGCTGGTGGCAGAGCCACAAGCGACGCTTGGCCGAGCGCGATCCTTGGTTGCCCAATGATGTCACTCAGTGGCGCTTTCAACAGATAGAGAGTGGCTTGGTGAGACTAGGTTATGATGAGCAACAAGCGCACAGCGCTGCTTCGAGCGCGATTGAGGAAGTGCTGAGACTACGCAGTGACTTTAGCGTGCCAGAAGAGACTCATCGAGTGTTAACTCGGCTAGCAGCGCAGATGCCGCTGGTGGCCATCACTAACGGTAACGTTGATGTCGAGCGAATCGGCTTATCGGCGTATTTCACCCTGACGCTCAAAGCGGGGCCGGATGGCTACGCAAAACCGCATGGCGAAATGTTTCGCAAAGCGGCGCAGCATCTGGCGCTGGATGCTGGTAGCATTCTTCATGTCGGTGATCATCTCAATACCGATGTGCAAGGGGCAAAAGCCAGTGGTTTTCAAGCGTGCTGGTTTAATGATACCGCTATCAGCCCAAGGCAGGCTCGACATGCGCGGGTCCTGCCTGATGTAGAAATTAACCAATTGTCGGATTTACTGTTACTGACCGATTAGTGTCACTGTTGTTTCAGTGCTCAAGTGCTCAAGTGCGCAATGCATGGCCACTTTTATCCGCTTGAAAGGCCGCTAAGTAATAGCTGAAAAACTCTCTCATGCGCATTGCCTCTTGGGGGGCGCCTAACGCGTGCACGATCTCAGCGCCCACCTCATAGGTGCACAGGTGCCCTTCCGATTGATTGCGTCGCAAGTCGTAGAGAGAAGCGGCTTGAGGCGAGAGCTGCACACAAGGCAGTGAAGCGAGCCATGCACTCTTATTGAGCATTTTGCGCGCTTCTTGCCACGTGCCATCCAACACAATAAACAGCGGCGTTGCACCGTGCGTATCAGCGTCGGCGCTCGCTTGCTGAGGCGTTAGGCTTTGCTCACCTGGGTAAAGCAAAAACGGCCGATAGCGTGGGTTTTGCATCAGCGTTAGCAAGGTGTCGCAAGGCGAGGTTCGTTGCCACGTATGCACGCTACACGTTGACAGAGTGTGACTGAGCAGCCCTCCGGTATTGGTATCGCGCTGCTGCTCGTTTGGGTGCGTCAGCAGGACGATGTGGGCGTTCAATTCAACCCGAGGTTGACGAGCGCACACACATTGATGTCGCAGTTTACATCGCGGGCAAGGGGCACTATTCATTTTAGTATTAGCCCTTCTTGATGCGGCGTGACCCCATCGGAGAAAAGCTGCACTGGGCTGAGCTCATCGTAATTGGCGACAGGTTCAACGCTGGGGTTAAGTGGGTAGCTGATGCCATTGTGACGCAACACGTGTTGATTAGGCACGGCACCGCCGCCACTGACGAACATCACCAAATCTTGCCATTCACCATGGGCCTGAGTGCCGAGGTTAAACGGGGTTTGCACTAAGGTGATTTTGCTGTTGAATCGCCACGCTTGTTGGTGCTGTTCAAAAATCAGCAGTGTACAGCCGCCAGAGCCACACCAGTCGAGTTGTGCCAGAAGTTCCGGTTGACCATCACCATTGAGATCATAGGTCAGCCAGCGGTATTTCGTCCCGTTTGGGTCGGTATTGTGCATGGCGAAATAGTCGCGAAGTGCTTTATCGACCTCTGCATCAAATTGGGCTGAAGAAGGAATGTCATCGCCTTGCGGTAGGCGGGTGAGGCTAGATTCCTTCGCAGCGGACTGCGCGCCCGTTTGCGTCAAGGCCACCTTGGCTTTGTATAACGTTAGCCCGCCATCATTAATCGCATAAATCACGTCGCCAACACGCTCTTTCTTCGCATTCAACTGATGACCATCACGAGTAAAGATACGCTCTGAGAGTAACGGTTGCTGCTGAAGATGAGTCATCACCACTTGCACCTGATCAGGATTAATCTGCTGCCAAAAGCCGTGTTCTACCGAATCGCCGTCGCCATTGTTATAGGCGTAGGTCGTCATAGCGGTATGGTCAGGGTTGAGTGCCATGGTCACGGTGAAGTGCTGTGCTTTGGTCGAGGCCGCGTGATAGTCATCGACCCAGTGCTGGGTGTTGTCTTGGTTGGCAAGCGTGGCGCAGCCTTGATACTGCTTATCACCGATCGTTAGGGTGGAGGCCCAACCATACAGGCTGTCACTCATGCCATCGACGCAACTGCGTTGATTGAGTTCGAGTGAGCCATCTTGCCAACTGTAACGGCGACGGGTTTGTTCAAGACGCTTGCTCTCGACGGTGAAGGATTGCGCTTCAAACCCCATACGCTGAAAGACCAATTGGTCTGACTCAAAATGGGCAGACCAAGACGGCTCATTCCCAAACGCCCGGGTCGGTTTTACCGCTTGTTGACAGCGCTTAGGATTTTCGGCGCTAAGAAGATTGATGCTCTCAACCACAAACTTGGCGGCGTAATTGGCCGCAAACCCTTGTTGCCCCGTGGGCTCTAGGTGACCGACGATTTCACCATACAAAGGGCTGTAGGGTGAGCGCACCAGTTTCATGCCTTGGGCAAATCGGTCATTGGAGAGATCCAGCCAGTACTGCTGATTGCTGCCGCAAGGGGTGAGGCTGCGCACCTCGTGGCCGAGCACCACTTCACCGCGTAGCATGAAGGTTTGGGTAGGTGTGGGCGTTTCGCTATCGAGCGTCACATGCGCAGGTTGTACACTGCTGGGTGATGGCTGAGAACTGCACGCTTGTAACAACAATATGATGGACAGAGCGACTGGGTTTCGAAGCGCCTTCATGCTATATCTTCCTTAGCGTAAACGTAATGGATTTTATTATGGCATATTGGTTATTTAAAACTGAACCAGACACCTTCTCTATTGACACTCTTCGTACACAAAAGGTGTCGTGTTGGGAAGGTGTTCGCAATTATCAAGCGCGAAATATGATGCGTGATGAAGTGAAGCTGGGCGATTTGGTGATGATTTACCACAGCTCGTGCAAGAAAGTCGGCGTCGCGGGGATCGCGAAGGTCGTCAAAGAGGCGTACCCCGATCACTTTGCTCACGACCCACAAAGCGCCTATTTTGATGCGAAATCGAGCCCAGACAACCCGCGCTGGTTTATGGTCGATATTGAATTTGTGCGCAAAACCGATCGCTTAATTTCGCTTGCGACGATGAAAGCCATGCCTGAGCTGGAAGCGATGCCCCTGGTGAAAAAGGGCAATCGCTTGTCGATCATGCCGGTCACGGAATCTCAATGGCAGGCTATTTTATCCCGAGAGTCTCGGGCTGACGGGAGCGCTTAAAACAGGTGGTCGTGCAAGTAATGCGCGACGGCATCGTCTGCGTTGCTGCCGATCACTTCGTTATTGGGCAACGCGTTTTTCACTTTCTGGTGAGAGGTCGCCATGACCAGTCCCTTGCCTGCCATCGACAGCATTTCCACGTCGTTCATGCCATCACCAAAGGCGATGCAGTTGTCGAGTGTCAGGTTAAGCGACTCGGCCACTACTTTCAGCGCTTCGCCTTTTGACACGTCTGCAGCCATCACTTCCAGACACCAAGGGGTGGAGAAAGCAATACTTAAGCTATCGCCAAATTTGGCGCGAAGTTGGGTTTCAAATTCCACCAAGCGGTCATGATCTTTCTCTGGGTGGGTACAGAAAATCTTGGCAATGCCCTCGGTTGGCGCGGCATTGGCGCTAAAACGTTGATAACGAAAGCCGGATTCACTGTGGAATTTGGCCAACTCTTCGTCATCGCGATCAAGCAACCACTCCTCATTGCGGTACATGTGGATAAAGAGGTTGGGATCTTGCTTGATCACGTCGATCACCGCTTGCACCTGATCACTGGGAATATTTTTGCTGTACATCAACTGATCATGCTGATCGTGAACACGCGCGCCATTTGAGGTGATCATGTAGGCTGGGATGCCAGCAATTTCACGAATGCCCGCGACATCAACATGGTGGCGTCCGGTGGCGAAGATAAAGGTGTAACCTTTGGCGTGCAGGTCCTTCAATGTTTGTTTGGAGAACGCGCTCAGCTGGTGGTTGGGTGCCAGTAGCGTGCCATCGAGATCAGAAGCGACAATGCGAAAAGGCGTGTCGGTACGTGTGTCGGTCATATCACCCTCTTAATGATTGGTTGCCGTGTCCCATATAGGAGAGCCAACATGTCGTTGGCCTATGGGCAAGAGTGCTTATTCTACGTCATGCATGGCAAGAAAAAGAGGGTAATTTTCTCTGTTGCCCTTTTCCTGTTTTCACACTGCCCATTGACCTGTTGCCGAGAGAGTGCATCGCGAGCTTACACGCTGCCATGTTGGTCAAAGAAGGCCAACATCTCATCTAGGGTGCGGTTGCGGTATTCGTCGCGCTCAAACAGCAGTTCATGGCGCGCTCCATCAATGGTCACCAGTGTGCTGCGAGGGTTGGTTTTGATGAGTTTACGAGCGAGCTGAGTTTGTGCGTCGTTGGCGACAATCTGATCGTCGCCCGCCTGCAAAATCAGCAGCGGGGTCTTCAGGTGGCGGGTCATCAACAAACACTGTTTGCACGCCATTAAACTCTGCCAGACCCAGCGGGTGCTGGCGCCGCCAATTCTCAGTTGTGGCATCTCATCATAGAGATGACGAAACCACTGGTATCGCGCCTCACTTTGGCTGAGAAAGTTGCCCTCAAACGGTTTGGGATAATACGCCACTTGGCCGGGGGCAAATCTAGGGGTGGGGTAGACGGCGGTGAGGAACTGGCCAATCATGGGCGCGAAAGGCTTGAGGTAGGGCGCAATATTGACGCCAAACATCGGCGCGCTCAGCGCGGCGGCGTGGAAAAAGGCCTCTTTGTTCTCAATACCTTGGGTCTGTAAGTAACGTGTTACCACATTGCCACCCATTGAGTGGCCGAGAATAAAGCGCTCGTTATAACGCTCTAAGTTAAAGTGCGTCACCATGCTATCTAGGTCAAGGACGTAGTCGTCAAACTCCTGCACGAAGCCCATCTCAGTGTCATCGATTAACCGGTCTGACAACCCTTGCCCGCGGTGATCGTAAGAGTAAACATCAAAGCCTTGCTGATAGAGATCGTAAAACAGCTCTTGGTATTTGATTGCGCACTCAATGCGACCATTCACCACCACCACGGCTTTGTTGTGATGCTCTGACGTCAATGCGGCCCAATAGAGCTTCTTTTTATCGCGCATGGCTAGGTAGCCGTCTTGGCGGCTCTGCCATAATTGCGCAATATCGGCATGGATCGCTTGCTCAAAATTTGTCTCTTGAGTATAACGAGGTCTGATGGGTGAAGAAGAAGGATTCATGGTATGGAGACCTATTGCTGCACCAAAGTAGAAACTCAATTATGTTGGGCAAACGCACGTTAGTCGAGAGGAAAACAAAATGGATATGCACTTATGGTTGGCTTATGTGCTGACGGCGATTGTGTTTAGCTTAGCCCCTGGCTCAGGCACGGTGAACTCGATCAGTAATGGTCTTAGCTACGGCACGCGTAAGTCACTTGCGGCCATTGCGGGCTTGCAGCTTGGCCTCGCCATCCATATCACCTTAGTTGGGGCGGGCATTGGTGCGATTGTCGCTCAGTCTGCTCTGGCGTTTAGCATCATCAAATGGGTTGGTGTGGTGTATCTGGTGTGGCTAGGCATTCAAAAATGGCGCGACAAATCAACGCTTGCCACTGCCGAGGTCAGCGCGGCACTGACCAGTGGTCAGCTGCTTCGCAATGCCACTTTGATTAATCTCACCAATCCTAAATCTATTGTGTTTTTGGTCGCTTTGTTTCCCCAGTTTATCGACCCTAAGGGCGATCAGCTGACTCAGCTGTTGGTTTTGGGGGCGACGACAGTGGTGATCGATTCTGTCGTGATGCTGGGATACACCAGTTTGGCAGCTCAAATGGGAAAATTTATTCGTTCCGGTCATGTTATGAGTAAAATCAATAAGCTATTTGGTTCCATGTTTGTCGGTTGTGGGGCATTATTGGCCACTGCCAAAGCATAATGGACACCCGTTAGGTCGTAGTCATGCGTGACACGTATGTGGCCCGCCAGCCAATTTTTAACGCTAAAAGACAAACCGTCGGTTACGAGTTGTTGTTTCGTGATGGAGAAAACAACGCGTATCCGGCGCACATTAACTCCAATCGAGCGACTTATCGCTTGATTGTGGAGAACTTCCTCTCGCTCGGCACCAACCCGTCGCTTGCGAAGTCGCGCTGCTTTATCAATTTCCCTTACCAGAGTCTCATCCGCCGTTTGCCCGAATCGCTGCCCAAAGAGCAGATTGTGGTCGAAGTGCTGGAAACCTGCGAGCCAACCGATGAGCTGTTTGATGCCATTAAAGATCTTAGCCGCCAAGGGTATGTGATCGCACTGGATGATTTTGTTTATACCCCGCAGTGGAAACGCTTTTTGCCGTATGTGCAGATCATCAAGTTGGATGTGTTGGCATTGGGTTTGGAGGCGGCGTGTCAAATCGTCAAAGAACAAAAAAATCGTGGTATTAAACGGCAATATTTAGCAGAAAAAGTAGAGACAGAGGCGGAATACGTCGCCGCGCGCTCGGCAGGTTTTAGCTTGTTTCAAGGCTACTTTTTCAGTAAGCCTATTCTCTCCCGGCAGAAATACGTCACACCGGAACACTTGATTGCGATGGAGCTGCTCAAAGAGGTGTGCCAGCCTCGCGTTGATTTTGATAAGGTCGAAGCGATCGTCGCGAAAGACATCGCGTTGTCTTATCAATTGCTGCGGTTCGTCAATACCATGTCGGAGCGGCTGTCGGTCACCATCTCTTCATTTCGCCAAGCCTTGGTTTACCTCGGTGAGGATAAGCTGCGTGTCTTTGTCTCGTTGGCGGTGGCTTCATACATTTCGACCAACAAACCCGCAGAGCTGTATAACTTGTCGTTGCAGCGCGCGCAATTTTGCTTACTGATGTCGTATGACAACCCGTTCCAGCCTTATCGCGATCAAGCCTTCTTAATTGGTTTATTCTCAGTTTTGGATGCGCTGCTGGACTTACCGCTTGAGGATCTGGTGGGGCAGTTGCCACTCAATCGTGCGATTAAATTGGCCCTATTGGAGCGCCAAGGCCCTTACGGCGACTTATTGCAGCTCGAAGAGTGCTACGAACGCTGCGACTGGCACGGTATGCAGCAAGTGTGTAAAAAACTCAACCTCAGCGTGGATGACGTAATGCCGCGCATCAATGAAGCGCAGCGATGGAGCCAAGACGTTAACCGTCTAGTGTAAAGCGCCTAATGTCAGGTGCCTAGTGCCAGGCGCGTCCATTGACAGCGCGCGACCTTGTTTGAAACTTTTATGACATCGCCACTCTCCCTCTTGATCTTCCTCTCCTGATAGATAAATATATTCGCATATCCATATATGAGAATGTAGACAATGTTACCTCACCAATTCTTCAAGTTGTTGTCGGACGAGACTCGCGTTCGTTGCTTAATGCTGATCGTGCGCGAAGAGTGTTTGTGTGTCGGTGAGTTAACCGAGGCGCTGCAAGAGAGCCAACCGAAAATTTCTCGTCATCTTGCGTTGCTACGCTCAAACGGCATTTTGGTCGATGTACGTCAGGGCCAGTGGGTCTTTTATCGACTGGCCGCCGATTTGCCGGGATGGATGAACAAATTGATCGATGATCTGGTGGCTTCAAACTGCTTAAAGACGCAGTACCAACAAGATCAACAAAGGTTACACGCGATTCAGGCTCGCCCTGTGTGCTGCGTGTAGCGGTCTAAATGAATGATGAAACAGATTGCCAATTGAGAGAGTGTGCAACATGACAATTAAAGTAGGGATTAACGGATTTGGTCGTATCGGCCGTTTGGCGCTGCGCGCTGCGTTTGATTGGGATGAGCTGGAGTTTGTTCAAATCAACGATGTGGCGGGCGATACCGCGACGTTAGCGCACTTGCTAGAGTTCGATTCGGTGCAAGGCCGTTGGCATCATGAAGTGGGCGTTGAGGGCGATAGCATGATCATCAATGGTCAGCGTATCAAGACCACTCAATCGCGCGACATCGATGCCGTTGACTGGTCAGGATGTGATGTCGTGATTGAATCAACAGGCGTGCATCGCAAAACGTCATTTTTGAACCAATACCTTGCGCAAGGCGTGAAGCGTGTTGTGGTCTCTGCGCCTGTCAAAGAAGAGGGTGTGGCGAACATCGTGGTGGGCGTAAACGATCATATTTTCGACCCTGAGGTCCATCAGATTGTGACTGCAGCGTCATGTACCACCAACTGTATTGCCCCCGTGGTGAAAGTCATTCATGAAAAACTGGGTATTGAGCAATCTTCGTTCACGACCATTCATGATTTGACCAACACGCAAACCATCTTGGATGCGCCGCATAAAGATTTACGCCGCGCGCGTGCGTGTGGGATGAGCCTAATCCCAACCACTACCGGCTCGGCGAAAGCGATCGTCGAAATCTTCCCAGAGTTAGAAGGCAAGATTAACGGTCACGCCGTACGTGTGCCACTGGCCAACGCCTCGCTCACCGACATTATTTTCGATGTCAGCCGAGAGACCACTGCTGAAGAAGTGAATGCGCTCCTTAAAGAAGCGTCACAAGGCGAATTACAAGGTATTTTGGGTTTTGAAGAGCGTCCACTGGTGTCAATCGACTACAAGGGTGACCAACGCTCAACCATCGTAGATGCACTCTCGACTATGGTCGTGGGTGGCCGTATGGTCAAAATCTACGCTTGGTATGACAATGAAATGGGTTACGCCACTCGCACTGCTGAGTTGGTACGCAAAGTCGGTTTGGCATAAGGAGGATTGATCATGACACACCCAACATGGCAACTGGATTTAGAACAAGGTGCGTTGGTGCTGACGCCGTGTCCAGGTACAAAAGACGCAGACCTTGATGCCTCGCTTGAACAACTCAAAGCACAAGGGGTTGAAGCGATCGTCACTGCGCTCGACGATGCGGAATTAGCCAGTAAAGACGTCGCGGCGCTGGGCGAAAAAACCCAAGCGCTCGGTATGCAGTGGTTCCAAATTGAAATAGAAGACGACTGCGCCCCTGGCAGTGAATTTGCGGCTAAGTGGCAACTCGCTAGCCCAACGCTGCACCGTATTGTCGATAATGGCGGCAAAGTAGCGATGCACTGCATGGGCGGCTCGGGTCGTACCGGTCTATTCGCTGCCCATCTGTTGCTGGAAAAAAACTGGCCACTAGAGACCATCATTAAAGAAGTGCAGGCGCTGCGCCCGGGCGCATTCACTAAGCCTGTGCAAGTGGATTACATTCAATCCGTAGCTGGCTAACAACCGAAGAGCGCTTTTGGACTACGGCAACCCAAAAGCGTTCAAACATCGCGATAGGTGAATTATGTTCGCTAACCTGAGCAAAAGCGTCCGCCAATACATGTTGGTCACGTTTAATTACTGGAATTTCACCATCACCGATGGCGCCCTGCGTATGTTGGTGGTGCTTTACTTTCATGATCTGGGCTACAGCACGCTCGAAATTGCCTCACTGTTCTTGTTTTACGAGTTCTTTGGCGTCGTCACCAACTTGGTCGGCGGCTGGCTCGGTGCGCGTTTGGGCCTCAACAAGACCATGAATCTAGGGCTGGCGCTGCAAATCGGCGCGTTATTAATGTTGGCGGTGCCGAACGTTTGGCTGACCATCCCTTGGGTGATGGCGGCGCAGGCGTTATCGGGTATTGCTAAAGATCTGAACAAGATGAGCGCGAAAAGTTCGATCAAAACGTTAGTGCCGGATGAGCAGCAAGGTGCGCTGTATAAATGGGTCGCGATTTTAACCGGCTCCAAAAATGCCCTTAAAGGGGCGGGTTTTTTTATCGGTGGTTTACTGCTCTCGCTGGTGGGCTTTAAGTCTGCAGTATTGCTGATGGCAGGCGTGCTGACCTTGGTCTTTATTGGCAGTGTGCTGAGCTTAGACAGTGGTATGGGCAAAGCCAAAAACAAACCCAAGTTTACGCAGATTTTCTCTAAATCTCAGTCCATCAACATCCTCTCGGCAGCGCGCCTATTCTTGTTTGGCGCTCGTGATGTGTGGTTTGTGGTCGCCTTACCTATCTACCTAGGTTCTGTTTTTGGTTGGCAGCATTTGTGGGTGGGGGGATTTCTCGCTGCCTGGACCATCGCTTACGGCATAGTGCAAGGCTTGGCGCCGAAGATCACCGGCAAAGCGCAGGGCCGCGTGCCTGATGGTCATGCGGCGTTAGTCTGGGCGGGGGCTCTCGCCGTCGTGACGGCGGCTATCGCCTATGCCGTGCAGATCGGTTGGCAACCGGAATGGGTGATTGTTGGTGGCTTAATGGTGTTTGGCGCGATATTCGCGGTCAACTCGTCACTGCACTCTTACCTGATTGTCAGTTATGCCAAGGGCGATGGTGTCTCACTGGATGTGGGCTTCTACTATATGGCCAATGCGATGGGGCGTTTGATCGGCACCATTCTTTCTGGCTGGGTATTTCAGGTGGCGGGCTTGGCGGCCTGCTTGTGGGTGTCGTTTGCGTTTTTGGCTCTAACGACGCTGATCTCATTGAAATTACCAAAAGTGAAACAGCCTGCCATTGCTTAATCGCTTGGTAGGAGTCTTCACAAAGCGCTGACGAAGTTTTCCCTTTGGTCAGCGCTTTTCTTGTTATAGTCGAGAGATCCCAGACAAGAGATCCATCCTATGCGCCAACGAGTCCTCTTTTTTGATTTGCTTCGCTGTGTTGCGGCTGTCGCTGTGATTGCCATTCATGTGCTCGCCCCTTATCGGCACGAATTGGGCGTTATCCCTTTTGAGCAATGGTGGACAGCGGTGGCAGTCAACGGCGTGACGCGTTGGGCCGTTCCTGTGTTCATTTTGATCAGTGGCGCCTTGATGCTGAGCGATACTCGCCCGTTTGATTTGCGCTATTACGTTCAGCGCCGTTTGGGTAAGGTGCTGATTCCGTTTGTCGTATGGTCGATTTTTTATGCCTATCTTTCAGGGTGGAGCGCGCAAGGTTTTGATGCGCAGACGGTCAAAGCGGTGTTGTTAGGTAGCGCCCAGCATGAAACCTACTATCACCTTGGCTTCTTCTATTACTTTATCCCGCTCTATTTTGTCATTCCTGTTTTTCAGTATGTGGTGAAGCAGTATGGCGATGGTGCGTTGTGGGCGTATGTCGCCATCTGGCTGCTTACCACGACCTTATATCTATTTCGAATTGATGGGCCATGGAGCCACGAGCTTTGGCTCTATAGTGGGTACTTACCTCTTGGCTACTTGCTCTATCAAAGAGTACCGCTCAACCGAACCTTGTTAGGGGTGAGCATGCTGCTTGGTGGTGTGGCCTTGTGGGTGACGGTGCACATGGTGGTGACGTACAGTGTTGCGTCGGGCGAATACACGGTCGGTCGCTGGCTCTCCTATAAAACCCTCAATGTGGTGTTGGCTGCCAGTATGGTGTTCATGCTGTGTCGAGGGCTGGGAGAACGCTTATCGACGCAGGTGGCAAAAGGGGTAGGCGTGGTGAGCAAGTACAGTTTGGGGATCTACTTGTTGCATCCTATCTTTTTGTGGCCAATGAAAGAGTACGGTTGGTATCAAGGCCATCCTGCCTGGGTGATCCCATTGTGGATATTGCTTAGCGGCGCGGCAGCACTGCTCATGAGTCATTGTCTTTCTCTATCGAGTAAAACGCGCTGGCTACTCCCCTAACGCTGGCGTGCGAAGTGAAGAAAGGTGTCGCCCTGATAGATCAGGGTGCCTTTGTCCCCAGGGGTTAGTGCATGGTAGTAGTGGACGCCGACTTGAAATTCTCGCTTAGGCCCAAGCCGACCTTTTTGCACATAAATCCAGTATTCCAAATCATCTTCGCCGGGGGCGGCATGCTCGACCGGCACACTCTGTTTATCGAGTATCGTGACCTGCGCGCTCTGCTCCTGCGAGCCTTCGCCTTGCATGTGTTGGCGATAAAAGCGAACAAACAGTGCGCCGCTGATCAGCACAAACAGCACAATCGCGACAAACAGAGTAATAGGCATACAACAGGCTCCTCAAAAGTACCGCGTTAGTGTAATCCGCTTCAGGTGGGGATGTCAGATCCAGCCCACATATCTTAGTGACGTTTCAGTGGATTTCTCACATTTCTCGAGCGATATCACAGGCGGTGATGCCGTGTCCGTTCATGTTAGTTACTTGTTGATTCCTTTACACAAATTTACTCGAAACTGTGAAAAATTTGCCAAAACTGGATAGCGCATTGATTGAATTCTCCCTAAACTAACGGAGACGGAGGGAAATTATGTCTGATATTGAGAGTGTCATTACGAGAACTCGTAAAATCGAGAAGCTCCTTCGGACACAATATCACGCAGAGGGGAAAGGCTTGCATCAGCTTGTCACAAGTTGCGAAGAGCGTTTACCTCATGATGTGATTGGCAAGCTGCGTTATATCGCGACGATTCGGAACAAAGTGGTACACGAATATGATTACCAGCTTGAAGACCCAGCGAGTTTTCTCAACACGTGTGATGAGTGTGAAAAAGAACTGATCCCGCGAAGCAGTCGGTTTATTTGGCGAACGGCGATTGTGCTGATGACCATGGCGACCTTAGCGGCGCTGTTCTTCTATTATGCACATTGGGATGTTTTAACTAAGCACCTTAGTTAAAAGGCCATTAATCGATGTTTTGTGATTTGCGGATAAACAGCGCAGGTGTCGATAAGGTCGCCATAGATAGGTGGTAAAACAGGCAAAAACAAAAAAGGGACGCTACGGCGTCCCTTTTTTGTTTTTTACAATTCAGACTAGTACAACATCGGCAGTGTCATTAGGCCAACAACAACCGCGATCATTACAAGTCCTTGTTTTTGTGAAGAAGTAATCATAACACTGCTCCTTAATAGTGATGCTTAACTCTATGTCTTTTAGAATAGCAATAGTTTTGGGGGTTTATCAAGCGATTTTATCCCTATAGAGAAAAAGTTCCGTTAATTTTCTGTTAAAACTCCCAATTATTGCCTGTTTGCACCCGGTGAATGTTTGGTTTTTGTGTTGGTTTTTATTTGTTCTTGTGTGTAAATTTTCATTTTAAGCTGTTGTATTTTAATGTTTTTGTCTTTGTGTGTTCGTTCTGTTTTTCTGGTTTTTGTGCTTTATGGTGCTTATTTTTGGTTCGTGGAATTATTTTGGTTAAAGTCGTAGTTTTGTCGTTATGATTATCATTTTTTGTCGTGAATGAGAGGGTGAAGGGTGGAAGCGCACAGTCTAGGAAAGAGATAATTTGTAAAGACGGTTTTTTGTACGCCAAAATTTTTATTTAAGTTATTAATATAGTTGGGTTTGTTTTTGTTTCTCTTGTCTGATTACTGGGTTTTTGCTTAGAAATGATCGTTTCATTGTCACATCACTCAATAGAGGCTGAGTTCGTCTGTTTTTCAGATTGTTCCTACAAGCTGGCGTTTGGCATTGCTTGGTTGCGTTAAGCTTGAGCGCCTTGCAGAGAAAATCGTTGAGAAGCCTAATCAAGATCGAAGTTTTGATGGCGCGATCTGGACATCCGCTATCCCCCGCCTACACTGGCACCTCAGTTTAAAAGAGGTGAACACATGTGGAGCTGGCTGTCGGTCGCATTATCGAGCTTTATTAGTATCTCTGCCGATGAAAGCAATAACCCTAGACAAGCGGCATTGTTTAAAACAATGTCGTTGTTGATGTTGGTCGTCTTATTATGGAGTGATGGCGGCGCTGCGCCAGTCATTGCTGGATGGATTACGTTGGGCCTTCTGGTTTCCGTCGCGGCAGATAGCCTCTATCTGCTCGGCAGGTGGCCCAAGTGGTGTTTTTCTGCGTTTATTGTCGCCCAACTTTGCTATAGCACATCATTTTGGTTACAGCTCTCGGGAGAGATGGTGTGGTGGTTACCGGCCATGCTGCTTGCTATCGGGATTGTTTCCTTCTTCCTTTTGTTACCGAAATTGGACCAACTGATTTTCCCGGTTGTTGTCATGGGCAGCGTGTTATTGCAGCTCAACTGGGCGGCAGGTGAAGTGTGGTTGTCTCAGCACTCGCTCTCCTCAGCGCTGGGTTTTGTTGGGACACTTGTGCTGACGGTCTCCGCGGCGCTGCTTGCCCTGCATGATTATCGTCATCCAGTGAAAGGGGGGCGTTATCTGATTTCGGGCAGCTATATTTTGGCTCATTCTCTGATTACTGCGGCGATGATCCTCTAGCTTAAACGGGCTGTAACATTGAGGTTACCGCTTTACTGCCAATTTGATCGCGACATTGTTATACTTCGCCGACTTTTATTTGGAGGTGAGTCATGGACATTTTATCTGCCGCGACCATGCTGTTTTTGATCATGGATCCGCTGGGCAATTTGCCGATTGTATTGTCGATTCTTAAGCACTTAGAGCCGAAACGTCGTCGTCGCGTCCTGATTCGTGAATTGCTGTTCGCGTTAGCGATTTTGCTGCTGTTCCTGTTTGCCGGTAAGGGCATCATGAACTTCCTTCACGTGCAGCCTGAAACCTTGAGTATCTCCGGCGGTATTATCCTCTTTATCATCGCAATCAAGATGATCTTCCCTAGTGCGGGTAGCATTACTGGCTTGGCGGCTGGGGAAGAGCCGTTTATTGTTCCGATGGCCATCCCTATGATTGCGGGCCCATCGGTGATCGCGGCGATTTTGCTGCTCTCTAGCCAACACCCTGACAAACTGCTGCAACTGTCGGGAGCGGTGATGCTCGCTTGGGGCGCGACCTTCTTTATCTTGATGTTCTATAACTTCTTCCACCGAATTTTGGGTGAGCGCGGTTTGAAAGCCGTTGAACGCCTGATGGGGCTGTTGCTGATCATGATTTCAACTCAGATGTTCTTAGATGGTGTTAAAGGCTATCTGGGGTAACTCGCGCAACATTAAGCGACTTCGCTGTAACGACACACGCCGCCCATTGGGCGGCGTGTGTCGTTAAGAAGATAGCATCTGAAAACGCTATCAGGAGTTTTGCATGTATTTTTGACGAATATGCAGTAAGGCAAACACGCCAAAAAAGAGAAAAGACCACTTCTCCCAAGCGCTGAGGTTGTAGGGCTTAGCGAACGCGCGAATAAAAATCGCAGATTGGATTCCGTGCATGATCAGCATAAAAGCAAACATCGCGTACAAGGCATAAGCGGTGTTGCCAGGGAAGGGGGCGATGAGGTTCCACACCAGCACCAACCACACTAGGCTAAATAGGGCTTTTCCGGCCAGAATAAATAGAGGCATCGATCTCGTCCTTTTGTTCTCTGCTTGTTAGTTCTCGGTGTGCTGTCGCTCATACAGACGGTAACACACTTGACCGGCCACCTTTTCGCGGTGCAGGTGCCAATGAGCCGGAATGCAATCGAGCACCAACTCTTTCTCTGTTTCAATATAGATCATCGCATCGTCGGCCAACCATCCGTTATGTTCAAGCAGGGTCACCACCTCATTCAATAAACCTTGGCGAAACGGCGGATCGATGAAGACAACATGGTGCGGTGTGCCGGGTTGGCGAAGGTACGCCAAGCTGTCGCCGTTGTGCACTTTGAGAGTGTCAGCCTTTAGCGCTTCAGCGTTCGCTTTCAGCTGCTTGAAAGCGGTAGGGTTGAGTTCAATCAGTGTCACCTCATCCGCCTGACGAGAGGCTGCCTCAAACCCTAAGCTGCCAGAGCCTGCGAACAGATCCAGACATTTGGCTCTTGGCACGTCGCGGGCGATCCAGTTAAACAAGGTTTCCTTGACGCGATCGGTGGTGGGGCGCAACCCTTGGGCATCGTGGACAGGCAGCTTTCGCCCGCGCCAAATACCGCCAATGATGCGAACAAAGCCAGTGGATGGCTTATTTTGTGATGTGTTTTGCTGGCGACGTCTTACCATAGATTTTTTGACCGCTAATAAAGTGATACTATATCCAGTCGCTCAAGCAATGAGCGCGGTAATATAGCCCAATTTTCAGTAAGGACAGAGTGTAACGCATCATCTGAATGCAGGGAAAGCGTCACTCGGTCGTTAGCGTGCATTTATGCAGGGTATGCAGCCTGTAATGCACGCGAAGTTAATAGTTACTATCTAGGAATGCTCCAGATGTCGGAAAAAAAGAAGCGCGGTTTACTCTCTTGGTTAGGTTTTGGTGACGAAGAGCAGACACAAGCCGAGAGCCGTAAATCAGCACAACAACAAGAAGCGCAGCCTGTCGAGTCGCCCGCCCAAGAGACACAATCTGATGCCGAGGTGTCGCCAGAGCCTCGTGAGTCAGCCAATGAGCCAGTCAGTGAGGCTGATGTCGCCCCTGAGGTTGACGCTACACCTGAGGTGGTGGCCCCTCGTGTGGTTGAACAAGAGAAACCGACCGAGAGCTTTTTCGCACGTTTAAAGCGTAGCCTTGCACGCACCAAAGCCAACATAGGTGCGGGCTTTTTTGGTTTGTTTAAAGGTAAGCAGATTGATGACGAGCTATTTGAAGAGCTTGAAGAGCAGCTCTTGATTGCTGATGTCGGCATGGATACCACGGTAAAAATCATTGATTCATTGACAGAAAAAGCCACTCGTCAGCAATTAAAAGATGGCGAAGCGTTGTACGATCTCCTTAAAGACGAAATGGCGGATATCTTGGCCAAAGTCGAGCAGCCATTGGTGGTGGACAGCAGTAAAACGCCGTACGTGATTTTGATGGTCGGCGTGAATGGCGTCGGTAAAACCACGACGATCGGCAAATTGGCCAAGCAGTTCCAAGCACAAGGCAAGAGTGTCATGCTGGCCGCTGGGGATACCTTCCGCGCCGCAGCCGTTGAGCAGCTGCAAGTATGGGGTGAGCGCAATAGCGTGCCCGTCGTCGCGCAGCACACCGGCGCAGACAGCGCCTCGGTCATCTATGATGCGATTGAATCTGCCAAAGCGAAAGGTGTGGATGTCGTCATTGCTGACACCGCAGGTCGCCTGCAAAACAAAGCCAACTTGATGGAAGAGCTGCGCAAAATTGTGCGTGTCATGAAGAAAATCGATGATTCAGCGCCGCATGAAATTATGCTCACCCTAGATGCGGGTACTGGGCAAAACGCGATCAGCCAAGCCAAGCTATTTAGCGATGTGGCGCCATTAACTGGCATCACGCTGACTAAGTTGGATGGCACGGCCAAAGGTGGCGTTATTTTTGCGCTTGCGGATCAGTTCCAAATCCCGATTCGTTACATCGGTGTCGGGGAAGGCATTGACGATTTGCGCCCATTTGAAACACAAGAATTTATCAACGCACTGTTTAGCCGCGAAGATTAAGCTGACTGAGACCTGTGAGAGGACGTTCGGGTGATAAAATTTCAGCAAGTGAGTAAGGCGTACCGAGGCGGTCGTCAAGCGCTGCAAAAAGTAGACTTTCATTTGCGCCGAGGGGAGATGGCCTTTTTAGGTGGCCACTCCGGTGCAGGGAAAAGCACACTGTTAAAATTGATTTGTGCCATTGAACGTCCAACGGATGGAAAAATCAGTTTCAATGAGCACGACATCACTCGAATTCCAAGCAAAGACATTCCATTTTTACGCCGCAATATTGGCATTGTGTTTCAAGACCATCGTTTATTGATGGATCGCAGTGTCTTCGACAATGTGGCCTTGCCGATGCGTATTGAATCTATCTCGGAAAACGAGATTAAGCGCCGCGTCTCGGCGGCCTTAGATAAAACGGGATTATTGGATAAAGCCAAGTGTCTGCCGAGTCAACTCTCTGGTGGTGAGCAGCAGCGCGTCGGGATTGCCCGAGCCGTGGTCAATCGTCCGACGTTATTGCTGGCGGATGAGCCGACCGGCAACCTCGACCCTGATCTCTCCAACCGAGTGGTGCGACTTTTTGAAGAGTTCAATCGTGCAGGCGTCACTATATTGCTTGCCACTCACGACATCGGGCTGGTCAACACTCGGCCGCAATATCGCCATTTGGAACTGAATCAAGGCTTTTTGAGTGAGGTCGAAGATTATGGCCGCGAATAAGCGAGTGAAGACAAAGCAAGGCCGCGCGGGCCAGAATCGAGTCCAGCGTGATGGCTTTTTGTCGGTGCACTTTAAGCAGGCGCGGTTAGCGTTTGCGGCGCTCTGGTTTCGACCATTGGCAAACTTTTTGACCCTAGCGGTGATCTCCATGGCGCTCGCCATGCCCTCCGCGCTCTATTTGCTCGGTAAAAACATTGCCGCTGCCTCTAGTGACGTGACCAGTCCTTCGCAAGTGAGTGCTTACATTAAGCAGCAGACGCCAGAGCCGAAGGTGATGGTGCTGAAAGATCAGTTAGAGAGCCGAACGGAAGTCGCCAAAGTCGATTACATCTCGCCGCAACAAGGCCTAGAAGACTTTAGCCAGTACTCTGGCTTTGAACAGGCTATCTCATTGCTCGATAACTACGCGCTGCCGGGCGTGCTTATTATTACCCCAAGCAGTGACGACCAAGCGATGATCAAACGCCTTGCGGCTGAGGTTGCAGAGCAAGAAGACATCGCCGATGTGCGTTTGGACGAAGATTGGCTGACAAAGCTCGATGCGATCAAGACACTGGTTACCGGGATCATCATTACGCTCTCTGTACTGATGCTCTGCTCCGTGTTTTTGATTGTTGGTAACACGCTGCGTTTCAATGTGTTGGCAAATAAAGAAGAGATCCAAACCATGAAGTTGATTGGTGCGACAGACAGCTTTATTTTGCGTCCTTATCTCTACTCGGGGATGTGGTTTGGTTTACTCGGCGCATTGAGCGCATGGATACTGACGGCCATCATTACCATCGTCCTTAATCACAGTGTAGAGCAATTAGCGCTGCTCTATGACAGCCGTTTTCGTCTTATCGGGCTCAGTTGGGATGAGTCGCTTTTACTGATCATGCTTGGCATCTTTCTAGGCTGCTTGGCGGCGAAAGTGTCGGCGCGACGCCACTTAAAAGAAATTGAACCTGTTTAACAGGGCGTGGTCATAATAATGAAAAAAGTATACGGTAGCGTATACTTTCTATTGTGCCTGAGCGTGCTTTATGCATAATGGCAAATCCCAGCTTGAAACTTGTTCATTTTGGGTTCAAGATTGATGGGTTAAATTACACTCCAGATCAGAGATTGATGAGGATTTGAATGACTAACCAAGCGTATCCAATGGCGGTAGTAACTCAAGATAGCTTAGACAGCTACATCCGCTCCGTAAACAGCTACCCAATGCTGACCGCGGACGAAGAGCGTGAACTTGCCGAACGACTACACTATGACGGTGAAATTGAAGCCGCTAAAGGATTGATCCTTTCGCACCTTCGTTTCGTTGTGCATGTGGCTCGTGGTTATTCTGGTTACGGCCTACCCATGGCCGACTTAGTTCAAGAAGGCAACATCGGTTTGATGAAAGCGGTCAAACGCTTCAATCCCGAAGTCGGTGTACGTCTTGTCTCGTTCGCCGTGCACTGGATCAAAGCGGAGATCCATGAATACGTACTTCGCAACTGGCGTATCGTCAAGATCGCCACGACCAAAGCGCAGCGCAAACTCTTTTTCAACCTGCGTAAGTCGAAGAAACGCTTAGGCTGGTTCAACAACGGCGAGGTGGAAACCGTCGCAAGAGAGTTGGGTGTTGAGCCTTCAGAAGTACGTGAGATGGAATCTCGTCTCGCTGCGCAAGACGCGACATTTGAGTTGTCTAGTGATGACGATGACACCGGTACGTCTTACTCGGCTCCGATGCTTTACCTTGAAGATAAAGCCTCAGACGTCGCAGAAAATATCGAAGCGGCCAACTGGGAAGCTCATACCAACAATCGCTTGAGCCTAGCGCTTTCAAGTCTTGATGAGCGTAGTCAACATATCGTTCGCTCTCGCTGGTTAGATGACAACAAAGCGACGTTGCAAGAGTTGGCTGATACCTACAGCGTATCTGCTGAGCGTATTCGCCAGCTTGAGAAAAACGCGATGAAGAAGCTCAAAGCCGCAGTCGGCGAGTTTTAATCCGCTAACGCAAAGCGCGAAACACAAACATGAAGAAGCCGAGGTCTTGTGACCTCGGCTTTTTGTTTGGATCGTATAAAGCATTTTATATTAACCAGTTGGCGATCATTTCAACGCTCGCGCCTGTGTATAACTCTGTGGGGAATTTCTTTGCTAGATGTCAGAAAGCAGGGTGAATAAAGGCTTAATGGCGGGTTTTTCTGTGGGGATATGTTTTGAATCACTCACAGAATAGTTATGATCATCACTACATGTTGTGGATCTTTTTTAATTTAAACACTTTATCAACGCAATCCACAACTTTATCCACAGATGACGTCATTTTGATCGCTGGTGGATAACCTTATTAACCGACAGTACTTGTCCTCCGTTGGATAGGTTACAATGAGCGCAGACAATAAAAGCATAAAGAGAAAGTAAATGGACCAGTTTCAGCACATCGATGTTGCCTCTGCGCAGCAAATGATTGAGCAGCAAGGCGCGCGCCTAGTGGATATTCGTGATCCACAATCCTTTGCCGTCGCGCATGCTACGCATGCGTATCATCTGACCAACGACACCATGGTGGCCTTTATGGACGAGGTGGAGTTCGATCAGCCGGTTTTGGTGATGTGTTATCACGGGATTAGCAGCCAAGGTGCGGCGCAATATTTAGTGAACCAAGGGTTTGAGCAGGTATACAGTGTGGATGGCGGTTTTGAGGCCTGGCATCGCGCTGGGTTACCCACCGTGCAGACGGCTTAACCCCAACCTTTCAGGATAACCTAATGGTAAGAGTGACCACCATCAAGAACCCCAGAATGGGCCAAGCTTTTGTTGATTACATGGCGGCTCGTAGAATCACCGTTGGCATGATGCGCGATGAGGAGAGTGACGATTTTGTCTTATTCCTCAAAGAAAGTGAGCATTATGATCTGGTGATGCAGGAGCTTGAGCAATTTCTGGCTAACCCGAATGCAGATAAGTACCACGCTGCGTCGTGGGAGGTGGCGGAGACCCGAGTCAATCCTTTCCAGTACCGTTCACCCAGTTTCATCGCGATGATCAAAGCAAAAGCAGGGCCGATTACCTTAGCCGTCATGCTGCTATGTGTGGTGATTTTTGTGCTTCAGCAGATAGGTCAAGGTCGAGCGATTTTCCTCGCGCTTCACTTCCCTGCGGACGCTAGCCAGCAATGGCAGCTCTGGCGCTGGCTCAGTCATGCGGTGTTGCATTTTTCGGCGTTGCACATCGTGTTCAATCTACTTTGGTGGTGGCAACTTGGCGGTGATATAGAGCAGCGACTGGGTCAAGGGAAGCTGTTACAACTGTTTGTCCTGTCGGCGGCACTCTCAGGCGCTGGGCAGTATTGGGTTGAGGGCGCCAACTTTGGTGGCCTCTCTGGCGTGGTGTATGCGTTGGTCGGATACATCTGGATGATGGGCTACAAGGCGCCCGCTCTCGGTTTGATGATGCCAAAACAGGTGATTGGGTTTATGTTGGTTTGGTTGGTGCTTGGCTTTATGCAGCCCTTTATGGCCATTGCCAATACCGCTCACTTGGTGGGGCTGTTGTCTGGGGTTGGCTTAGGGTTACTTGATGCGAGTAAAGCCAAATACCAAGGGTAGGTAGGCTAAAAATAGAAAACGCCGCGTGAGCGGCGTTGACAGACCTATCTAGATTGACGGGTGCACGTTTACTGGTAGAGATATTTAGTAAACAGCAGATCCGCGATGACGGTTTTTCCGGTTTCCGGCAGTAAAATCGAGTTGAGCTCCTCGACTAGGCTTTTACGCAAGTCTTCGCGTCCTGCCAGCGAGGTGATGGTGTCTTTTGACTGCTGCCCGAGCAACTCGATCACGGCATCACGAATCAAAGGCTGATGCAGCTCAATCACCGTCAAATCGGCTTGATTAGCAACCATGATGTCAATGCGCACCTGAACGTAGCCCAAATCTTTACCCTTGGTATAAAAATTCGTGGTGAGATCCGGTTCCAGCGTGAAATACGCCAGTTGAGGCCCGCCTTCCTTTTCTGCCAAGGAGGGGAGGCTAACGAGCAGACTCGCAGCAACAAAAAGCTGCGCTAGGTAACGTTTCATCATAGTGGGCGATTTTCTTTCTTCTTTTCACGATATTCGAAAGGTCAGAGTCTTGTTACAATGTTGCCTCTGTCTGTGATTAAAAGAGGCGTTGAACACTCGATACCGTGGTTAACGTTGTTATTTAAGCTTTATTTTACGATATAAAGCTGACTATTGAATACTAGTATGAATCCATCAACTTCGCATTGTTTGTCTGCCCTACGAGAGGTCGAATGGCATGATCCCGACCAGTTTAGCTTTCCAACGCCGATCGCCAAAGATTGGTTGTTAGAACAGGGCTCATTGTCACGTTTATTGGAATCGTATTGCCAAACCTTAAGTGTCGATTTGCTGCACAACCGCATTGTGTCATCGGAACGTTTGAATGCCCAAGAGATCGCCTTGTTGAGCCACGAAGCGTGTTTGTTACGTAAAGTGGTACTGAAAGGTGATGAGACCGCTTGGGTGCTAGGGCGGACCTTAATTCCTCAATCCTCACTGCAAGAGCAGCATGTTGATTTGACCGCGCAAGGCGAGATCCCACTTGGACTGACCGTCTTTAGCGCCGACAACGTCAAGCGTGACGCGCTGCAAGTTGGCTGGGCACAGGTTGAGGGAGGCCGATTATTGGCGCGCCGCTCCCGATTATGGATGAACCATAAACCCATGCTGGTTGCCGAGCTGTTTCTGCCTACCGCCCCGATTTACACTAAGGAGAGTGTGCAATGAGCGCTTCAAAAGCCATCGCCTATTGGCAACTGATGCGAATGGATAAACCGATAGGGACGCTGCTGCTGCTTTGGCCGACACTATGGGCGTTGATCATTGCCGGGCAAGGGCGCCCTGATCCTATGGTGCTGATTGTCTTTGTTCTGGGCGTCATCTTTATGCGCGCCGCAGGGTGCGTGATTAATGACTTTGCCGACCGTCGTGTTGATGGTCATGTTAAGCGTACGCAGCAGCGTCCGTTACCGTCCGGGCGCGTGTCGGCGAAAGAAGCAGTCGGTCTGTTTCTTATCTTGGCCGTGGCCTCATTTCTATTAGTGCTGACCATGAATCCGCTCACCATCCAACTGTCGTTTGTTGGGCTGTTTTTGGCGTTCATCTATCCATTTATGAAGCGCTATACCCATCTACCTCAGCTGTTTCTTGGCTTAGCGTTCAGTTGGTCCATTCCAATGGCTTGGGCTGCGCAGGCGAATACCTTGCCGATGATGGCGTGGTTTATTTTTGCCATTAACGCGCTGTGGACGATTGCTTATGACACACAATACGCCATGGTTGATCGCGACGATGACTTGAAGATAGGCATTAAGTCGACTGCGATTCTCTTTGGTCGCCGTGATAAAACCATCATCGGCGCGCTGCAACTGACCACGCTAGCGATGTTGATTTATGTGGGTGTCTACTATGCGCTTGGTGCGAGTTACTACTGGAGCTTACTGGTGGTGGGGGCGCTGTTTGTTTTTCAGCAGCATTTGATTCGTCATCGTGAGCGAGACTTGTGCTTTCGCGCCTTCCTCAATAACAACTATGTGGGGTTGAGTGTCGCGATAGGACTGGCTATCGCGTTTTGGTAACCGTTTCGTCACTCTCCTATTTCGAGAGCTAAGGGTCTCTAGATAAGAGAGGAGAGATAAGACAAAGGGCACGATCATCGTGCCCTTTGTGGTTTATCGCGTTGCATCCACCGATTGATAAATGCTTTCTTGAATGGTCAAGCGCACTTCAGGGTAGAGCATCGAGTAGAGCAGTGATGCGTAGGCTTGGCTCTTGTCTAAATCGCAGTTGCCTTCCACATCGAGGTAGCCTTGCTGCTTGAGCGTCGTGAATAACGCCGCAAACACCCCTTTATCGAAGAACTCAGGTGCGTTAATGCCATGCAGTCGACCAAGGCGCTGTGCAATGTCTTGGCTCTGCTGCTCCAAATCGCTCTTGCCAAGTTCTGGGTTGGCCACCAACAAGTTGAGCGCAATTGCGTAGCGCTGCAATGTCTCGCTGATGGTGCGACCAAGCAGGACCAGCACTTGGCTGTTGGCTTGGTTGATGGAGACTTGCTCTTTGTGGTCGATGTTCACCAGGCCTTGGCGCGCAATCTCTTCGATGTAGGACTCGGTGAGTTCATCGAGTCGAGACGCCTCAACACTCAAAAACAGCTCTTGCTTTAAGAATGGGTACACCAAGGCAACGTTTTGTTTGATCTGCTCTAGGCTCATCGCTTGGTGACGCACCAACATTTGGGCAATCAATGAAGGTAAGGCAAGCAGATGGATGATGTTGTTGCGATAGTAGGTCATCAAAATCGATTGGTTGCGATCGAGTGACACAATCTCGCCCATCGAGTCGGTTTCCAGCACAAACTTATCCAACGTTTCAGCGTGTTGCACTAACGCTTCTGCGCTCTCTGTCGGTACCGTGTAGGTCGATGAGTAAGGCACATTGCGCAAAATCGAGAGATAACAATCGATTTGGCTGACGAGATTATCGCGCGATAACGCTCGCTGCCTTGATGCGAGCAGCGCCGTGGCACACAAGGTCAGCGCATTGGTAGCGGCCGCATCGTTAATGTGGGTCATCATTTTGGTTGCTAGTGTATTGACCACTGGGTTGAGCCACTGTGGCCTAGAAGCGCCCATCGGATCGATATCTTTCGTCCACTCCGGTGCCTGCTCATTGAGGAACTGGTTGAGTGGGATCGGCTCACCAAAGTTGACGTAGCCTTGGCCGAAATTACGCAGTTTACGGATGGTGCGCAGCACTAAGCTCGCGTTCTCCTTCTCTTTGCGCTTGCCGCGCAGCTCTTTAGCGTACGTCCCCACTTCCATCACATGCTCGTAGCCGATGTAGACAGGCACGAGTGTCACCGGACGATTGAGTCCACGCAGCATTGCTTGGATGGTCATCGCAAGCATACCGGTTTTGGCTTGCAGCAAACGTCCGGTGCGCGAACGCCCGCCCTCAGAGAAGTATTCAACCGAGTAGCCTTTGGCAAACAGTTCAGCAAGGTACTCGCGGAAAATCGTCGAGTAAAGTTTGTTGCCTTTAAAACTGCGGCGAATAAAGAAGGCGCCGCCGCGACGGAAAATCGGTCCGGCGGGGAAAAAGTTCAGGTTGATACCCGCTGCGATGTGCGGCGGTACCATGCCCTCGTGATACAACACGTAAGAGAGCAATAGGTAATCCATATGGCTACGATGGCATGGCACGTAGACGATCTCGTGGCCATCTTGAGCGAGCTTGCGCACCGCTGCGGCATTGTTGATGTTCAAGCCTTGATAGATTCGGTTCCACAGCCAGCCCAAAATGCGATCGCCGCTTTTGACCAAGGAGTAAGAGAAGTCAGCCGCGATTTCATCCATGATGTCATGCGCCGCTTTGCGCGCTTTTTCAATGGAAATATCTTTGGCTTTCGCTTCATCCTCAATCGCTTTCTCAATCGCTTTGGATTTGAGTAAGCGTTGAAATAGTGCTTGGCGACTCGGTAAGTTTGGCCCAGAGGCAGCCAGTTTCTGACGCGAGAAATGGATGCGCGCCACACGGGCGAGTTTGTGTGCAATCGACGAATCGGTCCCATGCGCATCCGCCATATAGCGTAGAGAGACCACAGGGCTGATGCGTACTAAACAATCTCGACCAGAAAACAGCACCGCTTTGGCTTTTTGTGGGCCGTTTAGCGACTGCAAATAAGGCTTGTGTGAAGACTCTCGTCCTGGTTTTCGTCCCCACAGCACGGTGGCAGGGATCATCTGAACGTCCAGTTCGCTATCGAATTTGTGCAGTTCGAGCAGCTCAGAAAATAGAGCCACGGATTCGCGAGGCACATCATCGTCTCGGCTCACCACCGTATTGCGCGCCGAGGTGAATACGTAGCGATGGAAACATTTGCCGTTGATTTCGAGCGGCGTTAACGGATCCGGCAAGCCAAGTCTTTGCGTCTGCTTTTGTAGGGCGAGCAAGTCAACACTTGAGCGGTATGGCAATGCGTAGATAATCGGTTTGTCGACATCGATATTGTGATCTGCAATCGGATCGGAAGGAATCGCCGTTCCTTTGACTAAGACTGACAGTGGCAGCTTTAACAAAGATCGCGAGAAAGAGTGTCCAGAAGACATAAAGGTTCTTAGCCTCAAAAATCAAAAGTATGCTAAAGCGCATTTCCACTTCTGTTACGGCCGTTGGGTGTGAGCGTTTAACGCCTCTCACCGAGCCTCCTGAGAAGTGGAAATAAGCCCAAGCGGGTTTTCAGCTGGCAAGGATAGCAGAAACTGGTCAAACCTTTTAACGATAATTGAGCATGAAAGCATCAATGTGAGGTAAATAGCTTAAGCCCGACCAGAAAATAAAATCCGTCATTAGTCCTTTCCTTTTTCTCAATACTGGATATACTCACAGTTAACTGTATAAAAAGACAGGTGACTTATGAAGCCCTTAACGCCGCGCCAACAACAAGTTTTTGACCTCATCAAAAGTAAAATTGATGAGACCGGAATGCCGCCAACCCGCGCTGAAATTGCCCGTGAGCTCGGTTTTCGCTCTGCCAATGCAGCGGAAGAGCACTTGAAAGCGCTCGCACGTAAGCAAGTGATTGAAATTATTCCCGGTGCCTCAAGAGGTATTCGTGTGTTGTTGAACGACGCCGCTAATGACGACGAAGGACTGCCACTGATTGGCCAAGTCGCTGCGGGTGAGCCTATCTTGGCTCAGGAACATGTTGAGGCACACTACCAAGTGGACCCGAGTATGTTTAAGCCACAGGCTGACTTCCTACTGCGCGTTCACGGTGAGAGTATGAAAGACATCGGCATTATGGATGGCGATCTACTGGCAGTTCATAAGACACAAGACGTTCGTGATGGCCAAGTGATTGTCGCGCGTGTCGATGATGACGTGACGGTAAAGCGTTTGGAACGTAAAGGGTCAACGGTACTGCTTCACGCTGAAAATGAAGAATTTTCGCCAATCAAGGTCGATTTAACTAGCCAAAGCCTGACAATTGAAGGCTTAGCGGTTGGCATCATTCGCAATACCGACTGGATGTAATTCGACGTCGAGTCCGCTGAGTCAGTCTTGCCTTTGAGAGCAACATCAAGATGCGTTCGCTCGCGCTTGATGTTGCAATTGATATTCATTATCATCTTTTCATTCGCGATAGAGAGATAATGAGCATGGCTTCCCGGCACAACAACGCGCATTCGCGCTATCAAATCCCCGCCAATCTTTTACAGCCCTTGTGGCTTCGCAGTCGTGAAAGCCTTGTCGATAATGGCTTGGTTTACGATCCTATCGCCGCTAACGCGTGCCGACATTGTGAGTTAGCGCCAGAGTGTCTATCGGGCGACATCCCTCAAAAACAGCTGCTCCATGCGACCATTACACAGCTGTGTGACCAGCAAGTGAAACACTTTATCCAACATAACCCAGACGGCTGGATCATCAATGTTGGCGCTGGGCTGGATACTCGGTTCTACCGAGTCGACAATGGCCGTTGCCATTGGCTCGAACTGGATGTCACCGAAAATCTATTGTGGCGGCAAAAGCTGTTTCATCGCAGTGAGCGCTACCACCATTTATGCGGCAGTGTGACCGATTTGAGTTGGATGTCGTCTCTACCTATCGGGGAAAAATCGCCGGTGATGATTGTATGCGAATGTGCACTGCTTGATGGCAATGAACGACAAATTGCCCGTTTCATTCAAGCCATGGGGTGTCACTTTGACAGTGCCAGAGCGTGCTTGGTGTTGGCCGGAGACCTAACGCCCACTGCATTGGGGCAGAAAATGGGCTCATCACATTACGCGCACGGTTATAAGTCGGCCGATGAGACGGTTAAACGCATACTGCCTTGGGCAAGTTCAGTGAAACTCTTTTCGCCTTTAGATCAGCACTGTCATCGTTGGAAACTGTGGCAGCGATGGCTGAGAAAAATTCATCGTCTCAAGCATCGTTTAACGCCCGTGGTGGTTCAGCTGCGTTGGTGATAGGGGTACACTGGACACATCGTCCTTAAGTGAATTCCACCCGTGCAGATCCTTGATACCCTTTCCAATCTCTCTCTTCATAAGAAAGTCTTGTGGCTCGCCATTCCTATGGTGCTGTCCAATATCACAGTGCCTCTGTTGGGGCTGGTTGATGCCGCGGTTATTGGTCATTTAGAACATGCGTGGTATTTAGGCGGTGTCGCGCTAGGTACCACCATGATCAGTGTGACTTTTTGGTTGCTCGGGTTTCTGCGAATGGCCACCACAGGTTTAGCGGCCCAAGCGTATGGCGGGAAGTCAGGGCATGGGTTGGCGCTTGTGTTGACGCAAGGGCTCGCGATGGCGTGGCTTTTTGCACTGCTGTTTCTCATCGTGCATGCTTCAGTGGCCGATGTTGTCTTTCAGTTCAGTGAGGCCAGCGAGCAAGTCAAATTTTATGGCGAACAGTACTTTTCTATCCGTGTTTGGAGCGCGCCTGCGGCGTTAGCCAATTTTGTGCTGCTTGGCTGGCTGCTCGGTACACAAAACGCAAAAGCGCCCATGTGGATGGTGGTGATCACCAACGCGACCAATATTGCACTCGATCTGCTGTTTGTGATCGGGCTGGAGTGGCAAGTCGAAGGGGCGGCTTGGGCGTCGGTATTGGCCGATTACACCGGTATGAGTTTTGGTTCTTTCTGCGTATGGCGAACATGGCACCAGCAGAACCTGCCGCCTATTGGTGATGTGTTGCGTGCCACCACCCGTGGGCTAAGCCGTTTTATCAGACTGAATCGAGATATCTTCCTTCGCTCGCTCTGCCTACAAGCGGTGTTTACCTTTATGACCTTTCAAGGCGCAAACTATGGTGATGAGATTGTCGCGGCCAATGCCGTCTTGATGAGTTTCTTGATGATGATCTCCTACGCAATGGATGGCTTTGCCTATGCAATGGAGGCAATGGTCGGTAAGGCCATCGGCGCAAAAGATCGTCATCAACTGACGCAGTCACTGCTAGGCACCTTTTTCTGGAGTCTGATCATTTGCTCCGCACTGACGTTGGCGTTTGCCCAACTGGGATCGCCCTTGATCGCAATGATCACGGATATTGAGCCCGTCCAGCAGCAAGCGCTGCACTTTCTTCCTTGGCTGGTGGCCATGCCGCTGGTCTCTATGTGGTGTTTTCTACTCGACGGTATTTTTGTCGGAGCGACGAAAGGAAGAGAAATGAGAAACAGCATGTTTGTCGCCACCTGTGGGTTCTTCGTTCTATTCTGGCTGTTTGAGGCGTTGCAAAACCACGCGCTTTGGTTATCGATGCTCTGCTTTATGGCCGCGCGAGGCATGGCATTAGGGTGGATTTTGTATCGCCAGTGGCGAGCGGGCGCGTTCTTTCCTGAGTCGATTTGAGGGCATGGCTGCGAAGAAAAAACACGGCGCCAAGCAGAGCCTGACGCCGTGTCGAATGAGATGAAAGTCGCGAGTAAGGGTTAAAACAAGCGATTCAAACCGTTGAGGGCGGCCACGCGGTAGGCCTCCGCCATGGTTGGGTAGTTAAAGGTGGTATTGACGAAATACTCGATGGTATTCGCTTCGCCTTTTTGCTCCATGATGGCTTGCCCGATATGGATGATCTCAGCCGCTCGCTCACCAAAACAGTGAATGCCTAAAATCTCTTTAGTTTCACGGTGGAAAAGGATCTTCAAACTGCCAATATCTTTGCCTGCAATCTGGGCGCGAGCCAAATGTTTGAACGACGAGCGTCCAACCTCATACGGGACTTTCGCCGCTGTCAGTTCTTGTTCAGTTTTCCCCACAGAGCTGATTTCAGGGATGGTGTAAATGCCGGTTGGGATATCATCAATCAAGTAGCCATCCGCTTGACCTTTGGTAATGGCCTGCGCCACAAATCGACCTTGGTCATACGCTGCACTGGCCAAACTTGGATAGCCAATCACATCACCGACCGCATAGATGTGCTCAACTGGCGTGCGGTAGTTAGTATCTACTTTCAACTGACCGCGAGAGTCGGCTTCAAGCCCTACCGCGCTTAAGTTGAGCTTGTCGGTATTGCCGGTGCGGCCGTTGGCGTAGAGCAAACAGTCGGCGCGCATTTTCTTACCCGATTGGAGGTGGACGATCACGCCGTCTTCAGTGCCCTCGATCTTCTCATAGGTTTCATCGTTGCGAATCACCACGCCACTATTCCAGAAGTGGTAGGAGAGCGCGTCAGACACTTCGTTGTCCAAAAAGGACAGCAAGCGATCACGTGTATTGATGAGATCGGTTTTCACCCCAAGGCCACGGAAGATAGAGGCGTATTCACAGCCGATCACGCCTGCGCCGTAGATGATGATGTGGCGCGGGTCGTGTTTCAGGCTCAAAATAGAATCGCTGTCGTAAATACGCTCGTGTAGGAAGTCGACATCCGCCGGTTGGTAGGGGCGTGAGCCAGTCGCAATCACAAATCGATCGGCGCTGTAGGTCTCTTCGGTGCCATCGCTTTGCATCACCGCGATGGTGTATTTATCCACAAAGCGCGCCGTACCAAAAATCAACGAGCACTGGTTGCGATCATAAAATCCCTGGCGCAATCGAGTTTGTTTGTCGATGACCGACTTAGCATGACCAAGAATGTTGGAAAAGGTCGAGTGCAAGCTGCTGTTATTGTGGCAAAACAGCGGGTTATTGTTGAATTCAATGATTCGGCTTACCGCGTGACGCAGCGCTTTGGAGGGGATGGTACCCCAGTGGGTACATCCGCCACCGACACTGCTCTCTTTCTCTACTATCGCGACGTTGAGCCCCGCTTTGGTCAATCCCATAGCTGCCCCTTCACCACCAGGGCCACTACCTATTACGATCACATCAAAGTGGTTGCTCTGAGCCATAGTTTTATCCTTGTTATAGAGTGTTAACATTGCTGTAGCGAGATTTTAACTGATTCCACGAGGCAAAGAAAAAAAAGCAACTGAGAGAGTCGATGAGATCACGAGAATAAGTGCGTGAAGTGAATCTTCGGTCTGGCGCACAGGATAGACGGGCAAGTGAGAGGGAATTTTGCCTTCAATTACGCGGGCGTGTTTTAATAGCGATTCTTCACTAAACAACGAATTGAGGTTATCTCGGTAAGCCAATCGTTGTATATTGACTGGCATTGAGGTTAAACACAGATACCAACGATGAAATCCATGGGAATACGCGCACAACAAAAAGAGAAAACTCGTCGCTCATTGATTGATGCGGCCTTCAGTCAATTAAGTGCTGATCGCAGTTTCTCGAACCTGAGCTTGCGAGAAGTGGCACGAGAGGCCGGGATTGCACCGACGTCTTTTTATCGCCACTTCAAAGACATGGATGAGTTGGGATTGACCATGGTCGATGAAGGCGGCTTGTTGCTGCGTCAATTGATGCGCCAAGCGCGGCAGAGAATCGTCAAAGAAGGCAGTGTGATTCGCACCTCGGTCGAGACGTTTATGGAGTTTATCGCAAGTAGCCCCAACGTGTTTCGTTTGCTACTGCGAGAGCGCTCCGGAACGTCTTTTGAGTTTCGTACTGCGGTTGCCCGTGAGATGCAACACTTCTGCGCCGAATTGACCGAGTATTTAATCAGCTCAGGCATGTCTCGTGAAGAGGCGTTTACCCAGGCACAAGCGTCCGTCACGCTGGTATTTAGCTCTGGGGCCGAAGCGTTAGATCTAGACAGACGTGAGCGCGATGAACTGGCCGAGCGTCTGATAATGCAGTTGCGAATGATAGCCAAAGGGGCTTATTGGTATCGCAAAGAACGTGAACGTAACCGATTAAAAGGTGGGATAAACTAATGTCGAACGAAACAAACCCAGTCGATCGTGGTTCTGAAAAGAAAACCCTCATTTTGGCATTAATCGCAGGTATGTGCGGTGATGCCATGTTGTCTTGGTTGACGATGAGTGAGGTCGCTTTCTCTATCTTTCCGTTGATCGCTTTGGTGCTCTCCTTACAGGCCTTGTACCAAGAGTATCTCCGTCATCCAGTATCCGAGGATATTCCTCTCGTCGGACTCGCGTGCTTTTTCGTCGGTGCGTTTGGTCACTCCGCGTTTGTAAAAGCGCAATACCCAGAGGCTGGTTCAAACTTCTTTTCGATCATCGTTTCACTATTGTTGCTGCTGTGGATCGGTAAAAAGCTCGGCTACATTGGCGCCGAGCGATAAGCACGCGACAACACATTCCTAAACAACAAACGAGCCCAGTGGCTCGTTTGTTCATTTAAGGGGTTAGTCTTTCTTCTCAAGCATCACACCCGCTTCCATATGGTGGGTGTAAGGGAATTGGTCAAACAGGGCGAATCGAGTGATCTTGTGCGTTTGTGATAATACGTCTAAATTCTCTTTGAGCGTATCAGGGTTGCATGAGATGTAGACGATACGCTGATAGTTTTGCACCATCTTGCAGGTATCGATATCCATGCCTGAGCGAGGCGGATCGACAAAAATGGTGTTGCAGTTGTAGCTGCTTAAATCCACATTGGCGTCTTTTAAGCGGCGGAATTCTCGTTTGCCTTCGATCGCTTGAGTAAACTCCTCGGCTGACAACCGGAGGATCTGTACGTTGTCTATATTGTTAGCGGCGATGTTGTACTGCGCAGATTCAACGGAAGGCTTGGCGAGTTCGGTCGCTAATACACGGTCGAAGTTTTGTGCCAGTGCCAGTGAAAAGTTGCCGTTACCGCAGTAGAGCTCAAGCAGATCGCCTTGGCTCTCTTGGGTGCAGTCGACGGCCCATTCCAGCATTTTTTCTGCCACTTTACCGTTAGGCTGCGTAAAGCTGTTTTCGACCTGCTGGTAAACGTAAGGCTGGCCGTTCACATCCAGTTTCTCTACCACATAATCTCTATCGAGCACGATCTTCATTTTACGCGCACGGCCAATCAGGTTGAGGTTGAACCCTTCGTCATTTAAGCGTTGCTTTAGCGCTTTTGCTTCCACTGTCCAGGCATCATCGAGCTGACGATGGTATAGCAGCGAGACTAAGATTTCGCCGCTCAGCGTCGAGAGAAAATCGACTTGAAAGAGCTTGCGGCGCAGTGTGTCGTTATCTTTCATTGCTTCGAGAAGCAGCGGCATTAAATCATTGATAAGACGACTGGCCGCCGGGAACTGATCGACGCGGTACTTTTCACGAGTCTCTTGGTTAAACATGATGTAATAGAGATCATCCCCTTCGTGCCACACGCGAAATTCGGCGCGCATGCGATAGTGCTGCTCTGGAGATTTGAACACTTCCAACTCAGGCGCCTCGTAACTGGAAAACATCTCGGTCAAACGAGAGATTTTGTCATCGAGTTGCTGCTGGTAGTGCTGCGGGTTTACATCAAGAGTCGCCATGAATAGTACCTTTGGGGTGATTACCTGGGTGGTGTTTGCCATTTAAGAGCGCAGATTTTATTCAATCCCCGTCTGATGTCCAGTCTTGGTCGCGAAACGGGCGCAATGCGCACTGTAAAACTATAGCTTATAGCCATCTATCACTAGACAAACACCGTCAGGCTCAATACTATGCCTTCAAGCTGGTGCTATCTAGATGTATAGATGGCTGAAAAGGGAATCTGGTGCAAATCCAGAACTGACGCGCAGCGGTAAAAGAGAACGACCCCTCAACACGACACTGCACCACGGGAGGTGTGGGAAGTCGAGGCAGTAGGCCATCAGCTCTTAAGTCCGAATACCTGCCAGCAGCTGAGTTCCATCAACGGCACCCGCCAGAACTCAGTAGGATTTACGCGATTTAGGAACAACATAATGAACAAATCTATTCTAGCGATAGCAGTGGCATCGCTACTTCCTGCTACCTCGAGTTTGGCCCAAGAAGCCGCGGCTGATGAAACTATGGTGGTGACGGCGAATCGTTTTGAGCAAGTTGATGGTGCCGTATTGGCGCAAACGGTTGTCGTCACTAAAGAAGACATTTCCAAACTTCAGGCAAATAGCTTAGTGGATGTTTTTCGAACTCTACCCAGTGTTGAGGTTGCCCAGTATGGTGGACGTGGTCAAAACGCGTCATTCTTCGTTCGTGGAGGCAGCTCATCTCAAGTTTTAGTGCTAATGGATGGTACTCGAATGCCGAGAGCTATGATGGGAGGTGTGGATTTCAACTCTTTACCTGTCAATTCCATTGAAAGAATTGAGTTTATACGTGGTGCCCGTGCCTCAATCTACGGTTCAGAGGCAATCTCGGGTGTCATCAACATCATTACCAAAGCTGACGTAAATGAAAACGCAGTAAAATTATATGGCGGCTTTGGAACAAATAATCACTATGCCACTTCTTTAGCAGCTCTGCATAAAATCGATGAAAACCAACATATAAAAGCCGTGGTTGGATATGAGAAAAATGACGGCTTTAATGTTAAACCTGTAGCCGGGGTTAACGATGACGATGAGCATGGTTTTGAGTCATATAATGTCAATGTTGGCTATCAAAACAAATTGACTGACACCGTCCGTGCTTTCGTCAATGTCGTTGCTTATGACAACGAAGGCGAGTATGACAATAGTTATGCCGCGTCTCAATGGGGTCCTGCTACCCATGAAAAGAAAATGGGTCGAGTTGAGTTTCGTTCAGTTAATACAAATCTTGCTTATGATAAGGATAATCTAAGCTCCTCTCTGGATTTGACATATGCAGAGCAGGATAACTACGATTATGTTGTGGGTGAGAGTAAGAAAAGCGGTGCAATTGTTTCAATTAACCAAGTTAATGCTGCATGGCTAAACTCTTATCGTGTTAATGAACAATTTTCTGTGGGTGGCGGCTTAGATTATCGCCGTGAAAAGTTGGACGAGGGTTACACTGGATTTGGCTATTATCAGCCAGAAGAAAACCCGCGTGAGAACTATGGTATCAGCATCATTGGTCAATACACATTAGACAGTTGGACTTTGGAAGCGAGTGCGAGAAATGACGATAATAGTCAGTATGGCAATAACACGACTTGGCAAGCGGCGGTGGGTAAGGTTTTTCTTGAAAACTACGAAATCAAAGCAAGTCATGGGACTGCTTTTAGAGCGCCGACCTTTCTAGATTTGTATTACCCAGGTTATGAAGCGCCTAACCTAAAGGCAGAAGACTCTGAAAATACAGAACTAACGTTGGAAGGTTCTCACTCGTACTTAGATTGGTCTGTGACAGGTTACATCAATAAAATTAACAACATGTTGATGTGGCAAGGATCGGGCATGACCAACATCGGTGAAGCAGAAATTAAAGGTATTGAACTGGGGCTAGGCTTTGACACCTCAATCGTTACGCACCAGTTTTACTTAGATTGGAAAGATCCAGTAGATAAGTCAAATGGTAAAGAACAACAGTTAGCGTACCGTTCTAAACAGGGCGCGAAGTGGAACGCTTTTGCTGAATTTGGTGATTGGATCTTTGGTTCTCAGTACCTGTATCAAGGTGAGCGTTTTAATGGCGATACACGATTAGCTAGCTACAGCCTCTGGAACTTTACGGCTGAATATGCAGTTTCGCCAGATCTCAAGTTAAAAGGTAAGCTGAGTAACGCATTTGATAAAGAGTATGAAATGTACATTGGTTACGCGACACCAGGGCGTGAATACTTCGTGTCCGCCTCTTACCAATTCTAATTAACCCCCTAAACCGCCCTCGGGCGGTTTTTTCTTATTGGGCATATCAATGAAAAAGAAAGTCGTTATAAGTTGGTCGTCAGGCAAAGACTCTACTCTAGTCCTAGAGCGTTTGGTTGATAGTTCTGATTATGAAGTTGTCGCTCTCTATACGACCTATGTCAAAGACGAAGTCCCTTTTCAAGCGACGCCGCTGTCTGTCGTCCGTATGCAAGCACAATTGCTCGGTTTGCCGCTGATTGAGATTGCCTTGCCAGAGGCGTTCCCAAGTAACGAGATCTATCAGCAAAGCATCGTCGACGGCTTAAGCAATAGTGGGTTAGCAATAGACGCTGTCGCATTCGGCGATATGTTTTGCAATGGTATCGCCGACTATCGGCGAAGCTATATTGAACCTGCGGGATGGGAGTGTGTCTTCCCTCTCCTTGGAGAGAGTAGTCAAGCGTTGGCCAAAGAGATCATCGACAGAGGGATACAAACCTTAGTAGTCACAACGGATGCCGAGCAACTTATCCCGGACTACTGCGGCCTTTGGTACAACTCAGCATTCCTACAATCACTACCCGCAACGGTGGATCCGTGTGGAGAAAATGGTGAATTTCATACATTGGTGACGCAAACAAGAAGCTACCAAGGCGAAATAGTGCTGGCGTTGACGCACCAAGAGCACGGAGAGCGCTTCTCACATCAACGTTATCAAGCCTCGATATTGCCAATCGATGCAGAGCGAGTATGATCAGCGCATCTTATTGTGTGGAAGTCGCCTGTGTTCTCTCAGCCAAATGTTCTAATTTTTGATTCCGGTGTTGGTGGGCTTTCTGTCTATCAAGAAATCGAGGCGATCCTACCCCAATTCAACTACTACTACGTTTTTGATAACGAAGCGTATCCTTACGGTGAGCTAGAACACAGTGTGTTGATCGATCGCGTAAGGCAAATCGTGTCGCAGTGCGTCGATCGGTTTCGCATCGATCTAGTGGTGATTGCATGCAATACGGCGAGCACCATTGTGCTCCCCACACTTCGTGCCCAGCATACTATTCCCATCGTTGGCGTTGTGCCGGCGATTAAGCCTGCGTCAAACATGGCCAATAAAGCCGTGGGGCTGATTGCGACGCCTGCGACGGTGACGCGAGAATATACTCATGATCTCATTCGCAACTTTTCTCAGAGTAAACCTGTCGAAATGCTAGGCTCGACAAGGCTGGTGGATATGGCTGAAGAGAAGCTACGTGGGCAAGCGGTAGTACTGGAAGAGTTAGAGGAAGTGCTGCTGCCGATCAAAGGTCACATTGATGTTGCCGTACTAGGCTGTACCCACTTTCCGCTCATCAAAGATGAGATCCAACAGGTGCTCGGTGATGGGGTTATTCTAGTGGACTCCGGTCAGGCCATTGCGAGACGCGTAAAACAGTTGCTGGGTCATGAATTAGAAGCGAGTGAGAAAGGCAAGCGGGAGATTTATTCCAGCGCTCCCCCTTGGCAGGAAGAAGCGCTGAACAGAAAACTGCAGAACTTAGGGTTTACTCCTGTTCAGAGTTCTCCGATTGAGATTTTGGATCGTTAGCAATCCTCACCTTTAAGGTACGCTGAAGATAGTCTTTATCATTCAGCGCATCGATGGCGGTTTGCGCATCGTTGGTGGCCATTACCACAAAACCGAAGCCACGACGCTTTCCTGTCCTTTTATCCTTCATTAATCGAACGGCAAATACCTCACCATGTTGAGCAAACAACTCTTTGACGTGAGATTCGTTTGCTTTGTATGGAAGGTTACCAACATATAAGGTCTTGGTGGATGGATCGCTGACTGGTTCTGGCTCTGAATCGGTATTCGAAAATTTAAAAACAAAAGCGCAAGCAAAAACACCGATAACAAAAGTCAACGCAGAAGATAGCTCTTTTCCTTGTGATTCAAGAAAGAGAAAGAGCATGCCACCCAATACCGCCAAGGCTACCATCAGAATGGTTGATTTATTTGAACTCATATTGGAATACAACTTTTTGGTTGAGAATAAGAAAATCTATTATTAACAAAATAGATACAGGCATATTACGTATAAGGTTATTGTTTTTCCAACCTATTGATGTGACGTGTCTCAAATGTTGAAATTTTATTCTATTTTCATCGGTTTGATTTAATTTTGAGCAAACAGAAAATAAATTGAAAATAGTGCTTGTCTTCCTTTCAGACCTCCCTATAATGCCGCCTCACCGACACGGAGTGAGACGAAAGTCACAAACCAAATCGGGTTCAGAAAAATTAAGTGAATAAAAAAGCTTGACTCTGAAAACGGGAAGCGTAAGATACGCACCCCTAGCAGCGAGACGCAAAAGCGACATCGCACTAGACGCTCTTTAACAATATAAACCTATCAATCTGTGTGGGCACTCGTTGATGATAATCCAATTGGAAGCTTAGGCTTCAAATTAGGTTTCAATGAACTGAGTGACCATTGAATCTTCGGATTCAGCACAGTCAATTCAAGTTTTCTAGGAACTAGCTTCTAGTCACTAGGAACTTATCAGTATTCATTGAGCCAACAAAACTTTAAATTGAAGAGTTTGATCATGGCTCAGATTGAACGCTGGCGGCAGGCCTAACACATGCAAGTCGAGCGGAAACGAGTTATCTGAACCTTCGGGGAACGATAACGGCGTCGAGCGGCGGACGGGTGAGTAATGCCTGGGAAATTGCCCTGATGTGGGGGATAACCATTGGAAACGATGGCTAATACCGCATAATAGCTTCGG
>JACGDM010000014.1:0-61954 GCA_036903855.1 Vibrio cholerae | reverse complement strand
GATTATAAATTGTTCCCGTAACTTGCCGATGCTCATGTGCGATTGCACACTGCGCGTCTCACACCAAAATCTGCGGCATTACAGAAACAATTTCCTAATCAAAGCAGCCTTTTTGGGTGAGTAAGACTTTGATTAGACAATTTGTGGAGAGATGGCTGAGTGGTTGAAAGCACCGGTCTTGAAAACCGGCATACGTTAATAGCGTATCTAGGGTTCAAATCCCTATCTCTCCGCCACCATTGAAAGCCTCGCTAGTGATAGCGAGGCTTTTTTCATATCTGCGCTTATCTACTTCTTCAAATCTGTATCTATCGACAGCGACTGTCACCACCACGTGTTTTTCGAGTCGCTGAAAAACACCCACCCTCAAAAACGACACCCGCAAACGCCAAGTACAAAAAAGCCAGCACGATGGCTGGCTAGGTGCGGCCGGCTAGGCGTGCTCTAGACGCGCTGGGCGACTTTCTCTCTCAGGGCTTGTTTGTCGGCTTCGGACAAAAAGGCCAACTCTAAACCATTGATCTGAGCTTGACGGGTTTGCTCTGCGGATAAGCCTGCTTGCGGCGCGGCGACCTCATATTCATAAGGAAGCTCAATACCCTCAACAGCAGGGTCGTCGGTGTTGAGACAGGCTAGCACGCCATGTTCAAGGAAGGTCTTAATCGGGTGGTTGGCCAATGAATCCACGGTACTGGTTTGGATATTAGACGTCAGGCAGGACTCAATGCCAATGCGCTGTTCAGCGAGATAATCCATCAATTTCGGGTCGTGGATGGCTTTTACGCCGTGGCCAATACGCGTCGCACCAAGTTGGTTGATCGCTTGCCACATGCTTTCTGCTCCCGCCGCCTCACCAGCGTGAACTGTGACATTGAGGCCCGCATCCTTCACTTGCTTAAAGTGCTTCACGAAGCGATCTCCGGGTTGGCCGAGTTCGTCACCGGCGAGGTCTACGGCGACAATGTGATCTTTTTGCGTCAAAATCGCATCCAACTCTTGCTGGCAGGCATCGGTGCCAAAGGTGCGGCTCATGATCCCAATCAGATTGGCTTGAATGCCAAAATCTCGCACACCCGCTTTTACACCATCGACGACGGCTTCCACCACACCAGCCACGGGCAGTTTGTGTTTCATCGCCATGTAGTAAGGAGAGAAACGCAGCTCGGCATAGTCAATACGAGCATTCAGAGCGTCTTCCACGTTTTCGTAGGCGACTCGGCGACACGCGTCGAGATCACCCAAGACCGCTACGCCCCAATCAAGCTTGGACAAAAAGGCCACCAATGAAGGCTCTGCCTCCACAATTTGGACGTGGGGGGTTAACGATGCCACATCATACGCGGGCAAGGCGACGCCAAACTTCTGGCCCAGTTCTAAAATCGTTTGAGTGCGAATATTGCCGTCAAGGTGACGGTGCAAATCGGTAAGCGGGAGATTTTTCGTTATCATTATGACGGATCCAATGGGTCTAATTTGAGCTAAGTATAAGAGCCAATGATGTGAGTGTCAGTAGGATAAGCGCGCAAAATCGCCCCGATGTGCTGATTATCGCTTCATGTTAACCAGATCTGTTGGCCAATCCTGATAGGTAATCGGGCGGCTGTAGAGGAAGCCTTGACCTAATGGACAGGCGAGGGAAGTGAGCATCTGCGCTTGCTCTTGGGTCTCGATCCCTTCGGCAACCAGTTCCACTTTCATGCTTTTGGTCATGTTGACAATCGCAGCGACGATCGACGTATCGAGCTGCTCTGGGCGCATTTTGTTGACAAAGGTGCGGTCGATTTTTAAACAATCGAACGGCAGCTTGTGCAAATACGCCAGCGAGCTGTAACCGGTACCAAAATCATCGATGGCGATATGGACACCAAGATCGCGAATGGCCCGCATGTTTTTGATGATCACCGGGTCATTATCGACAATGCGGGACTCGGTGATTTCCAACGTCAGGTTATCAGCATCGAGTCCGGACTCCTCAAGGATATGCTTGAGTGAGGCAATCAAATCGACATTCGACAGTTGTTTAACCGACAAATTGACGTGGATATGGAAATCCTCATCCCATTTGCCTTCTTGCATCCCCTTCACCGTGTCGTTACACGCTTGACGCAAAATGGTCTCACCGATGGCGCCAATCAGTCCGCTCTCTTCTGCGATAGGGATGAACTCCAGAGGAGAGATAAGCCCAGAGTCTGCGGATTGCCAACGTGCTAGCGCTTCGGCGCCGACCACCTTGCCACTGGCTAAATCGACGATCGGTTGATAGAAAGGCAAAAACTCTTGCTTCTCCACGCCGGATTGGATCTTCGCTTGCATGAGCGTGCGTTTACGCGAAATATCCGCCATCTCAGGTTTGTAGTAACTGATGTTGGACGGCTCTTGCTTAGCGTTACTCAGGGCAATACTGCCGTTTCTCAGCCACAGGGTCATGTTGTGGCTCGGCCCTTCTTCCACAATCCCGACGGAGACATTGACCACCACATTTTCACTTGCCATGGAAAACGGCGAGGCAAACATCTGCAACACTTGGTTGGCGTAGACGTGCGCCGGCTCGTTGTCGCGATGAGCTGGAATATAAATCGCAAACTCATCGCCCCCGATGCGCGCCAAATAACTGTTTTGCTCAAACAGAGCTTTGAGACGCTCAGCAATTATGGCCAGCAGTTGATCGCCTTGCAGATGGCCGAGGCTGTCATTGATATCACGGAATTTGTTGATCCCGACTAACAGCAGGGTACCCTCGAGTTTTCTCAGGTTATCACAGGTATCGACCAGCCCTTCACGGCTGTATAAGCGAGTCAACGAGTCGTACAGCAGTTGCGATTTCAAGGCTTTGAAAGAGGCTTTGAGGTTGTTGGCCATTTCGTTAAAAGCGAACACCAATAGATTGGTTTCATAGATATGGCCAGGTTTAGGCATGTGGCTATCCCAATCGCCTTTGGCAAGATGCTTGGCGGCATCAGCGGTTGAGGTGATGGGTTTGACCACTTTGTTCAGAGCGATAAGGCAGACGAGGACCCCCAAGGCGCTGACCAATAAACCCGTTAACCAACCGTTGCGCTGACTTTGTGCTAAATCGCCCAGCAAGTCTTGCTCAGCGATAGCGACACCGATATACCAGGTTAAACCATGCGAGTCGGTGTAGGGAGTAATGTGGTTGAAGTAACGTTTGCCGCTGAGCGAAAGTGGGAAACGATAATATTGCTGCTGCTCGAAACGTCCTTGCTGGAATAGGTTGGCCTCGCTGGCGTGCAAGGCGCTGGCTTTGACCACCGGATGACCACTCTCGATGGCAAGCAGGCGGTCACCTTTTCTGCTCTGCGTGGTCCCCCAAGAGACGACGCTCCCTTCGGTGGAATGAGCGACTAAACGCTGCTCGGCATCCGTAATGTAAATAATCACACTGTTCTTATCGCGCTGCTTACGCAAGAAGGCATTAAACGTGTCGATTTTCAGATCGGCACCCACCACGCCGACAAACTTTTCTTCAGCAAACACGGGCGTCAGTGCGGTCAGCGTGATCTCTTGCCGTTCATCGGCATTGGCGTAAATGGACGACCAGGCACCATGGTGGTTGTCGGCGATTGGCGTATACCAAGGGCGTACACGCGGGTCATAGTTATCGATGACGGAGCGGACCTCTCCAGAGATCTGTTGGCCGCGATAAATCACCAGTTTGTCTAAAGTGCGGCGGTCTTTTAGCATCAAGGTCAGCCCTTGATTGGCTTCGCGGCGATAACCGACATATTCGGCGCCTTCACCACCAAAACCAATCGCATCCAAATTAGGGATCGAGCGATAGAGATCCGAAAAGCTGCTGCGCAGATACGCTTCGATTTGGCGCATATCATCATGACGATAGAGCTCACTAAAGCCGATGGTGTGGCTGATCGCCAGACTGGCATCAAAGGCGGGACTGAGAAAGTTATTGAGCTCTAAGGTGACGTTATCGGTCAGTGACGAGAGCGCCTTGTCGCTGACGTTGACGACCATGTCTTCATAACTGCTTTTTTGCACCGCGATAATCACACCCAGTGTGATGATAAAGATCATCACGAATGGGAGAACAACTGCGGTTCTTAGAGTGATTTGTGTCGTCGCCATAAAGTCCGGATTCTTGCGTGTGCGTTAAGTCATCTTATCGGCTTTAAAACGGTCGAGCGAGGAAAAAATCAGAGAAAAGTCGAGACCTTGGATCCTTGTCATGCAAAGGGTTGCACCTCGATTTTCTCTTTAAATACAATCAGTAAAGCTCTTTCAGTTTGCGGGTAAGTGTGTTGCGCCCCCAACCAAGGAGCTTTGCGGCATCCTGCTTGTGACCGTTGGTATGTTCAAGTGCTGCTTCTAAAAGTATACGTTCAAATTCAGGAAGTGCGTAAGAGAGCAGCTCAGAGTCGCCTTTGGAGAGTGCGTCTCGCGCCCAGCTCGACAGTTGTTGCTGCCAGTTGCCTTCGCCACTGCTTTGCGTCGTATGGCTGTCTTGCAGTAACTGCGTCGGCAAATCGTTGGGTAACACTTCACTGCCACTGGCCATCACGGTCAGCCAGCGACAGACGTTCTCTAGCTGGCGCACGTTACCCGGCCAATCGAGGCGGTTTAAAGTGTCTACTGTGGTCGGATGCAGTGTCTTCACGTCTACGCCCAGCTCTTCGGCGGCCAGTGCTAAGAAGTGCAGCGTCAGTTTCTCAATGTCTTGTTTGCGTTCGCGCAGTGACGGAATCTTGATGCGGATGACATTCAGGCGGTGGAACAAATCTTCGCGGAATTTGTTCTCATGAACCAATTTTTCTAAGTTTTGGTGGGTCGCAGCGACGATACGCACATCCACTTTGATTGGCGAGTGGCCGCCAACGCGATAGAACTGGCCATCGGCTAAGACACGCAGCAAGCGCGTTTGAATATCGAGCGGCATGTCACCAATCTCATCCAAAAACAGGGTTCCCCCATTGGCTTGCTCAAAGCGGCCTTGGCGCACGTTGTTGGCACCGGTGAAAGCGCCTTTTTCATGACCAAACAGCTCAGATTCAATCAAATCTTTGGGAATCGCGGCCATGTTGAGGGCAATAAACGGTTTGCTTGCTCGAGGGCTATGACGGTGCAGTGCGTGTGCCACCAGCTCTTTACCGGTACCGGACTCGCCATTAATCAGCACCGAAATGGACGAGCGTGATAGGCGGCCGATGGCGCGAAATACCTCTTGCATCGCCGGTGCTTCACCAATGATTTCTGGCGGGCTGTAGGTGTCATGGTCGGCGGTGGCGTGCTCACGCTTTTGCTCGTGGCTGTGCGTAATCGCACGCTCTACTAAGGTGAGGGTTTCGTCGACATCAAAGGGTTTCGGCAGATATTCAAACGCCCCTTTCTGGTAGGCGTTAACCGCGGCATCCAGATCGGAGTGCGCTGTCATGATGATCACAGGCAGGTCGGGTGAGGCCTCGTGAACCTGCTTGAGTAGCTGAATGCCATCGATGCCCGGCATGCGAATATCCGACACCAATACATCGGGCGACTCGCGCTCAAGGGCCATTAAGACACTCTCAGCATCCGCGAACGTTTCGCATTTAATATTGGCCGACGATAAGGTCTTCTCCATTACCCAACGAATCGAGCTGTCATCATCGACTACCCAGACGTATCCTTTACTCATAACTTCCTTTCCTCACAGCATCGCCAAATGACAGTATTTCCCTTCGCCTTTGACGTCGGGCAGCAAATAAATCTCTACCTTAAATGGGCAGATAAATCGTAAATGTGGTTCTTCCTGGCCAGCTTTCGACATCGATTTTGCCTTGATGTTGATCGATAAGGTTCTGCGCGATGGATAATCCTAGCCCCGTTCCGCCGTCTCGGCCGCTGACCATAGGGTAAAACAACGTATCTTGTAGCTCAGACGGAATGCCGGGGCCGTTATCAATCACTTCAATGCGCGCTGCCAGTTTGCAGCGCTGGCCATGGATATTGGTTTGATGCACCGTTCTGGTGCGAATGGTGATCTTGCCATTGTCTTGCGATGACAAAATCTGTCCGGCATTACTCACGATATTGAGAAGTGCCTGCTCAATCTGGTCGGCGTCCATCAAAATTTCCGGCAAACTAGGGTCGTAGTCGCGTTCTATCTCGACACGCTGATTGACTTCAAGATCCACCAACTGACGGACTTTTTCCAAAATGAGGTGTAAGTTTTCGTGCTGCTTTTTGCCCGGTTTCTGCGGGCCAAGCAGTCGGTCGACCAAGGCGCGCAGGCGATCCGCTTGCTCAATGATGATGTGGGTGTATTCGGTCAGCGTCGGATCGGGCAAGGTGCGCTCGAGCAACTGAGCGGCGCCACGCAGGCCGCCGAGTGGGTTTTTGATCTCGTGCGCAAGACCACGCACCAAGAGTTTAGCGGCTTGCTGCTGCGCATGCTGATTCAACTCTTGTGACAAGCGGCGCTGTTGACCAATCTTACGCATCTCAACCAGCAGCATTAGCTTCTTTTCCCAAGAGATTGGGCTGACGGTAACCTCCAACATCAGTGGTTTACCATCAACGACAAAAGTCACGTCACTGTCGGTAATGCTTTGACCACTTTGCAGAGGCTGCGACAGCAAGGCGAGATCCATCGAAGCGTGCTGAACCAAGTGAGAGAGTGGTTGGCCCACAATGCGTTTCATGCTCTGGGCAAAGAGTTGCTCGGCAGCAGGGTTGGCGTAGCGAACCTGAAGCGACTCGTTCATGATGAGTATCGCGGTCACTTGATGATTCAAGATGATGTCGTTTAATCCACTTTCCACTCGGTTAACCCTCTTCCGTGAACCTGAATAGTGCAATGCACAAAAATGGTGCATTGCAACACCCAAGTATGGCGCAATCCCAGAGAGAGTAAAAGCTCAAAAGCTTGATTTTATGGGCTTAGGGCGCGCTCGGCGCCGCAGCGGTACTGACTCTCTGTAGATGCACCGTAATAGGGTTGGAAGATGCAATAAGCTTGCCGTCTCTAAAGGCTTGAATAATAAAAGAGTGTGAGCCTCTATCCACATTGCTCAAGGACCAGTTTGGGCGGTGTGTTGGCGCATCGAAGGGTTGACCGTTCATCAACAGTTGAAACTGCTCGCCAATCGCCAGTTTTCGGTTGGCTTCGCCTTGAATCGTCAAACGGCCGCTATTGCTGCGCACAGCTTGATCGTCACTGGGTGAGATAATCGTTACTTGCAAAGGGGAGGCGGCATGCTCCGAAGGGGCGCGCGTGGCCTCTTGGCTGCGCTTGTCTGCTTGTGCGTTGGAATGGTTTGTGCTTGGCACTGGCTCGGCAGCATCAAATTCCGGTTGGGGCGGCGGTGAGTCGACGTCAGGTAAGGTTAAAGCGCTCGCCCGCTCATGACCGGGTGAATCACTGAAGTGGCGCACTCCCTCATCATCGACCCAAGTGTAGACAGTCTGGGCGTGACAAAGCGGCAGGCTTACAAAGGATAAACTCAGTAAAGTGAACGCAGTGAAAGGGGCTAGAGGTTTCATACTTAAGCTCTCACGTTGACAGTGTGAACTCATAGTAGTCAAGAGTGGCCATGTGCACAGATAAAAAAAGCTCGCCTGCGAGGCGAGCCTTAGAATTATGTAACGTGACGAAACGTCGCGACTAGATTTGTTTATACCGAGACTTATACAGAGTAGTAAAGTTCGAACTCTAGTGGGTGCGTTGTCATGTTAACTTTCTCTACATCTTGCGCTTTTAGGCCGATGTAAGAGTCGATGAAGTCGTCAGAGAATACGCCACCTGCTGTCAAGAACTCACGGTCTGCATCCAGTTCTTCTAGTGCGTCTTTCAGTGAGTAGGCAACAGTTGGGATTTCCGCTGCTTCTTCAGCTGGTAGATCGTACAAGTCTTTGTCCATCGCTTCGCCTGGGTGGATCTTGTTCTTGATACCGTCAAGACCAGCCATCAGCATTGCTGCGAAACATAGGTATGGGTTCGCTGCTGGGTCACCGAAGCGTACTTCGATACGACGCGCTTTAGGGCTTGGTACCACAGGGATACGGATTGATGCAGAGCGGTTACGCGCTGAGTAAGCGAGCATAACAGGTGCTTCAAAGCCAGGGACAAGACGCTTGTACGAGTTAGTTGACGGGTTAGCAAACGCGTTGATTGCGCGAGCGTGCTTGATGATACCGCCGATGTAGTAAAGCGCAGTTTCAGATAGGCCGCCGTACTTATCGCCAGCAAATAGGTTCACACCGTCTTTCGCTAGAGATTGGTGAACGTGCATACCGCTGCCGTTGTCACCCACTAGTGGTTTAGGCATGAAGGTCGCTGTTTTACCAAATGCGTGAGCAACGTTGTGTACTACGTACTTGTAGATTTGGATTTCGTCAGCTTTGTTTGTCAATGTGTTGAAACGCGTTGCGATTTCGTTTTGACCCGCAGTTGCCACTTCGTGGTGGTGCGCTTCAACAACCAAACCCATCTCTTCCATGATCAAACACATGGCGCTACGGATGTCTTGAGAAGAGTCAACTGGCGCAACTGGGAAGTAACCGCCTTTCACACCAGGACGGTGGCCTTTGTTGCCTTCTTCGTAATCAGCACCTGTGTTCCAAGACGCTTCTACATCGTCGATTTTGTAGAATGAGCCTGACATGTCAGTCGCAAATTTTACGTCATCAAACAGGAAGAATTCTGGCTCAGGACCGATAAGCACTGTGTCAGCAATACCTGTTGAACGCATGAAATCTTCTGCGCGTTTCGCGATAGAGCGTGGGTCGCGATCGTAGCCTTGCATGGTTGCAGGCTCAAGGATGTCACAACGAATGTTCAGAGTCGCATCTTCGGTAAATGGGTCAAGTACAGCGCTTGTTGCGTCTGGCATCATCACCATGTCTGACTCGTTGATGCCTTTCCAGCCAGCAACAGAAGAACCGTCAAACATTTTGCCTTCTTCGAAGAAGTCCGCATCAATTTGGTGAGCCGGGATAGAGATGTGTTGCTCTTTACCCTTTGTATCTGTGAAACGTAGGTCAACGAACTTAACTTCGTTCTCTTGGATCAGCGATAGAACATTTTCTACTGACATCTTGGAAAACCTCCAGTGTTGATAAAGCGTGAATGACTCGATTTGGAAAAATCCAGCATTGATTAATTCCGTGTCGCTTGATTAACCGATGCTGATCCAAACTAAGCCAAAATCATGCCAAAAAAATTAATCCATTAATTTCAATTAATTAGCGGATGGGGCTTAAGTTTGGTGCAAGTTGTTGCACCAAAATGATCTGGTAGCGCATTGTTTTGGTGCAATTTTATTTTCATGCACCAATATGACTCAAGACCGAACACCATTCAGCCTAGATTTTGCTCAATTGTCAATTCACATTTTTCACCTAGTCTGCACTGTGCGTCGGTACGTGAGGCCGTATCGGAATGCCTGTGAGAAAAAAGCGGAGAATAAAGGTGAAAAGAGCCGAAGTAGATCACATATTTCTGGGTTTTTTGCGAAAATCTGGTACATTATGGCCGTTTTTTTAATCAAGTAAGCACGCGGTTTGATAGGTATTAAGGCAATGACCCTTATTCACCTAAGATAAACGGCGTGTTTCTCATATTCGAGTGAATCAAATCCATGGCTACTCCACAGATTGATAATTTAAGAAATATCGCGATCATCGCGCACGTTGACCACGGTAAAACGACGCTGGTTGACAAACTGCTCCAGCAATCAGGCACGCTTGAGTCTCGCGGTGAAGCGGAAGAGCGAGTCATGGACTCGAACGACATCGAGAAAGAGCGCGGCATCACCATTTTGGCGAAAAACACCGCCATCAACTGGAATGACTACCGCATCAACATCGTTGATACCCCAGGACACGCGGACTTCGGTGGTGAAGTAGAACGTATCATGTCGATGGTAGACTCAGTGCTACTGATCGTTGACGCGGTAGACGGCCCGATGCCGCAAACCCGTTTCGTAACGCAAAAAGCCTTCGCACACGGCCTAAAGCCTATCGTTGTCATCAACAAGATTGACCGCCCTGGCGCTCGTCCTGATTGGGTTATGGATCAAGTATTTGACCTATTTGACAACCTAGGCGCGACCGACGAACAGCTAGACTTTAAAGTGGTCTACGCGTCAGCACTGAACGGCTGGGCTACGCTAGAAGAAGGCGAAACAGGCGAGAACATGGAACCTCTATTCCAAACCATCGTTGATGTGGTTGATGCGCCAAATGTTGACCTTGATGGTCCACTGCAGATGCAGGTTTCTCAGCTAGACTACAGCTCTTACGTAGGTGTTATCGGTGTGGCTCGTGTGACTCGTGGTAGCGTAAAAGCGAACCAACAAGTGACGATCATCGGTGCAGACGGTAAAACGCGCAACGGTAAAGTTGGCACTGTCATGGGCTACCTTGGCCTAGAGCGTCACGAAGTGGAGCAAGCGAACGCCGGTGATATCATCGCCATCACAGGTCTAGGTGAGCTTAAAATCTCTGACACCATCTGTGCACAAAACGCAGTAGAAGCGCTACCACCGCTGTCTGTTGATGAGCCAACCGTGACCATGACGTTCCAAGTCAACACGTCTCCATTCGCGGGTAAAGAAGGTAAGTTCGTGACGTCACGTAACATCCTTGAGCGTCTAGAGAAAGAATTGGTTCACAACGTAGCACTGCGTGTTGAGCAAACTGACGATCCAGACAAATTCCGCGTATCAGGCCGTGGTGAACTTCACCTCTCTATCCTGATCGAAAACATGCGTCGTGAAGGCTTCGAGCTTGCGGTATCGCGTCCTGAAGTTATCATCAAAGAAGAGAATGGCCAGTTGATGGAACCGTTCGAAGTGGTGACGATCGACGTGATGGAAGAGCACCAAGGCGGCATCATGGAGAACATTGGCCTACGTAAAGGTGAGCTGAAAGACATGTCTCCAGACGGTAAAGGCCGTGTTCGTATGGATTTCATCATGCCATCTCGTGGTCTGATTGGTTTCCAAACCGAATTCATGACGCTGACATCGGGTTCAGGTCTTCTTTACCATACGTTTGATCACTACGGCCCACACAAAGGTGGCAACATCGGTCAACGTGTCAACGGTGTACTGATTGCTAACGCTATGGGTAAAGCGCTGACTAACGCGCTGTTCAACCTTCAAGAGCGTGGTCGTCTATTTATCGGTCACGGTGTGGAAGTGTACGAAGGCATGGTGATCGGTATTCACAGCCGTGACAACGACCTAACCGTTAACGCACTGAAAGGTAAGCAGCTTACCAACGTTCGTGCATCGGGTACCGATGACGCGCAGGTTCTTACTCCGCCAATCAAGATGACGCTTGAGCAAGCGCTAGAGTTCATTGATGATGACGAGCTAGTTGAAGTAACGCCAGAAAGCATCCGTATTCGTAAGAAGTTCCTAACGGAAAGCGACCGTAAGCGTGCGTCTCGCGCAGCGAAGTAATCGCCTTAAAGCATAACGCGTTTAATGAGCCCCGAGTCTGTGACTCGGGGCTTTTTTCGTTTTTTGGAGAGAAAGACCGAACAGGGCTCTATTGCTGTAAAGTTTGCAAGAACTTATCGGATTCGCTGATCGCCTCGTTCATTTGCGCGATGGCAAACTGAATCTCTTTCTCTAGGTTGGTAAATTCACCCTGCAATGAACCGATCGCGCTGGCGTTGAGGTTGTGTTTGAGATAGAGCGTATTGTCACGCAGCGTGTTGAGCACCGGGGTCATCTTACTTTCTGCGCGTTTCATCGCTTTGAGCATGGTTTGGTAAGAGGCTTTGGTCTCACGTAGCTTTTGCTCGCTTGAACGGCGCAGCGTCGCGCTGGTGTAGAGATCCAGCTCCTCTTGCCACTCATCAAACAGCGCCTGTGACACATCTTCAATCGCGGCAATGCGCGCAGCTACCTCTTCTGCCGCCTCTTCACTGGCTTGGTACTTGTCGTTGATTTGCTCGTAGACGCTTTCCAGCTCACCGCCATCAAACTGCGTCAGTACCGAGAGCGCTTCAAGCGCACTGCTGAACTCTTGTTGCGCCTCTTGCTGTGACGTTTTGGCGTCTTCGACCCGATCGATCATGATATCGCGTTTGTGATAGCCTACTTGCTCCATCGCTGAATAGTAGGTGGATTGACAGCCAACCAAGGTCAGCAGAGAGAGCATAAGGGTGAGTAACTGCGGCATAGTGAATTCCTTTTCTGGCCGAACACGCGCGTGAGAAGTTTGGCTTATTGCCCCACGGCGCGCACGTTTAGGGTTATACTGTTAATCCTGATAAAGTCATAGGATGACTGAGGAAACAAGGAGATACAAGTTGAAATTGGAGCCTGTCATCAAGCTCGCTGTGCTGTTTGTGCGCTACCTAGCTGCGCGTATTGATCATGACCGCGTCAGTGTGAATGCGGGGTATTTGGCCTACATTACGCTGCTGTCGATCGTGCCCATGTTGACGGTGCTGCTGTCCATTTTGTCCTCGTTTGCGGTGTTTGAGAACGCAGGCGAGGTGATCCAAGACTTTGTCATTACCCATTTTGTCCCTGCGGCGGGCGATGCGGTGAAAAACGCGCTGCTGCAATTTGTCACCAATACGGGCAAGATGACGGCGATCGGCAGTGCTTTCTTATTTGTCGCGGCGCTGATGTTGATCTCCAACATTGATAAGAACCTCAACTACATCTGGCGGGCACGGAAAAAGCGCCGTTTGGTGTTCTCCTTTTCGATGTACTGGATGGTGCTCACACTTGGCCCTATCCTCGTTGGGGCGAGCATCGCTGCGACCTCTTACGTCACCTCGCTGAAAATCCTTGAGCATGAAACCCTGTCAGACATCTACACCTTGATGCTGCGCTGGTTGCCGTTCTTGTTGTCCTTTTTCGCCTTTATTGGCCTTTATATGTTGGTGCCGAATAAAAAGGTCCGGTTTACCCACGCGGTGATCGGCGCGATTGTCGCGGCGCTGCTGTTTGAGGCGAGCAAGAAAGGCTTCGCGCTCTACATTACTCAGTTTCCTTCCTATCAGTTGATTTATGGCGCGCTGGCCGCGATTCCGATTTTGTTCGTTTGGGTCTATTTGTGCTGGCTGATTGTGTTGATTGGCGCAGAAGTGACCGCTTCTCTTGGCGAGCGGGATAAGTGGAGCCAGACGTTAGCCGTGGTACACTCACGCCCAGATGAGACAGCACAACCAGAAGGAAAAGAGAGTGATAGCGCTGATTCAAAGAGTGAGTGAAGCGGCCGTGCGCGTCGATGGCGATGTCGTGGGTGAGATTGAACATGGCTTATTGGTACTGCTTGGGGTCGAAAAAGACGACGATGAAGCCAAAGCCAAGCGCTTGATGGAGCGCGTCACTACTTATCGCGTGTTCAGCGATGAGGAGGGGAAAATGAACCTCAACGTGCAGCAAGTGGGCGGCAAACTGTTGGTCGTCTCGCAGTTCACTTTACCCGCAGACACCAAAAAGGGCACGCGAGCGGGCTTTTCTCGCGGCGCGGCGCCACATGATGCCGAGCGCCTCTATAATTATTTCTCCGATCTGTGTGAGCAAGTGCTGCCCACAGAGCGAGGACGCTTTGCCGCGGATATGAAAGTCTCTTTGGTCAATGATGGCCCAGTGACCTTCTGGCTCCAAGCGTAAATACACAGACACAAGGATAGATATGTTTAAGCTAATCACGCCAAAGACGGACAACCAGCTCAACAAGTATTACCATTTTCGTTGGCAAATGCTCAGAGAGCCGTGGCGTATGCCCATCGGCTCTGAGCGCGATGAGTTTGATCCGATGAGTCACCATCGCATGATTGTCGATGGCCGTGGCCGACCGATGGCGATTGGGCGCTTATACATTACCCCAGACAGCGAAGGTCAGATCCGCTTTATGGCGGTCAAAGGCAATCGTCGCAGCAAAGGCATGGGGTCACTGGTGCTGGTGGCGCTGGAGTCGCTTGCACGTCAAGAAGGCGCCAAGCGCTTGGTGTGTAACGCCCGTGAGGACGCAATAGATTTCTATGAGAAGAACGGCTTTGAGCGCCGTGGTGAGCTAACGGATGAGCGTGGCCCCGTGCGCCATCAGCAAATGGTCAAGCCGCTCGATCCCATGGCAAATGTACTGCGTAAACCCGAATGGTGCACTGAGCTGCAAGAGCGCTGGGAGCATCAAATCCCGATCAGCGACAAAATGGGCATTAAGATCAACCAGTACACGGGCTATCAATTTGAGTGTGTCTCTCAGCTCAATCCAAACCTCAACCCGCACAACACCTTGTTTGCTGGCTCCGCCTTTACCTTGGCCACCCTGACTGGCTGGGGTATGACCTGGCTGTTGATGAAAGAGCGCAACTTGCGCGGCGACATCGTACTCGCTGACAGCCAAATTCGCTATCGCCACCCTGTGGTGCAAAATCCGGTGGCGTCGACCTCTCTAGATGGCATCAGTGGCGATTTGGATCGCTTAGCGCAAGGGCGCAAAGCGCGCATTGTCATCCATGTCACCATCTACAGTGGCGATGTGGCGGCGGTGGAGTTTATCGGTACTTACATGCTGCTGCCTGACTATCGCGCCATGCTGGGCGAGGCAGGGCGCGAACTGGCCGTCTAACCCGCTATTTAAGGGCAGCGCTCGAACAGCTGAGTGGTCTGACTGAACACTTCCGACCAAAGGTGCTGACAGCCAGATTCGCTTTTGATCAGCAAGGTGGCAAAGCGTGGTTTGGTCAAATCGATGTGACCGGCAATACTGGGCGAGTCAAACGGCGCGCTCAGTTCAATACGGCCGCGATCAAAGTGGCTGACAATCGGCTCACTGGGCAACGCGAGTTGATACTGCTGCTCCCCATCACTGCTGTGCGCTTCCAAGTTGGCTTGATGCATGGCCAATGTCACTTTGCCCGACACGCTGTGTGCCAGCATGCTGTAATCGCCCGCTAATCCTGATAGCTCGGCACTGAATTCGGCAAATCCGCTCAAGGTAAAAGGCAGCCAGCGCCCAAGCCAGCTTTGCTCTAGGGGCACGCCATCGCCGTGTAGAGTGAGCGACCAAGGACGGCTGATGGTGCGTCTATCGAGGTGACCGCTCGCATCAATATAGCCTGTTGCTAACGGCGCAAAAAAGCGATCCAGATAGACGATACCTTGCTCTACGCGCGCATTGAGTACCGCTTGTGTCGTCAGCAGCTTGTCGTAACTGGCGTTGTTGGCGCTCATCTCAAGCTCTCCCGCAAAGAGTCCAAGCTGGTGGTCTTGAATCAATGTCAGCCCTTTGCCTCGAACATTGAGGCCACTGAGCTGCCAATAGGGTGCTTTCTCGACTTGGATGACCTGGCCATTGTTGATGTGTAATTGTTCGATAGAGAGTGTGTCGAGGGTGGAGTGCGAACGCTCAAACCCGTTCAGCAGGCTTTGTGTATCCTCCAACCACTTGATGTTATTAAGTTTGACCTCATCGAGCGCCACGTGCGTTGGGCTGATCTTACCGCGCAGCTGCAGCCTTCCTTGTTTGAAATCCGCATCCCACTCTTGAACATTGAGCTCACCTTGACTGAAGGTGATTTTGGTCAGTGGCGAGAGCAGTTCCAGCTCGCCATTGTGGATACGATCGGCGCTAAGCGATAGGTAGCCATTGTCTTGTTGCCACAGCGATTGGGTGAGGTCGAGGTTTTCCAGCGAAGCATCGAGATTGTCCAATTGCCAATCTTGATAGCGCAAGGTCGCGCCAAGGATATCCAAGCTGTTGATGTGGACAATCGGCAGCGTCACAGCGGCGAGACTGCGGCGCAGACGCTCAATGTTGAGCGGCTGATTTTGGTTTTGATGGGTTAACGTCACATTGACCAGTGACCAGCCGTGCGGATATTGCTCCGCCTGGCCTGACAGCTGCGCGTTATTCCAGTCAAACGAGGCACCATAGACGGTGCTGTTTTGTGCGCGATAGCGACCATCAATCAGTAGGTTATTCAATGCTTCGCCGTGAATGTAGAGCTGCTTCGCCGCCAGTTGAATGTCGCCGAATGGCACTGTTTGCGTATCGGATTGCCAACTTGGCGCTTGAATTTGCAGATCCACATCGCGTGCTGACCAGTGGGCGCCGCTCAAATCGACATGCTTCAACGCTAGTTGTTCAGTATGAATGGGCAGGGGAGAACGCATTGTATCGCGCAGAGAAGAACGCATTGTATCGCGCAGCGGGTTCAACCAATCGCGCAGTTGTGTGACATCCAAGCGAGCTTCTTCTATCAAAACGGAATCGAAGGCGAGCTTGCCCTCCTTCCACGGCCACTGGCTGAGCCACAGAGTCAGTTTGGGCAACTGGAGCGTGGGTGGGTTATGATCTGTATCGCTAGAGAGGGAATCGGGCTTTCCAGAGGCAAGGCGCAGGGAGACTTGCTCCATTTCAAACTGGTAAGGCGCTGTGTAACGCAGTGACTCAATCTCGATCTGATACGGCGTCAAGGACTCAAGCAGTGGCTTGACCACTTGCGGCGCTTTGTCCGTGTGCAACGCAGCAAACAGCGCACCGATAGTCATCATCGCCATCAGTAATATTGAGATCATTAACCACTTGAGTGTTTTCTTCACAGTCCAGTCCGTTGGGGTCACCTTGTGTTTAGAGTGAAACATTTTGCCTCAACAGGCAATCAAAAAGCCCCTCAAATGAGGGGCTTGGCGACAGTTAACGGTGAAGGGTCACGTTATTTGAGTTGTGGCCCCGCCGCAACCAGTGATTGACCTTCGGCGTTGTCGGTGTACTTATCAAAGTTCTTGATAAAGCGCTCGGCCAAATCGTTGGCTTTGCTTTCCCACTGCAACGGATCAACGTAGGTATCACGGGGATCCAAAATCGCAGGGTCGACACCCGGTAGCGAGGTCGGCACTTCGAGGTTGAAGATTGGAATGTGCTTCGTTTCTGCCTGTTCAATCGAACCATCTAAAATGGCGTCGATGATGCCGCGCGTATCTTGAATTGAGATACGTTTGCCACTGCCATTCCAGCCGGTATTGACGAGGTAGGCTTCAGCACCTGCCGCTTCCATACGTTTGACCAATACTTCTGCATACTTGGTTGGGTGAAGCGTGAGGAACGCAGCACCAAAACAGGCAGAGAAGGTCGGCGTTGGCTCGGTAATGCCACGCTCTGTACCTGCAAGTTTTGCGGTAAAGCCAGACAAGAAGTGGTACTTGGTTTGCTCCGGCGTCAATTTAGACACAGGAGGCAGCACGCCGAAGGCATCCGCAGAGAGGAAGATCACTTTATTCGCATGACCACCTTTAGACACTGGTTTAACGATGTTGTCGATGTGCTCGATAGGGTAGGAAACGCGCGTATTTTCAGTCTTCGAACCGTCATCAAAATCGATGGAGCCGTCATTGCGTACCGTGACATTTTCCAACAAGGCATCACGACGGATGGCGTGGTAAATATCTGGCTCGGCTTCTTTCGATAGCTTGATGGTTTTGGCGTAGCAGCCGCCTTCGAAGTTGAACACGCCATCGTCATCCCAGCCGTGCTCGTCGTCACCGATTAGGGCACGTTTTGGATCGGTGGATAGTGTGGTTTTACCTGTACCAGATAGACCAAAGAAAATCGCCACATCGCCTTCTTTACCCATATTGGCACTGCAGTGCATAGACGCGATGCCTTTCAATGGTAAGAAGTAGTTCATCATGGCGAACATGCCTTTCTTCATTTCACCGCCGTACCAGGTACCGCCGATCAACTGCATGCGCTCGGTGAGGTTGAACACGGTGAAGTTCTCTGAGTTGAGGCCGTGCTCTTGCCATTTATCGTTGGTGCACTTCGCGCCGTTCATGACGACAAAGTCGGGTTCAAATGTTGCCAACTCTTCTTCGCTTGGGCGAATGAACATGTTCTTCACGAAATGGGCTTGCCACGCCACTTCAGTGATGACGCGAATACTGAGGCGCGTATCAGGGTTGGCGCCGCAGTAGCCATCAATCACAAACACGCGTTTGCCAGATAGCTGATGGGTGACCAAGGCTTTTAGGTCGTTCCAGACCGCTTGATCGATAGGTTTGTTGTCGTTTTTCACCGCGTCGGATGTCCACCACATGTGCTCTTCGGTGGTGGCGTCTTTCACGATGTATTTATCTTTTGGTGAGCGGCCGGTAAAAATCCCGGTATCAACAGCGACTGCGCCGAGTTCGGTGACTACGCCTTTTTCGTAGCCTTCCAGATCCGCGCGAGTTTCTTCTGCGAACAACATCTCGTAACTGGGGTTGCGAACCACCTCTTTTACGTTGTGAAGTCCGTGCTTGGTAAGATCAAGTGTTGCAGCCATTGTATGTTCCATAACGGTCATAGGTGCTCCTTATAGGAATATTTTTGTAGGGATTTTGTAAGTATTTTTTTATTTATCTGCTCACCATGCTAGCAATGGGCTTGCTCGAAAACAGGGATATAGTTCAAAGATTAACCGTAATTTTCGTGGGGTTTTAAGCGACTCATCACATATTGGCGCGATCAGTGTATCGTGTGCGCAAAGCATTGCGCTAGAGCACAAGGGATTATTAATTGCTTAAAATTAAGAGGTTAGTTTATTACGGCTGAGGCGAGTGATTACGGCCATTGGATCACAAAAAGGCCGACATAGAGTCGGCCTTTTGATAGAAAAATTACACGCTTGCTGCGTTATGAAAATTAATGCAGCGTGGAATTGCCATTTGAGGCTTGTGAGAACAGTTCGGCGACTTCGAATTCATCAAACGAATAATTCGTGCCGCAGTAATCACAATGTAAAGAAATTGAACCGGCTTCGGCCAAAATGTCGTTTACTTCCACACGGTCGAGCGTAATGATCGCCGCGCCGCTGCGTTCACGCGAGCAGCCACAATGGAACGCAACAGGTTGCGGATCAAACAGGCGGACTTTCTCTTGGTTGTATAGACGGTACAGCAACTCATTGGCTTCAAGTGAGAACAACTCTTCATCTTTGACGGTATTGGTGAGCTGCTCTAAGTGCTCAAAGTCATCGGCGCTGCCGGTGCCATCGGGCATAACTTGGATTAACATGCCAGCGGCTTTCGGCGTCCCTTCATATTCACCGGTGCGAATCCATAGGCGCGTTTTCAACTGCTCAGAGTTAGCAAAGTAGCCTTCGAGGATTTCGGCTAAGGTGTCGCCTTCCAGCGCAACGATGCCTTGGTAACGTTCGCCTTGTTTCGGATCGATGGTGATCACCAAGTAGCCTTTACCCATCATATCGTGGATGCTGGCATCATCGGCAATGTCGCCCTCAAAGCGCGCCACACCGCGGATTTTCTGTTTGTTGTCACCGTTAATCACCGCGAGAGAGACCGGGCCATCCCCTTGCAGTTGCAGTGTAATAGACCCTTCAAACTTCAGCGTAGCAGTGAGAAGAGTGGTTGATACAAGCAGCTCACCCAGTAGCTTTTGAATAGCGACCGGGTATTCCTTGCTGGAAATGATGCGTTGGTAGGCTTCGTCCAGTTGTACCAACTCGCCACGTACTGATAGATCTTCAAATAAGTAGCGATTCAAAACATTGCTTGCCATGTGGCGATTCCTCGTAAATTTTTGCCTTGCTGGTGCGGGTAGACATTATTGATGTTTAAATTTGATGATGTCGCGACGCTGCTTTTTATCCGGGCGACGATCTGGGCTTGGGTTGTGAGCATGAAGCTTACGACGCAAGGCATTGTCTTCGCGCTTGGCGATACTTTCTGTGGTTTCACTGTATAGGGTTTGCGCTTCAGGGGCGCCGCGGCGTTGATCGGAAATCTTCTCGATCACCACGGTTTTCTCTTCCGTACCTTGGCGCAGAGTGATGACTGCACCAAGTTCCACCGCTTTACTCGGTTTACTGCGCTGGCCATTATAGTGAACTTTGCCACCATCGACCATGTTTCGTGCAATCGAGCGTGTTTTGTAAAATCGAGCCGCCCAGAGCCATTTATCCAGCCTGACGACATCTGTTTGGGAACCCATTGTGGTTTTTACTCTCTAATAAGCGTGCATGAGAACAATCGTCTCTTTCTTGTCTCTTTATCGAGGTGAAAGAGGCCCAAAAAGGCGACCTCATGCGCGAAAAACATCGAAGTGGGATGCCGATGACTTGGTCACGGCATAACCGATTCGTTAACAATGGTGATGGAGATCCGATTTTTCAAGCAAATCGGCAAATTTTCGTTCGTTGAGAGCGCGCCCAGTGGCATTGATAGTGAGCTCATAGCAAACTTTGATACAATGAGACCCGTTTTAACTCCCTGCACAGAGTCGTTTCTCCCGAATGTCAGGACTCCTAGGCGCAGACAATAAGGAAATTGAGTGGAATTTTCGGCAACTCGGCTGTCGCAACTCGGCATGTCGCTCAAAAACAGTCAGGTTCAAGCAAAAATCAGTCGCGGGCTAACCGTTGTGCTCTTGGTGGTGTGCGCTTGGCTGGCGGGCGAACTGGTCTGGTGGATGGTGGACTCGCCGAGTGTGGTGTCACGCTCCATTCGCACCAGTGGTGACGTCACCCGAACTGCGCCAGAGCGCTTAAACCTCTCCTCACTGCAAAATAGCCACCTATTTGGCCGCTACACCCAAGAGGCCCCAGCCGAGGCGGCGCCGATTCAAGAAGCGCCCAAAAGTCGTCTCAATTTGGTGCTGGTGGGCGCGGTGGTCAGCTCCAACAGCGAGAAGAGCTTGGCGGTCATTGCCAACAAGGGCCAGCAAGAGACAGTCGGCATCGGTGAAGCCATTCAAGGCACGCGCGCCAAGTTGGTTCAAGTTCATAGCGATCGCGTCATCATCGACAACGCGGGGCGCAATGAAACCATCATGCTGCAAGGCATCGACTACTCTGCGCAGTCGGCGCCTTCTTCCTCTTCATCGAAAGGGTCATCTTCTTCCTCATCATCGAGCCATCGAGTGGAAGTCTCCCCTGATACCTTAGAGCGTATCCGAGAAGAGATACGCCAAGACGCCAAACAGGTGTTTCAGTACGTGCGTATGTCCCAAATTAAAGAGGGCGATGACGTGGTGGGTTATCGCCTTTCTCCGGGTAAAGACCGAGAACTGTTTGATGAGGTTGGTTTGCAAAATGGCGATATCGCGGTGCAGATCAATGGCCTCGATCTAAAAGACGCCGCGGCAATGACACAGGTGTTCAACGCCTTGTCTGAGTTAACGGAATTGACGCTCACCGTAGAGCGAGAAGGCCAACCCTATGAGATTTATATTGAATTATAAGACTTGCCCAGCGGCGCGAGTCACAAGGAGAATAATGTGAAGCAGTGGCTTGAGAACGTTTTTTGTGGGCGCTTTTTTTGTGGGGATGTGAGAATTAAGAGCAGTGCTTGGCTGTTAGCAGCAAGCTTGTTGGCCCCACTGGCGAGCGCCAATGATTTCAGTGCCAGCTTTAAGGGCACGGACATTCAAGAGTTCATTAACATTGTGGGTCGAAACTTAGAAAAGACCATCATCGTTGACCCGTCGGTGCGTGGCAAAGTCGATGTGCGCAGTTACGACATGTTGACCGAAGAGCAGTACTACAGCTTTTTCCTCAATGTGCTCGAAGTGTATGGCTTTGCCGTGGTGGAGATGGAGAATGGCGTACTCAAAGTCATTCGTTCAAAAGACGCCAAAACCTCGGCCATTCCTGTGGTGGGTGATGGCAGCGTGCAAGGTGACGCCGTGGTCACTCGCGTAGTGGCCGTGCGCAATGTCTCGGTGCGCGAGCTCTCACCACTGCTAAGACAGCTCAATGACAACGCTGGTGCCGGTAACGTGGTGCACTACGACCCGGCCAACATCATTTTGATCACCGGACGCGCCGCCGTGGTTAACCGCTTGGCGGACATCATCAAGCGCGTCGACCAGGCGGGCGACAAAGAGATCGAAGTGGTGGATTTAGCCAACGCTTCTGCCGCAGAAATGGTGCGTATTGTCGATGCGCTGAATAAAAGTGCCGATAAAAACACCCCAGCGTTTTTGGAGCCTAAGTTGGTGGCAGACGATCGCACCAACTCGATTTTGATCTCCGGCGATCCGCAAGTGCGTGAACGTCTGCGCCGACTGATCAAACAGCTTGACGTGGAAATGGCGTCGAAAGGCAACAACCGCGTGGTCTACCTTAAATACGCCAAAGCCGATGAAATGGTTGAGGTGCTCAAAGGCGTATCGGCCAACCTGCAAGCGGAGAAAAACGCCGGCAGCAATAGCAATTCGCAGCGCAATGACGTGATGATCGCTGCCCACCCGGGGACCAACGCGCTCGTACTCACTGCGCCGCCAGATATCATGAACGCGTTGCAAGAGGTGATCTCACAGCTGGATATTCGCCGCGCGCAAGTGCTGATTGAAGCACTGATTGTTGAAATGGCAGAGGGCGATGGCATCAACCTTGGTGTGCAATGGGGATCGTTGGAAACCGGCTCTGTCATCCAGTATGGAAATACAGGGGCTGGCATCGGTGAAGTGATGGTCGGGTTGGAGGAAGCTAAAGATACCACCACCACCACAGCAGTATATGACTCAGATGGCGACTTTTTGCGTAATGAGACCACCACTGAAGCAGGCGACTATTCTACGCTGGCCTCGGCACTCTCTGGCGTCAATGGCGCAGCGCTCAGTGTGGTGATGGGCGACTGGACGGCGCTGATCAGTGCGGTATCGACTGACTCCAACTCCAACATTCTCTCCTCACCGAGCATTACCGTGATGGATAACGGCGAGGCCTCGTTTATTGTGGGTGAAGAGGTGCCGGTGTTAACGGGCTCTACGGCCGGCTCGAACAACGATAACCCATTCCAAACCGTCGATCGTAAAGAGGTCGGCATCAAACTCAAAGTGGTGCCGCAGATTAACGAAGGTAACTCAGTGCAGCTTAATATTGAGCAAGAGGTGTCAAACGTACTCGGCGCCAATGGTGCAGTGGATGTGCGGTTTGCCAAACGCCAGCTCAACACCTCTGTGATGGTCGAAGACGGTCAGATGATTGTCCTCGGCGGTTTGATTGATGAGCGCGCGCTAGAGAGCGAGTCGAAAGTGCCGCTGCTGGGCGACATTCCGTATCTTGGCCATCTGTTCAAATCGACCAGCACCCAAGTGGAGAAGAAGAATCTCATGGTGTTCATCAAACCGACCATCATTCGCGATGGTATGACGGCCGATGGCATTACGCAGCGCAAGTACAACTTCATCCGCGCCGAGCAGCTCTACAAAGCGGATCAAGGTCTTAAGCTGATGGACGATGCGCACATTCCTGTGCTGCCCAAATTTGGGGATGAGATCCGCCATCCGGTGGAAATCCAAGCCTTCCTTGACCAAATGGATGTGCAGTAATGGAGAGACCGTCCGTTCGTCGCCTGCCGTTTAGTTTTGCCAAGCGTTTCAGCTTGGTGTTGGAAACCGCGCAGACCGCGCCAACTGGCTTGGTGCTCTATTATGTTGAACCGCTCGCGGTAGATGCCTTGCTTGAAGTGAATCGCGTTGTCGGCGAGCCGTTTGGTATGCAAGCGGTCATCAGCAGTGAGTTTGAACAGCGTTTGACCCGCGCCTACCAGCGCGACTCGTCGGAAGCGCGCCAGTTGATGGAAGACATTGGCGCGGACAGTGACGATCTCTTCTCATTGGCCGAAGAGCTGCCGCAGGATGAAGATTTGCTGGAGTCAGAAGACGACGCGCCGATCATCAAACTCATCAACGCCATGCTAGGAGAGGCAATCAAAGAGGGCGCGTCGGATATCCACATCGAAACCTTTGAGAAAAGCTTAGCGATCCGTTTTCGCGTCGATGGTGTACTGCGTGATGTGTTATCACCCAGTCGCAAACTTGCGCCCCTTCTGGTCTCACGGGTTAAAGTGATGGCGCGGCTCGACATCGCGGAAAAACGCGTGCCCCAAGATGGGCGAATTTCCCTGCGTATCGGTGGCCGCGCGGTCGATGTGCGTGTCTCGACTATGCCATCGTCGCACGGCGAGCGCGTGGTGATGCGTCTTTTGGACAAAAACGCCACGCGATTGGATCTGCACAGCCTTGGCATGACCAAGGCCAATCACGATGATTTCCGCCAGCTCATTGGTCGCCCGCACGGCATCATTTTGGTCACCGGTCCAACGGGCTCAGGTAAATCGACCACCTTGTACGCCGGCTTAAGTGAAATCAACAGTAACGAGCGCAACATTCTAACGGTGGAAGATCCGATCGAATTTGATATCGACGGCATCGGCCAGACGCAGGTCAACCCCAGAGTGGATATGACGTTTGCGCGCGGCTTGCGCGCCATTTTGCGCCAAGACCCGGATGTGGTAATGGTCGGCGAAATTCGCGATCTCGAAACCGCGCAAATTGCCATTCAAGCTTCATTGACGGGCCACTTGGTGATGTCGACCTTGCACACCAATACCGCCACAGGGGCGATTACGCGACTGCGTGATATGGGTATTGAACCGTTTTTGATCTCCTCCTCGCTGCTTGGTGTGTTGGCTCAGCGTTTGGTGCGCACCCTGTGCCCATCGTGTAAAGCACCCTATCAGGCTGACGCGCAAATCAAACAGTGGTTTGCGCTAGGCGAAGAGGAGAACCTCACGCTGCACAAAGCCGTCGGCTGTGAAGCGTGTAACTTTAAAGGCTATCGAGGGCGAACCGGGATTCACGAGCTCCTGCGGGTTGATGGCGAGGTGCAGTCGCTTATCCACAACGATGCCGGTGAGCAAGAGATAGAAAGAACCATTCGCGCCCGTACGCCGAGCATTCAACGCGATGGCCTTGAGAAAGTCAGACAAGGCATCACGACGCTTGAAGAGGTGTTGCGTGTGACCAAGGAAGCGTAATGGCGGCATTTGAATACAAAGCGTTAGACAGCAAAGGCAAAACCAAAACCGGTGTGCTCGAAGCCGATACGGCGCGCCAGTTGCGCTCTCGGCTAAAAGAGCAAGGTTTGGTGCCGATGGAGGTCAAAGAGACGCGGCAGAAAAACGCCAAGCAAGCCCATGCAGGGCGCAGCGGTTTTCGTCGTGGAATCAGTACTCCAGATTTGGCGCTGATCACCCGCCAGCTCGCCACCTTAGTGCAGTCGGGCATGCCCCTAGAGGAGTGTTTGCGCGCCGTGTCTGAGCAATCAGAAAAAGCGCGCATTCGTTCGATGCTGCTCGCGGTGCGCTCCAAAGTGACCGAAGGGTACACCTTGGCCGACAGCTTGGCGGATTTTCCGCATGTGTTTGATGATCTGTTTCGCTCTATGGTCGCGGCGGGGGAAAAATCGGGCCATCTGGATGCGGTGTTGGAGCGCCTGGCGGACTACGCCGAAAATCGGCAGAAAATGCGCTCAAAATTACAGCAAGCCATGATCTACCCTGTGGTGCTGGTGGTGTTTGCCATCGGGATTGTGGCGTTTTTGCTGGCGGCGGTGGTACCGAAAATTGTCGGTCAGTTTGTCCAGATGGGCCAAACGCTGCCGCAATCGACCCAGTTTTTGCTCGCCTCAAGCGAGTTTGTTCAGAACTTTGGTCTCTACTTATTACTCGCGATCGTGGCGCTCGGCTACGTCATCAAGCTGGCGTTAGCCAAGCCGAGCGTGCGTCTCGCTTATGATCGAAAACTGATTGGCCTGCCGATGATTGGCAAAATCAGCAAAGGGCTCAACACCTCGCGTTTTGCTCGCACATTGTCGATTTGTACGTCGAGCGCGATCCCGATTTTGGATGGCATGAAGGTGGCGGTGGATGTGATGAGCAATCGCTACGTCAAGCAGCAAGTGACCCTTGCCGCCGATAGCGTGCGCGAAGGAGCAAGCCTGCGTCGCGCACTCGAGCAGACCAAACTGTTCCCACCTATGATGCTGCACATGATCGCCAGTGGTGAACAAAGTGGTCAGCTAGAAGGCATGCTGACGCGCGCCGCCGACAACCAAGACGCCAACTTTGAATCCATGGTGAATATTGCGCTGGGCATTTTTACCCCGGTACTGATTGCGCTGATGGCGGGATTGGTGCTGTTTATCGTGATGGCGACGTTAATGCCAATTTTAGAAATGAATAATTTAATGGCGGGATGATCCCGCACTCGGAGAGAACAACAATGACAAACAGAATCAAAAAACAGTCGGGCTTTACGTTATTAGAAGTGATGGTCGTCGTGGTGATTTTGGGGATTTTAGCCAGCTTTGTGGTGCCTAACCTGTTAGGCAACAAAGAGAAGGCGGATCAACAGAAAGCGGTCACAGACATCGTCGCCTTGGAAAACGCACTCGACATGTACAAGCTTGATAATAGCGTCTACCCGACCACAGATCAGGGCCTAGAGGCGTTGGTCAGCAAGCCGTCCAACCCAGAGCCGCGTAACTACCGTGAGGGTGGCTACATTCGCCGTTTGCCAAGCGATCCTTGGGGCAACGACTACCAATACCTAAGTCCAGGTGACAACGGCAATATCGACATCTTTACCTTGGGCGCCGATGGCCAAGAGGGCGGTGAAGGCATCAATGCCGACATTGGTAACTGGAACATCCAAGACTTTCAATAATGCGTCAACGCGCTCGCGGCTTTACCTTACTTGAAGTCTTGCTGGTGGTGGTGATTGCCGCGCTGGCATCGGCGGCTGTGGTCTCCACCTTGGTCAGTCGCAGCAGTGATGAGGCAAAAAAGCACGCCAGCGCAGCGTTTCATCGTCTGCAACTCCTCAACGAAGAGGCGATGCTGGCGGGGAAAGATTACGGCTTGTGGGTCGATGAAAAGCGCGGCCGCTATCGCTTGGTGAACTTAACCGCGAAAGGGTGGCAGCTTCTAGACGACAGCCAAATTCCGGCAGAGACGGAGCTTGGAGAAAACTTGGTACTCAAGCTAACGATGGGCGGCTCAGCGTGGCAGGACGAAGATCGCCTGTTTCGACCCGGCAGCTTGTTTGATGACGACCGTTTTGCAGACCTTGAAGAGAAAGACGCACTACCGACGCCGCAAGTCTTTATGATGTCGAGCGGTGAAGTGAGCCCGTTTGAGCTCGCGATTGCGCCAAAGGCGAGTAGTAGCCAGTGGTCACAAGAGGCTGCATGGCGCGTGATCGCCAAAGAAAACGGCCAAATTGTGCTGCTGGCGCCGGGAGAGAGCGATGAGTAAACCACGCGCGATGATGACACGGCGATCTGCTGCTCGCCCCGCCACAGCGCGCGGTTTTACCTTGCTGGAAGTGTTGGTCGCGCTCGCCATTTTTGCGACGGCGGCGATCGCCACGGTGCGCTCGGTCAGTCAGCACATCAACACCTTAAGTTACATCGAGGAAAAGACGTTCGCCGCCATGGTCGCCGATAACCAAATGGCCAAAGTGCATTTAGCGGGCGTTAAGCCTAGCGCGCAAAAAGGCACCGCTCAGTTAGCGGGGCGCCAATGGCAGTGGCAGGTGGTGCCAGTGAGCACTACCGGCGATCTGTTGGCGGCGTTTGATGTCAAAGTATCACTGGGCGCGCAAGCGGCGCCGATTGTGGTGGTGAGAAGCTATGTGGCGCTCTAGACAAGCAAACCGAACACAAGGTTTTACCTTGATTGAAGTCTTGGTGGCGATGGCGATCTTTGCCAGTTTGAGCGTCGCGGCCTATCAAGTGCTCAATCAGGTGCAGCGCAGCAATGCGCTCTCAGAGCAGCGCAGTACGCGCCTCGGAGAATTGCAGCGTAGCCTTGTCTATCTCGACAATGATTTTCGCCAAATGGCGCTGCGCCAAACGCGCTCCGGCGGCGATTCGCCCTCATCTTCCCTGATCGCTTGGCAAGATAACTTGCTCGACAGTGATGAAAAAGGGGTGATGTTCGCGCGCCTTGGTTGGTTTAACCCGCAGCAGCAGTTTCCGCGCGGCGAGGTGACCAAAGTGGGTTATCGCATCCAAGATGGCGTATTACAACGAATTTGGTGGCGATACCCAGATACGCCCACCGGGCAGGCGGGCATCGTGATGCCACTGCTCGATAAGGTCGAGCAGTTTGATTTGCGCTTTTTTGATGGCAGTGAGTGGCAGCGTGAATGGCGTGCCAGCAACCAGCTGCCGAGTGCGGTGGCACTCACCTTAACGCTGGAAGATTATGGTGAGATAGAGCGCATTTATTTGACGGGTGGCGGCACATTGGCGGGCGTAGGAGAGAGCGATGAGAACGGCTAGCTCGCAGCGCGGCGTCGCCCTGATTGTGATCCTACTGCTGCTGGCAGTGATGGTCAGCATTGCCGCTAGCATGGCGGATCGGCTCTTTTCTCAGTTTCGCCGTGCCAGCAGTCAGCTCGATTATCAGCAGGCGTATTGGTATAGCTTGAGTGCAGAGGCGCTTGCGCGGGCGGGCATTGAACAAAGCTACCAAGATAGCGATACGGTCAATCTCTCGCAGCCTTGGGCGATAGAAGAGCAAACCTATCCGCTCGATTTTGGCACGCTGCGCGGATCACTGACCGACGGGCAAGCGTGCTTGAACCTCAATGCGCTCTACGCGGTTGTGCAGACGGCCAACTCCAACGCCACGCCCTATTTGGTTGAGGTGCTGCAAACCTTGCTCGAATACCTAGAGGTGGAGAGTTATCAAGCGCAGGCGATCGCCGAGTCGGCGTGGGAGTTCATTGATGAAGACACCACGGTAAATACCTCTTCCGGTGTGGAAGACAGCTACTATGAGTCGATGTCGCCAGCCTACCTGACGGCCAACTCTTTACTGGCGGATGCCAGCGAGCTGCGCGCGATCCATCAAGTGAGCGCAGAGGTGATGACGAAGCTACGCGGTCATGTGTGCGCGCTGCCGACCAGTGATTTTCGCCTCAACATTAATACGCTGGATGCGCGCCACAGTGCGCTGCTCGCGGCCATGTTGGCGCCCAACTTGAGTGTCGAACAAGCCAAAACCGTCATCGACAATCGCCCCTATGATGGCTGGCAATCGGTCGACGAATTTTATGCCGAGTCGGCGCTCTCTTCGGTCAGCGCTGATGTGAAAAGTCAGGCGAAAGGCTATTTGGATATCGATAGCCGCTATTTTGAAATGGATGCTGAACTGCTGGTCAACGACTCGCGCGTGCGAGTGCGAAGCCTGCTGTATAGTGAAAATCGTGAAACTGCAACGGTGATACACCGTCGCTTTGGAGGTATCGGTGAACGAGAGTCTGATCGTTCGACTGAGTCACAACCCTAATGCCGCTGTTCAATGGCTGGTCTGGTCTGCGGGCGAGCGCGCCGTGATCGCCAGTGGCGAACTGGCCAACTATTCGCAGCGTGACGCGTTAGCGCAATACGCTAAGGGGCGCGCGACGACTGTGCTGCTCTCTGCGGCCGATGTGGTGCTCAAGCAGGTTGAGATCCCGGCCGGCGCTGGGCGTCAATTTGAGTCTATGCTGCCTTATTTGCTTGAAGATGAGTTGGCGCAAGATGTCGATGAGCTGCATTTTGTTGTGTTGGCTAAACAAGGCAATCAAGCGCACGTGTGCGCCGCGCCGCGTGTTTGGCTGGCGAGTGTGCTCGATGATCTGTGTGAGCTTGGCTGCTCGGTGCGCAAAGTGCTGCCGGATGTATTGGCACTGCCGAAGGAGACGCCGCTGTGCGCCGCGCAAATTGGTGAGCAGTGGCTGATGAGTAAACCCGAGTGGCAAGGCGTCTCGGTAGAGGCGAGCTTTTTGCCCTGGATTACGGCCTCTGATTGGGTCAGAGATAGCGCTGGAGAGCTTATGGCGCTGACTGCGCTGACCCCACTGCCTGAGTCTGTTATCAAGGCGCATCCCGCTTGGCAAGATTGCGTTTGGGAAAACGAGGAGGGCAAGCTCGTGATGCAGGTGCTCGCCGAGCACGCCTTACTCAGCCCAGTCAATCTATTAACCGGTGCATTCAAGCCTAAATCGTCACTCGGCAAATATTGGCGCGTCTGGCAAGGCAGTGCCATGGCCGCGATGCTGCTACTGGCGCTGATTTGCGTCGACAGTGTGCTGAAAACCGCGCGCTTTGAAGCGCAAGCCGACGCGTATCGCAATGAGAGTGAGCGACTGTTTCGCGAGGCGCTGCCGGGGCGCACGCGCATCCCGACCGTCAGCTATTTAAAACGGGAGATGGAGCGGGAAGCGGCGCAACTGTCCGGCGGCAGCAGTGAAACGGTCTGGCTAGAGTGGATGGTGCAACTGCCTGATGCGGTTAGCAAAGTGCCGGGGCTGAGCTTGACCAGTATCAAGTTTGATCGCAATCGCAAAGAAGTGCGCCTTGAAGCGCAAAGCGATGATTTCCAAAGTTTTGAGCGCGCCAAAGCGCAGCTTGAGTCGCGTTTTAAGGTTGAGCAAGGGCAGCTCAGTCGCAGTGGCGAGCGTGTCAACGGCTCGTTTGTTTTAACGCTACGTGACGGCCAGTCGTAAGGAGAGTCATGAAAGCACGTTTTCAATCGAGCCTTGCGCCGCTATTGGCGCCGCTTAGTACCAAGCTGAGCGCATGGTGGTCCGCCATTACCCCGCGTGAGCAGCGCCTTGTAATGGTGTGCGCGTGCCTTGTGATGGCTGGCGGCCTCTACTGGGGCATGGTCGAACCTTTGACTACGCGCGCAGAGCAGGCAGAACTTAGGCTGCAAAGCGAAAAGCAGTTGCTGGGCTGGGTCGAAGATCAAGCCGAGACGATCGCGAGTTTGCGCGCAGCGGGTGGGCGCTCGGTATCAACCTTACCTCTGAATCAGGCGGTCTCCTCAACGGCGAAGCGTTTCAACGTCGAGTTGGTGCGCGTTCAGCCACGCGGTGAGGAGCTACAAGTATGGATCAGCCCGATGCCGTTTAACCAGTTCGTCAGTTGGATTGCCTTTTTGCAAGAGACCCACGGCGTGCACGTCACAGCGCTCGATCTCGATAGAGGCAAGCAAGAGGGCGTAGTAGATGTGCGTCGCTTACAGTTGGTAAAGGGGTAGAGGGATGAAAAAACGGCTTCTGCTCGGCGCAGGTTTACTGGGTGTATTTGGTTTGAGCGCGTTGGTGCACATGCCCGCATCGTTTGTTTATCACACCTTAGGCCAGTATGCCGCCATCCCAGCGCAACTGCGTGTCGATGGCATTCAAGGCACCCTTTGGCAAGGGCGCGCGGCGCAAGTGCGTTGGCAGCGCTACGATTTGGGCGCAGTGAATTGGTCGCTTGATATCGGCGCGCTTTTCAGTGGCCGCTTACAAGCGCAAGTGCGCGTGGGCCAAGGCGGCGGCCTTGTCGTGGGCCGTGGTACACTGGGTCTCAATCGCCAAGGCGCATTCGCACAAAACGTGGTGGCCAGTCTCTCCGTTGAGCAAATCCTACCTTGGCTTCCTCGCCCGCCCATACCACTCGATGTGCAAGGGCAGGTGGAGTTCAATATTCAGCACTGGGATTATCAAGCGCCGTGGTGCCGCTCGGCGAAAGGCAGCGTGGTGCTCAATACTCAAGGCGTCGGCACGCCAATCGCCGAATTAACCACAGGCCCTGTTGTCGCGCCGTTTACTTGTCAAGACAGCGCGCTTAGCGTCGCAGGCAATCAGCAAAGCGATCAGGTCGAGAGCGCCTTCACGCTCGATCTCACCCCCGATCGCCGCTACCAAACCCGCGCCTGGTTCACACCGCAATCCAACTTCCCCCCAGCGCTCCAAGAGCAGCTAAAATGGCTCCCCGCGCCAACGGACGGAAAGTACGCGTTTGAATATGGGGGGAGGTTTTAGTTTCTAGTTCCTAGTTCCTAGTGCCTAGAGGGTGATTTCTAGGGACTAGGCACTTGTTTTCTCTAGGAACTAGGCACTTCTTTTCTCTAGGAACTCCCCCCCTAAACACCTTTAGTTCGGACTGGAAAACTCAACTGCACTTTTAATCCGCCGCCGCTGCGGTTATTGACGATCACCGAGCCGCTGTGTTGGCTCATGATACGTTTGACGATGGCAAGGCCCAGTCCGGTGCCTTCGCTGCCGCGGGCGGTGTCGCCGCGGGTAAAGGGTTCAAATAATTTGCCGATGTCGCTTTGCTTGATGCCGGGGCCGTTGTCTTCAATGGATACCCAGGCCAGTTTGCTGTCGGCGGTCATGCCGGTTGAGATTTTCACCCAGCCGTTGCCGTAGCGGACGGCGTTGACCACGAGATTGCTGATCGCGCGTTTAATGGCAATTGGGCTGCCGCTGATCGGCTTGAGCGATGGGTGCCAATGGGTGTCGATTTCCATCTCATAGCCGCCCTCTGCGCTGGCGACGTCACTGGCTATCTCATTGAGTGCCACCTCAACAAACGACTCTTTATTCACCGGTTTAAGGTAATCCATAAACTGGCTGATGATTTCGTTACACTCTTCGGTATCGCTGATGATACCTTCAGCCAAGTAGCTGTCTTCGGGCGACATCATTTCGGTGGCAAGACGAATGCGCGTGAGCGGGGTGCGTAAATCGTGGCTGATCCCTGCCATCAGCAGCGCGCGATCTTCTTCGAGTGCCTGAATCCCCTTCGACATCTGATTAAACGCTCGTGTGACCGAGCGGATCTCTGAGGCGCCTTGCTCCACCAGTGGCGGTGGGATTTCACCGCGACCCACCACTTTGGCCGCCTTCTCTAGTGCGATCAGCGGACGGTTTTGTAAGCGAATAAACAGCCAACACCCAGCAACAATCAGCAGCGCCATGATGACGCTATTGCGAAACAATGGCGTGAAATCGTCTTCTTGCAGCTCAGAGAGCGGGATGCGCAGCAGCGAGCCGGGCAGGGATTCGATTTTCATCCACAACACGTAGCTGTCAGTGCCAAGCATCATCCGCACGTCGGTTGCTGAGCCCAGCTCTTGGCTCATCTCCTCGCTCATCAAATCGATGGTCACCGCATGCTCGTACTCCGCAGCAATCGGGCTGTTTTCGGCGTGAATGGTGACACCAAGCTGCTCAAGCACTCGGCGACGCAGCGGCGCGTCCATATCGAGCTCGTTGTCCAAATTTTGCGTATCGTCGAGCATCAAATTGATCTCATGGCCGAGGATCTTATTGAACTGCTGCAAACTGGGCATCAACGCATAGTTGAATACGGCGTAATAGGAGTAGACTTGGCTGGCAATCAGCAAGGTCAGAAAGATGAGAATCGATTGAGTGAATGAGCTGCGAATGCGCATGGGGTTTTCCTAGCGGGTCCGAAAGGTGGCTAGGGGATGGGGAACGCCTGTGGTAGGCGCGCCCCGCTCTCTAGCCGCTTAGGCGTCTTTACCATCAGGGACAAAGACATAACCTAAGCCCCAAACGGTTTGAATGTATCTTGGCTTGCTGGGATCGACTTCCAACATGCGGCGCAGACGTGAAATCTGCACGTCGATGGAGCGCTCCATCGCGGAGTACTCTCGGCCGCGAGCCATGTTCATCAGTTTATCACGCGACATCGGCTCGCGCGCGTTGGTCACGAGCGCTTTGAGTACCGCAAACTCGCCTGAGGTTAACGGCATCGCTTCCTCGCCGCGGTACATTTCACGCGTGCCGAGGTTTAAGCGAAACTCACCAAACTCAACAATCGACTCAGCAGCGCTTGGCGCGCCCGGCAGTTCGACCGTTTGGCGGCGCAGCACCGCTTTAATGCGCGCTAACAGCTCACGCGGGTTAAACGGCTTAGGCAAGTAGTCATCGGCGCCCACTTCGAGGCCCACGATGCGATCGATTTCATCGCCTTTGGCGGTAAGCATCAAAATCGGTAGTGAGCTACCGGCGTTGCGCAGACGGCGACAAATCGACAAGCCATCTTCGCCAGGGAGCATAAGGTCGAGCACCATCAAATGAAAGTTCTCGCGGGTTAATAAACGATCCATCTGTTCGCTGTTGGCGACACTGCGTACCTGAAATCCCTGTTCAGACAAGTAACGTTCTAACAATGCACGCAAACGGGCATCGTCATCCACGACGAGGATTTTGTGATTTTCTTGCATGTGTGAATCCACCTATGTCATTCCAATGCGACCGAGTCGATTTGAGTGGGCGCACAGTAAAATGTAACAGAGCGCCGCGCAAAGTGGTGCAAAGAATTGTTAGCGAGTATGACTTTTTTGATATTAAACCGGATCTTAATCGTGGGATTGGTGAGAGACGCGTATCAACACTCAGGCTTTTGGTAGGTGATGGCGTTGATGAACCACTCTTTGTCGCCCTCAGGAGTGCGAACAGTAAACTCGTCATCGACCTCTTTTTTGAGGAGCGCGCGCGCCATCGGTGAATCAATGGAGATGTAACCTTTGGCGTCGCCATAAATTTCTTCAGGCCCCACAATTCTGAATTTTTTGACCTCACCCGCTTCATTCTCAATCTCGACCCACGCGCCGAAGAAGACTTTACCTTCTTGTTGCGGCGAGTAGTCAACGATGGTCACCTCAGGGAGAAACTTGCGAAGAAAGCGCACTCGGCGATCGATTTGACGAAGCAAGCGTTTGTTGAAAGTGTAATCTGCGTTCTCAGAGCGATCGCCAAGGCTGGCCGCCCAGGTGACTATTTTGGTAATTTCCGGACGTTTTTCATTCCATAAATGGTCATGCTCTGCTTTGAGCTTGTTGTAACCTTCGCGGGTGATGAGTTTTGTTTTCACTGCTGTAATCCAAGTTATTGAACCATCTTTCTGGCATGCCAAGCAGCCATCGTTGAGCAAGAATCGTTGAGCAAGACTATACTGCCATTTTTTATCTGCTCCAATGCATGCGCACGCAAAATGTGGGTAAGGGACGCGGACCTCAGGAGAAATGGCGAGGGTGATCGAGATAAGCAGAGGGGCCAAGGTGGTGTCCACTTTGGCCCCTCTAGCAAGGATTATTCGCCGCTTGGCTTTTTCGTCACTAGATAGTCATCATCACTGCTGACCACCACGCCATATTTGAGGAAGTTCTTGCCTAAAATCATGCTGTAGTGGAAGCGGTCGCGGTCTTGCAAATTGACGCGAATCTTCTTCTCTAGCTCGCCGAGCTTGACGCGCATTTCCACCACTGGGCGCACATTGGCTTGCTCGCCTTTTTTGGCGCGCACGCTCATCTCATGCACCACCGGCAGAGTGAAGGTCTTTTTATCACCCTGATCGTTTTCATAATCAAAACGCACCATGGCTTGACCATCACGTTCAAAGCGCTCGATGTTTTGCGCGTTAAGTGAGGAGACATCAGCGCCGGTATCGAGTTTCACCGGGAAGGTGAGCCCTTCCACTTGCGCGACTTCAATGTGGCCGGCTTTAAACAGCGGGTAGCGGCTGAGTAATTCTTCACTGCGAGTGTTGATCAGCACGCCGCCCTCGGTCATGTTGCGGCCGATGATAAAGTGCTCGCGCGGTTCTTTATCGCCAAGCACCTCAATCGCGTAGGGCAGCTCCACCTCTTGCCCTTTTAACATAAACGAGCCAAACACTACTGGGCGCGTGGTCTCCCCAACTTTGAGTTTTTTATGGATCGGTTTGGAGAACTGCTTGGCCTCGCCCTTGCTGTCATTAAGCCCGCTCTTGTTGTCATTGAGATAATAGGTGACCCACTCTTTGCCTTTTTGTTGATAGGTCTCAAAGCTGGCGACTTTCAATAGCGGTGTGCCCACCGTCCAAGAAGCCTCGGCGGGCAGGGCGATACCATCGAGCAGCAGCGTTTCTTGCCCCGTGATCTGCAGCGCCGCTTGCGCTTGACGACTCGAGAGCGTTTGCGCTTTGCCGGCCAATAGATCCGTCGCGCTTGGGTCAATCACAAAGCGCTCGCTGAGCGTCTGTTTACCGAGCCGAATGTCACTGTTTTTGTGGTGGCGGTCGGTGAGATACACCAGCCACTGCTGACTCTTTTGCTCGCCGAGAGTGACAGGCACGTAAACCATAGGGCGCGTCTTGCCGCTCACCTTAAGCTCGCGAATCACCGGGCGAGTGAGCGTTTTGCGCTCGCCTTGCGGGCCTTCAATCGTAAAACGCACGTGCATGCCATCGTCACTCACGTCAATGTCACTGGCATCGAGCGCACTGTAGGCGGCGTTTAATGAGTAGCTGACGTTCTGCTTCACGCCGTCAATCTCTACGGTTTCTTTGCGGCCAATCAGCTGCGCGCTGTTCCACGTTTGCAGATGATCGGCGCCGGCAAACACCCAAGCGTGACCTTTGAGGAAAGTTTTGCCAATCAAGATTGGTGCTGAAAACTGACTGCGATCGGTTAAGTTGACGTCGGTGTCCACCGTCGTGCCGGCGATGGTCAGCGGCACATTGACCGTCGGGCGCAAAATGGGCTCAGCGCTGGAGCGGCTGCGAATCACGCCGACACGCTCGAGGGGCTGAGCCAAGGTGACGCGCTCTCCACTGTAGGGGTGAATGATGGAAAAGCGCACGCTGACTTGATACGGCTCAAACACCGCTCGGTTCCAATCGTTGTAATCAATATCGCGCACTTGCTCGACGTCTTTGACCAGCGCGCGCATTAACGCCTCATCTTGCCACTGAGCGTAGTCCGGATGTTGGCTGGAGACGTGAATATCGATGGCGTGCATCGAAGTGGTGTCCGCGCCCGTATCAATTTTGCCCGCAAAGGGTACCCCTTCAAGAGCGGCTTGCCCTTGCTCATCTTTGACGCTCAAGGTGACGTTTTCGAGTCGACCGAGCACCAATTTCTCATCGAGGAGGGTAACGGGTGCATCGGTGGTCGCTTCGATGCGAGTATCGAGCGTGACGTACGCGGCGTCTGCCAGCGCATACGTCGGCGCCAACAGGGAAAGAAGCGTTAATGAGAGACCTAGCCAGAGTTTTTTCATCGCATTTCCATCATGATTAGTGAATGTCACTCGTTGAAATGAGTGAGAGGGGTGATGAGTGATTAAGTTCGTGACGTTTTCTAGTTCTGACACAATTTTCACACAATTGCCAACCAGTTTGGCGACTATCTTGACCTTGATACTGTTTGAGGTGCGATGCGTCTCTAATGGAAAATCGTTGCATTTCATCGTGCAACCCCCAATATATCGCCCATTAAAGAGAAAATGAGAGCCAACGGATGAGCCAAGCACTCTGCCAATTGATCGCTCAGGAGTTGAATGTTCGCCCTGAGCAAGTCGTGTCTGCCGTCAAGCTGATTGATGATGGCAACACGGTGCCGTTTATCGCCCGTTACCGTAAAGAGGTGACCGGCGGACTCGATGATACCCAACTGCGTACCCTAGATAGCCGCTTATCTTACCTGCGTGAGCTGGATGACCGACGTCAGACCATTCTGAAATCGATTCACGATCAAGGAAAACTCACCCCGGAGCTGAAAGCGCAGATCGAACAAGCGGACAGCAAAACCCGTCTCGAAGATTTATACCTGCCTTACAAACCTAAGCGTCGTACCAAAGGGCAAATCGCCATTGAAGCGGGGCTCGAGCCGCTCGCCGACGCCTTGTGGCATCACCCTGAACATGACCCGGAGCGTGAAGCGCTGCGCTACGTCGATGAAAGTAAAGGGGTTGCCGACAGCAAAGCGGCGCTCGATGGCGCGCGCGCTATCGTGATGGAGCGCTTGGCAGAAGACGCCAGCTTACTGGAAAAGGTGCGCGCCTACTTAACCCGCCACGCCGAGTTGGTCTCGCGCGTTGTTGAAGGCAAAGAGCGTGACGGTGAGAAGTTTAAAGATTACTTTGACCACCGCGAGCCGCTCGCCAAAGTGCCGTCTCACCGCGCCTTGGCGATGTTGCGAGGCCGCAATGAAGGTTTCCTAACGCTGACCATGGACGCAGACCCTGCCCAGGAAGAGGGCGTGCGTCAATCCTATTGCGAAACCCTCATCGCTGATCACTACGGCTTGTCACTGAGCGACGCCCCTGCCGATGGGTGGCGCAAACAAGTGGTGAGCTGGGCATGGCGTATCAAAATTGCCATGCACATGGAAACCGAACTGATGGGCGCATTGAAAGAGCGCGCAGAGATCGACGCCATTGAAGTGTTCGCCACTAACCTAAAAGATTTGTTGATGGCCGCACCGGCGGGTCCGCGCGCGACGCTCGGTCTCGACCCGGGTCTGCGTACCGGCTCCAAAATTGCCGTGGTGGACGCCACAGGTAAGGTGCTGGCCACTGAGACCATCTACCCGCATCCACCACAAAACCAATACGACAAAGCAGGCCAAGTGGTGGCCGCGCTGGTCAAGCAGCATCAAGTGGATTTGATTGCGATCGGTAACGGCACCGCCTCGCGTGAGACGGACAGTTTTGTCGCCGACCTGATCAAGCGCTACGGATTGAAAGTGCAGAAAATCATGGTCAGTGAAGCGGGTGCCTCGGTCTACTCGGCGTCTGAGCTGGCGGCGAAAGAGTTCCCGGATCTGGACGTATCGCTGCGCGGCGCGGTGTCGATTGCACGTCGCTTGCAAGACCCTTTGGCTGAGCTGGTGAAAATCGATCCTAAATCGATTGGTGTTGGTCAGTACCAACATGACGTGAGCCAAGCGATGTTGGCCAAGCGTTTGGACGCTGTGGTGGAAGACTGTGTGAACGCGGTCGGTGTGGATGTGAATACCGCCTCACCGGCGCTTTTGACGCGCGTCGCAGGCCTAAGCAGCACGCTGGCGCAAAACATTGTCGAATACCGCAATGAACATGGCCGATTTGATACGCGCAGCGCCTTGAAAAAAGTCGCGCGTTTGGGGCCCAAAGCATTTGAACAGTGTGCCGGCTTCTTGCGCATTATGGGTGGTAAAAACCCACTCGATGCGTCAGCGGTACACCCAGAGGCGTACCCTGTGGTGAAAAGCATCGCAGAGAAAAATGGCGTGGCGCTTCAATCGCTGATTGGCGACAGTGCGTTCCTGCGCGATCTGCGTGCGGTGGATTACACCGATGAGCATTTTGGTTTGCCAACGGTGACCGACATCATCAAAGAGCTCGACAAACCGGGCCGAGATCCTCGCCCTGAGTTTAAAACCGCGACCTTTGCTGAAGGCGTCAACAAAATCACCGATCTGGAACCGGGTATGGTGCTGGAAGGGGTGGTGTCGAACGTGGCCAACTTTGGCGCCTTTGTCGACATTGGCGTACACCAAGATGGCTTAGTGCATATCTCAGCGCTGACGGATCGCTATGTCGCGGACCCTCGTGATGTGGTGAAAGCCGGCGATATTGTCAAAGTGAAAGTGATGGAAGTGGACGCTGCGCGTAAGCGTATCGGATTGTCGATGCGTCTTAATGATGAGCCAGGGCAAGAGCGCCGTGCCAATGCGCCGCGTCGTCAGGGCCCATCGAATGGCCGTTCGCGCGAGCATGCCAGCAAAGAGAACCAAGGCGCCAATGCGATAGGGGGAGCGATGGGCGGAGCCTTTGCCGCCGCGTTCGCCAAAGCAAAGCGCTAACCCCAATCCCCAAACCCACTACCCATAACCCTAAACCCAGCATCACCAAGAAAATCCCCGCCACGGCGGGGAATTTTTTTCGGCATTTCCGAGCGGTGTTTGGAGCTTCCAAGCACAGTGTCGCTCAGTACTACAATACCGCAATGACATCTGACGGCGTATTGGGGGCCACGGCATGACCGTAGTGAAACTTAATCACGGTCCGACGTTTTTCCATTTGGCCTTCAGTTATCGCCGCATCGATTATGCGTTTCGGCAAGCGAAAACGCATGGCGTAGCCTTTACCTTGGTGCTCGCTGTAGCTGGCCAGTGACAGCAGCTCAAACAGCCTATCGAGTCTATCTTTAGGCTCTTCACGAATCGCGGCGTGTGACTCTCCACTCTCATCCATCTCATAGCTCGGATGCTCTGAGGGATCCCAAGAGGCGTCACGGCGGCGCTTATCGTCGGCTTTCACTTTCCGCTCAGCGTTGCTCTTGGCTAATGCCATTGTCGGACCAATCGGCTCGCGAACTTTGTTCTCCCGAGCCGCTTGCTCCGTTTGCACATTAACCGATGGGGCGATGAGTGGAACACTGACATTCGTTGGTGAAACGAGCATAGCTATCTTCCTCACACCCAACCCGATCTTCACCACACACGGTGATTCTCTGGTATCGATTATTTATCGACCAGTGAACGGAAAAGTTGAGGGGAAGTTTCTAGTTTCTAGAGGGGAAAGTTCCTAGTGCCTAGTTCCTAGAGGGGGACTTCTAGGAACTTGTTTTTTCTAGGCACTTATACCCACTCTTTTATGATTTGGCAGAAGTGGTCGAACTCGGTGATAAAGGGCGCGTGTGAGGAGGCGGTGAAGAGATGACTGGTGCTGTGTGGCATCAGGGCGCTGACGTCTTTGGCTACTTTGGCGGGTACGAGACCATCAAGTCGGCCGTACAGGCGCAGTGTGGGTTGTGAGATCGCTGCGAGCTGGTGGCGGTAGTCGCAGTCGGCGAGCAAGGTGAGCCCGGTCATCAGGGCGTCTGGATTGGGCGCAGGGCGTGAGAGCACGGCGTGTTTTAACGTCTTGATGTCTTGTCTGGCCGAAGGGCTGCCCATTGCTTGCAGTGCCATAAAGCGCTCGATGGTGAGGGCAAAATCATCCGCCAACTGCTGGCTAAATTGGGTTAACACCTTAGGGGCAATCCCGCGCCACAGCGAGCGGGATGGGGCTTGACTCGGCGTTTGAGACCCCTCACTGTGCGCTAAGGTGCGCTCGCCCGCTTCAAACTTGGGCGAGCTGGCGACGGTGATAAGTTTGCTCACCCGATCTGGGTGGTGCAGCGCAATATGAGTCGCCAATAAACCGCCCAGCGACCAACCCAACCACACCGCATGTGCGGGTGCGTCAACCAGCACCTGCTGCGCCAAATGTGCCATATCGGTAAAGTCATGCTGACTGCTGTGACCAAACCCAGGTAAATCGACCACATGAACATGGTAGTGCGTCGACAGTGCCGTAGCGGTTTGCTGCCACACCGCGCCATTCATCCCCCAGCCGTGGACCAAGACAAGACTCTGACCCCTCGGATCGCCAAAAGATTGCCAAAATAACCCTTCGTTTGTCGTCTCAATGTCTCGCACTTTTTTCATCCTTATGGTTGGGGGTGGAGGGGGATAATGGGGGGGAGAGGCGAGTGCCTAGTTCCTAGTTCCTAGAAGTCCACCCTCTAGGAACTAGGAACTTCCTTTTCTAGGAACTTACCCCAAGAATATTGAGGATCAGGCTTTGGGTAAAGGATTAATCAGGGCAAAGTACTGGCTTGCCCCCCACTACTGCGAACTGTGTCAGCTACCCATATCGGCTCACTCGTCGTCGCTGGGGGTATCATCAGCGTCAACTCGCTGGTTGTGTTCGGCGTGTCAGGTTTGGCTGGCGCCAAAGCCGCGGTGTGCGTGTTGCGGGTTGGTGCTGTGTCATGCTGAGGCGCAGTGTGGCGAGTGTTTGGTATCGTCGCCGACTTGGTCACACTTGGTGTGTGTCGGTGACTACACGCCGCCTTTGTCTCACTACGTGCACAAACTCAAGTATGAGCGCCAATTTTGGCAGGCTGATAAGTTGGCAGAGCTGCTCGCGGCGCGGATTGGCCAAGAGGCTGAGACGGCGCCCCTGCTGACCTCAGTGCCGCTGCACTGGCGGCGCTGGCTCTATCGCGGCTTTAATCAGAGTGAGCAACTGGCGCTGGCGTTAGCGCGGCGACTGACGGTGAACTATCAGCCTTTGTTTCGCCGGGTCCGCCACAGCGCCGCTCAGCAGGGGCTGTCTAAACGTGAGCGGCGGCGCAACTTACACGGAGTGTTTGAGCGTCGCCTTGATGGGGTGGAGGCCGATCATGTCGCGATAGTGGATGATGTGGTGACCACGGGCGAAACCGTCTCACAATTGGCTCGACTACTGCTTGAAGTGGGGGTAAAAAGGGTGGATATTTACGCTCTATGCCGCACTCCCGAACCGGATGATGAGAGTTAAGGTCAACGGCTTGCATTGCCAAGGGGGCGAGGAGTAGAATGGTGAACAAATAGCCTACAAAATTACTCAGGTATTCGTCGTGTCAAAACCTATTATTATTACAGAAACCGCACAAAAGCACTTTGCTAACCTACTGGGTCAGCAACCCGAGGGCACCAATATTCGTGTGTTCGTTGTTAATCCGGGCACTCAAAACGCCGAGTGTGGCGTCTCTTACTGTCCACCAGAAGCGGTCGAAGCGACCGATACGGAACTCACTTTCGACGGTTTTTCGGCGTATGTGGATGAGCTCAGCCTGCCTTTCCTTGAAGACGCTGAAATCGACTTTGTGACCGATAAAATGGGCTCTCAGCTGACGCTCAAAGCGCCAAACGCGAAAATGCGTAAAGTGGCGGACGATGCGCCGCTGGTCGAACGCGTTGAGTACGTGATCCAAACTCAAGTGAACCCGCAGCTCGCTGGGCACGGTGGCCATGTCAATCTGGTTGAAATCACCGATGCCGGCGTGGCCATTGTGGCGTTTGGCGGCGGCTGTAACGGCTGTTCTATGGTCGATGTGACGCTGAAAGAAGGCATCGAGAAGCAGCTTCTGCAAGAGTTTGCGGGTGAGCTGTCGGCCGTACGTGATGCGACTGAGCACGATCGCGGCGAGCACTCTTACTACTAATTCTGACAGCGCTATTGAGAGGCATCCTTCGGGGTGCCTTTTTTATATCGAAAGTGCGCCTATTTGGGCTCGATATTTTCGCGCGGTTTTTCTCAATCGATCCTAGGATCTTCGTGGTGATTCCCCTATATTAATGATTATTATTCATTTCCCCCAGTGATGGAGTAAGCGCGTGGCGAAACAGACGCCGCCAGAGATTCTGGCAAAAAACACCGTGGCGAAGTCCAAATTGTTTGCGATAGAAGCGCTCGACTTGCGCTTTAGCAATGGCGAAACCCGTACGTATGAGCGTATGAAGCCTAGTGGTCGAAACGCGGTGATGATGGTGCCCATCACAGAGCAAGGGGATCTGTTGTTGGTTCGAGAGTACGCGGCCGGTACGGAACGCTATGAATTAGGGTTCCCCAAAGGGTTGATTGACCCGCGTGAGTCCGCCAGTGAAGCGGCCTGCCGAGAGCTGAAAGAAGAAATTGGTATGGGCGCGCGTACCTTAATCCCCCTTAAAGAGGTGGTGTTAGCGCCGTCCTACTTCTCGAGCCGTATGACCCTGTTTATTGCTAAAGATCTCTATCCTGAGCAGTTGCAAGGGGACGAACCGGAACCATTGGAAGTGATTCGCTGGCCGTTGGCGCAAGCGGATGAGCTTCTAACGCATCTTGATTTTTGTGAAGCGCGAAGCATTACGGCGTTGCTATTAGCACTCCGTCACTCTTAGCATTACGTGTTGCTAAGTAAAGCGTTGCAGTAGTGAATGCGCTGCATTATGAGCGAGCGGGATACGGCCTCCCGCGTGCGCCAAGGATTTGCCATTATGCCTAAAACCCAAGACCTGTCTCATCATCTCCCCGCGGTGATCGATATTGCGCGCTCTGCCGGGCAATTGATCCTCGATATTTATGAGAAGAAAGAGTACCAAGAGTACACCAAGAGCGACGAAACGCCGGTCACCAGTGCTGACATCGCCGCGCACAAATTGATTGTCGAAAAGCTCTCTGAATTGACGCCGGATATTCCGGTACTGTCAGAAGAAGCGGCGGACATCAGCTTGTCAAAACGCGCAGAGTGGGACAAATATTGGTTGGTTGATCCGCTCGATGGGACGCAGGAGTTCATTGCGCGCAGCGGTGATTTCGCCACCATCATTGCCCTTATCGACAACAATCAGCCTGTGATGGGCGTGGTGTATGGGCCGGTCTCTGGGGTCACGTATTACGCTTACCAAGGCAAAGGGGCATGGAAAATCCCCGACATGAGTGAAAGTGTGCGGATTAAAACTCACCAGCATGATGGCAAAGCGTACCCGATTGCGATTGCGATCAGCCGCAGGCAGAACATCAACCGCATCACCTCCCGCATGAGCAGCCAGTGGAATTATGACCTAGTCCCACTCGGCTCTGCCGCACTGAAAGCGTGTTTGGTGGCCGAAGGCGCGGTCGATTGCTACTTGCGACTTGGGCCAACCGGCGAATGGGACACCGCCGCGACCCAGTGCATTGTCCAAGAAGCCGGAGGACGCATTCTCAGCACCCACCTCGAACCCCTTTCCTACAACGAGCGCGAGACGCTAGAGAACCCCAATTTTATCGTCCTCGGCGATGAAGCACTGCCGTGGGATAAGATATTGAAGGTGAAGGGGTGAGGAAGTTCCTAGTGCCTAGTTTCTAGTTCCTAGAGGGCGGACTTCTAGGAACTAGGAACTTTTTTTCTAGGTACTTATTTTCTAGGTACTTATCTTCTAGGAACTAGGTACTTCTTTTTCTAGGAACTGACCTCTAGGAACTAGGAACTTATTTTCTAGGAACTAATCACGCCTTCGCGTAAATATCACGCTCGCCCAACCACCGCTCTATGATCGCTTGGGCGTGGTCAGGGTAGTTGAGATGCAGGTAGCGCGCGATGCGTTGCACTTCGGGGACGAGGCGTTGATCGCGTATCAGATCGGCAATCTTAAAATCGGCCATGCCGGTTTGTTTGGTGCCGAGCAGCTCGCCTGGGCCGCGAATTTCGAGATCGCGTTGGGCTATCACAAAGCCATCATTGCTTTCCCTCAAAACACCTAATCGCTTTTGCGCCGTTTTAGACAGCGGCGCGTGATACAAGAGCACACAGTGGCTCGCGACCGAGCCTCGTCCAACACGGCCACGCAACTGGTGAAGCTGCGCCAGGCCGAGGCGTTCTGGGTTTTCAATGATCATCAAACTGGCATTGGGAACATCGACCCCAACTTCAATCACCGTCGTGGCGACCAACAAGTGCAGTTGATTGTCTTTAAACGCCTGCATTACCGCCTGCTTCTCGGCCGGCTTCATTCGCCCGTGGACTAAACCAATCTTGAGGTCCGCCAGCGTGCGCTGTAACTCCTCTGCGGTATCGGCAGCGGCTTGCGCCTCGAGCACTTCCGACTCATCAATCAAGGTACACACCCAATACGCTTGCTTGCCCTCGTTTAGGCAAGCATGACGCACGCGCTCAACAATGGTGTCGCGTTTGGTGTCTGGAATGGCGACGGTTTGAATCGGCGTACGACCGGGGGGAAGCTCATCAATGACGGAGGTTTCAAGGTCAGCGTACGCCGTCATGGCGAGGGTGCGCGGAATGGGCGTCGCCGTCATGATCAGTTGATGCGGATACGCGCCCTGCTGCTCGCCTTTTTCACGCAGCTCCAGCCGCTGGTGGACACCAAAGCGGTGTTGCTCATCGATGATCACCAGGGCTAACTGAGAAAAATTGACCTGCTCTTGGAATAGCGCATGGGTGCCGACCACCATTTGCGCCTCGCCCGAGGCAATGCGCTCTAGTTGAGTCTGCTTGGCTTTGCCTTTGAGCTTGCCCGCCAGCCAGCCGACTTGAATGCCCATTGGCTCAAACCATTGACTAAAGTTTAATGCGTGCTGCTCTGCCAGCAGTTCGGTGGGCGCCATCAAGGCCACTTGTTTGCCTTGCTCCAAGGCGCGCACGGCGGCCAGTGCCGCGACCAAGGTTTTGCCTGAGCCGACATCCCCTTGCACCAAGCGCATCATCGGGTGCGGCTTGGCGAGATCGCTCTCAATCTCTTCTACGACGCGGCGCTGGGCATTCGTCGGCGAGAACGGCAGGGTGTTCAATAGCTGTTGTTTCAGCGTTTGACTCGGCGGCAGCGCGATCGCCGCCTCCTTTTGCCCTTGGCTGCGCACCGCGAGCATCGATAGGTTTTGTGCCAGCAGCTCTTCCATGATGAGGCGCACTTGCGCTGGGTGTTTACCCTCATCAAACTGTTCCAGATTGATGTTCGGTGGTGGGCGATGAATGGTGTGCAGCGCTTGATTGAGGGTGATTTGGCTATCATAGAGCCCGGCAGGGAGCAGCTCTTGCACCGCCGATTTATCGAGCAATGCGAGCGCTTGTTCTGTCAGGTTACGCAGGGTGAGTTGGCGCAGACCATCGGTGGTTGGGTAGACGGGCGTTAAGCTCGGCTCCGTCTCAACCGGTTGCTGCGGCGTGTAAAACTTGTAATCTGGATGGACAATCTCTAACCCGTAGCTGCCGCGTTTGATTTCCCCATATGCATGCACCGTTTTGCCTTCCGCGAATTGATTTTTCATCCCGGCGGTGAAGTTAAAAAAGCGCAGTGTAAGGGTGCCGTTGCCATCACTGAGTTTGACCGCCAGCATTTTGCGCTTGCCAAACAGGGTATCAACACTCATCACCTTGCCCTGCACCGCCGCCCATAGCCCTGCGTGCAGTTTCACAATGGGGTAGACCCGAGTGCGGTCTTCATAGCGCAGCGGCAAGTGAAACAGTAAATCCTGCACCGACAGCAGCCCGACTTTGGCCAATTTCTCTGCCACTTTCGCCCCGACACCCGCCAGAGAGGTCAGTGGAATAGCCGACAAAAGTTGGGACATAGCTTCGCTCACGCAATGATTAATGATGGGGATAGTTAAGCATTTATCTGTGTTTTTGTACAGTGGAGAGGGGGAGTTCCTAGTGCCTAGTTCCTAGAAATTCCGTCCTCTAGGCACTAGGAACTAGTCACTAGAGTTTTGCCCTCTAGGCACTAGGAACTAGAAACTAGGCACTCATCCTACCTACTCTGCATCTGCGCCCACCACGCTTTATCCGCGACGATTTGGCCTTGTTCGTCGAGGGGAGGGTAAGGGAGCTGTTTGCGTTTGGCGACTTTGGCGAGCACGGGATGGCCGCGCTCAAAGAGGATGCGGTGGATGGTCTCGGCGGGTAGGGCGCTTTGTGCGTTGTCGTACATGCCGGCGGCTTGGCGTTGGCGCTGGGCTTCATAGAGAATCACTGCGCTGGCGACCGAGACATTGAGCGATTGCACCATGCCGACCATAGGGATAATGATGTCTTGATCGGCGAGCGCTTTGGCTTGCTCTGACACGCCGATTTTTTCACTGCCGAGGATCACCGCCGTCGGTTTGGTGTAATCAATCTGACGAAAATCGACCGCCGTTTCTGAGAGGTTGGTGACCAGCACTTGCATGCCTTGACGTTTGAGCTCACCAATCGCGTCTTCAATGGTGTCGTGCGTCTCCACTTCCACCCAGTTGCGCGCGCCCGCCGACGTGTGGCTTAAGGTGCGCATTTTATCAGGCCAAACCGCGTGCACTTTGTGAATGCCGGTGGCGTCGGCGCTGCGGATCACCGCCGAGACGTTATTGGGCTTGTGGACTTCTTCGAGGCAAAGGGTCAAATCCGCTTGGCGCGCTTTTAACACTTCTTGAATGCGTTGGTAGCGTTCTAAATTCATGGTGTTAGGGCCTAGTTGATAAAGAATGTGGTGTTTAAAAATGGATGATAAAGAAAGCGGTCCTAAAGACCGCTTTCTGATGTGGATGGGGATCAGTACTTTCTACGGCGCACTTTGAGCGTGTGCGGCATGGCTTTAATCTTGCGCATGATGCCCGCTAAGTGGACGCGATCTTTGGTGGTGAGCACCACAGTCACTGTGTACAAACGCCCGTCACGCTCTTCGGTGGAGAGACCGTGAATGTTGGAGCCAGTTTGTGAAATGACGTTGGTCAGCTCAGCAAGGGCGCCTTGACGGTTTTGCACATCGACACGCAGCTCAGCGATAAACTCTTGATCGTAATCGTCTGACCACTCCACCGCCATGTACTTGTCTGGCTCTTTTTCGTGGTTGCGCACGTTCGGACACGTCTCGCGGTGCACCACCAGTCCTCGACCCGGAGAGACGTGAGCAATGATGTGATCGTCCGGAATCGGATGACAACAGTTGGCAAACGTCAGCAAAATGCCTTCTGCGCCGCGGATAGGCAGCTTCTTCTTCGGCTTGCCGTCAGGGCTGGCGACTTCGGTGAGCTCATCGGCATCGCCAAGCAGTCTGCGGGCGATGACAATACTCATCAACTCACCCAAACCGATATCGGCGAGCAGATCATTGAGAGATTTGATTTTCAGATCGCTCAAGACGTGATTGATGTTCTCTTCAGCCAGATCAGAAATCGACAAATCCCCCAAGGCGTGATTGAGCAAACGGCGGCCAAGGGTAATCGACTCTTCACGGCGCATAGTTTTCAGCACTTGACGAATCTTGGTGCGCGCACGTGAGGTGACGACGTAGTTAAGCCATGCTGCATTCGGACGGGCGCCCGGTGCGCTGATGATCTCAATCGTCTGGCCGTTTTTCAGCGCTTTGCTGAGAGGGTAAGGGTTGCGATCGACGCGCGCGCCGACACAGGTGTTGCCGACATCGGTATGCACGGCATACGCAAAATCGACCGCAGTGGCGCCGACAGGCAGCTCCACGATGCGCCCTTTAGGGGTGAAGACGTAAATCTCATCCGGGAAGAGATCCGATTTGACGTTTTCAATAAATTCGAACGAGTTGCCCGCGCTTTGTTGGAGCTCAAGCAGACTCTGCATCCAGCGCTGCGCTTTGACTTGCGCGGTGGTGCCGGTACGCTCGCCATTGCCTTTGTAAGACCAGTGCGCCGCGACCCCTTTGTCCGCCATCTGATCCATATCTTCGGTGCGAATTTGCACTTCGACAGGCACGCCGTGTGGGCCGACCATCGAGGTATGCAAAGACTGATAGCCGTTCGCTTTAGGCACCGCGATGTAATCTTTCATACGCCCCGGGCGAGGCTTGTAGAGCGAGTGCACTTGGCCCAGTACGCGATAGCAGGTGTCAGCGGTGTCCACCACCACACGAAACGCGTAGATGTCCATAATGGTGTGAAAGCGCTGCTCTTTGGTCTTCATCTTGTTGTAGATGGAGAAGAGGTTTTTCTCACGCCCCACCACACGCGCAGACAGACCTACTTCTTCCAGTCGGCCTTCAATTTCGGTGTGGATGCGTTGAATCATCTCTTTACGGTTACCGCGAGCGGCCTTGACGACCTCTTTTAACACGCGATAGCGGTTGGGGTAGAGCGCTTCAAAACCGAGCTCTTCCAGTTCGGTTTTAATATTATGGATGCCCAAGCGATGCGCTAAGGGTGAATAGATTTCGAGGGTTTCGCGTGCGATGCGACGCTTTTTATCTGGGCGCAGTGCGCCGAGCGTGCGCATGTTGTGCGTGCGGTCTGCCAGTTTGATCAAAATGACGCGGATGTCTTGCACCATCGCAAGTACCATCTTACGAAAGTTCTCAGCCTGAGCTTCCTTGCGATCACGAAACTTGAGCTTATCCAGCTTAGAGACGCCATCAACCAGCTCTGCAACGGTGTTGCCAAACTTCTCTTCAAGTTGCTCTTTGGTGACATCACAATCTTCGATGACATCGTGCAAAAGGGCGGCTTGGAGGGTTTCAATATCAAGGCGCATTTCCGCCAAGATACGAGCAACAGCAACAGGGTGGATGATGTATGGTTCCCCGCTTGAGCGGGTTTGCCCTTCATGGGCATCTTTCGCTACCACATAAGATTGACGCAGAGCCTCAATTTGAGGCTCTGTTAGGTATTCTTGGGCAACGTCTTTGAGGCTATCGAATAGATACAAATTTTAGGCCCGGCAGATAGTGGTGTGATGAAGAGGATTATCGACCGTGAGCAATGCTGCTAACAGCGGCAAGTTCAGCGGCTTCTTGCTCTTGCTGCTCTTGACGCTCACGCGCATCCAGGATCTCTTTTGTGATAAGGCTTTCTTCGATTTCGCGCAGGGCGATAACCGTCGGCTTATCGTTCTCTTCTGGCACTAGTGCATCTTTGCCGCCAGTTTGCATTTGACGAGCGCGGCGAGCCGCAATGAGAACTAGGTCGAAACGGTTGCCAACTTTTTCAACAGCGTCTTGAACAGTTACGCGTGCCATAAGGACTCCAAATAGTTAACTAAAATTTTGTATGACGAGAAATTATACAAGATATCGTAGCGGATAGTCTAGATTCTTATTTCAACAACGCATCCAGCATGCCTTTGTACTTGAGGGCTTGCTTATCTTGCTTGAGGCGTTCGGCGCGAATGATGGCTTTAAAGTCCATCAGCGCGTTATCAAAATCATCATTGATGATCACGTAGTCGTATTCGTTGTAGTGAGAAATTTCCGATTTCGCTTCCGCCATGCGTTTTGCGATCACCGCTTCACTGTCTTGGCCGCGCGCGTTCAGGCGGCGTTCCAACTCACCGTTTGACGGCGGCAGGATGAATAAGCTTTTGGCTTGTGGCATTTGCTCACGAATTTGACGCGCGCCTTGCCAGTCAATGTCGAGGAAGACGTCGATGCCTTTATCGAGGTTTTGCTCAATCCACGGGCGAGAAGTGCCGTAGTAGTTGCCAAACACTTCCGCGTATTCCAAAAACGCACCTTGTTCGATCAGCGCTTCAAACTGCTCTTTTTGCACAAAGTGGTAGTGCACGCCATCTTGCTCACCCGGGCGCATGCCACGTGTCGTGTGCGACACGGACACTTTCATTGCGTAGGTAGGGTTGGTTTCCAGCATGGCTGAAATCAAGCTCGATTTACCCGCGCCGCTGGGCGCAGAAACAATGTATAGGGTGCCTTTGGCCATAAGGTTACGTCCACCATAAGATTCGATGTATTAAAGATAGCACTGACCGCGGGCATAACGTCAGTCAAGAGTGCGATTTCTCTCAACATCGGTGGCGAAAATTCGGCCAGAAAAAGGGAGGCGAAGAGTAGCATGGATCGGACTAAGTGACTAGATCGGATGAAAAATGTGATACGCATCAAAATCGGTTGAAATTTCACCCCATCTCATTACAATTCGCGCAAACGTTTGGCTTGTTGCGGGCATTGCCGCCGGCGATGGGCTATGGCCCTCTTATTTATCTATCGATAGGTTGTATTGTGAGTTCTGACACTGCACTTCCACGCTCAGCCAACGCTGGGTGGCTTGAATCCACTTTTCATATCTCTGCGCGCAAATCGACCCTAGGCACGGAGCTGTACGCCGGGTTTATTACCTTTTTGGCGATGAGTTACATCTTGGCGGTTAACCCCGCGATTTTGGGTGACATCCCAGGCATGGACCGCGGCGCGATTTTCACCGCCACGGCACTGGCAGCGGCCGCAGCCACGCTGATCATGGGCGTGTTTGGCAACTACCCAGTCATGCTGGCACCAGGCATGAGCATGAACGGCTTCTTCAAAGGCATGCTGCTGAGCGGTTCAGTCGCGCTGGTGTGGCACGAAGCGCTGCTGGGGATCTTCTTCTCAGGCGTGCTCTATCTGATTTTGTCGATGACCCATATTCGCAAGGCGATGATTGAGTCTATTCCAGAAGATCTCAAATTGGCGATCACCGTATCTCTTGGTCTGTTTATCGCCTTTTTGGGCCTGAAAAACGCCGGCATCATCGTCTCGAACCCGATCATCTTGGTCAGCATGGGCAAAATCAATGACCCGCAAGTGATCATTGCCTACATCAGTATCTTTATTGCGCTTGGCTGCATGATTCGTGACATCAAACTGGCGACCTTTATCTCGTTTGTATCGGCGATTGTGTTGACCGTTGTGGCCGACTGGATGCTAGGGACGCAAAACGCCCCTATCCCAGAGAGCCTAGTGGCCGCGCCGCCAAGCCTGTCGGGCAGCGTTGGCGCCATCTTCAATTTCTCTGGGCTGACGGCTGACAAGCTGTTTGATCTGCTGTTTATTGTGGTGATTTTCTTGATTGTCGATTTCTTTGATGGCCTCAGCACCATTGTCGGCGTCGGCCGCGATGCGGGCATCATCGACAAAGATGGCAAAGTGCCAAATGCGCGCTCGGCGCTGGTTGCGGACGCAGGCGGCACCGTGATTGGCTCTGTGCTGGGTACGACTTCAGTCACCGCATTCTCAGAATCGGGCATTGCCTCTGCGCAAGGCGCGAAAACAGGCCTGGCTGCGGTGGTGGTCGCGGGGCTCTTCTTGGTGTCGCTGTTCCTATACCCGCTCTTTTCCATCTTCTCAGCGGCCATGGTCGCACCGGCGATGGTGGTGGTCGGCATTTACATGATTGGTCGCCTTGGCCAAATCCGTTGGGAGCAAAAAGAGTCTCGCATCGCGGCGTTTTTCACCATCATGTTCACCGTGCTGAGCTTCTCACCGGCCAACGGCATGGCGATGGGCTTTATCAGCTACGCCTTTAGCATGGTGGTAGCAGGCAAAGCCAAGCAGGTTCACCCTGTTATTTATGTACTGTCTGGGCTGTTTATGGTGTATTTGGTGCTTTTATAATCGCGGACATATGGCTGCCATCGCCATTATTGCTATTGCAGACACAACAAGGGCGGCATCAAGGCCGCCCTTTTGACATCACTCGCCTAGGCTAGGTGGATGGTTTACTTGATTTGCGAACAATCTTTCACTTTCAGATCTGCTTTTTAAGGAAGAACGTTGGCTTTCTTCGTTCAACGTTCACAATTCACGACGAAACCACTAAAAAAGTTACAATCTCTATGATACTGATATTATGTATGACAATATTACATAAGGTGTGCTAAGTGAAAAAACAACTATTGGTGGTGTCTACTCTTCTCGCTATCTCTTCATTTGCTTCTGCCAAGGTGCAGTTTTCTGACGAAAATGGCACCTTGGGAGCTCCGGTCAATTATTCTCAGTATCAGTCGATCTTAAAAGCATCTGAGCTCCAAATCTCGGACGCTGAGGGCAAAAAAGGCAACAAAGAGTATTTTGCTCTTGATAATGATTTTACTGGTATTGTGAATCCGTATTTTTTCGTCGACAAAGACTCACAAGCGTTAGTGTTCAAAATGAAAAATGATCACCTTCGTAATGAGTTACGTGTGCAAGAGAATTTCCGTACTGACCTGCCAAATAAGTTCTATAAATTAAGCTCAGAGGTGATGTTTGTCGATCCGGAAACATCGATGAAGAACTCTCAGGGTGCAGCCAACGAAATTACTTTTTTACAGGTTCACAACAAAGGATTAGATAACGAAGGTACTCATAACGTGCCCCATCCTTTGCTACGCGTTGTTTGGAAGCAAGATTCAAATGGAATCAAAGGTCACTATTGGGCAATCGTTAAGAACAATGCCATTATTTGCAAAGGCAAATTTGGTGAGAAAAACAAAGATAAGCCATTCTGCCAGGCGGATCAGGCCTATGTTCACTACGACCTTGGGAAAGCTCCACTAGATAAAACCACCGCGTTTGACATTACTGTCGGCAACAAGCAGATGCAGATTGATGTGAACGGTGAAACTTTGGTTAACCACGATATCGATTACTGGCGTCATCTACTGACGTACTTTAAAGCAGGTGTCTACAACCAGTTTAAAGACGGTATGAGTGAAGCGCATTTCTATAAGCTTGAATACACCAAGCTAGAGTCTAAGTAGGCTCTAGTTCATCCCAACAGATACGCCTTGTGGTTCCCTGTTGGGATGATGACCCAAGTCATTGGCTCTTACCAATGCAAAGTCACTGCTCTTACGTCACACTTTTCATTTGTGTTCAGACTTAAAGCAGGCAGAAGTGAACTTATTCAATGTTCTGGATCTGCTCTCTCATCTGCTCAATCAACACTTTCAACTCGACCCCGGATGCGGTGATGTCGGTGCTGATCGACTTCGAGGCGAGCGTGTTTGACTCGCGGTTGAACTCTTGCATCATAAAATCGAGGCGTCGGCCGCAGGCGCCGCCTTTTTTGAGGATGTTGTTGGTCTCTTTGACGTGAGAGTCGAGGCGATCGAGCTCTTCTGCCACATCGGATTTTTGCGCGAGGAGGATAAGCTCTTGCTCAACGCGGGAAGGGTCGAGCTCGACTTTGGCGTCTTCAAATTTGGCGAACAGGCGCTCACGTTGCCACTCAAGGATCTCGGGCATGCGAGCGCGCACGCGGGTCACTTCTTGCGAGATGGCGTCTAGGCGCTGGGTGATGAGCGCTTTCATGTTGTCGCCTTCGCGGCCGCGAGCGTCGATAAAATCACTCAGTGCATTGTCAAAGGCGGCTAACAGATCTTTGTTGACCGCGTCCATATCTTGCTCTGGGGTCTCCATCACGCCTGGCCACTGCATCACTTGGAAGGGGTTGATGCGGCTCAGTTCGCCGGTCATGTGCATCACTTGCTCAGCGGCTTTGATGACTTGATTGGCGAGGGTTTCGTTGATGGTCAGCTCACCTTTGGCGGCGGGGTTGGCTTCAAAACGCAGGCTGCACTCCACTTTACCGCGCGCCAGGCGCTTGCGAAAGCGTTCACGCAGTAGCGGCTCTAGGCCACGAAATTGCTCTGGTAGGCGGAAATAGGTCTCCAAATAACGTTGGTTGACGCTGCGGATCTCCCACACGGCACTGCCCCAATCGCCTTTGGCTTCGCTGCGCGCGTAGGCCGTCATGCTATAAATCATCGAATTTTCCTATCTATTTATCTGTGAAAATAACGCAGGGAGAGGATAGCAGAAGGTGGGGGTTAGATCCTAGTTTCTAGAGGCGAGTTCCTAGAGGGGGGATAGGGGGGATGGGTGGTGGGTAATGGGGGATGGGTAATGGGGAGAGGGGAGTGAAGGGGGTGAATGGCAGTGGTGGTGAGGGGGTGTTTTGTGCTAGACTCTGGGGCCAATTCTACCGTCATCAAGTCAACAAAGGTAATGCCCATGCGTCCCAATGATCGCAAGGCGGATCAAATTCGCCCAATTAAAATTACTCGCAACTATACCGCTTATGCAGAAGGTTCTGTGTTGGTCGAGTTCGGCAATACCAAAGTGCTGTGTAACGCCACGGTTGAAGAGAGTGTGCCGCGTTGGCTAAAAGGCCAAGGTAAAGGCTGGGTGACGGCCGAGTACGGCATGCTGCCGCGCTCGACACATTCACGTATGCGTCGTGAAGCGTCAAACGGTAAGCAAGGTGGCCGCACGATGGAAATTCAACGCCTGATTGCGCGCAGCTTACGTGCTGTGGTGGATTTAGAGGCGATGGGCGAGTTTATGATCACCGTTGACTGTGATGTGATTCAAGCCGATGGAGGTACGCGTACGGCGTCTATCTCCGGGGCCAGTGTGGCGTTGGCGGATGCCTTCACGCATCTGATCAATAAAGGCAAACTGAAACAGAGCCCGATGAAAGCCCACGTGGCCGCGGTGTCGGTAGGCTTGCTGGGTGAGGAGGTATTGTGCGACTTGGAGTACGTCGAAGACTCTGCCGCAGACACCGACATGAACGTCGTGATGACCGAAGATGGCCGCATGATCGAAGTACAAGGCACCGCCGAAGGTGAACCGTTCACCCACGAGCAACTGATGGTCTTGCTTGAGTCGGCCAAGGTCGGCATTGCCGATATTGTCGCCGCGCAAAAAGCAGCCCTAGCAGATTGATTGATAGCTCCCATTGATGGGGGCTATTTTTTTGTCCTCTTTCTATAGAGAACACTGTTTATCCTTAAATATTTACCCCCTTCTTCTAGGAACTAGGCACTAGGAACTAGCCACTAGAACAACCATCGAGAGAAAAATAATGAAAGCATACCAGCGTGAATTTATTGAGTTTGCACTTGAGAAACAAGTTCTTAAGTTTGGTGAGTTTACTTTGAAATCTGGCCGTAAGAGCCCGTACTTCTTTAACGCTGGACTTTTCAATACCGGTCGTGATTTGGCGCGTTTAGGGCGTTTTTACGCCGCAGCGCTAGCGGACTCTGGCATCGAGTTTGATGTGCTGTTTGGCCCTGCGTACAAAGGCATCCCGATTGCGACAACCACGGCGGTGGCACTGGCGGATCACCATGACATCGACACGCCTTACTGCTTTAACCGTAAAGAAGCGAAAACCCACGGTGAGGGCGGCAACTTAGTCGGTAGCCCGCTGGAAGGTCGCATTATGTTGGTGGACGATGTGATCACCGCTGGCACCGCGATTCGTGAATCGATGGAAATAATCCAAGCAAGCGGCGCCGCACTGGCGGGCGTATTGGTGGCGATTGACCGCCAAGAAAAGGGCAAAGGCGAGCTCTCTGCGATTCAAGAAGTCGAGCGCGACTTTGGCTGCGCGGTGATCTCCATCGTCAGCCTTGGCGATTTGGTGACGTACTTGGAAGAGCAAGGCGACGCGGCAGAGCACCTCGCCGCCGTGAAAGCGTACCGCGCGGAGTATGGGATTTAAGTGAGGGGTGAGGGGTTGTAGGTGAAGGGTGATAGGTGATGGGGGGAAAGGCTTGACTTGGTTGGCCGAGAGAGCAAACTCCCACAACCCACAACCCACAACCCACAACCCACAACCCACAACCCACAACCCACAACCCACAACCCACAACCCACTACCTATACCGTACGCCTTTCTCTGCGTTTTCGTCTTGCATGGTTTTGTAGCGCTTGTGTAGCCACATCCATTGCTCTGGGGCGCGGAGGATCACCTCTTCCACGTGGCGGTTCATGTAGGCGGCGGCCGCGACTTCGTCTTTTTGTGGGTAGTCTTTCTCTACCGATTTGTTGGCGATGATCTCATAGCGCCCGTCGTCATTGCGAAAGCCTGAGCCCATCACAATCGCCGCTTTACTGGTGTACGCCAAGATGCTGGTGCCCGTGGTGGTGCAGGCATCGGGAACCGCAAAAAAGGGCACAAACACCGACTTGTTGCGTCCGTAATCATGATCCGGTAAGTAAAACAGCCGCTCACCACTGCGCATGACGCGAATCATCTGTTTCAGATCTTTTCTGTCGATCAAAACGTTGCCGTTGTGCGAGCGACCCCAGTGCTGAATAAAGTTGTACGCAGGGTTGTTGTGCGGGCGAAACGCGCCATAGCCGCCCAGCCCCAGAACCGCAAACGCGCGCGCGGTGATCTCGAGATTGAGTGCGTGGACGCAGCACAGCAGCACGCCCTTTTTCTGCTCATTGTACTGATGCAGCAGCTCGACATCTTTCGCCACGATTCTGCGCTTAAAGCGCCAGGTGGGCCAAAACCAAGTGATGCCGGTTTCAATCAGCGCGAGACCGGTGTTTTTGAAGTTCTCCTCGACCATCGCCTCAATCTCATCTTGCGCCTTATCTGGGAAGGCGAGCTCAAGATTGCGCTTGGCGACATGAACGCGCTTTTTGCCTAAACGCATGCCGAGTTTGCCGAGCCCTCGGCCGAGCGCATAAAGCAGTCGATACGGTAGCAGGTTAACCACTATCGCCAGCAAGCCAAAGCCAAGCCAAACGCCCCAATGGCGTGGGTGAAGCAAAGACCAAGAAAACGTGGGTGGCTGGTGTTTATCGTTGGTTGTCATGAATTAATCCAATTGCGCACTGAGCAGTGCCCAGTACTCATCAAAGTTTGCGGTGGGGTGGTACTTAAAATCAGAGCGCACAAAGCGGTTCAAGCTGCCTTCGACTTGGCCAAGTAGCTGCGCGGCGAGGATCATTTCATCCACAGGAAAGGCTTTCCCTTCACGCAGTTTTCGCTCACGCAGGATCTGACGTAGTGAGGTTTCAATGCGCTCATACAACTGATTGATGCGATCGCGCAGGCGCTCATTTTCAAACATCAATGCATGGCCAGACAAAATGCGGCTCAGTCCTGGGTTGCGCTCGGCAAAGGCGAGAATGAGCTGCAACACCAAACGCAGACGCGTCAGGGTGTCTTTCTCTTCATCCAAAATACGATTGATGCGAGACATTAAAGACTCTTCAATAAACTCGATCAAGCCCTCAAACATGCGCGCTTTGCTGGGAAAGTGGCGATACAAGGCCGCTTCTGACACGCCAACTTGTTTGGCGAGTTTGGCGGTGGTGATGCGTGAGGCGCCGTCACTGGACTCCAGCATACCGGCAAGGGCTTGCAATATTTCGTCGCGGCGGTTGGTTTTTTTTGTTCCTGCCATGAACCTCTTCCTTTTTTATAACCACAGTTTATAAGAACTGTCACACGAAGGGCGCGCAGCGCTCAGTTGGGCTGAATCGCAAAGCGCACACCAAGTGCGAGCGCGGCTGGGGCTCAACCAACCGCGTTGTCTGATGAATAGGTTGAAATCACTCGCTGGTTGGCGCGAGTTTGTCATTGATGATGGTGAGGATCTGCGTTGCGATATCCTGTTTGGACGCAAGCGTAAGTGATTGCTCACCCTCTTTCCAGTATACGGTGATAGCGTTGTCGTTGCTATTAAACCCTTGCCCCGCGACTGAGACATCGTTAGCACAAATGAGATCGAGGTTTTTCTTCGCCAACTTGCTTTTTGCGTAGTGGGCGACGTCTTGTGTTTCAGCGGCAAAGCCAACAGTAAAAGGTCGATGATCATTGAGCGCCGCGACGCTGGCAACAATGTCAGGGTTTTTCACCATCTCAATCGACATCGTATCGCTTTGGTCGGTTTTTTTGATTTTCTGTGTGGCAACTTGATGAGGACGATAGTCGGCCACCGCGGCGCAGCCAATAAAGACATCGTGTGAGCGAGCATGCTCAAGTGCCGCGTCGTACATCTCTTGCGCGCTTTGCACGTCAATACGGGTAACGCCGCTCGGTGTCGAGAGCGATACAGGGCCAGCAATCAGCTTCACGCGGGCACCGAGCGCCGCTGCCTCGCTGGCCAGCGCAAAGCCCATTTTGCCAGAGCTGTGGTTAGAGATATACCGCACCGGATCAATTGCCTCACGGGTCGGGCCCGCGGTGATAAGCACAGAGCGCCCCGCCAGCGGTTTAGGGCCAAAAAATTGCTCGCAGCGCTCAACCAGCTGCATTGGCTCTAACATGCGCCCCGGGCCGACGTCGCCACACGCTTGCTCGCCAGCAGCGGGGCCCCAAATCATCATACCGCGACGCGAAAGGGTGGCGATGTTCTCTGTCGTGGCGAGGTTGCGATACATCTGCTGATTCATCGCTGGTGAGACAGCCACTGGCGCATCGGTCGCCAGCACGAGAGTGGTCAGAAGATCATTGCCCATGCCCGCCGCCATGCGCGCAATCAAATCCGCCGTGGCGGGCGCGAGCAGAACCAAATCGGCCCATTTGGCGAGCTCGATATGGCCCATAGAGGCTTCGGCGGCTGGGTCGAGCAAGCTCTCTGACACCGGACGTCCAGAGACCGCCTGCATGGTCAGCGGGGTAATAAACTCTTTCGCGGCTGGCGTCATCACCACCTGGACCGTCGCGCCACGTTCACTGAGTCTGCGCGTCAAATCCGCACATTTGTACGCGGCGATACCACCGCTGATACCTAAAAGGATCTTTTTACCTGCGAGTGTTTGCATGATGATCTTCCTTAAAAATTCTTGGCGTAAGATAGCACGCCGCGTGTCACTAGGCGAGTTGACCCCATCCCTCTACGTCCTACCCCTCTACGTCCTATCTCTCTGGGCCTATCCAGCTGTGGTACCTCAAAGCGTCTTACCTTAAGTAGTACTACCTGAAACAGTCGTCTCTCAAACAGTGATGCCTTGCCCGAGTGATTAATGAGCAACGTCTCAATTACATAGAAAGAGGAAACCGCTCGAATCTTCACGCTTTTTTGCCCAGTCAACCTGAGAGATTTGATTACGCTTGGCGTGACAGATGAGCCATGTGGAGCAAACCGTGAGTCGATATCTATGACAGTGTCGTTACCTAAGGCCTCTATGCCATTACCAAAATCGTCAATGCCGCGTGAGAAACTGCTTTCTCATGGCCCTCAAGCGTTAACCGATGCCGAGCTGGTGGCGATTTTTCTGCGTACCGGTACGCAAGAGAGGAATGTGATCGCGCTTTCTGACTATCTATTAGCGGAATTTGGCTCGCTGCGCGGGCTGTTCTCCGCCGATCTCGAGCAATTTTGCGCGCACAAAGGCCTAGGGGTGGCCAAATACGTGCAGCTTCAAGCCGTGTTGGAGATGACGCAACGTTATCTCAGTGAAACGCTCAAACGGGGCGACGCGTTGACCAGCCCGGAACAAACCAAGCTCTATCTCTCCGGTGTGCTGCGTGACAAACAGCGTGAAGAGTTCTACGTGCTCTTTCTCGATAATCAACATCGAGTGATCCGCGGCGAGTCGTTATTTCAAGGCACCATTGATGCTGCCTCTGTCTACCCGAGAGAGGTGGTCAAGCGCGCACTTGAGCTTAATGCCGCTGCGCTGATTTTGGCCCACAATCACCCTTCAGGTGTGGCAGAGCCTAGTCAATCTGATCGCCGAATTACCCGGCGCATTAGTGATGCGCTTGCTCTGGTTGATATTCGCGTGCTGGATCATTTTGTCATTGGCGATGGCGACATTGTTTCCTTTGCTGAAAGGGGGTGGATGTGAGAGGAGAGGGGCGAGTTCCTAGTTTCTAGTTCCTAGAGGGAGGTGTGGGAGTGGATTTTGAGCGGTTGAAGGTGTGGCAAAAGAGCATGTTGATATGTGAGCGTGTTCATGAGTTGTTTCGTGGAAGCAATGAGTTTGCCTTGAAGGATCAAGTTTTCCGTTCTGCTCTATCCATACCATCTAATATTGCTGAAGGTGAAGAGCGCTTTTCAGCGAAAGAGGCGATTCGGTTCTTGTATATAGCCAAGGGCTCTGCTGATGAGCTATTAACACAGCTTATCTTGTCTCACAGGCTCGGCATTATTGAGACCAAGGATTTTACGCAATTGGAGGCTTCCATCAGAGAGGTAAGCAAGATGATAGCAGGCTTGATTAGAAGCAAATCAGGCGCGCTTAGGTAACGAATTATTTTCTAGGAACTAGGAACTAGGCACTAGGCACTCTTTCTTTCTGTGATTTTGTTTAACTTTTAGTTGTCCACCCCCCGAATTCTGCTACAATCCCCCGACATTTTTTGAACTATTATCAGCTCTGCCTAAAAAAGATCACGAAAACCTGTAAAAAGGATCTGTTCGGGTCTTGAGCAATGCTACTCAAGTTAGTATAATGCGCGACCTTTGATAGCCTTGTATGGGTTTCCATAGCGGTATAAGACCTCGAAATTCTTTTGAGAATAGCTTCTTTGAGAACTAGAGAGGTTCGGCCACCAAGGTTGATATCGAGCTGAAACGATTTTGGAGAAGACATTCATGTCACGAGTATGCCAAGTAACTGGTAAGCGTCCAGTAACGGGTAACAACCGTTCACACGCACGCAATGCTACTAAGCGTCGTTTTCTGCCGAACCTACAAACTCATCGTTTCTGGGTAGAGAGCGAAAAACGTTTTGTTAAATTACGCCTATCTGCAAAAGGTATGCGCATCATCGACAAGAAAGGTATTGATACCGTTCTTGCTGATATCCGTGCAAACGGCGAAAACGTTTAAGAGGAAATAGACAATGGCAAAGAAAGGCGTACGTGAGAAAATCCGTCTAGTATCTTCTGCTGATACTGGTCACTTCTACACGACTGATAAGAACAAGCGTAACATGCCTGGCAAATTCGAGATCAAAAAGTTTGATCCTGTAGTTCGCAAGCACGTTATGTACAAAGAAGCGAAAATCAAGTAATTGATGCTTTTTTGAGTTCCCACTGGGAACCGTGAATAGAAACCCAATCATAGCAATATGGTTGGGTTTTTTATTGGATCTGAGTTCCTAGAGGCGAGTGACTAGTTCCTAGAGGATGGAATATTTAAGATTTTGTTTTTCTCTAGGAACTAGGATCTAGGAACTAGGCACTTTTACTCATAAACGATATTCTAGTGGCTAGGAACTGTCATCTAGGAGCGCCCTATGCCTCGAGCGTCCATTGCTAAACGCCGCCGTTGGAACAACTGGCTTATCCTTGGCATCATCGCCTTTATGGTGATTCTCAATGCCCCGTCGCTAATCAAAGCTTATTTAATTGGCGAGCCCTCAACGTCGGTTGTATCGGATGCATCATTGAGCGAATCGCAGGCGGCGCTGCCCAAATTACTCAATCCCAATTACCCTGTCAGCGCACTCTATTATCGCGGTGTGGAAATTGAGCTCAAAGACGGCAAACTGGTCTCCAATGTAAAATTGAAAGATGACGTTCCGCCGCCAGACATCATCGAGCGCTGGCGTTCAATTGAAGGGACATGGGTATCGCCAGAAAATTTCGACACCATGCAAGCCAGTCTCGGCAATCCAGAAACCATCGAAGTCTGGTATCAGGGCCTAGATGAGCCCCACCGCATCACGCTGTACAAAACTGAGCAATTTTGGCTACTGAAAAACTGGCAAGACGATTGGATCGCGATCACCGTTGATCCCGACTTCCTGCAGCCGCGGTATTGAGGGAGTTCCTAGTTGATAGTTCCTAGAGGGGGTTGACTTGACTGGGGGCTCAGACATACTTT
>JACGDM010000013.1:0-78562 GCA_036903855.1 Vibrio cholerae | reverse complement strand
ATTTTGTCGGCTCAATGAATACTGAACATTACATAAAGTAATGTTTGAATTGACTGTGCTGAGTCCGAAGACTCAATGGTCACTCAGTTCATTGAAACCTAATTTGAAACCGCTCTTTATTAAGAGAAATTTCTAATTGGATTATCATCAACGAGCGCCCACACAGATTGATAGGTTTATATTGTTAAAGAGCTAGTTTTGAGTCTCACTCAAAACGGACGGTCATTTTAGCGATTTAAGTTTTAGTGTCAACCACTTTTTTCAAACTTTTCTCAGCAATTTTTGCTGGGCTTTTAGACCTGCTGGTACGGTGAGTATCCTTATTGGAGCCTTGCCGTGTCAGCGAGGGGCATTATAGATATCCGATGATACTTGGCAACCCCTTTTTCAAAAAAAATGGCATTTTTTTGCCATTCGATTAAAACATCACCTCAAAGCGTTATAAGTGAGCGTTTGCTTTACATATTTTTAAACTTTTCACCAAATAAGCGCACTTTTTCCCAGTTGGTGTACTCCACCTCTTTGGTTGTATCGGTTTCACCGCCTGTCATCGACATAATGAACTTAATCATGGTTTTATCGAACCAATTGTAACGTGGGTAACGCAGCGCCCCGGCAAAAACACCAATCAGACTGGGTTGCCAAGCCGATTTGCTGAGGAAGGTTTTGATGTACGCACTCCCTTCTGGGGTGTCCTTTCCTTGCGCTTCTTTTCTCGCGGTCAGATTGACACAAATAAATGCTGCTTTGTGCTGCTGCAGTTGATCGAGGTTTCGCTCAATAAAACGATACAGTTGCTTATTTAAGTGGCCATAACGAATAGAGGCGCCGACGAGCACGCGCTCGTAGGGGGCAAAGTCGACCTGATCAACAAGGTGGAGATCGATGATGTCGCACTCCATGTCCAATTGTTGTTGCAGGGTGTGGAGAATTTTTTTTGTCTGTCCTTCACGGGAAGAATAGAGAAACAGCGCTTTTGACATTGGCTTCCTTTAACTTTTCCAAAAGGTAGGGGTCAGCAGAATCAATAGAGTGAACACTTCGAGACGCCCAAACAGCATAGAGACGATCAACACCCATTTAGCTTTATCATTTACATCGCCGAAGTGGAGCGCCACTTCGCCAAGACCAGGGCCTAAGTTGTTGAGCGTGGCGGCCACTGCGGAGAAGGCACTTAACTCATCCATGCCAGTCGCAATAAGACCCAGCATGCAAACCACAAAGACCAATGCGTAGGCAGAGAAAAATCCCCACACGGCATCGACCACTCGTTGTGATAGAGCACTTCCGCCGACCTTAATGGTGTACACCGCTCTTGGGTGAACCAGACGTTTGAGCTCTCGCACGCCTTGTAGTGTTAATAGCAGGATACGGATCACCTTCATCCCACCACCGGTCGAACCGGCGCAACCACCAATAAAAGAGGAGAACAGCAATAGGACGGGAAGAAACAGCGGCCACTCTGAAAACCCTGTGGTGGTAAAGCCTGCTGTTGTCGAAATCGAAACCGTCTGGAACAGCGCTTGGTCAAACGCATCGTATTTTGAGTCGTAAGAGTGATGATTCAATAACACGAGGAAACAGATGATAAAGAGCAGCGCTTGAATAAAGAGGAATGCGCGAAACTCGGGATCTTTCCAATAATATTTAGGGTGCACACCGCCAGAAGCAAAGGCGGCAAAGTGAAGTGAGTAGTTACAGGCAGAAATCAACAAGAACACCACAGTGATCATATTGATGGCGTAGCTATCGAAATACCCCATACTGGCGTCATGAGTAGAAAAGCCCCCGATCGCGATAGTCGAAAAGCTATGGCTGATCGCGTCGAATGGCGTCATGCCGGCCAACCAGAACGCAAGTGCACACGCGATCGTCAAACTGAGGTAGATGTACCAAAGCGCTTTCGCGGTTTCTGCAATCCTTGGCGTCATCTTGGTATCTTTAACTGGACCTGGGATCTCCGCGCGATAAAGCTGCATACCACCGATACCGAGCACGGGTAATATCGCCACCGCGAGCACGATGATCCCCATACCACCAAACCATTGCAGTATCTGACGATAAAAAAGGATCGCTTTTGGTAGCTCATCCAGCCCAACAATGACGGTGGCCCCTGTTGTGGTCAGCGCAGAGAATGATTCAAAAAACGCATCGGTCACCGACACATTGGGGTAATCCGCCGCTAAAAAAGGCAGCGCACCTGCACTGCCCAGTACCGTCCAAAACAGCACCACAATCAGAAAGCCATCACGGGCTTTCAGTTCATGTTTATGACGACGATTGGGAAACCAACACACTGCGCCACAGGCAAGCAAAACAAAAAAGGTGGAGACAAAGGGCACGCCCGCACCGTCTCGATAGATGAGTGCGACTAAAGCAGGCGCCAGCATGGTGACGCTAAATAGGGCCAGCAGTAGGCCGACGATGCGAATAATTGAACGAAATTGCATACAGAGACGACTATTGAAGCTTGGCTTCAGACTTCCTAATTATCATTGTTTTCCATCGAAAGAGGTGATGTTAGCTTTGGCGCCACTTTTATTGATGACCGCCTGGGTAAACACAGCGGCATCCCTCCGCTCTATCTCTACCACCAGCACGACATGATCGCTGTACTCGGCCGATACTTCCACAGCATTGAATTGCGGTAGCATCGCCTGCGCAATAGGCAGGAAGCCATAGTCTAACTCCAGTCGCAAGTTTGTGGTGATTTTTTTCTCAATTGTTTGAAGCAACTTAAGCGCTTGCCCCACACCGCCACCATAGGCTTTGACCAAGCCACCCGTCCCCAGCTTGATGCCACCTGAGTAACGGGTGACGACCGCCGTCAATTCACCGACGCCCGATCCCGATAATTGAGCCAAGATGGGTTTGCCCGCCGTCCCCGATGGCTCACCATCGTCACTGAATCCCCACAGCATGGAATTTTCCGGTCGCCCTGCGACAAAACCCCAACAATGGTGCCGAGCACTGGGGTGCGCCCGTCTCACTTGTTCGATAAACGCCTTGGCACTGTCGATACTTGGTGTGTGGGCGAGCTGGGTGATAAAGACGCTCTTCTTTATCTCTTCTTCAAACACCGCAGGCTGCAAGGGAATTAAATAAGGGTGATCATTCATGGGCATAGCAAGTCTTAGCAAACTGGCGTGAGTCTATCATGAGAGCGGTTTGCGCGTCGTCTAAGATTTGTTCAAGCGCACAATGTTAAACACTTGTTTGAAAAATGTATTGAATTTGTCCAATGAGCGATCCACACTAAGTTCTCTGGTCTAACCAGAGCAATAAATATAACAACTTTCCTAGTTAATCTTGCGTGGTCCATAACGACCGGTTCGCGAGATCAACACGCAATCCACGATTGTATGTCATGGAGATAGACAATGATTTACCAAGCCGACACCCTACAGGTAAAGGAATTAAAAGACGGGTTAGCTGAACTCTGTTTCTGCTCTCCACAATCCGTTAACAAACTCGATCTCGCCACACTCGAGTCTCTCGATAAGGCGCTCGATGCCCTCGCTCAACATTCAGGCCTTAAAGGTCTGCTGCTGACCTCAGACAAAGACGCGTTCATTGTTGGCGCCGACATCACCGAATTCTTAGGTTTGTTTGCCAAACCAGAAGCGGAGCTCGATACGTGGCTCCAATTCGCCAACAGCATCTTCAATAAGCTTGAAGATCTCCCAGTGCCGACCGTCTCTGTGGTCAAAGGCCACACCTTAGGTGGCGGTTGTGAGTGTGTACTCGCTACCGACATGCGCATTGGCGATAAAACCACCAGCATCGGCCTACCTGAGACCAAACTGGGCATCATGCCAGGCTTTGGTGGCTGTGTTCGCCTACCGCGCGTTATCGGCGCAGACAGCGCGATGGAAGTGATCACTCAAGGCAAAGCCTGCCGTGCAGACGAAGCACTGGCGATCGGATTGTTGGACGCCGTCGTCGACTCTGAGACACTTTACTACTCTGCGCTGAGCACGCTCACCTTGGCCGTCAATGAAAAAATCGACTGGCAAGCTCGCCGTAAACAAAAAACCTCCGCGCTGACGCTCAGCAAGCTCGAATCTATGATGAGCTTTACCATGGCCAAAGGGTTAGTCGCCCAGAAAGCAGGCCCGCACTACCCAGCACCGATGACGGCGGTCAAGACCATCGAACAAGGCGCAGGTTTTGCGCGCGATGAAGCGTTGGCCATTGAACGTAAACACTTTATTACGTTGGCAAAATCCGAGGAAGCGAAGGCGTTAGTTGGCCTGTTCCTGAACGATCAATACATCAAAGGGATTGCCAAGAAAGCAGAAAAATCGGCCGACAAAGCCACGGCGCGAGCTGCGGTACTTGGCGCTGGCATCATGGGCGGCGGCATTGCCTACCAATCCGCCCTCAAAGGGGTGCCGGTACTAATGAAAGACATTGCTCAGCCATCACTGGATCTGGGCATGACCGAAGCCTCTAAACTACTCAACAAGCAGCTTGAACGTGGCCGTATTGATGGCTTCAAAATGGCGGGCATCCTTGCTTCCATCACACCAAGCTTGCACTACGCGGGCATTGAGCAAGCCGATGTTGTCGTCGAAGCTGTGGTTGAAAACCCGAAAGTCAAAGCCGCCGTGCTGAGTGAAGTTGAGCAGCAGGTGAGCGAAGATACTGTGATCACCTCGAACACATCGACGATTCCAATCAACTTGCTGGCGAATTCGCTGTCTCGCCCAGACAAATTCTGTGGTATGCACTTCTTTAACCCAGTACACCGCATGCCATTGGTCGAGATCATCCGTGGTGAACACACCTCAGACGACACCATCAACCGAGTGGTCGCCTATGCGGCTAAGATGGGCAAATCCCCGATTGTGGTCAATGACTGCCCGGGATTTTTCGTCAACCGTGTGCTCTTCCCTTACTTTGGCGGCTTTAGCTTGCTACTGCGTGATGGGGCCGATTTCACCCAAGTCGATAAAGTCATGGAGCGTCAATTTGGTTGGCCGATGGGCCCTGCTTACTTGCTCGATGTGGTCGGTATTGATACGGCGCATCATGCTCAAGCGGTCATGGCGCAAGGCTTCCCAGAGCGTATGGGTAAATCGGATCGTGATGCGATTGATGCGCTGTTTGATGCGAACAAGTACGGCCAGAAAAACGGCAGTGGCTTCTACAGCTACAGCGTCGATCGAAAAGGCAAACCGAAGAAAACCTTCAGTGATGATGTTTTACCGCTGCTCGCTGAAGTGACGCAATCGTCACAAGCGTTTGATGACCAAACCATCATTCAACGCATGATGATTCCAATGATCAACGAAGTGGTGCTGTGTCTTGAAGAGGGCATCATCGCCTCTCCTCAAGAAGCGGACATGGCGCTGGTTTATGGTCTTGGCTTCCCTCCATTCCGTGGTGGGGTGTTCCGTTATCTCGATAGTGTGGGCATTGCTGAGTTTGTCGCAATGGCGCAGCAATACTCGGATCTGGGTGCGATATACCAGGTGCCAAAACTGCTCAAAACCATGGCTGAAAAAGGCGAGACCTTCTATGGCCAACAGCAGCAAAGTTCTATCTAAGGAGATTTCAGCATGACTACCCACACTAGAAACGTTGTCGTTGTCGATTGTCTACGTACTCCGATGGGACGTTCAAAAGGCGGCGCATTCCGCCATACGCGTGCAGAAGATTTATCGGCACACTTAATGAAAGGCATCTTGGCCCGTAACCCGCAGGTGAACCCAAGCGAGATTGAAGACATCTACTGGGGCTGTGTGCAACAAACCCTTGAGCAAGGCTTCAATATTGCCCGTAACGCTGCGCTCCTCGCAGGGCTGCCGATTGAGATTGGTGCCGTGACGGTTAACCGTCTGTGCGGATCTTCAATGCAAGCGCTGCACGATGGCACGCGCGCCATCATGACAGGCGATGCAGAGATCTGCCTGATTGGTGGTGTCGAGCACATGGGACACGTTCCAATGAATCATGGCGTCGACTTCCACCCAGGCATGTCAAAACACGTAGCGAAAGCGGCGGGTATGATGGGTCTCACCGCGGAGATGCTCGGCAAACTGCACCAGATCAGTCGTGAGCAGCAAGATGCATTCGCGGCACGTTCGCACGCTAGAGCTCACGCAGCCACGGTCGAAGGCCGTTTTAAGAACGAGATTCTTCCAACCGAAGGTCACGCCGCAGACGGCACACTGTTTACCCTCGACTTTGATGAAGTAATTCGTCCAGAAACCTCGGTCGAAGGTCTGTCTCAGTTGCGCCCAGTGTTTGACCCTGCCAATGGTACCGTCACTGCAGGCACCTCTTCCGCTCTGTCTGATGGCGCCTCTGCCATGTTGATCATGAGTGAGGAGAAAGCCAAAGAGCTTGGCCTCACCATTCGTGCTCGCATCAAGGGTATGGCGATTGCTGGTTGCGATCCTTCCATCATGGGATACGGACCAGTACCTGCAACACAAAAAGCCCTCAAGCGTGCTGGCCTCTCTATTGATGATATGGATGTGGTTGAGCTCAATGAGGCTTTCGCCGCCCAGGCTCTGCCTGTTGCGAAAGATCTCGGCTTACTGGACGTGATGGATGAAAAGGTCAACCTGAATGGCGGTGCTATCGCTCTCGGTCACCCATTAGGCTGCTCAGGTTCACGCATCTCGACCACCTTGATCAATCTTATGGAAGCGCAAGACGCCAAATACGGATTAGCGACCATGTGTATCGGTCTAGGTCAAGGCATTGCGACGGTGTTCGAACGCCCATAAGGCGCAAAATATCACCATCACAACGCCAGCCAATGCTGGCGTTGTTTTTTTAGTGCTTAAGCCAATCAAGATGAAGCTGATCTGACGAGCCTAAGTAATCCACCATCCACTGAATCAGTTTGTTATTGTCGTCTTTGCGCCACACCATGCAACACTGGCTGAGGGGCTTTTCATCCGGCAACGTTTTTTCCACCAGCACCCCTTGCCCTATCAATGGCATCGCAATATGACGCGGCATATAACCTACCCCTATGCCCTTTTTTAAACACTCGATGGCGGTGTACCAATTCGGTAACAGCAAGCGGCGCTGCGAAGGGTAATGGCCCGCATAACGCTTGGGCAACACACTCGAGGTGTCATCTAAACAAATGGCGGGGAATTGGCTAACAAACGCTTCATCTAAACTCTGCTGCTGAACACAAGGGTGTGCAGGGGACATCACGAACGCCCAATCGAGCGTGCCCATATCTCTCACTTCAAAGTCACCGCCAACGGGGATCGCAGAGGTGGCACCAATCACAATATCGGCTCGCTCTTGCGCGATCGCTTCCCAAGAGCCATTAAACACTTCCATATTGATTTGTAACTCTGCGAACTCAAATTGACGATAAAAGTCCTCCACCATGGGTTTGAGTCTGTCGAGTTTGACCACATTGTCGAGCGTCAATTTCAGTGTCGATTGCCAACCTTGCGCGGCACGCCTGGTTTGGGCCTTCAGCTCTTCCATCTGCCTGAGCAACATTCTCGCCTCTGCGATAAAGAGTTCACCGGCTGGCGTCAGTTCCACTTTTCTAGGTAAACGACGAAACAGCAGCACACCCAACTCTTGCTCAACCTGACGAACGCCATAGCTGATCGCAGAAGGGACTTTATGCAATACCTCCGCGGCGGCGGTAAAGCTCCCAAGCCGGGCGACCGTGTCGAGCATCTCAAGCGACGATTTTGAGTACATAACCTATACCTTTCAATTTTTTTGAATGATAACAAACAATTTTAACGTTTCATTTTTCAAACAGCGAAAAATACAATCTCAGACTCAATTTAACAGGATTAGCAAGCGCTAACTTTGATTCTATAACGATGAAATTATTTGATTGGTTAACAGATGAAAATAACAAAACTCCAATTACTCTATCTCGCCACGCTCTCCATGCTGGGTTTTATCGCGACGGATATGTATCTACCCGCGTTCAAAGCGATGGAGATCGACTTTGTAACGGGCCCCGAGCAAATTGCCCTCTCTTTGACCATTTTCCTTGTGGGGATGGCGTTTGGTCAACTGATGTGGGGGTTCGCTTCAGATAAATTTGGCCATCGCAATACGCTGGCAGCAGGATTGGCCATCTTTAGCTTAGCGTCGCTGGGCTTAGCCGTGAGTGACCAAGTGTGGCAATTGCTGATACTGCGCTTTGTGCAAGCCATTGGCGTGTGTGCACCTGCGGTCATCTGGCAAGCGATGGTGATTAAACGCCATGCAGGTCAAAGCCAAGCCATCTTTGCCACCATCATGCCGTTAGTCGCGCTCTCTCCTGCGCTGGCCCCTCAACTTGGCGTTCTGTTGGAAAGCTACTTAGGTTGGAGCAGTATTTTTGTGGTCTTAGCTTTGATGGGCACACTACTGGTTGCGACCACCTTGGCACAAAACAACGACAAGCCAGAGGTGAAACAAACTCGCCTCTCTGCTGATGTCAAAGCGCTGCTCAGCTCGAAATCTTACCTTGGCAACGTACTGATGTTTGCCACCGCTTCGGCGGCGTTTTTCGCCTACCTAACGGGTATGCCAGAGATCATGTCGCAACTAGGGTATGGTGCAAAAGAGATTGGCTTAAGTTTTGTGCCGCAAACCATCGCCTTTATGTTGGGCGGCTACCTGGGTAAGGTCGGTGTGCGTAAATACGGTGATGGCAATGTTCTGCGCCAGTTGATGGGCTTATTCAGTGTCGCTTCGCTGTTAGTGTTTATCGCATCGCAGTGGATCCTCACCTCGATCTGGCCAATTCTCGCCCCCTTTTGCTTGATCGCCGTGGCAAACGGTGCGCTGTACCCGATTGTGGTCAACCGAGCGCTCGCCAATGCGGCGCAAAGCCCTGCTACAGCCGCCGGTCTGCAAAATAGCGTACAGATTTGTGTCAGCAGTGTATCGAGTGCCTTGGTGGCAGCGATGGCGAGTCAAGCGCAAATGGCCACCGGCATGGCGATTGTCCTTTGCACCGGAGGGCTCTGGATTGGGTATATCGTGGCGAATCGAGACTTATCTTGCCACTTCACAACGCCCGATAACTCACGGGTGGTGAGTGACGAGTAGTGAATGTAAGAGCCGCTCATCGCGGCTTTTTTGCCATCCATCAACGAGCAACTAAAGTGTTTTCAGCCCCCACTTTTCGGCGGTCTGTTTGAAAAATCCTTGGGTTTTCTTCAACTCAACCCAGTGATTAATGTAATTAATCCACACTTGGTCATCTTGGGGTAACAGCATCGCGATCGGGGTGGGCTTTCTTGCCTCTTTGACAGGCACGATCGCCAACTGTTGAAACTTCTCGACCAAGGTCGCAGCCTCCACGTTGGAGGTCACGGAGACATCCGCGCGACGCGCCAATAGCTCTTGAAAATCACGAGCGGGCGCTTCAATGACAATGTGCTGCGCAGAAGGGAAAAACGCTTTCACCATTTTTTCCTGCACGGTACCCAATGTGGCCGCCACTTTAACGTCAGGCGAGTCAAAATCAGACCAGTCTGAGAAGCGCTCCAGGTCTTTCTTCTGCACAACCGGAACAAAAGCGAGATAAAAATAGGGCTGACTGTACCCCGCGACCTTAGCGCGAGACATATTGAGCGATGCACTGCCTGTAATGTCATATTTGTTGGCAGTCACGCCATTGACCAGGGTTTTCCAGTCAGTGGCAACAAACTCGACTCTGACCCCTAAGTCTTTGGCTAATTCGGTGGTCACATCGATATCAAACCCTCGATAACTATTGGTCGCCGGGTCTTTCATCGTCATTGGGTTCCAGTCGCCGGTCGTCCCGACACGCAGAACGCCTGAGTCTAAAATCTGATGGAGGCGACTGCCTTGAGCCATCGCTTGCGGGAGCGAAAACAGACTGATGAGCAGTGCGCAGATGATCGATTTCATTTTATCGTCCTTAGTGATTACACGAATTCCACTTTCATTGTTAACATAGCAGTAAGAAACGGATTTTCTAGTTTAAACAAGGTGTAATGTGACCACTAAAGTATGGGTGTTGATCACTACGCTGCTGCTGACTGGCTGCAGTGACTATCAATGGGGGTGGTATGTACTCGATCCTACCACCGAGCAAGGCCGAGCAAATGTGCTGTTTTTGATGGGTGGCTTTGGTGAGACGGTGCAGATCTCCTTGCTCAGTATGGTGCTAGCTATGAGCCTTGGCTTGATGGTCGCGATGCCTGCATTATCCAACCTGAGAGTGTTACGTTGGTTTAATCGCCTCTATGTCGAAAGCGTACGCTCAGTCCCGGTGCTCGTTTTGCTGCTGTGGGTCTATTATGGGATGCCTACCTTACTCGATCTTTCCTTAAACCATTTCTGGGCAGGCGTGATAGCCCTGACGATCGCCGAAAGCGCGTTTATGGCGGAAGTCTTTCGCGGTGGTATTCAAACCATTAGCCGAGGTCAACGCGAAGCCTCTGAATCGTTAGGACTCGGTTACTGGCAAACCATGCGCTTTGTGATATTGCCACAAGCCTTCCGTCAGATTTTGCCGCCACTGGGAAACCAATTTGTCTATATCCTCAAAATGAGTTCGTTGGTCAGTGTCATTGGTCTGAGCGATCTGACACGCAGAGCTAACGAGCTGGTGGTCACCGAATACTTACCTTTGGAGATTTACACCTTTTTGGTGCTCGAATATCTATTGCTTATCTTATTGGTCTCTCAAGCTGTACGCTGGCTAGAAAAACGCATCGCGATTCCAAGCCTATAGATCGAAAAAGCCGCTTCAATGAAGCGGCTTTGGTATAGAGCATCGACAATTATTTTTGCTTCACCGGACGCTGCCATCCTGTAATCTTGCGCTCTTTAGCGCGAGTGATGACTAACTCACCTTGCGCAACGTCTTTCGTCAACGTCGTGCCTGCACCTATAGTCGCGCCATCAGCAATCGTCACTGGTGCCACCAGCTGGCTGTCTGAGCCAACAAACACGTCGTTGCCGATGATGGTTTTGAACTTGTTTGCGCCATCGTAGTTACACGTAATCGTACCCGCGCCAATGTTGGTGCGCTCACCAATCTCAGCATCGCCCAGGTAAGTGAGGTGGTTGGCTTTTGAACCCTGACCAAGACGCGCGTTTTTCACTTCAACAAAGTTACCGACGTGGGCGTCTTTCTTCAGCTCAGCGCCAGGACGAAGACGGGTAAATGGTCCAACGGTACACTCTTCACCGACCGTGGCACCTTCAATCACACTGTATGGGCGCACTATGGTGTTATCGTCGATTTCGCAATCTTTAAGCACACACCCAGCGCCAATCACTACGTTATCGCCAAGAGAGACGCTGCCTTCAATCACAACATTGACGTCAATCTCGCAGTCCATACCGCATTGCAGTTCACCACGTAAATCAAAACGTGCTGGGTCACGCAGCATCACGCCTTGCTCAAGCAGCTTGCGAGCTTGCATGGATTGGAAGGCACGTTCCAAGCGCGCCAACTGGTTGCGATCGTTGACCCCTTCCACTTCAATAGGGTTGACTGGGTGAACCGCCTCGACGGCGCGTCCTTCGTCGTGCGCGGCCGCAATCACGTCAGTGAGGTAATATTCACCTTGCGCGTTTTGGTTGTTGAGGCCTGATAACCAGCGCTTAAGATCGCCGCCTGTCGCAACCATCACACCTGTGTTGATCTCTTTGATTTGGCGCTGCTCTTCGGTGGCATCTTTTTGTTCAACGATCGCCACAACAGGGCCATTCTTACGGACGATACGGCCGTAGCCTGTTGGGTTGTCTAATACAACGGTCAAGAGCGCGATACCGCCGGTAGGCTGCGCATCAAGCAAGCTCTCAATGGTCTCTTCGGAGATCAAAGGCACGTCGCCGTACAACACCAGGATCTTTTCATCATCTTGAAACTGATCCGATGCTTGATCCACCGCATGACCTGTCCCCAGTTGATCCGCTTGCAATACCCAGTTGACCGACTCTTGGCTCAGTTCAGCTTGCATCTGATCGCCACCGTGGCCATAGACGAGGTGGATGTTTTGCGCGCCGAGCCCAGAGCAAGTATCAATCACGTGCTTCACCATAGGTTTACCCGCTAAGGTATGCAGTACCTTTGGCTTGTTAGAGTACATGCGAGTCCCTTTGCCCGCCGCGAGAATCACCGCGCTAAACTTCATGAAATTACCTATAGACGTTGTCATAAAAACTTGAGGGGTATTCTAGACACTAATCGACGATTAGTTAATGAAATCGGAAAATTTTCCGTTAAAAATTAAGCAGCCACCGACCTTCTCGCTACCTACATGGGCTCACTCACTTCGCTATGCTCGGTTGGCGAAACCTTTTCACTCGGAGAAAATAGGTTGCGGTAAATAAACAAAAGCCCCGAGCAAACTCGAGGCTTTATCTAGCGATTCAACGCACAATCATACTAGCGACGGCTGCTGCGTCTCACGAGCTCAATGACTTTCAATTGAGCGACCGCTTTCGCCAGCTCAGCCGCAGCTTTCGCGTAATCAACGTCACCGTGAGGTAGGTTGATCAGCTCTTCTGCACGCTGTTTTGCTTCTTCCGCTTTTGCTTTGTCTAGGTCTTCACCTCGAACAGCGGTATCCGCCAAGATGGTGACATCGTGAGCCTGTACTTCAAGAATACCGCCCGAAAGGTAAATAATTTCTTCCTTACCTTTCTTTGTTACGATGCGAACCATACCAGGACGAATCAGCGTCAACAACGGAGTATGACCCGCTAAAACACCGAGATCACCCTCTTCACCTGAAACTTGAATGCTGCGAGCATAGCCAGAGAAAATACGCTCTTCGGCACTCACAACGTCTAGGTTAAAGGTCACTGATGCAGTCATAACGCCTCCTTAAAGTCTTCGCTTACATCTTCTTCGCGTTTTCTAGAGCGTCGTCGATGCTTCCGCAGTACATAAATGCCTGCTCAGGAATATCATCATACTCACCAGAAAGAAGACCTTTAAAGCCACGAAGTGTCTCTGTAAGAGGTACGTATACACCCGGGTCACCCGTGAAGACTTCCGCTACGTGGTAAGGCTGAGTCAAGAAACGCTCAATCTTACGTGCACGAGATACGACTTGCTTATCTTCTTCAGATAGCTCGTCCATACCTAGGATAGCGATGATGTCTTTCAGCTCTTTGTAGCGCTGAAGTGTCTGCTGAACGCCACGAGCGATGTCGTAGTGCTCTTGACCAACGACCAATGGGTCAAGCTGACGAGACGTTGAGTCAAGTGGGTCGATCGCTGGGTATAGACCCATAGCTGCGATGTTACGGTTAAGTACAACCGTTGCATCCAAGTGCGCGAACGTGGTAGCTGGAGACGGGTCAGTCAAGTCATCCGCTGGTACGTATACCGCCTGTACAGACGTGATAGAACCCGCTTTTGTTGACGTGATACGCTCCTGAAGTACACCCATCTCTTCTGCAAGAGTTGGCTGGTAACCTACCGCAGAAGGCATACGACCTAGCAGTGCAGATACTTCCGTACCCGCCAGCGTGTAACGGTAGATGTTATCAACGAACAGTAGAACGTCACGGCCTTCGTCACGGAAACGCTCAGCCATCGTTAGGCCTGTCAGTGCAACACGTAGACGGTTGCCTGGTGGCTCGTTCATCTGACCGTAAACCATCGCAACCTTTGATTCTTCAGGTTTTTCGATGTTTACTACGCCCGCTTCCTGCATTTCGTAGTAGAAGTCGTTACCCTCACGAGTACGCTCACCTACACCCGCAAATACAGAAAGACCAGAGTGTTGTAGTGCGATGTTGTTGATAAGTTCCATCATGTTAACGGTCTTACCTACACCTGCACCACCGAATAGACCGATTTTACCACCCTTAGCGAATGGACAAACTAGGTCGATTACTTTTACGCCGGTTTCTAGAAGCGCTGTCTCGTTTGATTGCTCTTCGTAGCTTGGCGCTTGACGGTGGATAGAGTAAACCTCTTCTGCACCGATTTCGCCACGCTCGTCAATCGCGTCACCTAGAACGTTCATGATACGACCTAGGGTCTTAGTACCTACTGGTACTGAAATTGGAGCGCCTGTGTTAACCACTTCCACTCCGCGACGTAAACCATCAGAGCTACCCATTACGATACAACGAACTACGCCACCGCCTAGCTGTTGCTGAACTTCAAGAACAAGACGCTCTTTTGAGTCCGTAACGTTTAGAGCGTCATATACACTTGGTACATCGCTCTGTGGGAACTCTACGTCGACTACCGCACCGATGATCTGTACGATCTTACCTGTAGCCATCGTTAATCCTCTAAATTTAATCTGCCTAAATTACACTGCTGCCGCACCAGAAACGATCTCGGATAGCTCTTGTGTAATCGCCGCTTGACGGGCTTTGTTGTACACAAGCTCTAGTTCATCGATCAAGTTTCCAGCATTGTCAGATGCTGCTTTCATAGCAATCATACGAGCAGCCATTTCGCACGCTAAGTTTTCAACCACAGCCTGGTACACCTGAGACTCGATATAACGAGACATCAAGGTATTGAGCAGAACCTTTTGGTCTGACTCAAACATATAGCTCCACGCATGCTTGAACGACTCATCGTCACTCATGGACTTAGGCAAAGGTATTAATTGATCAATTTTGGGTTGCTGTGTCATTGAGTTCACAAACTCATTGAACACTAGGTACAAGCGATCGATTTCACCCTCTTCATACTTCTTAAGCATGACTTTGATAGAACCGATCAGATCATCTAATGATGGCGTGTCTCCCAAACCTGAGGTTTGAGCGACAATCTTCGCACCTATGCTATTGAAGTAAGATGTGGCTTTTGAACCGATCACTGCCAGCTCAATCTCTACACCTTGATTCGACCAATCGTTCATCTCCTTGACGGCTTGCTTGAACAAGTTAATGTTCAAGCCGCCACAAAGACCACGATCGGTCGATACCACAATATACCCAACGCGCTTAGCGCCACGTTCTACAAGGAATGGATGTTTGTATTCCAAGGTACCGTGCGCTAAATGACCAATGACTTTACGTATTATTTCAGCGTAAGGACGAGGGCCTTCCATTGCATCTTGCGTACGACGCATTTTGGAAGCCGCTACCATTTCCATCGCTTTCGTGATTTTTTGAGTGCTTTTGACACTACCAATCTTGCTACGAATTTCTTTTGTATTGGCCATCGTTACTCTCCGTTAATTACAAAACTTGCTTGTAATTACCAAGTTTGGGTTGCTTTGAAATCATCAACCAAGGCTTTCAGTTGAGCTTCGATTTCATCGTTGTAAGCGCCAGACTTGTCGATCTCAGCTGCAAAATCTGCATGCTGAGCACGAGCATACGATAGTAGAGCACCTTCAAAGTCGAGGACTTTGTTGAGCTCGATATCATCGAGATAGCCACGTTCCGCCGCGAAAATAGACAATGCTTGGTCAAACACTGACATTGGCGCGTACTGCTTCTGCTTCATCAATTCAGTCACTTTCTGACCGTGATTTAGCTGGCGTTTCGTCGCTGCATCAAGATCCGATGAGAACTGAGCAAAGGCTGCCAATTCACGGTATGCCGCCAATGCAGTACGGATACCACCTGACAGTTTCTTGATGATTTTCGTCTGAGCCGAACCACCTACACGAGATACTGAGATACCTGGGTCAACCGCTGGGCGTACACCCGCGTTGAACAGTTCAGTTTGTAGGAAGATCTGACCGTCGGTAATCGAGATTACGTTGGTCGGTACGAATGCCGATACGTCACCTGCTTGAGTTTCGATGATAGGTAGCGCAGTCAAAGAGCCTGTCTTACCTTTCACTTCACCGTTGGTGAAACGCTCTACGTACTCTTCGTTTACTCGCGCAGCGCGCTCTAGTAGACGTGAGTGGAGGTAGAATACGTCACCCGGGAAAGCCTCACGGCCTGGTGGACGTTTTAGGAGTAGAGAGATCTGACGGTAAGCAACCGCTTGTTTAGACAGGTCATCGTAAACAATCAGTGCATCTTCACCGCGGTCACGGAAGTACTCACCCATCGCACAACCTGCGTATGGCGCTAGGTATTGAAGCGCTGCAGATTCAGAAGCCGATGCTACGACCACAATCGTGTTTTGCAGTGCGCCGTGCTCTTCTAGTTTGCGAACCACGTTAGCAATGGTCGATGCTTTCTGACCAATCGCTACGTAGATAGAGAAAATACCCGAGTCTTTCTGGTTGATGATGGCATCGATCGCCATCGCCGTTTTACCAGTCTGACGGTCACCGATGATAAGCTCACGCTGACCACGACCGATTGGGATCATTGAGTCAACAGACTTGTAACCGGTTTGAACAGGCTGATCAACCGACTTACGGTCGATAACACCTGGTGCAATCACTTCAACTGGTGAGCTCAGTTTCGCATCGATAGGACCTTTGCCATCAATTGGTTGACCCAGTGTGTTAACCACACGGCCAAGCAGCTCAGGGCCTACAGGTACTTCAAGGATGCGTCCAGTACCCGTCACTTTCATCCCTTCTTTAAGGTCTGCGTACGGGCCCATCACTACAGCACCAACAGAGTCGCGCTCTAGGTTTAATGCCAATGCAAAACGATCACCTGGAAGCTCGATCATTTCACCTTGCATCACATCTTCAAGACCGTGAATGCGGAGAATACCGTCACTTACAGAGACGATCGTACCCTCATTACGAACTTCAGACACAACATTGAATTTTTCAATGCGCTGTCTAATCAGTTCGCTAATTTCCGTGGAATTAAGTTGCATTGCTCCAATTCCCCTAATTTAAGACTTAATAACGTCTTTAAGACGAGTTAAACGGCTAACGAGTGAGTTATCCAACACAGTATCGCCATCACGGATAACCGCGCCGCCGATCAAGTGCGCATCAACGATACAGTTTAATTTCACTGTGCCACCAAAACGCTGTTCAAGGCCGGCGATAAGCTGCGACTTTTGCGCTTCAGACAATTCAGTAGACGTGGTAACCGTCACCTCTTTCGTGTTTGAAGCCTTGTCTGCCAGTTTCTTGTACTGCTGATAAATATCACTTAACGCTGAGGTGCGACGATTCTCGATGACCACTTTCAAAAAGTTTTGAAAAGGTTCATCAAAGTATTCCCCGCCAACATCAACATACAATTGCACTAGTTGCTCAGGCTGCAAACTCAAAGCAGCGGTCTTTAGCTCTTTCACTGAAGACATCTCTTTGGCAAATGCAAGCATCTGTGACCACTGTTCAATGGCACTGTTATCACTCGCAAAGCCGTATGCAGCCTTAGCATATGGTCGAGCAATAGTTGTCAAATCCGACATACTGATGCCCTCTTGTTATAGTTTTGCTGAAATACTATCAAGGATGTCTTGATGTGCAGCTGGATCAATAGAACGCTCGATCACTTTCTCTGCGCCAAGAATCACCAAGTTCGCCACATCTTTCTTCAGCTCATTGCGCGCACGCAATGTTTCTGCTTCCAGCTCCGCTTTGCCTTGAGAAAGAATATGATCTCGCTCGACAGTAGCTTCGTTACGGGCTTCATCCAAAATCTGAGCTTTACGTTTGTTCGCTTGCTCGATGATTTCTAATGCTTGTTTCTTAGCGTCTTTCAGCTGGTCTGCAGCGTTGTGCTTGGCAAGCTCTAACGCTTTGTCCGCACGTGCCGCCGACTCTAGACCTTCAGAGATCTTCTTTTGGCGTTCTTCAATAGCAGCAATTAATGGTGGCCACACGAACTTCATGCAGAACCACACAAAAATTAGAAATGCTATTGCTTGTCCCAGCAGAGTAGCATTGATATTCACAATGACCCTCCTTTACCTATTCTTAGTTTCGAAACATCGAAACGACGTATCATGAATGAATAAGAGAGGTCTATTACAGTGCGAATAGCATGTACATAGAGATACCAACACCGATCATTGGAACCGCATCCAATAGACCCGCGATGATGAACATGTTGGTTTGTAGAACAGGCGCCATCTCAGGCTGACGAGCAACTGACTCAAGGAACTTACCACCAAGGATCGCAAAACCAAAACCTGTTGCGATAGCACACATGCCTAGTAGTAGACCTACAACCAAATAAATTTCCATAATTATCTCCAAATCAGATTTGATAAAAAAGTTAGGTAAAAATTAATGTGAATCGTTACTTGCCATGCTGAGGTAAACAACGGTCAGCATTGTAAAAATGAAGGCTTGTAAAACAATTACTAATATGTGGAAGATTGCCCAAATGACGTGCGCGACGACACCTAATCCACCCAATACAACACCAGCACCGTAGGTCACAGCGATCAGAATGAAGATCAACTCGCCCGAGTACATGTTGCCGTAAAGACGTAAAGAAAGAGACACCGGCTTAGCCAGCAATGAGACACTTTCCAAAACTAAGTTGAAAGGAATTAACGCTTTATTGTTAATTGGGTGAAGCGTAAATTCTTTCACAAATCCTTTAAATCCTTTGTACTTGATGTAGTAAACCACCGTCAGTACTAGGACACCTAATGCAAGTGCTAGCGTGATGTTTAAGTCAACCGTTGGTACGATCTTAAAGTACTCAAAGCCAGCCGCCCCCATTAGATGAGGAATAAAGTCAACGGGTACTAGATCCATCAAGTTCATGAGGAAAATCCACACAAACAAGGTAAGAGCTAGTGGTGCGACTAATTTATCACGACCATGGAAAGCATCTTTTACAATGGCATCGACTTGCTCTACGACCATTTCGATAAAACATTGCAGCTTACCAGGCGTGCCTGTGGTTGCATTTTTTCCGACACGATAAAACAACCACAAAAATAGTGCACCTAGACCAACAGAGAACAACAATGAATCCCAATGTAAGGTCCAGAACCCAGCGTCGGCACAACCATAGTTGGTTGCTACGCCACCATCAACCACACAAATCTTCGCGTTGGTTAGGTGGTGCTGAATATATTCCTGCGGAGTATCAGCCATGGTTAATCCCATTTTTATGAAAAAATAAAATTGGTGATAACCAGAAGATCAGCAGTGTGAGCTTATAACCTGTAAAGAACGCCCCAGGTTTGAGGAACTCGTTGACAGAAAACACCAACACAAACATCACTATGGTAAACACCAGCTTTAACGCCCATCCCACCATCAGGAAGCCAAGGAGAACTTTCCCATCGGACCCTGGTTTAGGGAAAAACGTAAACAGGGCATAAATGTAATTACCCATCACCGCGATAAAGCCGCCTTTTAAAACAAAGCGAGCCGTTTCAGGGCTGATCATCACATAAGCCAAGCTCCCGATGAGGAGCACAAATATCAGCTGGAGGTGGACGAGTCTAAAAGCAGCTCTTCCTTGCTTGCTTCGATTTGCACTAAACATCAAAAGCACCTGTTTCTGTATCTAACACCGCATTGATCACAATCAATGCATGGTGAAAAAAAGCACGAAAAATTATATATTGCTTAACAAAAAACACAATCTTTGCGAGTTTGATAACTGTTACTTCTAGACCAATCTGTGAGCTAGGAAGCGGAAACGAGCATTTGTAGTTGTTTTAACATCAATTGCAGTTGCTCATTGTCACTAAAGTTGATGACAATCTTCCCGTCACCTTTCTTGGCCATTTGCAGCGCGACTTTTGTGTTTAATTGCTCAGACAAATGCTTTAACGACAACTCTGTCGTGTCATCAATTTCTGGTTTTGGCGTGGTTGATTCAACTTCGCCCTGGAGCGTCTTTTTTACTAAGTTTTCTGTTTGACGCACCGTCAGTTTTTTCTTGGCAACGTGATTGGCGAGCGCCACTTGCTGCGTGGCTTCTAACGCCAGTAACGCGCGAGCATGGCCCATCTCAATCAGTTTGGCCGACATCAAAGCTTTCACTTCATCATCTAACTGGTTGAGTCTTAGCAAGTTACTCACGGTGGTGCGTGATTTACCAATCGCATCCGCCACTTGTTGATGAGTCAGTTGAAACTCGTCTTGAAGACGCTCCAACGCTTGGGCTTCTTCAATCGCATTAAGGTCTTCGCGCTGAATATTTTCAATCAATGCCATCGCAACCGCCGCGCGGTCGTCGACATTTTTGACCACACAAGGCACTTGCTTGAGGCCGGCTTTACGCGCCGCACGCCAGCGACGTTCGCCGGCGATGATTTCGTATTTATCCGCCTCAACCTGACGCACAACAATCGGCTGGATAATCCCTTGCGACTCTATCGATGACGCCAACTCTTCGAGCGCTTCAGGCTCCATCTCTTTGCGGGGCTGATATACTCCCGGCTTTAACGCGTTGATACTCAGTTCAGTCAAATGCCCATCGGACGACAACGCTTGGCTATTGAGCGCACTTTGCTGTTTCTCACGCGCCAGTGAGCTGGTCGATAACAGAGCGTCAAGCCCTTTACCTAAACCACGTTTAGACATAAGACGGAATCCTTCGGTTGATTATGCGGGTACTTCTTCGCGGCGAAGCATTTCTCCAGCAAGGGCAAGGTACGCTTTTGCGCCCGCTGAATACTTGTCGTAATACATGGCAGGCTTGCCATGACTCGGCGCTTCGGCCAAGCGAACATTTCGGGGAATAACAGTGCGGTACACTTTGTTGCCAAAGTGCTTTTTGAGTTGATCGGACACTTCATTCGAGAGGCGATTACGCGGGTCATACATGGTGCGTAACAAGCCCTCGATTCTTAGATTTTCGTTGACGACAGCAGCGAGCTTGCTGATCGTATCCATCAATGCCGTTAACCCTTCTAACGCGAAATACTCGCACTGCATCGGAACCAAGACGGAATCAGCTGCAGCCATAGCATTGATTGTAAGAAGGTTTAGCGACGGAGGACAATCGATAAAGATGAAATCATAGTTATCACGAACGGAGGATAATGCGTGCTTGAGACGCACTTCGCGGGCAAACACTTCCATTAATTTGATTTCTGCGGCGGTGACATCACCATTAGCCGCGATCAAATCGTAATTGCCAGAAGTCTTACGACAGACTACCTCTTCGAACGGTACGTCTTCAACCAGCAGTTCATAGGCGGTGGCGTCGACTTGGTATTTGTCGACACCGCTTGCCATGGTTGCGTTTCCTTGTGGGTCGAGGTCAATGACCAACACTTTGCGCTTAGTCGCAGCCATAGACGCGGCTAAGTTGACACAGGTCGTTGTTTTACCAACGCCACCTTTTTGGTTAGCAATCGCTACGATTTTTCCCACAGTGAACCTCGCTATTAATCCTTGCGCGATAAGATTACTAGATGACGCTCACCTTCCAACTCTGGAACATTCAAAGCTTTGATCTCGCTCACAGAACACCAGTCGGGCAATTGTTCAATCTCATCCTGAGGCAATTGACCTTTAAGCGCCAGAAACACGCCTGACTCCGCTTTTGGAAGGTGATGACACCAACTGACCATGTCTACCATAGAAGCGAATGCGCGACTTAGAACAGCGTCAAACTTCTCTTCTGGTTGAAACTCTTCGACGCGACTTTGAATCGGCGTCACGTTTTTGATCCCCAGCTCATGCAGCACTTGTTTGATGAAGCGAATGCGTTTGCCGAGACTGTCGAGCAAATAAAAGGTTTTCTCTGGGTGCATGATCGCCAAAGGGATCCCTGGCAATCCTGGGCCAGTGCCAACATCGATAAAGCGCTCACCGACTAAGTGAGTACTCACAACAATGCTATCCAAGATGTGTTTCACTAACATCTCAAACGGGTCACGCACTGAGGTCAGGTTGTAAGCTTTGTTCCACTTGTCCAGCATTGTCACATAGCCCACCAACTGCTCGCGTTGCGCATCAGAGACCTGCAAGTCAGTGGTCGCGATCAGCGCATCAAGTTTGTCACGTAGTGCGCTCATGCTGCTTCCTCACCTTTTTTCAACATACCGTGCTTTTTCAAATGCACCAACAAAATGGAGATCGCGGCTGGCGTAATACCTGAAATACGCGAGGCAATACCAATCGACTCAGGTTTGGCTTCTGACAGCTTGGCAATCACTTCGTTCGACAAACCTTTCACTTGTCGGTAATCCAAATCGAGCGGCAACTTGGTGTGTTCATGACGCAGTGATTTCTCAATCTCGTCTTGCTGACGCTTGATGTAACCTTCGTACTTGACCTGAATCTCTACTTGCTCTGCCGCTTGTTGATCATCCAGCGCAGGCTGGAAGGTCGCTAGTGAGGTCAGTTGCTGGTAGGTGATTTCTGGGCGACGAAGAAGATCTTCACCGCTTGCCTCACGCACCAACGGAGTTTTCAGCAGATCGTTCAGCGCATCGATCCCCGCCGATTTCGGGTTGATCCAGATCTCTTGTAGGCGCTGACGCTCTTTTTCCATCTGCTCGATCTTTTGATTGAATCGCGTCCAACGCGCCTCACTCACCAAGCCCAATTCATGCGCTTTTTCGGTCAAACGCAGATCGGCGTTGTCTTCGCGCAGCAGCAAACGGTACTCGGCGCGCGAGGTAAACATACGGTAAGGCTCTTTCGTGCCCATGGTTGAGAGGTCATCAATCAACACGCCCATGTAGGCTTGGTCGCGTCGCGGGTTCCAACCTTCTTTGCCCTGGCTGTGCAAACTGGCGTTCAAACCGGCCATCAAACCTTGTGCCGCCGCTTCTTCGTAACCGGTGGTACCATTGATCTGACCCGCAAAGAACAGACCAGAGATAAATTTGGTTTCATAGGTTTGCTTGAGATCTCGTGGGTCGAAGAAATCGTATTCGATCGCGTATCCCGGACGCACGATGTGCGCGTTTTCAAACCCTTTCATCGAACGCACGATTTGTACCTGAACATCAAACGGCAAGCTGGTGGAAATACCATTTGGGTAGAGTTCGTGTGTCGTCAAGCCTTCTGGCTCAATGAAAATCTGGTGGCTGTTCTTATCCGCAAAACGCATCACTTTGTCTTCAATCGACGGACAGTAACGTGGCCCAATCCCTTCAATCACCCCGGCGTACATTGGGCTACGATCGAGGTTGTTGCGGATCACTTCGTGGGTGCTCTCGTTGGTGTGGGTGATGTAACACGGGATCTGCGCCGGATGTTGGCGACGATCACCTAAAAACGAGAATACCGGAGTCGGGTTGTCACCGTGTTGCACTTCGAGCTGTGAGAAATCCACACTGCGTGCATCGATGCGCGGAGGTGTACCGGTTTTCAAACGATCAACGCGAAACGGTAATTCACGCAGACGATCCGCAAGCGCGATCGATGGTGGATCCCCAGCGCGGCCACCAGAAGAGCTTTCCATGCCAATGTGGATCTTGCCACCGAGGAATGTCCCGACGGTGAGCACCACTGCTTTGGCGCGAAACTTGAGACCCATTTGAGTCACCACACCGACCGCCACTTCGTTCTCAACAATCAGGTCATCCACCGATTGTTGGAATAGGGTTAGGTTTGGCGCGTTTTCCAACGCATGGCGAACATACGCTTTGTACAAAGCACGATCCGCTTGAGCGCGAGTGGCGCGTACCGCTGGGCCTTTGGAGGCGTTGAGTGTACGAAATTGAATACCTGCATGGTCGATGGCTTGTGCCATCAAACCGCCCATTGCATCGACCTCTTTGACAAGATGGCCTTTACCGATCCCACCAATGGCAGGGTTGCACGACATCTGTCCTAGGGTGTCGATATTGTGCGTCAGCAACAGCGTCTTTTGACCTGTACGTGCAGACGCGAGGGCGGCTTCCGTTCCTGCATGACCGCCACCGACAACGATGACGTCAAAGTTTTCGTGATAAAGCATGAACTGACCTCAGGTATTCAATCAAGCAATAGAAAAGTTAAAAGAGCGTTATTCTACCTTCTTTCCAAGGGAGAGAAAATGCTTTTGACGCTTTTGTCTTAAAGGGCTGAAACTCTTATATATATAAGATCTATATATATGATCTTTTATTAGATCTACTATTAGGATCGATGATCTCTGTGGATAACTAAAAAATGATCAACAAGATCATGGATCTTTTTATGATCATATCATGTGATCTTGCCTTGATCAGATCGAGGATTTCCTGAGATCAAAATCGATGGTTATACACAGGGGTCGACAAAGGTAAAAGTTGCTATTTGGATAACTAAAGGAAGATAACGGGATATCATCTAAGTTATCCACAGATATTTTGGTTAAAAAAGCAGCGAACAGTACGAGTGGAAAAGAGAAGGAGAGGTGAACAGCGGCCAATATTGCGCACAATACTGGCCGAGGAGGGGGATCAGAAACGGTCGATATGAGTTTCTAGCCAGGCTTGTGCAGCATCTTCTGGTACATCATGGCTAAGGACATCAATCGTAACGCACTCTGCGAGCGGCGTTGCACCTATGTCTTCCAATAGGGCGTAGGCATGTTGGCCTGCTGCGCAAAAGGTATCGTAGCTCGAATCACCAATCGCGATCACCGCATAGTTGACGTTCGCCATATTTGGCGGCGTGTTTTGCAGCGCGGCAATGAAGGGCTGAATGTTGTCTGGGTATTCGCCCGCACCGTGGGTTGAAGTGATGATGAGCCAAGTACCTTGTGCCTCTATCTCATTCAGATCCGGTTGGTTGTGGATTGTGGTTTCAAAGCCTTGTTCAATCAGCAGATCACTGAGGTGATCGCCAACGTATTCGGCTCCGCCTAAGGTACTGCCTGTTATTATGTGGATCATGGGTTTTCCTTACGCCAATAAAAAGCGCGACCGTGTGCCGCGCATTGTGAGTTATTTACCGATACAGAATGAAGAGAAAATTCTGCCTAGTAGGTCATCAGAGCTGAATTCGCCAGTGATCTCATTGAGATGCTGCTGAGCGATACGCAGCTCTTCTGCGAGGATTTCTCCGGCCATATAGCCTTCAAGTTGCTGCTGGCCGATATCGAGGTGCTCAGCCGCTTTGGCGAGTGCATCGAGATGGCGGCGGCGGGCCATAAAGCCACCTTCACTGCCACCTGAGAAGCCCATACAGGCTTTCAGGTGAGTGCGCAGCGCATCGACACCAGCGCCAGTTTTCGCGGACAAGCGGATCAGCGTCGGCGTGTTCACATGACAGATCCCAAGCTCCTCGCCAGTTTGATCGGCTTTATTGCGGATCACTGTCATGCCGATGCTGTCGGGCAGACGATCAACAAAATCCGGCCAAATCTCTTTGGGATCGGTGGCGTCGGTGGTGGTGCCATCGACCATAAATAGCACGCGATCCGCTTGGGCAATTTCATCCCAAGCGCGCTCGATACCGATTTTTTCCACTTCATCCGACGCATCACGCAGCCCAGCGGTATCAATAATGTGCAAAGGCATGCCGTCAATGTGGATGTGCTCGCGCAGCACGTCACGCGTTGTGCCTGCAATGTCGGTCACAATCGCAGATTCCTTGCCTGATAGCGCATTGAGTAGGCTGGATTTACCGGCGTTAGGTCGACCAGCGATCACCACTTTCATCCCTTCACGCATGATGGCGCCTTGGTTGGCCTCTTTGCGCACAGCTTCTAGGTTGTCGATGATGGTTTGCAGATCGGCGGCAACTTTACCGTCGGCGAGAAAATCGATCTCTTCCTCGGGAAAATCAATCGCGGCTTCAACGTAGATACGCAGATGAATCAGTGACTCGACCAGGGTATTAATTCGGCCCGAGAACGCGCCCTGAAGCGATTGGAGCGCCGATTTCGCCGCTTCTTCTGAGCTCGCATCAATCAAATCGGCGATCGCTTCGGCTTGCGCCAAATCGAGCTTGTCATTTAAAAACGCGCGCTCGGAAAACTCCCCTGGGCGTGCGATGCGAATCCCCGGAATCTCGACGATGCGTTTGATCAGCATGTCCATCACAACAGGGCCGCCATGCCCTTGCAGTTCAAGGACATCTTCGCCCGTGAACGAGTGGGGATTGGGGAAATAGAGTGCAATGCCTTGGTCTAGTTGGCTGCCATCTTGGGCCATAAACGGCAAATATTCGGCGTAGCGAGGACGCAGTGATTTGCCGGTCACCGCGATAGCCACTTGCTCGGCAAGCGGGCCTGACACGCGAATGATGCCGACACCGCCTCGGCCAGGGGCGGTGGCTTGGGCTACGATGGTCTCTGTGGTCATAAGATTATCTCTATGGTCAATAAACAGCGAATTAGGCGCTGAATCTGTATGGCGCAATGGTCGTCAGCAAATTGTAAACAGCGCAAAACAAAAAGGCGACCTTTTGGCCGCCTTTTGATGATGCTTAGCTGTTACTTCGAATGTAAGCCTTTTTTCTCCAGCGCCTTGTAAATGAGCGTTTGCTGGATAAGTGTTACCACGTTCGAAACCAACCAGTAAAGTACTAGGCCAGACGGGAAGAACAGGAAGAAGAAGGTAAACATCACCGGCATAAAGGTCATGATCTTCTGCTGCATTGGGTCTGTCACTGTGGTTGGGCTCATCTTCTGGATGAGGAACATCGACGCACCCATCAGTAGCGGCAAGATGTAGTATGGGTCTTGCGCAGAGAGGTCGTGAATCCAACCGAAGAACGGTGAGTGACGAAGCTCGACCGATTCCATCAATGCCCAGTAGAGGGCGATGAAGATCGGCATCTGGAGAATAAGCGGTAGACAGCCACCCAGCGGGTTCACTTTCTCTTTCTTATACAGCTCCATCATCTCTTGGCTCATGCGCTGACGGTCATCACCGATACGCTCACGCATTGCTTGCAGCTTAGGCTGGAGCATGCGCATTTTCGCCATCGAGGTGTATTGAGCTTTGGTCAGTGGGTACATGGCACCACGGACAATGAACGTGAGGATCATGATAGAGACACCCCAGTTCACCGCAAAGCTCTGAATGAAAGAGAGCAAAGAGTGCAGTGGCTTAGCGATGAACCATAGCCAACCGTAATCGACCACCAAGTCTAGGTTAGGTGCCGTTTCCGCCATTTCGTCTTGCAGTTTTGGACCCACCCACAGCGTGGCGTTGAATTGCGCAGACTCACCATCAGCGATGGTTTTGTTTGGCATGCGAACGCCGATGTCGCCCATGTTACCAATCACACGCGTGTACAGATTGGTGCCAGGCTCATTGCGTGGGATCCATGCACTCGCAAAGTAGTGTTGGATCATCGCTGCCCAACCTTGACCATTCGGTAAGGTGATCGACAGATTACGGCTTTGCATATCATCGAAGCTGTACTTTTTGTAACGAGTGTCGTCACTGGAGTACGCACCGCCACGGTAAGTTGGCATAGTGATGCTGCCACCATCGTCCATCAGGTTTTGACGAAGATGCGCGTACATACCAAAGGTCGCGTTGTTGCCTGATAGGTTGCGAACATCAAATTCGACATCCACTGCGTAGCTGTCACGCTTTAGGATGTAGGTTTTGGTGTATTCAAGACCGTTGGCCGCGTACGTCATTGGAATGCGTAGCTCATCTTGACCCTCTGCCAAGGTAAAGCTGTCGGCATCAACGGCGTATTGCGGACGATTCGAGCTGCTTAAGTCAATGCCCTGTGGGCCAACAAGGCCACTTTGAGCGATGAACTGGTGGCCCGCTTCGTTTTTGAGAAGAACGAATGGATCGGCGGAATCAAGTTCAGCGGAGTACTGGTTTAGGTCTGCATGAACCACATCACCACCTACCGTATCAATGGTTAACGTCAAAACGTCAGTGGTTACGGTGATGGTTTTTGCTGAAGCTTGTTGTGACGGTGCGGGATCAAGCTCATCTGCAAAAGATGGTGCAGGTAAAGTACTGCTTGATTGTGCCTGCTCAACCGGCTGCGGTGCTGGGTTCTTTGCGACTTGCCATTGTTGGAACAAGAGGAAAGAAACCAGTGCTAGCGCGATTAACAGGATATTACGTTGAGAATCCATCGTTATTTATCTCTGTCTTGTGTTTGGGCTGGTGGAACGGGGTCATAGCCACCTTCATTCAAAGGGTGGCATTTTAATAGACGTTTGCTTGATAACCAACACCCTTTTACAAAACCGTGAGCTTTCAACGCTTCAATGGCATAGGTAGAACAGGTTGGAGTAAAACGACAGCGCGGCCCAATAAGAGGACTAATCAGGCCTTGATAGAGACGGACCAGCCCGATGGCTAGCCACGTGAAGGGCGAGACAGACGCTGCCATAATTTATCAAACAGGGCGAAAATTTCATCATTGCTGAGATCTTGCGCGCTTTTCTTGGCAATAACAACAAAATCTTTATTAGGAAGTTGGTGTTGTTTGTTACGAAAACTTTCGCGAGCAAGGCGTTTAAAGCGATTACGGCCGACGGCAGTTTTGATTTGCTTTTTAGGTACCGCAAGTCCCAGTCTTGGATGGGAAAGGGTATTGTTACGGGCAATGATGGTGAAATGAGGTGAGCCAGCTCGGTGAGCTTGCTGGAAGACATTTTGATAATGCTCGGGAGTTAACAAACGTAACTCCCGATTGAACGCGTACGTATTCAAAATAAAAAAATTATTTTGACAGGCGCGCACGGCCTTTAGCACGACGTGCATTAATTACTTTACGACCGTTCTTAGTTGCCATGCGAGCACGGAAGCCGTGAGTACGCTTGCGCTTTAGAACTGTAGGTTGAAAAGTGCGTTTCATGATAATTACCTTTACTGATCAGTAGTTTTAGGTCAATGTTAACCCGGCGTGGGTCAAAGCGTCTTCTTTATTAAGATAAGGAGGACAAACCGACGCCTCTCAACAAAGAGGCGGAATTGTAATCACTGTCACATTAAGAGTCAATGATGAAATTCCGCGCCGGGGGATTATACGTAGTGTGAGCAAAATCTCAAGGATCAAAGGATCCTTATCGGCGATCCTTGTCGGTGTTTACCGGTGATCCCTTTCCGTGATAGTTACTCAGCGCCTACCTGTCTTAAGAACTTCTTCAGCCTTGGATCTTGTGGATTATTGAAGAGTTCATCTGGCGATCCCTGCTCAACAATATGACCTTCAGCCATAAAGATCACGCGATCCGCTACTTCTTTTGCAAACTGCATTTCATGAGTGACCACCAGCATGGTTTGGTGCTTGGTGGCGAGATCTTTCATCAGTTGCAATACTTCACCCACCCATTCAGGGTCTAAGGCTGAGGTGGGCTCATCAAACAGCAGCAGTTCCGGTTGCAGCGCCATCGCTCGGCCAATGCCAACCCGTTGTTGCTGACCACCAGAGAGGGCCGCTGGGTAACTGTCGCCTTTGTCACTAAGGCCAATGTCGTCAAGGATTTGCTGCGCGCGAGCCAGTGCTTGCTCTTTTTTCCAGCCACGTACGGTAATCAGCCCTTCGGCAATGTTTTGTCTGGCGGTCATATGGGCAAACAGCGCGTAGTTTTGGAACACAAAGCCGGTTTTACGCCTTAGGGCTAACACGTCCGATTTGGTGTGTTTGGCACTGTCGACCGTGACATCATCAATGGTGATGGTGCCTTGATCGGCATTCTCAAGGAAGTTCACACAGCGCAGCAGCGTCGATTTACCGGTACCGCTAGAGCCGATGATCACGATGATTTCGCCCTGTTTGATGCTGAGATCAATCCCTTTGAGTACTTCGCTGTCCCCAAAGCGCTTATGAATATTGGTCAGTGTAATCATCGTACGTATGCCTTATTGAGTTTCGCTTCTGCCCAAATCTGCACGCGGGTCAAAATGACCACCACGCCCCAGTAAATCAGCGCAACCGCCAAAAACGCTTCGAAAAAACGAAAACTGGATGACGCTTCCATCTGCGCTTTGGCCATGATCTCGGCCACGCCAAGGGTAAAGGCAAGCGAGGTGGATTTGATCATGTCGATAAAGTAGTTCATCAGCGATGGCAGCGCTACGCGTGTTGCTTGCGGCAAAATAATGCGACGCATGGCTTGAGGTGTGGTCATACCGACCGACAAGCTCGCCTCCATTTGGCTGCGATCGATGCCGATGATGGCGGCGCGAATGCTCTCTGCCATATAGGCGGCAAAGTGGAGCGTTAAGCCAATCACTGCGGCGCTAAAGGCATCGAGTCCCACCAATAAAGGAAAAATTTGTGGCAGGCCATAATAAAGAAGAAACAGCTGCACCAACAGCGGCGTACCACGGAAGAAGCTGATATAGAGCTGACTCAACTGATCGAGCACTGGGACGCGAAATACGCGAATATTGGCCAATATCACGGCTAAAATTAGTGAAAACACCAAACCCCAAGTGGCCATTTCCATGGTGGTGCCAAGGTACTTGAGCAGTATTGGCATCAGGTTGAGCATGTAATTAAAGTCGAATCCCATTACGTATCCCAATGACTAAGGCGAGAAAAACAAAACCCACTGCAAGCAAGGGAGCAGTGGGTTTTTTCGTCAATCCGAAACGGATTTATGGAGGCGGAGCCGATTACTGAGTAATGTCAGCGCCAAACCACTTTTGAGAAATTTGCTCTAGTGTACCGTCAGCACGCATTTCTGCCAGTGCTTTGTTCACTTCTGCTTGCAGTTTTTGGCCGTTCTCATTGTTGACGAATGGCCATGCGTTTTGAATGGTTTCAAACGGCTGACCGGCTAATTGTAGCGGTAGGCCCGTTTTTTTGATCAGCTCAAGTGCAGAGAGACGGTCCATAACAAACGCATCCGCGCGGCCTAGTGCCACATCGTGTTCGATACCTGTGTCGTAGGTTTTGATGTTGATTTTGCCGTCTTTGTCGTAGCTGCGTAGCAGTTGCTCAAAGTTTGAACCTAAGTTCACCGCAACGGTTTTACCTGCGAGATCTTCCACGCCTTGGATGTCGTCGTTACCTTTACGCACGGTGATTTGCGCACCATCTACAACGTATGGGTCAGCAAACAGGTATTTCGCTTGGCGCGCTTCTGTCATGGTGATCTGGTTTGAGATAGTGTCGATGCGGCCCGTCTCTAACAGACCAAACAGACCTGAGAAGTTGGCGGTCACGTATTCCACTTGGTAGTCGTTACGTTTGCCAATCTCATCCCACAGATCCACTTCAAAGCCTTGCAGTTTGTCTTGCTCAACGAAGGTGAATGGGAAGTAACGGCCAGACATACCCACTTTGACTTCAGTCGCAGCTTGAACGGTGGCAGCAGAAAGTGCGATAACGGCAACTGCCGCTTTAATCCAGTTTTTCATTTTACAACTCCTAAAATTTATAGGGAGAAATACTACTGTCATCCTTGTCATTTAGATAAATAACAAGTTGCCATAATCTAGATGGATGCGGAATAAGATTATAGCTGTGGATAATCATTGACGCTCTACCTATGGGTTTGGGTCGATTCCTCATGCCAAGATCCACCAGATAATGATCGCCGTGAGACGATTCATTCACAGAGTTATCACCAGATCGACGATCCTGCGATCATTGCGCCATTGTGGATCAATGTGTGGGTAAAAATGGGGCAGGGTGTGATGATCTCACCAATAATGGCAGAAATATTGTGAATAACTTCGATCTTATTCACTGGATCCTCGATCAATCGCTGGCGATCTCGGTTATCAACAGGTAAAATTGCCAGTCTTTTCCGATCATAGAATTACGAGTGAGGGCATCGTGTCATCTTCGCTTTGGTTGCAATGTTTGCAACAGCTTCAAGAAGAGCTTCCAGCAACTGAATTCAGCATGTGGGTCCGTCCTTTACAAGCTGAGCTCAACGACAATACTCTCACTTTATTTGCGCCCAACCGTTTTGTCCTTGATTGGGTTCGCGATAAATACCTCAACAGCATTAACCGTCTATTGCAGGAATATTGTGGTAACGATATTCCAAACTTGCGTTTTGAGGTGGGCAGTCGCCCTGTGCAAGCGCCGACGCCGGCGCCCAAACGCACTCCGGCCGATGTGGCGGCGGAATCGTCAGCCCCGGCGCAATTGCAAGCGCGTAAGCCTGTGCATAAAACCTGGGATGATGACCCACAAGCGATGGCAGACATCAACCACCGCTCCAATGTGAACCCCAAGCATAAGTTCAACAACTTTGTTGAAGGTAAATCGAACCAATTAGGCTTGGCAGCGGCACGTCAGGTGGCGGACAACCCAGGCGCGGCGTACAACCCGCTCTTTCTGTATGGCGGCACCGGTTTGGGTAAAACTCACTTGCTGCACGCTGTGGGCAATGCGATTGTCGACAACAAACCCAACGCGAAAGTGGTTTACATGCACTCAGAGCGTTTTGTGCAAGACATGGTGAAAGCGCTGCAAAACAACGCGATTGAAGAGTTCAAGCGTTACTACCGCAGTGTGGATGCCCTTTTGATCGATGACATTCAATTTTTTGCCAACAAAGAGCGTTCACAAGAAGAGTTCTTCCATACCTTCAACGCCTTGCTTGAGGGCAATCAGCAGATCATCTTGACCTCGGATCGCTACCCGAAAGAGATCAACGGCGTAGAAGATCGCCTAAAATCTCGCTTTGGTTGGGGATTGACGGTCGCCATTGAGCCACCTGAGCTTGAAACGCGCGTCGCCATCTTGATGAAAAAAGCGGAAGATCACCAAATTCATCTGGCGGATGAAGTGGCGTTCTTTATTGCTAAGCGTCTGCGCTCCAACGTTCGTGAGCTAGAAGGGGCCCTCAATCGCGTGATTGCGAACGCCAACTTCACGGGGCGTCCTATTACGATCGATTTTGTGCGTGAAGCCCTGCGTGATCTGCTGGCTCTGCAAGAAAAGCTGGTCACCATCGATAATATTCAAAAAACAGTCGCGGAATACTACAAAATCAAAGTGGCGGATCTGCTCTCTAAGCGCCGCTCTCGTTCAGTTGCGCGACCTCGTCAGTTGGCGATGGCGCTGGCTAAAGAGCTGACCAACCACAGCTTGCCAGAAATTGGTGATGCCTTTGGTGGCCGCGATCATACGACCGTACTGCATGCGTGTCGTAAGATTGAACAACTGCGTGAAGAGAGTCACGATATTAAAGAGGATTACTCCAACTTAATCCGTACTCTTTCTTCGTAAATCGCGCTATTCTAACGGTTTATATTCGTGGCCAAGATAGGGCTCAATCCCTTATCGTGGCCATGTTTGTTCTCTTCGCCAACAACAAGATTTCTTTAAGAGCGTGCTATGAAATTTTCCATTCAACGTAGTCATCTGCTGAAACCACTGCAGCAAGTCTCAGGGGCGTTAGGTGGCCGTGCCACTCTACCTATCCTTGGTAACTTATTGATCAAAGTAGTGGACAACCAACTGACGTTGACGGCGACGGATTTAGAAGTGGAGCTGATCAGCCGTGTGCAGCTTGAAGGTGAATTTGAAGCGGGCAGCGTGACCGTCCCGTCGCGTAAATTTCTCGATATTTGCCGTGGACTGCCTGATGACGCGGTGATCACCTTTGTTTTAGAGGGCGATCGCGTGCAACTGCGCTCTGGTCGCAGTCGTTTCTCTCTCTCTACACTGCCAGCTAGCGATTTTCCAAACATTGAAGATTGGCAGAGTGAAGTCGAACTCTCCCTAACGCAAAGTGAACTGCGTGGGCTAGTAGAAAAAACGCAATTCTCGATGGCGAACCAAGACGTGCGTTACTACCTCAATGGCATGTTGTTTGAGATTGAAGACACCACGCTGCGCAGCGTGGCCACCGATGGTCACCGTATGGCGGTCGCGCAAACTCCGCTGGTTGGCGAGTTTGCCAAAAAGCAGATCATCGTGCCGCGTAAAGGGGTGCTGGAATTAGTCAAGCTGTTGGATGCGCCAGAGCAACCTGTGGTGCTGCAAATTGGTAGCTCAAACCTGCGCGCTGAGGTCAACAATTACGTCTTTACCTCTAAGTTGGTGGATGGTCGTTTCCCTGATTACCGCCGCGTGATGCCACAAAGCTCCACCAAAACATTGGAAGCGGGCTGCGATGAACTGCGCCAAGCGTTCTCGCGTGCGGCGATCCTCTCGAATGAGAAGTTTCGTGGCGTGCGCGTTAACCTCGATGGCAGCGAAATGCGCATTACCGCCAACAACCCAGAGCAAGAAGAAGCGGAAGAGATGCTCGATGTGCACTTTGACGGCGAGCCAATTGAGATTGGCTTTAACGTCAGCTATGTGCTGGATGTGCTCAATACGCTGCGCTGCGAGACCGTGAGAATCTCGATGTCTGATGCCAACGCCAGTGCGTTAATTGAGAACAGCGTCGATGACAGTGCCATGTACGTGGTGATGCCGATCCGACTCTAGCATGCCGCTCTCTCGTCTTGTTATTAAGCAGTTTCGCAATATCAAAGCCTGTGATATCTCGTTATCATCAGGCTTTAACTTTCTTATTGGCCCGAACGGCAGCGGGAAAACCAGTGTCCTGGAAGCCATCTATTTATTGGGCCACGGTCGGTCGTTCAAAAGCAGTTTGACCGGGCGAGTGATTCAAAATGACCATGATGAGCTGTTTGTTCACGGTCGTTTTTTGAACTCGGATCAATTTGAGCTACCCATTGGCATTAATAAGCAGCGTGATGGCTCAACAGAGGTTAAAATAGGCGGTCAATCTGGGCAAAAGTTAGCCCAGTTGGCGCAAGTGTTACCACTGCAACTGATTCATCCTGAAGGGTTTGATCTGTTGACCGATGGGCCGAAACATCGCCGTGCATTTATTGATTGGGGCGTATTTCATACCGAATCGGCCTTTTATGATGCATGGGGGCGTTTTAAGCGCCTAAACAAACAGCGCAACGCACTGCTGAAAACAGCCCGTAGCTATCGAGAGCTCAGTTATTGGGATCAAGAGATGGCGACACTGGCGGAAAACATCAGTCGTTGGCGTGGTGAGTACGTTGAGCAATTGACGCACAAAGCCGAAGAGATATGCCGGGCATTTTTGCCTGAGTTTGATATCTCGCTCAAGTACTATCGTGGTTGGGACAAAGAGACGCCATACCAAGCGATTCTCGAGAGCCACTTTGAGCGCGACCAGGCGCTGGGTTACACCTTCAGTGGCCCAAACAAGGCGGATTTACGCATTAAGGTAAATGGTACGCCAGTGGAAGATGTCCTGTCTCGGGGTCAGTTAAAGTTGATGGTGTGCGCGCTACGCGTCGCACAAGGCCAACATCTGACTGAGATGACGGGCAAGCAATGCATCTACTTGATAGATGACTTTGCCTCTGAATTAGACAGTCAACGTCGCAAGCGTCTTGCTGATTGCTTGAAACAGACGGGGGCTCAGGTTTTTGTCAGCTCTATTACTGAAAGCCAAATCAGCGACATGCGTGATGAAAATGGCAGGATGTTCCATGTGGAACATGGCACAATAGAGCAAAATATATAGCGGAAGATAACTCATGGCTGAAAATTACGATTCATCGAGTATTAAAGTACTAAAGGGTCTGGATGCGGTTCGTAAGCGTCCGGGTATGTACATCGGCGACACGGATGATGGCACCGGTCTGCACCACATGGTCTTTGAGGTGGTAGATAACTCAATTGATGAAGCGTTGGCGGGTCACTGTAAAGACATCGTGGTGACCATTCATGAGGATAACTCTGTCTCTGTCAGCGATGATGGCCGTGGTATCCCAACAGAGCTTCACCCGGAAGAGAAAGTCTCGGCGGCGGAAGTGATCATGACCGTACTTCACGCAGGCGGTAAATTTGATGACAACTCGTACAAAGTCTCGGGTGGTCTGCACGGTGTGGGCGTGTCGGTAGTGAACGCGTTGTCTAAGAAAGTGACGCTGACAATCCATCGCGGTGGAAAAATTCACACTCAAACTTATCACCATGGTGAACCTCAAGCGCCACTGGCTGTGATTGGTGATACAGAAAAGACGGGGACAGAAATTCGTTTTTGGCCTAGTGAAGAGACGTTCTCTAACACTGAGTTCCATTACGATATTCTTGCAAAACGTCTGCGTGAGCTCTCTTTCCTAAACTCTGGCGTATCGATCAAGCTACGTGATGAGCGTGAAGAAGACAAACAAGATCACTTCATGTACGAAGGGGGTATTCAAGCCTTTGTCGATCACTTGAATACCAACAAGACACCGATCATCGAAAAAGTATTCCACTTCAACACCGAGCGTGAAGATGGCATCTCTGTAGAAGTGGCGATGCAGTGGAATGATGGTTACCAAGAGAATATCTTCTGTTTCACCAACAATATTCCACAGCGTGATGGTGGTACTCACCTTGCTGGTTTCCGTGCCGCCTTGACGCGTACCTTGAACTCGTTCATGGACAAAGAAGGCTTCTCGAAGAAAGCGAAAACCGCAACTTCTGGTGATGATGCGCGTGAAGGTCTCACCGCGGTTATCTCGGTGAAAGTGCCGGATCCAAAATTCTCAAGCCAAACCAAAGATAAGCTGGTTTCTTCTGAAGTGAAATCAGCGGTTGAGTCAGCAATGGGCGAGAAACTGTCAGAGTTCCTTGTTGAGCATCCGACAGAAGCAAAAATCGTTTGTACCAAGATCATCGATGCGGCACGTGCTCGTGATGCGGCGCGTAAAGCACGTGAGATGACTCGTCGTAAAGGCGCACTAGACCTTGCTGGTCTGCCAGGTAAATTGGCGGACTGTCAGGAAAAAGATCCAGCGCTGTCTGAACTCTACATAGTGGAGGGTGACTCGGCAGGCGGCTCCGCAAAACAAGGCCGTAACCGTAAGAACCAAGCGATTCTTCCTCTTAAAGGTAAAATCCTCAACGTAGAGAAAGCGCGTTTCGACAAGATGCTCTCTTCTCAAGAGGTGGCGACGCTGATCACTGCGCTCGGCTGTGGTATCGGTCGTGACGAATACAACCCAGACAAACTGCGTTACCACAACATCATCATCATGACCGATGCGGACGTCGATGGTTCGCACATCCGTACGCTACTGTTGACCTTCTTCTACCGTCAAATGCCTGAGCTGATTGAGCGTGGTTACGTCTACATTGCTCAGCCACCGCTGTACAAAGTGAAGAAGGGTAAGCAAGAGCAGTACATCAAAGATGAAGAAGCGATGAACCAGTACCAAGTCTCTTTGGCCCTGGACAACGCAGCGCTGCACGTCAACGCGGACGCGCCAGCGTTGGCGGGTGAATCTCTCGAGAAGCTGGTTCAGCAATACAATGCGGGCATCAAGCTGGTGGATCGCATGAGCCGCCGTTACCCGCACGCCTTGATTCATGAGTTGATTTACGTGCCACGTTTGACCGCAGAGCAGTGTCATGACGCTGCCGTGGTAGAGGCTTGGACCAAGACTTTGGTCGAGCAGTTGAACGCCAAAGAAGTGGGCGCAAGTCAGTACCAATATGAAGTAGAGCAGCATGCTGAGCTCGGCTTGAACTTGCCGAAAATCATCGTGCGCACACATGGCGTAAGACACGAATACGCACTGAGCGTCGATTTGATCAACTCGAAAGAGTTTGCCAAATTGGCCGATCTCTCTGAAGCGCTGAATGGCCTTATTGAAGAGGGCGCGTACATCAAACGTGGTGAACGCACTCAGCCTGTGAGCAGCTTTGTCGAAGCGCTAGAGTGGCTGATCAAAGAGTCTCGCCGCGGATTGAGCACGCAGCGATACAAAGGTCTGGGTGAGATGAACCCGGATCAGCTTTGGGAAACCACCATGGACCCAGAAACGCGTCGCATGATGCAAGTGACCATCGAAGATGCGGTTGGCGCCGATCAGCTCTTCACGACATTGATGGGTGATCAGGTTGAGCCTCGTCGTCACTTTATCGAAGAGAACGCGCTGAAAGTGGCGAACTTGGATGTATAGAGTGCCTCGTTCCTAGAAGCGAGTTCCTAGAATAGAAAAAGCGCAGATCGAACGATCTGCGCTTTTTTATTGGTTTCTATTTTCCATTTCAAACCAATACATTGTCCCACTCACTCTAGGCACTAGGAACTATAAACTTTTTCACTCTCTCCTCTTGAAACCGATTTGGTCGATCCCTATATCTATTGTTGAAGAGGGAAGCTGTCTTGCTCCGATGAGAAGAAACAGACCTTCTGGACTCGCTGAAGAGGTATCGCTCCTATGAGGATGGCCTTAACAGCACACGTTAACACTGAGTTTGTTGCTATGTCCTACGTGCTGGCCCTATAGAGGCAGCCAGAGGAATAGTGAACGAATCCCTTAGTCGCTAGGGGTCGAGTTAATCATCGTCCCTACACAGTCACGACTAAGACTATTGCTTAATCAAGAGGATAGTATGATGAGAACTGTAGATTTCACTCCTTTATACCGCAACGCGATTGGTTTTGACCGTCTTCTTAATATGATGGAAGCCAACAGCACGAAAAACAGCTCCGGCGGTTACCCTCCGTATAACATCGAACAGAAAGATGAAAACCACTACCGTATTACCATGGCAGTGGCAGGCTTTGCCGAAGAGCAGCTTGAACTGACGCAAAAAGAGAATACCTTAATTGTTAAAGGTGAGCGTAAAGAGGAAGAGGGTAAGAACTATATTTACCAAGGCATTGCTGAGCGCGACTTTGAACGCAAGTTCCAATTGGCCGACTATGTCAAAGTCACCGGCGCGAGTATGGAAAATGGCTTGCTGCACGTTGATCTTGAGCGTGAAATTCCTGAAGCGATGCAACCGCGTAAAATTGCCATCAACTCAAGCCACTTGCTGGAAAACAAATAAGCAAGCTTCCGCGCCGCTATGCTGCGGATATAAAATGCGGGTATAAATAGTGAAAGAGCGCCAATCGGCGCTCTTTTTTATGCTTGGCGGTGTTAGGGCGATTAGCCCTGCTGGTAGGCTTTTTGCACTTCTTCCGCGATGATTTGGATGCCTTTTTGCATCATCTCGTCATCTTGTACATAGTTCATTCGCAGGCACTGGTGCGCATGATCCCACTCATCTTCTTGGCCGATAAAGAAGTACTCACCCGGAACAATCAACACCCCGCGTGCTTTCAAACGTTGGTAGAGTTCCATGGTGGTGATAGGCAGTGCATCAAACCAGAGCCAGAGGAAAATCGCCCCTTCTGGCTTGTGAATACGAAAGCGCGGATCGGTAATCGCCTCTTGCAGTAGTTCGACTGCACGCTGAGATTTTTGCTGATAAAACGGCTTGATGACCTCTTCACTCAAGCGAAGAAGATCGCCTTTTTCAATCATATGGTGTGCCAGCGCCGGCCCTACACTGCCTGGCGCTAGGCTGATAATGCCATTCATGTTGGTGAGCGCTTCTGTGATGGCTTCATTGGCAATCACAATCCCACAGCGCACGCCAGGCAAGCCTAATTTGGACAAACTCATGCAGAGAATAGTGTTCTCATTCCAAAAGGGCGTCACCTCCTCAAAAATGATGTTGGGGAAGGGCACGCCGTAAGCGTTGTCGATGATCAGCGGAATGTGGTTGTCGCGCGCGAGTTTATCGAGCTTGATGATCTCCTCATCGGTCAGCACATTACCCGTCGGGTTGGTCGGGCGAGACGCGCAGATCGCCGCAATCGAGTCATCAATCTTTAGTTGCTCAAAATCGACGTGGTATTTGAACATGCGATTGTCGAGTTGCTCAATTTCCGGGTGGTAAGAGACAAAAATATCTTCATCAATGCCCGCATCCCCATAGCCAATGTACTCAGGCGCTAACGGCAGCAGAATCTTTTTGTGTGAGCCATCGGGCTGCGTGCCTGCCAGCAAATTAAACAGGTAAAAAAAGCCGCTTTGACTGCCATTGGTTAAGCTAATGTTCTTCTCACTGACCTCCCAGCCATAAGTCTCTTTCAGCAGGTCAGCGAGCGCTTTGACGAAGGCATCTTTGCCTTGTGGGCCATCATAATTGGCGAGCGCTTGAATCCACTCGCCGCTGGTCAGCATCTCTTGGCTGGCTTGGTGAAAGTAATCAATCATGGCGGGAATGGCCGCAGGGTTACCGCCACCGAGCATGATGGCGCCGGGTGTGCGTAGACCATCATTGAGGTCGTCCATTAATTGGGTAATGCCGGAATATTGATTGAATTTTTCACCAAACTTTGAGAACTGCATGACTCACTAACCTTGATCTGATTATTGCTTTACTGAATGGATGTGCTGATCAGTGCGTGGCTGACCAATAGAGTAATCCTTGAACATACAGCAATGGCAATGTGAGGCAAAGCACTATTTTAGTGCGCAGAACTGGTCTGTTTTGTTGGCATAAAAAAGCCCAACTCATTGAGTTGGGCTTGGGGTCATCTATCCGTACGCGCGATTATTTCTGCAGGAGAGAAATGTCGGCAATCTGCAAGAACAAGTTACGTAGGTTGTTCAGTAGCGTTAGACGGTTCTTCTTCAGCGCTTCGTCATCGGCCATAACCATGACGTTATCGAAGAAGGCATCCACAGGCTCACGTAGACCCGCTAGCTTGCTGAGTGCTTCTTGGTAGTTGCCCGTTGCGAACGCAGGCTCGAGCGCTTCTGTCATCACTTCAACGCTTTCTGCCAGCGCTTTCTCTGCGTCTTCTTGTAGAAGAGCGAGATCGATCTCTGCGGCCAGTTCACCATCGAACTTCGCTAGGATGTTACCGACACGTTTGTTCGCTGCGGCAAGTGCTTCCGCGGCTTCTAGTTCACGGAAGTGAGAGACCGCTTTGACGCGTTGGTCGAAGTCTGCTGGTTTGGTTGGACGATTCGCCAATACCGCTTGGATGATGTCCACGCTGAAGCCTTGGTCTTTGTACCATGCATTGAAACGACCCAGCATGAAGTCGATAACGTCGTTTGCAACGTTCGCGTTGGTGAGTTTGTCGCCAAACAGAGACTGCGCTTTCGCGATAAGGTCTGTTAGGTCTAGGTTGTAGCCGTTTTCGACGATGATACGTAGCACACCTAGAGATGCGCGGCGCAGTGCGAATGGGTCAGAACCTTTAGGTGCTTGGCCAATACCGAAGATACCTACAATGGTATCGAGCTTGTCAGCCATAGCGACAGCAGATGAGATACCTGTGCTTGGTAGGGCGTCACCGGCGAAACGCGGCATGTACTGCTCGTACAGTGCTAGGGCGACTTGCTCGTCTTCACCATCGTGGGTTGCGTAGTGCATACCCATCACACCTTGAGTATCGGTAAATTCGAATACCATAGAGGTCATTAGGTCACACTTCGCGAGTAGACCCGCGCGCTTCGATTTTTCAACGTCAGCATCGATCTGCTCAGCGATGTAGCCAGCAAGCTCAGTGATGCGGTCAGTTTTGTCTTTGATCGTACCAAGCTGCTTTTGGAAGATCGCTTGCTCTAGCTCAGGGAGACGGTCGATAAGCGGGCGCTTACGGTCAGTGTTAAAGAAGAACTCGGCATCCGCTAGACGTGGACGCACCACCTTCTCGTTACCTTCGATGACATAGCGAGGCTCTTTCGATTCGATGTTCGATACGAAGATGAAGTTAGGCAGTAGCTTCTTGTTCTCGTCATAGACAGGGAAGTACTTCTGGTCACCCTTCATGGTGTAAACCAGCGCTTCAGAAGGCACTTTTAGGAACTCTTCTTCAAACTTCGCGGTTAGAACCACTGGCCATTCAACCAGAGACGTCACTTCTTCTACTAGGTCATCTTCTAGATCCGCTGTACCACCAAGCGCTGCTGCTGCTTTTTGCGAATCGGCAAGGATGATCGCTTTACGCGCCTCAAAGTCGGCCATGACTTTACCGCGCTCTTCTAGGATAGCAGGGTATTGCTCGGCAGAATCGATGGTGAATTCTTGCTCACCCATGAAGCGGTGACCACGGATAGTGCGGCTGGATGCGACACCTAGGATCTCACCGTCAATCAGCTCAGAGCCCATTAGCATGGTTAGCGTTTTAACTGGGCGGATAAACTGAGTCGTCTTGTCACCCCAACGCATTGGCTTGGCGATAGGTAGGTTAGCCAGCGCTTTTGCTGCTAGCTCAACAACGATGTCAGACGTTGCTTGACCTTTTACTTCTTGTTTGAAAAGAAGCCATTCGCCTTTGTCTGTGACTAGACGGTCAGCTTGTTCAACCGTGATGCCGTTACCACGCGCCCAGCCTTGAGCGGCTTTGGTCGCGTTACCGTCAGCATCGAATGCGACAGAAACCGCAGGACCGCGCTTCTCAACCACTTTGTCCGCTTGGCCTTCCGCTAGCGCTGAAACCTTAAGGGCTAGACGACGAGGCGCGGCGTACCATTTCACACCTTGGTGTGATAAGTCTGCGCCTTTTAGCTCAGCTTCGAAGTTGGCTGCGAACGCTTCCGCTAGGGTGCGAAGTTGCGTTGGTGGTAGCTCTTCAGTACCCAGTTCAATTAGAAATTCTTTCGCCATGATTACTTCTCCTCGCTCTTTGCATCTTGGGTACGGCACATTGGGAAGCCTAGTGCTTCACGTGATGCGTAGTAGGCTTCTGCAACAGATTTAGTCAGGTTGCGGATACGAAGGATGTAACGTTGGCGCTCGGTGACCGAGATGGCTTTACGTGCGTCTAACAGGTTGAAAGCGTGCGCCGCTTTCAAGATGCGCTCGTAAGCAGGTAGAGGTAGAGGTTTTTCTAGCTCAAGGAGTTCTTTCGACTCTTTTTCACACTGGTCGAAGAAACTAAATAGGAAATCGACGTCAGCGTGCTCAAAGTTGTACGTTGACTGCTCCACTTCGTTTTGGTGGAAGATATCACCGTACGTCACGTTAGAGCCGTCTGGTGCGACGTTCCATACTAGGTCGTAAACGGAATCGACTTCTTGGATGTACATAGCAAGACGCTCGATACCGTAAGTGATCTCACCCGTCACCGGCTTACACTCTAAGCCACCGACTTGTTGGAAGTAGGTAAACTGCGTCACTTCCATACCGTTTAGCCAAACTTCCCAGCCTAGACCCCAAGCGCCTAGCGTTGGGTTCTCCCAGTTATCTTCAACGAAACGGATGTCGTGGACTAGCGGGTCGATACCCAACACTTCCAGTGAGCCTAGGTACAACTCTTGAATGTTGTCTGGCGATGGCTTAAGTGCCACTTGGAACTGGTAGTAGTGCTGAAGACGGTTAGGGTTTTCACCGTAACGGCCATCGGTAGGACGACGAGAAGGCTGAACGTAAGCGGTTGACATTGGCTCTGGGCCAAGGGCGCGCAAACATGTCATTGGGTGAGAGGTACCTGCACCTACTTCCATGTCGAGTGGTTGAACAATGGTACAGCCTTGTTGGGCCCAATAATCCTGCAGCGCGAGGATCATACCTTGAAAGGTTTTGATGTCGTATTTTTGCATAGTATTCGCGCGATTCTCTGAGAAAGTTCTGTCTAAATGAAGAAAAAATAACAATCAAGTATACCGAGATATTCGATGTCCGAGTAGAGCAAATAGGGAGAAATTCTCGCTGAAAAATCTCCTTTAATGGAATTTTATCGACTTAATGACCAAATTTTTCTTAAAGTCGCATTTCTATGAGAAATCTCGCCGAACGCCCCTTTGGGCATATGCGCACGTTTGCGACTTGAGATTTTTCAGTGAGATGGATAGAATTGCCGCCATCTTTGGGGAGTAGCTGACCAAATAGAGGGCTTCTGTTTGGTTCGACCGTCAACATAATCGGTGCAAAATCACCGTGGCGCTCGAGATTCATCGCCCGATGAATTAAGCAAGACCTTAGATAAACATCGTGAACCGGGGTGGGGCGCGAGGTTTGTCTATGGTAAAAATAATAATCCTGCCCCAATGAGCATGTCGTGAGCGTTTTAGCTATTTCTATTACTACTGTTGCCCTTGCTGAGATTGGCGACAAAACCCAATTATTGTCTTTATTGCTGGCCAGTCGGTATCGCAAACCACTCCCTATCATAGCGGCGATCTTTTTTGCCACCATCGCCAATCATGCCCTTGCGGCGTGGCTCGGTGTGGTTGTGGCGGACTACCTCTCGCCAGAGGTACTTAAGTGGGTCGTTGTTGCCAGCTTTTTGGCGATGGCCGGCTGGGTGCTGATCCCCGATAAACTCGATGATGAAGAATCCATTTCCAATCGCGGCCCTTTTGTTGCGAGCTTTGTTGCGTTTTTTATTGCTGAGATTGGCGATAAAACCCAAATTGCGACCTCGATTCTTGGCGCCCAGTTTGCTGACGCGCTGACTTGGGTCATTTTAGGCACCACCATTGGTATGTTGGCGGCGAACGTGCCAGTTGTTGTGATTGGTAAGCTTTCTGCGGACAAGATGCCGCTGGGTTTGATTCGTAAAGTCACCGCACTGCTGTTTGTTGCGCTCGCTTTAGGCGCGGCCTTATGGCCATGATGGCCTCGGCGTCACACAGGCAACATTTGCCCTGAGTCGTGATCCAGGTTTGATTTGCCACTGTGCGTGCGTGTTAACGTAGTGCTGTCGATGATAGCGAGAGGGCAAATGCATGCTGACACGTTACATGGGTATCACACCGAAAAGTCAAAGTTATCTGTTCACCTTTGGTTTGGCGCTTTGCTTATTGGCACTACCACTGACCGATATGTGGCTGCCTATTGTTGCCGGCTCGTTTATATTAACCGGTCTCACGGTGGAGGCCTGGATTCGAGTCGCGCACATCATCCCAATGCATGAAGAGATGCGGGCGATGCAAAAGCAGTTGCAAAAACTGCAAGCAGAAGTGCGCAGCTTGGAGTACGACGAATAGCGACCCGAAATTGAGAGAATCAAATCAACAACGGCAGCCAGATGGGCTGCCGTTTTTCTTTACGAGATCGTTGTTGTTGGCGAGATCTTAGGCGACCCCTTTCTTAATCAAGTACTGATATGGCACAGCATCGGTCTGCGCAGCCAGCAATTGGTGATCCATAAAACGACAAAAACTCGGGATGTCGCGCGTGGTCGAGGGGTCATCCGCCGTGACCAGTAATACATCGCCATCGTCCATGTTTCGAATTGTCTTCCTGACCATCATAACGGGCTCCGGACAGCGAAGTCCTTCTGCCTCTAAGGTGTGGGTTGCCTGGGTGGTATCGATAGTCATCGGGCGCTCTTTGTCAGGTCAAGTTAGGCGCTTGATAATACTGGCGGTGAAAAAAACTTCAATAAGCACTTGGCAAATGGATCATTTTGTTTTAACTTGGTTAACAACTTGGTAACATTTAAAGATCAAGGCAGCGAGACGCTGACTTGAGATGACACCAGCAAGGAGCGCTTATGTTGACCGCATTGGATCGATTGACCATTTACTCGGTACTTTGCTTGATCTCATTTTGCGCGCTTGTGTTACGCGCCCCGGCGGACGCTTCCTTCATGCCTTTGCTCGGTATGGTGGCCTGCGTGACAGGGATCTGGTTAGAGATGCACCGATTTTCAAAAGCCTCCGACGAACATAGAGGTTAACGCTTCCCTTCCTAGTGGCGTTGACCTAACCCCATCTCCAAATACATTCCGACACTATCCCCCAGTTTTCTTGGGCTTCCCCGCTGAAAGGCGGGATTTTTTTTTCTTAGCGGTTACACTAACAATACCTTATCTCCAGAGTGGTCATTGTGGAACTAGAAGATGTGTATCGCCGCGACCTCAATTTATTGGTTGCGTTACGAGTCTTGATTGAAGAGTGCAGCGTGAGCAAAGCGGCGCAGCGGCTCAATTTGAGTCAATCGGCCATGAGCCGCGTGTTGGGGCGATTGCGTGATTTGCTGGGCGATCCCTTATTTACCCGTCAAGGTCAGCAGCTTATCCCGACAGAAAAAGCGCTAGAGATAGATCGCGCGCTCGGCGAGCCGTTGGAATCACTGCGGCAATTGCTCTCGCCGCTCGATTTTGACCCGCAGCGCTGCGACCAAACCTTCACCATTGCCACCACCGACTACGCGATGCAAACCATCTTGCCGTTTGCTCTGCCGCGGATTTATCAAGAAGCGCCGAATGTGTCGTTTCACTTTCAGCCGCTTCAGCATGACCGACTTGCCGATCAACTGATTTATGAAGGTGCAGATTTAGCCATTTGCCGACCAACAGGCCCCGTTGAACCACTGCGCAGTGAAGTACTCGGTAGAGTGGGCGTGCTGTGTTTGCTGTCTAAGCAGCACCCATTGGCTGAGAAGACGATGCGGCTCGACGACTACCTGCACTACCCCAATGCGATGATTGCCATCAGTGATGGTGTGAACGCCTTGATAGAGCAAGCGCTGGTGGATCTGCCCAAACGAAAAATGGTGCTGCGCGCGTATCATTTAGAAGCTGCGCTAGCGATAGTGGATACCATGCCGCTGATCATTACTGTCCCGGCGGATTTGGCATATCTGGTCGCGGAGCGTTATGACTTGGTGATCAAACCGTTGCCGTTTCACTTCACGCCGTTTGATTACTCGATGATTTGGCATGCGCGTTGTGAACATTCGCCAGCGCAAGAGTGGTTAAGAGCGATTGTCAAAGAAGAGTGCGGACGACTCATCGCCAAGCGCATAGAAGATATCGGGTTAGATTAATGCCATGCACTCTCTCGAGTGCATGGCAGAGGTCTCGTCAAACGTGCGCAATTACAGCTTGATGACCACGCGACCCGTCACTTGGCCGTTGGTGATCTGCTCGGCAAATTGCGGCGCTTGCTCAAGGGTAATTTCGTTACACGCTTGCGCGAAGTAGCTTTCAGGCAGCAGCTTGGTGAGGCTTTCCCACGCCTGAATACGCTTGTCGGTTGGGCAAGAGACCGAATCAACGCCTTGCAGACGAACATTACGTAAGATAAATGGCATCACGGTCGTCGGCAGATCAAAACCACCCGCAAGGCCACAGGCGGCCACGGTGGCGTTGTAATCCATCTGCGCGAGCACTTTTGCCAGTACCTTGCTACCCACAGTATCAACCGCGCCGGCCCAAATTTGTTTTTCAAGTGGGCGCGCAGGCTCTTCAAATTCTGCGCGATCGATGATGCGTTTCGCACCAAGCTTTTCAAGCAGAGGGCCATTTTGTTCAACACGCCCTGTGACCGCAGCGACGCTGTAGCCGAGCTCAGCCAGCAGCGTCACCGCCACTGAGCCCACACCGCCGCTGGCACCGGTCACAAGAATGTCGCCGTGCTCAGGCTTGATGCCGGCATCCAGCAGCGCTTGGACACACAGCATCGCAGTAAAGCCTGCGGTGCCAACCATCATCGCCTTTTTGCTATCTAGCCCTTGTGGCAGTGGAACCAACCAATCGGCTTTTAGGCGCGCACGTTGCGCCATGCCGCCCCAATGGTTTTCACCCACGCCCCAGCCGGTCAATACCACCTTGTCGCCCGCTTGGTAACGAGCGTCGTCAGAGCGCACCACGGTGCCCGCTAAATCAATGCCGGGAACCATAGGGAACTGACGGATGATTTTACCTTTACCCGTGATCGCCAAACCGTCTTTGTAGTTCAATGATGAGTAATCGACCTCCACCAACACCTCGCCTTCGGGCAGTTGGTTTTCGTCAATTTGCTCAATCGATGCGATGGTGCGTTTTTCTTCTTGGTTTAGGATCAGTGCGTTAAACATAAAACTCTCCACAGTGGTGCAGCAATAGTAAGAACTGTGTTGAGTGTAGACGCAAAACCACTATGACTAAAATGAAACTTTAGCATTATGTTCATGCGTATCACGCATTATTCAATGGGTAAGGTGAGTAGAAAGCGGGAGAGAGGGGCGATGCGGATGGAAGAACAAAGCCAGTCCGAAGACTGGCTCACGGTTCATGCCCATCGATTTTGACTTTCTACAGTGAATGTCGAGAGATCAGGACAAGAAGAACTGATAGGACGGGTTGTCCGTTTCGTCTTTGTACTGATAGCCAAGTTCGCGTAGGTGCGCGCCAAAGCGGGAGAGATCTTCTTCGCTTAACTCAAAGCCACACAGCACGCGACCGTAATCGGCGCCATGATTGCGATAGTTAAACAAGCTGATGTTCCAGTGCGTGCCGAGCGTCGACAAAAACTTCAGTAGCGCCCCCGGGTATTCTGGAAACTCAAAACTGTAGAGGCGCTCCTTGAGCGGTTTCGACGGCTTGCCGCCAATCATGTAGCGCACATGCAGTTTGGCCATCTCGTCGTCAGAGAGATCCACCACCGGATAGCCCCCTTCGCGTAGATCGGCAATGATGTGGTCGAGCTCCTCTTGACCGCCTTGCAGACGCACACCAACAAAAATATTGGCCAAGGTGTCGTCGTTGTAGCGGTAGTTAAACTCGGTCACGGCACGACCGCCGATCAGGTTGCAAAACTCAAAAAACGCGCCTTGTCGCTCCGGTATGGTTACCGCGAGCAAGCCTTCACGTTTTTCGCCCAGCTCACAGCGCTCAGAGACGTAACGCAAACCGTGGAAGTTGGTGTTGGCGCCAGAGAGCACAGTGCCGAGGTTTTGGTCGCGCAGCTGATGTTTTTCCGCGTACTTTTTCAGACCGGCCAGCGCCAGTGCCCCAGAAGGCTCTGCAATGGCGCGTGTGTCTTCAAAAATGTCTTTGACTGCGGCGCAGATCTCATCACTTGATACGCTGATGTGACCATCAATGTATTTTTGGCACAGACGGAAGGTCTCATCGCCAATGCGTTTGACCGCGACGCCATCGGCAAACATGCTGACTTGGTCAAGTACCACAGGCTCGCCAGCATCTAACGCCGCTTTTAAGCAGGCCGAATCTTCCGGCTCCACCGCGATCACTTTGACTTCTGGCATCAACTGCTTCACCAATACCGCCACACCGGCCGCTAAGCCGCCACCGCCGACAGGAACGAAGATGTAGTTGAGGTGGCCATTTTGCTGCAACATCTCCATCCCGATCGTCCCTTGCCCTGCGATCACCAATGGGTGGTCAAAAGGCGGCACAAAGGTATAGCCATGTTCGGCAGCCAGTAACTCCGCTTGGGCTTTCGCTTCATCGAAATTACTCCCGTGCAGCACCACTTCGCCGCCAAAACCGCGCACGGCCTCGACTTTGATGTCCGGCGTGGTTTTGGGCATCACTATGATGGTTTTAATGCCCAGTTTGGTGCCTGAGAGCGCCATCCCTTGGGCATGGTTGCCCGCCGAGGCGGCAATTACACCGGCGGATTTTTGCGCCTGTGTCAGGCTCGAGACCATAGTATAAGCACCGCGAAGCTTGAACGAGTGGACCGGCTGACGATCCTCTCGTTTGAGCTGCACATGGTTATGGATGCGCGCGGATAGGCGCGGCATCGCTTGCAGCGGCGTTACTGTGGCCACTTCATACACTGGGGCTCGCAGGATCTGGCGCAGATAATCGGCGCCAGAGGGCTGAGGCTTTTTGGTCGTTTTTTTCTCGCTAGTGGCCGTGTCAGTCATGGTTTAGCCCTCGAGTTTGGACTTATCACGCACCGCGCCTTTGTCTGCGCTGGTGGCCATGCTGGCGTAGGCTTTCAGAGCAAAAGAGACCTCACGCTGGCGAGAAACCGGTTTCCAGCCCAGTTTGTCTTGCTCTGCGCGGCGAGTCGCCAGCTCTTCCTCAGACACCTCAAGCGAGATGGTGCGGTTTGGAATGTCGATCGCAATCAAATCACCCGGTTTCACCAGGCCAATCGCTCCGCCATTGGCTGCCTCTGGAGAGGCGTGACCGATAGAGAGACCCGAGGTACCACCTGAGAAGCGGCCATCGGTAAGCAGAGCACACTCTTTGCCAAGCCCCATGGATTTCAGGTAGGTGGTAGGGTAGAGCATCTCTTGCATGCCCGGGCCGCCTTTGGGGCCTTCGTAGCGGATGACGACCACATCGCCTGCTTTGACTTTGCCACCGAGAATGCCTTCTACGGCATCTTCTTGGCTTTCAAATACCACCGCAGGGCCAGTGAACTTGAGGATACTCTCGTCCACTCCAGCGGTTTTGACGATACAGCCATCGAGTGCGATGTTGCCTTTCAGCACCGCAAGGCCGCCTTCTTGGCTAAAGGCGTTGTCTTTGGCGCGAATACAGCCAGAGACGCGATCGTCATCGAGTCGATCCCAGCGGCAGTCTTGAGAGAAGGCTTTGGTGGTGCGAATACCGGCCGGTCCTGCGCGGAAAAAGCTCAACACGTCTGGGTCTTCGGTCTGCATGATGTCGTATTGCGCCAACTGCTCTTTCATCGATAGGCCCAGTACGGTGCGGGCATCATTGTGCAGCAAGCCAGCGCGATCGAGCTCACCCAAAATCGCCATGACGCCACCTGCTCGGTGGACATCTTCCATGTGGTATTTTTGCGTCGACGGCGCCACTTTACATAGGTGAGGCACTTGGCGTGACAGACGGTCGATGTCTTCCATATCAAAGTCCACTTCACCCTCTTGCGCCGCAGCAAGCAGGTGCAAAATGGTGTTGGTGGAGCCGCCCATGGCGATGTCGAGCGCCATAGCATTTTCAAACGCGTCAAAGGTGGCAATGTTGCGCGGCAAGGCAGACTCGTCCTCTTGCTCGTAGTAGCGGCGAGTCAGCTCGACAATGCGCTTACCGGCATTGATGAACAGCGCCTCGCGATCGGCGTGTGTGGCCAGCATCGAACCGTTACCCGGCTGAGAAAGACCGAGGGCTTCGGTGAGACAGTTCATCGAGTTGGCGGTAAACATGCCTGAGCACGAACCACAAGTTGGACAGGCGCTGCGCTCAATCTGCTCACTTTGCTCGTCGGAGACTTTAGGGTCAGCACCTTGGATCATCGCGTCAACTAAGTCGAGCTTGATCAGTTGATCAGACAGCTTGGTTTTGCCCGCTTCCATTGGTCCGCCCGAGACGAAAATCACCGGAATATTGAGGCGCATTGAGGCCATCAGCATTCCCGGTGTGATTTTGTCACAGTTGGAGATACACACCATGGCATCCGCGCAGTGGGCGTTGACCATGTACTCCACCGAGTCGGCGATCAGCTCACGAGAAGGCAGCGAGTAGAGCATGCCGCCGTGACCCATCGCAATACCATCATCGACCGCGATGGTGTTGAATTCTTTGGCAATACCGCCTGCTTTCTCAATTTCGCGGGCCACCAATTGGCCCATGTCTTTGAGGTGAACGTGACCGGGAACAAACTGAGTGAACGAGTTCACTACCGCGATGATCGGTTTACCGAAATCTTCATCTTTTACCCCAGTTGCGCGCCAAAGTGCACGAGCACCGGCCATGTTACGTCCATGAGTGGTGGTGGCGGATCTGTATTTAGGCATCTTGCATACTTCCTTATTTTGCTGCGTCTGCGGGGTAAACGTAATCTAACCAGCCCCACTTATCTTCAGTGGTGCCGTTGAATAGGCCAAAGTAGGCCGTTTGAAGGGCTTGAGTGATAGGGCCTCGACGGCCACTGCCCACTTCGATTTTATCAATGGTTGCGACGGGAACGACTTCCGCCGCCGTGCCGGTCATAAAGACTTCATCGGCAAGGTAGAGCGCTTCACGCGCAATGTTGGCTTCGCGGACGTCATAACCCATGTCACGCGCGAGCGTCATGATCGAATCACGGGTAATACCAGGCAAAATCGCACTGGTGGCCGGTGGAGTGGTGATCACGCCATTTTTGATGACAAAAATGTTCTCACCCGCCCCTTCAGACAAGTAGCCATCGACGCTCAACGCGATCCCTTCATCGTAGCCGTGACGACGGGCTTCACCGCCAACCAGCAAGGAAGAGAGGTAGTTACCACCCGCTTTTGCTGCGGTTGGGATGGTGTTCGGCGCGGCGCGATTCCAACTGGAGATCATCGCATCAACGCCTTTCTCTAGCGCTTCTTCACCTAGGTAAGAGCCCCAAGGGAAGGCGGCGATGATGAGATCCATTTCGGTATCCGCGGGCGGGCAAACGCCCAAGCCGACGTTGCCGACAAAACCGAGCGGACGGATATAAGCGTTATCAAGCTTATTTTGGCGCAGGGTTTCGCGGGTCGCTTCCATTATGTCATCGATGCTGTAAGGAATTGGGAAACGGTAAATTTTGGCGGAGTCTTTGAGACGCTGCGCGTGTTCGCGGTGACGGAAAACAATCGGCCCTTTAGGCGTATTGTAGCAGCGCACGCCTTCAAACACGGAGGTGCCATAGTGCATCGCATGGGTCAGCACGTGCACATTGGCTTCGGCCCAAGGGACCATCTCGCCGTTGAACCAGATGTAGTCTGCGGTTTTTGTTGCCATGATTGCCTTCCTTATGCGCAAATTTGTTGTTGTAGGTTATTGTTTGGCAATGCGTCATTCGCAATTTGCGTCACTTCGACACTGCGCACGTCCCACAGTTTTTCAATCTGATTGGTGAGAAATGAAATTGGGCGGTCGCTGTCGACGATGATCTCTACGCTGGCGATTTTGCTGGAGTGGTTTTGCGTACCGGCCACCTGTTTGACGACAAAACCACGATGACGAACCACGCGAAGAACACGCTCTAGCAGTACCGGTTTATCATCGGCTTTAATATCAATTAAGTATCTTTCCATGTTAAGTGTTCTCCAGCATATCGTTGTTGGACGCGCCCGGTGGAACCAGCGGCCATACGTTTTCTTCTTCATCGATAAGGACATGCAGCAAGTACGACGTCTCGCTCTCAAGCATCTCTTTTAGCGCAGGGCCGACTTCTTCTTTGCGGCTGATGGTTTTACCCGGAATGTCGAACGCTTTCGCCAACATAACAAAATCAGGGTTGTCATCCAGAATGGTTTCACTGTGGCGGCCATCAAAGAACAGCGATTGCCATTGACGCACCATGCCGAGGCGTTGGTTGTTGAGTAGTACAATTTTCACCGGGATCTGACGACGCTTTAACGTGCCCAGTTCCTGAATGTTCATCATAAATGAGCCATCACCGGTGACCAGAATCGATTGATCGCCCGGTCTGGCAACGGCGGCGCCCATGGCTGCCGGTAAGCCAAATCCCATAGTGCCAAGGCCGGCTGAGGTGATGAAGTTTTGCGGCTCGCGCGGCTGGATGTGCTGCGCCGCCCACATTTGGTGCTGGCCAACATCGGTCGAGACGATGCTGCTGTCCGGCATCATATCCGACAAGGTTTTCAATAAGCCCGGCGCGTAAATCAATGAGCCCGGGTGGTCATAGCGCCACTTAAAGCCACTGCGTAAGCTCTCGCTGTGCTTCACCCACGGTGTTATGTCTTGAGACAATTCGAGCTGCGACAGCGCAACGCCAATTTCACTGCGAACAGGCGCATTGGCTTGGCGTAGCTTGTGGATTTCGGCGGCGTCGATATCGATATGAATCACTTTGGCGTTTGGCGCAAAGGTGTCGAGTTTGCCGGTCACGCGATCATCAAAACGGGCACCAACGGCAATCAATAAATCACACTCTTGCACAATCAAGTTGGCGGCTTTGGTGCCGTGCATGCCAAGCATGCCTAAGTAGTGTGGGTCATGACGTTCAATCGTCCCTAAGCCTTTGAGTGTGCTGACCGATGGCATCGGGTTGAGGCGCAAAAACTCGCGCACGGCGCCCGTGGCATGGCCAAGTTGCACACCACCACCGACGTATAATACGGGGCGGGCACTGTGTGACAGCAGATCTTGCGCTTTGGCAATCTCATCAGCGCTAGCGCGTGGCATGGCAGGTGGAGTGAAAGAAGGGAGAACAGAAACCGGCGCGCTGGCCAGTTGGACATCTTTGGCAATGTCGACAATCACAGGGCCAGGGCGGCCGGTCTTGGCGACTTCAAATGCTTCGGCTAAGGTGGGCGCCAGTTCGTTGATGTCGGTCACTAGGTAGCTGTGCTTGGTACACGACAGCGACATGCCAATCACATCCATCTCTTGGAATGCGTCGGTGCCGATGTGTGAACTGGCGACCTGTCCGGTGATCGCCACCAGTGGAATGGAGTCCATAAAGGCATCGGCAAGGCCAGTGACCAAGTTGGTGGCGCCCGGTCCTGAGGTTGCCATACAGACGGCCACTTCTTGAGTGGCTCGCGCCATTCCAATGGCGGCCATTGCGGCGCCTTGCTCGTGTCGACACAAAATGTGCTCAACACCGCCATCATAAAGGGCATCGTAAATTGGCATGATGGCCCCGCCGGGGTACCCAAAGACAGTTTGGATGCCTTGCTGTTTTAATGCGGCTACGACTAACTCTGCACCAGTCATCAAAGGCCTCCCTGTGTCTTGTGACTGCGACCTTGTGTCTTGTGACAGCGAGTGGCTTGGCAGTCTTGTTGTGTTGCTCTGCACGTCATGTGCGCTCCCATTCTTCCTGCAGTTCTTAATGATGAACTGTCTAACGCTTAAAATTCTGCCATCCCATAGGTTGAAAAAAACCCCCGGACTTTTCAGTGCGGGGGTTTTTTAGAATCTGTGGTTATTTGTCGCCCACCATCCCCCGCGCGGAATCAATAATGACCACGATAATCAGGGCTAGCAGTGAAGTGAAGCGGGCGTAGAAATTCATATTTAATTATTTACTTTGATGTTGTGTCGCTGTTCGTACCGATAGCCCGTATCACTCATTCAGTCGTTACGTGCGTCGGCTTAATTTCGTACGAAATTGATTGCGTCACTAGTGGTAACATAGAATTCCGTTACATGACAAGCAAAAAGTCATTCTTTTTTCACATTCCCGTTGCTTCTCTACACGCTATATAACATCACGCCTAGTCAATTCAATCAGAGGGAACACATGAGTTTAGCCGTGATTCATAGCCGCGCATCGGTGGGTGTCGAAGCCCCACCGGTGACGGTGGAAGTCCATATCAGCAATGGGATGCCCGGTTTTACCCTAGTGGGGCTGCCGGAAACCACCGTCAAAGAGTCACGAGATAGAGTGCGCAGCGCCATCATCAACTCTCGGTTTGAATTTCCCGCCAAGCGAATTACCGTCAACCTCGCGCCCGCCGATCTGCCTAAAGAGGGCGGGCGCTTTGATTTGCCGATCGCGCTTGGGATTTTGGCGGCCTCAGATCAGATCCCACTCTCGGCGATGAGCGACAAAGAGTACATCGGCGAATTGGCCCTGTCGGGCAAAATTCGCCGCGTGAAAGGGGTGTTGCCCGCCGCGCTTGCTGCCAGTCGAGCTCAGCGCTGCTTGGTGGTGCCCAAACACAACGGCGATCAAGCGGCGCTAGTGGGCGCGGCGGTGCACAAGTCGGCCAGCAGCTTGCTAGAGGTGTGCGCGGATGTGTGCGGACAACAGAGCTTGAATCTGTTTCAAAGTGCGCCAGAGCCCACCAAGCCGCTGCGCGCGACCCGCTGTTTGCAAGACATTATTGGTCAGCAACAAGGCAAGCGTGCGTTGGAAATTGCCGCAGCAGGCAATCATAACTTGTTGTTTTTGGGCCCACCCGGTACAGGCAAAACCATGCTTGCGTCGCGTCTGTGCGATTTACTGCCAGAGATGACCGAAGCTGAAGCGATGGAAACCGCCTCCGTCACTTCGCTGACTCAGCAAGAAATCAACGCCCACAACTGGAAACAGCGCCCTTTTCGCGCGCCGCATCACTCCAGCTCAATGGCGGCATTGGTGGGTGGGGGGAGCTTGCCAAGGCCGGGTGAAATTTCTTTGGCACACAATGGCTTACTCTTCTTGGACGAGATGCCCGAGTTCGAGAGAAAAGTGCTCGATTCACTGCGCGAGCCACTCGAATCCGGGGAGATCATTATCTCCAGAGCGCAAGGTAAGACGCGCTTTCCCGCTCGCTTTCAGCTGGTGGGTGCGCTAAATCCGAGTCCGACTGGCTACTACGAGGGCAACCAAACTCGCGTTAATCCTCAGGCCATTTTGCGCTATTTGAGCCGTTTGTCTGGGCCTTTGCTCGATAGGTTTGATATGTCGATTGAGATCCCTGCACTGCCCAAAGGCACCTTATCTGAAGGGGGCGATCGCGGTGAGCCTACCGAGCAGGTTAGGCAGCGCGTAGCGCAGGCAAGAGAGACCATGTTAGCGCGCAGTGAGTGTGTCAACGCGCTGCTAGGCAGTCGCGATATTGAGGCATTTTGCCCACTCAAGAAAGCCGATGCAGAGTTTTTGGAAACGGCGCTGCACCGATTGGGGCTGTCGATTCGCGCCTATCACCGCATCATCAAAGTGGCACGCACCATCGCCGATTTGGATGGTGCAAAGGAAATAGAGCGACCTCATTTGGCCGAGGCGCTCGGTTATCGCGCGATGGATCGCTTGCTCAAGCAGTTGACTGCGCAGGCGGTGTGACACCAAGTTGAGGGCAACGAACGCCGCACGCCCTGTTGGGTGGGTTAGAACTGAAAGCTTAAACCCAAAGAGAACAGCGCTTGTTTTTCGTCAAAAAAGTCGAGGTTGGCGTCGGTTTCATTGTACCCGGCGAAGGAGACCAAGGATAAATTTGGCCAGCCGAGAAACTGTTGCAGCTCATAAGCGGCAAACACACTGAGTTTGTCTTCACTGCGAGTTTGACCATACAGAGGGTGAATGGCGTCATAGTCGCGGCTGCTATAGCCCGCGGTGAGCACTAGCTGATGACGAGCAATACGCTGAAAGAGAGAGACTTCTCCGCCCCAAGAGCGAAATGAGTTGGCGGCCCCTTCGGCATCACTGCGTGTGTAGATGATCGCAGGCACCACAAAGGCGGCGCGACTGAAAGGCACGCGCACACTGCCTTTGAGGTAGTAGTTGTCGCTGTCACGGCGCAGGGCTAAGGCATTGTCTGGCGTGAGTTGTGTCAGTCCTGAACGCTCGTCATCGACCTTTTTTTTGCCGTAAGCGCTATCAAGGTTGATGCCTGTGCCGAGAATATTGCCCAGCTTGAGTCGATACGCGTCGCCTTTTTCATCGGTGGTAGCGCGCGCTACGCCGACAAGGTACGGGTCTTGCCACACTTCGCCAGACATCACCGTTGGCAAATAGGAGACATCCACCGTGGTGCCATACGCTAAACGCTGTTTATAGCCGAGCTCAAGTGCGAGGGTGCCGATGGCAATGTCATCGCGCGAGGTACCGGCATAGAGTTGTTTGTCGCCTTTTGAGCCAAAGGTATAGCGAATGTTGCCAAGCGGCGCAGGGACCACACTGCTGTCGCTGGTGCCACTTTGCTCGATGCTGTTGATGACCTCATCACCTGACGTGTTGAAGTTGGAGGTGGAGGAAAGATAGAGCGCATTGAGCGAAATCTCGCCACTGAGCCCCGGGCGACCGTTCGGATTAGCAGCGGCGCTTGCCGAACATAACGAGGTGGCGATAAGCGATAAAACCGGTATTGCAAAGCGAACATCCATTTCCGTCTCCTAAAACTCCAGTGCGTGGCGCGGCCAACTACTCAGACCATCGCCTTAATGATTCCAATGTGGTCAAGGACTTGTATAATTGCACGCGCTTTTTTAAAACCCAAGTTATCTTGAACACACGACAAGATTATTACGCAACATACATCGTAAACTACTCATTGGATCTCACTATTTCACTATGTTGGCCTATTTATTACTGGTAATGAACGTGTTGCTGGTGGCGCTCAATTCTGCTGTCTGCTCTCTGCTCATTTGTCTCATTGCGCTGTTGAAGTTGCTGTTACCCACGCCCGAGCTGAAAGCGAAGGGGACGGCATTGGCCAATCGGGTGATGTGGTTGTGGGCGACGGTCAACACCGCGATTTTGAGCCTCTCAAACCGCGTGGAGTGGGATGTACAAGGGGCAGATGCGCTCAAGCGCGATGGTTGGTATCTGATGATCAGCAATCATCTAAGCTGGACCGACATTGTGGTGCTCTGCTCGGTATTTAAAGACAAAATCCCGATGCCGAAGTTTTTCCTCAAGCAGCAACTGCTCTACGTGCCGTTTATTGGCATGGCGTGTTGGGCGCTGGATATGCCATTTATGCGCCGTTATTCGCGCGAATACCTGCTGCGTCATCCTGAAAAACGGGGACAAGACTTGGCAACCACACGTCGCTCGTGCGCCAAATTCAAACATAGCCCGACCACAGTGGTGAACTACGTGGAAGGCACCCGTGTCACGCCAGAGAAATTGCGTCGCAGCAAAGCCGGTTATGAGTATCTGTTGCAACCGAAATCCGGCGGTATCGCCTATACCTTAGCGGCGATGGGCGAGCAGTTTGATAATATCCTAGACGTAACGCTCGCGTACCCAAATAACCCAGATAAACCGTTTCGCGATGTGTTGATGGGCAAAATGACCAAGATCGTGGTTCGCGTGCACGTGTTGCCGGTGGATGAGCAGGTGCTGGGTGACTATTTCAATGACAAGCCTTATAAACGCCAGTTTCAGCAGTGGCTCGGTGAAGTTTGGCAGAGGAAAGATGCGCAGCTCAAAGCAATCCATGAGCAGTCATCATCATCCCATCCACTTCCATCAGACCTACCGTTATCGCACTTACGGTCTTCAAAAATACGGCCATCAAAAACACCGTCATCAAAACAGTGACCCATCAAAAAAGGAGCCGAGGCTCCTTTTTTCGTTTGACGATGATGACTGGCTTATTGAGTCAGCAGGTAGTTCACCAAGTCAAAGTATTGCTCTAGGGTAAAACCGCGTGGCGGCTGAACCAAGTAACGGTTGTTGACCACGATAGAAGGCACACCCGTTAGGCCGCTGTCTTTGAACTGCTTGTCAAAGCGACGCACCATAGAGTCCACCGCAAAGCCATTGAAAGCAGAGTCGAATTTTTTGCCATCGATGCCTTCGTCAGTGAAGATTTGGCGCAGTTCTTCGTCGTTCTTCGGTGCTTTACCCAAGTTGTGGATACGGTTAAACATCACCGGCACCATTTGATCTTCCACGCCAAGCGACACCATAGTCGCGTACGCTTTGCTCATGGAAAGGCCCATGTTGCCACCCATGAACGAGACGTGATTTTTCTGCAACTTCACCCCTTCAGGTAGCTGAGCTTTGAGCTGGACAATCACGGGTTCCATCGAGTTACAGTGTGGGCAGTAGAAGGAGAAAAACTCCGTCACCACAGGCTTGCTTGACGGTTCCATGTTCAGCACTTTGTAGTGCTCACCTTCGTTGTACTGAGCCGCGTGTGCCGAAACACTGAGGAATAGGGCGGCGACAAGTGCAAACAGTTTTTTCATAATGACTCCATTTTAAAAGGCTTTTTTACCACTGTGGCATTAATGACAAGGGGGGCTCGCTCAGTGCGGATATCTGCTCTTTGAACCCGAGTACCTGATTTTCCCAATATTTTGCGTCGTTAAACCAAGGAAAGGCGAGTGGGAACGCAGGATCTTGCCACCGTTTTGCTAACCATGCCATGTAGTGCACCATACGTAGACCGCGCAGCGGCTCGATTAGTTTCAATTCGTTAACATTAAAATCATGAAACTCTTGGTACGCTTCGAGGATAATATCAAGCTGCATCAGTTTGTCACTACGTTCGCCACTGAGCAGCATCCAAAGATCTTGAACACTTGGTCCATTGCGCGCGTCATCGAGGTCGACAAACATCGGACCATCACGCCACAAAATATTGCCGGGATGACAGTCACCATGCAGCCTGATCGGCGTATAGCTGTTGTCCCACTGCGCTTCGAGTGAGGCGATCAGCAGGTCGAGATCGTTGAAAAAGGCGTTTTCCAGATGAAGAGGAATAAAGTCGGAATTTTGCAGCAGCGCTCTCGGTTGGTAGAGGTACTCCTCAAGACTCATGCTGGGGCGATGCACAAACGCTTGTTTGGCTCCGATACTGTGAATGCGCCCTAAATAGCGACCGACGCCCTCGAGCTGATCTACATCGTCCACTTCAAATTGGCGGCCGCCCACGCTGGCAAACAGCGCAAAGCGATAGCCTTGGTAGTGATGCAAAGTGGCACCATTGATGGCCAGTGGCGGCGCGACGGGGATCTCCGCTTCGACCATCTCTTGGGTGAAATCGTGCTCTTCCTGAATTTGTTCGGCGCTCCAGCGCTCAGGACGATAGAACTTGACCACATAACGTTGGCGCTCTTCATCGCTAAATTGATACACGCGGTTTTCATAGCTATTGAGTGGCAAAAAGCCGGATTCAGCGCGAATGCCGATGCTCTCTAGCGCGTACCACATAAAATCCGGGGTAAGGGCATCAAAGTTAAAGGCGTGTGTTGAGGGAGTCTGTTGTGTCATAGCCGGTTTCTTGTGACTGAGAAAAAGAACCATGCATGACGCGAGCATGGTCGTGAGGGGCAAAAAGGGCTCATCATGAGCCCTTCACCTTAGAGCGTCGCCTCTCGACGCATTTTTATCAAGATGATTGAATGGACCTTATCTCGTTAAACGATGGTCACAGCTTCTTGATAAAGCGACTTTCCACTTGGGTGGTAAAGTCTTGGCTGTCGGACAGTATAAACTGGATTGTCGCGACAGGTGAGCTGAGATTGTCCGGGTCGACACCCAAGCTCATTGGCAAGTTGAGGACTTCCCCAGGCGCCACTTGTACTGTCTGTTTACCATACCAAGTGGCATCACTCAGCCCTTCAACAGAGAGTTGATACTCCTGACGTTGCTGGGTTTTATTGATGATCTTCAACGTGTAGGTATTTTCAATTTCCCCAGAGCCGTTGACTCTAAACAGCTGATTGCGGTCACGCAGCACGCTCAGCCCTGCGGGGTCAACGCTGGCGACTTGAACGAAGAACAGCCCAATCATCACCAATAGCACCGCGCCGTAGCCGAGCAGTTTTGGTCTCATCACCTTGGTGTGCTTGCCGGAGAGACGGTGCTCGGTGGTGTAACTGATGAGCCCTTTGTCGTAGCCCATCCGCTCCATGGTGTGATCGCACGCATCGATACAAGCGCCGCAGTTGATGCACTCATATTGCAAACCATCACGAATATCGATGCCGGTTGGGCACACTTGCACGCACAGATCGCAATCGATGCAATCGCCTAAACCGAGCTGTTTGGGATCGGCTTTGCGCGAGCGCGGGCCGCGCTGCTCACCGCGTGCACTGTCATAACCGACGATAAAGGTGTCTTTGTCGAACATTGCCGATTGGAAACGTGCATACGGGCACATGTGAATACACATGATCGAGCGCATCCAGCCAGCATTGCCGTAGGTACAGCCCGCGAAAAACAGCACCCAAAATACCGGCCAAAACGACGCGTTGAGGGTAAAAAACTCGACCACTAAGGATTTCACTGGCACAAAATAGCCAACGAAGGTAAAGCCCGTGGCTAACGCAATGGCCAGCCACGCCATGTGCTTGAGGGTTTTTCGCCACGCGAGTGAGGCGGTCAAGCGGCCAGAGTCTTGTTTGCGGCGTTTATTTGCGCTGCCCTCCAGTTTCTCTTCAAACCAGATGTACATAAAGGTCCACACGGTTTGCGGGCAGAGGTAGCCACACCATACGCGGCCTAAAAACGTGGTGATAAAAAACAGCGCAAAGGCCGCAATCACGAACAGCAACGCGAGCAAGGTGAGATCTTGCGGATAGAGTGTGGTACTAAAAAAGTTAAATTGTTGCTGACCGATGTCGAGCAAAATCGCCTGACGATCGCCGTAAGGGATCCACGGGATAAGCGTAAACAGCAGCAATAGAAACCAGCCACCATAGCGGCGCAGCTTTTGGAAGGTGCCTTTGCTTTCTCTGACGTAGATGCGATTGCTTGGGTTAAATCTGTCGCCGTTGTTTTTGTGAGTTTTGGGATTGAAGGTTTTCGGAGTCACGTCTTTGACATCGATCTTATCTTGACTCATGGTGCTTCCTTATAGGCTAAAGCAAGGGTGTGTCGCCCTTGTTGCGTCCGACTTTGCTCTGGTCTCCTGTCAACTTGGCCCAGTGCGGCGCAGCCGAGTTCAAGTTGTTGGAGATCTTGTGATCTGTTTTTTTTATTGTTAGCTGGCGATTATATACGCAATAGGAATGGGTTTTCTTTAAGACTATCAAGCTTTAACCACAAATTAGCCTACATGCTATAACCATAATGACTAATAACACGTGCTACTAGATGGTTTAGCGATAAAAAAGCGACCCTAAGATCGCCATACCTGATCCGTGACGCAATGCGTCGCTTAATCAATTAAACCGCGCGCACGCAAAATCGCGGTTTTAAAGTCATCTTCTTGATCTTTTTTGAGCCCGGGAATCATCTCGTCTTTTGCGCTATTGCGCATTTTTAGATGATAGATAAGGACATCATCGGTCAGCTCTTCAAGTTTGCCTTGATACCCTGCCTCTTGGCTGAGTTTGACGATAAACGCCAATAAGTTCATCTCTTGGTCTTTTTGCCATTCTGGCTCAAGCAGTTCCAATAACTCTTCAATACGGTGACACTTCATGCTGTTCTCCACAATTTTTATAATGTTTTGCCTTAAGGTAGCAAAAGGGACGTGCAGAGAGCAACGCGAATCGTGCCGTGCTTATCGTCAATGGGCGTAATCAGGGGGCAAAGAAAAAGCGCAGACGAAGCTGCGCTTTTCATTATGCTGCTTTTACCGCTTTTGATGGGACAGACATCAAAAGAGTTGTCTGTTCCACTAACGTCATCGCAGGGTTGACTTTTTTTGCCGTTGGAGCAGACGCAAATCCACTACGACGACGCATCGCACTACGGTTTGTGTGCGAAAACCTGACTGCTGCTGGGCGCATCGATGTACCTAACTGTCAGGCATCTCCATTGCCAATTTAATGGCCTGAATTAACTATGAGTTGAGCTTCAACGTCACCTTAATGCTGCTGAAGGTTGGCTCTTCTGGCTTTCGCCAATCCAAATAATTAACCAGGATTGTTGATATGCATGCATATCAATCGTTAGAGTAGCACTAAGGGTAGAATTGGTCGATAACTAATCGATCACTGTTTTTCATTCTCTATTATTCTGTGAGTAGACAGAAACTTTGGCGAGATAAAGCGCGCTATAGTGAGGGTCTGCTTGGTGGTTTCACCCATAAGGGAGGTGTGTATGTCGTTTTTCAAGAAAACCCTCGCGAGCTTTGGTATTGGAAGTGCCAAAGTGGATTCAGTACTGCGCCAAGAGGTGTTATACCCGGGGCAGAAGGTGAACGTCACCATTCATGTCTATGGCGGTTCGAGTGCGCAAGAGATAGACAACATCGAACTCAAACTCTACTGCCGTTACATCAAAGAAGTGCCGGACAATCACCATAAAAGTGACCACAACGCCGGTCGAATGCGCCGCGTGCCCACCAGTTATACACTGGCGACGTGGACGCTGCCTTATGCGTTTACGATTGAGCCTGGTGAGACGCGCGATTTCGAAGTGGAGTTGGATGTGCCGTGGAATACGCCAGTCACCATTGGTGATTCCAAGGTGTGGCTTGAGACTGGCCTCGACATTGCGATGGCCAAAGATCCGACCGACAAAGACATTTTGACGGTGCGCCCCGATCCTCTGCTTGATGGTATCTTTACTGCGTTAGAAGCGCAGGGGCTGCGTATTCGCCAGGTGGAGTGTGAAGCGGTGGATGGCTTTGCTCTGCCTTTTGTGCAGGAGTTTGAGTTTGTGCCGACCACAGGGCCGTTTCATGGTCGTTGGCGAGAGTTAGAAGTGGTGGCGTATCGCAGTGAAGACGAACTGCAAATGTGGTTTGAAATTGATCGCCACCGTGAAGGAGCAAAAGGGATGCTCGCGAGCCTGCTGGGTATGGGGCAGTTGAAACGCCAGCTTTCCATTCCGCTCAGTACCCCCGCAGAAGAGGCAGGCGAGCAGGTACTGAACTACCTCGATGCGCATTCTTGAGCCTCATCAGTAACCTTATCTAATTTAAGCTTACACTTGTAAGCTGAACATGGCATACTCTGGAGTGTTTATTCTAATGCTCCAGAGTGATGCCTATGTCGACGCTTTTATCCTCTTACAGCCGCGAAGAAGAGCGAGCCAATATGCTCAGCCACGGTTTGGGTTTATTGCTCAGTGTGGTCGGGCTGGTGGCCTTGCTGCTGCGCGCCTTCGAGCAGCAGGCGGACGCCTTATCTTGGGTCAGCTATAGCCTGTATGGCGCCAGCATGATACTGCTGTTTTTGGCGTCGACCCTCTATCATGCTATTGATGTGCCGCGAGCCAAACGGGCACTGAAAACCTTCGATCACTGCGCCATTTACTTGCTGATTGCCGGCAGTTACACGCCATTTTTATTGATTGCGCTCAGAACGCCGCTCGCGATCGGTTTGATGGTGGTGATCTGGCTGATTGCCTTGGTAGGGATTGTGATGAAAGTGGCGTTCGTTTATCGCTTCAAACGCCTCTCACTGGTGACCTATTTATTGATGGGGTGGCTGTCGCTGGTGGTGATTTATCAACTGGCGATGATCTTACCACTGGAAAGCTTGATGCTGCTGGCGATTGGCGGCGTGGTCTACTCACTGGGCGTGGTGTTTTATGTCGCGAAACGTATTCCCTACAACCACGCCATTTGGCATCTGTTTGTTTTGGCGGGTTGCGCCTGTCACTTCTTTGCCATCTATCAGCTGCCTATCCGATAAGCCCACAGAGGAAGGCCGAGTGCCTATCGGCGCCAAAAGGCGGGGAAGAACAACACGAGCAAGGTGAGAATTTCTAGTCGTCCCATCAGCATCCCAAAACTGAGTAACCATTTGGCGGTGTCGGGCAGGGGAGCGAAATTGCCCGTAGGGCCGATGACACTGCCCATACCCGGGCCGACGTTGGCGACCGCGGTAATCGCACCGGAAATGCTGGTGATAGGGTCAAGGCCGAGCGCACTCAAGCAACCTGCAATGAAAATAATGGTGATGAAGAACATCAAACCAAACGCCACCACTGAGCGCACAATATCATCGTTGACTGGGCGCTGATTGTAGCGCTGGACGAAGACCCCAGACGGGTGAATCAGTTTCATCATCTGCTTATTGAGCAGCGTAATGGCGATTTGAAAACGGAAGATTTTGATGCCGCCAGAGGTGGAACCCGAGCAGGCGCCCGCCATCATCAAGAAGGCAAACAAGGTGGTCGGCAGTGCGCCCCAGGCGGTGAAATCTTCTAAGCCGAATCCGGTGGTGGTGACCACCGAGACGATGTTAAACATGGAGACTCGCAGCGCATCCGCCACCGTGTAGCCATCACGCACGACCAGCCAACTGGCAATGATCACGCTGCTGGCGAGAAACAAAAGGGTGAAACCGCGCACTTGCGCGTCACTGGCCAGCTCATTCAAACGGCGTTTGCGCAGCGCGGAGACAAAAAGCAAAAACGGTAACCCGCCCAAGAACATAAAGAGTGTGCCCACCCAATGCGCGCCATGGGAGAAATGGTTCATCGAACCGTCAGAGGTCGAGTAGCCGCCCGTGGACAAGGTGGTAAAGGCGTGGTTGATCCCTTCAAACAGCGTCATGCCTGTCATCAAGTAGCCGAGCAGGCAAAGGCCGGTGAGGGTCAAATAGACGATGACGATGTTTTTCGCCACGGTTTTGGCGCGCGGGCTACTTTTGTCCGACCAATCAGAGGATTCGGTATGAAACAGTTTCATACCGCCGACATTGAGCATCGGCAAGACGGCGACCGCCATAACAATAAAGCCAATGCCACCAAGCCACTGCAAAATCGAGCGCCACAATAAGATGCTCGGCGCCATCTCATCGAGCCCGCTGAGGACCGTTGAACCTGTGGTGGTGATGCCCGACATGGTTTCAAAATAGGCGTCGGTGAAGCTGATGTGGTTGATGAACACAAACGGCAGCGCGGCAAACGCGCTGGCAATCGTCCACACCAAACTGGTGATGAGGAACATGTCTCGCACGCTCAGGCGAAAGCGCCGAGTTCGGCCAATCGTCAAGCAGACAAAGGCGACCAAGTGGGTGATCAGCACCGCTTGACCAAACTCCAAAAAGCCTGCGGTGCCGGTGACAAACGCCACCAGCGTCGGCACGTACATAAACAGCGCCAGCTTAGAGAGCACGAGGCCAATGACGAATAGAACCGGGCGAAAATTCACCATAAGGTCGTCCCCTTAAAGGAAGAACGGACTCGGTTGGAAGAGGGTTTCCACGTCAGGGATGTATTTCTTATCGACAAGGAACATCACCACGTGGTCATCTTGTTCAATCACGGTTCTGTCGTGTGCGATCAGCACTTCTTCACCGCGAACAATGGCACCAATGGTGGTACCTGGAGGCAGTTTGATTTCACCAATCGCGCGGCCGACCACTTTCGAGGTCGATTCGTCACCGTGTGCCACCGCTTCAATCGCTTCTGCCGCGCCACGGCGCAATGAAGAGACGTTAACAATGTCAGCACGGCGCACGTGCGTCAGCAGCGCTGAAATCGTCGCTTGCTGCGGCGAAATCGCCACATCTATCACGCCGCCTTGGACCAAATCGACGTAAGCCCCGCGTTGGATCAGCACCATCACCTTTTTCGCACCCATGCGCTTGGCCAGCATGGCGGACATGATGTTGGTTTCATCTTCGTTGGTGAGCGCAATAAAGACATCGACTTGGTCGATATTCTCTTCGGTGAGCAACTCTTGATCGGCGGCGTCACCACAAAAGACAATGGTGTTTTCCAACTCTTCTGAGAGACGTTCTGCGCGTTGATAGCTGCGTTCAATCAGTTTAACACTGTAGGTGTGTTCCAGACGTTTGGCCAAGCTGGCACCGATGTTGCCCCCGCCGACAATCATAATTCGGCGATAGGGTTTCTCAAGACGCTGCAATTCACTCATGACGGAGCGAATGTGGTTACTTGCAGCGACGAAAAAGACTTCGTCGTCCGCTTCGATGATGGTGGTGCCTTGCGGACGAATAGGGCGACCTTGACGGAAAATCGCCGCCACGCGGGTGTCAATGTGCGGCATGTGTTCACGCAGCGCTGAGAGGGCGTTACCAACCAAAGGGCCACCGTAGTAGGCTTTTACGGCCACTAGGCTGACCTTTTGCTCAGCAAAACTGACCACCTGTAAGGCGCCGGGGTATTGGATCAGACGTTCAATATAGCTAGTGACCAGCTCTTCTGGTGCAATCAGATGATCGACCGGCACGGCACCGGATTGAAACAGGGCTTCTTTCTCGGCGAGATACTGGGGCGAACGAATACGTGCAATGCGGTTTGGCGTGTTGAATAACGTGAAGGCCACTTGGCAGGCGGCCATGTTAGTTTCGTCCATATTGGTCACGGCCACCAACATATCGGCGTCTTGAGCGCCTGCTTCACGTAGCACGTCAGGGTGGCTGGCGTAACCATTGACCACGCGCAGATCGTACTTATCTTGCAGTTCACGTAGGCGGTCGCTGTCTTTGTCGACGATGGTGATGTCGTTGTTTTCACCCACCAAGTTTTCTGCCAATGTACCGCCAACTTGTCCGGCACCGAGAATAATGATCTTCATCTTTTGCTCTCTTGAACGTCGTCATCGCCCCTATGACGGGGCGCACTGTCCTTGTTTATTGCGGCGTATTGCTTGACTTAAGACCTACCGCTTTTTCTTCACACCGCTTTTTTCAAAACTGCATAGTAGAAGCCGTCCATGTCCTCTTCACCCGGAAGAATTTGTCGGCCAGGCTGAGATTCCTCACTGCCGATCAGCTGTGCATCGGACGTACGTGAGAGGAAAGCGCGCACTTGCTCAACGTTCTCTTGCGGCGCAATCGAGCAGGTGGCATAGACTAAGGTACCGCCCGCTTTCAGTTGTTGCCACATGGCATCGAGGATTTCACTCTGCAACGCTGACAGCGCTTCAATGTCATCAGCGCGGCGCAGCCATTTGATGTCCGGATGGCGTCGAATCACACCGGTTGCCGAGCAAGGGGCATCGAGTAGAATACGGTCAAACTGCTCACCTTGCCACCACTGATGTGGGTAGCGCGCATCGCCGCAAATCACATCGGCTCTCAACTGTAATCGCTCGAGGTTGTCATGCACGCGGTTAAGGCGAGTAGGATCGGCATCAATCGCCACCACTTCGGTGTCTTGCGTGTGCTCAAGAATGTGTGCCGTCTTGCCACCTGGCGCGGCGCAGCAGTCGAGAATCAGCTCCCCTTCTTGTGGCTGAAGGTAATCGACAGACAACTGTGCGGCGGCATCCTGCACGGAAACCCAACCGCGATCGAAGCCGGGCAATAGGTTCACATCACAAGGTTTGGCCAATTTTATGGCGTCAGCGGCCTCAGGGTGAAGGGTGAATTCTATGTTTTCATCATTCAGGTAAGCGATGTACTGATCGCGGGTGTGGTGCTGGCGGTTGACGCGTAGCCACATCGGCGCTTTTTGATTGTTCGCCTTAACAATGCGCTCCCACTGCTGTGGGTAGTGCTCTTGCAGCAACTTCAGTAGCCAGTTAGGGTGGCCATACTTGCCGGCATTGTGACTGGTCGCAAAGGCATCCAGCTCTTCTTGATTGCGTAGGTAGTTACGCAATACCGCGTTAATCAAACCGCGCAGGCTTGGGCCGCGCAAGGTTTTGGTCGCTTCCACGGTTTCCGCGACCGCCGCGTGCGAAGGGATGCGCATAAAACTCAGTTGGTAGATCCCCACCAAAATCAAATGGTGAAAAACGCGTTTTTTACCCTTGAGCGGGTTATCCATCAATTCGTTGGCAATAGACTCTAAACGCGGCAAGTAACGCAAAGCGCCGTAGCAAATCTCTTGCAGCAGAGCGTGGTCACGCGGTTTGATGGTCTTTTGCGCGGCAGGCAGCGCATGCGAGAGTGATTGACCTTTGTCGACCACTTGGAAGATAACGTTAGCGGCAGCAGCGCGAACATTCATAATCAATACCTTAAATAAGGGAGGGCATCTCTGCCCTCAAAATGTACGTGATTCATTGCAGCGCAATGACAGGGTGTGAAGGGTTAGCTCAGTACCGAGCCCACTTCGAACCAACTTGCTCGGGCGTTGAGAATATCTTGCACCGACATGGCTTTTTTACCCGGCACTTGCAGTTGAGAAAGGACTAATACGCCTTTGCCTGTTGCGACATAGATGCCGGTTTTGTCTGCTTGGATAATGGTACCCGCCGCTTGGTCTGTGGTGTGCTCCGCCACGCGGCTTTGCCAAACCTTGATGCTGTTATCGGCCGTTTCAAAGTGGCTCATTGGCCACGGGTTGAACGCGCGCACGCAGCGCTCAATGTGCTCGGCGTCGTCATGCCAGTTGATGCGGGCTTCCTCTTTGCTGAGCTTTTTGGCGTAGTTAGCCAGGGCATCATCTTGCTTGGTGGCGACGGCGCTGCCTTGTGCGATGTCAGTGAGACAGTCCAATAGCGCACTTGGGCCTAAATCGGCCAACTTTTCGTACATGGACGCACTGGTGTCGCTGCTTTCGATCGGCAAGCGCGCGATGGAGAGCATGTCGCCAGTATCGAGGCCAATGTCCATCTGCATGATGGTGACGCCGGTTTCTTCATCGCCCGCCCAAATGGCGCGCTGAATCGGCGCTGCGCCTCGCCAACGTGGCAAAATCGAACCGTGCACGTTGATACAGCCCAGTTTAGGCGTATCCAATACCGCTTGCGGCAGCAGCAAACCGTACGCGACGACGACCATCAAATCGGCGTCTAAATCCGCCAACGCTTGCTTGGCCTCTTCAGACTTAAAGTTTTCCGGTTGGTAGACCGCAATGTCATGATCAAGGGCAATCTGTTTGACTGGGCTCGCGGTGAGCTTTTTACCGCGACCAGCAGGGCGGTCGGGTTGGGTGTACACGGCAATGACGTCGTGCTCCGAAGACAACAACGCCGCCAAGTGACGGGCGGCGAAGTCCGGAGTACCAGCAAAAACAATCTTAAGTGGTTTGCTCAAGGTACGTTCCTTATCTTTTCTTTCTCAGTAATACGCTTACTTACCGGCGGATTGTTTCTCGTTGAAGCGCTTGATCTTCGCCAGTTTGTCTTGGATGCGTTTACGCTTCAGTGGCGATAGGTAATCGACAAAGAGCTTGCCTTCTAGGTGGTCAAGTTCGTGCTGAACACAAATCGCCAGTAGGTCATCCGCCTCGAAGGTAAATTCTTCACCATCGCGATTGAGCGCTTTGACCGTCACTTCGGCTGCGCGAGGCACTAAAGCGCGTGCGCCAGGCACCGATAGGCAGCCCTCTTCAATCCCATCTTCACCGCGTTTCTCGATGATTTCTGGATTGATAAGCACCATTGGCTCATCACGGGTGTCCGAAATGTCGATCACCACGATACGTTGGTGAACATCGACTTGGGTGGCCGCAAGACCAATTCCTTCTTCGTCGTACATGGTTTCAATCATGTCATCGACGAGTTTTTGAATCTCAGGCGTCACTTTCTCTACGGGCTTAGCCACGGTACGAAGGCGATCATCTGGGAATGTTAATACTTGTAATACAGACATATACACTCAAAATGTTGAACTGTGCCGAATCAGGGTAAAGCTTGTTGGCTCAATTCTAGACATTTTATAACCTAAATGACAGCATCATTACGCATTTTCCCTGCCACTCTCGGTGTCAATGTTGAGCACAGACGCCTAAGTTGAGCAGCGGTTTCTTTCAGATAACCAAGGATTTAGGTGATGGTGAGTTTCAAACGGTGTTCCAGTTGGCGCAGGCCACTTCTCTGCGTGGCGACCCTGTGGGTGGCTTGGGTTCCTTTCTCTGTCTCGTCGGTGTTAACCCTCAAGCCCGATGCGCCCACGACGTATGTCGTGGTCAAAGGCGATACCTTATGGGATATTTCGGCGCTCTACCTCGATAGCCCTTGGCTTTGGCCACGGCTATGGCAGGTCAATCCCGATATTGATAATCCTCACCTGATTTATCCCGGTGACAAGCTCAATCTGATTTGGCGCAATGGCGAGCCGGTTCTGACAGTGAAACCGATGCACAAACTGAGCCCGAAAGTAAGAAAGCTTGATAAACAAGCGCTGCCGACGCTGCGTGAAGAGTGGGTGTTGCCGTACCTAGAATCGGATCTCTTGCTTGACGAGTCGTTATTGGCAGAGAGCGCCAAGGTGATTGGCTCGAGCAATGGCTTGCAATACCTCACCGGGCAACAACTGCTTTATATCACGGGGCAACAAGTGCAAGGTGAGTGGCACATTTACCGCAAAATGACTACCTTCACACGCGATGATAAACGCGTCATTGCGCTGAAAAAAATCGCGGTCGCCGAGTCTGCGGATGAGCCTGCAGCGCCGAGCGATACGGACATGACGGCGCTCAAAGTTCGCCAACAAACGCAGGAAATTCTCGCGCAAGACATCGCCTTGCCCGTGCGTGAGGCTCAGTCTGATTTCAGTCAACGCTTTTATCCCCAGCCTTCACCTAAGGCCCTCGATGCGTCCATCTTAGGGTCTTTAGAAGGCAGCCAATATGTGGGTAAGCATCAAGTGGTGGTCATTGACCGCGGCGCGCGCGATGCGCTGCGTCAAGGCAGTATGTTTGACCTCTATCAGCCGGGTCACAAGGTGGCCAAAGCTGGCCAAGGGGTATTGGCTAGGCAAGAGGTGCAGCAATTGCCGGACGTGCGCATTGGGCATTTGATGGTGATTCGTCCTTATCAAGATTTTAGTCTGGCGCTGGTCACTCAGAGCGAGCAGCCGATTGCCACTGAAACCCGTTTGCGTTCACCTCTAGTGACGCTTAAATCCGCTGAAGACGTTGTGGACGCAGAGCAACAGGGTAAGGAGCAAGGATGACAGAGCGTGAGCTGCGCGCTTGGCTGACGCTCTATTTTACGCCCAGAATTGGTCCGAAGACCTTTGAGCGTTTGCTCAAGGTGGCCGAGCCGCACGAGATTATCTCCAGTTCGAGCGACGAGATGCGCGCGTTTGGCTTGAGTGAGCATCAGGTGGAGTATATTCAGCGGCGCGCAAAAAAAGAGGTGGAGGGGTGTTTGGCTTGGCGCGATCGCGAGGCGGATCATCATATCGTTACCCGTGACGCGAGTGACTATCCGCCACTGCTCGCCAACGCCCCAGCATCGCCGGCGGTGCTGTTTGTCAAAGGCAAGCTTGAGGCGATTCACTTGCCGCAATTGGCCATGGTGGGCAGTCGCAATGCCAGTCAGGATGGGCTTTTGCTCGCCAGAGAGTTTGCCAGTGCGTTGGTCAAAGAGGGGCTGTGTATCACCAGCGGACTCGCGCTCGGCATCGATGGCTATGCCCATGATGGCGCGCTGAAAGCGGGCGGCGAGACGGTTGCGGTGCTCGGCAGTGGCCTTGGCGAAGTGTACCCTGCCCGCCACCGAGCGCTGGCAGAGCGTATTGCTCAGCAAGGCGCTTTGGTCAGTGAGTTGCATCCGCAGGCTAAACCTAAGGCGGATCACTTTCCTCGCCGCAATCGCATTATCAGTGGCTTATCGCTAGGCGTGCTGGTGGTGGAAGCGGCCGAGAAAAGCGGCTCATTAATTACCGCGCGTTATGCCCTTGAGCAAGGCCGAGAAGTGTTTGCCATTCCCGGCTCTATTCATCAAGTCTATGCGCGAGGTTGCCACCGCTTAATTCAGCAAGGGGCGAGCTTAGTCCAAGAGGTTGAGGACATCTTGTGCGAACTTGACAGCTTGCTAGCGTGGTCTCGGCAGCAGGCGGATAAACAGAGCGAATCACGCACCCAGACGCCGAGCTGCTCGCATTTCCCAACGCTTTTATCCCCTAACGATAAAGAAGCGACGAAAGTGAGCAAAGAAGAATTGCCATTTCCCGAGCTGTTAGCTAACGTAGGTAATGAGGCTACACCAGTTGATATCTTAGCATCGCGGACCCATATACCCGTGCAGGATGTCATGATGCAGCTCTTGGAGCTCGAGCTTTTAGGGCACGTTGTTGCAGTTTCCGGTGGCTACATTTTAAAGGGGAGGGGCTAGCTATGATGATGGATATTTTGATGTATCTGTTTGAGACCTACATCCATAGCGATGCAGAGTTACAGGTCGACCAAGATGAGCTAGAAGAAGAGTTACTTCGCGCTGGTTTTCATCAGAAAGACATATATAAGGCCCTGGTCTGGTTAGAAGAGTTGGCGGCGCTCCAGCAAACGGAAGCGCACTCAGCGATCTCTGTCAGTACCTCGTCTCCGTCTACGCGTATCTATACCGCCAAAGAGTGCGACCGCCTCAGTCTTGAGTGTCGTGGCTTTTTAATGTTTTTAGAGCAAGTGAGCGTGTTGACGGCGGAAACACGTGAGATGGTCATTGACCGAGTGATGGGGCTCGAAACCGATGAGTTTGAGCTTGATGATCTCAAGTGGATTGTCTTAATGGTGCTGTTTAATGTGCCGGGCAATGAAAATGAATACACGCTTATGGAAGAGCTTCTTTACACCAAAGAGCAGGGTATCTTGCACTGATACCGTCGCTTTGCGACCCTAAGTGATATGAGTAATAAAATCGACCATCAGTTGTTTTCTGCCCACGAGCACGCCTTAGAACATCAGGCGTGCCCGAAATGCCAAGCTCAAGGCTTGGCGGGGGAGCTGTCGCTGCGCCATGGCAAACATGGTCCTTTCTTGGGGTGCACCTTGTACCCGCAATGCGATTACATCAAACCTCTGCATCAAAATGATGGCCACATCGTTAAAGAGTTAGGTGTGCCATGTCCTGAGTGTGGCCATGAGCTGGTGCTGCGCCAAGGTCGCTATGGGATGTTTGTCGGTTGCAGTCATTACCCTGAGTGTCACCACATTGAGTCGATCGATGCCCCCGCAGAGCCGAGTGAGGACAACGTCGCCATCGCCTGCCCTGAGTGCCATCAAGGTCAGTTGACCGAGCGTAAATCCCGCTTTGGTAAGCTGTTTTATGCGTGTGACCGCTACCCGAAATGCAAGTTTGCCGTCAATCAGCCGCCCGTCAGTGGGGAGTGCCAAGTGTGTGGCTTTCCACTGCTGGTGGAAAAGCACAGCGCAAAAGGCCAACAGTTGCAGTGTGCAGCTCGCCGTTGTCAGGCCATTCAGTCTTAATTTTCGGCGAGTGCCTATTTAATGTTATATCGTGATTTAAGACTATGCCGTGGAAAGGCGATATCGGAGCGGCCGAGCGTTACAGTAAATACAATCTCATCAAAGACAAAAAAGGCGCCATGAGCGCCTTTTTCAATCCAGTGTTCGTAGAGCCGACACGCATTTTATCCGATTACGATTCGAAGTGTTGTGCAAATTCATGCACCGCAGGGAAGGCATCGCTGTCGAGCAGAGTGGCCAGTTCGCATAACTTGCGTTGCAGCTCGCCACTGTAGTCGCCGCAGACATTGATGTGACCCATCTTGCGTCCTGCACGTTTCTCTTTGCCGTACCAATGGATATGGCACCCTTCAATGGCCAGTAACGCTTGTGGCAGAGTGTCTTCGCCAAGGATGTTGATCATCGCCGTTTCACGAACCAGTTTGGTGCTGCCAAGTGGCAAGCCACACACGGCTCTTAGGTGGTTTTCAAACTGACAGGTCTCTGCGCCTTGCTGTGTCCAGTGACCGGAGTTGTGCACGCGCGGTGCAATCTCATTCACGAGCAGGGTGCCATCGACATCGAAAAACTCAAGGGCAAGCACGCCCACGTAGTCGAGACTCTCTGCTACAGCGCTAAACATCGCCTGCGCTTGGTCTTGCAGCTTCGGGTCAGAAATGGCGGTCGACAGGCTCAGCACCCCTTGGGTGTGGACGTTTTCAGCCAGCGGGTAAACAGCGACTGAGCCGTCTTTGCCTCGTGCGCCCACCAAGGAAACTTCGCGGCCAAACGGGACAAACTCTTCCGCCACAATCGCTTGTGTCTCACTGGCTTGGATGCATTGTGCCATCTCTTGCCAAATGCTGTCCGCTTGAGCGGCGTCTTTCAATCGCCATTGGCCTTTACCATCGTAGCCACCTAGGGCACTTTTCAGCACCATAGGAATGCCTACTTTTTCGATCGCGCGATCAAAATCTTCCCGGCTCTGAATGACATGGTAGTTGGCGTTGCGAACGCCCGCTTTGTCCAATAGCGCCTTCTCAATACGGCGATCGCCACCGGTTTTGATCGCTTCTGCTGACGGGTAAAACTTCCCGCTTTGCTCGCAAAGGGTCAAAATATCGTGTGGGATATGTTCAAACTCAGCTGTGATCACATCGGCACGCTCAATGGCATTGCGAAGACCGTGGCCCACCACATGTTGGGTGAGAGGGTGGACAATGTTTTCACTACCGACATCGTACGCCGAGATCTCAATGTTCAGTGGTGCGCCTGCAAGAGACATCATTCGTGCTAATTGACCTGCACCTAACACCAACACATGCATGATTTAGTCCTCGGCTGGGTTTGGGTTGGCAAGGACGGTCTCAGTTTGCTCTTGGCGAAACGCTTCGACCTTCTCCATCACGGACTCATCGTGGGTACCGATGATTTGCGCGGCCAAAATACCCGCGTTCGCTGCGCCCGCTTCGCCTATTGCCAGTGTACCGACCGCGATGCCTTTTGGCATTTGCACGATAGAAAGTAGCGAATCCATCCCTTTTAGGGCACGTGATTGAACAGGAACACCCAAGACAGGTAAGCTTGTGAACGCCGCAGCCATGCCCGGCAGGTGCGCAGCGCCGCCAGCGCCAGCAATGATCACTTTCAGACCGCGCTCTTTCGCGCTGTTGGCGTAGTCTGCCAATAATTGAGGAGTGCGGTGCGCAGAGACGACTTTAGTTTCGTATTCAACACCAAATCTATCCAGCATTTCCGCGGCGAGCTTCATTGTTGGCCAATCTGATTTTGAACCCATGATGATACCGACTTTCATCTCAAACTCCTTCAACCTTTTGTGTGGAATGAAAAACAGGATGTGTCGTAAACCCAGTACAACCACATCGCCAATTTGTGCGCATTATACGGCGTTTTCCCTAGTAAGCAAACGTTTGCGCGCACTTTGAACCGCGCAGTGATTAGTCTTCGACGCAGATTCTTTGTACACTGAGTCTCATCCCAAGAAGACGCAGCCAGTGACTGCGTGGTGAAACAGGGCCTACCCTGCAAGGAAGTAAAATGTCAGAAATCGATAAGCAGGCGGTGAAGCAGTTTTTGTTGGCACTGCAAGATACCATTTGTCAGCAGCTTGAGCAGGCCGACGGCCAAGCGCTGTTTGTTGAGGATGCGTGGCAGCGTGAACCCGGAGAGCGCCTCGGTGGCGGTGGTCGCACCCGAGTGATGAAAGCGGGTGCGGTGTTTGAGCAAGGCGGCGTCAACTTCTCTCATGTCTCTGGCAAAGCGATGCCCGCGTCGGCCACTGCCCATCGCCCAGAGTTAGCTGGGCGACGCTTTGAAGCTATGGGCGTGTCATTGGTGATGCATCCGAATAACCCTTATGTGCCCACCTCCCATGCCAACGTGCGCTTTTTTATTGCCGAAAAAGAGGGCGAGGTGCCGATTTGGTGGTTTGGCGGCGGGTTCGATTTGACCCCCTTCTACCCATTTGAAGAAGACGCTCAGTTTTGGCACGGCAGTGCAAAAGAGGTGTGTGAACCTTTTGGTCATGATGTGTATGCCAAGCACAAAAAATGGTGTGATGATTACTTCTATCTGCCGCACCGTGATGAAACTCGCGGCGTCGGTGGGCTATTTTTTGATGATCTCAACGAGTGGCCATTTGATAAGTGTTTTGATTACATCAAAGCGGTCGGTGAAGGGTATACCCAGGCGTATTTGCCTATCGTTGAGCGCCGCAAAGAGACGCCCTACACTGACCGAGAGCGTCAATTTCAGCTTTATCGCCGTGGTCGTTATGTGGAGTTTAATCTCGTCTATGACCGAGGAACCTTGTTTGGTTTGCAAAGTGGTGGCCGAACCGAGTCGATTTTGATGTCGATGCCGCCACTGGCTCGCTGGGAGTACAATTATCAGATTGATCCAGACAGCCCTGAAGCGGTTTTGTATCGCGATTTCCTCAAACCGCGTGATTGGTAACCTGTTTATCTCGGCATAGCGCTTGATCCTGGCCGGGATAGTGATAGGGTCAATGACCGTTGACCCGTTTATTTTTGTGTAGGTAAGGACATGACACAATCTCTTGATCGCTATGTGGTGTTTGGCAATCCCATTAGCCAAAGTAAATCGCCTTTTATCCATACCTTATTTGCTCGCCAGACCAACCAAGCGTTAACCTATCAAGCGCAGCAGCCTGAAATCGGCACATTCAAAACGGCGGTAACGGAGTTCTTTGCCGCGGGTGGTAAGGGGTGCAACATCACCGCACCGTTTAAAGAAGAGGCGTTTCAGTTTGCGACTCGCCTGACTGAGCGAGCGCAATTGGCCGGTGCCGTTAATACCTTAAAGAAGTTAGATGATGGAGACATCATTGGTGATAACACCGATGGTGAAGGATTAGTGCAAGATTTGCTTGCCCAGCAAGTGGTACTGAAAGGGGCGAGAATACTATTGCTTGGCGCAGGTGGCGCGGCGCGCGGCGTGATCAAACCGCTGCTCGACCAGCACCCGCACTCAATAGTGATCGCCAATCGCACGAAAGCCAAAGCATCACAGTTGGCAGAGCTCTTCGCTGAGTTTGGTGTGGTACAAGCCGCCTCACTGGAAGAGGTCGAGACTGGCTTTGATGTCATCATTAACTCGACGTCTTCTGGATTGAGTGGTGAGTTGCCAGCGGTATCACCGACCATTTTTCAAGGTTGCCAAGTGGTGTATGACATGGTCTACCGCGCAGGTAAAACGCCTTTTAATGCCTGGGCGGAACAATCGGGTGCGCCCGTCAGCTATGATGGCTTAGGGATGTTGGTTGGCCAAGCGGCGGAAAGCTTTATGCTGTGGCGAGGTTTACGCCCAGGTACTAAGCAGGTGCTGCGCGAGCTGCGTAAAAATTTACAAGGGTAAAAGATGAATCAATCGATTTTGTTTCCCGATCGACAGCATTGGGATGAAGAGCGCGCTGCGGTTTGCTTCCCTGCTCAGCAAGCGGGTGCCTTGATTGAGTGTGTGGTGAGCCAAGCGGTACTGGAGTCGTATGCGCAGCAAAGCATTACCTCGGGCCAACACGCCATTGAACTATTTGAACAATGGCGCTTTGACCTCGAAGAGCAAGCGGAATCTTTAATAGAAGACGAGATGTTTAACAGCCGCGGTGAAATTGAACTCAACCAGGAATGATCTCAACCTCATTTAAGTAGTCGTCTTTATTCTGCACGTAGTTATCGGCAGATTTTTGTAAGAAAGCGCGCTCTTTGTCTGTCAAAGGGCGAGCCTGCTTAACCGGACTGCCGACATACAGATAGCCACTTTCCAATGTTTTCCCCGGTGGAACTAAACTGCCTGCTCCCACCATCACCTCATCTTGAATGACCACACCATCGAGCACGATAGCGCCCATGCCAACGAGCACGCGATGACCAATGGTACAGCCGTGCAGCATCACTTTATGACCCACGGTCACATCATCACCGATAATCAGTGGGTAGCCTTGAGGGTTTTCTGCATTCTTATGGGTGACATGAAGCACCGAACCATCTTGAATGTTGCTACGCGCACCAATTCGGATATGGTTGACGTCTCCACGAGCGGCCACCAAAGGCCAAACACTGGCATCATCGCCTAGTGTGATGTCGCCAACCAAGACAGCACTGCTATCTATATAGACACGATCGCCAACTTGAGGTTGGATACCTTTATAAGTGCGTAGGGAACTCATCTCTTCTCCTATATGCGATAGCACGATATGTTGCCAAGAATAGTGGCAAAAATAGCCCGTTGCGCATAGAAAATACGCAAACAGTAAAAAAATCAAAAAAATCGCTGAAAAGGGGTTGCCAATGTGACGCCGATCTCTATAATGCCCCTTCGCTGACAAGGGAAGACGACTGAATAAGTTGAAACCTTTCCAGCAAGGTCAAATAGCCAAGCAAAATGCTTGAAAAAAGTTTGAAAAAAGTGGTTGACACTAAAACTTGAATCGCTAAAATGACCGCCTCTTGTGAGTGACCAATGTCACAGCCAAGAACGCTCTTTAACAATATAAACCTATCAATCTGTGTGGGCACTCGTTGATGATAATCCAATTAGAAGCTTAGGCTTCAAATTAGGTTTCAATGATACGAAGTGACCATTGAATCGAAAGATTCAGCACAGTCAATTCAAACATTACTTTTGCTATTTATTAGCGAAGGGAATGTTCAGTATTCATTGAGCCAACAAAAC
>JACGDM010000012.1:0-80218 GCA_036903855.1 Vibrio cholerae | reverse complement strand
ATGCGGTATTAGCCATCGTTTCCAATGGTTATCCCCCACATCAGGGCAATTTCCCAGGCATTACTCACCCGTCCGCCGCTCGACGCCGTTATCGTCCCCCGAAGGTTCAGATAACTCGTTTCCGCTCGACTTGCATGTGTTAGGCCTGCCGCCAGCGTTCAATCTGAGCCATGATCAAACTCTTCAATTTAAGATTTTGTTCGGCTCAATGAATACTGAACATTACATAAAGTAATGTTTGAATTGACTGTGCTGAGTCCGAAGACTCAATGGTCACTTCGTATCATTGAAACCTAAATTGTTTCCGAAGAAACTATTTGGATTATCATCAACGAGTGCCCACACAGATTGATAGGTTTATATTGTTAAAGAGCGTTGCTTTGAGCTTTATCTCGAAGCGGAGGTGCATTCTAACGAGTTAATTTGAAGAGTCAAACACTTTTCAAATTTATTTTCTTAAGAAGCTTTTACCTCTTTAACACTGCTGAAGCCTTGTGGCGTCTGCCGTGTCAGTGGATGCGCATTATAGGGAGTTGATTCGATAGCGCAAGCCCTATTTGAAAATAATTTAAAAAAACAGGCTGTTCGCTGAAATTGTGGCCGAAAGGGCAAAAAAGAGAGTATTTTGCTCTCTTTTTAACCACCCTTTGGTAGGAAAATTTATCGATTAGATAAAAGCATACGCATCCGCAAACATACGATCACTCTTCGCATCTCTGTGTTGTGTGAAGCGCTCACGCGCGGCGCCGGCCATTTCAAAGCGCCCTGCTATATAAATATCAAACTCGGCGAGTGAGTCGAAATCATCTTCCACCGCTTGAAGGACGTTACCTACCTTTCCATTCCATTCGCCTTCTGGCGCTTCCACCACCGGAATAAAGTGTACATGGCGATGTTGCTCTGCAATGGCTGCTAACTCTTGTTGAGCATACAGCTGACTTTGATCTCGCGCTCCCCAATAAAGATAGATGTCATTCTCTAAAGATTGGGACAAGCAATGATCGAGAATAGAGCGTACATAACTGAAGCCGGTTCCTCCAGCAATCAATAATAGTGGTCGCTCGCTATTTTGTTGTAGCCAAGCATCGCCGTGTGGTGCATCTATGGTGATGTCGCTTTGGGTTTGCAGCGCGTGTTGCATCATTTCCACCACTTCAAGGGCGTAAGCGTTGTGTTCCGCTGCGCCGATATGAAGTTCAAGTTCCCCTTCATGGCGGCACGGGCTACTGGCAATAGAAAAAGGGCGATTATCTTTCTCACCCATCACCACAGTAAGGTATTGGCCAGCTTTGAACGCAACCGGCTGTTGTGGATGGAGCAAAATTTGAAATGTATTCGCAGCTAACGGCTGAATAGACTTTACTTTACATTGGATTGTCATGGTATTCCTCTAACTCACTCCTCTAGAGTAAGTTCTAAATGACTCGTTGCGAGAGCCTGACAAGCGAATATCCACCCTTCTTGCTGCTCTTTCTCTGTCAGCATAGGTTCTAATTGATACTTCACTGTTCCTTTTATTATCCGGCACAAACAGGCTGCGCATGCACCGACCTGACAACGGTGTGGGAAAGGTAATTGATTGTTGAGCGCCCCTTCCAGCACCGTTTCTCCCTCTTGCACATCAAACGCGATTGCCCCTGGATGCAAGATGACTTGATACGTCATAGGATACCTAACTCGGGCCAAATAGCATCGATTTTTGCCACTAAGTCCGGATCTTTCTTGATAGGCGTGCCCCACTCGCGCGTCACTTCAAGCCCTTCGATTTTATTGGTGGCATCAAGCACTAAGCATGACGATTGATTATCTGTCGCTGCAATACGTAGGCTGTCGCGCGATGGATCCATCCGTGTTGTCACCGCCCAGATCACGTCGTTCCAGTCTTGAGCATCGACATCATCATCACAAAGAATAATGAACTTAGGTCGCGTGTGCTGCGCTAGCCACTGATGGGTATGGTGTCCGAGTGACGCTGATTCTCCAGCCTGCTGCTTATTCATCGTCACAATGACCACGCCATCACCGTGGGCGGTTTCTGGAATGTGTATCGTTCGGACGTTTTCATTCTGAGCAATAAATTGACGGATGGCGTCCTGTGACAGCCTAGCGCTGGCGGGCAACTCGGCTCGACCCACACGTTCGGCATCCCACTTCACTGTCGCATCGAGACCCATCTTGGAACCTAGACCCGCGACTGGCGATGCAAAATCAAGGGAATCGATCGGGGTATCTTCTATGAATAAACTATCACGCAGCGGATCGACATGCTGGCTCATCGCCGCGACGACACTGCCCCAATCGCGGGCATCGACAGCTTCATCGCACACGATGACAAACTTGGTATACATGAACTGGCGCAAGAAAGACCACACACCCATCATGACGCGCTTCGCGTGGCCCGGGTACTGTTTCTTCATCGTCACCACCGCCATGCGATACGAACACCCCTCCGGCGGTAGGTAAAAATCTTCAATCTCGGGGAACTGCTTTTGCAAAATCGGCACAAACACTTCATTCAATGCCACCCCAAGCACAGCGGGCTCATCGGGCGGGCGGCCAGTGTAGGTACTGTGATAAATGGGATTTTGACGCATTGTAATGTGCGTCACGGTGAACACATGATGCTGCTCTTTTTCATTGTAATACCCGGTGTGATCACCGTATGGACCTTCATCGGCAAACTCATTTGGGTCGATGTACCCTTCCAATACGATCTCTGCACTCGCGGGAACATCGAGATCGTTACTCACCGATTTCACCACTTCGGTTTTGCTGCCCCGCAATAGACCGGCAAAGGCATACTCAGACAAGGTATCCGGCACCGGCGTAACGGCGCCAAGTATAGTGGCAGGATCCGCACCAAAAGCGACAGAGACTGGGAACGGTTTACCTGGATGCGTCTCCATCCAATCACGTAGGTCAAGTGCGCCACCACGATGGGCGAGCCAGCGCATGATCACCTTGTTTTTGGCGATTTTTTGCTGACGATAAATCCCGAGGTTTTGTCGTTTTTGCTTGGTGCCACGCGTAACCGTCAATCCCCAGGTGAGCAGCGGCGCCACATCGTCTTGCCAACAGTTCATTACGGGGACTTTATCGAGATCGACCTGATCACCTTGCCAAACGATCTCCTGACACGGTGCGCGGCGCAAGCGTTTCGCTGGCATGTTCAGGACTTGCCGAAAGACAGGTAATTTTTCGAGCGCGTCTTTAAACCCTTTAGGAGGCTCAGGTTCTTTCAGGTAGGCAAGTAGTTTACCCACTTCCCGCAACTCTTTGACTTCCTGACGCCCCATGCCAATCGCGACACGTTCTGGCGTACCAAACAGGTTGGTAAGAACAGGCATGGAGTAACCGATGGGGTTTTCAAACAACAGAGCAGGACCACCCGCACGCAGCGTTCGGTCACTGATCTCTGTCATTTCATAAGCGGGGTCAACCGGGTGAGTAATGCGCTTAAGCTTCCCCTTTTGCTCGAGGAAGTCGATAAAGTCTCTTAAATCCTTAAAACTCATGGGCTTTTGCTGGCTGATTAATATCGCATCAGTATATCAAAAACCTCGCCCGTCCGATCCCCTTTTTGTGCAGGATCTTATTGGGTTAACACACTCAAAATGGCATGACTGCGTACGGTTTGGTTGGTCTTGGCTAACTCTTCAAGCCAGCTTCGATAACCTTGATTGGCGAGCGCGCTTGCCACCATTGACGCCTCTTCACGAATGGCCATTTTGGCGATAAGAAATTCCTTCACCTCTGGTGACATCGGCTTAATGCGCGTTAACGCCTCAATCGCCGACGCTTTCAACGCAGGATTAGTCGATGCACGCATGATTTGTTGCAGAGCAAACTCGTCGCCCACATCAGCGAGCCTCGCCAACTCTTGCTGACTATTAAAGTCCGCTTTGGTTAGCCAGATCAGTTTGTAAACACCTGGGTCTTCACTCACTTGCGCCAAGCGGACCATAACTGCCGATGAAGGAAGCCAACTGGTGACCGTTTGCTCTGTCAGCTGCGCCGCCAGTGCGGAGACCGCTTGCTGAGACAAGGTATCTAGCTCGCGGATAAACAAGGCCTCTCTCATCTGCACCTGATAGTCGCTACCCGATAACCACTGTTTCAAATTCAGCTCCTGACGCTCTGCCGCTAGCACAAACTCCAATGCCGATTTCCCCTGCTTCCACTGTTTCAGCAGACGACTCGCAATCGCAGAATAATTAAACGCAGGGGTTGAAAACTCATAACCATCGCCGACCTCCAAAACTTGATAGGTGGGTACGCGACGTTTTTGCTGCTCAACAAACAAAGCCATTTTCGACGTGAGCGCTAACTCTTGATCTTCAAACTTTTTCAATAATAGATAACGCGCCACTTCCTGCTGCGGGAGTGACAAACGATCTAACGCAAATTTGAGTGTGTCGATATTGTCTTCGATGGCGTATTGCAGCAGCTCAGCCACTTTCAGTTCAATGTGCTCATCGGCGAGCAACGCTTGCGCTCTTTCCGGCTCCATGGGTGTTGCCGAGACGGGGAGAGCCACCAGTAGAGATGCCGAGAGGAGAAGTGACGACAACATTCCTTGTTGCATGTTAACCTCCTTGTAACATTTCACTTATTGTGGATAGGAATAGCGGAGAATGCAAATAAAAACGCCACCCGGGTTGGGTGGCGTTCATTCATTCAAACTTGCTCATTACTGTCTGCGCATGGCATCGAAGAATTCATCATTGGTCTTGGTCATGGCCAATTTATCAATGAGGAATTCCATCGCATCGGTTTCACCCATTGGGTGTACGATTTTGCGTAGGATCCACATTTTTTGCAGCTCTTCGTTTTTCGTCAGTAGCTCTTCACGACGAGTACCAGAGCGGTTGAAATCGATCGCTGGGAAGACGCGCTTCTCGGCAATCTTACGGTTCAGGTGAATTTCCATGTTACCTGTACCTTTAAATTCTTCGTAGATGACTTCATCCATCTTAGAACCGGTATCGACCAGTGCTGTCGCTAGAATCGTTAAGCTGCCACCTTCTTCGACGTTACGTGCCGCACCGAAGAAACGCTTAGGACGGTGTAGTGCGTTTGCATCGACACCACCCGTTAGAACCTTACCCGATGAAGGCACAACGGTGTTGTAGGCGCGCGCGAGACGCGTAATCGAATCAAGTAGGATCACCACGTCCTTCTTGTGTTCAACCAGACGTTTCGCTTTCTCGATCACCATTTCTGCTACCTGTACGTGACGAGACGCTGGCTCATCAAACGTCGATGCAACTACTTCACCTTTCACTAGGCGTTGCATCTCTGTCACTTCCTCTGGACGTTCGTCGATAAGAAGGACCATCAGCACACACTCAGGGTGGTTGTAGGTGATGCTCTGAGCGATGTTTTGCAGCAGCATGGTTTTACCCGCTTTTGGCGGAGCGACAATCAGACCACGTTGACCTTTACCAATCGGTGACGCGAGATCCAAAACACGTGCCGTAATATCTTCCGTCGAACCGTTACCACGCTCCATCACCATACGCTCATTGGCGTGCAGTGGCGTCAAGTTCTCAAATAGAATCTTGTTACGCGCGTTGTCTGGCTTATCATCATTAACCGTATTGACTTTCAACAATGCAAAGTATCGTTCCCCATCTTTTGGCGGACGAATTTTACCTGCAATTGAGTCACCCGTGCGTAAGTTGAAACGACGAATCTGACTCGGTGACACGTAGATGTCGTCCGGACCTGCGAGGTAAGAGCTGTCTGCGCTGCGCAGGAAACCGAAACCGTCTTGCAGTATTTCCAGAACCCCGTCGCCGAAAATATCTTCACCGCTTTTAGCATGCGCTTTCAAGATAGCGAAGATGATGTCTTGTTTTCTTAGGCGAGCTAGGTTTTCAAGGCCCAAGCTTTCGCCAAGTTTGACAAGATCAGACACAGGTCTGTTCTTCAGTTCAGTTAGATTCATGGTGGTGGATACTTGTTTAGTCAAAATAAGGATCTGTTATTTAGTTAGATGAATTTGGTCAGAGGATCGACCAAAGAAGAGAACTTGTTTAATTAACGTGCGATAAACTAGCACTAAATACTAGACTAGTCTAGATTTTGTTGGCCTTCAAAAACAAAACCGTGCATCGGTTAAAATGCACGGTCTTAGCTCGGTGGACTTATAGGTTGGCGTCCAAAAACTCTTTCAGTTGAGTCTTAGACAGCGCGCCAACTTTGGTCGCTGCGACGTTACCATCTTTGAACAGAAGTAACGTTGGAATACCACGGATACCAAACTTAGGCGGTGTGCCTGCGTTCTGGTCGATGTTCAGTTTACCGATAGTGAGTTTGCCTTCGTACTCGTCTGCGATTTCGTCCAGAATCGGCGCGATCATCTTACATGGTCCACACCATTCTGCCCAAAAATCCACAAGAACCGGGCCTGCAGCATTGATTACATCAGCATCAAAACCATCATCAGTTAGCTGCAAAATTTTATCACTCATCTTCCACTCCAATGTGTTTTTTCTGAACTGGTTGGATGATAACCAGTATTTAGATGCCCTATTGGAATGTATTTACTTTCGTATTGCAAGCTTAAGCTGATATTCTATAGCAATGAAAAAGACGCATATCACAGAGCAAAAGTTCGCCGATTTGGGTTTACACCCCCAAGTTACTGAAGGATTGGAGAAAAAAGGGTTCGAGTTTTGTACCCCTATCCAAGCCTTGGCGTTGCCGGTACTGCTCACCGGCCAAGACATCGCAGGACAAGCTCAAACAGGGACAGGTAAGACCCTGGCTTTCTTGACTGCTACTTTTAACCATTTGCTGACCACGCCTGAGCATGACGGCCGTAAACCGACACAGCCGCGTGCCATCATTATGGCGCCGACTCGTGAGCTGGCGATCCAGATCTATAATGATGCGGCGCCATTGGTCGAAAGCACAGGGATCAAAACCGCCCTTGCCTACGGTGGCGAAAGTTACGACAAACAACTTGCGAAACTAGAGCAAGGTGTGGACGTACTGATCGGCACCACAGGTCGTATCATCGACTTCTATAAGCAGCGTGTGTTTAACCTCAACAATATCCAAGCTGTGGTATTGGATGAAGCAGATCGCATGTTCGATCTTGGCTTTATTAAAGACATTCGTTTCCTATTCCGCCGAATGCCAGAGCCAAAAGAGCGTTTGAACATGCTGTTTTCTGCCACGCTGTCATACCGCGTGCAAGAACTCGCTTTTGAACACATGCACAACCCAGAGCATGTCGTGGTCGAGCCGGAACAAAAAACCGGTCACCGTATAAAAGAAGAGCTTTTCTACCCTTCTAACGAGCACAAAATGGCGCTGCTGCAAACTCTGATTGAAGAAGAGTGGCCAGACCGTGCCATCGTGTTTGCCAACACCAAGCACAAATGTGAATCCGTATGGGGACATCTGGCTGCTGACGGTCATCGTGTCGGCCTACTTACCGGTGATGTACCGCAGAAGAAGCGCGAGAAGATTCTTGAACAATTCACCAAAGGTAACGTCGATATTCTGGTTGCTACCGATGTCGCGGCGCGCGGTTTGCACATTCCACAAGTCACGCACGTCTTTAACTACGATTTGCCTGATGATTGTGAAGATTATGTCCACCGTATCGGTCGTACTGGTCGTGCGGGCGCAAGCGGTCACTCTATCAGCTTCGCTTGTGAAGATTACGCGATCAATTTGCCAGCCATTGAAGAGTACATTGAGCACACGATCCCACAATCGGATTACGACGCAAGCGCTTTGATTCAAGACCTGCCGGCACCGATTCGCATGCGCAGCAACAAACCTCAGCAACGTCGCACAAACACCGGTGGCTCTCGCAATAACAACCGCCGTAACAACAACCGCTCTCGTTCACGTCAGCAAAAGGATTCTTAAGTCGTCTATGAGTCAAGCCGTCTCCTCTCCGCTCTACGCTGCCATCGACCTCGGGTCGAACAGTTTTCACATGCTCGTTGTGCGTCATATCGATGGCAGCGTTCAAACCATGGCTAAAATCAAACGCAAAGTGCGCCTTGCCGCTGGCCTAGACGAAAACAATGCGCTGAGCCTAGATGCCATGCAGCGCGGATGGGACTGCTTGCGCTTGTTTGCAGAACGATTGCAAGACATTGAACCGGAAAACATCCGCATCGTCGGCACCGCGACCTTAAGAACGGCCACCAACGCCGAGCAATTTCTTGCCAAAGCCAATGAAATCTTAGGTCACACGATTGAGGTCATCAGTGGTGAGGAAGAAGCGGCCACTATTTATAAAGGCGTTGCGCACACCTCCGGTGGTAGCGGACGTCGTTTAGTGGTCGATATTGGTGGCGCCAGCACTGAACTGATTATCGGCGAAGGGTTTGAAGCCAAAGCGCTCACCAGTCTAAAAATGGGCTGCGTGACCTGGCTTGAGAAGCACTTTAAAGACAGACAGCTAACAGCCAGTAACTTTGACAACGCCATTTCGGCGGCCAAGCAGACGCTGCACCCCATCTTGGAGCAATACCGAGCGCTGGGTTGGGATGTGTGTGTCGGCGCGTCAGGCACCGTGCAAGCTTTGCAAGAGATCATGTTAGCGCAAGGGATGGATGAGGTGATCACCCACCCGAAACTCAAGCGCTTGCAAAAGCAAGCCATGCGCGCTGACCACCTCGAAGAGCTGGATATCGAAGGGCTCACCTTCGAACGTGCGTTGGTGTTTCCGAGCGGCTTGTCGATTCTCATTGCGATTTTCGAGTTGTTAGAGATCGAGGCAATGACACTGGCCGGCGGCGCACTGCGCGAAGGCTTAGTGTACGAAATGGTCGATGAACTTAAGCAAGACGACATACGTGCGCGCACCATTACCAGTGTCCAAACGCGATACCAATTGGATGTCGCCTACGGTGAACAAGTTGCGCAGCAAGCCAATACCTTACTCACTCAATGCGAGCAAGGCTGGATTGCGGAAGACCAGGGGGTGGTGCTACTCGATACCGCCGCTAAGCTGCATGAAATTGGCCTGACGATCGACTTTAAAAAAGGCGGGGAACACGGAGCGTATCTCCTTCAGCATCTCGACTTGCCAGGCTTTACCCGTGCGCAGAAGCATCTGTTGGGTGAGCTCACTCGTCGATATCGTGAACAGCTCACCTCACTTCCTGAGCAGCACGCGCTCTCTGGCACCAGTGCCAAGCGTGTGTTGCGTCTACTCAGACTGGCCGTTTTGTTAACCCATCGCCGTAATCCACAACTTGCGCCAGATGTGGTGTTAACCACTGACGGTGATAAGCTGACGCTGACCTTGGACCCACTCTGGTTAGAGCAAAACCCTCTCACCAGTGCGGAGCTTGAAATTGAAGCGAACCGCCAGAGTGATATTGGCTGGCCCTTGGTGATCACGACCCGTGCAGTGGCGGCCATCTAAATTACGTCGCCGCGCAGCGCAGAGTTGAAAGCAGCGCAGAGATCAAAAAACCCGAGACGTTATCGCCTCGGGTTTTCTTTTATCCATAGTTCGACGTCTCTCATCAGAGCCATCGATACCATGCAAAAATGCTAGTTAGCACCCACCACTTTAAAGTCTGGGTTCACGGCGGTCAGCTTCTTAACCAAGTAGTTCAGTAACACCCCATACATAGGCACGAACAAGCCAAGACTGATAACCAGTTTAAAACCGTAGTCCACCAGCGCGATTTCCGTCCAATGCTCAGCCATAAACGGATCTGGGCTTTGGTAAAACGCAATCGCAAAAAAGGCGATGGTATCAAGTGCGTTGCCAAACAAGGTCGAGCAGGTCGGCGCCACCCACCACTGCTTCAACTGGCGTAGACGATTGAATACGTGCACATCGAGGATTTGTCCGAGTAAGTAGGCCATGAAGCTGGCGACCGCGATACGTGCAACAAACAGATTGAACTCGCCAAGCTGAGCGACACCTTGAAACTGCCCCTCGAAAAAGAGGACAGACAACGCATACGAAACCGCTAAGGCCGGCAGCATCACCAAGAAGATGATTCTACGTGCCAATGCCGCGCCAAAGACACGGACGGTGAGATCCGTGGCGAGAAAAATAAAAGGAAAGGTGAACGCGCCCCAAGTGGTATGAAAACCCATAACCGTAAAGGGCAGCTGCACGAGATAATTGCTCGATGCAATGATAACCAAATGGAACAGAACTAACAGAAAAAGGGCTTTGCGCTGCTGCGCAGGAGTAAAGTGATTCATGCGATACCTTTTTAGTTTGGTTTGGGGGTGAGGGAACCCAAATTGAACCTCTTCATCATGAAGTGGCTCAGACCAACAATGTCTATGCTCAATAATGGCACCCTGCCATTATCACGGCCGGCGATTATACATTAACCAACCTGAGCCGCAAGCGCCCAGCCAAAGGCAATCGTTCACGTACCGATTTCGGCTATGCATCAGCCACTTCAGCGCACATGACTACTCGTTGGTAAGCAGGAAGTTAAAACGTTAGTAGGCAGGAAGTGAAAAAACTGGCCGTTAAAAGCCACGTTCAAACAGCGCTGCTAAAAAATCACACTCCGGCTGAGATTGCTCAACCACCAAGGATTCTAGCCAAACACTTTCACTGTAGTGTTCCGCTCTGAGCACCAACTGGCAGCCTTCAAAATCAATCAACCAAGTGTGGATGTCTGCATCCCACTGTTTCTCTATTACCTTGGCCGACAGTAGACCAACCAAACGCTCGGCCAATTCTGGAAAGGTGTCAAAATCAAATCGAGGCGTGCGCAAAATCAGTCGCCCCTGATCCGCTTGATAGTCAATCAAGCCAAACTCGCTGTGCTCATTATCCATGGTGCGTCAAATGCTCCTGAATCAAATCAAGGAAAGGATCGGCATATTTCTCCAGCTTGCGCTGACCAACGCCATTCACCGCCAGCATCTCGCCATAAGAGGTTGGCAAGATCTCCGCCATATCCATCAAGGTCGCATCACTGAAAACAACATAAGGCGGCAAGCCATCTTCATCGGCGATCGACTTTCTTAGTTTACGCAGCTTAGCAAACAGCTTCTTATCGTAGTGTTTATTCGCCAACTTGTCCGAACGTGCAGCGCGAGCCGCGGTATCTAACCGAGGGACGGCCAATTCCAATGTGCGCTCACCTTTGAGTAGTGGGCGCGCTTCTTCGGTTAATTGCAACGTCGAGTTGCGTGTGATGTTTTGGCTTAACAGTCCTTTATGGATCAACTGGCGGAAAATACTCACCCAGTAGTCGTGACTATTCTCGCGCCCAAGTCCATACGTCGAGAGTTGGTCATGGCCGTTTTCTCGAATACGAATGTTTTGCATGCCGCGCAGCACTTCCACCACATAACCAATACCGAAGCTTTGATTGACCCGGTAAACACAAGAGAGTGCCTTTTGCGCTTGTTCCGTGGCATCGAAATGTTTCGGCGGATCGAGGCAGATATCGCAGTTGCCGCAAGGCTCTTGTCGATACTCACCAAAATAGTTAAGCAGCACTTGGCGGCGACAGGTTTGCGCCTCCGCAAACGCACTCATGGCATTCAGTTTGTGCGCTTCGACTTGCTTTTGCGGCCCCTCTTCTTTTTCATCGAGCATGCGACGCAGCCAGCCGATGTCAGCGGGGTCATAGAGCATCATGGCTTCTGCTGGTAAGCCGTCTCGACCTGCTCGGCCAGTTTCTTGATAGTAGGATTCAATATTGCGCGGAATATCAAAGTGGACCACAAAGCGCACATTAGGCTTATTGATCCCCATGCCAAACGCGACCGTGGCGACGACGATTTGAATATCATCGCGCTGAAAAGCCTCTTGTACATAGGCGCGCTCGTCGGCGTCTAGCCCTGCGTGATAACTGGCGGCGCGCAGCCCGTTATTGCACAGTTTTTCGGTCACCATCTCGACCTTTTTACGGCTACCACAATAGATGATGCCGCATTGACCGCGTTGCTCATCCAAAAAGCGCACGATTTGTGAGACCGGCTTGTGCTTTTCCACTAGCGTGTAGCGAATATTCGGTCGATCAAAACTGCCCAAATAGATGTGTGGCTCGTTCAGTTGTAAACGGTGAGTAATGTCGCTGCGCGTCGCTTCATCAGCGGTTGCCGTTAACGCCATCACAGGAACCTGTGGAAACCACTGCTTCAGCTGACCTAGCGCAGCGTATTCCGGGCGAAAGTCGTGCCCCCACTGGGAAATACAGTGCGCTTCATCCACGGCAATCATCGCCAGTGGCAAGCTCTCTAAGCGCTCGACAAAATCGCGCATCAAAACACGTTCCGGCGAGACATAGACCAGCTTAAGCGCCTCAGAGTGCATGCGATTGTAGACAGAGGTAAGCGCCTCTCTCGCCATCGTCGAGTTAATACACTCAGCGGCGACGCCATTGGCTTTCAACTGATCCACTTGGTCTTTCATCAAGGAAATCAAAGGCGAGATGACTAACGTCAGCCCCTCTTTGAGCAGCGCCGGCACTTGATAGCACAGTGACTTACCGCCGCCTGTTGGCATAATGACTAAGCTGTCTTGACCGGCTAGCGCGGTATCAATCGCGTCACGTTGACCTTCTCGAAATTCGTGGTAACCAAACACCTTTTCCAAGACGCTCTGAGCGGTTTCGATAGAATCAGGTTGCTGCGCGATCAGTGTGGCTGTCATTACGCTCTCTGTTGGGATAAATGGGATGGAAAAATCGAGCGCTTATTGTAGTTGGGAATAGCGGTGAATAAAACTGCAAAGTGCTAGGTGATTCTCAATCCTATTCGTATACTACTCGTTTGATTTCATAATTCTGTGTTGAGAATCATCCAATGACAACCGACGAACAGCAACGCGCGCGGCAAGGTGTCCTCCTTGCGATTGGTGCCTACACCATGTGGGGAATCGCGCCAATTTACTTTAAGACCATTAGTGAGGTCTCTGCGCTTGAGATTTTAAGTCACCGTGTTGTCTGGTCTTTTTTCCTATTGGCGCTACTGATTCATCTCAGCCGAGGCTGGAAGACCGTACGCGACGTGCTGACATCCAAAAAGAAAATGACCTACCTCGTCACCACGGCAACCTTGGTTGGGGCCAACTGGTTGATTTTCATCTGGGCGGTGAACGCCAATCATATGCTCGATGCCAGTCTGGGCTACTACATCAACCCGTTAATTAATGTGGTGCTCGGCATGCTGTTTCTCGGTGAGCGCCTGCGAAAATTGCAGTGGTTTGCTGTCGCACTCGCCGCCTGTGGTGTATTGGTCCAGTTGGTCGCGTTTGGCTCGGTACCGATTGTCGCCATCGCGCTGGCGATGAGCTTTGGTTTTTATGGCTTGCTGCGTAAAAAAGTCAGCTTAGATGCGCAAACGGGATTGTTTATCGAGACCTTAGTGATGCTGCCTGCCGCTGCGATCTATCTTATTGGGATTGCCGACTCCGCCACCTCGAACCTGAGCCAAAATCCCTTAGAACTCAATCTGCTCCTTGTTGCTGCGGGTGTCATCACTACCCTACCGCTGCTCTGCTTTACGGGCGCCGCGACACGATTAAAGCTCTCAACGCTGGGTTTTTTCCAGTACATAGGCCCAAGCCTGATGTTTATGCTCGCCGTGCTTGTCTATGGTGAAGCCTTTACGCCAGACAAAGCCATCACCTTTGCCTTTATTTGGGGCGCACTGGTCGTATTTAGCTTCGACGGTTTAAAAACCAACCGCCAAAGCCGCCGCGCCGCCAAACTGTTAAACACGAAACAAGCCTAACGTTACCGACATGAATGAGATCACTTTACTTGCCACTCTAGCGACGGTTCATTTCATTGCCTTAATGAGCCCGGGGCCCGACTTTGCGCTTGTGGTGCAAAATGCCACCCGTTACGGGCGCCAGACCGGATTTTTTATCGCGCTGGGCCTCTCTTTCGGTATTCTCTTGCACTCGCTGCTCAGCCTGACTGGGGTGAGCTATCTGGTGCATCAGCAGCCAACCCTGTTTTCGCTCGTGCAACTTGCCGGCGGTAGCTACCTCTTATACCTAGGCGTAAGCGCGCTAAAGGGGACATGGGCGCGCATTCAATCCTCGCAGAACGCAGCGCAAGATGATGCCTCCTCTGAACAAGCACTCTTGGTCAACAAGCGTCACGCCTTTTCCAAAGGCTTTGCGACCAATATTCTCAACCCCAAAGCGTTGGTCTTTTTTGTCAGTTTGATGTCCAGCCTGGTGCCTGCCAGTATGTCGCTGGGCGGCAAAAGCGCCGCACTGTTGATTTTATGGGGCCTCTCGCTCGCTTGGTTCTCCTTCTTGGCCTGGATGCTGTCAACGCAGCGTATGCAGCGTAAACTGAAATCATTGAGCCTCTACATCGACGCATTATGCGGTCTGATGTTCAGCGGCATCGGCCTTGGCATTTTATGGCAATCAACTAACGCCATCGCCATGCTCTTTTAGCTCCTCTCAGAATAACCACTCATAAAAAATGGCCATAACGGCCATTTTTTGTTTATTTATTCACTTCTAACGCATCTTAGAGCAAAAAGTTGCGCTCGATCACAATCGGTTTCTCGTCAATGATCGGCGATCGTCCAGGCATCTTGTGCGAGATCTCTCACAAGCGAGTGAGTCAAACTCTCTTTTTGTCTAAGAAAATTATCAATTAAAAATCATAACTCATTGTTTTAACTCGTTATGTGTGAAATTTCGTCAATTTTTTTTGCCTCTTATCGTTTTTCTGACGTTGCTGAACTTCGCCAAAGTCTTAATATGAACTCTGTCGGAAGGATGCTGACACGGAACAGGAAATCACCACGGATTCGGTGGTCTTCAGGATGAAGATACGGTTACTTAGGATGAGTAATCGGCACGGAAAGCAAATTGGACATTGAACGGACGCAATAGTAGCTAGGATGGTTACTACTAAGGATGGGAAATGGACACCTCTGGACGAGGCATGGAACGATCATCAGGATGATGAAAGGGACACCGCTCAGGGAACAAGCGAAGTGAACTAACGAGGAACGTTAGTAGACCAGGATAGGGTCAAGGACACCGCTAGGATGGCGATGAAAGGACTACGCTGAAGGACGTCAGCATACTATCAAGGATTTGATGCATGGAGCACTTTTAGTAGCCGGATTGCTGCGAGTAAGACTATAACCCCGATGGGCGCAAGCCCTCGGGGTTTTTCTTTATGTGAAGAAAGTGACTAGGTTCTCGTGCCTCGTTCCTAGAGGGGGCACTTAAAGCGAATGTCTAGGAACTAAGGCGCGATGAGATAGATTAGAGCTTTTCGAGTTTCGCGTAAGCGGTGACGAGCCACTTGATCCCTTCGCCATTAAAGGCAACCTGAACGCGACTTTGCGGGCCACTGCCTTCAAAGTTGATGATGGTCCCCTCACCAAATTTAGGGTGCATCACTCGCGAGCCAAGGCTAAAGCCGGTTTCATTGAAGTTCTCTTTGACGGCCGTTTGGCTAAAGCGACCACTGCTGGTCGGGCGACTGACCTGCGCTTTCATTCGCACTTCGTCCAAACAATTTTCGGGTAACTCACGAATAAAACGCGACGGTTTGTGGTACTTGTCTTGACCGTATAACCGGCGCATTTCGGCGTAAGTAATGTAGAGCTTTTGCATCGCACGAGTCATACCGACGTAACACAGACGACGCTCTTCTTCGAGTCGCCCTGCTTCCTCTGCAGACATCTGGCTTGGGAACATCCCCTCTTCAACACCGACCATAAACACCAGCGGAAACTCCAACCCTTTGGCGCTGTGCAGCGTCATTAATTGCACCGCATCGTCAAACTCATCCGCTTGCCCTTCGCCCGCTTCCAGTGCTGCGTGGGTCAAAAATGCCGTTAGCAGCGTCATCTCATCCGCTTCTTCTGGCTTTTCAAATTGACGAGTTGCGGTGACCAGCTCCTCCAAGTTCTCTATGCGTGCCTTGGACTTCTCACCTTTCTCCTGTTCGTACATGGCGTACAAACCGGAGTATTTGATCACATGGTCGGTTTGCTCATGCAATGGCATCTCTAGGGTGTCATCTTCCAGCGCATTCACCAACTCCACAAAGCGGCTTAATGCACCAGCAGCGCGGCCAGCGAGAACTTTATCTTCCAGTAAACGCACGCTCGCTTCCCACATGGTGCAGCCTTGATCGCGGGCAGCAAAACGGATGGTTTCCAGGGTTTTATCACCAAGGCCACGGGTAGGCGTGTTCACCACTCGCTCAAACGCCGCATCATCATTGCGATTGGCCATTAATCGTAAGTAACTCAAGGCATCTTTGATTTCTTGGCGCTCGAAGAAGCGCATGCCGCCGTAAATGCGATATGCGAGCCCAGCTTGAATCAAGGCTTCTTCCAGAACACGTGACTGGGCGTTGTTGCGGTAAAGCATCGCTGCATCCACCAGCGCCCCGCCGTTCTCTTGCCACTCTTTAATTTTGTTGACCGCAAAGCGCGCTTCATCAAGCTCGTTGTACGCCGAGTAGACAGAAATAGGCTCGCCTTCACTGCCCTCCGTCCACAGCTCTTTGCCCATACGCTCAGTGTTGTTGGCGATCAGCGCGTTGGACGCCTGCAAAATGGTTTTGGTTGAGCGGTAGTTCTGCTCAAGACGAATGGTATTAACGCTTGGAAACTCTTGGGTGAACTTTTCAATGTTCTCGATTTTCGCCCCGCGCCAACCGTAGATGGACTGATCGTCATCGCCGACGATCATCACGTGCGAATCTGGGCCAGCCATCATTCGCAGCCAAGCGTATTGAATGTTGTTGGTGTCTTGAAACTCATCGACCAGAATATGCTTAAAGCGCGCTTGGTAATGCTCGCGGATGTGCTTCTTATCACGCAATAGCTCATGGGCACGCAGCAAAATTTCGGCAAAATCGACCAAGCCGGCGCGATCGCACGCCTCTTGGTAAGCTCGATAAATTTGCAGATAGGTTTGGGTAATGGGATCGTGATAAGCATCGATGTGCGCCGGTCTCAGGCCTTCATCTTTTTTACCGTTGATCCACCAAGCCACTTGACGCGGTGGCCACTGTTTTTCATCCAGATTTTGCGCTTTGATTAATCGGCGTAATAGGCGCTGCTGATCATCACTGTCGATGATTTGAAAATCTTCGGGCAGTTTGGCATCTAGGTAGTGCGCGCGCAAAATACGGTGGCAAATCCCATGAAACGTGCCGTTCCACATCCCCGAGGCGCTGCCCATCATCAACTCTTCAATTCGGCCACGCATCTCCGCCGCGGCTTTGTTGGTGAAGGTCACCGACATGATCGAAAACGGCGACGCTTGCTCCACAGACATCAACCACGCAATTCGGTGGACCAGCACGCGGGTTTTACCACTTCCGGCGCCAGCCAGCACAAGCAGGTTTTCTAAAGGAGCGGCAACAGCCTCGCGCTGTTTGTCGTTGAGACCGTCGAGAAGTAAAGAAGGATCCATGGGGGACTCGGCTACTGGTTATCTATACATGAAAAATGATTATAACCTAAACAGCCTTGCCATTTCAGAAGAAAAACCAGAAAAAGCACGATGAAAAACAGGAGGCGCTTGGCCTCCTGTTTCCCATGTGATGCAGCGTTGTGATGCGACCGTGTTATGCGGCGATCCCTGCGTGACGCAACAAGGCATCAATCTCTGGCTCGCGGCCTCTGAAGCGCTTAAACAGCTCCATCGGCTCTTCACTGCCGCCCATCTCTAAGATGTGATTCAAGAAGCTCTGACCCGTTTGCGGGTTAAAGATCCCCTCTTCTTCAAACTTCGAGAACGCATCTGATGACAGCACTTCGGCCCACAAGTAGCTGTAGTATCCCGCACTGTATCCACCCGCAAAAATATGACTAAAGCTGTGTGAGAAGCGGTTCCACTCTAAGCTTGGCAGTACCGCAACTTTCGCTTTGACCTGCGCAAGGGTTTCAAGAACACGTGGACCAACCTCTGGGTCGAATTCGGTATGCAAGGTGAAGTCAAACAGACCAAACTCTAGCTGGCGAAGAATGAACATCGCGGACTGGAAGTTTTTCGCGGCCAGCATTTTGTCGAGCATGGCTTTTGGTAAAGGTTCGCCGGTTTCGTAGTGACCAGAAATGAAGGCCAGTGCCTCCTCTTCCCAGCACCAGTTTTCCAGGAACTGACTCGGCAATTCCACCGCATCCCAAGGCACGCCGTTGATGCCCGACACCGAACCTGTGTCCACTTGAGTCAACATGTGATGGATACCGTGACCAAACTCATGGAACAAGGTCACCACTTCATCATGGGTAAACAGTGCTGGCTTATCGCCCACCGGACGGTTGAAGTTACAGGTCAAGTAGGCCACTGGGGTTTGCAGCTCACCGTTGGCGTTGATGCGGCGCACACGGCACTCATCCATCCACGCACCGCCACGTTTGTGTTCACGGGCGTACAAATCGAGATAGAAACTGCCACGTAAGGTGTCATTGGCATCGAAAATATCAAAGAAGCGCACCGACTCATGCCAAGTTTCCACGCCTTGGCGCTCCTCAACACGCATACCAAAGACACGCTTGAGCACTTCAAACAGACCACTGACCGCTTTGGATTCAGGGAAGTACGGACGCAACTCTTCATCTGAGATTTGGAACAGGTGCTGTTTCTGTTTTTCGCTGTAGTAAGCGATGTCCCATAAGTTGAGCTCCTCAACGCCAAACTCTTGCTGAGCAAACTGGCGCAGCTCTTCCACTTCACGCTCACCTTGTGGTTTCGCTTTCGCGGCTAAATCGTTGAGGAAGCCAAGCACTTGCTCAGGGCTCTGCGCCATTTTCGTTGCAAGCGACTTTTCACTGTAGTTATTGAAACCCAGCATTCGCGCCACTTCGTAGCGCAGTTTGAGCAGCTCACTGATGATCTCGCTGTTGTCCCACTCTCCCGCTTTCGGGCCGCGATCAGACGCGCGCGTCACGTAGGCTTCATACATCTCTTGACGTAGCGCTTGGTTGTCACAGTAGGTCATCACTGGCAGGTAGGAAGGAATGTCGAGGGTGAGCAGATAGCCATCTAACTCTTTCGCTTGCGCAGCGGCTTTCGCGGCGGCCAGCGCCGACTCTGGCATGCCCGCCAACTCGGCATCATCGGTGACGTGCTTGCTCCAACCCATAGTGGCATCTAAGACGTTGTTCGAGAACTTTGAGCCCAGTTCTGACATACGCTTGCTGATCTCACCATAACGATGCTGCTGATCAGCCGGCAGACCAATGCCAGACAGTTCGAAGTCGCGTAGGCCATCGGTGATGGTTTTCTTTTGTGCTTGCGTTAGAGTCGCAAACTCTGGGCTGGCTTTGATCGCTTTGTAGGCATCAAATAGCCCTTTGTGTTGACCTACCCAAGTGCCGTATTCCGACAATAGCGGCAAGCAGCTTTCATACGCCTCACGCAACTCATCACTGTTGACCACGGAGTTCATGTGACTCACTGGCGACCAAATGCGGCTTAAACGGTCATCCACCTCTTCAATGGGGGCAATCACACTCTCCCAAGTCGGTGCGTCGTTGCCGGCCAGCACTTGGTCGATTTTAGCGCGGCACGCAGCAATCGCGTCTTCAACTGCTGGTTTCACATGTTCTGGTTGGATGTGAGCAAAAGGCGGCAGATCGGTAAACGTCAGCAATGGGTTAGACATAAGCATTCCTTTTTTGTTGGCAGACGAGCTGAGGTGTTCGTCGGGTCTTATAGAATAGATAGTGCCCCGAGAGGACTTTTTCAATAGTCATCGACCGCTAAGTTGTTGCCAATTCTTACGATATTCGCGTGAGATAAGCACAAATCGGCAAGTCACGACTTTTTGTTTACCTAGCCGACAAAGGCACAGAGAAAGACAAGCAGCCCGGCGTCGGTGCGGTTATACTCTCCCACATCGCTTTTTGGGAAATAACTATGGCCTAGGGCCATTTAGAGAGAACCGTTTTGCTAAGCTATCGTCACAGTTTTCACGCAGGTAACCATGCCGATGTGGTTAAACACATTGTGCAAAGCCTGATCCTTAACTCGCTCAAGAATAAAGATAAACCGTTTGTGTATCACGACACGCACTCCGGTGTTGGTCGTTACGATTTGACCCACGAATGGTCAGAAAAGACGGGTGAGTACAAGCAAGGCATCGCGCGGGTATGGACACAAAGTGAAAGACCTGCGGCGATTCAGAGCTATCTTGATGCCATCACGAGCTTAAACAACGGTGAAGGACTGCGCTACTACCCTGGTTCACCACGCGTCGCCCGCGCCCACCTGCGCCCACAAGATCGCATGCTATTGACCGAGCTTCACCCTAGTGACTACCCCTTGCTGCAACAAGAGTTTCATCGTGATCGCCAAGTCAGCATTTTTAAAGAGGATGGTTTCCAGCGTCTCAAAGCCAGCTTGCCGCCGCAAGAGCGCCGCGGCCTAGTACTTATCGACCCACCCTATGAGCTGGCCAAAGAATATCGCGATGTGGTTCAGGCTATAGCACAAAGTTATAAGCGCTGGGCTACCGGGATTTATGCGATTTGGTATCCTGTGGTCAACCGCTGCGACATTGAAGATATGATTGAAGGTCTAGAAGGACTCGGGATTCGTAAAATCTTGCAAATCGAGCTTGGCGTCTCTCCAGATACCAATGAGCGCGGCATGACGGCCTCTGGGATGATTGTCATCAATCCCCCTTGGACATTGGAAAGAGACATGAACGACATTTTGCCTTTCCTCAAGGAGGCAATTGCCCCCGTCACAGGCCACTGGAAAGTCGATTGGATTGTTCCTGAGTAGCCTTGGCAAAGTCAGACATTTCGCTGAGATGGATTGAGTTCAACCAGTTCATCCTCATATACATAATAATCAGCTAAAAAAATTTGGAGAAAGTAATGGCGACTCATTTTGACTATATCTGTATCGGTGGTGGTTCTGGCGGCATCGCATCAGCGAACCGCGCGGCCATGTACGGTGCAAAAGTAGCCCTAATTGAAGCTCAAGACCTAGGCGGTACCTGTGTCAATGTTGGTTGTGTACCTAAGAAAGTGATGTGGCACGGCGCGCAAATCGCAGATGCGATGAACCTTTATGCCGAAGACTACGGATTTGACATCGATGTCAAAGGCTTCGATTGGAGCAAGCTGGTCGAAAGCCGCCAAGCGTATATTGGCCGCATCCACCAATCTTACGACCGCGTATTGGGCAACAACAAAGTTAACGTCATCAAGGGCTTTGCGAAATTCGTTGATGAGAAAACCGTCGAAGTGAACGGTGAACACTACACCGCTGATCATATCCTGATTGCCGTTGGTGGTCGTCCAACCATTCCTAACATCCCAGGTGCTGAGTACGGCATTGACTCAAACGGCTTCTTCGAGCTTGCTGAGCAGCCAAAACGCGTTGCGGTGATTGGCGCTGGCTACATTGCCGTCGAGATTGCGGGTGTGCTTAACGCTCTCGGCACGGAAACTCACCTGTTTGTTCGTAAAGAGTCGCCGCTACGCAGCTTTGACCCAATGATCATCGAGACCTTGGTAGAAGTGATGGAAGCAGAAGGGCCAACACTGCACACTCACTCCATTCCAAAAGAGGTGGTGAAAGAAGCCGATGGCAGCCTGACACTTCACCTTGAAAACGGTCATACACACAACGTTGATCAGTTGATCTGGGCTATCGGCCGTCATCCTGCCACGGACGCGATCAATCTCGCCTCAACCGGTGTTGAAACCAATGAGCGTGGCTACATCAAAGTGGATGAGTTCCAAGCGACCAACGTGCCGGGAATCTACTGTGTCGGTGACATTATGGAAGGTGGCATCGAACTGACGCCAGTGGCAGTTAAAGCCGGTCGCCAACTCTCTGAGCGTCTATTCAATGGTAAAACAAACGCTAAGATGGATTACAACCTTGTCCCGACCGTGGTGTTTAGTCACCCACCGATCGGCACCATTGGTTTAACCACCCAAGAAGCCGAAGAGAAGTACGGCAAAGAGAATGTGAAAGTGTACACTTCTGGCTTTACCGCCATGTACACCGCAGTGACCCAGCACCGTCAGCCATGCAAAATGAAACTCGTCTGTGCGGGAGAAGAAGAAACCGTAGTCGGTCTACACGGCATTGGCTTTACCGTGGACGAAATGATTCAAGGCTTCGGCGTAGCGATGAAGATGGGCGCCACTAAAGCTGACTTCGACTCTGTGGTTGCAATTCACCCAACGGGTAGCGAAGAATTCGTCACAATGAGATAAATTACTGATATTTAACAAAAAAGGACGCATCGCGTCCTTTTTTTATTTCACACACATCACATTCAGCAGAGAGGTGCCTTTTAACTGGTTGACCTTGCCACTGGCAAAAAGTCCGGTACGTCCGCTTCCCCAGTAGGGCAAATGCATCGGCCACTTATTCGGGCCCATATGTTCAGCCGCCAATAGATTTTGCCACTCTTGCTCGCTGGCAAGACGCATTCCCAAGCGATAACAGGTTTTGTAGGCGTCCTCATAATTCATGCGATTCCACGGCAAGCCATGTTCCATATAGAACTGATCATTACCAAACATGGTGTAAGGCACCTTGTACTCTACGCCGTTAATGCTCGCGGACAGTCGGATAAGGATTTCATCTTGAGGCTCGCTATTCGCCCTCTCGACATTCGCTGACTCTATTTTTGAGGGAATTGGCGCAGGCAGTACCGTGGTGTGTTGAGTCTGAGTTTTTGCTGTGGATTTAGGTGAGGGTTTGGCTTTTTCGACAGGCTGAGTCTTACGCTTAGCGGCGGGGGCTTTCATCGGTGCCCCTTTAACAACTTCACGAATAAACGCTTCTTTGTAGCCGGGCTCACTTTTCACCTTCGCAAGATCTGCGCGCGCCTTGGCAAACTCATCGTACGGGCCAATTAAGCAGCGTACCCCTTTGCCTTCTGGTTTTGCCCACACATCAGTGGAAATATGCTGGTACAGCACCTTCGCTTTATCCAATGATAACGGTTGGCTGAAGACACCACACTGAATCCAAAAACTCGATTCACTGCCCTTAGGTTTGGTGCCCCAAAGGCCATTGCCGATAGGACAGGCTGCATCGAGCACTGGCAACTCGGTATTGGAGGCCTGTGTGGCATCACAGAGAAATTCTTCAGCACTGACTGAACTGGTCGACAAGGAGACAGTGAGCCACGCGGCAACACTCAAAAGCGGTAACATGGGTCGTTTCGGCTTGACTGCCATCATGATATCCAATCCCTTATTCTTTCGCCTAAAACCGGGCGTTTAATCCACGCCATTAAGGTAAACCATACACTGTTGAAAAAAGATGAATGCAAAAAAAGAGCCGTAATCGGTTACGGCTCTTAGTGTAGTGATGTTTTTGTAGTCAGATCTTAGGCTTAGATCACCCTTTGTAAATTTTGGGGTTAAATACATCACGTAACCAGTCACCCAACAGGTTGATGACCAATACCAGTGTCACCAACACAATGCCTGGGAAGGCGGTAATCCACCATGCACCGGAGAAGATGTAGTTAAAGCCAATGCTGATTAACGCACCCAATGATGGCTGATCAACCGGCAAACCTAAACCTAGGAAAGAGAGTGCCGCCTCAGACATGATCGCATTCGCCACCTGAACGGTTGAGATAACCAAGATGGGTGACAAACAGTTCGGCAGAATATGGCGGAACATGATACGTGGCGCTTTAAAGCCCATCACACGCGCCGCTTCGACATACTCTTTCTTCTTCTCTGCCAACACCGATGCACGAATCGTCCGTGCGTATTGCGGCCATTCAGCGACACCAATGATCACCACCAGCATGATCACCGCATACTGACTGTAAAAGTCACTGCCGAAGCTGGCTTTAAAGATGGCAGAGACAATGATGGCCACCATCATGGTTGAGAACGACAGCTGCACATCGGCAAAACGCATCAAGAAACTGTCAATACGACCGCCAAAGTACCCCGCAGACAGACCAATCACGATGCCAAGTAGCAGTTGCAGACCCACCGCCAAGAAGCCGATGGTGAGAGACAAGCGTGAGCCATACAAAATGGTCGATAGGATGTCACGGCCTTGTTCGTCGGTACCAAGCACAAAGCGCTCTTCCCCGCCGTCCATCCACGATGGAGGCAACTCTGAGTCCATAATATCAATCGATGACAAATCATACGGATCGCTTGGCGCAAGCACGGGCGCGGCAATCGCGACAATCAAGAAAATCATAAAAATGCTGAAACTTGTCATCGCGACTTTATCGCGCTTGAAGTAGTACAAGAAATCAGACTGTTTGAAACGCTCCCACTGAGAAGGAGCTGCGGCTGTTTGACTCATGTTATGCTCCTTTTCCTGTCAGATTAACCGTTGGGTTGATGATGCCGTAGAGTAAGTCGACAATCGTGTTGGTCACCACGAAGATAAGACCAACAAAAATCACGTACGCCGTAATCAAAGGTGTATCGACTCGGTTGATCGCTTCAAGGAAAAGAAAACCCATCCCCGGCCACTGGAACACCGTTTCCGTCAAAATGGTGTACGCCACCATAGTACCGATTTGTACCCCACCAACAGTCAACACCGGTAGCATGGTGTTTTTCAGTGCGTGTTGGTAATAGATTTTGTTCATCGCCAAGCCTTTAGCTTTAGCGAACTTGATGTATTCCGAGCTTAGCACTTCCAGCATTTCAGAGCGCACGAGACGAATGAAGAGTGGCAACATGATGGAAGCCAGTGCCACACACGGCAAGATCAGATGCGCTAAGCCGTCTAAAGTAAAGTAGCCAGACTCCCAGCCGAGCCAGTTCGCCGTCTCACCGCGACCATAGGAAGGCAGCCAGCCAAGTTCGATGGAGAACACATACATCAGCATGATCGCCGTCAAAAAGACCGGAATCGAGATGCCGATACTGCTACCCGCCATCACCACTTTAGTGAAGAAACTTTTTGGATGTATCGCCGAGTAAACGCCAAGTGGAATCGACATAACGATGATGATCATCGTTGCACCAAACACCAACTCTAACGTCGCCACCAGCTTATCGAGAATCACGTCCACTGCAGGACGCTTGAAGAAGTACGATGTACCGAGATCGCCATGCAGCGCAGCGCCGACAAAACGAGAATATTTGGTAATGAAGGGATCATTCAGGCCTAATTCATCACGCAGCGCTTGGCGCTCCGCCTCTGAAACAGATTGGCCCACCAACTCACGCAGTGGATCACCTAAGTTATCCTGAATGGCAAACGCCACTAGACTGATCACAAACATCACTATCAGTGCCTGAAACAGGCGCTTGACCAGAAACGAAAACATTCCTTGCCCCTTAACTTTCCATGGATTTCAGCCTTGCTAAAGCAGAGGGATCTGCTCGCAAAATTCAGTCTTAATGATGGCGCTTTGCCCGACTGAAACAAAGCAAAGCGCCAAATTCGCTCTCCCCTTAGAGAGAGCGAGAGAGTCTCATTACTTGACCACTAGGTCGCCAAGGTATGGGAAGTCCATTGCGTTAACGATAGGTGCGATATCCACGTTAGATTTCGCGCCCCACGCTAGGTTTTGCCAGTGTAGAGGAACAAACGCTGCATCGTTGTACAGGATGGTTTCCACTTTCTGTAGCATTTGCGCACGTTTCGCTGGATCCGTTTCTACGTTTGACGCTTCAACTAATTGATCAAGCTCTGGGTTTGAGTAGTGACCACAGTTGTACTGACCTTTACCTGTCTCTTCGTTGCGCGTCATGGTTAGGAACTCAGAGAAGTTTGCAGAATCTTCGGTATCTGAGTGCCAGCCGATCATCAACATGTCTGCCGCACACTTATCAAACTCAGGCCAGTATTGCGCTTTTGGCATGGTTTTAAGGTCAACTTTAATGCCGATCTTAGACAGCATTGCCGCCGCCGCTTGAGCGATTTTCGCATCGTTCACGTAACGGTTGTTTGGCGCCATCATTGTCAACGTAAAGCCTTTCTCGTAACCCGCTTCTTTCATCAGCTCTTTCGCTTTCTTCAGATCGAAACGTGGCACAAGATCCGCGCTGTAGCCTGCGTAACCTTCAGGACCTTGCTGACCCGCAACCGTTGCGAAGCCTTTCATGATTTTGTCCACGATGCCTTCGTTGTTGATCGCATGAACGATCGCCTGACGAACGCGAACATCTTTCAATGCTTCGTTGCTGTTTTGGTTCATTTGGAACGTGATGATACGAGTACCAGGCAGTGTCACAAGATCGATGTTTTTCGCGTCTTGAACACGTTTGTGGTCGTTTGGTGCAACTGGCGCAATCATATCAACGTCACCAGAAAGTAGCGCAGCCACACGTGTTGCGTCTTCTTTGATTGGCACGAGCGTTAGCTTGTCAACGTTACCTGTTGTGGTATCCCAGTAATCCGCAAAGCGTTTAAATTCGACTTTCACACCTTGCTCACGAGACGTCACGATAAACGGACCCGTACCAGATACGTTAGTCGAAGCAAACGAGTTACCGTGCTTCACCACTTCCGCTTTGTCTTTGCCATCTTCTGTTTGACCAGAGTAGAACTTGCTGTCCATTGGGAAGATGTAAGTCGCGGTTTGTAGAACCAATGGGTAAGCGCCTTTAGACACCAATTCCACTGTGTAGTCATCCACTTTCACCATCTTCTCGTACGGTTCGAAGATCGCTTTAAAGTCTGGAGAGTTTTTCAGACGCTCGAACGTCCAAACCACATCATCCGCCGTTAGCTCGTTACCAGAGTGGAATTTCACGCCTTTGCGTAGCTCAAAACGGAATGTTGTGTCATCGACACGTTCCCATTTCTCAGCCAAACGAGGTTCAAAATCCAATTTTTGTGTGTAACGAACTAGCGGATCAAACACCATGTGAGACATTTGCAGAGTACCGCCTGATAGCTGCTCGTGTGGGTCAAGCGACACCGGGTCAGCGTCATAAGCGACGGTAATATCTGCTGCAGCGGCGGCAAAACTTAAGCCTGCTGCCATCAAAGCCACTGCTAGTTTGCTTTTCATGGTTTTCATGCATAACTCCTTATGCGGGATTCATCCCTAGTTGTTGTATTTGCTTCTGTTTAGCTACCCAACAAAACCGCGTTGGGCAAGGTATACGGCTTTAGGCCGTTTTTACGTCTTCTCTTAAGCCGGTGAACTCTGGCATCAGAGAAATCAGTTGTTGACTGTACTCATGCTGTGGTGAGTTAAACAGCTGCTCCGTGGGCGCCACTTCAAGCAGTGTACCCATTTGCATCACCCCAACACGGTCACACATCTGACGAATGACAGGTAAGTCATGGCTGATAAACAGCATCGTCAGATTGAGCTCATCTTGGAGATCTTTTAATAAGTTGAGGATTTGCGCTTGCACCGACACATCCAACGCCGACGTCGGCTCATCACAAATCAGCAAACGTGGACGAGTCGCCAGCGCGCGTGCAATCGAAATACGCTGACGCTGACCACCTGAGAATTCGTGCGGGTACTTCACCCCAGCCATTCGGCCCAAACCAACATGATCCAACAGATCGTTAACGATCTGGCGTGTTTCTGATTCATTCTTGGTCAGCTTATGGAAACGAATCGGCTCGGCAATGATGTCGAACACCTTCATTCGAGGGTTCATCGAGGTATAAGGGTTTTGGAATACCATCTGCATTTGACGGCGCAGCGGACGACGCTGTTTCTCTGACGTCATCGCCGTGAGGTCAATGCCCTCAAAACACACTTTGCCCGAGTTCGGCTGATAAAGACCGGCAATCACGCGCGCAATGGTCGATTTTCCTGAGCCAGACTCACCCACTAGGCCAAACGTCTCACCTTCAAACACTTCAAAACTGACATTGTTCGATGCTTGAACGTACTCTCGGCGGCTTTCAAATAAAGAGTCTTTGGTGACAAAGCGCAGGTTAACGTTTTCGACCGTCAGCAAAGAGCCAGAATATGCACGCTGATCTTGGCTTTGACCCAACCAGTGATTTTTGACATCCAGTGGCTTCATCTCTTTCGCTTCCTCGATGTAGCTCACCAGAGGGAAACGATCGAGTTTGATATCCGAACGAGGTACGGCAGAAATCAAGCTGCGCGTGTAAGCATGATCGGGGTCGCCCAGCACTTTGTTCGTCGGGCCAAACTCCACCAAATCGCCACGGTACATCACCGCCACGCGATCGGTGACGTTCGATACCACGCCCATGTCGTGCGTCACCAACATACAGCCGACGTTGTTCTTGATACACAATTCGCGAATCAAGTTGAGGATTTGGTCTTGAATCGACACATCCAAGGCTGTCGTCGGCTCATCAGCGATAATTAAATCAGGCTCACCGGCAAGCGCAATCGCGATAACCACGCGCTGGCGCATACCACCAGAGAACTGGTGCGGGTATTGTTTGAGACGGTTTTCTGGCTGAGGAATACCCACCTGCTTCAGCAATGACAATGCACGTTGATACGCTTCGTCGTCCGACACCTTCATATTGGCATGAATGGTCTCGGTGAGTTGCTGCTCAACAGTAAATAGTGGGTTGAGAGAGGTCATTGGGTCTTGGAAGATAAAACCGATTTTTGACCCGCGCACTTTGCGCATTTTTTCTGGTGTCAGTCCGGAGATCTTCTCTCCATCAAGATAGACGTCACCACTTGCGACCTTACCCGGAGGGCTCAGTAAGTCGATCACCGCATTACCTACGGTGGATTTGCCGGCACCCGATTCGCCAACGACGCCAACAATCTCGCCTCTCTCTATATTAAAAGAAAGCGATTTGACCGCTGCGTGTACGCCGTGACGTGACGGATATTCGATACGAAGATTTTTGACTTCTAAAAGTGCCATTAACCAGACCTCTACTGCTGCGGCAGCCTTCTGCCCTGTCTGAAAAGTGAATCCATTCAAAAAGCCGGATCAGTATTCCGGCAATTTACAAGGTCATCAATTTGGCAAAAAATTCACAGAAAATCAACAATCTTAGGATAAAAAGTTGAGAACGCACAAATATCAAGCAGCTTAACAAAATATCTATGCACCTTAGCGATACGATGCATTGATCGGACCTGCTGCATTTTGGCCGTCATTTGCACAGTTTTGGCGCACTTTCACTGCGAAACTTTCAAGGGCAACGAGAAGCCGCAAGGCATAGTTATTCACCCATTATTCAGACTACTCAATTAACAAAAATAACACACATAACCAGTGAGATTATTTTTATCGAGATCAAAAACTAGATATCAATCACGTTAGTGGTGTAATAAATTGAATAATCACTCTAATGCCATAGAAATGGTGGTGGGGAATGGGGAGTGTAGCAGAGCAGTGATTGAGTAAGTATCTGGGTTGTGGGAGGATTGGACAAAACATATAGATGGGACGCAAGAAATAACCGAGATGTGCACAAATCGGTAATCGTGAGATGTAAAAAAGCCCCGCTAATACTAGCGAGGCTTTTTGAAAGTGGTCGGTGAAGAGGGATTCGAACCCCCGACCCTCTGGTCCCAAACCAGATGCGCTACCAAACTGCGCTATTCACCGAAATGGGGTGGCTAACGAGACTTGAACTCGCGACAACCGGAATCACAATCCGGGGCTCTACCAACTGAGCTATAGCCACCATCAATTTTTGCTTCAACCGGCTTCTTGCCGTTGTCGTTCTTACGCGGTGATAAGAACAAACGATCACGCGATTGCCTAATCGTATAAATAAGTGGTCGGTGAAGAGGGATTCGAACCCCCGACCCTCTGGTCCCAAACCAGATGCGCTACCAAGCTGCGCTATTCACCGAGAATGGGGTGGCTAACGAGACTTGAACTCGCGACAACCGGAATCACAATCCGGGGCTCTACCAACTGAGCTATAGCCACCACAATATTTTTTACCGATACATCCTCCGAGGCAAATGGCGCGCCCGAAAGGATTCGAACCTTCGACCTTTGGCTCCGGAGGCCAACGCTCTATCCAGCTGAGCTACGGGCGCATGCCCTATCGGCGGAGTGGAATAATACGTATATCACACTAGGGCGTCTAGTACTTTTTCAAGTTTTTTTCTCGTTTGGCGCCTTTTTGGGCAATTAAAGTGTGATAAACCCCTATTTCCCATTAGATAACCTTGTGGAAGCGGTTATCTTGTTGTTTATTGCAACAAGTTATCAGGATATAATCACCCATTATTTACATTGATTTAACAGCATTATCTGCATTTTACACGCCCTTTGATGCTGCTTAGCTCAATGCCACATTAATAGAATAGGTAAGCACGCACTTACCTTCAGGAATGTAAAGTGAGTTTAATGGATATGTCTCGAAAATTATTAACGGCTCTTATCGCCGCTGTCACCTTTTCCAGCGCATCGATCGCAGCAAGCGTAAGCCAAGAAGAATACGATGCCATTGCTGAGCGCATTAAACCTGTTGGTGATGTTTATCTAGCCGGTGCCGAACCTGTCGTGGCAGAGCCGAGTGGCCCTCGTGATGGTGCCACTGTGTATGGCACCTTCTGTATTGCTTGTCACGCATCAGGCGTGAGCGGCGCACCGAAAACAGGTAACGCAGATGATTGGGCGCCACGTATCGCTCAAGGTAAAGATATTCTCGCGAACCATGCCATCAACGGCTTCAATGCTATGCCTGCACGTGGTTCATGTATGGACTGTTCAGATGATGAAATCATCGCGGCGATCGAGCATATGATTGAAGGGCTATAACCCGCCCTCTTATCTTCATACCTCATTTTTGTAGCGCGTTCTCTACAAGCAGAAATGAAAAAGCGGCTGACTTTAGGGTGAGCCGCTTTTTTTGTTTATCTTTTTATCAACGCGTTATTTTTTAAACATCGCTCTTAGGTTGGCAATGTGGGCTTGGCCTTTCGCCATTCGCTCTTCTGCGCTTTGCGGCTTTTTGTTGACCTCCCACTCGACATCATCAAACGGCAGTTCATCCAAAAAGCGGCTCTGGGTCGGTTTGATCAGCTCGCCAAACTGACGTCTTTCTTTACACATGGTGAAGGTGAGCTCTCGCTGCGCGCGCGTAATACCCACATACATTAAACGGCGCTCCTCTTCGACATTGTCTTCATCGATACTGGTTTGGTGCGGCAAGATACCCTCTTCGGCGCCAATCAAATAGACGTAAGGAAACTCCAAGCCTTTTGATGCGTGTAATGTCATCAGTTGTACCGCATCACTGTCGTCATCTTCTTCGCCACGCTCCATCATGTCGCGCAGCGTCAAACGCTGAACCACCTCTTTGAGATTCTTCTCTTCTTTGTCGTAGTTGTCGCCTTCAAGATCCGCCACAATCCAAGAGTAGAGATCGGAGACGTTCTTCATTCTCATCTCTGCGGCCTTCGGGCTCGAGGAGGTTTCGTACAGCCAATCTTCGTAGTTGATGTCACGCACTAGTGAGCGCACTGCACTGACGGTGTCGCCCCGCTCTGCTTGATCGGCAATCTTCACCAACCAGGTGGTGAAGCGACGTAAGTTTTCTAATCCTCTGCCCGTTAGGTGCTGCTCCAGTCCCATTTCAAAACTGGCCTCAAACAGACTCTTGCCGCGCATATTGGCATAGCTGCCCAGCTTTTCGAGCGTCACCGGACCAATCTCACGTCTCGGCGTATTGACGATGCGCAGAAAAGCGTTGTCGTCATCTGGGTTCACCAAAATTTTCAAATATGCCATGATGTCTTTGATTTCTGCGCGAGCAAAAAAGGAGGTGCCTCCTGAGAGTTTGTAGGGCACTCGGTTTTGCATCAGCGACTTTTCTATCAAGCGCGATTGATGGTTACCGCGATACAAAATCGCATAGTCACGATAGTCCGTGCGGTTGAGAAACTTATGGGCGATCAACTCCCCAGTCACACGCTGCGCTTCATTGTCTTCATCTTTCGCCATCAACACCTTGAGTTTTTCGCCATCAGGAATTTGCGAAAACAAGGTCTTTTCATACACGTGCGGGTTGTTGGCGATTAAGATGTTCGCCGCGCGCAAGATGCGACTGGTCGAGCGATAGTTTTGCTCCAGCTTAATCAGGCGCAGGTTCGGGTAGTCTTCACCAAGCAAGACCAAGTTTTGCGGTTTCGCCCCTCGCCAAGAGTAGATGGACTGGTCGTCATCGCCCACCACTGTCAGGCGACCACGTTCGCCGACTATCAATTTGACCAACTCATATTGACTGGTGTTGGTATCTTGGTACTCATCCACCAGCAGATAACGAATCCGATTTTGCCAACGCTGACGCACCTCTTCATTAGTGCGCAGAAGAAGCACGGGCAGCGAAATCAAATCATCAAAATCGAGCGCGTTGTACGCCTTCATCTGCTTTTGGTACATCTCAAAACAGAACGCAAACAGCTGTTGCTGCTCACCTTGTGCCTGTGCCTTGGCCTGATCGGGCGTCAGCATGTCGTTCTTCCAGTTAGAGATCGCGCTGAGCAACTGGCGCAATAGATCTTTATCCCCATCAAGCTGCTTTTCTGTGAGCTCTTTTAGCAGCGCCATTTGGTCTTGATCATCAAACAGCGAAAAGCCAGCCTTGAGCCCTAGCGCTTTGTACTCACGCTTGATGATGTTGAGACCTAGGGTGTGAAAGGTCGACACCATCAAACCTTTGGACTCATGCTTACCCAACGTCTGACCAACGCGCTCTTTCATCTCGCGGGCCGCTTTATTGGTAAAGGTCACCGCTGCAATATTGCGCGCCTTGTACTGACATTGCTGAACCAAATACGCGATTTTATTGGTGATCACACGCGTTTTACCTGACCCGGCACCCGCGAGTACTAGGCAAGGTCCGGAGACATATTTAACGGCTTCGTCTTGTCTTGGGTTCAGCTTCATTGTCGGCTCAATCTGCATTGCTCAAAGGGAGTGGAATGGCGCTTATGATAATCGCCACCTCATCATATTGCCATGTTTTCGAGGTCACCGATAAGCTCACCTTCAGCCAACCGCTAGGTCGAGTAAAAATATTTATCAAATAAGTGTCACACTTTGTTGCAAAGATGGTTAGGATTCGATCTATAATGAATGAACGTTCATTCATTAACTGAAATCATCATGCTGGAATCGTTAAATCCAGATAAACGAGAACAAATTCTCGCTGCCGCAGAAATTCTTGTGGCTGAGTCGGGATTTCAAGGCTTGTCGATGCAAAAACTGGCCAAACAGGCTGGGGTTGCAGCGGGCACCATCTACCGATATTTCGAAGACAAGGAGCACTTACTTCGAGAGCTTCGTCTGTCGGTAGCGCAGCGGGTGGCGAACGCCATTCAAGCGGGTGTGAACGATGATATGCCACTGAAACGTCGCTACCGCACGATGTGGCTCAATATATGGAATATGGCTGGTTCCAATCTGAAAACCATCAGCAACCGTATTCAATATGAATCTTTACCTTGTGACAGCGGCAAGTCGACTCGTGAGTTGGAGCGCCAGATGTTCGACAAAGTCGACCTTCTTTTTGATCAAGGCAAAGCAGAAGGACTGTTTAAACCTCTCGCCAACGAGGTACTCGCCGGACTCAGTCTTGAGGCTAGTGTTGCTCTTGCACGCAAACACGCTTTAGGACTTTACCCACTGGATCAAGAGGCACTTGAAGCCGCGATTGAAGCCAGCTGGGACGCCATTATCACACATTAACTTGGAGTTCTTATCGGAATGAAAAAGTGGACTTTCTTTATGTTACTTATCGCCGTGCTGCTGTTTGGCAGTGTGATAGGTTTCAATCTCTTTAAGCAGCAGAAGATTGCTGAATACATGGCGAATCGCCCAGAACCAGAGTTTCCCGTAACGGTGACCGAAGTCACCTCTATCGATTGGGTTCCTGTGATTGAAGCGATCGGCTTTATTGAACCAAACCAAGGTGTGACGGTTGCCAACGAAACCAGTGGTGTGATTGACCAAATTGCATTTGAGTCAGGCACTCAAGTGGAAGAAGGCCAACCTTTGGTTCTGCTCGACTCCGACGTGGAAAAAGCCAACTTAAAGAGCGCCAAAGCGAAACTGCCTGCGGCCGAAGCCAAATATAAGCGTTACCAAGGCTTGTACCAAAAAGGCTCAATTTCAAAAGAAGCGTACGACGAAGCCGAAGCCAATTACTTCTCCCTTTTGGCGGATATCGAAAGTTTGAATGCCTCGATTGACCGTCGTGAAATCAAAGCCCCATTCGCTGGCGTGGTCGGGATTCGTAACGTTTACCTTGGTCAATACTTGCAAGCGGGTACGGACATTGTGCGTTTAGAAGACACCAGCGTGATGCGCCTTCGTTTCACCGTGCCGCAAACGGACATCTCACGCATCAATATGGGCCAAGAGGTCGACATTTTTGTGGATGCCTACCCTGCGATTGCGTTCAAAGGCTCAATTACCGCCATTGAACCCGCCGTCAATATCCAAAGTGGTTTGATCCAAGTCCAAGCTGACATTCCAAACAGTGATGGCAAACTGCGCAGCGGTATGTTCGCGCGTGCCAACATCATCCTGCCTAAACTGGAAAACCAAGTGGCGCTGCCACAAACCGCCATCACCTTTACCCTATACGGTGACAATGTTTACCTTGTCTCTGAGGAAAACGGTGAGAAGCGCGTTAAGCAGCAAGTGATTAAAGTGGGTGAACGCACCCAAGACATCGCTCACATCCTCGATGGGGTGCAACCGGGCGATGTGGTAGTGACATCAGGTCAAGTGCGTCTCAGTAACGGTGCCAAAGTCCGCGTCGTAGAAAGCGATGCGACCACACCACCTGAACAAACCCCTATGCTGTAATGTGGAGGATTCATGCGCTTTACTGATGTTTTCATAAAACGTCCAGTTTTAGCGGTATCGATCAGCTTTTTGATTGCCCTGCTTGGTCTGCAAGCGGTGTTCAAGATGCAAGTTCGTGAATACCCTGAAATGACGAATACGGTGGTGACGGTCACCACCAGCTACTACGGTGCCAGTGCCGATTTGATCCAAGGCTTTATTACTCAGCCTCTGGAACAAGCGGTCGCTCAGGCCGATAACATCGACTATATGACCTCACAATCGGTGCTCGGTCAGTCGACGATTACGGTCAACATGAAGCTCAATACCGATCCTAACGCTGCGCTATCGGACGTGTTGGCGAAAACCAATTCGGTTCGCTCGCAGCTCCCCGGCGAGGCAGAAGATCCCACGGTGACCATGTCGACAGGCTCCACCACTGCGGTACTGTATATTGGCTTTACCAGTGATGAGCTCTCATCGAGCCAAATCACTGACTACCTAGAGCGCGTGGTCAACCCACAGCTCTTTACCGTCAATGGCGTATCGAAAATCGACTTGTACGGTGGGATGAAATACGCCCTACGCGTCTGGTTGGATCCAGCGAAAATGGCCGCGCTTGGCCTGACCGCTACCGATGTGATGAGCGTGCTCAATGCCAACAACTATCAGTCTGCCACCGGTCAAGCGATTGGTGAATTCGTGCTGTACAACGGCAGTGCCGATACGCAGGTGTCGAATGTCGCGGAACTAGAGAATCTTGTCGTTAGCTCGGATGAAGGGGATGTGACCCGTTTAAGTGACATCGCGAAAGTGACGCTTGAAAAGAGTCATGACACCTATCGCGCCAGTGCCAATGGGCAAGAAGCCGTGGTAGCCGCGATCAACGCCGCGCCAAGTGCTAACCCAATCAACATTGCCGCCGACGTGCTAGAGCTGTTGCCTCAACTTGAGCGTAACTTGCCAAGCACCATCAAGATGAACGTGATGTACGACTCCACCATCGCGATCAATGAGTCCATCAGCGAGGTTATCAAGACCATCGTTGAAGCGGCGCTGATTGTATTGGTCGTTATCACCCTCTTCTTAGGCTCTTTCCGCGCCGTTCTTATCCCGATTGTCACCATCCCGCTGTCACTGATTGGTGTTGCGATGGTAATGCAGGCGATGGGCTTCTCGTGGAACTTGATGACGCTACTCGCGATGGTATTGGCCATCGGTTTGGTGGTGGATGATGCGATCGTCGTCCTAGAAAACGTTGACCGCCATATCAAGCTTGGCGAATCGCCGTTTCGCGCGGCCATCATTGGTACCCGCGAAATTGCTGTCCCTGTCATTGCGATGACGCTGACCCTCGGCGCGGTATACGCTCCGATCGCCTTGATGGGTGGCATCACGGGTTCGCTGTTTAAAGAGTTTGCCCTTACCCTTGCCGGTTCGGTGTTTGTTTCGGGTATCGTCGCGCTGACCTTGTCGCCAATGATGTGTTCAAAAATGTTTAAGGCGAATGAAGAGCCCAACAAGTTTGAGCAAAAAGTGCATCACGTATTGGATCGTATGACTAACCGCTACTCGCGTATGCTCGGTGCGGTCATGCAGCGTCGTCCTGTCGTGATTGCCTTTGCACTGATTGTGTTTGCTAGCTTGCCGATGCTGTTTAAGTTCATCCCAAGTGAGTTGGCTCCGTCGGAAGACAAGGGCGTGATCATGCTGCTGGGTACGGCGTCATCGAATGCCAACCTCGACTACATGCAAAACACCATGAACGACGTCAACACCATCTTATCGGATCAACCGGAAGTGGCGTACGCGCAGGTATTTACTGGTGTCCCTAACTCCAACCAAGCGTTTGGTATTGCGTCAATGGTGCCTTGGAGTGAGCGCGAAGCAAGCCAAGCGGAAGTCACCAACCGAGTGAGTGGACTGGTGTCAAATGTTCCGGGTATGGCGGTCACGGCATTCCAGATGCCTGAGTTGCCAGGTGCGGGTTCAGGTCTGCCGATTCAGTTCGTAATCACCACACCTAATGCATTTGAAAGCTTGTTTACCATCGCGTCTGACATCTTGCTCACGGTGCAATCGAACCCGATGTTCGTCTACTCGAACCTGGATCTGAACTACGATTCAGCGACGATGAAAATCAACATCGACAAAGACAAAGCCGGTGCCTACGGTGTGACCATGCAAGACATCGGTATCACATTGAGCACCATGATGGCCGATGGTTACGTCAACCGTATCGACCTCAATGGCCGCTCGTACGAAGTGATCCCTCAGGTCGAGCGTAAATGGCGTCTCAACCCAGAATCGATGAACAACTACTATGTACGCGCCGCGGATGGCAAAGCCGTACCTCTAGGTAGCCTCATCACCATTGATGTGATTGCTGAGCCTCGCTCGCTGCCACACTTCAACCAGCTTAACTCGGCCACCATCGGCGCCGTTCCGGCTCCGGGTACCGCGATGGGCGATGCAATTGCTTGGTTTGAAGAGACCGCAGTGAATAAATTGCCAAGCGGTTACAACCATGACTACATGGGTGAAGCTCGTCAATACGTGACAGAAGGCAGCGCGCTATACGCCACCTTTGGTTTGGCGTTGGCGATCATCTTCTTGGTATTGGCGATTCAATTTGAGTCCGTAAAAGATCCGCTGGTTATCATGGTCTCGGTTCCGCTCGCCATTTGTGGCGCCTTAATCGCCCTTGCCTGGGGCGCGGCATCGATGAACATCTACTCACAAGTCGGTTTGATCACTCTGGTCGGTCTTATCACCAAGCACGGTATCTTGATTTGTGAGGTTGCCAAAGAAGAGCAGCTGCACAACAAACTGAGCAAAACGGAAGCGGTGATGGAAGCGGCGAAAGTGCGTCTGCGTCCGATCTTGATGACAACGGCGGCGATGATTGCGGGTTTGATCCCACTGATGTACGCCACTGGCGCTGGCGCGGCGCAGCGCTTTAGTATCGGTATCGTGATTGTCTCTGGTTTGGCAATTGGTACGCTGTTTACTCTGTTCGTACTGCCAGTGATTTACAGCTACCTGGCTGAGCAGCACAAGCCTCTACCGGTGTTTGTTGAAGATGATGAACTCGAGGCGTTAGCGCGTGAAGATGAGCAGCGCGCCGCGCAACAGTCCTCATAAAACGCACACGCCCTCATTCAATATCAAAAGGTCACTTCGGTGACCTTTTTTATTGTGATTCGACGTTTATCGTTATTCGACTTTTATTGCTATTCCACCAACTATTGCTATTCCAACAGCGCGCGCACGCTTTTTACGCAACACTTGACGACTTTCCCCGTCCGATTACGTAGAATACAGGCAAGAATAATAGGAGTAGTTGCCACATGTTTGACCCAAAGAAACTGGAACAAATTGCCAAACAAATTCATGACTCAATGCCCGCCCCTGTTAAAGAGCTCGGCGCGGACGTTGACCAAAAAGTACGCCAAGTGATTCAAGGCCAACTCAACAAGCTTGATGTGGTTAGCCGTGAAGAGTTTGATGTTCAAACGCAAGTTCTACTGCGCACGCGTCAAAAGCTGACAGAAATGGAACAAAAGCTCGCAGAGCTTGAAGCCAAACTGGCCGACAAGTAATCGGCTCAGCGGCCACTCTCGAGTAGGATCGCGTACGAAAGAAAAACAAAAGGCTTGGTCAACTGACCAAGCCTTTTTATTAGATGTCGTGTTTTATTTTGTATTTATCACCCCAGTCTGCCTGGAGTTTAGTGACTGCGCCAAACTCGCCTAAGCCGATGACGCAGTGAAATGCAGTGATTAGCCGCCAACCGCGATGCGTTTCATGTCAGTCATGTAACCACGCAGCTCTTCACCGATGTACTCAACCGGGTGGTTGCGAATGGTTTCATTCACTGCGATAAGCGTCGCGTTGTCCACTTGGTTGGATGTCTCACCTAGGCCTTTACCAATCACATCGGTGTTCACCGCTGGCATAAACTTCTCGCGCAGTAGCGGCGTCGCTACGTTCGCAAACAAGTAGTTGCCGTATTCCGCCGTGTCAGAGATAACAACGTTCATTTCGTACAGACGTTTACGAGCAATGGTGTTCGCAATTAATGGTAGCTCATGCAGCGACTCGTAGTACGCCGATTCGTCGATAATGCCAGAAGCCGTCATCGCTTCGAATGCCAACTCTACCCCAGCGCGCACCATAGCCACCATCAAAATACCGTTGTCGAAGTACTCTTGCTCAGAGATCTCAACGTCAGTTTCTGGGTAATTTTCGAATGCCGTTTCACCGGTCTCTGCACGCCAGCCTAGTAGGTTAACGTCATCGTTCGCCCAGTCTGCCATCATGGTGCTAGAGAAGTGGCCAGAGATGATGTCATCCATGTGCTTGTTGTATAGCGGACGCATCAACTCTTTTAGCTCTTCAGAAAGCTCAAACGCTTTGATTTTAGCTGGGTTAGAGAGACGATCCATCATGTGGGTAATGCCACCAAACTTGAGTGCTTCCGTGATGGTTTCCCAACCGTATTGCAGCAGTTTACCTGCGTAACCAGGATCGATACCGTCGGCGATCATTTTCTCGTAGCAGACGATAGAACCCGCTTGCAGCATGCCACATAGAATGGTCTGCTCACCCATCAGATCCGATTTTACTTCAGCAACAAATGAAGACTCTAGACAGCCTGCGCGGTGACCGCCTGTACCGGCCGCCCATGCTTTGGCGATGTCCCAACCTTCACCTTTCGGGTCGTTTTCTGGGTGAACCGCAATCAGGGTAGGAACACCAAAGCCACGCTTGTATTCTTCACGGACTTCGGTACCTGGACACTTAGGCGCCACCATGACAACCGTTAGGTCTTCACGGATCTGCATGCCCTCTTCCACCACGTTAAAGCCGTGAGAGTAACCCAGTGCCGCGCCTTGCTTCATCAAAGGCATAACCGTTTCTACAACGTTGGTGTGCTGCTTGTCTGGTGTTAGGTTAATCACTAAGTCTGCTTGAGGGATCAGTGTTTCGTAGCTGCCCACTTCAAAGCCGTTGTCTTTTGCATTTTTGAACGATTGACGCTGCTCGTCGATCGCCGCTTGACGCAGTGCGTAAGCCACATCCAGACCAGAATCACGCATGTTCAAGCCTTGGTTAAGACCTTGAGCACCACAACCCACGATGACCACTTTTTTCCCTTTTAGGTAATCCGCTTCTGATGCGAATTCGCTGCGGTCCATAAAACGACAACGACCCAATTGGTCTAGTTGCTCACGTAAGTTCAAAGTATTGAAATAGTTAGCCATGTGGCGCTCCTTTATAGAATTTTTCCGTATCGGTCGGTGGCTTGGCACCGAATGAGTCCATACTAAAGCAGGTATTTAATTGCCTAAAGTGATATATTCACAATTAGTAATTGCAATTAATGCAACAAGGAAATGACGGTTTTATGAATATCAAAAGTCTCCAGCTGTTTATCCATTTGTGCGACAGCCAAAGCTTTGCCAAAACCGCCAGCGCGATGCACATCAGCCCATCAGCGCTCAGTCGACAAATTCAAAAACTGGAGGCGGATACCGGTCAAACGCTGTTCGTGCGAGACAACCGCAGTGTAGAGCTCACCCCTGCGGCAAAAAAACTGCTGCCGGTTGCGCTGTCAATTCAAGGCGAATGGCAGACGTACCGCGCGCAGCTTAAAGGACAGGACGCGGAGTTACGCGGCGAGATCCGTCTTTTTTGCTCTGTGACCGCAAGCTACAGTCATCTGCCTGATCTCTTGTCTGAATTTCGTCTCCAACATCCGTTTATTGAGTTCAAGCTCTCCACTGGTGATCCTGCACAAGCGATTGACAAGATCATCAATGATGACGTGGACGTGGCGATTTCTGCCTTCCCTGAACAACTGCCAGCGCGAGTCGAGTTTGAAACCATCAGCGAAATCCCCCTATCAGTGATCGCGCCGACCGGCGTGAGTCACTTTGCCCACTCGCTTGGCCAAGACAGACCGGACTGGGCCAACATCCCCTTTATTGTCCCAGAGTCTGGCACGGCAAGAGATCGGGCGAATGCCTGGTTTAAAGCGATGAAGATTAAGCCCAATATCTACGCGCAAGTGTCGGGGCATGAAGCGATCGTCAGTATGGTGGCGTTAGGCTGTGGCGTGGGGATTGCGCCGGATGTGGTGATCAACAACAGCCCAGTCAAAGAGAAGATTCAGCGCTTAAAAGTGGCGTCGATTGAACCGTTTAAACTCGGTGTGTGCTGTAAACGATCGCAGTTGGATAACCCGCTGGTTAAGGCGTTGTGGGAGGTGGCCCAAGCGACCTATATTGCGCCCTAATGACCATACCTACCCTGCTCCAAGATAAACAAAAGCGCGACATAACGCCGCGCTTATCTCTCTGCTGAGGTCAATCTTATCAAGGACGAACTGGGTCTCCCGAGACTACCTCTCGTTGCCGTCTGAGTGTTTAAATCACCCGTGAGAATTGCTGCTGACGCGCTTTGGCTCTTAGGTATTTGTCAAAACACATGCATATGTTGCGGATCAGCAATCGACCACGCAGGGTCACCTGAATCGAGGTGGCGTCTTTCTCAACCAAGCCATCATCGATAAAGGTTTGCAGCAATTGCAAATCTTGCTTGAAGTACTCATCAAACGTGACGTTAAAGCCTTGCTCAATAGCGCGGATATCGAGAGAGAAATTACAGATCAGTTGCTTAATCACTTCACGTCGAAGTAAGTCATCACTATCAAGGACCACACCTTTCCATAGGGCATGGCGCTGGCCACTGACTTGTGCGTAGTACTTTTTCAACTCTTTCTGATTTTGCGCGTAAGCGTCACCAATCATGGAGATGGCTGACACGCCAAAACCGACCAAGTCACAATCACCTTGAGTGGTGTAGCCTTGGAAGTTGCGATGCAGCTCACCGCGGCGCTGCGCCACCGCAAGCTCATCGTCTGGCAGCGCAAAGTGATCCATACCAATGAACTGATAGCCGGCACCGGTCAAAGTGGCGATGGTGTCTTGCAAAATCGCCATCTTCTCTTGGGCTGCAGGCAGATCGTCATCTTTGATTTTACGCTGAGCGGCAAAAAGGCTCGGCATATGGGCGTAGTTAAAGACGGACAAACGCCCCGGCTGCATCTTCAACACTTGCTCAAGAGTCTTAGCAAACGAGGCTTGGGTTTGCTTGGGCAAGCCATAAATCAAGTCTAGGTTGGTGGAACGGAAACCCAATTGCTTGGCACGCTCAACCATGGCGACGATGAACTCTTCATCTTGCTCTCGATTGACGAGCTTTTGCACCTCTTTGTTGAAGTCTTGTACGCCGATACTCAAGCGGTTGAAGCCTTCGCCGCGTAGGTGATCCAGCATGTCGATCTCAATTTCGCGTGGGTCAACCTCAATGCTGATTTCCGCGTCAGTGTCGAAATAGAATTCGGCGCGCAAAATCGCCATCAAACGGCTCACTTGCTCCTTGCTTAAGAAGGTTGGCGTTCCGCCACCAAAGTGCAGTTGGGTGACTTTACGTTCATGGAGTAACGACGCGCGAGTGCGGATCTCAAGCTCCAGCACATCCAAGTACTCATCGGCCTTGTGCGAGTGGCGGGTAATGACCTTGTTGCAGCCACAGTAGTAGCACAGCTTATGACAAAACGGGATGTGGATATAAAGCGAGAGAGGACGCTGAGGGTACTCAGTACACGCCATATCGTAATCCGAGATGGTAAAGGCCTCATGAAACTCCAGCGCGGTGGGGTATGAGGTGTAGCGAGGACCCGAATAGTTGTACTTATCAAGAACCGCTTGGTCCCACACGATTTGCTGACTTGCGACAACTGGCTGCGACATGATGATATTCCGTTTGGGCTATAGGCCATGACTGAGCTTGGCTCTAGAAAAAAAGAGACGTCTTATTATGGCCCGCTATTTTGCCATACAAGTTGGCAACCCGTAGAGGGGCACGAGGAATTTTGAGCAGCAATGCTCAGTTTTGATACCTCGATCACTGCCACTTTGGGGTGATCGAGGTGCGAATTAGCCGATCGTCTGAATATTGATCTGGTTATTCAAAGGTTGAACGTGCTTTTGCAAACGCGTTAACTCAGCCACAATCGCGTCTTCTAGACGGGATTCTGCTTTGTGTCGCTCTAAATTTTGCTTCATACGTTCTTTTTTCGGTAAGGCTTGACGCTCGTCACCACGAGCCATCTCTTTGACAATATGGTAAAGCTCAGAGGTCGCTGGGTACTCACTGTCAAAGTCGACGCGCGATTCCCCTTGGACGTAATCCATAATGTTGTAGAGGCGAATGCTGATTTCTGATAAATCGCATTGGCCCTGGATGCCTGCTAAACACAAGGTGCTGACACTCTCAAAGATATTGGCGTTGCGCTTGTCGATCGCCAGCTTTTGATGGTGCAGTTGCAAAGCCTTTTGCTTTTTCAGTTGCAGCAACAGGTACCCTGCGTAGGAAGCGAGGCCGAGAATGACAGCGCCACCAGCGATGGCTAACAAGGTGACATTCATTGGGCGTGTTATCCTTTAAATTGGTTTAAATCCAAGTCTTCGAACTGCGAGAGAAGTTCATCATCGGTGGCCAATTTCTTGCTCGATTTTTTACTCGCAGGCACAACAGGTTCACTCTCTTGCTCTGCATCGTCGTCCATCTCGTCGTCTTCTTGGTAGAGACCAAGTTGCTTCATCAGCACTTCGATGCGCTCTAACTTCTCATCGACGTATTTCTGTAGACCGGCGCCTAAACTCTCACCGTTATCGAGACGGTCAAGCAACACGTTCAACTGCGCGTCGTTTTCCAGCATCTCCAGCTCTTGCTCCGCATTGAGACGGCGCTGCGCTTTGGTCTGCTTTTTCGGCGCATCCACAATCAGCGGAATCTTCTTTTTGCTGCCCAAACGTGGGTCACGCGCGCCGCCCGAAGTGTGCTGCTTCGCTTGCTTGGCTTCTGAGTTACGGTTACCGGTCTTTAGACCTTTGCGTTTTTTGTCTTTCTTACGTAGACGTCCTTCAACATCAGACTCTGTACGATTACGAACGACAATCAGGTCACCATTGCCACCTGATCGGGCTTTTTTACTACGGCTCATTACTGGGGTTTCCTCAGTAAAATTACATCATTTCCAATAAATTCTAGCTCGAGCTGATCCCGCTCTGCCAAGTAGGCAAACGTCGCACGACTAAAGAAGATCACGTGGGTGGGATCGTTCTTGTAGTGCCAGTTTGCAAACGCGTCGACATCGATGACCATCTTCGTCATCAACCCTATCCAGCCACCAGGCTTAACCAAATTTAACCATTGCTTCCACACGATGTCGGGCTGATACAAATGCTCGATCACTTCGGTGGAGGTGATGAAGTCGTATTGTCTCTCTAATACCGTCACATCAGGATAATAGTAGAGATCATACACACTCATCGTGTGTCCCTGCTCCTCCATCATCAATGACAATGTCGGGCCAGGGCCACAACCAAAATCTAACCCGTGAGAATGGGACACCACTCTGTCTAACATGGGGTCAGCCACGCGCGATAAAAAGCGCCGGTAACCGACATCGCTGGGCGAGTTCTCATGTTGATCATAGTGGGCTTTTTCTGTCGCCGCATCCAACCTTTGCAAAGCCGGCACAAACACCAACTGGCACTGCGCGCACTGTAAATAGTCACGACGTTTATCAGAAACATACGCGTGGGTATCCACACTGTGACAAAGGGGACAAGGTTCCATAATGACATCCTCAAACAGGGATGCGAAACATACCAGAAACTCGACCTAGAGTGGAGGGCTATTGTACAAATTCCCATCAATTGATGAAAATATTCTCTATGTGTGAAAGAAAAGAAATGGCGAATATGTCGCGATATAGAAGAGATAAAAAAAGCGATAGGAACCCTATCGCTTTCTAAATGCCTGACGGCGAAACTGTGTTGCATCGATATCAATGCATCAAATGTCCTTTTGTTTTTGGTGCTTTCCCTGCAAAAGGTGTTGTTTTTCACTGTCCGAGTGAATTTTGGCTTTCCGTTGGCGACGTCCCGTCACTGAGCTCATCCTGAGCCTGATCCCTTTCGCTGTCTAAACCATCAGACAAGTCGATCATCCCTATCCAGCAGGCATCCTGCCTACCCTTTCCATATCAACTGCCGAGTTTCCGTTACTCGCATCCGTGGAGACCATCTTGGTCTGTCATCCTGATTCAGCGCCCTGCCGATGTGTTCACTTTACCCCAATGATTCGCTCAGACAATCCGGCTCAGACTTTTATTGCACTTTTTTTTCGCTCTTGTTTTCCACTCTTTATTTTTCATTGGGTTAGCGAATTGTCCGTCTGAATTGCGTCATTCGAAATAGCCAATGTCTCACAACATCGATAGCGAGATGGCGTATCGAGCAGAAAAACGGGGTGTGATCGAGCTCAAACGAAACAGCCCAAACCGATCGGCTTGGGCTGTTTCTCTACTGCGATGCTCGAACAGGCTGAGGTGATCAGTGCAGACCGCCTACGTATTTGGATAGGGTTTCGATATCATCATCCGTTAACTTTTTCGCAATATCACGCATCATGGCATTCATGTCATTGGCGCGTGTGCCGTCACGGAATTTTAGTAATTGGGATTTAATGTAATCGGCGTGCTGACCGGAGATCTTAGGGAATCCAGACAGTTCAGTACCGTTACCACGCGGGCCGTGACAAGCGATACACGCCGTCAATCCGCGCTCTGCATCACCAGCGGTGTAAAGGGTTTTGCCTTTCTCCACCACGTTTTCAGGTGTGGTGTTGTGCGAAATAGGCAGAGAAGCGTAGTACGCCGCAAGATCTTGCATGTCCTGCTCTGACAATGGCATCGCCATGCCACTCATCACAGGGTCCATACGACCTTGCTGGCCATTGCTGGTCATACCCAGTTTCAGGTCTTTTAGCTGCTTTTCGATATATTTAGCATGCTGACCTGCTAATTTCGGGTACATGGCGAGTTGACTGTTGCCATCAGCACCATGGCAGGCAACACACGTTTGAGATTTTGCTTTACCAGCTTCGATGCTGCCTTGGGCCCACACAGAGCAGCTGGCTAAAAGACTCAAGATTAGCGCTAATTTCTTCATGACATTCCATTATAATTATCAAGCTTCCAGTACCACTCTGCGTTGCCACTCATGGTACAATAGGCGACCTTATGCCGAGCACGGTTATTTTACACAATTTCACAAAAAAGTAATCAATCGACTACACAAAGTCGAGATGGAGTTAACAGTGAGCGTAAAAATTCATTATCAAAACACGCATTTCATCACCAGTGCACCTGATATTCGTCATATGCCAGAAGATGAAGGCATCGAAGTTGCGTTCGCAGGACGTTCCAATGCGGGCAAGTCCAGCTCGCTCAATCGACTGACCAACCAAAAGAGCTTGGCGAAGACGAGTAAAACACCTGGCCGTACTCAGCTTATCAACCTGTTTAAGGTTGCAGACGGTTGTCACATTGTCGACTTGCCGGGCTATGGTTTTGCCCAAGTCCCACTTGAGATGAAGAAAAAGTGGCAGAAATCCCTCGGTGAATACTTGCAAAAGCGTCAATGCTTGAAAGGGTTAGTGGTACTGATGGATATTCGTCACCCAATGAAAGATCTCGACCAACAGCTGATCTACTGGGCGGTCGATTGCGGCATTCCTGTCCAAGTGTTGTTGACCAAAGCAGATAAACTGAAAAGTGGCGCGCGTAAAGCGGCGGTATTGAAGATCCGCGAAGCCGCCCTTGGCTTTGGTGGTGATGTCAGCGTCGCCGCCTTCTCCTCACTGAAAGGACTGGGCGTCGATGTGCTGCGCAATAAACTCGATGAGTGGTTTGCCCCAGCCTTTGCCGAGAGTGCACTTGAGATGATCGCAGAAGAGGAAGCGACCTCCGCTGACGAGTCAGCCGACGAGCAAGCGTCAGATCCTAACGCCTAAAGCGTTCATCCCACTCATATCCACTGAGATACCTAATGAATAGGCTCTATCCATCGATAGGGCTTTTTTTCTGTCTCAATAGCAGCGCTGAACGTGAGGTGCGGTGAGTGAGCCAGCGAAACAATAAAAACATTAACGCCAGAAACAAAAATCCCCACCATCCTGGCGGGGAAACGGGAGAGAAATAACTGGTAATAATTATTATGCGCCTAGCATAAGCCAAGCCCGCTAAAATGCAATCGCCCTACTTCTGGCGTCACAGCGCAAATAAAAATCAACTATCCTCGTAATTACAATCACTTAGAAAAGAATATAACGAAAAATATGCACACCTACACACATGATTTCTGAGTCAAAATAACCAAAGTGTGATTGGTGTTTTCCTACATCTGATGAAAAGAAAACAAAACGAATGAAATCAGCTGACAGGCGATAAGCCAAGTGAAGGGAATAGAGAATAAAGGCGTGTTTTTAGGTAGGATGCTGAATTATTTGGATTTTTCTTTCGCACAATAAAAAACGCCCCAGTCAAAAACTGACTGGGGCGGCTGAATCAGCCTAATCCAATAACGTGAAACAAAAGGTCTGAAAGATAGAACATCTTACCTCTGTACCCTACGCCTCTTAATGTACAACAATTGGTCAGAAAGTGAAACCTTTTTTGTAATTTTTTTTCATTAAAGTTTTATTAAGCAACATTTGATATGGCTATGCCGGATCTTATTTAGAGGCAAAAAAAAGTCAGCGTTTGTGCGCTGACTCAACTTATTTCACCAATTTAGTGCAAATTATGCTTAGTGCGCCTGATCCCAGTTGTCACCATGCCCCACTTCGGCGATCAGAGGGACATCTAATTGTGCAGCCGATTCCATCAATTCTTGTACTTTACTTTCAATTTCGGCTAACGATGACTCTTCGACCTCAAACACCAGTTCATCATGCACTTGCATCAATAATTTCACTCGGCCTTGGCCTTCATTTTGGATCCACTCATCGACAACCAGCATCGCTTTCTTGATGATGTCGGCGGCCGTGCCCTGCATTGGTGCATTGATCGCGGCACGCTCTGCTGCTTTTCGGCGCATACCGTTGCGTGATGTGATCTCAGGAAGGTGCAAGCGTCGACCAAACAAGGTTTCTACATAACCCAGCTCAGCCGCTGTGCTGCGCGTGTCTTCCATATACTGCATAACGCCTGGGTAGCGCTCGAAATAGGTATCCATATATTGCTGCGCTTCACCACGAGGGATCCCTAGCTGCTTGGCGAGACCAAAGGCACTCATCCCATAGATCAAGCCAAAGTTGACCGCTTTCGCTCGGCGACGCTGCTCACTGGTCACTTGCTCGATATCAACGCCAATGATTTCAGCGGCGGTCGCGGCGTGGATGTCTTTACCTTGTTGGAAGGCATCAAGTAACGCTTTATCGCCTGACAAGTGCGCCATAATGCGCAGTTCAATTTGCGAGTAGTCGACCGCCATGATTTTGTAGCCGTGCGGCGCGACGAACGCTTGGCGAATACGGCGTCCCTCTTCGTTACGAATCGGGATGTTCTGTAAGTTCGGATCGGTTGAGGACAAACGCCCTGTCGCAGTGACAGCTTGATGGTACGAGGTGTGTACTCGGCCCGTTTCAGGATTGATCATCTTAGGCAGCTTATCGGTGTAGGTCGATTTAAGCTTCGCCAAGCCGCGGTACTCTAAGATAAGCTTCGGCAGTGGATAATCCAGCGCAAGCTCTTGCAACACCTCTTCGTTGGTCGATGGTGTACCCGATGGTGTCTTCTTCACTACAGGTAATCCCATTTTCTCAAAAAGAATCGCTTGCAGCTGTTTAGGCGAGTTCATATTGAACTCTTGCTCTGCCACCTCATAAGCTTTTTGTTCAAGCTCATCAAGACGCTTTGCGATCTCTTGAGATTGCGCGGCCAGCTTCATGTCATCAATCAAGACACCGGTGCGCTCAATCCTTGATAGAACAGGCACGAGCGGCATCTCGATGGTTTCATAGACGGACTTTAGCTTGTCGTCTTGCTCGATGTTTTCCATCAAACGATTGTGCAGACGCAAGGTGACATCCGCATCTTCTGCGGCATAAGGCGCCGCTTGGTCCAGTTCAATTTGGTTAAACGTCAGCTGCTTTTTGCCTTTACCCGCGATCTGCTCAAACGAGATGCAGCTGTGTTGCAAAAAGCGCAGCGCGAGGCTGTCCATGTCATGCTTACCGCCGACACTGTTGTAGACATAAGACGCCAACATGGTGTCATGTTTGATGCCTTTCATGTCGATGCCATAGCGCGCCAGCACACTCGCATCGTATTTTAAGTTTTGGCCAACTTTGGCTTGCGATTCATCTTCGAGCAAAGGCTTGAGCTGCGTGAGTACCCAATCTCGGTCAAGCTGAGTCGGCGCATCAAGATAATCATGTGCGACAGGCACATACGCCGCGACACCTTCTTGGGTCGCAAAAGAGACACCCACTAAATTCGCCACCATGTAATCGAGGCTGTCGGTTTCCGTATCGAACGCAAACACCTTGGCTTCGCGTAGAGCGTCTAGCCATTTAGAGAACTGCGCTTCATCCAAAATGGTTTCATACTGGCTGCGATCGATGCTCGCTGCGGCGACGTTGAGCTCCGGCGCTTTGGCTGATGAGCTGACTTCACGTTGCCCGGATTTTTCGTTCGCTTCCACTACGCCCGTGCCGCCTTCGAGCAGCTCATTGAGCCAAGATTTAAACGCCAGTTCTCCATAGAGTTTGACCAGCTCATCCTTATTCGGCACAGACTTCACCAACGCGTCTAAACTCTCTTCGAGCTCAACGTCGAGCTTAATCGTCGCCAGCTCGTAGGAAAGGTAGGCATTGTCTTTGTTATCCAGCAGCTTTTTCGCCATGGTTTTCGAGCCACGGAAGCCGAGCGCGGCAATGTCATCCAACTGCTGGTATAGCTTGTCTAAACCACCAATGCCTTGCAGCAAAGCCGTCGCGGTTTTATCACCCACTCCAGGGACACCGGGAATGTTATCGACTTTATCGCCCATCAACGCGAGGTAGTCGATAATCAGATCAGGGCCAATTCCAAACTTCTCCACCACCCCTTCTCTGTCCATCACTACATTAGTCATGGTGTTGATGAGGGTCACGTTGTCATCCACCAGCTGAGCCATGTCTTTATCACCAGTGCTGATCAACACCGGCATACCCGCTTGAGACGCTTGATGCGCCAACGTACCGATCACGTCATCGGCTTCCACGCCCGGCACACAAATCAAAGGAAGCCCCATAGCACGAATCACATTGTGCAAAGGCTCGATTTGGCAACGCAGATCATCCGGCATAGGCGGACGATTGGCCTTGTACTCAGCGTACAGATCATCGCGAAACGTTTTGCCTTTCGCATCAAAGACCACCGCGATACGATCACTGGCAAATTGACGCATCATACTGCGCAGCATGTTCACCACACCATAAACGGCGTTGGTTGGGATCTCCCCGTTGCTCATCGTGCCGGGGTAAGCATGAAATGCGCGATAAAGGTAAGAAGAGCCATCAATTAAGATCAAAGGGTTGTCTGGGATACGAGCCATAGTTTGTTATCTGCCTGTCCAAATTTCTGCTTAGGATGCCATGACTCAAGCAGTGAATCCATGTTCTGTCGAGGAATCGCGATCACACAGCGTGTTGGTGATCGCCTCTTCTCTTGCTCACGCTGTGGATAAGTCTGTTTATACTATTTTCCACTGCGATGTGAAATTTGACAAAATGATGCCAAACAAGATATTAAACCATTGTAATACAATAAAAATAACCAAGATCGATCATGCAAAGATCGATCTTTTTGAGATCTTCAACTGTGGAAAAGACACCTGGTGTCCTTTTATTCACTTCAAATAGCAGGCATAAAAAAAGCGACATCGTGAGGATGTCGCCTAGCAGAAAAGGTCAAAGCATGTTCATGCGAATCACACTTTGCCGTAAAGCTATAAATTACACTGGAAGCAATGTGAGCAATGTCGTGTCAAAAGAAACGTGTGCAAGTTCGTTAGAGTCTGGCATCACCTTTTCCATATCGAATCCGGTTCTACCACGTCCTTGTGAACTTCTCTCATTCCCTAAGACGAGATAAACAATAACCATTCTCATTTATCCCGTCAATAGTTAAATGAGAAAAAATCTCATTTAATTTTTATGACCACTCACATCGTCTTTACAAAATGAATGCGCGACTCGATTAATGGTGCTTTTTCTTCAAAGTGTTCGATCAGATAGCCATTGCGCAATAGCAATCTCAGCATGGCTGGAAATTGGTTACGAGATTTCACTTTCAAGCGCAGATAGCCCTGCTTCGCCACCCACGCCTCTTGTACGTCGAGCAGCGTTTGCGCCACGCCTTTATTGCGCGCTAACGGCGATACGCCGCCAAACCAGCTGTAGAATGTCTCAGCATCGAGCTCGTAGCCAATTTTGAAACCGAGCAACTGCTCCCCTTCTTGCGCCACTTGAATCAAGTAACGGCGCCCTTTCAATCTCGCCGCCAAGCTCTCAACCGTTTCCTTTTGAGCAAATTCATTGATTTGGTTGACCACCTCGACACACTCTTCTAACGTGCCTTCTCGATACTGCACACTCATTGCGATCTCTTCTCTGGGTTAGGTTAAAAAGAAAAAGGCCGGCATGCGCCGACCTCAGTATTGTCGCTTCGCTTACTCTTGCTTTAAAAACGTCGCCGCTTGCGCCTGCTCCTGCGCCAACCATTGCGCCACATCTTTAGCAAAGTAGGTCAAAATGCCATCGGCCCCCGCCCGTTTAAAGCACAGTAGGGATTCCATCACAGTGTCGCGCTCTTTAAGCCAGCCACTGGCAAATGCCGCTTTGTGCATCGCGTATTCACCGGAAACTTGATAAGCAAACGTCGGCACTTGCAACTCAGATTTCACTCGGCGAACCACATCCAGATACGGCATGCCCGGCTTCACCATCACCATATCGGCGCCTTCGTTGATGTCCATCGCCACTTCATGAATGGCTTCATCACTGTTGGCCGGGTCCATTTGGTAGTTCTTTTTGTTGCCACCTTTAAGGTTACTCGCCGAGCCGACCGCATCGCGGAACGGGCCGTAGTAACAAGAGGCGTATTTCGCCGAATAGGCCATGATTTGGGTATTGATGTGACCCGCTTGCTCTAGCGCTTCACGAATCGCACCAATACGGCCATCCATCATGTCAGAAGGCGCGACGACATCCGCCCCCGCTTCGGCGTGCGATAATGCCTGCTTGACCAATACCTTAGTGGTTTCATCATTGAGTACGTAACCTTCGTCATCAATGATGCCATCTTGACCGTGGGTGGTGAACGGGTCGAGCGCCACATCGGTGATCACCCCCATCTCTGGCACATGCTCTTTGAGCGAACGTACGGCACGCTGAACTAAGCCCTCTGGGTTGTACGCTTCTGCCGCGCACAAGCTTTTGGCATCTTGGTTCACCACAGGGAACAGCGCAATGGCAGGAACACCAAGCTGCGCGAGGTATTGCGCCTCTTCTAACATTAAATCAATGGAAAGACGCTCAATACCCGGCATCGAATCGACAGTTTCTCGGCGATCTTTACCCATCAAAATAAACATGGGATAAATCAGATCATTCACTGAGAGTTGATTTTCTGCCATAAGGCGACGACTGAAATCATGCTTACGCATACGACGCATGCGACGGCCAGGAAACTGACCTTGGATAGAAACTGACACTCGATTCTCCTTGTGTGGTGAAAGTGCTTGTGTCGCATCATATCACTCCCGCTCTCTTGCACCAGCCAACAAGGCGAAAAAATCATGCAAAATACGACCTAGGCAGATTGGCGCCATTTGCTGCATCTTCTACTCAGACAGGTATACTGGCTCCATTGACGTTTTATCCAGAGACACATTCCATGATCGACACCCATGCCCATATCTACGCCAGTGAGTTTGATGGCGATCGCGACGCCGTCGTGGCCCGCGCACTGGAACAAGGTATTGACCGCATCTTATTGCCTAACATCGACCTTGAGTCTATTGGCCCTATGTTGGCCACGGAGCGTCAGTTTCCCGATGTGTGCCGCTCGATGATGGGGCTCCACCCTTGCTACGTCGATGGCAATGTTGAGCAAACCCTTGCGCAAATTCATGCCTGGTTTAGTCAACATGCGTTCATTGCCGTGGGCGAAATTGGCATCGATCTCTATTGGGACAAAACCTATCGCGCCGAACAAGAGCACGCGTTTGTCACGCAGCTGCAATGGGCCAAAGCAATGGAACTACCGGTGGTGATCCACACGCGTGACTCCATTGAAGAGACCCTCACTCTGCTTGAAAAAGAGCAAGACGGATCCCTCAGCGGGGTTTTTCACTGTTTTGGCGGCAGTCTCGAGGAAGCTAAGGCAATTAATGAGTTGGGTTTTCACCTTGGCCTTGGTGGAGTCTCCACCTTTAAAAATGGTGGGATGGATAACGTCATCCCACATTTGGATATGAGTAAAGTGATTCTGGAAACCGACTGCCCTTACCTCGCACCTGTGCCTCATCGCGGTAAGCGCAATGAGCCTGCCTACACCCATTTGGTTGCGCAGCGTGTTGCTAGCCTTCGAGAAATCTCAGTCGAGGAAGTGGACGCCATCACCACATACAATGCCAAGGCCTTGTTTAGGCTATAGCGAGCAACGCGTGTTCCCCTCGAATCTTTAGTACCAATATATTGGACTCGATAAAAAAGGCTTGCCCATCGGCAAGCCTTTTTTATATCAGCGACTACTCGCTCTGTTCATCCTCTTTTCGCACATAAAAACGGGCGAAAAACAGGCCGACTTCAAACAACAAACACATGGGTATGGCGAGCAAGGTCTGAGAAATCATGTCTGGCGGTGTCAGCATCATTCCCACCACAAACGCGCCGACCACAATATACGGGCGCTTTTCACTGAGGCTTTTAGGATTGGTTGCGCCCGTCCAACACAGCAAGATGATCGCCACTGGCACTTCAAAGGCGATACCAAAAGCCAGGAAGAGAGCTAACACGAAATCCAGATAGCTGGAAATATCCGTCGCAAACTCAACGCCACCGAGTGAAATCGCAGTAAAGAAGCCAAACACTAGCGGGAACACGACAAAGTAGGCGAACGCCACACCACAGTAAAACAGCAGTGAGCTGGAGAACATCAGCGGCATGATCAATCGACGCTCATGCTTGTAAAGACCCGGCGCCACAAACGCCCACACTTGGTACAAGATGAAAGGCACCGCAATAAAGATGGATGCAATCAGGGTGAGTTTGAGCGGGGTAAAAAACGGCGACGCCACATCGGTGGCGATCATCGTCGCTCCTTCGGGAAGGCGCTCCACCAAAGGCGCTGAGACAAATTCGTAAATGTCGTTGGCAAAGTAAATCAAACCAACAAACACCACCAATACCGCCACGAGTGCGCGCAGCAGGCGGTTTCTCAGTTCGAGAAGGTGGCTAATCAAAGGTTGTGTCTGCTCAACAGAAGACATGAAGACCTCAACTATTGGGAATCAAAAGGAGCAGCGATTGGCTGCCCCTCAATAATCAGAGTGGTGAACTACTCAGGCTTTTTATCTGTTGTAGCCGGGGCGACATGCAAAGACTCTGTGGCGTCGGCGGAAGGCGCTTGTGACGCTGCCTCTTCAGAGGGCTCAGTCTTGTCAGGCTCGTCGCTTTTCTTGGCATAAGGGCGCTGTACGTCTTGCGCGGCTTGCTTTAACTGGTCAACGGAGGATTTCAACTCTGGCGAGAGATCTTCCATGCCCATCTGCTCCGCTTTACGCAAATTCTCTTGCAGCTCTTGCACCTTGAGCTCATGGGACAATTCGTCTTTGACGCTGTTCGCCATGTTCTTGGCCGCACCGACAAAGCGAGTGACACTGCGAATCGCATGCGGCAATCGCTCAGGGCCGAGAACCACCAGCCCCACCACAGAGATCAATACCAGTTCCCAGAAACCGATATCAAACACGAGTTATGCCTGCTCTTTGTCTTTTTTAGTGTCAGCAGTGGCGTCTGTTTTCTGCTGTTGCTCGATGTTTTTTGGCTCAAAGTCGGCGTCTTTCTTTGCAGGCTCTTCGTCGTTCATCGCTTTCTTAAAGCCTTTTACCGCACTTCCTAAATCGCCACCAATGCCACGCAGTTTCTTCGTACCAAATAGAAGTACCACAATCACAGCAATGATAAGCAGTTGCCAAATACTAATACCACCCATTCTTTTTACCTCGGGTCTAACTGTTGAATTCTTAAGTTTACCGCCTAACGACGGTAAGCTCGCCAACTAAGCAACCAAAATGTGACGCCACCTAAAGCGCTGACCATAGACAGTTGCTCATACGGAGTGTTGACCAATATTGCCGAGCATACGACTAATGTTGCGCCAACACCAAACAAAAATTTCCCTGTCGCTTGCTGACGCTTCGACTGACGATACCCTTGATAGAGTTGATCGATACGCTGATTCATCATCTTGCCTTGGCGCAGGCTGTCGTAGAGAAGCTCTGGCAACTCAGGCAGCTTTTCCGCCCAGAACGGCGCGCGATCTTTCACCGCATTGATCACCGCTTTTGGCCCGACTTGGTTCATCATCCACTCTTCGAGGAACGGCTTGGCCGTCTCCCACAGATCCAACTGAGGGTAGAGTTGACGACCCAGTCCTTCGACATACAGCAGCGTCTTTTGCAACAGCACCAACTGAGGTTGCACTTCCATATGGAAGCGTCTTGCGGTATTAAATAGGTTCAACAACACATGACCAAACGAGATTTCACACAGAGGTTTGGCGAAAATCGGTTCACACACGATGCGAATGGCAAATTCAAACTCATCAATATTGGTTTCACGTGGAACCCATCCCGACTCGACATGCAATTCGGCGACGCGGCGATAATCTCGATTGAAAAACGCCAGAAAGTTTTCCGCAAGATAGCGTTTGTCTTCGCTATTGAGTGTGCCAACGATGCCACAATCTAACCCGATCCAACGCGGATTCTCTGGGTGCTCACGTTCAACAAAGACGTTACCCGGGTGCATGTCCGCATGGAAAAAACTGTCGCGGAAGACCTGAGTGAAAAACACGCTGACTCCACGCTCGGCCAGCAGCTTCATGTTGGTGCCATTGGCGACCAAGCCCTCGATGTCTGACACTTGGATGCCATATATTCGCTCAGAAACCATGACAGTTTTATTACTGAAATCAGTAAAGACTTCAGGTACGTACAGCGATTCACTGTTGTCGAAGTTACGTCTTAGTTGGATGGCATTCGCCGCTTCTCGGCGCAAGTCCAGCTCATCGAGCAGGGTTTTCTCGTACTCGCGCACCACCTCGACGGGTTTGAGGCGTCTTGCCTCTGGCAGCATCTTGGCGACAATGCGCGCCATGCGGTACATGAGTTTAAGATCGGCATCAATCACCGGTCGAATGTCGGGCCGAATGACTTTTAACACCACTTCTTGTTGCGTCGACTTGAGTTTCGCCGTGTGCACCTGTGCAATCGATGCCGACGCCAGCGGCTCAATATCAAACTCGTCAAACCAGGTTTCGATTGGACCGCCCAATGCCTGTTCGATGGTCTGCTTAGCCAGTTGGCCGTCAAAGGGGGACACTTGATCTTGCAATAGGGCAAGCGGATCGGCGATATGAGGAGGAAATAGATCGCGCCGAGTAGACATCATCTGGCCAAACTTGATCCACACCGGTCCAAGTTCTTGCAGTGCGAGACGCAATCGCTCGCCTAAGGTTTTGTCCGGATGCTGATTACGAATCCAAAACAGACCCTTTCGTGCCAATAACGGCGCTTTGGCGAGTTGATGATTGGGCGCCAGCTCATCCAATCCATATTCGAGCTGCACCTTGATGATGCGGTAGAGGCGTTTTAGCTCCGCTAACGTCATACTCGCTCCAGTAGTTGATTCAGTTTCGCTTCCACTCGTGCCGCTTGGCTCTTGATCTCATCCACTTGATCGCAGAAATGCGCCACTTCTAACGGCGGTGGCGCCAAACGCCACTCTTCGGTAACCACTTGCGCAAGGTAATCTTGCTGGTGACGAAACTGAGTGCGGGCGAACTGGCCAATCTGCGTCACGCCTTGCACTAAGGTGTGCGCCACAACATCTCCGGTGACACGCGAGATCCACTCTTCAATATCGGGTTTGCATTGGGTGATCAATTGCGAAAAGCTCTGCGCCAGTTGGATGTCGCCATCCAGCTCCAACTTATCCTGCTTGATGAGTTTGGTGATATTGGATTGATCTTTTAGCTCAGGCAATACCGATACATTTAAGGATAAGGTGCAATCGGGTGTGCCTTCGTAGTGGGCTAACACATCGACTTGTTGACTGAACACGAAGGTTAAGCGCTTATCGAACTCTTTGAGATGCACTTGAATGACCTGACCTTTCAGTCGCGCCAGTCGGCGCACCAGATCAGGATCATCTTGAATGAGAGTATTGAGTGACGTTTCGATGACCGCCGTCATCAGAGGCTCAAAAGGCATGCTCGGCTCCTTTAGAACTTGTAGCCGCGATGCAAGGCGACAATGCCGCCCGTTAGGTTGTAGTAGCGCGTATTTTCAAAGCCCGCGTCGTCCATCATCCCTTTTAACGTCTCTTGGTCAGGGTGCATGCGAATGGATTCCGCCAAGTAACGGTAGCTTTCTGCGTCATTGGCCACCAGCTCACCCATTTTCGGCAGCAAGTGGAACGAATACGCATCGTAGACTTTAGACAGTGGGTCAAAGACAGGTTTGGAAAACTCCAGCACCAACAGGCGACCGCCGGGTTTCAGTACGCGGTACATCGAGCGCAGCGCTTTGTCTTTATCGGTCACGTTACGCAGACAGAAGCTGATCGTAATCGCGTCAAAGTAGTCATCGGGAAACGGCAGCTCTTCAGCGTTCGCTTGAACATAGTGCACATTGCCCACAATGCCGATATCGCGCAGTTTGTCACGCCCGACATTGAGCATCGAGTTGTTAATGTCAGCGAGTACGACGTGGCCTTTGTCGCCGACAATACGAGAGAACTTCGCCGTCAAATCGCCTGTGCCACCCCCTAAGTCGAGGATGCGTTGTCCAGGACGGGCACCGCTGCAATCGATGGTAAAGCGCTTCCACAATCGGTGAATGCCTCCCGACATCAGGTCATTCATAATGTCGTATTTGGCGGCCACTGAGTGAAACACTTCCGCTACCTTGGTGACTTTTTCCTCTTTCGCTACCGTGGTAAAACCGAAGTGGGTCGTTTCTGCGTCTTGCTGAGATTCTAGAGCTGTCGTCGATTGCACACTAATATCCGTCATTATGATTCCTCTTTTAACAGTGCTCTCTATTCAATACGGCCAAAGCACTGCGGGCGATTAGTTTACTTTATCCTCAGCCGGATGTCTTTCAAGTAAGTGGTCATTTTCACCGCTAAGCTGTGATTCTGGCAGCGTTTCTTGCTCCGCCAGTTCCACCAAATTCATCGAGATTGGTCGTTTGACCTCCACCCCTAATTGCTTAAAGCTCTCCGCTTGTCGAATCACGTTGCCGCGCCCAGTCACCAGTTTATTCATGGCACCTTGGTAGTTTTGATTGGCCTTGTCTAACGCGCCGCCAAGGCTCTCCATATCATCAACGAATAGGCGCAGTTTGTCGTAGAGCTTACTGGCTCGCTGAGCGATGATTTTCGCGTTTTGGCTTTGTCTTTCGTTGCGCCACAAGTTATCGATGGTGCGCAGTGCCACCAGCAAGGTGGTCGGGCTAACGAGAATGATATTGTGCTCCATCGCATCTTTGACCAAGCTAGGGTCCGAGGAAATCGCCACTTGGAAGGCAGGCTCGACAGGGATAAACATCAACACATAATCCAAGCTCTGAATGCCTTTGAGTTGATGATAATCCTTGTGTGAAAGCCCTTTGATGTGGCTGCGAATGGCGAGTAAGTGCTCACCTAAAGCCTTGTCACGCTGCTGATCGGTCTCGGCATTGAAGTAGCGCTCATAGGCGACCAGCGCCATTTTGGCGTCAATCACCACCTGCTTATCATTGGGTAGATGCACAACCACATCTGGCTGATAACGCTTGCCCGCCTCGTTTTGCAGATTCACTTGGGTGTGGTACTCATGCCCTTCCCTTAGGCCAGACTCGGCCAATACTCTCGCCAGTACCACCTCTCCCCAGTTGCCTTGCTGCTTGTTGTCACCTTTGAGCGCTTGGGTCAGGTTGAGCGCCTCCTTGGCCATCTGCTCGTTGAGGCGCTGCAAGTTCTTCAGTTCATGCACTAAGGTGTGGCGCTCTTTGGCTTCCACAGTAAAGCTGTCATTGACTTGTTTGCGAAACCCTTCCAACTGCTCTTTGAGCGGCGACAGTAAGGCATCCAAACTCTGTTTATTCTGCTGATCGACACGCGCCGTTTTCTCATCAAACAGCTGACTGGCGAGGTGTTCAAACTGCTGTTTTAGCCGCTCTTCGGCTTTCTCGAGCAGGGCGAGTTTCTCTTGGTTGGCTTGGGTGATCTGTTCATGACGAGCCTCTTGCTCTCTCAAGGTCGCTTCAAGCTGCGCCTTTTCATCACGCATCAGCCCAAGTTCATCGAGGTATTGCTGACGCTCTTGCTTAACGCTGTCGAAGTAACGCAGTTTCTCTAGCACCGCCATCAACTTGCCGTGAGACTGCTTGAGCTCAAATGCCGCTTTGTCCCGCGCCGCATCTAACGCTTCCAGCTCTTGCTCGGCCTCCGCTAGGGCGTTTTTTAACTGGGTGATTTCACTGTGTGAGAGTTGTTGCTGGGTATCAAGCTTGGCGCTGAGCAATTGCTGTTGCAGGCGCATTTTCTGGGTGACCCACCAACCGACGACGACGCCACTGGTGACGGCGCTGCCAGCCGCGGTGATAAGAAGAGGGGCGTTGTCAAAAATCCATTGCATGAGCGGCGTATATTCATCAAGTTCAAGTCATTTGATGGTATTTCACCACTGGATAAATGTCCAGTTTGTAGGGCAATTGGCCTACCGTTAGACTAGCGCATCACTTCACCGTTTTTTAGGCTTACTATGAATGAGCGCCGCGCGCTGGGCTTTGGTTTGTCTGCTGTTTTGCTCTGGTCGACAGTAGCCACCGCGTTTAAATTAACCTTAGCTGAGTTTACTCCGATCCAGATGCTGACGGTCGCCAGTATCGTCTCTGCCCTCGCCTTAACCCTCATCTGCGCCGCGCAAGGCAAGCTCAATACGCTGGTGACCACCTTGACCGCCAATCCGGGCTATTACCTATTACTTGGGATCATCAACCCGCTGGCCTACTACATCATTTTGTTTAAAGCCTACGATCTCCTGCCTGCCTCGCAAGCACAGGCGATTAACTACAGCTGGGCAATCACCCTCACCCTAATGGCGGCGGTGTTTTTAGGTCAAGCCATCCGCAAGCAAGATTGGGTCGCGTGCGGTTTGAGCTACCTCGGCGTCATTGTTATCGCCACCAAAGGCAACGTATTGGCGCTCGATTTTGATAGCCCGCTAGGGGTTGGGCTGGCATTGCTCTCAACGCTGCTGTGGGCAGGATATTGGATCTTAAACACCAAAAACAAAGCCGACCCTGTGGTCGGCGTGTTGCTCGGTTTCCTCGTCGCGATCCCTTTCGCTCTCGGGCTGACGTGGTGGGAAGGAGCCAGCTTTGCCGCCATTTCCCCTCAAGGTTGGCTGGCGGCCAGCTATGTCGGACTGTTTGAAATGGGCGTCACCTTCGTCTTGTGGCTCAGCGCCTTAAAATCCACTCACAATACCGCGAGAATCAGTAACCTTATCTTCGCCTCGCCATTTATCTCTTTGATCTTACTGGCGACCATCATCGGCGAAGCGATTCACCCAAGCACTCTCATAGGCCTCGTGTTGATCATTGCCGGGCTCGTCATTCAACAGGTGAAGTGGAAAAAGAAAGCGCAATGGGTGCAAGATTAAACCCACTGCCCCGCTACATAACCGGAGCTCCAGCACCACTGGAAATTGTAGCCCCCTAGCCAGCCGGTGACGTCGACGACTTCGCCGATAAAGTAGAGGCCTTTGATCGCTTTGCACTCCATGGTTTTCGACGATAAGTGATCGGTATTGACGCCGCCTAGGGTGACCTCGGCGGTGCGGTAGCCTTCTGTTCCATTGGGGGCAATGCTCCAATGCTCTAACGTGTTAGCCACGTCTTCCAGAGCCTTGCTGCTAAATTGCTTTAGCGGTTTGTCTTCAAGGGTTTTACGCTCGATCAGCACTTCAACCAGTCGCTTGGGGAGCACTTTCGCTAAGGTGTTTTTCAAGGTTTGATTAGGGTGCTTTTCCAATGAACGCGTTAGCAAGGCCTGCACATCGACATCGGGCACCAGGTTTACTTCAACCGCTTCGCCTGGGGTCCAGTAGGAGGAGATTTGCAACACCGACGGGCCAGACAGACCACGGTGGGTAAACAGCAGCGCCTCTTTGAATTTGGTGTTGTTTTTTGCGGTGATTTCAACCGGAATCGCAATCCCTGACAGCTCAGAAAAATCCTCTTTGTCTTCTTTATGCAGCGTAAACGGCACCAAGGCCGCACTGGTCGGAAGGACCTCAAGGCCGAACTGCTCTGCGACTTTGTAACCGAAGGGTGTTGCGCCAAGCTTAGGCATCGACAGGCCGCCGGTGGCGATAACGAGGGATTCGCACTCAATCGCATGACCATTAGTGGTCAGAGAAAAGCCATTGGCTTGCTGCTCGATGTTGTCAACGGCTTGCTGGTAGCGAAATTGGATGCTCGGTTTATCGCACTCGGCGAGAAGCATTTTAACGATGTCTTTGGAGTCATAGTCACCGACACAAAACAGCTGACCATGATCGCGCTCTTCAAACTCGATGCCGTATTTGTAGATCATCGAGATAAAGTCCCAGTTGGTGTACTGTGCCAAAGCCGATTTAACAAAATGCGGGTTGCGTGACAGGTAGTGTTTGGCAGACACATCGTAGTTGGTAAAGTTGCAGCGGCCGCCCCCAGCGATGAGGATTTTTCGGCCCGGTTTCTTGGCATGATCCAGCACTAACACGCGACGGCCCCGCTCTCCTGCTTGGGCGGCACACATAAGGCCCGCCGCACCGGCGCCAATCACTACTACATCAAACTTCTCTGCCATGGTGGTTACTAACTCTGTCATGATTCAATAAAAAAGGATGTGCACTGAGCACATCCTTCGCGATAGGTGGCTATTTTAACGGCTATTGCCTACCTTGCCAATTTAAAGGCGCCGATCATCAAAGAATAAACGCTGCCAGCAAGGTCACCGCGAGCAATGAGGTGGTGAGTATGAACAGCTCTCTGACGCGATCGCATTTGCCCGTGAACACTTCATCGTGATGATGGTGATACTCTTTGCTTTTGATGTAATGGAACAGGCGGACCTGCTTGGCCATATTGCCGTGCGTGGTAAAGAAACCGTTGCCGTCGACTTGCTGGTACAAAAGAGGATGCGCCTCGCGCATGATGTATATCAGAGAACGCAGTGCAGTGAGGTAACGGGCCATGTTCACCGCCGTTACAAGCATCAACGTGAATAGAATGGTGTCTGCATTGATCATCTTTTCCTCCCTACATCTTCATAGGTTACCGAAGAAAAGACGATCCCATCAGAGCATCTTTCGCTGACTATTATTCAGCGGCGGTATCCATAATAGAAGATGAACCTTCTTTTGCTAAAGCAGCTAGGTCTTTATCGATGAAGAACAACGCCTTACCATCTTCACCAACCAGTTCTAGCTTGTCTAAAATCCCTTTAAACAACTTCTCTTCTTCGTGCTGCTCTGCAACGTACCACTGCAAGAAGTTGAATGTTGAGTAATCTTGAGAAGTAAACGCAACGTGAGCCAATTTGTTGATTTTTTGCGTAATCATTTGCTCATGTTCATAGGTCTCGCGAAAGACTTCACCTAGGCTCTCAAATTCATGTTTTGGTGCATCAATCGCACCTAGAATCGGCATTGCCCCCGTTTCACTCACATACGTGAATAAACGCTGCATGTGCTCCATCTCTTCAACGGCGTGTTTGCGTAAAAATTCGGCCGCGCCTTCAAAGCCTTTGTCCTCACACCAAGCACTCATTTGTAAGTATAGATTGGATGAAAAGAATTCGAGATTAATTTGCTCATTCAATTGCTCGACCATCGCTTGTGACAGCATTTCGCACTCCTACTAAGTCTATGAACTTAAACTGACTATATCATGCTAGCCACCATAACACTTTGTATGGTGAATGTGGATATGAGATCACCTTGGCAAAAAATTGACCAGCGAGGTGCTAATCTAACTTTAAGCGAGCGAAATAAGAGGATTCGGTATGAGCTATCAACACATTCTAGTGGCCATCGACCTGTCTGAAGACAGCAAACTGCTGGTAGACAAAGCGGTCTCCTTGGCCAAGCCGCTCGACGCGGCGGTCTCATTCATCCACATTGATATCAACTACGCCGAGTTGTATACCGGCCTCATCGACATCAACCTGGCGGAGACGCAACATCAAGCTATTGAGGCCTCGCAAAAGCAATTGCAAAACCTTGCGGACCACGCCAACTTCCCCATTAAACATACCCTAGTGGGCAGTGGCGACTTAGGTAATGAGCTGTGCGATACCATTCAAGAGTTCAACGTCGATCTTGTGGTGTGTGGCCACCATCAAGACTTTTGGAGCAAGCTGCTCTCCTCGACCCGTCAGTTGATCAATTGCTCACCGGTCGACATGTTGGTTGTACCACTAAAAGACTGATTCAACGCATGAATTGAGATAAAATAATCAGATAGTTTTTGATAATGAGTCTTAATCATGTTTTATCTCTCTTCGGTCACCGTGCTGTGGGCGTTCTCCTTCAGCTTAATTGGTGTCTATTTGGCGGGCCAAGTCGACGCGTGGTTTTCGGTTTTAATGCGCGTCGCCTTAGCAAGCGTGGTTTTCCTGCCTTTCCTGAAATTTAAAGGGGTTGAGAAATCCCTGATTGCCAAATTGATGGTGGTTGGCGGCTTTCAACTTGGCTTGATGTACTGTTTCTACTATCAATCCTTCCTACTTCTGTCTGTGCCAGAAGTCTTGCTGTTCACGGTGTTCACGCCAATTTACGTCACCTTAATCTACGATCTGCTTAAAGGTCGCTTTTCGCCTTGGTATTTGGTCACCGCGGCGATCGCAGTGGCTGGCGCGGCCTTTATCAAGTTTGCTGGGGTCAATGAGCATTTCTTGCTGGGTTTTATGGTGGTGCAAGGGGCCAATCTCTGCTTCGCTATCGGCCAAGTGGGCTACAAATACTTGATGGAAAAGCAGCAAGTCGCCCTGCCACAGCATACGGTCTTTGGTTACTTTTATTTGGGCGCGCTGGCTGTGGCACTCATCGCGTTTGCGCTGATGGGCAACAGTGAAAAATTGCCGAGCACGGCAACACAATGGGGCGTTCTGACCTACTTAGGCTTGATTGCGTCTGGGTTGGGCTATTTCGCGTGGAATAAAGGCGCGACCATGGTGAATGCTGGTGCGCTGGCGGTGATGAATAATGCGTTGGTCCCCGCTGGGCTTATCGTCAATATCGTCATCTGGAATCGCGATGTCGACCTGACGAGACTGAGCATTGGCGGCGCTATTATTGTCCTTTCACTTTGGGTCAACGAAACCTGGGTGAAAAAGCGTGTCGCCAACGCCGCGTAAATCCATAGTCTAACTCTCTAGCGCCTAGTCTAAGGTTAATGCACCTTGGCTAGGCGCTTCTCTGTCTCAGCTAAGCCGGTTGGCCAGGTGGGCATGACGTCTAGCTTGGCCTGCAGTTTAGCCTGCTTTTTACTGAGCTTTTGCTGTTTCTTCAGCGTTTTTAGCCACTTCTTCTGCTGCTTATAAGCACGTTTGAGCTCTTTTCTCGCTTTCTTGAACGCCTTTTTATCCATCAAATCCAACGTCTCTAACAAAGGCGCCAAGGAATTCACGGACGTCAAGGCATTCACAGACGTCAAGGCATTCACAGACGTCAGCGTATTTAACTCAACGTCAGCTTTACGTGCTTTCACTCGCGCGATGACGCGCTGCACGGCTTGCGCTTTTTGCTCTTCACGCTTTGTTTCTATCGCTTGAGCGACATTCTGCGTATCTGAAGGCGCAGAGGCTACCGCCGCTTGTTGAGGAGCGAATAGTGCAGATTCAGCTCGCTCAGAGAGAGGCTTAAGGATTTTCGGTGTATGAGTCGTTGGCTGGGTATGGGCAGCCGCCGCAATTGACGCCGGTTTGCATAAGTGTTGTTTACTGTGACTGGCACGCGCGCAAGAGCGGCAGACAAATTTGGGCTCAGCCACGAGCTTTTCTATCTCACCTAAACTGTGTGCGACTTGTTTACGACTCAACTTGCACAAACGCTTTGCCATCGACTTACCTTAAAAAGAATACGAATAGTTCTTAGTAAGATATATAGTCATCAGATGGGCTTGGCAAGCGTTATTTTCCACCGCCATCAAGCACGGTGTGGTGAGTATAAATAGAATCAGTCGCTTAGCTCATGGCTGCATTAACATAGACATCAAAGCGGTTTTTCTTGGTCTCTATTGCCATCGCCGGTTTGACACCATCTAACCAATCGGCGTAGTCGGGGCGTTTGACCACCACTCGTTTGGTCGCCAGCGCAAGGGCTGGCGTGAGTAAACCATCTGCATCGTGATCGGCGCCCACGAGCGTTTGAAATACTCGCATCTCTTTTTTCACTAACGCGCTTTTCTTTTTGTTCTCAGGGTGAGGATACATGGGATCTAGGTAGACCACATCAGGGCGCACAAAATCAGGCTGACTTGCGAGCGTTTCCAGCGCGTTGTGGCTCGACGCGTGCAGCAGTGACATTCGCTCACTGACCCAGACGCCGATTTCTGGGTCCTGTTTGGCGCGTTCTAAGCCATCATCCAGTAGCGCCGCCACCACAGGGTGACGCTCCACCATCTGTACCTGACAGCCCAAAGAGGCCAACACAAACGCATCTCGCCCAAGGCCAGCGGTGCCATCAAGCACTGTCGGTACCACGCCTTTGTTGAGCCCGGCCGCTTTGGCGATCGCTTGCCCTTTTCCGCCCCCAAACTTGCGGCGATGCTCAGCGGCGCCTCCGGCCAAGTCGACATAAATCGCCCCTAATTTGGGCTCATCGGTTTTGCGAAGTTCCAAACGCTGCGCCGTCAGCACCAAAGCAAACGGACTGGTGTCACTGTGGCTAAGCCCCCAGCGAGCAGCAATGTCGTTCAATTGTTGGGTCTGTTCAGGGTGTTCGCAGAGAAGTTGCAAATCCACTATCGGCTCCGGTGTTGGTCAGTGTTGAGGGACGCGTGCGCGTCAGTGTAATGGATTTTAGCTGGCTCTACCTAACAGTTTCCCCACCTCGCGACGAACAAATCGCCATTGATGTCGTCGCCCGTTCGCGGCAATAATAGTCTTTCTATTATCAACAAGGCTGACTATGCAAGCTCACTCTACCAAGCTCGATGATCTCGACAAAGCGATTTTGAAAACCTTAATGGAAGATGCGCGGACGCCCTACGCCGAAATGGCGAAGCAATTTGATGTCAGCCCTGCGACCATTCACGTTCGAATAGAAAAGATGAAGTCAGCCGACATCATTCAAGGCACAGAAGTGATTGTCGATACGAAAAAACTCGGTTACGACGTGTGCTGCTTTATTGGTATTAACCTCAACGCGGCGCGCGATTATCACTCAGCTTTGCAAAAGCTCAATGCACTCGAGGAAGTGGTGGAAGCCTATTACACGACGGGCGCGTACAACATCTTCGTCAAATTGATGTGTCGCTCGATTGAGGAGCTGCAACACGTACTGATCGATAAGTTGCAAGCCATCGACGAAGTGCAATCCACCGAAACACTCATCTCTTTGCAAAACCCCATCAATCGCAACGTCAATCCATAAAAAAAGCTCGCGTTGTGCGAGCTTTCGATCAAATCTAACTGAACTAATCCAACTGACCCAATCGAATCGACAAGGTTATTTGCCTTGGTTTTCCATGTACTGCTTGAGCTGCTCCGCTGAGATGCCCTGCTCGGAAAGCTGCTTCGCGATGATGTCTAGCTGCTCGCCTTTACGTGACTCAATCACTTGCTGGAAATGGAACACGATATCGCGCAACACATCGAGCGGGACTTGCTTGGCGGCACTGCGAATACGTTCGCTGCTCTGATTGCCGAGCTCATGAATTAATTTACCAAACATCACTTTCTCTGGAGACTCTTCAAGCTGCTCCATCAAACGCGCTTTTTCGTACGTCGTCATCGACATAGTGGTGATTTATCCATCGTTACAAGATTAACTCGCCTCAATATACAAGGATATTTTTCCTTGTAAAGCTAAGCGCGCCCTCGCCTGTTGACAAGAACAAGGTATCGAAGTGCTTACTCTCAACCACTTGCTCATCGCGGCTTATTTATCGCGGTTTAGTCATAATGGCTACTCGCAGCACTTACTCATAACAGTAGTGCCACTCTCTGCCCGCTTTGGTCCACAAAATCAGTAGTGCAGGTGTGATGATGAGCATCAATGAGGCGATAAGCACTTGCGGCTCCCACCCAAAGCGCTGCATGGTGCCGACGACCAAGCCCGCTCCACTCATTTGGAATAGCCCGAGTAGCGCAGCGGCAGTGCCCGCTTTGTCACCGAACGGGGCAAGCGCCTTACCTGCTGCCGCGCCGAGAATCCACGCAAAACCAATCGAGGATAGGAAGATTGGCAGCATAAAGGCAAAGGCACTTGCTTGCGTCGCCATTGCTAGCATCACGATACCGCCTAATCCCAACAACAAGATGCCGACATTGAGCGTGGTGTGCGTGCCGAACTTATCCATAAATTTAGGCGCTGTCATGCACGCGACAATGTTGATCACCGCATTGATGCCGAACCAAAAGGTAAATGCGTTCATGCTTAAACCCAGGTTTTCCATCAGCACCACAGGGGCTGAGGTCACATAACCAAGAATCACCGCCATCGCCAACATACACAAGGATGCGTGGAACAAAAACGTCGGTGTACTCAGTACTTGCCAATAGCGTTGTAGACGAAATACCGGCGCGGTGCTGACTTGCGGATTGGTCTCTTTAAGGCCAAATGACATCGCCACCAGACCAATCAACGCGAATCCGGCCATAAAGCTGAAGTTGGCGCGCCAGCCAAATTGCTGAGTGAGCCATGCACCAAGAATCGGCGCCAACGCAGGGATAAAACAGATGGCTCCGTTGAGGTAGCTGATCATCTTGCCACTTTTCTGTGGACCGAAGATATCGCGAACTGTTGCAAAGGCGGCCACCGATGTCGCACACGCTCCTAAGCCTTGCAGCAAGCGCGAAACCAGCATCCACTCGATGTTTTGAGCACTCCACGCCAATAAAGCGCTCGCGGCGTAGATGCTGATCCCACCTAATGCAACAGTTCGACGTCCTAGCTTATCCGCCAGCGGGCCAGCAAACAGTTGGCCGACCCCCATCGCGAACAAAAACCATGTAATGGTGTCTTGTGCTAACGCGTGTTCCACGTGAAACGCTTGAGAAATTTGTGGCAACGCAGGCAGATAAATATCAATCGCCAACGGGCTAAACAGCACCAACAGGGTCAAAAGAATGAATTGAAGTTTGCCGTAGATGATCGGGTTGTCAGCGTTCACTGCTCGCCTCTTTTAAAATGACTATGCACAAGAAAGGATGAAACTTGGCAAAGTCTAAGTTAGTCTAGATATGACATCCAATGACAAATCATCATTTAAGTTATTCCTTAGGGGAATGTATGAATATAGAGAAGCTTGCTCGCTTAGATTTGAATTTACTGGTGTGCCTCAAGATTCTTACTGAAGAGCTGAATGTAACACGCGCTGCTCACCGATTATGCCTCAGCCAATCTGCGGTCAGTAAGAACCTCGCCAAGTTGCGTGACCAATTCGATGACCCTCTGTTCGTGCGCCAAGCGCATGGGTTAAAGCCAACGCCCAAAGCCCTCTTTCTTAAGCCTAAATTGGATGCGCTGATCCATCAGTTAGAGCTGCTGACGCAACCCGAGCAGTTTCAGCCTGACAGCAGTGATTACAAATTTCAAATCGCCGCGGTAGAAAGCGTCTACCCGCTGATTCTACCCCATTTCCTACCTGAGATTTTTAAACGCGCCCCCGGAGTCACCATCAGCACCCACTCTTGGTCCGATCAAACCTTCAAGCTACTGCAAAAAGGCGAAATTGATCTCGGCATTACCGGCAAGGACATCGATATCAATGATGCTAAACTGACCATGTTGCCGCCGAGTGATATTAGTGAACAAGAGATCTACCGTGATAACCAGATGTGTTTATTGCGCGCGGATCACCCTGCCTTGAGCCGCCCTTGGACGTTAGAACAGTTTCTTAGCCAACGTCATGTTCAAGTACGCTGCGATGGCAACGATCGCTGGCTGCTGGATTATCGCCTTGCCGACATCGGCAAAGAGCGCGATATCGCCATCACTGTGCCAGACTTCAACAGCGCCGCCAGTCTGTGTTCCTACACGGACTTTGTCTTTACCGCGCCAAGCCACTTCGTCAAGCTTGCCTCGAAACAGCTTAACCTCGCGGTGCTGCCACTGCCGTTAGAATTTCCTCCGATGGCCTATACCCTGTTTTGGCATCGCGACCGAGAGAACGACCCGGCCCTAGCCTGGCTTAGACAAATTATCCGCGAGAAGACGACCGCGCTACGTTAGCCACGTAACGATAACTGCACTGATTTTACGTCACGTAGTCAGTTAACCTTACCCCGCGATCCTTACCCGTCTATCGATGCAGACCATTTGCAGCGCTCTGGTAAAAGGAGTAGCTTAATGGCCATCATCCAAGCCCAAAACGTGATTCGCCCGCTCATCAAGATGCGCGGTCATTGCGAGTCTAAGACGTCGGATGGACACCTCTAATAACTGAAGGATTCACAGATGCTAAACACCACTGAACAACGATTGACAGCCATCAAAGAGTGGCTGGTTCAGAACAATATCGATGCCCTTTTTGTGCCCCATGAAGACGAATACTTGGGCGAATACATTCCTGCGCACAACGAACGCCTGAATTGGCTAACCGGCTTCACTGGTTCAGCCGGGGCCGCGGTGGTCACACAAACAAAAGCAGCGGTATTTGTCGATGGTCGATACACGGTGCAAGTGACCAAGCAAGTCCCTAGCGAGCTGTTCGAATACCGCCATTTAATTGAAGAGCCGGCATTAGACTGGCTGCTCAGTGAGCTACAACCGGGCAGCGTCGTCGCCATTGACCCACGCATGCACAATGCAGGATGGCTTGAGTCTGCGCAAACCAAACTTGCGGACAAACTTGAACTCAAGCTGTTAACCAGTCACCCCATCGACACGCTTTGGCATGATCGCCCAGCCGCGCTCGAATCACCTGCGCGCTTAATGCCGATTGAATCTGTCGGTCAAAGCTCATCATCCAAACGTGCAGAGATTGCCAAGCAACTGACAAAGCAGAACCTTGATGCTGCAGTCGTGACCGCGCTTGACTCTATCTGCTGGCTGCTTAATGTGCGTGGCCTCGATGTCTCTCGCCTGCCCGTGTTGTTGTCTCATGCGATTATTCACCGCGACGCCAGTGTTGATTTCTTTATTCGCCAAGAACGTCTACCGCAAGGCTTTGCTGAGCATGTTGGCACTGGTGTCAGAGTTCATGCTCCCGAGTCCCTGGAGTCGATTCTTAACTCGCTTAATGGACGCCGCGTATTACTTGACCCAGCGACGAGCAACGCGTGGTTTAAATTGACACTGCAAAACAGTGGCGCGCATGTCGTAAGTGCAGCCGATCCTTGCTTACTACCGAAAGCGCAAAAAAATGCGGTCGAAATTGAGGGCATGAAAGCGTGTCATGTGCGCGATGGCGTCGCCATGGTCAAGTTCCTCTCTTGGCTTGATAACGAAGTCGCCAACGGCCAACTTCACGATGAAGCCTACCTAGCCGACCGTTTAGAAGCGTACCGCCGTGAGGATGAAACGTTAGTAGACCTAAGTTTTGATACCATCTCCGCAGCAGGCAGCAACGCGGCAATGTGTCACTACAACCACGAAAACCAACCGACCCCGGGTCAGTTGAGCCTGAACTCTCTCTACCTGGTCGACTCTGGCGGCCAATACCTCAACGGAACGACGGACATCACACGTACTGTGGCCATCGGTCAACCTAGTGACGAGATGATCAAGCAGTTTACCTTGGCTCTCAAAGGTCATATTGGTGTCGCACGTGCCCGTTTTCCAAAAGGAACCCGTGGCTATCAAATTGATACCCTTGCCCGTCAACACCTATGGGCAGAAGGCTTTGACTATGACCACGGCACGGGCCACGGTGTCGGCCACTTCCTCAGTGTCCATGAAGGACCGGCAAGCATTTCCAAACGACAAATTGATGTGGCTTTGATGGAAGGTATGGTGCTCTCCAATGAGCCCGGTTACTACCGCGCCGATGCGTTTGGCATTCGTATTGAGAACTTAGAACTTGTAGTGGAAACCCCAACACAAGGTGATTTCCCAGTGTTGAGCTTCGAGTCACTGACTCGTTGCCCGATTGATAAGCGTAACATCAACATCGATATGTTGACCAAACCGGAACTGGCTTGGCTTAATGATTACCACCAAAAAGTGTGGAATGACCTCAGCCCATTGGTCGATGGTGAGGTAAAAACGTGGTTAGAGCGCGCAACGTCGCCCATCGCTCACCGCGACTAATCGCGCTTTGAACACTTGGTAGATCTGCATATCGCGTGAAGGTGAATAAAAGGCTCTCAACATGAGAGCCTTTTTTAATTGTGGCGTGGTTGTTTCACGTGAAACATTATCCAGAATAGATTGCGTTCCAGTCTCGCCAAACGGGGTCATACCCTTTTGAGCGTAACGCCTGCTCGACTGACTCGGCGCTGCGCTCATCGCTGATCTCAAACTGCTCCAACTCGACGTCCTGCATCGCATATCCGCCGGGTTGTGTTTTTGATGCAGCGGACATGGATGTCACGCCCAGTGGCAAGACATTGTCCCTGAACTGCGGCGACTCTCGTGTCGATAACGAGAGCTCAACCGTCGGATTCAACAAACGATAGGCACAGATCAACTGAACTAACTGCTTATCACTCATCACGGATTTGGGTTGAATCATCCCTTCCGATGCATTGCCCTCACAAGGCCGAAGCCGTGGGAAAGAAATCGAGTAACGAGTTTGCCAGTAGGTACGCTCTAAGTAGTCAAGGTGCGCGGCGACGTAAAAACAATCCGTGCGCCAATCGTCCAAGCCGATGAGCGCGCCTATACCTATCTTATCTATCCCGGCTCGAGCCAAACGATCCGGCGTTTCCAAGCGATAGTCAAAATCTGTTTTGTTGCCCCGCAAATGGTGCTGCGCGTAAGTGCGACGATGGTAGGTTTCCTGATAGACCATTACCGCATCAAGGCCCAACGATTTCAGTTCACGGTACTGCTCTTCATCAAGCGGCTGTACTTCCATTGCCAAGTAGTTAAAGTGCGCTTTAACAAGTGGCAGTGCGCGGCGAAAATAGTCCATCCCCACTTTGGTTTGGTGCTCACCGGTGACCAAAAGGACACTGTCGAATTTCATCGACTTAATCGCGTCTATCTCAGCCGCGATTTCTTGCTCTGTCAGCGTACGGCGTTTAATGCGGTTCTCCATCGAAAAACCGCAGTAGGTACATGCATTGGCGCACAAGTTGGATAGATAAAGCGGGATATACAATCCAATCGTATTGCCAAACCGTGTACGCGTGAGTGCATAGGATTGCTGCGCCATTTGCTCAAGGTAAGGCTCTGCCGCAGGTGAAATCAAGGCTTTAAAATCTTCGAGATCACGCTTAGATTTCGCCAGTGCGCGTTCCACATCCTGATGAGTTTTCGCGTAAATCGACAGCCTGATGTCATCCCAATCCATACGTTGATGAATCGATATAAAACTCATTCTGCGTCCCTCACTCCAAGAAGGTGGTTAATGGGCTGGAGGCAACAGCATGGGTGACCTGACCTGCCAAGCCGGATTCAAACGCTATCCGCCCGCTTTCCACCGCCATCTTAAACGCTTGCGCCATAGCAACTGGATTGCTCGCCGCCGCGATCGCGGTATTCACCAACACCGCATCTGCGCCCATCTCCATCGCTTTTGCTGCATGAGACGGAGCACCAATCCCGGCATCAACAATGACGGGGACACCCGCTTGGTCGATGATGATCTCCAAAAAGTCTTGCGACGCTAGCCCTTTGTTCGAACCAATAGGCGCACCAAGAGGCATCACTGCTGCGCAGCCCACCTCTTCTAAACGCTTACACAGCACTGGGTCTGCGTGGCAGTACGGCAAAACAATAAAGCCATCTTTGACCAACTGTTCAGCCGCTTTGAGGGTTTCAATTGGGTCAGGCATCAGGTATTTAGGATCAGGATGAATCTCCAGTTTAAGCCACTGTGTGCCCAAGGCTTCACGTGCTAAGTGCGCGGCGAAAATTGCGTCTTGCGCAGTTTTTGCCCCAGAGGTATTCGGTAATAAATTCACGCCAGCGGCAATCAACGGCGCTAAGATATCATCTTGCTTATCATGGATATCGACGCGCTTGAGCGCCATAGTCGCCAGTTGCGATCCCGACGCCTCAATAGCGCGTGCCATGGTAGTACTGTTCGAAAACTTACCCGTGCCGGTAAACAGACGTGAGTCAAACACTTTGCCCGCGATAGTAAGCGGTGTTATTGACGCCATGATCAGCCTCCTGCAATGGCTTGAAATAGTGCGATGGCATCGCCTTGATTGACGATATGTCTTTCCCACTCGCTGCGCGGAACGACACAGTTATTGATGGCAAACACACAGCCCACCTCGGCGAGCGATAACTCAGCAATGAGCGCCGTCAATGTTGTCCCTGCGTGAGTCGTATGTGTTTCACCATTGACGATGATAGTGATGGGTTCCATGTTCATTCCTTAACGGTGTTTGATTGACACACGTGACAAGTGGCATCCACTGAGAGAGTTAACGTCTGCCAGCGCATCGTGAGTCCATCAAACAGGTGTAATATCGATGGGCTAAGCTGTGGCACATCAAGGGCTAACCATTGAATCGCCGCCAGCGCTTGGTAATTACCTAACGTCCCTACCACCGGACCTACCACGCCAAGTTCACTGCATTTTTGGCCAGAAGGAAGTGAATCGAACGGGTATAGGCAGTGGTAGCATGGACTACCTTGCTGATAGTCAAACAACGCGAACTGCCCTTGCCATCCAATGGCCGACGCCGAGATCAAAGGTGTCCGGTTTTTGAAGCAGAGCCGATTGATTTGCTGACGCGTTTCAAGGTTGTCTGTGCAATCAAGCACGATGTCGGCAAGCATGATCTCAAGCGCAAGTTGGGTATCATCGAGCCGTTGGTCAATCGCGCGAATGCGAATCAAAGGGTTGAGATACTCTAATTGACTCTTAGCCGCCAACGCTTTGCTCTGCCCTTGGTCATCGTTTCGATAGATGACTTGGCGCTGAAGATTGCTTAGCTCGACACGGTCATCATCCACCAACACCAATTTGCCAACACCAGCAGAAGCTAAATAAAGGCTTGCCGCCGACCCGAGGCCACCACAACCAATCAGCAACACATGAGCATTCGCCAACTTAGCTTGCCCTTGTTCGCCCCATTGCGGCAACGACACTTGTCTTTGGTAACGTAAGAACGCCTCGTCAGACAGCATGGTCATCGCTGCTCTCCTACTTGCTTGTTTGCCCTCATCAACTCAGAAAAAGCCACAATGACCGACTTCGGATCGTCGGCGAGCGTAATCGCACGCACGACAGCTAAGCTTGAGACGCCGCACTGCCAGACCATCGCAGCGTTACCTTGGTCGATACCGCCAATCGCAACCGTAGGAAAGCCCGTACCTTGCGAGCGAGGAATCGAATCAATCAACTGTTGATAAAGCTTCAAGCGCACCAAACCTTGCGGCTTTGAAGGCATAACTTTGGTCGTGGTTGGGAAGATATGCCCCAGTGCGATGTAGCTTGGCGAAATCTGCACAATACGCAGCAGTTCGTAGTAGCCGTGTGTCGAAAGCCCTAAAGCGATACCTGCCTGTGACAATGCCTGCAAGTTCGACGCTTCAATATCTTCTTGGCCAAGGTGAACACCGAATGCACCGTGCTTTATCGCCAACTGCCAATGATCGTTGATAAACACGTTTGCTTGGTATTGCTGACCCAATGCAATCGCACGTATCACCTGCGCTTCCAAATCAGCTTGCTGTGGATCTTTGATGCGAAGCTGAATGGTTTTAATACCTAGAGGCAGCAATCGCTCAATCCAACTGACATCGTCGACCACCGGATAGAGGCCCAACACCTCTTTCACCATAGAGGGAAAAGCGATCGGTTGGCCTTCGGTTTTCCAACCGACACGAATGCCGAGCGTTTCGTCTTCGAGCACAGGCGTAGGAAATTGCTCAAAACAACATGGCCATTGAGATGTTTCACGTGAAACATGCCCCATCGCACGTGCGAGTGTCAGTGCATCTTCAACGGGAAAATCGAGCGCCCGCAAGGTGATAAACCATGCGAAGTGCTGCGTAGCATCAAGCGCCTTTTGGTGGACATTAAGCGCACGCACTTCAGCATGAGCACGCGTGCTGTGTTGCCAAATATCGAGCACGCGCCCTTCGCACCTTGCGCCAATAACGATGGCATGCGGGGCATAGTCCGCCAGCGAGACATCACCCTCTGCAACTGAGTAAACCAGTTGATGGATATTTTGTTCGCTGTCGTCACTGAGAGAGGAATACTCGGAGACTTGCGTATCCCGCGCAATCCAAACAGAAGAAGACGCACCGCGCAGTTCAACCGTCGACTCAGCCCCTTCAATCAACTGAATCTCTTGTGTGGCAAACCCTTGCTCGCCGGCTAATTCCAAGCATTGCGCGATATCATCGCGCAATGTAGGCTGTGAGTGAGGAATCACAATTTTCATCGCCGCGTTCCTACGACTCTGCACTTTCAGGCTGCGCGGCAGGATGATACAGCTCAGAGCCCGATTGACGGAACTCCTCTGACTTTTGGCGCATCCCTTCGAGTGGATCGTCGAGCATTTTAACGGAGATGGCTTGGTCGGCTTCGACTTGTTGCGTGTCTTTCGCGTACTCGCGCACTTCTTGAGAGATTTTCATCGAACAGAATTTTGGTCCACACATTGAACAAAAGTGAGCCACTTTACCCGACTCTTGCGGCAAAGTTTCATCGTGGAAAGCGCGCGCTGTATCAGGGTCAAGCGACAAGTTGAACTGATCCTCCCAGCGGAACTCAAAGCGAGCTTTTGAGAGCGCATTGTCACGAACCTGAGCACCAGGGTGGCCTTTAGCCAAATCCGCCGCATGCGCCGCGAGCTTATAAGTAATCAAACCCGTCTTAACGTCTTCTTTGTTGGGTAGACCCAAATGCTCTTTCGGCGTCACATAGCAGAGCATCGCACAGCCGTACCAGCCGATCATCGCGGCGCCAATACCAGAGGTAATATGATCGTACCCTGGCGCAATATCGGTCGTCAGTGGACCCAAAGTGTAAAATGGCGCTTCGTGGCAGTGCTCTAGCTGCTCATCCATGTTGGCTTTGATCATGTGCATAGGTACATGCCCAGGGCCTTCAATGATCACCTGCACGTCATACTCCCACGCGATCTTAGTCAGTTCCCCCAACGTGCGTAGCTCAGCAAATTGTGCTTCGTCATTGGCGTCGGCCACGGAACCTGGACGCAAGCCATCACCGAGCGAAAGCGCGACATCGTACTTGGCACAAATTTCACAAATTTCGCGGAAGTGGGTGTAAAGGAAGCTTTCTTGATGATGAGCGAGACACCACTTTGCGATGATCGAACCGCCGCGAGAGACAATACCCGTGACACGTTTGGCCGTCATCGGCACATAACGCAACAGCAAACCGGCATGAATCGTAAAGTAATCGACGCCCTGCTCAGCTTGCTCAATCAAGGTGTCTCGCATCACTTCCCAGTTGAGGTTTTCTGCAATGCCATTCACTTTTTCAAGCGCTTGGTACATAGGCACGGTACCGATCGGAACTGGGCTGTTACGTAGAATCCACTCTCGAGTCTCGTGAATATTGCGTCCGGTCGACAAATCCATCACCGTATCGCCGCCCCAACGTGTCGCCCAAACCAATTTCTCAACTTCTTCCTCAATGGAAGAGGTCACAGAAGAGTTACCAATATTGGCGTTCACTTTGACCAAGAAGTTGCGACCAATGATCATTGGCTCCGCTTCCGGGTGGTTGATGTTGGATGGAATGATGGCACGGCCCGCGGCCACTTCTTGGCGGACAAACTCAGCACTGATGTCCTTTGGCAAGTGAGCCCCAAAGCTTTGACCTGGATGCTGTTGGTTCAACACCTCATCGCGATAACGAGCACGCCCCATGTTTTCACGCAGAGCGATGTATTCCATTTCCGGTGTAATCACACCTTGACGCGCGTAGTGGAGCTGAGTGACACACTGACCGCTTTTCGCACGGCGAATACGAGGTAAGTTACCATAACGCAGCTCGTCTAGCGTATCGTCTTCCAAGCGCTGTTTGGTGTATACCGAACTGACCTCATCGAGCAGCTCCGTATCACCGCGCTCTTCAATCCACTGTTCACGTAACTTAGGTAATCCTTGGTAGAGGTCAATCGTATGGTTAGGATCGGTATAAGGACCAGAAGTGTCGTAAACGCGAATCGGCTCATTGGGCTCAAAGATCGGCGCGTCTTTAGTGCCGCCGATCAAGCTGTCAGCGAGGGAGATTTCTCGCATAGGAACACGAATATCAGGTCGTGAACCTTCAACATAAACCTTACGTGAATTGGGGTACGCTTGTACCGAGAGGGTATCAATAAACTGTTTGGCTTCCAGTCTCGCTTGTTTGCGATTCGACATAGCATTTTTCCTTGCTCTTTATTGCTCGTAGGAGCATGAGTGTTAGAGATAAAAATGCTTGGCGGAAAGATGCGACAAGAGGGCGATCTGACGCGGGTACCTATCTGTAGATAGATCGCATGACGCTCAGATCAGAGAGAACGAATCCTAGATTAGGAGGGTCGATATCTTCTCTTGTTCCCTTCGCAGGTATTAACCTGATCAGGTTCAACGGATCCCGAATAAACGGTCTCAGCCTTATGGCACTCCGACAAGTGAACCGAGTATATAAAAACGGCTTGGATAAACCAAGCCGACCTGTGTAAATTTTGTCTAGTGAGGCTCAAACCACCTTTAAGCAAGCTAGCTTTTGATCAGCAGTTGAAAGCCCACCCAAGCGGCAGAGATGCTTAATACCACATTGAGTAAGACATTGAGTCCCATCTTGAAAAAGGCGCCCTGCTGCATGAGTAAAACGTTGTCCATCGAAAACGTAGAGAACGTCGTCAACGCACCAAGAAAACCGAGCCCGATGATCTGTCTCCATGGTTCAGTCGCAAGGTTGCCATTTTCAAACGCGGCGATCAGTAAGCCCATCGCCAGTGAGCCGACCACGTTAACAGTTAGCGTACCGTATGGAAAACCTCGCCCCAGTAATGTCGCACACAGCTCAGACACTAAATAACGAGAGCACGCACCAACGGCGCCACCCACGGCAATAAACCCTAAAATTGCAAACTGACCCATAACCCCTCCAAATTTGTGGCGTTAGTGTAGCGCCAAACAGACAAAAAAACAGACTTCAGATCAATGTAATGACGCTGAACATCCTGCTAGATTCAAAAAGTTACAGGAGTCACTTTACTTCGATGTAGCCCATCAAACCGGTTTTCATGTGCTCTATGACATGACAGTGATACATCCACCGACCGGGGTTGTCCGCGACGAAAGCCGCTTTGGCACGACCATTCTTGCCGAGTAGTACCGTATCCGTATGGAACGGCTCTGGGAGCGGCTTACCGTCCATTTCGAGCACGGTAAAGGTGTGACCATGAAGATGAATAGGATGATGGTACTGAGTGACATTTTTAAGATCGAAGATGTAGGTTTTGCCTAGCTCCAACTGCGCCAGCGGCGCAGGAATCGAATGACGACTCATCCCCTGCCACGCCACCTTGTTGGTCAACCAAAAGGTTGGACTCGCCTTGCCATCTTTGCCTACGGGCGTCACCGCACCTTGCCACTCAAACACAAAGTCAATCTCTTCAGCGTTGGCAAGATCGAGCGCGGGCACAGGGTTGAGAGGCAAAGTTGGCAGCGCCTGACCCTGTGGCAAATCAGACGCGACGACGTCAAATTCACACAGAGGAAAAGGGAAACGCCCCTTCATTTGACGAACAAACACTTTGTTGCCAGCAGATGGTGCAATCAGACCAAGATCCACCCTCATGCCCGGTCCCATTTTATGCTGAGAGAGCTCAATTGGCGTGCTGACCGGGTTACCATCAATCGCCAATATCCAAGCCTCTGCCCCTTCAATCGCAATTGGATAGGTAATGGTATTGTCGACATTAGCAATGCGTAAGCGAGTGGTCGCGTGTGCTTTAAGCGTATATACAGGCTCATGAACACCATTCACACTGCTCCACTCCCCTGGAGTGCCCATCCGAGCACTTAAACGTGGGATCATTCTCTCCTTCCACTGCCCCTGGCTGTCGATGTGCCAATGCTTGAGCATCAACGCATGCTCTTCATCAAAAACCACGGGATCGCGCTCTTCAACAATAATCAGTCCAACGAGTCCTCGCCCTAACTGTTCGACGCTGTTCATGTGTGGGTGATACCAAAACGTGCCTGCGTCAGGCGGAGTGAATCGATACTCAAACGTCTCTCCCGGCATGATAGGCGCTTGACTGAGAAAAGGAACTCCGTCCATCTCGATCGGTATTCGCAAGCCGTGCCAATGTATGGTTGTAGGCTCTGACAGTTTGTTAGTGAAACGAATCACGACCTCTTCCCCCTGACGACAATAGAGTGTCGGCGCAGGGATCGCACCATTAAACCCCAGTACGTCGGTTTGATACCCAGGGACGAGTTCAGCCCGGCTAGGCTCAGCAGTGAGCTCGTAAACATAGCCTTCTCGAGTCCGAGTTTGCCGAGTCACCGAACAAGCAGGAATCATTGAGAGAGCAGACAAAGCAAGTGAAGATTGAAGAAATTGGCGACGACTCAAAGCCATAACGGTAAACACCTAAAACAGACAAGACGTATAATGTAGCAAAATACTGCGAATGATTCTCAGTGCAATGAGTGATTTGTGGTTTTGTCGCGTGCAAGATTAAAAAGACGTGAACAAAAAAGGCTCTAGTCTTACGTCGGGGACGCCTAGTCTAGAGCCTCAAATTTGGTATTTATAGATACAAAAAGGCTCTAGCCTTGCGACTAGAGCCTTAGATATGGCAGGGGTGGAGAGATTCGAACTCCCAACACGCGGATTTGGAATCCGCTGCTCTGCCAATTGGAGCTACACCCCTAAAAATTAGATTCAAAAAAACCTCGATAAACGAGGTTTATAAGTGGCGGAGTGGACGGGACTCGAACCCGCGACCCCCGGCGTGACAGGCCGGTATTCTAACCAACTGAACTACCACTCCGCAGTGGTATCACTCGCCGGAGCAAGTGTCAATAATT
>JACGDM010000011.1:0-96512 GCA_036903855.1 Vibrio cholerae | reverse complement strand
TATCAACAGCGTTTGCTATTGATTGAATTTGGTTGCGGGGGCCGGATTTGAACCGACGACCTTCGGGTTATGAGCCCGACGAGCTACCAAGCTGCTCCACCCCGCGTCCGTATTATGTCATCGTTAAGCACGATGAAGGCTATCAAAATGGAGCGACACACGAGGTTCCCTATTCATAAACAGAAAGGCGTGACCTCAACCTTGGCAAGGTTGCGCTCTACCAACTGAGCTAGTGTCGCATATCAACAGCATTTGCTATTGATTGAATTTGGTTGCGGGGGCCGGATTTGAACCGACGACCTTCGGGTTATGAGCCCGACGAGCTACCAAGCTGCTCCACCCCGCGTCCGTATTGTGTCACCGTTAAGCACGATGAAAGCTATCAAACTGGAGCGACACACGAGGTTCGAACTCGTGACCTCAACCTTGGCAAGGTTGCGCTCTACCAACTGAGCTAGTGTCGCTTTTTGTCACCGTTAAGCACGATGAAAGCTATCAAAATGGAGCGACACACGAGGTTCGAACTCGTGACCTCAACCTTGGCAAGGTTGCGCTCTACCAACTGAGCTAGTGTCGCATTTTGTCACCGTTAAGCACGATGAAGGCTATCAAACTGGAGCGACACACGAGGTTCGAACTCGTGACCTCAACCTTGGCAAGGTTGCGCTCTACCAACTGAGCTAGTGTCGCTTTTCAACAACGTTTCCGCTGTTCAGGGCTGCGAATTATAAGAGCATTTTTTTGTGATGCAAGTCCTTGGAAGAAAAAATCTGATTTTTTTTTCTGTTTGGATAAAAACCACACATAAGCGCCAACTTTTGCTTGAAAAGCGCTCAAACCCTTTGGCGATAAAGGAGGATAAATTAGAGCCAGCTATCAAACAAGTCATTCGTTTTACTGAATTAATTGCTGGAGAGTAAAGTGAACGATAGAGTGGATTGATGGATGAGCTCGTATTGATGCCTCACTCACTGCGAGACGAAGAATCAAGGAATTCAGGATGACGTTTCCCACCTCTCAGCCATATCGATGGCTTGTTGGGCTTGTGCTGAGCACTCTGCTCTTATCTGGGTGTGGTGCACTTCCTAAGCCCGTGAGGAACCTTGGCAAAAGTGATGTCGATTTTGTCATGGACGTTCACGCTAGGGAACAAAAAGCGCTGTTAATGGAGCTGACACGCAAGCTTTACGTAAGAAATCCTTGGCAACTCAAAAAAGCGCCCGGCATGGCGTTAGATCAGCGGCTCACGCAAATCTTTGGCGACGAGGACACCATTGAACTCCCGAGCTTAGTGTTCGAGGAGCTCAGCGGTCTAACCAGCATTGATGCGATACTGCTCAGTTTTGATGAGAACTTCCAAGGGGATCGCGTGTTCGCGGCAATGGTCGGACTGACAGAGATGCTTAGGCGCTCGTACAACCACCAGCAAGAGTTCTTCATCCTCGATTCTCTGGATGAGCAGGCACTCTATAACAGCGCACGCAATATAGAAGTGTTTGTCTGGCGCTTGTATAAGCGCAGAGACGATACGGGCGAGCTGTTTCTCCTCTCAAACCAACTTGAGGGGGATGACTATGACATCAGCTTTGATCGGCTGTTTGCCAAGATGGTGATGATTCAAGATATGATGGCGCTCATCGTCGCAGACAAAACCAATCGCAGTATCACCAAAGTCGTCCAAGGTGTGGCACAGTTTGTCTTCTTGCCGATCCCTTAACACTCTTTGTTGTATCAATACGGACCTAAAATAAACAACCCCGCAGTATGAGTGCGGGGTTGTTTGTTTTTCGCGAGATGGACTCATCGCCATCGAGACTAAATAGTCATGATGGTTTCGCGATAGAACTTGAGCTCTGCGATCGACTCTTTGATGTCGTCCATCGCCAAATGGCTGCCCTTTTTCGAAAACTGCGTCAACACTTCCGGCTTCCAACGACGCGTTAACTCTTTAAGCGTGCTGACGTCGATGTACCGATAATGGAAATAGGCTTCGAGCTCTGGCATGTGTTGGTACAAGAATCGACGATCTTGACCAATACTATTGCCACAAATCGGTGATTGGCCTTTCGCTACCCATTGCTCTAAAAAGGCTAAGGTCTGCTCTACCGCTTGCTGCTCGCTCACTTGGCTCTGGCGAACTCTCTCCACCAAACCACTGGCGGTATGCGTGGTCGTGCACCACTCATCCATTTTCGCCAATTCAGATTCTGGTTGATGGATGGCAAGTACGGGCCCTTCAGCTAAAATGTTGAGCTGAGCATCGGTGACAATGGTCGCGATTTCGATGATTTTGTGAGTCTCCGGGTCAAGCCCCGTCATCTCAAGATCAATCCAAATTAAATTTTGATCGCTAAAGGACATAAAGTGTTGCCTATTGGTTTATCGCTAAAAAGGGTACTATACCCAAATTCTGATCCTCAAGATAGCAATCGAGCGGATCGACAATGCAGAGAAATGGTTAAGTAAACACTGTGGCAAAAAAGAAAAAGCTCACCAAAGGTCAAGTTAGGCGAGTACGCAGCAACCAAAAGCGTAAGCTAAAAAGTGAAGAGTCCGTGCAATGGGACGAAACCATGCTGGGTGCGACCAAGAAAGGCCTGGTCATTACACGCTTTGGTCAACATGCAGATATTGAAGATAGTGAGACACTAGAGGTGCATCGCTGCAACCTTCGTCGTGGTATCGAATCTCTTGTCTCTGGCGACAAGGTGATTTGGCGCGCTGGATTAGAATCGATGGACGGCATTTCCGGCGTAGTGGAAGCGGTGGAGCCACGGACTTCCGTCCTCACTCGACCTGACTATTACGACGGCCTTAAACCGGTTGCGGCGAATGTCGACCAAATGGTGATCGTCTCATCCGTTTTGCCTGAGTTATCTCTCAACATCATTGACCGCTACCTAGTGGCGGCTGAAACGTTGCAGATCGCCCCTCTGATTGTGCTCAACAAAATCGATCTTCTCGATGAGGCGCAACGTGAGACTTACCAATCTTGGCTCGAAGAGTACCAACGTATCGGCTACCCGGTATTGCTGGTTAGTAAACAGACCGGAGAAGGTATCGAGGCCCTCGAAGCGGAGCTGCAAGGGCGGATCAATATTTTTGTTGGTCAATCGGGTGTGGGTAAATCGAGCTTGGTTAATGCCTTGATGCCACAGTTTAATGTAGAGGAAGGGGAAATTTCTGAAAACTCCGGTCTAGGACAACACACCACGACCGCCTCTCGCCTCTATCACATCCCTTCTGGTGGTGACTTAATCGACTCGCCTGGGGTGCGCGAATTTGGCCTTTGGCATCTCGAAGCAGAACAAGTAACCGAGGCGTTTGTCGAGTTCAAACCCTATCTAGGGGGCTGCAAGTTTAGGGACTGCAAGCACTTAGATGATCCAGGCTGTCTACTGGTTGAGGCCGTGGAGAAAGGCGACATCAGTGAAGTGCGCTTCGACAACTACCACCGCATCTTAGAGAGCATGGCAGAAAACAAAGCCAATCGTCAGTATTCACGTAACAAGAAAGCGGATCTTTAGCCCCTAGAGCACAGATTCCTTGCTCTGGGTCTTAAAGTGTCTAGCAAGCTTGGAAAGTTGAATGAGAATGGCTGACTTTTAAAGCCAGATTGATTAGTATCTCGCGCCCGATTAAGCGCGTGCAATCGCAACCTGTTATTTCGATATTGGAATCAAACACCATGGATAAGATTAAAGTTGGACTGCAATACTGGATCCCACAACACGGCCTCACTCGCCTTGTGGGCAAGCTAGCCTCTGCCAAAGCAGGCGGTCTAACCACAGCCATCATCAAATGGTTTATCAAACAGTACAACGTGAATATGGACGAAGCGAAGCATTCGGATCCTAAACACTTTGCCACATTTAATGATTTCTTTGTCCGTGAACTCAAAGAAGGCGCTCGCCCAATCGCAGAAGGTGAGTCAGTCATTACTCACCCTGCAGATGCCTGTGTGAGCCAATTTGGCCCAATTCAAGATGGCAAACTGATCCAAGCCAAAGGGCACGATTATACCGCGAAAGAATTGCTTGGTGGCGACGCCGAGTTAGCCAAAGAGTTTGCTGAGGGTGACTTTGCGACCTTGTACCTTTCGCCTCGTGATTACCACCGCGTACACATGCCATGCGATGGCACGCTGCGCCAGATGATTTACGTACCGGGCGATCTGTTCTCGGTCAACCCACTGACCGCCGAAAATGTGCCTAACCTCTTTGCCCGCAACGAACGCGTGGTGTCGATTTTTGATACTGAATTCGGTCCTATGGCACAAGTGCTGGTAGGGGCAACGATTGTTGGTAGCATTGAGCAAGTCTGGGCTGGCACCGTCACGCCTCCTCGTGGCAACACGGTATATAAATGGGATTACCCAGCCACTGGTAACAAAGCCGTGATCTTGAAAAAAGGCCAGGAGATGGGTCGCTTTAAGCTCGGCTCTACCGTCATCAACCTTTTTGCAAAAGACGCGATCACCTTTGATGACTCAATGAGTACCGGTGCGACCACCGTTATGGGCACGCCTTACGCACACCAACGTAACGCGACCCAGAGTGAATCCACCTCTGAGTCTGAATAACAGAGCGTTCGATTCACACCGTCTCTCCAAGCCCCGCAAAGTTGGGGCTTTTTTGACCCAAGACAAAACCCAGTGAACATTTTCAACTGTTTGCTAAAAGTTCCAGCTACGTCCAAGACCTTAATTTGATTGTAAATTACTCTAGTGTTTCGTCGAAAAACCTTGAGGTTTACTGTCATGTTGAAACCCGGAATCCTTATCAAACTTCTGGTCAGTTTTGGGCTCCCTCTTGCTGTGCTGTTTATGCCCATCGATTGGATTCCCATTGACGACTTAACCCTGATCCAACATCGCCTACTGGCCATATTCTTGCTGGCGGCGTTGCTGTGGGTGTTAGAGCCAGTACCTGTTTTTGCCACTTCTATCCTGATTATCGCGCTTGAGTTAGTGATGATTTCCAATAAAGGATTGCACTGGTTTCGTACCCCGCCGCCCCATCATGACCTAGGCGTATTGCTTGATTACACAGACATATTCAGTGCCTTTTCCTCGCCGATTATTATTCTCTTTATGGGCGGTTTTGCCCTTGCGATCGCGGCCTCAAAGTATGAACTCGACAACAACCTAGCACGGGTGCTGCTCAAACCCTTTGGCAAACAGCCCAAGTTCATCATGTTGGGATTAATGCTGATCACCGCCGTGTTTTCGATGTTTATGTCGAACACCGCAACCACTGTCATGATGCTGGCCTTGCTTGGCCCGATTGTCGCTTCTGCACCCAAAGGGGATTTGGGCATCAAAGCATTAGTGTTATGTATCCCTATTGCCGCCAATACGGGTGGTATTGCCACTCCGATTGGTACCCCTCCCAACGCCATCGCGCTGCAATACCTGACGGGTGACAACTCGATTACCTTCTTAAGCTGGATGATGATGGGTCTGCCCTTCGTGATTATTCAGCTCACCATCGCTTGGTTTTTGCTGCAAAAGCTCTTCCCCTCCACATCCAATGAGATGCAGCTCAAGCTCGATGGTCAGTTCCAACGCAACTGGCGGGCCATCACCGTCTATTGCACCTTCGCCATCACTATTCTGTTGTGGATGACCACTCAATTGCACGGCATGAACACCTATGTGGTTTCGATCATTCCTCTCGCCGTCTTCACCTTGACTGGCATTATGGGCAAAGCAGAACTCAAGCTGATCAACTGGGATGTGCTGTGGCTGGTTGCCGGTGGTATCGCCATTGGCATTGGTCTGGATAAAACCGGGCTCGCTGAAGCGCTGGCACATGCGATCGATTACGAGACCCTATCGCCTGTCGCGGTGGTCATCACCTTGTCTATGGTGTGTTGGCTGATGGCCAACTTTATGTCCAACACCGCGACCGCCAACTTGTTGATGCCCATCGCGGCAGCCATTGGCGCTTCGATGGAGAGCTTGGCAGCCATTGGCGGGCTGCAAGCCTTATTGGTTGTTGTGGCCTTCTCAGCCTCTCTCGGTATGATTTTGCCTGTCTCAACACCGCCGAACTCCCTTGCTTACTCAACAGGGCTAATTGAGAGTAAAGACATGGCCAAAACCGGCGTCATTATTGGCTTGATTGGTCTTGCGATTGTGTACGCAGCGGCACTCATTCTCGCGTAACCGTTGCCCCACAGATCATACTTAGCTCGGCGCCCAGGTTCTCTTACCTGGGCGCTTTGTTTCTAGCGCGTTTTCGTGCATATTGCTTACCTTAATGATTTGCTTTGGATTTCACGATTATGGGCTATGAATGGCTGGCATTGGCGGCCGCGTTTTTATGGGCGGTAGCAAGTATTTTGTCTGTCACACCTGCGCAGCACTTAGGGACCTTTGCCTACAGCCGCTGGCGAATGGGGTGTACGTCTGTCATTCTCGCCTCGATGGCTGGGTTGACGGGTGGCTGGGCAAGCGTTGAACTCAGTGCAGTATCGGCCATGGCGCTATCGGGCTTAGTGGGTATCTTCATCGGTGATACCGCGCTGTTTGCCTGTCTCAATCGCATGGGACCACGACAAGCGGGTTTGCTTTTCTCATGCCATGCGGTGTTCTCTGCCGTACTCGGCTATTTCCTGTTTAGCGAAAGCATGACCTCACTTGAGCTCATCGGTTCAGCGCTGGTCTTTTCCGGTGTCTTAACGGCGATATTTTTCGGGCGCAGAGGTCAAGCAGCGAATAGCTTGGAGTCCATTAAAGGCAACATTTGGGCAGGGATCGGACTTGGTCTCCTCGCTGCGCTGTGTCAGGCATTGGGCGGCATTATCGCCAAGCCGATTATGCAGACCGCGATCGATCCCATCGCCGCCTCCGCCATGCGTATGATGACCGCCTTTGTCGCGCACAGCGTCTTTTTTCTCTCCGGCGCACGGCTAGCGAGAGCGACGCAACCGATGAACACGCGCATTTTTGCGATTACCGCGATCAACGGTTTTCTCGCGATGGCAGTAGGGATGACACTGATCCTCTATGCGCTGCGTGAAGGGAACGTCGGTATGGTCGCGCTGCTCTCTTCCACCACGCCCATCATGTTGTTGCCTATACTGTGGATCTACACCAAAAAGCGCCCCAACCGTTATGCGTGGATTGGCGCTTTGGTCGCGGTCGCCGGCACCAGTATCTTGGTGAGTTGAACCCAAGGCTCACACAGGTTAGTGTGAACAGCGGCCATCAATAGCACCTATTGAACTAATAGATAGATTCCGCTTTAAAAGGGATAAAATTAGGTCGAGACTGGCAAGTAAAGAGAGACGGAGTAATTCCACACACTGGGCATGGTGAAAGATAACAACGGCATTTCGCCCAGTTTATTTGATCTTAACCTACAGTTTTGGTTAAAAAGTGTAGTAAAATTACGCTAATTTTGTTTCCAAAGTTACTTTGAAATTTTAACGAGGACATCACTATGTCAGCTAAGAAGCCATTGGCTCTAGTTATCCTTGACGGTTACGGTCACCGTGAGGACACAGCAAGCAACGCTATCGCAAACGCAAAAAAACCGGTTATGGATGCGCTACTTGCTAACCACCCACACACGCTCATTTCTGCATCAGGTATGGACGTTGGTCTACCGGACGGTCAAATGGGTAACTCAGAAGTGGGTCACACAAACATTGGTGCTGGCCGTGTGGTTTACCAAGATCTGACTCGTATCACCAAATCCATCGCTGACGGCGAATTTGCCGAAACGCCAGCGCTAGTCGAAGCAGTAGATGCGGCGGTAAAAGCCGGTAAAGCGGTTCATATCATGGGTCTGATGTCACCAGGCGGTGTTCACTCTCACGAAGATCACATCTACGCAGCGGTCGAAATGGCTGCCGCTCGTGGCGCAGAAAAGATCTACCTACACTGCTTCCTAGACGGCCGTGACACGCCACCACGCAGCGCAGAAAATTCACTCAAGCGCTTTGATGAACTGTTTGCGAAGCTGGGTAAAGGTCGCATTGCTTCTCTAGTGGGCCGTTACTACGCAATGGACCGTGACAACAACTGGGAACGTGTTCAAGTGGCTTATGACTTGCTAACGCAAGCTAAAGCGGAATTCACGTTTGATTCTGCGGTTGCGGGTCTTGAAGCGGCTTACGCTCGCGAAGAGAACGACGAGTTTGTTAAAGCCACTGCGATTAAGACTGACGCACAAGAAAACGCCATCATGCAAGACGGCGACGCGTTGATCTTCATGAACTACCGTGCAGACCGCGCACGCCAACTTACGCGTGCTTTCGTGCCTGAATTTGACGGTTTTGAGCGTGCGGTATTCCCAGCCCTTCACTTTGTGATGCTGACTCAGTACGCTGCCGATATCCCACTGGCGATTGCCTTCCCACCGGCGTCTCTTGAGAACACCTACGGTGAGTGGCTATCAAAGCAAGGCCAAACTCAGCTACGTATTTCAGAGACAGAAAAATACGCACACGTGACCTTCTTCTTCAACGGTGGTGTTGAGCAAGAATTCGACGGTGAAGAACGTCAACTTGTTGCCTCTCCAAAAGTCGCGACGTACGACCTTCAACCAGAAATGAGCTCTGCTGAACTCACTGAAAAGATGGTCGCAGCAATCAAATCTGGCAAATACGACACCATCATCTGTAACTACCCGAACGCCGATATGGTCGGTCACACAGGTGTGTACGACGCAGCAGAAAAAGCGATTGAAGCGCTAGACGCCAGCGTTGGCCAAGTCGTTGAAGCGATCAAAGAAGTGGGCGGTCAACTGCTGATCACAGCAGACCACGGTAACGCGGAAATGATGGTCGACCCAGAAACAGGCGGCACACACACTGCGCACACCAACCTACCGGTGCCTCTGATTTACGTTGGTGACAAAGCGGTTGAGTTTAAAGAAGGCGGAAAACTGTCTGACCTAGCGCCAACCATGCTGTCTCTTGCAGGTCTAGAAATCCCAGCAGAAATGACCGGGGAAATTCTGGTTAAATAATTTTGCTGCTGTGATAGAGAACCAAAGCCCGAGCCCATGCTCGGGCTTTTTGTGTATTCCAATTTCTGATTTGGGTATACTGACCCAATCTCAAACACTTAGGACAGACAGAGCCATGGTATTGGTTGGGCAAGGACAGCGCAGTTTGCTTTTGAAACCGATGACGGTTTGGATTCTCGCCGTACTCTGTTGGCTTCCTATGACCAGTTTTGCCTCGACCTCTGAGCTTAAAGGGGTCAGTAGCGAGATCTCCCGCCAAAAGCAAAATCTCTCCTCGCAACAAAAAAAACTCGATGAGCTTCAGCAGTCTCTCAAACAGCAAGAACTGAGCATCACTCGACTCGAAAAAGAGATCACTGAGACCAAGGCGCAGCAAAAGAAAACCCAGGAGAGCATTGCGGATCTCCAACGCCAAATTGATCAACTAGAAGCGCAAAAAAAAGCCCAAAGCGACAAGCTTGCCGAGTTGATTCAGACCTACTACATGACAGAACGTGCGAAAGCGCCAGCCAATATGCTCAATCGCGGTGTGGAAGAAGATCGCATCAGCCAATATTTCCAGCACCTAGCCAAACAGCGCGCTGACATCATCGATGAGTTGCAACTCACCACTGAAAAGCTAACGTCAAGTCAACGCCAACTCGAGTTAGAACAAGCGCAAATTGCTGCACTTCTCAAGCAGCAAACTGAGCAGAAAAACGCGCTCACCAAAATGCAATCCAGTCGCCAAGGCACGGTCGCCAACATCAAAAAGAGCATTTCCAACGACCAAGTGTACCTTTCTGAGCTGCAACGCAATGAGACGCGACTAAAAGCGGAAATCGCCAAGGCCGCTAAGCGCAATGCCGTGCCGATGGATGGCATTGCGCGACAAAAAGGCAAGCTGCCTTGGCCACTGAAAGGCCGTATCCTACATGGCTACGGCGCGCCACAAACTGGTCAATTAAGCTGGAAGGGATGGGTGATTGATGCCGATTACGGTCAATCGGTCAAAGCCGTCTATTCTGGCACCGTGGTCTTTGCGGACTATTTACGAGGCTATGGCCTGGTTGTGCTGCTAGATCACGGCAAAGGCGATATGACCTTATACGGCTTTAACCAAAGTTTGATGAAAAAAGAAGGCGACAAAGTCACCGCCGGAGAGACCATTGCCCTAGCAGGTGATACTGGCGGTCAGCCACAGGCGTCCCTCTACTTTGAGATTCGACGTAACAGCAAAACCCAAGACCCAAGTCAGTGGCTCACCCGTTAGCCTAGCGATTCTCAGCGCGGCTGATAGTACGCCTCAACCTGTTCAATAAACGTCGCTAATTGGTTGGCGGGTAGCGCATTGATGCCAGCAGCCCCCTCTCTTCCACCGCCCGTCGCAAACGCCGAACAGATCGCCCCAGCTCCCTGTTTATTGTTCAAAGGCGCACGCAGTGAAACCAAGAAACTCCCATCAGGATTTTGGGTCAGTACCGCGTGCGCAGAGTGAGGCGACTGATTTGCTAACGCGTTGCCATACACACCACTGATGCGTCTTGCTGCGGGTTCATCAGGCAGTTCAAAAACACTCAATGTTGGGCTGCGGTAACAGGCTTCCACCGACAATGCCCTCTCCATGTCTGCGTGATAAGCGGCTTTTAATTGCCAATATGGGGAGTGCTTGTCAGCAATCACAGCAAAAGGATCATCATAAGCCAAAAGGGTCTCAAACAGCGCAGCCGGGTGGTAATGCAAATCTTCAATCTTGGCGCCATAACCGTTGTAATTGATCAGCGTCCCCAACTCTTGTAGCTGCGCGGCTTGCTTATCATCCAGCCCCGCTTGGGTAGCTAGCTGCTGCGCTGTCGCAATGAGATTGTCGCCAAAAGCAGCGGTGATGGCCCAAAAGTGAAAACGCCCGTCGAGCCACTGATCAACAATAAGCGCGGTACACATGTTGGCATCGAGATTGATGTGAGCATCGAGCAGGGGGTGCTCGGGTATGTCGCCCGCTCGGTGATGGTCGGCATAGAAGACTGACACACCGCCATCCAGTAAGCTCTCCAACGCGGCTCGATTTTTTTCCATTGAGATATCGAGCACAGTCACACTATCACCAGGCTCTGGCGATACCTTGTCTAGCAATTGGATGTCACGTTTGACGCCGGTGACCAGCGTTGTCTCTTTCGGCTGCGCTAAGCGCAGTTGCAGTAAGGCGATGATGCCATCAGCATCGCCATTAAACACATCGTAATGCATAAAAAACCCATTCACTTATCTTTCGATACTGTAATGGGTCTGAAAAAATCTAACAATTTGAATTCGTTATAACTAGGATCGAAAAAGCCAGTGCTGCGCGCCGTTAAGCATGCATGGCTTTGACCCCTTCCTCAAACAATTGTAGCTGCTCAAGCCCCTGAGCCGTCGCTTTCGGCTTCACAATGGCGATCATTTGCAGCATTCCGCGATGAATGACCTGCTCGGTAATCTGTGTCCGTGGAGACATGGCAGATTGATACGCCAGCCAACTGGACGCAATCAAATGTAAGCTAGTGACCAGAGATTGCATTTCTTGCTCTGAGACATCCAATAAATCCAAAGCGACAAAGGCGTGCATAATCCCAATGAGGTTGGTTTGCAGCTTTTCCTGCACTTGAATGTAGTCATCATGCAGCTGTTCATCGCGGCCCAAGATTTCTGGCAAGTTGGCATAGAAGAAACGGTACTTCCACATCAAGGTAAAAATAGAGTCAAGATAGTGCTTAAGTAACACCAGACTCTCCTGCTGACCTTGAATCGGCGTGAAACGCTCAAGCAGCTCGTTGGAATAGAGCGTAAAAATCTCACGCACAATTTCTTGCTTATTGCGGAAGTGGTAATAGAGATTCCCGGGACTAATATCAATATGCGCGGCGATATGATTGGTGGTAATGGTGCGTTCACCATGCTCGTTAAACAGCTCCAAAGCCGCTAAGACAATTTTGTCGCGAGTCTTCATGAATAATCCGTATCCTTTCTTGTTATTTCAGCAGTATAGCGGCTAGTGTAACCGATAACAAAAAAGCGCCTGGTCATATCAGGCGCTTTGCAAAGATTACTCAATTATTTGTGGTATGGCTTGGATAACTCGTGGACCGCCTCAACAAACACACCAGCATTTTCAGGTGGTACGTCCAAATGGATACCGTGTCCGAGGTTAAATACGTGACCTGTGCCCGCATCACCAAAGCCTGCCAGAATGCTCGCTACCTCTTGTTGGATTCGCTCCGGTGAGGCATAGAGCATGGATGGGTCCATGTTGCCTTGCAGTGCCACTTTGTCACCAACTCGCGCTTTGGCGTCTTCGATGTTGATGGTCCAATCCAGTCCGACCGCATCACACCCTGTTGCGGCGATCTGCTCAAGCCACATTCCGCCGTTTTTAGTAAATAGTGTGACAGGGACGCGGCGACCTTCGTTTTCACGCACCAGTCCATCGACAATTTTGTGCATGTACTGCAATGAGAACAGCTGATAATCACGAGGGGTCAATACACCGCCCCAAGTATCAAATACCATCACGGATTGTGCGCCCGCTTTGATTTGCGCGTTAAGGTAGGCAATCACACTGTCCGCCAGTTTATCCAGCAACAGGTGCAAGGTTTGTGGCTCGGCGTACATCATCTTTTTAATTTTGGTGAAGGCTTTCGAGCTGCCGCCTTCCACCATGTAGGTAGCGAGTGTCCATGGGCTACCCGAGAAACCGATCAGCGGCACGTCACCATTGAGATCTTTACGAATTTGACGCACAGCGTTCATGACGTACTGAAGTTCGCCTTCTGGATCTGGGATGCCAATTTTATCGACGTCAGCTTTCGAGGCAATCGGGCGATCGAACACCGGGCCCTCACCCGCAGCAAAGCGGAGGCCTAATCCCATCGCATCTGGAATCGTCAAAATATCGGAGAACAAAATCGCGGCATCAAGTGGAAAGCGACGTAACGGTTGAAGTGTCACTTCTGAGGCCAGCTCTGCGTTTTTACACAGTGACATAAAATCACCCGCTTGCGCGCGCGTGGCTTTGTATTCTGGCAGGTAGCGACCCGCTTGGCGCATCATCCATACTGGGGTGTAATCAACAGGCTCTTTGAGCAGAGCACGAAGATAACGATCGTTTTTGAGTTCTGTCATTCTGTTCTTCCAATCATTTAAGCTGACTTTTTATCGCTCGTATTCTAACACTGTTTAGCTCTCAAAAGCGGTGTGCTTTGCAACCCAGATCAAGTTATTTACTATTAAATCAGTGCTTAATTTGCGCTCAACTCATTGGAGTGTTAAATATTTGTTTGCTAGCGAAAACTACAATTATAAACTGAACATCTCCGTGTTCAGCATCTCATAACGACATCTTACTTACCCCCTCCCTCTCGGAGGGTTTTTTTTATCTCCGCAAGCGTATGTTCAATCAGTGCTCTCGCGATGGTTCCGACTGGCGCAACGGGCGGCATAGCGTCAACCGTAAACCACTGCGCATCACTGAGCTCACTGTAGTCGGGTTTCAATGTGCCACCGGCATAGTCGGCTAAAAAGCCCATCATCATGCTCGATGGAAAGGCCCAAGGTTGGCTACCAAAGTAACGCACGTTGGTGACGTCAATTCCCGTCTCCTCTTTGACTTCTCGCGCCACACATTGCTCAAGGGTCTCTCCGACTTCTACAAAGCCCGCTATGACGGTGTACATGCCATTTCGATGTCTCGGGTGTTGAGCAAGTAAAATCGAGTCTTGGTGGCGTACAGCGACGATAATGCAGGGAAAAATACGCGGATAATGCAACGTTCGGCATTCACCACACTGCATCGCTAATTGATTGTGATTGAGATGGTTACGGCCACCGCATTGCGGGCAAAAACGCATCGTCTGACGCATGTGACCATATTGCACCGCTTTGCTGGCCAACAGAAACAGCGCCTCAGGTAGCGTAAGCGCTTCTCGAAGCGAAGTAAGAGGTAATGGTTGCTCTACCCACTCCTCACAAAGCCACATGACGGGAAGCCCTTCGTAGTGACCGATTTCTATCGCCTCATGCGCAGGCAATTCGAGGGTTTCAGCACAACCTTTTGGCAACGCACCGTCGGGTAACCAAAGCTCACTTCCCGAGACTACACACCAGTAAGCATCACCCATACGGTTCGTGTCACTTTTCTTTAACATCAGCCACTCCCTTTACTTGCAGTTCGTCTATTTTACTGGCAATCTAAATTCATACCAGAGTTTGTAGTGGGAAAAATCTCCGGCTATAAATTTTAGTAAGGACAAGAGGTTAATTCTCTCAAACTGCTTTGATTTCAAAGCGTAACGATCATCCGGATGGTGATCCGACAAGAGGGCCTGGTCATGTTAAGAAAACTAAAAAGAACCCAAGAACAATGGGGCGGTTCGAGTGATGTTATCGACCATTGGTTAGATAGCCGCCAACGTTTGATCGTTGAATTTTGTAAGCTTGCCGCCCTACAACCAACCTCCTCGAAAACGGCTGTCGTCGAACTCCCTACCCCTGCTGAACTGCAACATTTTTGCGGCGAACTGGTCGACTATATTTCCGAAGGTCATTTTAAAATTTACGACATGGTCATGGATAAATGGCGCTCGACAGGCTTTGAAGCGACCGATGAGATAAACGATACCTACGGTAAAATTGTCCTGACCACTGAGCCTTTATTAAACTTTACCGATAAGTACGCAGCGGTGAGCGACGACGAGACGTTAGACGATTTTGATGCGGATATGTCTGAGATTGGTGAAGTGATCGAAGAGCGCTTCGAAGTCGAAGATCGCCTCATTCAGCTTATTGCAGACAGCTTAGCCATTCCGCCCGGCGCTTAACTTAACCCGCCCTCTCATTTGCTTAAAGGTCTAACCACCTCGATAAGTCAACAGGCATCGACCTCTCAGCACTAGAAACTAGCAACTAGGAACTAGGAACTAGGAACTAGGAACTAGGAACTAGGAACTAGGAAACCAAAACAAAAAAGGCACCCGAAGGTGCCTTTTTTCATGTCGCTGTGTGATTACTCTTCAGAAGAGAAACCTGCGTTAAGCAATGCTGCAAGGTTGTCTGTTGCTTGTTCAGCAGATGGACCTTCTTGCTCTTGTGCACGCTTCGCTTGACGATCTTGGTGGTATGCGAAACCGGTACCTGCTGGAATCAGACGACCAACAATCACGTTTTCTTTCAGACCACGTAGCTCATCACGCTTACCAGAAACAGCCGCTTCTGTTAGTACGCGAGTTGTTTCCTGGAACGATGCCGCAGAGATGAACGACTCAGTCGCTAGCGACGCTTTCGTGATACCTAGTAGTTCACGTTCAAAGCGAGCAGGCTCTTTGCCTTCAGCTTCTAGCTGGCGGTTCGCAATCTTCACTTGTGAGTATTCTACCTGCTCACCCGCTAGGAACTCAGAGTCACCAGCGTGTGTGATAGTACACTTACGTAGCATCTGACGAACGATAGTCTCGATGTGCTTATCGTTAATCTTAACGCCTTGCAGACGGTATACTTCTTGAACTTCGTTCGCGATGTATTGCGTCACAGCGTGGATACCACGTAGACGAAGGATGTCATGCGGAGACTCTGGGCCGTCGGCGATCACATCACCACGTTCCACTTTCTCACCTTCGAACACGTTAAGCTGACGGTGCTTAGGAATCATCTCTTCGTAGGTGTCACCACCGTCACGAGTGATTACTAGACGACGCTTACCTTTAGTCTCTTTACCGAATGACACAGTACCTGTGTGCTCAGCAAGGATCGCAGGCTCTTTTGGCTTACGAGCTTCGAATAGGTCCGCAACGCGTGGAAGACCACCAGTGATATCTCGGTTACCACCTGACTTCTGAGGAATACGTGCAAGCGTATCACCCACACCCACTTCAGCACCGTCTTCGATGTTCACAATCGCTTTACCAGGCAGGAAGTAATGCGCTGGCATTTCAGTACCAGGGATCAATACATCGTTGCCTTGCGCATCAACAAGTTTGATAGCTGGACGCATATCTTTACCTGCTGCTGGGCGAGCGGCGGCTTCAGTCACTTCGCTTGAAGATAGACCAGTCAAATCGTCGGTTTGACGAGATACAGTTACGCCATCGATCATGTCAACGAACTGGATGCGACCTGCCACTTCAGTGATGATTGGCATAGTGTGCGCTTCCCAGTTTGCCACGGTCTCACCGGACTTCACTGCATCGCCATCGCCTTTGCTCAATAGAGAGCCGTAAGGCAATTTGTGTTTCTCTTTAGTACGACCGAACTCATCAATGATCATCATTTCAGAAGCACGAGAGGTGATCACCAGCTTGCCATCTTTGTTGATAACAAATTTCGCATTGCTGAGTTTCACAGAACCGTCGTTCTTCGCTTGGATGCTGTTCTCTGCCGCTGCTGTCGATGCCGCACCACCGATGTGGAACGTACGCATCGTTAGCTGTGTACCTGGTTCACCGATAGACTGAGCAGCGATAACACCGACTGCTTCGCCTTGGTTCACTAGGTGACCACGTGCTAGGTCACGACCGTAACATTGTGCACAACAACCGAAGTCAGAATCACAGGTTACAACAGAGCGTACGCGCATGCTGTCGACTGAGTTCTCTTCCATGATTTGACACCACTTCTCATCGATCAGCGTGTTACGTGGAATAAGAACTTCTTCAGTACCTGGCTTCATCACGTCTTCAGCAACAACACGACCTAGCGCTAGCTCAGTCAGTGCCACTTTAACGTCACCACCTTCGATGTGAGGCATCATGTCGACGCCTTCGTGCGTACCACAGTCATGCTCGGTAACAACAACGTCTTGAGCAACGTCTACGAGACGACGAGTTAGGTAACCCGAGTTCGCTGTTTTCAGTGCCGTATCCGCAAGACCCTTACGAGCACCGTGCGTTGAGATAAAGTACTGAAGTACGTTTAGACCTTCTTTAAAGTTTGCGGTGATCGGCGTTTCGATGATTGAACCATCTGGACGCGCCATCAGACCACGCATACCGGCAAGCTGACGAATCTGAGCAGCAGAACCACGAGCGCCCGAGTCAGCCATCATGTAGATGCTGTTGAACGACTCTTGTTGCTCTTCTTCACCGTCGCGGTTAACCACAGTTTCAGAAGAGAGGTTCTCCATCATCGCTTTCGCAACGCGATCGTTGGTCGATGCCCAAATATCGATCACTTTGTTGTAGCGCTCACCCGCAGTAACAAGACCTGACTGGTACTGTTCTTGGATTTCGCGTACTTCTTCTTCTGCTTCTGCGATTTCAGTGTACTTCGCTTCTGGTACTACCATGTCGTCGATACCGACAGACACACCAGATAGTGCTGCGTAAGCAAAACCTGCGTACATGATTTGGTCAGCGAAGATAACCGTGTCTTTCAGACCCAGTTTACGGTAAGCCTCGTTCAACAGGTTCGAAATCTGTTTCTTACCAAGCTTTTGGTTCACTAGGCTGTATGGAAGACCTGATGGCACGATTTGCCATAGCATTGCACGACCAATCGTGGTGTCCACGAGTTTGGTTTCAGTGGTGCTGTTGCCGTCTTCATCAACAACGGTTTCAGTAATACGTACTTTTACGCGTGCGTGTAGCTCAGCGCTCTTAGTGCGGTATGCCTTTTCAGCCTCTTCTGGGCCAGCAAGGTACATGCCTTCACCTTTCACGTTGATCTTTTCACGTGTCATGTAGTACAGACCCAATACCACGTCCTGAGAAGGTACGATGATAGGGTCACCCGATGCTGGCGACAGAATGTTGTTTGTCGACATCATCAGAGTACGAGCTTCAAGCTGTGCTTCTAGAGTTAGAGGCACGTGAACCGCCATTTGGTCACCATCGAAGTCCGCGTTATACGCCGCACACACAAGCGGGTGTAGCTGAATCGCTTTACCTTCGATCAGTACAGGTTCGAACGCCTGGATACCAAGACGGTGAAGTGTTGGTGCACGGTTCAATAGTACTGGGTGTTCACGGATCACTTCGTCTAGAATATCCCAAACAACCGCTTCTTCACGCTCTACCATCTTCTTCGCAGCTTTGATTGTCGTCGCAAGACCACGAGTCTCTAGCTTGCTGTAGATGAATGGTTTGAATAGCTCAAGTGCCATCTTCTTAGGAAGACCACACTGGTGCAGACGAAGGTATGGACCTACTGTGATTACAGAACGGCCAGAGTAGTCTACACGTTTACCTAGAAGGTTCTGACGGAAACGACCTTGTTTACCCTTGATCATATCAGCAAGAGATTTCAGAGGACGCTTGTTCGAACCTGTGATCGCACGACCGCGACGACCGTTATCTAGAAGGGCATCAACAGACTCTTGCAACATACGCTTTTCGTTACGTACGATGATGTCCGGAGCCGCTAGCTCTAGTAGACGCTTCAAACGGTTGTTACGGTTGATCACGCGACGGTATAGGTCGTTCAGATCAGATGTCGCGAAGCGACCGCCGTCTAGTGGTACTAGAGGACGTAGATCTGGCGGAAGTACCGGAAGCACAGTGAGGATCATCCACTCTGGGTTGTTACCAGATTGAACAAACGCTTCAACAAGCTTCAGACGCTTCGTGATTTTCTTACGCTTAGTCTCTGAGTTAGTCGACTGAAGCTCTTCACGCATCTCTTCGATTTCAGCAGGCAGATCCATAGAACCTAGAAGGTCTTTGATCGCTTCTGCGCCCATCTTAGCCGTGAATTCATCACCCCACTCTTCTAGACGATCCAGATACTCTTCTTCAGTCAGCATCTGGCCTTTTTCTAGATCCGTCATACCCGGCTCTGTTACCACGTACATTTCGAAGTAAAGAACACGTTCGATATCACGTAGAGGGATATCCATCAGTAGACCGATACGAGACGGCAGTGATTTTAGGAACCAGATGTGAGCCACTGGTGAAGCAAGCTCGATGTGGCCCATGCGGTCACGACGAACTTTAGTTTGTGTAACTTCAACGCCACACTTCTCACAGATAACACCACGGTGTTTCAGACGCTTGTATTTGCCACAAAGACATTCGTAGTCTTTTACTGGGCCAAAAATACGCGCACAGAACAGACCATCGCGCTCAGGTTTGAACGTACGATAGTTGATCGTTTCAGGTTTTTTCACTTCACCGAAAGACCATGAACGAATCATGTCTGGTGAAGATAGACCGATTTTGATTGCATCAAACTCTTCGGTCTTATGCTGTGCTTTTAGAAAGTTTAATAAGTCTTTCACAATCAGCTCCTGTAAGGAGTTAAAAGATGCCTGCCAAGACAGGCACCTTCTACCAAATAACCCAATTTATCTCTGTCTCAGAGATGGTGGATTACTCTTCGTCTTCTAGCTCGATGTTGATACCTAGCGAGCGGATCTCTTTCAACAATACGTTGAACGATTCTGGCATACCAGGTTCCATGCTGTGGTTACCGTCGACGATGTTTTTGTACATCTTCGTACGGCCGTTCACGTCATCCGACTTAACTGTGAGCATTTCTTGTAGCGTGTAAGCAGCACCGTATGCTTCAAGTGCCCATACTTCCATCTCACCGAAACGCTGACCACCGAACTGAGCTTTACCACCAAGTGGCTGCTGAGTTACTAGGCTGTAAGAGCCGGTTGAACGAGCATGCATCTTGTCATCAACAAGGTGGTTCAGTTTGAGCATGTACATGTAACCTACGGTTACCGGACGCTCAAACGCATCACCAGTGCGACCATCAAACAGTGTTAGCTGACCAGATTCTGGTAGATCACCCAGTTTCAGTAGCTCTTTAATTGATGTTTCGTTCGCACCGTCAAAGACTGGTGTCGCAATTGGTAGACCACCACGAAGGTTGCCGATCAGCGTGCGTACTTCGTCATCGGATAGTGAAGCAATGTCCACTTGCTGACGCGTTTCGCCAAGGTCGTAGACTTTCTGTAGGAAGTCACGGAACTTAGCCAGCTCTTGCTGCTCTTTCACCATCTGGTTGATCTTGTCACCGATGCCTTTCGCCGCCAGACCTAAGTGAACTTCTAGGATCTGACCGATGTTCATACGCGAAGGTACACCCAGTGGGTTAAGAACGATGTCGACCGGTTGGCCTTTCTCATCGTATGGCATGTCTTCAACAGGGTTGATCTTAGAGATTACACCCTTGTTACCGTGACGACCCGCCATCTTATCACCAGGCTGAATGCGACGTTTCACCGCGAGGTAAACTTTCACAATCTTCAGTACGCCAGGAGCAAGATCATCACCTTGTGTGATCTTACGACGCTTAGTTTCAAACTTCTTATCGAAGTCCGCTTTTAGCTCGTCATACTGCTCAGCCAATTGCTCTAGCTGAGTTTGTAGTGCGTCGTCTTCTAGCGTGAACTCAAGCCACTTCTTACGATCCGTTGCGTCAAGCTTCGCTTCCGCGTAGCCACCGTCGATCAAGACAGCTCTCACACGGTTAAGAAGGCCACCCTCAAGAATCTGGAATTCTTCAGTTAGGTCTTTCTTCGCTTCTTTCAACTGCATCTGTTCAATTTCAAGCGCACGCTTGTCTTTCTCTACGCCATCGCGAGTAAAGACTTGAACATCGATGATGGTACCTGAAACAGAGTTTGGTACACGCAGTGACGTATCTTTCACGTCTGATGCTTTTTCACCGAAGATAGCACGTAGTAGCTTCTCTTCAGGCGTCAGCTGAGTTTCACCTTTCGGCGTCACTTTACCAACTAGGATGTCGCCACCCTTCACTTCAGCACCGATGTAAACGATACCTGACTCGTCAAGTTTAGACAGAGCAGACTCACCTACGTTTGGAATGTCAGCTGTGATCTCTTCTGCGCCAAGCTTAGTATCACGCGCCACACAAGATAGCTCTTGGATGTGGATCGTTGTGAAACGGTCTTCTTGAACGACGCGCTCAGACACTAAGATCGAGTCTTCGAAGTTGTAACCGTTCCAAGGCATGAACGCGATACGCATGTTCTGACCAAGCGCTAGCTCACCAAGGTCTGTTGAAGGACCATCAGCAAGAACGTCACCACGTAGTACAGATTCACCTGGCATCACACATGGACGCTGGTTAATACACGTGTTTTGGTTTGAACGTGTGTACTTCGTTAGGTTGTAGATATCGATACCCGCTTCACCAGGAATCAACTCTTCTTCGTTAACCTTAACAACGATGCGCGATGCGTCCACTGACTGGATAACACCACCACGTTTCGCTACTGCTGTTACACCTGAGTCAACCGCGATGTTACGCTCGATACCCGTACCAACAAGAGGCTTGTCAGCCTTCAGTGTTGGAACAGCCTGACGTTGCATGTTCGCACCCATCAATGCACGGTTCGCATCATCGTGTTCTAGGAACGGGATAAGCGATGCCGCGATAGATACAACCTGGTTGGTTGCAACGTCCATGTAATCAACATGTTCGCGTGGGTGTAGACCAGATTCACCTTTCTGACGAGCTGTGATGAGCTCTTCAGCAAATGTGCCTTCTTCAGTCAGAACCGTGTTCGCCTGAGCGATAACGTACTGACCTTCTTGAATAGCAGATAGGTAATCCACTTCGTCTGTTACTACGCCATCAACAACGCGACGGTATGGTGTCTCTAGGAAACCGTACTCGTTACAACGCGCAAACGCAGACAGAGAGTTGATCAGACCGATGTTTGGACCTTCAGGCGTTTCGATAGGACATAGACGACCATAGTGCGTTACGTGTACGTCACGGACTTCGAAGCCAGCACGCTCACGAGTTAGACCGCCAGGACCCAATGCAGAAATACGACGCTTGTGCGTGACTTCTGATAGTGGGTTGTTTTGGTCCATAAACTGAGACAACTGTGAAGAGCCAAAGAATTCTTTTACTGCCGCTGAGATAGGCTTAGCGTTGATCAAGTCTTGAGGCATGATCGCATCAAGATCGCCAAGGCTTAGACGCTCTTTAACCGCACGTTCGACACGAACAAGACCAACACGGAATTGGTTTTCAGCCATTTCGCCAACGCTACGGATACGACGGTTACCTAGGTGGTCGATATCGTCCACTTCGCCGATGCCGTTACGGATAGCGATAAGCTTCTTCATCACTTCGATGATATCAGTCTCATCAAGAGTACCTTGCTCACCAGCATCTTCACGTTCGATAGAGCTGTTGAACTTCATACGACCTACAGTCGATAGATCGTAACGCTCTTCCGAGAAGAATAGGCTTTCGAACAGAGCTTCCGCCGCTTCTTTCGTTGGTGGCTCACCAGGGCGCATCATGCGGTAGATTTCAACTAGCGCAGAGATGCGATCAACGGTGCTGTCGATACGCAAGGTATCAGACATGAATGGACCGTGATCAAGATCGTTGGTAAAGAGCACTTCAAGCGCTTTGTGGCCTGCTTGAGACAGGTTCGCGAGTGCTTCTAGGCTGATCTCTTGGTTTGCTGCAACAATGATCTCGCCAGTAGCTTCATTGATGTAATCTTTTGACGCCACTTTACCTACGATGTACTCAACCGGTACTTCGATATGGTCAACCCCATCTTTTTCAAGTTGGCGGATGTGACGAGCCGTCACGCGACGACCTTTTTCAACATAAACCGTGCCGTTCGCTTCGATATCGAATGTCGCTGTTTCGCCACGTAGGCGATCAGGGACCAATTCCATCAATAGAGTTTGGTCTTTCACTTCGAAGTTCACCTTCTCAAAGAAGATGTCTAGGATCTCTTCTGTCGTCTTACCTAATGCGCGCAGAATGATCGAAGCAGGTAGCTTACGACGGCGGTCGATACGTACGTATAGGTTATCCTTAGGATCGAACTCAAAATCAAGCCATGAACCACGATAAGGAATAACACGTGCGTTATAAAGAACTTTACCCGATGAGTGGGTTTTACCCTTATCGCTGTCGAAGAACACGCCTGGGCTTCTATGCAGCTGGGATACGATAACCCTCTCGGTACCATTGATTACGAAGGTACCATTGTCTGTCATAAGCGGAATTTCGCCCATGTAGACTTCTTGTTCTTTAATGTCTTTGACAGTACCTGCTGGCGCGTCTTTATCAAAAATAACTAGGCGCAGTTTTACGCGTAGTGGTTTTGAATAAGTAACGCCGCGGATTTGACATTCTTTCACGTCAAATACTGGCTCACCAAGACGGTAGCTAACGTATTGCAGCTCGGAATTGCCGTTGTAGCTCTGGATTGGGAATACAGAACGGAAAGCAGCCTCAAGACCGTATTGCCCCTCAGGATCCTGTTCGATAAATTTTTCGAACGAATCGAGCTGGATCGATAGCAGGTATGGAATGTCCAAAACTTGTGGACGAGTACCAAAGTCCTTACGGATGCGCTTTTTCTCGGTATAAGAGTAAACCATGGGGTTCCTCAGCTCGCTGATAAGTGACCCAAACTGTCTCCAATCGTTATGAGACAGTGACTGAACAACTGTTTAACAGTAGTGACATTTCATAAAGCAACAATGAAATGTTTTTTTGCTTGAGCTTAGGTGACTAAACAGCGGAAAATTCACCTATGCCCTACAGCGCAAAAAGGCCGGTGGTTAAAAAACCACCAGCCATTAGCCGTTAGGCTAAGAAACTATGCAGTAATTACTTAACAGTAACACTTGCACCAGCTTCTTCTAGCTGAGCTTTAAGAGCTTCAGCTTCAGCTTTCTCAACGCCTTCTTTCAGAGGTGCTGGAGCGCCGTCTACTAGAGCTTTAGCTTCTTTAAGGCCTAGACCAGTTGCGCCACGTACTGCTTTGATTACAGCAACTTTGTTACCGCCAGCAGATTCTAGGATTACGTCGAATTCAGTTTGCTCAGCAGCAGCTTCGCCTGCAGCAGCACCGCCAGCTACAACAGCAGCAGCAGCAGATACACCGAACTTCTCTTCCATCGCTTCGATTAGTTCAACAACTTGCATCACAGACATTTCTGCGATTGCGTCTAGGATTTGCTCGTTAGTAATAGACATAACAATTCTCTTTTAAAATCAACAATAAGTTTAATTAGCAACCAGTAAAAAGCAAGGCTTACGCCGCAGCTTCTTCTTTTTGATCGCGGATAGCAGCGATAGTACGTGCCAACTTGCCAGCAGAAGCTTCTTTCATGCACATCATTAGGCGTGCAATCGCTTCGTCGTAAGTTGGTAGTGTCGCTAGTACTTCAGCGTCAGTTAGCGCGCCTTCAAATGCAGCAGCTTTGATCTCGAAGTGTTTGTTCTCTTTAGCGAAGTCTTTGAAAAGACGCGCTGCAGCACCTGGGTGCTCGTTAGAGAACGCGATGAGAGTAGGACCAGTGAAAGTGTCTGTTAGACACTCGTAGTCTGTACCTTCAACCGCACGACGCATTAGAGTGTTACGAACAACTCGTACGTAAACGCCAGCTTCACGAGCTTGCTTACGTAGTGAAGTCATTGCGCTTACTTCAACGCCACGAGAATCAGCTACAACTGCAGAAAGTGCACCACTGGCAGCTTCGTTGACTTCAGCAACAATTGCTTTTTTGTCTTGAAGGTTTAAAGCCATCTTGGATTTACTCCTGGTTGTTGTTACACCACTCACTATTATCACAACAGTGAGAGCTATTGAGGTGCTTCCCAGAAGAAAGGTAACTATTTACATAGAGCTTTCTGTCAGTTCGGGCACCATCTACGTAGGAAAATTAAGTCTGAAGTTGTAAAACAAATTCAGACACCTACGGTCTTGGACGGAGACTGGGTCATAATTCACAGCCAATTCTTAACGAATTGAATGAACCAAAGTTCAGCCCCAACCACAAATATTAGGCGCAAAATTATACATTAATTTTGCGCCTAAGCAAATATATTATGCTTGAGTGTTCAGGCTAGCCTGATCAACAGCAACACCAGCACCCATTGTTGTAGAGATGCTGACTTTCTTCAGGAAAACACCTTTCGCTGAAGATGGCTTAGCTTTCTTCAGAGCCACTAGAAGTGCTTCTAGGTTCTCTTTGATCTGCTCTGCAGAGAAGTTTGCTTTACCGATAGTCGTGTGGATGATGCCGTTTTTGTCGTTACGGTAACGAACCTGACCCGCTTTAGCGTTCTTAACCGCTTCAGCAACGTTAGGAGTTACAGTACCAACTTTAGGGTTTGGCATTAGACCGCGAGGACCTAGGATAGTACCTAGTTGACCTACAACGCGCATTGCATCTGGGGAAGCAACAACAACGTCAAAGTTCATTTCGCCTTTCTTCACTTGCTCAGCAAGATCTTCCATACCCACTAGATCTGCGCCAGCTTCTTTAGCTGCTTCAGCGTTTGCACCTTGAGTGAACACTGCAACGCGGATATCGCGGCCAGTACCGTGAGGTAGTACAGTTGCACCACGTACGTTCTGGTCAGATTTACGAGCATCGATGCCAAGGTTAACAGCAACGTCTACAGACTCAACGAATTTCGCTGTTGCTAGCTCTTGAAGAAGTGCTACAGCTTCGTTGATTTCGTATTCTTTAGTTACGTCAACTTTTTCGCGGATCACGCGCATGCGCTTAGTTAGTTTAGCCATCTTATTAACCCTCTACCACTAGGCCCATTGAACGAGCAGTACCTGCGATAGAACGCTTCATCGCTTCGATGTCAGCACCAGTCATATCAGCAGCTTTAGTTTCTGCGATTTCTTGGATTTGAGCGTCAGTAACAGTACCCACTTTTTCAGTGTTTGGACGACCTGAACCAGACTTAACGCCAGCCGCTTTCTTAAGAAGAACTGCAGCAGGTGGAGTCTTAGTGATGAACGTGAAAGAACGGTCACTGTATACAGTGATAACAACTGGAGTTGGTAGACCTTTCTCTAGAGATTCTGTTTTCGCGTTGAACGCTTTACAGAATTCCATGATGTTCACACCGTGTTGACCTAGTGCAGGACCAACTGGTGGACTTGGGTTTGCCATACCAGCAGCAACTTGCAGCTTGATATAAGCTTCAACTTTCTTAGCCATGATAATTCCTAAATTTTGGGTACAGACGCTATTCGACTGAACAGCTCCCCGTTGATGTCAATACTTGTTACTTTGGTTGAAGCTGGGCTTCAGCCAAAATAATAAGGCGCGAAATTATAGTCATAATCCGCGCCCTACACAACCCTAAAAGGTCATTAATTAATCATGTTTTTCAACTTGACCAAATTCAAGCTCAACTGGTGTTGCACGACCAAAGATCGATACAGACACTTTCAGGCGGCTCTTCTCGTAATCCACTTCTTCAACCGTACCGTTGAAGTCAGCAAATGGACCGTCGGTCACGCGAACCACTTCACCCGCTTCGTACATAGTACGTGGACGAGGTGCTTCACTCGCTTTCTCAAGACGATTCAAGATAGCGTCAGCTTCCTTATCAGAGATAGGAGCTGGACGATCTGAGGTACCACCAATGAAGCCCATGACACGCGGCACACTACGTACTAAGTGCCATGATTCATCGTTCATGATCATCTGGACTAGAACATAGCCCGGGAAGAACTTACGCTCAGATTTACGACGTTGACCTGCGCGCATTTCCACAACTTCTTCTGTTGGGACTAGCACTTCACCAAACAGCTCTTCCATGCCATGCATTTTGATATGCTCACGAAGAGACTGAGCTACGCGGCCTTCAAATCCAGAGAAGGCTTGAACCACATACCAGCGTTTTTTAGGAGCTTCACTCATGAATTAAAACCTCTATACCCCAGTCACAAAGGCAACAAGACGAACCATAATGCCGTCAATGCCCCAAAGTGCTAGAGCCATTACAATACTTACAGCTAAAACGATCAAAGTTGTTTGCATAGTTTCTTGGCGAGTCGGCCAAACCACTTTGCGAACTTCCATGCGAGATTCTTTAGCAAAATCAATCGCAGCTTTACCTTTCGTTGTTGTAGCAGCCACACCCAGTGCCGCAGCGATTAGCACAACAACACCTGCAGCGCGAATCACTACAGAGAGTTCACCGTACAGGTAATTACCCACAACAGCGGCAGCTAGCAGAACAAAAGTGACAATCCACTTAAAGATATCTGCGCTATTTGAGCTTTCAGGAGTTTCAGCATTATTAGCTTTCATAAAACCAGCCTGTCATTAGTCTTAATATAGACGACAACAACCCCGCTGTTGCAGGGCAAATCCATACACGCCAATCATTACTGGTCGACGTACTCTTTATTGATCAAAACGCCCAGTTTTCAATCAAAATTTTCCTGCGTAATGCTTACATGAACAACAAATCAGCAAACATTATCTTCAGTGCAGAAAAAGGGCATCAAATGATGCCCTCTTTGCTACTGGTTCGTCAAATCTTATTCCAAGATTTTCCGAAGACTTCAGCTAATTTATCTAAATTAGTCGAAGATCTTAGCAACAACACCAGCACCAACTGTACGGCCACCTTCGCGGATCGCGAAACGTAGACCTTCGTCCATCGCGATTGGTGCGATTAGCTCTACAGTCATCTTGATGTTATCGCCTGGCATTACCATTTCTACGCCTTCAGGTAGCTCGATGTTACCTGTTACGTCAGTTGTACGGAAGTAGAACTGTGGACGGTAGCCTTTGAAGAATGGAGTGTGACGACCACCTTCATCTTTAGACAGTACGTAGACTTCTGACTCGAACTTAGTGTGTGGAGTGATTGAACCAGGCTTAGCTAGTACTTGACCACGCTCAACTTCGTCACGCTTAGTACCACGTAGAAGTGCACCAACGTTCTCACCCGCACGACCTTCGTCTAGAAGCTTACGGAACATCTCAACACCAGTACATGTTGTAGTCGTCGTGTCTTTGATACCTACGATAGCAACTTCGTCACCTACGTTTAGGATACCGCGCTCGATACGACCTGTTACTACAGTACCACGACCTTGGATTGAGAATACGTCTTCGATTGGCATTAGGAACGGCATGTCTACTGCACGCTCTGGCTCTGGGATGTAGTTGTCTAGCGCTTCTGCTAGTTCAACAATTTTCGCTTCCCACTGCTCTTCGCCGTTTAGTGCGCCTAGTGCAGAACCTTGGATAACTGGTAGGTCATCACCTGGGAAATCGTACTCAGATAGAAGTTCACGTACTTCCATTTCTACTAGTTCTAGTAGCTCTTCATCATCAACCATGTCACATTTGTTCATGAATACGATGATGTAAGGAATACCAACCTGACGGCCTAGTAGGATGTGCTCACGAGTTTGTGGCATTGGGCCATCTGTCGCAGCAACAACTAGGATACCACCGTCCATCTGTGCAGCACCTGTGATCATGTTCTTAACATAATCCGCGTGTCCTGGACAGTCTACGTGTGCGTAGTGACGAGTTGGAGTGTCGTACTCTACGTGAGAAGTTGCGATTGTGATACCGCGCTCACGCTCTTCTGGAGCGTTATCGATAGATGCGAAGTCACGAGCAGCACCGCCGTAAACTTTTGCAAGAGTAGTACAGATAGCTGCAGTTAGAGTTGTTTTACCGTGGTCAACGTGGCCGATAGTACCAACGTTTACGTGCGGTTTTACACGTTCAAATTTTTCTTTAGACATGAGTAGTCCCTCTAGGTACGGATTTTAAGTGGCGCAAGACCACGTAACCAAACAAATTGGTGATAAACTTATTCTCAATCACTAAACGTAGTTTAGTAAAAAGAAAGTATCAAAAGGAAAAGTTCGCTTGAGAGCTGGTGCTGATAGGCAGATTCGAACTGCCGACCTCATCCTTACCAAGGATGCGCTCTACCACCTGAGCTATATCAGCACTCATAATGAGTGGAGCGGGCAGCGGGAATCGAACCCGCATCATCAGCTTGGAAGGCTGAGGTAATAGCCATTATACGATGCCCGCAACACGTAACTCTTCGAGCTATTTCCTAAAGAATATGGTGGAGGGGGACGGATTCGAACCATCGAAGGCAGTGCCGGCAGATTTACAGTCTGCTCCCTTTGGCCACTCGGGAACCCCTCCAAATTTTTATCCATTTCTCGCGCTCTAAAAGAGACGAATAGAGAAATGGTGCCGACTACCGGAATCGAACTGGTGACCTACTGATTACAAGTCAGTTGCTCTACCTACTGAGCTAAGTCGGCATAAGTGGTGCGCATTCTATTGAATGATTTTCTACCTTGCAATAGCAAATCCAAAAAAAAATGCCAAATTGGATACTTTCTGCTTTTTTGTTGAAAAATCGAGCAAATTGTCGGGCAAATCACGCGAATATCGATCATCTCGTTTGCAATCTAAGTCGGTTGTTGTAATGTCGCTGCTCGCATCTTCAACTCAGGTTAGGACGACACATGACCCCCTATCTCTCTTTTACCCGGCAGCAGTGGGCAGAATTACGCAATTCTGTACCGATGACGTTGTCTGAAGAGGATTTGCGGGAGCTGCAAGGCGTGAATGAGAGCCTGACAATGGAAGAAGCGGTCGAGATTTATCTGCCCCTAGCGCGATTGCTGAATCTCTATGTCGCTGCTCGACAAAGCCGCAATACCGTCCTGAACAATTTCTTGGGCAACCAAGAGAGTGCTCCACCCTTTATTATTGGGATTGCCGGTAGTGTGGCCGTCGGCAAAAGCACCACCGCTCGTTTACTCCAAGCCCTGCTGTCACGTTGGGATAACCATCAAAAAGTCGAGTTGGTGACCACCGATGGCTTTCTTTACCCTAAGCGCGTACTCGATGAACGTGGCATTATGCACCGTAAAGGCTTTCCTGAATCTTATGATATCAAGCGTTTGGTACAATTCGTCTCAGACGTCAAAGCCGCCAAGCCAAACTTGGAAGTGCCGGTCTACTCTCACATCACCTATGACATCACCGATGAAGTCAAAGTGGTGGATAGACCTGATGTGCTGATTATCGAAGGGCTCAATGTGTTACAAAGTGGGATGGATTACCCACACGATCCTCATCGTGTGTTTGTCTCCGACTTCTTGGACTTCTCCCTCTATGTCGATGCCAACAGCGAGGTGATTGAGCAGTGGTATATTGAGCGTTTTCTAAAATTTCGCTCCGGCGCCTTCACTAAACCAGGGTCTTACTTCAGCCACTACACCCAGTTGTCGAAACAGCAGGCGATAGATAAAGCAAAAGAGATCTGGCATTCCATCAATGGTATCAACCTGCGCAACAACATCTTACCCACTCGCGAGCGTGCGCAGCTGATCCTAAAAAAAGGACTCAACCACAAAGTGGAAGAAGTCCTTCTTCGTAAATAGCCTCGGGTGATAAAAACTTTCTTGCGATAGGCAGCCGATTATTCTGGCTGCGGGCCAAACCTATTCTCACCTTCTGTGCCTTTAAAGAAGCCGCACTCGACCAAAATCCACACTCCGCAAATCATCGCGACGACCGAAATGGCGGTTTGCAGCGCCGCAGGTTGAGCGACTTGCCCAGGATCACCCACTGGCATCGTCATACGTCCGATAACAAGTGGAACATTCAGTAACAGCCACCAACTGGATTTGTCTCTGTCATGCCAACGCTTGGCGGTGATGGCTAAGTCAGGAATCAGCACGATGACAAGGAACACCGGCAGGATGAGATGGGCCGTCGCTGGAATAACCGCGTTGAGTGTCGCAGCAAAGCTCACAATCACTAGGTAGTAAACCACATTCCACAGCCAATAGACCTTACGACCAATGCGGCCTTGAAATGAAAACAGCAGTGCTTTAATTGACATCGTATTCCCTAATCGTTAATTGATGATTTTTTGAAAACAGCTCGAATCCATATCGCGAATATTAACGGTTAAGCTGCGCACGTGTCCCGCTTGCTGTTGCAACACCGCCATTAATTGACGAGATAAATCGCGCTTCTGTTCCTCAGTTCTTCCCGCCAACAGCTCGAAGCCAATATGAATAAAATCGCTACTGTCACCTTCATCCCCAAGCAGCCAATGATGGCAGCGCAATGCGCGAGACTTGACGGATAAGGTGTCGAACAGGCCTGATTGTAAAACCACGAAATGCAAATCCTCGAGCAATCCTTGCACATTAACACGCTCATCCACTGAGTTGGAGTATTCCATAACTAGGTTTGGCATCGATGTTGTTCCCTTTTTAGTGCGTTGGTTGGATAGGTATACGCCACTATTATCAATTTCTGTACTTATTTCGCACTCGATGCCAGCGATTCTGTCTACGGGATCACTGCCAGAGCGGTCAGTTATGCTAAATCCATGCGCAAGGCAGTCGGCAAAAGGTTTACAAACCAAATAAGACATGACGGTAATCATGATCTGGACCATTTAATCTGTTATATTCCTACCCAGATTTTTTACATTAATGAACGTTCTACGTTAAAAAGAGAGGGAGTATTCCTATGCGTCGTCCTGTAGTGATGGGTAACTGGAAATTGAATGGCAGCAAAGCAATGGTCACTGAGCTGCTAACGGGTCTAAACGCTGAGCTTGAAGGCGTTGAAGGTGTCGACGTAGCCGTTGCGCCACCAGCACTTTACATCGACCTTGCTGAGCGTGTCATCGCAGAAGGCGGTAACAAGATTATCCTGGGTGCACAAAACACTGACCTCAACAACAGCGGTGCCTTCACTGGTGACATGTCGCCAGAAATGCTGAAAGATTTCGGTGCTTCTCACATCATCATCGGCCACTCTGAGCGTCGTGAATACCACAACGAATCTGACGAGTTCATCGCAAAGAAATTCAACTTCCTAAAAGAAAACGGTCTAACCCCTGTTTTCTGTATCGGTGAATCTGAAGCGCAAAACGAAGCGGGCGAGACTGAAGCTGTCTGTGCACGTCAAATCAATGCAGTGATCGACACTTACGGTGTTGAAGCGCTAAACGGCGCCATCATCGCATACGAGCCAATCTGGGCTATCGGTACAGGTAAAGCAGCGACGGCAGAAGATGCACAACGCATTCACGCTTCTATCCGCGCACTTATCGCTGCAAAAGACGAAGCGGTTGCTGCGCAAGTGATCATCCAGTACGGCGGTTCTGTGAAGCCAGAAAACGCAGAAGCGTACTTCTCACAACCAGACATCGATGGTGCTCTCGTTGGCGGCGCTTCTCTTGACGCGAAGAGCTTTGCAGCGATTGCAAAAGCGGCGGCAGCAGCAAAAGCTTAATCCATCCTTTATGGACATAGACAAAGGTCAGCTTGCGCTGGCCTTTTTTGTTGCCGCGGTACAAAACCCAAAGCCACCCCAAATATGTGCGCCTCGCACCATCTCAACGATGGGGTTGGTCGTCATAGCGCAGATAAAGTATGCTACGCTTTTCCGCCCGTGAGAGTTGACGTCCTCGATGCAAGATAAACATGGCCTGTTAACGGGTCACATTCCCGATGTTTTGCGCCAAATGACCGTGCCGATGACCTTTGGCATGATCGCTATTTTGATGTTCAATCTGGTCGATACGTTTTTTATCTCTCTGCTCGGTACCCAAGCGCTGGCAGCGGTCAGCTATACCTTTCCTGTCACCTTTGCCGTCAACTGCATCACTATGGGCATAGGAATGGGCATCTCCACCAACATTGCTCGTCTACTTGGCCAAGGCCATACCACCGATGCAGCGCGATTTTCGACCCACGGTTTGCTGTTAGCGGTGACCTTAGTGGCGTTGGCGTCCATCTCTGGATTGCTAACGATTGAGCCGCTTTTTCTACTACTGGGCGCTGAGCCCGATTTACTTCCCCTTATCAACCAATACATGGCGATTTGGTATTTAACCATACCGCTGCTCGTCATTCCGATGGCGGGAAACAGCGCCATTCGCGCTACGGGTGATACCAAAACCCCGGCTAAAATCATGATGTTGGCCGGCGTGATTAATGGCGTGCTCGATCCTTTAATGATTTTTGGTTACGGCCCGTTTCCCGCACTCGGGATTCAAGGCGCGGCGATCGCAAGCGCCCTCAGCTGGGCAGGGGCACTGTTAGGCTCCTTGTATGTGCTCACGCGGCGCGAGAAGCTGCTCGCCAAACCGGACCTCACCACCCTTCGCAGCGATTGCCAATCCATTCTAAAAATCGGCACGCCGGCGGCGCTGTCAAATGCCATGACACCACTCTCAGGTGCGATTCTGATGATGCTGCTTTCGACGCATGGCACCAGTGCCGTCGCAGCCTACGGTGCGGCGCAGAGGGTGGAGTCAATTCTTATCTTGGTGCTGATGTCGCTCACCTCTGCCCTGACCCCGTTTATGGCTCAGAACTTGGGCGCCAAAAATCCGCAGCGCGGCTTCGCGGGTTTGTTCCTCACCATGCGCTTTGCACTGATTTTCCAATTGGGGATTTTTGTCATGATGGTGCCGCTGAGCATCCCTATCTCCTCCCTATTTTCTCAAGAGCAAGCGGTCAAAGATCTGTTGTGGCACTACTTACTCGTTGTGCCTTTTAGCTACGGGTTTCAAGGAATGTTGATGATGCTGGTCTCAGGGCTGAATGCGCTGCATGAACCGCTCAAAGCGTTTCAGTGGAGCTTTATGCGGCTGTTCATTTTAACCCTACCCTGTGCCTGGGTTGGCAGTCTTTGGTATGACATTGAAGGACTGTTTATCGGCATTGCTGTTGGCAATGTCATCGGCGGTGTACTCGCCTACCTCTACGCGCTCAAACTGCGCAGCGCTCACTTGTCTGCACCGCTACACCCGTAAAACGTTCAAAATGAGTCAGGATTTAAAGGAAAGTAAGGCCTAGAAACGAACACACCAGCCGAAGCTGGTGTGGTGATTTAGAGCGTCTCATCGGCGACATCGGTCTCATCGACGTCTAAATCTATATCAAGTGGCTCTTGGGAGAGGATCACGCCTGTGTTATCGGCATAAAGGTAGTCTTCCGGTAAGAAGGTCACGCCACCGAAGTTGACGGCCACTTCCGTTTCACCCACGCCTTGTGAGCTCGCACCAACCGGAATCGAGGCCAAGGCTTGAATGCCAATGCTCATGTCTTCCAACTCATCGACTTCACGTACGCAGCCATAGACAACAATGCCTTCCCACTCGTTCTCTTCAGCAAGAGAAGCGAGCTCAGCATCAATGAGCGCACGTCTTAGCGAGCCGCCACCATCGACCAACAGCACACGACCTAAGCCGTCTTGTTCGAGCACTTCACGAATCAGCCCGTTGTCTTCAAAACACTTCACCGTTGTGATTTGGCCAGCGAATGACGCACTGCCGCCAAAGTTGCTGAACATGGGCTCGACCACATCGACCTGATCCATATAAACATCACACAAAGCGGACGTATTGTATTCCATGAGTTACCTTCCCAAACCGTTGGTTGACTCACTCGAGTATATCCGGTCATTAAGTCATTGCAATGACAAGGCGCAATAATACAAGCTCTTGTGAAGAGGATCAGACTCTCATCAGTGTTTGCACGACGACCACGCCAGCAAACAGCAGGTTGGTCAGCAAAGAGCATTTAACAATCACCGGCATCATCGGCGCAATCTGAGCGGGTTTATTCGCCAACCAGACCGCTCGGCCATGTTTAAACACCACCAGAACACTGAGTAAAAACGGCAAGCTGACCCACATTGGTTCTGGTTGATGCAGCAAGTAGAGCGCAAAGGCTAACAGAGAGAAGCCGAGCAAGAAAAAGTGATAATGCTTCGCGCGTTGTTGGCCCAAGCGCACGGCAACCGTACGCTTGCCGCACTCTTGATCGTTCTCGATATCACGCATGTTGTTGATATTCAGCACCGCAACCGCCAACAACCCGCAGCCTATTGCCGGAAGAATTAATGACACTTGGACAACACCAGTGTGAAGAAAATAGGTCCCGGCCACGCCGAGCAAACCGAAAAAGAGAAATACAGAGACATCGCCGAGCCCGACGTAGCCATAAGGCTTCGACCCCACCGTATACGCAATAGCAGCGATGATCGCCAGTACCCCTAAGCCGATAAAGGCCAAGATGCTTTGCACACTCTCTAAGGCGTAGAAGACCAAAACCAGCCCGGACAATATCGTCATGATGACATTGATGACGATCGCTTGCTTCATGTCTTGGGTCGTGACCGCGCCCGACTGGATGGCGCGCATCGGGCCAAGACGTTTGTCGTTATCGGTGCCCTTGACGGCATCACCGTAATCATTGGCGAGGTTAGAGAGAATTTGCAATAAGGTCGCCGTCGCAAACGCCAATAGCGCGATCGGTAGAGAAAACTCATGATGAGAGTACGCTAGCACGCTACCGGTCAAAATCGACACCAGCGCCAGCGGCAGCGTTTTTGGCCGAGCCGCACCCAACCAAATTTGCAAAGACGCTTTCATAAACCAGAACCTTTGATCTCTATATCACTAACAAACTCGGGCTATTGTGACACTTTGCCGCAGCCGAAAAAACAAAAAAGGCCACGATGTGGCCTTTTTCTCACGCTATCACGCATCGGGTGATTATTTTACGCGACCGACGTACTCGCCTGAGCGCGTGTCAACTTTGATCACTTCACCGATAGAGATAAACAGTGGTACACGAACCACTGCACCGGTTGATAGCGTAGCAGGCTTACCACCGGTACCCTGTGTATCACCTTTAAGACCAGGATCAGTGTCTGTCACTTCAAGCTCAACGAAGTTAGGTGGCGTTACAACGATAGGGTTACCGTTCCACAGCGTCAGCATACAGGTGTTGTTTTCCACCAACCATTTTGCGCTCTCGCCCACGGCTTTCGCATCCGCCGCGATCTGCTCAAACGTTTCCGCATTCATAAAGTGGTAGAATTCACCGTCGTTATAGAGATAATCTAGATCGATATCCATAACGTCTGCGACTTCACATGTGTCACCAGACTTAAAGGTTTTCTCTAGCACTTTACCAGAAAGAAGCTTACGAATTTTTACGCGGTTGAACGCTTGGCCTTTACCCGGCTTAACGTATTCATTTTCAAGGATCACACAAGGCTCGTTGTCGAGCATGAGTTTCAAGCCGCCTTTAAATTCATTCGTGCTAACTGTAGCCATTTTTTCCTCTTACATTCTTAGAGCTAAATTCAATGCCGCCTATCATAACCCGAAAAGTCGAATCTGTTGAGCAAAACTGGCTCAATCAACTAGCAAGTGGGATCTCGGATCCGGCCGAGTTATTACGACATCTCGAGATTGACCCCACCCCGTGGCAAGACGGCTTTGCTGCACGCAAACAATTTGCTCAGCGCGTCCCGTTAAGTTTTGTTGCTCGCATGGAAAAGGGCAACCCAGAGGATCCTTTACTGCGCCAAGTTTTACCGGTCGCGCAAGAGCTTGAATGGCACCCAGGTTTTAGCCAAGATCCACTCGAAGAGCAAGATAACGCCCAACCGGGCTTACTGCACAAGTATCGCAATCGAGCACTTTTGATTGTCAAAGGCGGCTGCGCAATCAACTGCCGCTACTGTTTTCGCCGCCACTTTCCTTATCAGGACAATCGCGGCAACAAAGCCGTTTGGCAAAAAAACCTCGACTACATCGCCGCTCACACCGAGCTCAACGAAGTGATTCTCTCGGGGGGCGACCCATTAATGGCCAAAGATAATGAACTGGAATGGTTGATTTCCGCCATCGCAACCATCCCGCACATTAAGCGTCTACGCATTCATACTCGCCTACCTGTGGTGATCCCTGCTCGCGTCACAGACGGGTTGTGCACACTGCTGGCCAGCACGCGGCTGCAAGTGGTGATGGTCACCCACATCAATCACGCCAATGAGATTGATGCGCCCTTCAGCGAGGCGGTGCGCGCGCTTAAGCAGGTTGGTGTGACCATGTTGAACCAAGCGGTGATGCTGAAAGGCATTAATGACAGTGTGGATGCCCAAGTGGCGTTAAGCGAGTCTCTATTTGATGCGGGCATTTTGCCCTACTACCTGCATGTGCTGGATAAGGTGCAAGGCAGCGCGCATTTTCATATTGCAGACAGCGAAGCGAAAAGCATCATGGCGGGAGTGATCGAACACGTATCCGGTTACCTTGTGCCGACCTTGACGCGAGAGATCGGCGGCAGAAAAAGCAAAACCCCCCTTGATTTACATTTAGAGTAATCCCGACGACAAAAAGCTTTTGTTCGCTCCTCTGAGACACTCAGTGCATACTTCGCGGTTTCCTAGTATCACTCATGCCCATCTCAGAGGAGACCATGCACCCTTCACTCTCATCCTTGTTAGACCTCGGTCCGTTTTCTTGGTCAGCGCTGCTTTGCTGTGCGATCAACGGCATTCTTATTGGTGTTGAACGTCAAACACGCGGCAAGCCAGTCGGTATCCGCACGTCAATCCTTATTATCGCAGGCACGTACTGTTTTATGTCGATGGCCGTATCGCTCTCACCGAACACCTTAGACCAAGCCCGCGTATTGGGTCAGATCATTACTGGAGTGGGCTTTTTAGGCGCAGGCGTGATGATGACATTGGATGGCAAAATTCATGGCGTCACCTCTGCGGCGGTCATTTGGGTGTTGGCGGCGCTTGGGCTGATGACAGGGCTGGGCTATGAGCAACAATCCATCGTCATTACCGTACTGACATTAAGTGTGCTGTTGGGCGTCGATAAAGCGGAGAACCACATCAAGGCATTGCGCCGTGGCGTGCATCAGAAATTCCAAAACCGCAAAGAGTCTCGCCGAGTGTCGAACGAACAATTTGCGAGCACAAACGCAAATAGCGCGGTTTTTATTGACGAAAAACAAAGAACTGGCGGATTGTAAAACAGACACGCGAGATAAGCATACAACTTCACATTCCAGCGTAAGGGTTTTGAGTAGCATAAATCACAGCTATCTATTACCCCCAGGATGTGATCATGTTTTATATACATATGTTGTTGCTGCTGGCTGTCATTTTTGTTGGCATTCGCCATGGCGGCATCGCGTTTGGTTTACTTGGTGGCTTGGGCGTCTCTGTCCTTGCGTTTGTGTTTGGTATCGCCCCCGGTAGCCCACCGATCAGTGTCATGCTGATCATTCTTGCCGTGGTGGCCGCCTCTGCAACCTTGGAGGCCACTGGTGGTCTCAAACTCTTGGTTAAATTTGCCGAGCGTTTGCTGCGCAAACACCCCAACCAAATCGTCTTCCTTGGTCCACTGTGTACCTACTCTCTGACCGTGCTGGTCGGTACCGGTCACTCAGTCTACCCACTTCTGCCGGTCATTTATGATGTGGCCTACAAGAAGGGCATTCGTCCCGAACGTCCAATGGCGATGGCAACGGTCGCATCGCAAATGGGCATCACCGCGAGCCCGATCGCCGCAGCGGCCGCTGTCGTCATGGCGACCGCCGCAGACAACCATCTCGACATCAGTCTGGTTAACGTCCTCATGGTCACCATTCCTGCGACCCTGACGGGCGTGTTAATTGGCTGTCTATGGAGTCTGAAGCGTGGCAAAGAACTCGACCAAGATCCTGCTTTTATCGAACAGTGCAAAGATCCTGAGTTCAAAGCGCAATTGATCGATGAAGAACAAGAGAGCCAAGACGTTCAACATGACCAGAAAATGGCGAAGCGAGGTCTTGGGATCTTTTTGGCTGGTATCTTGACGGTGATTTTTGTCGCCATGTTTGGCAAAGATCTCGCCTTACTGCCGCAAGGGGTCAAAATGTCGGTCGCGATTCAGTTTTTGATGCTGTCGGTCGGCGCAGTAATATTGCTCACCACTAAAGTGAACCCGAAAAAAATTGTTCACAGTAATGTCTTTATTGCTGGGATGACGGCGGTCATCATCATCTTTGGTATTGCTTGGATGAGTGACACCATCATCGGCCATCACAAACCCTATCTGATCAGCTTAGTCAGCGATGTTGTCGCAGCGCACCCGTGGACGTTTGCGATTGCGATGTTTGTGGTTTCGGTATTCTTGAAAAGCCAAGCCGCAGTACTGACGATTATGCTCCCCCTTGGCTTTGCGATGGGCATTCCTGCTCCCGTACTTATCGGCGTCTTGCCCGCTTGTTACGCGTACTTCTTCTTCCCGTTCTACCCCAGTGATTTGGCGGCTATCTCCTTTGACCGTTCAGGGACAACGCAAATTGGCAAGTATGTACTCAATCACAGCTTCATCCTGCCCGGGTTTATTGGCGTCGTCAGTGCGACCTTTGTTGGGTATCTGATTTCGACCGCAATTAACTAACCCCAAGTCTCACGTGAGACGAAAAACAAAAAGGCCAGTATGATACTGGCCTTTTGCTTGTTCTCAGTTGGGCGCTGTCAATTAGAACAGCTCTTCCGCAACTTTGAACAGATCGTGACGAACTGGACGCTTCATGTTTTCAATCGCATCGATGATGTCATGGTGAACCAGTTGCTCTTTCTGGATACCCACACAACGGCCACCTTGACCTTCCATCAATAGGTGTACGGCGTAGTTACCCATACGTGACGCGAGAACTCGGTCAAAGGCTGTTGGGCGACCACCACGTTGAATGTGGCCTAGCACGGTAGCACGAGTTTCACGACCAGTGGCAGTCTGAATCTCTTTTGCCAGTACATTAGCATCCATCATCAGCTCAGTCAGAGCGATGATCGCGTGCTTTTTACCTTTCTTGATACCGTCTTGGAGGTTGCTGATCAGCTTCTCTTTATCAAGGCCAGTTTCTGGGGTGATGATGTATTCACAACCGCCCGCAATCGCTGACATCAGGGTCAAATCGCCACAGTGGCGGCCCATGATTTCAACGATAGAAATACGCTGGTGAGACGATGAAGTGTCACGTAGACGGTCAATCGCATCGATAACCGTGTTAAGCGCAGTGAGATAACCGATAGTGTAATCCGTGCCCGCGATGTCGTTATCAATCGTGCCCGGCAGACCGATACATGGGTAACCCATTTCAGTCAGCTTCTTCGCACCCATGTACGAACCGTCACCACCGATCACCACCAAGGCTTCGATGCCGTGCTCTTTCAGGTTTTCGATCGCCTTTTGGCGTACCGACTCTTCTTTGAACTCAGGAAAACGTGCCGAGCCCAGGAAGGTACCACCACGGTTGATCACATCAGAAACGCTCGAACGATCCAATTTCTCGATACGGTTTTCGTAAAGGCCAAGATAACCATCGTAAATTCCGTATACTTCAATGTCTGCAGAGAGTGCAGTGCGGACTACGCCACGTACTGCTGCGTTCATACCAGGGGCGTCACCGCCACTTGTCAAAACACCAATCTTCTTAATCATGCTCACCCTCGATTTTTGGGAATCTTATTTCAAAATATTACGTTAGTGGTTTACAGGCGGCCACCAACAAAATTCCTTTAACTGCGTAGTATGTTACCTTGCCCCACAAGGAATACTACTTTTATTTTGTAGACGTTAATGTAAGTTTTCTACTTATGTAAGAGTATTACAGCTTTGCTCATAACGGGAATTGATACACGTCAGTATCAAGGTTAATACTCACTCGCTAGAAAGATAGCCAACCCCCAGCCATTTGTCGCCTCTTCGCTAAGATTACCAGCGATGAACCTTCTGTTTACGCTCTTTACCGAACACCACAGAATAGGGATCTTGGTGGATCAATACGTCCGCTTCGGGGAAGGTCGCCAACAGCGAATCTTCTACGCGATCCGAGATTCGATGCGCCTCAATCAGCGGTAGATGATCGTCGAGCTCAAGATGCAATTGGATGAAGCGCGTTGGCCCTGACATACGGGTTCGTAACTGATGCACGCCGTGCACCCCTTCCACAGAGAGACAACATGCTTTGATCTGAGCAAGCTCCTCATCGGGCAACTTTCTATCGAGCAAGGTTTGAATCGCCTCTTTGACCATCTTATAGGCGCTAAACAGAATGTACCCGCCGATGATGATGGCAAACACCGCATCCGCCTGAATAATACCAAACCAGCTGAGACCAAGCGCCACCATGATCGCGGCGTTCATGTATAAGTCCGATTGGTAGTGCAATGAATCTGCGGCAATGGCTTGGCTGCCGGTTTTTTTCACCACATGGCGTTGAAATGTGACCAAACCAAACGTCACCAACATGGCGAAAAAGCTCACATAGACGCCATATTCAGGCGACACCAAGGCATGAGGACGGAAAAATCGGTCGACGCCATTAAGAATCAGGAACACCGCAGAGCCTGAGATAAACATCGCTTGAGCCAGCGCCGCGAGCGATTCCGCTTTGCCGTGACCAAACGCATGTTCACGATCCGCAGGTTGAAGTGAGTAGCGCACCACCACCAGATTGACCAGCGAGGCGGCAATATCGAGCATAGAGTCGATCAGTGACGCGAGTAGACTCACTGAGCCCGTCATCCACCAAGCGCCCACCTTGACCACCAGCAAGCCACTGGCGACAAGCGTAGCGGTCCATGCTGCCATCGTCACCAAACGCGCATATTCTTGTTTCATATCCGTTTTCTACGTTAAGCCATTGCAAAAATTGGCTTAAGTATAACCTTATGTGTGGTGAAAGTGCAGCCAAGCTCCAGAAACGCAAAAGGCGACCCGAAGGTCGCCAAAGGCAGTAGAGAGCGATGATCAGTTTTTGTTCATGCGTTTTTGCATTTTCTCACCACACTCTGTCGCGCGCTCTTGTTGCAGCTCAACAAACTTGGCTTTTTGCTCAGGTGTTAGCACGCTTAACATTTTGTGTTCTTTCTCTAGCATCTTCACGCGACGCTCAGTCTGTTGGTCGACCATCTGTTTCGCCAATTCCTGCGCGGCCGCTTGATCGAAGGTGTCTGCCAGTACCAACGCTTGCACGCTCGCACGGTGTGCCTGCATCTGCGCTTGATGCGACTCAAAATTCTCTTTGAATTTCGCTTTCATTTCATCACGACCGGCTTCGCGCATCTCTTTAAGCTGTGCTTGCTGTTCTTCGGTTAGGTCAAGTTGACGCATGATGCCGCGATCCAGACCACCACGACACTCATCACGCGGCCCTTTGTGGTTATCTTTACCACCGCCACCGAACGCCCATGCGCTCGCAGTACCTAATGTGAGAGGGAGGACAACAGCAGCCAATACCATTTTTTTTGCAGTGTTCATAATCGTTACCTTTCTTGTTCAAGTTATTGTGTGGAGCTGTCTTCACAGCGCTTGAGTGTAGAATAGGCCATGCTAAGTAAAGTGACGTTTAGGCAGCGTAAAGAATCGTAAAGAGGAAAAATTAGTCTCAATCTCCAGACGATTTACCAGTACTATTAACTCAGTGACGTTTGTAAGAGTGGTAACTATGGCACACCTATTATTGATTGATGATGACACCGAACTCACCGGGCTATTGACTGAGGTGTTAACGTTTGAAGGCTTCACCATCTCCGAAGCGAACAATGGCGAAGAGGGATTAGCGCTGGTCAGCGATGAGATTGATCTCATCTTGCTCGATGTGATGATGCCCAAACTCAATGGTATGGAAACACTCAAACGTCTACGAGAAAAGTGGGAAACACCCGTACTGATGCTCACCGCGAAAGGGGAAGAGATCGATCGCGTCATCGGCCTCGAACTCGGTGCCGATGATTACCTACCCAAACCATTCAGTGACCGTGAACTGCTCGCACGTATCCGAGCGATTCTGCGTCGCACCCAAGGTAAATCGGCGAGCAAAAACGGCGACTGCATCGAATACCAAGATCTTAAAGTCTATCCGGGCAAGCAAGAAGCCTATTGCCAAGGTGACTTACTCGAACTGACGACCACCGAATTCGCTTTGTTGAGCCATTTTGTGCAAAACCCAGGTGAAACGCTCACCAAAGAAGCGTTAAGTTTGGATGTGCTAGGCAAGCGACTGGCGGCGTTTGATCGCGCCATTGACATGCACGTCTCCAACCTGCGTAAAAAGCTGCCAGAGCGCGCTGACGGCAAGCCACGGATCAAAACCTTACGTGGCCGCGGCTACTTGTTGGTTGAGGAAGACTGATGCGTTTACCGAAAATCACTAGCCTGTATGGACGCATTTTCGCCATCTTTTGGTTTACCATGTTTTTGGTGCTGATGGCGGTGCTCTCCCTGCCCCATCTCGATCCAAGAAAAGCACGAGACATTCCGAGCACTCACCTCAATGACTTAAGGGAAGTGCGAGACAGAGTCGAGCAACGCTTTGCCGGAGAGTCCAACCTCGCGCGGATATTGTTCCAACTTGAAGGGCCACGCAGACAAGGTAATGATGGTGGAAGGCCACCAAAAGACAGCGGCCCGCGTTTCTATGTGTCGGATATTGATGGCAACATTCTGACATCGCAAGACCCGAAAGACTTCAAAATTCGCGCACTGCAAAACTTTATCACCAGCGTCGAGTTAGCCGAAGCGCCCAAGCAGAAACTCTACGGCCATTACATGCTTGCTGGTCCCATTCCGGTGACGTTAGCCAAGCAGCCTCTGCTGCTCTACGTCGGCATCAAGTGGAATCAACCCGCGCCGTTTATCCTTAATTTGTTTGATCGTCCACTCCAGCTTCTACTGGCCGTCATGTTGGTGAGCACCCCGCTACTGTTGTGGCTCGCTTGGGCACTGAGCCAACCTGCAAGACGTCTCGAACGCGCGGCAAAACGCGTCGCCGCCGGTGAATTTGAGGTGGACCCGCAACTGGAGAAAGGCACCAGTGAATTTCGTCAAGCCGGAGAAAGTTTTAACCAGATGGTCGAAGCCGTTAATCAGATGATCTCGGGCCAGCAGCGCTTACTCTCTGACATCTCTCACGAACTGCGTTCACCGCTCACTCGGCTCAGAATGGCGACAGGTCTTGCCGTGCGCAAGCAAGGAGAAAGCGCCGAACTGACGCGCATCGATACCGAGGCTCAGCGCCTTGAGCAGATGATTGGTGAGCTGTTGGAGTTGTCGCGCATTCAAGTCAACAGTCACATGGTGCGAGAAAAACAAGCCTTGAGCAGTTTGTGGGAAGCCATCTTCTGTGACGCGCAATTTGAGGCAGAGCAAATGAGTAAAAGCCTGCGCTACGATGCGATTCCCAATCGCACCATTTCAGGCAACCCCAAACTGCTCATGAGCGCGGTGGACAACGTGGTGCGCAATGCGATTCATTACGGCGAAGACAAAATCGACATCCAACTTCACATCGCCGATGACACCGTCCAAGTTATTGTCGATGACAACGGCGAAGGGGTGCCAGACGATGAACTGGAGTCGATATTCCGTCCATTCTACCGAGTCTCCACGGCGCGAGACAGACACAGCGGCGGAACCGGTCTTGGCCTGGCGATTACCGAAAGCGCAATACGCCAACACAGTGGCACAATCAAAGCGAGCCGCAGTCCGCTAGGTGGATTACGCGTGACGATTTGTCTGCCGCTATGCCAGTAAATCGTGCGTTGTCATCGCGGGTCGCAATACCCACATCAATTTTACAGTTGATAATCGATCTCATTATCATTTAAAGTAAATTCTCCAAACATGGAGGATTTACGATGGTGCACCAATTTCCTGACCTTCCTTATGCGTATGATGCGCTTGAGCCTTATATCGACGCGAAAACCATGGAAGTTCACTACAGCAAACACCACAGAACGTATTTTGATAAGTTCTGCGCGGCAATCAAAGACAGTGAACTAGAGCAGCAATCGCTGCGTCGCATTTTTGCCAACATCTCCTCACTGGCCCCCGCCGTTCGCAATAACGGTGGTGGCTATTACAACCACGTCCTGTATTGGAATTGCATGACGCCCAATGGCGGTGGTGTGCCCAGCGGCGAGCTTGGCCGCACCATTGAGGAGACCTTTGGCAGCTTTGCCGAATTCCAACAGCAGTTTAGCGACGCTGCAATCAATACCTTTGGCTCCGGTTTCGCTTGGCTGATCGTCAAAGATAATCAACTGGTGATTACCTCGACCAGCAATCAAGACAATCCACTCATGGACGTAGCGGCCATTCAAGGCGAGCCTATTTTGGCCTTGGATGTGTGGGAGCATGCCTACTACATCAGCTACCAAAATCGCCGCCCTGACTACATTAACGCGTGGTGGAATGTCGTCAACTGGGAGGCGGTCGCAGAGAATTATCATCAAGCGCTGAGCTAATTAGACCTACAACAAAACAGACTAACAACGTCACACGGCACTTGGCGGTGTTTCATCACCGCCTTATACTCTTGGGTCTTATCAGAAAAAGTAACCAAAACCATGTTTGATATTGCCCTATTTGAACCCGAAATCGCCCCGAATACGGGCAACATTATTCGCTTGTGCGCAAACTGTGGCGCTAACCTGCACTTGATTGAGCCATTAGGGTTTGATTTAGAGGAGAAAAAAGTGCGCCGCGCTGGTTTGGACTACCATGATCTTGCGCGCGTCACTCGTCACAAAGACTACTCGGCATTTCTCGAATATCTGCAAAAAGAACGCAGCGAATACCGCATTTTTGCCTGCACAACCAAAACCACAGGCCACCATGTAGACGCCCAATTCCAACCAGGCGATGTGTTGCTGTTTGGACCGGAAACTCGTGGCCTGCCAGCTGAATTGATCGAAAGCATGCCGATGGCGCAGCGTATTCGCATTCCTATGATGCCAGACGCACGCAGCTTAAATTTGTCCAATGCGGTTGCGATCATCGCTTTTGAAGCGTGGCGACAAATGGGCTTTGAAGGGGCGCAGTAGGAGTCAGTTCCTAGAAGTGAGTGCCTAGTTTCTAGAAGTAATTTCCAAGAAGTGAGAGGGTGAGTGCCTAGTCCCTAGAATTCGACCTCTAGGAACTAGGAACTAGGAACTAGGAACTAGGAACTAAAATCCTCACCTACGGACGAGCAACGAAACCTACCGCTTCATACGCTTTCTTCAGCGTCTCAGCGGCACGAGCAGACGCTTTCTCCGCACCTTGCTTCATCACTTGATCCATATAAGCACGATCGGCACGAATACGGTGGTATTCCGCTTGAATCGGCTCAAGCATCGCCACCAGCGCTTCACCCACATCTTTCTTAAATGGACCGTACATTTCTACGCCTTGGTACTTGGCTTCAATCTCTGCAAAGCTCATACCTGTCGCCGCCGAGTAGAGGCCCATTAGGTTTGAAATGCCCGCTTTGTTGTCCCAATCGTGGGCGATACGTGGTGGCGTTTCTGTATCGGTTTGTGCCTTGTTGATCTTTTTAAGAATCGACTTCGGCTCTTCCAACAGCGTAATCACGTTCTTGCGGTTATCATCCGACTTCGACATCTTCTTGGTCGCATCCTGAAGGCTCATAACACGCGCATTCACGGTTGGAATGTACGGCTCTGGCACTTCAAAGATTGGCTGCTCAGGCGAGTAGATGTTGTTAAAGCGGTTGGCGATATCACGCGCCAGCTCAAGATGCTGCTTCTGGTCACTGCCGACCGGAACTTGATGCGCACCATAAAGCAGAATGTCGGCTGCCATCAACACAGGGTAATCGAACAGACCAACGTTGACATCGCCAAACTGGCTAGAGGTGTCTTTCGAGTAGCGCGCTGATTTGTCTTTAAACTGGGTCATTCGGCCCAGTTCACCCATTTGGGTGTAACAGTTAAGAAGCCAACCAAGTTGAGCATGTTCCGGTACGTGGGACTGGACAAATAACGTGCTCTTCTTCGGATCAACGCCCACTGCGAGACAAATTGCCAATGCGTCTAGAGTTGCTTCATGCAGTGCTTTCGGGTCTTGACGCACTGTGATGGCATGAAGGTCAACCACACAATATTGGCAATCATAATCGTCTTGCATCTGCTGCCATTGACGTAGAGCACCCAAGTAGTTACCGATACTTAGTTCACCTGACGGTTGAACACCACTCAATACGATGGGTTTGCTCATTAGAATGATTCCTTTGACTTCTTAATCTTAATAAATGAAAAAACCGCGCCCAGCCTGACGCCGACACGGTTTATCCAGTGTACTCATTAACGAGTATTTTGGAAGCGATTTCGTTGCGCTTAAGCGCAAACCGCGACCACTTCGAGTAAATCAGCGATGGTATCGGCGACGTAGTCCGGCTGTGAGTCGGAAATCGGTTCGCCGTGGTTGTAGCCGTAGGTCAAACCAAACGAGTAACACCCTGCGTTCTTCGCCGCAAGAATGTCGTTTTTCGAGTCGCCGACCATCAGCATCTGTTTGGCGCCGCAGTGGTGCTTTTCGAGCAGCCAGTTGAGCGCCATCGGGTTGGGTTTCTTTTCTGGGAAGGTATCACCGCCGATGATGTCACTGAAGTAATGATCAATACCATGCTGTGCGAGCACATCAGGCACGAACTTACTCGGCTTGTTTGTCACCAATGCGAGGGTGAAACCTTGCTCATGCAACGCCGCTAACGTCTCTTTTACTTGAGGGTAAAGATGGCTCAGCTTGTGTCCACCTTGGGCATAAAAGTCATCAAAGAGGTGACGAGCTTTGACTAACAGCGCAGGGTCAAGATCGGGGTCAAGCGTTAAGCTGCGAGATAAGGTGCGGCCAATCAACACATCGGCACCGTTACCGACGTAATCACGCACCTCTTCTTCCGCCACCGGCGCATAACCGAGCGCTTCGACAGCCGCGGAGGCGGCAACCGCGAGATCCGGCACACTGTCGAGCAAGGTGCCATCAAGATCGAACGCGATCAATTTAATATCATTCATGAAACTTCCTAATGGTTGAGCGGCGACTTTTTTAGTCACTCTTAGGGCGGGCATGATTGACCCGCCAGGTCACTTTATATGGGCAAACAGCCAAATTGGATTACTGAGTTATGCCTTCACTTTTGCCAGCTCAGCGCGCATCTCATCGATCACCGCTTTGTAATCCGGCTGATTGAAAATGGCGGAGCCGGCGACAAACATATCCGCGCCCGCTTCTGCGATTTCACGAATGTTATCCACCTTCACTCCACCATCAATTTCTAAACGAATGTCACGGCCTGATTTATCAATCATAGCGCGAACGGCACGCAGTTTATCTAGCGTGTGAGGAATGAACGATTGACCACCAAACCCAGGGTTTACTGACATCAATAGGATCAGATCGACTTTATCCATAATGTACTCAAGGTGAGCCAGTGGCGTTGCAGGATTGAGCACCACCCCCGCCTGACAGCCATGCTCTTTGATCAGTTGCAGTGTGCGGTCTACGTGTTCAGAGGCTTCGATATGGAAAGTGATCATTGATGCCCCCGCCTTAGCAAAATCCGGGATGATGCGATCCACGGGCTTTACCATCAAGTGCACATCAATAGGGGCGGTGATGCCATAGTCACGCAGCGCTTGGCAAATAGGTGCGCCAAATGTCAGGTTAGGTACGTAGTGGTTGTCCATCACATCAAAGTGAACCACATCGGCACCGGCGGCGAGCACCTTTTCGACGTCCTCACCAAGGCGAGCAAAATCGGCCGACAAAATGGATGGAGCAATAAGAAAATCTTTCATACCTGACCTCTGTTAGGTTGCGCTGAATAATCGTTGCGCAATTCTACCTAAGCTGGCGGTAGGAATACAGTGGCTATTTGCTTTCGCCTGGTTGGAATAGTGCGAGCAGCTCATCGACTTTATTGCGCCCTGCCCCATTGCGGCTGATGGTCCGTTTAACCTTGACCACGTTCAACTGCGCGCCGTGATACAGGCGTCTGGTGAGCGTTGTGTCGTGGTTAGAAATCAACACGGAGATACCACGCTCTTTGGCCGCACGCTCAGCGACATCGGCCAAGGCAGCTTGATCATCGAGTGAAAAGCCATTGCCCGCGTACGAGGTAAAGTTGGCGGTCGTCGACAGCGGCGCATAAGGCGGATCGCAATACACCACACTGCCCTTGCGCGCGCGTTTGAATGTCTCGGCGTAGCCCTCACAGACAAAGGTGGCCTTCTTGGCTTTCGCGGCAAAAAACTCCAGCTCAGCTTCTGGGAAGTAAGGCTTTTTGTACGAGCCAAACGGTACATTGAAGCCGCCTTTTTTGTTGTAACGGCACAGGCCGTTAAAACCAAAACGGTTCATATACAAAAACGCCAGAGAGCGATAGAAGGTGTCATCACTTTGGTTAAACTCGGCGCGAATCGCCAAATAGGCTTCTTTGCGATTGTTCTCTGGGGTAAACCAGCGTTTCGCCTCAGGGATGTAGCTCTCAGGGTTGTCTTTGAGCAGATTGTAGAGATTGATGAGATCAGGGTTGATGTCTGCCAGCAGGTACTGCTCATAATCCGTATTAAGAAACACAGAACCAGCACCAACGAACGGTTCAACCAACTTACGACCTTCAGGCAGGTAGCGTTGGATATCTTCGACCAGACCGTATTTTCCACCTGCCCACTTGAGGAAGGCTCGCTGCTTCTTCATCTACTGCTCTATTTATCAACCACAAAATAAGGGGGCGGAATGTATCATATTTACCGCCCCGACCAAAGCACTTGCCTGCGCAACTGCGAATGACGCGAACAAATCGCCGTTATTCGACTCTCTCCAACTCGCTCTGCACCTGACCGAGCGATTTTGCCCATGGGTCAAGCTGTTGCAACGCCTCAGGAAGCGTCTGCACCGCATCTCTCGCCAGTTGAATGGTAGGGTAGTTTTGGTAAGTGACAATAAACCACTCCACCCCGCTTCTGACCGTAGGGTAAATGAAGACTTGATTGGCCAATTGGTGTGTATCAATAAAGCGCTGCACCTCTTCTAAGCTGTTCACTGCCGCCAGCTGCAAGGTGTAGCTGCGTGGCGAGAAGCTTTTCAATTCATCTTTAGTGAAGGAGAAACGGATCACCACCTCTGGCTCTGGCTGCGCGTCTACTTGCGGTGCGCTCTCTTGTTCAGCTTGGGGGTCAGACTCGGGAATCGATGCTTCCACCACCTCATCAATCGGCGTCGTATCGGCCTGTTCTGGTTTACCTTCAAGCAAAGCATCCACCACTTCAGAAGTGATGACCACACGCTGATGGGTATCATCAGGATTGCCGACACTCGACACTTCACTGGTCACGCTTGGTGGCAAGGACGCAGAGTCATCCTCGGCATTGGCCAGAGAGGGATCGGTCACCGGCTCAGGCTCGACGGTCTTCGCTTCACTCGTTTGCGTGTCTGGAGCGGGCGTTTCGGGCAGAGTTGGAATGACCGTTTGCTCCAAGTTTTGACTGATTTGCTGGGCTTTCTCATCTGGGGTCGGCTGATTCATCAACCACCAGTAACCACCGCCGATCAGCAATAACAGGACAATAATCACCAACGCCATATTCAACGGTGATGCGACAATCGAGCGGATAATGATCCTTTTTTCCACTTTCTGTTCCCCTAGCGCCATAATTTTACCGGGCCGACGCGCGACACTGCGGTATGCATTCCTCACTCGTTTTTCCATGTCGTCTTCGACATATCGAATCACGAGGTGCTCAAAAAATCGTTCCGCTTCATGCTCAGACAGCGGCTCGATATCAAAATCTATTGGTTTATGCTCTTGGCCGTAACTCAATCGTGTTAACAAAGGCTCAAGGCTATTGGATGCCGCAAAGAGCACCACATTAACGTTCCACTGCGGGCGCTCTTGCGCCTCAAGGACTAACATCCACAGTTCTGAAATGAACGACTCACTCAGCAAGTGCGCGTCGTCGATGGCGATCAACACATCACAGCGCTCCCCCTCCATTAAACGAATAAAGGATTCAGACAAGGCGTCTGCAGGGTTAAACAGAGGTTCAGAAAAAAGCTGAGAGAGGACGGTAAGGCGTCGTTGAGATTCGTCCTGGTTGGGGTGACACAAAAGCAGAGATTGGTTTTTGTCTGGCGACCACGCCTCTAAAAAACGCTGTGCAAGCCAAGTTTTGCCCGCACCACTTTCGCCACCAATGGTGACGAGGTTGGATCCAAAGTTAGTCAGCAGTTGCAGGCGTTCCAGCAACTCAGTTTGAGAGTCTAACTCCAAAACACGCGGGGAGCTCATTGCATCATCCTAAGACGTAGAGTGCGCAGCGACCTAAGCCGCTGCGCCACAGTTCAATCAATTACAGCGTGCGCCCATAGTCGATTGCGTCTCGTAACACGGACTCTGGGACACCTTTCACCACATCGGCACTGCCAATGCTGGTCGGTAGAACCAATCTCAATTCACCAGAAAGCACTTTCTTATCGCGCATCATGTGTTTGATAAAGTCATCAAATGACATGCTGTCCGGTGTGTGGATTGGCAGCTTGGCTCTTTTTAGTATAGAGACAATTCTCTCCACTTGCTGCTCATCAATAAGCCCTTGAAGCTGAGCGGTTTTTGCAGCCATCACAGTACCCGAAGAGACCGCTTCACCGTGGAGCCAATTACCATACCCTAACTCGGCCTCAATCGCATGACCAAATGTATGACCTAGATTCAACAACGCGCGAATTCCAGATTCTTTCTCATCTTGCGCCACCACTTCCGCTTTGATTTGGCAGCAACGCGCAATGGCATAAGTGAGCGCTTGTTGATCTAAGGCGTACAGCGCATCGAGATTCTCTTCCAACCAGACAAAGAAATCGTGATCGTAGATGATGCCGTATTTGATCACTTCTGCCATACCTGCGGCAAACTCTCGCTCGGGCAAGGATGCCAAACAGTCGGTGTCAATGATCACCGCTTTAGGCTGGTAGAATGCGCCGATCATATTCTTGCCAAGCTTGTGGTTAACGGCGGTTTTTCCGCCCACCGATGAGTCGACTTGAGAAAGCAAGGTCGTCGGGATCTGAATGAAATCCACCCCACGCTGATAACAGGCCGCCACAAAGCCAACCAAATCACCGATCACCCCGCCGCCGAGGGCAATGAGCACCACATCGCGCGCAGTGTTGCCTTCCAATAGGTAGGTCATGACGGTGTTGAATGTCTCTAGCGATTTGTATTGTTCGCCATCAGGCAGTGCCAACACTGACGCGTCGCAATCGAGCTCGGCCAGTTGGGCTAAAAGAGTCTCAGCATAAAGAGGTTCAACGGTGATATTCGTAATCACCACGACTTTTTGCTTAGCTTTAAGAAGGGAAAGTTGGGCCGGATCGCGAAACAATCCGGCACCAATCGAAATGGGATAGCTACGTTCGCCTAAGCTGACCGTAATCCGTTCCATGGGAATCTCCAAATGCGAATAAAGAGTGGCTGTTAACCTTCTTCTAGCATTTTTACGATCTGGTTGGCTACCACTTTTGCACTTTGATCGTCAGTACGGACCGTGTAATCCGCAATTTCTTCATAAAGTGGGTTACGTTCCGCGGCCAAAGCTTCAAGAACTTCACGTGGTTTGTCCGTTTGAAGCAGCGGACGTTTTTTGTCACGGTTTGTACGGGCAAGCTGTTTTTCGATCGTTGTTTCTAGGTAAACAACAATGCCACGTGCAGAGAGACGATTACGGTTTTCTTTGCTCTTAATTGAGCCACCACCGGTTGCCAGAACAATACCTTGTTCTTGAGTTAGGTCTTCGATCACTTTTTCTTCGCGCGCTCGGAAACCGTCTTCACCTTCAACGTCAAATACCCATGCGATATCTGCGCCAGTGCGCTCTTCAATTTCAGTGTCAGAATCAACAAACTCCATATGAAGTTGTTGAGCGAGATGACGACCAATGGTGCTTTTGCCGGCGCCCATTGGGCCAACAAGGAAAATATTGCGTTTTTCAGCCATGTTTAGCAGTAATTTACAACGTTAATTCAATGACATCGCCACAAGAGAGGCCAGTATAAAACTTGCCAAGAAAGTGCTTGTGGCACCGATTCCTCACAGATAATTCGTGATAAGACCCGAAATTATCTAGATCTGGTGCCACTAATGCAAACTATTTTTACTTAAGCTTAATAATAACGCCTCATCTTATTGCAAGACGACCTTAGGCGTGACAAAGATCAGCAGCTCACTTTTGCCCATTTTCTGGTAACTTCGCTTAAATAGCGCCCCAAGTAGGGGTAAATCCCCCAATAACGGCACCTTATCGACAGAATCCGTCACACTATGTTGAAAAATGCCGCCCAACACGACCGTTTCGCCGTTCTCCACCAGCACTTGTGTACCGATGCGCTGCGTATCGATCGCCACTGCCTCACCCGTGCCGGTTTTCACCACTTGACCCGGCCTATCTTGCGTGACACTCAAATCCAACACCAAGCGGTTGTCTGGTGTGATTTGTGGCGTGACTTTCAAACTCAATACCGCCTTTTTAAAGGTCACACTGGTGGCACCACTCGAAGAGGACTCCAGATAGGGAATTTCCGTTCCTTGCTCGATATAAGCGGGCTTTTTATTGGTGGTGATCAAACGAGGGCTAGAGATCACCTCCGCTTTGGATTCACTCTGCATGGCAGACAACTCCAAATCGAGCAGCGTCCCTGAGCCCAGTTTGGCGACTTGAAACGCGATTGACGAGGCATTGGCCGCCGTTGCCCCTAAGTTGACGTTCAAAAAGTCATCCACGGGCAGCGTATCTTGGTCAAGCAAGCCGCGCTGGTACAGGTTGCTCTCAATACTTCCACCCACGGTATTGTTACCATTGGTCGAGGTAAAGCCCCAACGCACGCCAAGCTCATCTAGGTTACCCTCGTTAACGGTCACAATCCGCGCTTCAATTTGCACTTGCTTGACGGGCACATCGAGCGATTCCACTATGTCTCGCACCACATCGATGTTCTCTTTTAAATCACGGATCAGTAAGGCGTTGGTTCGCTCATCAATACTGAGTGAACCTCGCTCTGAGAGCATGCTCATTACACTCTCGCCGCCAATCATATCGGCAATGTCCGACGCTTTGGCAAACTTCACTTTGATGATCTCCGAGCTAAGTTCGCCAAGCTCCGCCTCTAAGCGCGCTTTTTCTAGCGCCTCTTTTTCCCGCAGATCTAACTCCGCTTTAGGCGCCACCAGCACCACATTGCCATCCACACGCTTATCGAGCCCTTTCACCTGTAAGATGATGTCGAGCACCTGCTGCCAAGGTACACCATCAAGACGCAGCGTTAAGTTGCCTTTGACGGAGTCGGACACCACCAAGTTGAACTGGTTGTAATCTGCGATGAGCTGCAAAACGTTGCGCACTGGAATATCTTGGAAGTTAATCGAAATGGTTTTGCCTTCCTTTTCCATGATGTTGACCGGTTTTGCCGCCTCCTCTTTGCTCACTTTTTTAACTAAGACCTCAAGGTAACTGCCATTGAGGCTATAGTCGTAGCTGTAATCGCCTTCGATATCGGCAATCAATAGCGTGCTTGGCTGTTTACGAAACACTTCGATTGACTTCACTTGGGTGGAAAAGTCTTTGACATCGAGTACATACAGCTTGTCATCGGGCACCTGGGTATTGAGCAGTTCAATGCTCAGTCCCTCTTGCGCTTTTTGTAAATCCACCGCGACCTTAGGGCTTTGCAACTGCACAATGATTTTGGCGTGTTGCTGTTTATCCACTCGAAAGTCGATGTCCACCAGACGGTTGGGTTCATTGCTCGTCGCCAACACGGCGCTGCTAAAGACAAGCAACCATAAGGCCATTAAGCCACAGGTAAACCGCGTGTGTTTTCTTGGGGGGAGGAATCCTTTCACCATGATTTCATCTCAATTATTAACATCTATTTAAGCGCCAGTTTGACGTTGCGGGTATTCCAGCAACCTAAGCCATCTGGCAAAGTCTCATTTATCGTTAGGTAACTCTGGGTTACTTTGGTTATTTTTCCGTTGTTGACGCCAATGTATTGGCCGCGCGTCGCTTTAATCACTTCGCCCGTCGGCACCTGAATCAGCGCAGAAATCGCGCCTTGACTGCTCATCACGCCGGTCAGACGCAGTTTGCTAATGGGGTAGCGCTCCAAACGACCACTTTTGCGCCGAGGCTCGGGCTGCCAACAATCCACCTTGGCGACGGGTTGGTTCATCGCAATGGCCACTTTAGGCAGAACAAAAGGCTCTCTCAGATCGTGCGCTTGATAGGCACTGGCCTTGAACTCAAGTACCGGCGCCAGCGAGGCCACTTGATGACGCGCGCTTGACTCTATCTGCTGACGAAATTGATCCAACGGCGCTTGATTGGCTTTACATCCACCGAGTAACAAAGCGCAGCCGATCAGCGCTCCCCATGTCGAGCATGAGAGAGGGCGATTATTGTTCATCTTTCACCTCCGGTTTAAATTGGTAGGTGTAGGCGCGCACACGAAAGTGCAGCGTACTGCTCTCTTGGCTGACCCGCTGCCAATCGACATCGTCAAAATTGATGATGCGCGGTAACTGCGCAATCGCCTGTGAGAACTGGCCAATATTGTGGTAATCGCCCGTCAGTTCGATATTGAGCGGCAAGCGGTAGAGAAACTCTTTATTTTGCTTTTCACCCCAATCGATGCGAGTAAAGGTGAGTGAGTGCTTCAACCCTTGCTCATTGACGGCAGCCAGCATGCTCGCCAGCTCTTTCTGTACCGGCAGTTGGCGTGATAAATAGTCGTAGCGCTGTGAAAGCTCATCCAACTGCGCTTTTAACTGCGGCAGCGCCGCCACTTTGTTCGCCTTGATGGTGGCCGTGGCTTTGAGCACTTGCTCCTTGTCGATTTGCCGTTGCAACTGCTCGTTACTCGGTTTCAAGTAAAACCAGTACCCGACTCCCTGTAGCAACAAAATCAAGACTGCAATGACGCCCAATTGCGGCAACAAAGGCCATTCGGGTAACTCTTCAAAATCCAGATCGGTGTAACTGGCCATCACTGCGCTCCTTGTCGATTCGCGTCATCTTGATTGAGCAGAGAAAACGAGACGTGAAAAGTCTGAAACTGTTTACCAAAACGTTGTTTACCCAGCACAATCGAGTGCATTTCTACGTTACTGAGCTGAGAAGACTTTTCTAAATTGTCGAGCATGGTCGCCAGTCGCGAGGTGGTATCACTGATGCCTGACACCTCTAGTTGCTGACCATTCATCTTGATCTTGTCGACATACACACCTTGCGGGATCATCGCAGGGATGAGGTTCATGAAATCGGTGGTTTTATTGCGCTGCTGTTGCAACTCCTCAACCACCGAAAGTCGGGTCAATAACGCTGAGTGCTCTTTTTCCACTTGCTTTAGGTTGTCAATTTGCTTGTCGAGGCTCGCAATGTAGCGATTGAGGTAATCCAACCTCTGCTGTTGCAACCCTTTTTGATAGTCGAGATACGCCCCTGCGCCCCATTGGGCACCGCCAGCGAGCAGAACGCCGAGCACAACCAGCGAGAAAAATCGGCGTCGATGACGCGCCTTGAGCGCCTCTCGCCAAGGCAACAAATTGAGACTATGCAGCATGGCGATTCTCCATCCACTGAAGGCCTCTTAGTGCCAGCCCCGCGGCGGTGGCAAAGGCAAAGCCCGGCTTCTTGTTGCCTTTGCTCGCCCCTTGAACTTTGCTCGCGCCTAGAAATAGCGCCAAAGGATCGAGCGATTCAAACTTGAGCTGTAAACGGTTTACGACCGCATCTTGCAACAGCACCTGCAATTGAGGGTCGCATGCGGCACCACCGGTAAGCCAGACGCCCTCAATCTCCCGATTGCTCATCGACGAGACCAGTTGAATGTGGCGCTGCAACTTATCCATTACCTCTCGGACAAAACGTTGCTCACCGCTTTCAAGGGACTCGCTCGGATGATGAATCACACTTTGTGTGCCAACAGGGAACTCTTTACACAAGGGCGGTTTGTCCCATACATCAATGCACACCGAGGCCTGAGTAAAACCGACATCGAGCAGCAGCCAATTTTTGCGCTGCTGAATACGCGCGGCCTCGTGCCATATTTGCGTCAAACCGTAAGCTTGCACATCAAGTAGCACAGGCTCAAAGCCAGCTTTGCTGGTGGCGTCAACGCGGCTATCGACCAGCTCTTTGCGAGTCGCAAACACTTGGTAACTGGCAGTGGCATGGCGCTGCGCTTGTGGGTCTATCGCAACAAAGTCTAAATTCAGCTCTTCGACTGGAAATGGCGATTGATGAGAAAAGGCCTGAAAGATAGCGAACTCTCTTTCAGAACCGGAAAGTTCGCTATCTATTTGTAATACCTTGCTAATTACGGCGTTGTCGGGCACGCACAAAGCGGCCTTGCGACTAAATAGTGGCAACCCCTTTCTTAGTTCTTTGAGTTTCTTTACAATTTTCTGATAATTGAGCAGGTGATTATCAGAGAATATGTCCGCCTCAATGGGGATCTCGTGATAACCCACCAAGGCGAATGTGTCTTTAACAGGCTTGAGCACCACGGCTTTAATGCTGTAACGGCCGATGTCTATGCCTGTAACCAATGTTCTACCCATACCGCGTTGCTCCCTATTGAAATGCTTAGCTCGCGCGCTTACTGAATTGATGGTTTAATAAGCACTAAGAAAAAGCATGAGCTAAAGTTTCAGCTTACAGTACAAGGGTTTGCATATTAGCGACCTATAATTTCAGGAATTCTCCGGTGAAGTTCATAAAGCGATTATTCATTTTTACATTGGTTTGCATGATTCTTGGAGTCGGTACAATTTTCGGTTTCTATTTTTATGTCAAACCGGACCTCCCCGACGTCGCCACTCTTCGAGATGTGGAACTGCAAACACCGATGCAGGTGTTCAGCCAAGACGGCAAACTGATTTCTCAGTTCGGTGAGAAGCGCCGCATTCCGGTCAGCTATGACGACATCCCTCAACATTTGATTGAGGCCCTGATCGCCACTGAAGACAGTCGCTTTTACGAGCACCCAGGTATCGACCCAATCGGTATTACCCGAGCGGCGGTCGTGGTTGCCATGTCTGGTTCGGCCAAACAAGGGGCGAGTACCATTACTCAGCAGCTGGCGCGTAACTTCTTCCTCTCCAATGAGAAGAAGATCATGCGTAAAATCAAAGAGATTTTTATCGCGATTCACATCGAGCAGCTGCTATCAAAACAAGAGATCATGGAGCTCTACGTCAATAAGATCTTCTTGGGCTACCGCTCCTACGGCTTTGGCGCCGCCGCGCAGGTCTATTTTGGTAAAGATCTTCAGCAGCTCACGCTGAGCGAGCTCGCGACGTTGGCGGGGATGCCTAAAGCCCCATCGACGATGAACCCTATCTACTCGCTTGAACGTGCGACGAATCGTCGTAACGTGGTTCTGGGCCGTATGCTGAGCGAAAACTACATTACGCAGCAAGAGTACGACCAAGCGAGAGAAGAGCCGATCGTGGCACGCTACCACAGCGCCGATATCGAATTGAGCGCTCCGTATGTGGCGGAACTGGCGCGCGCGTGGATGGTGGCTCGCTACGGTGAAGAGGCCTACACCTCGGGGATGAATGTTTACACAACCGTAGATTCTAAACTGCAAGCCGCCGCTAATGACTCGGCCATTAATAACCTACTCGCTTATGACGAGCGTCACGGTTACCGCGGGGCGGAAACCGTGTTGTGGAAACCCAGCGCGGCGCCATTGTCGACTCAAGCCATCGAAGAGGCATTAAACAAGGTGCCGACCTACGGCCAGTTAACTCCCGCCGTGGTATTGGACGTGGCGGCGAAGCAAGCCACTGTATGGGTGAAAGGCAGCGGTGAGCAGACCTTAAACTGGGACGGCCTTAAATGGGCACGCCGCTTTTTGACCGATGAGCGTCAAGGCCCCGCGCCAAGTAAAGCCGGGGATGTCGTGACCGTCGGCGAACAAATTTGGGTCCGTCAGGTCGCCGTCGACGATGACAGCGCGATGTGGCAGCTCAGCCAAGTCCCTAACGCCAATACCGCCTTTGTGGCCATGAACCCTGAAAACGGTGCAGTCCTATCACTGGTCGGTGGCTTTAACTTCGTCCATAACAAGTTTAACCGTGCGACCCAGTCGGTTCGTCAGGTTGGCTCAAGTATCAAACCCTTCATCTATTCTGCGGCGCTCGACAAAGGCTTAACCTTAGCCAGCTTGATCAACGACGCCCCCATCAACCAGTGGGATCGCAGCCAAGGCACGGCGTGGCGTCCGAAAAACTCACCGCCGACCTACACCGGTCCGACACGCCTACGTATCGGTCTGGCGCAATCGAAAAACGTGATGGCGGTGCGCGTGCTGCGTGAAGTCGGTCTTGATGAGACCCGCGAGTACCTGACCCGTTTTGGTTTTGATATTGAGCAACTGCCTCGCTCTGAAACCATTGCCTTGGGTGCCGGCAGTTTAACTCCGGTTAAGATGGCTCAAGGCTATTCCGTGTTTGCCAACGGTGGTTACTATGTGGAGCCTTTCTACATCAGTAAGGTAGAAGGTCCATTTGGTGAACCCGAATTTGCTGCTAATCCGAAAATCGTCTGCCGTGCAGGCTGTGATACTGAGACCGCGAGCACATCGCCTCAAACTGATTCAAACACCGCGACAATCAACGACTTCAACGAGCAAGATGTTGAGTTGCCAATCAGCGATGCGGTGCAATACGCACCGCAAGTGATCTCCGAACAGACGGCATTTTTAATGCGTGAGATGATGTACAGCAACATCTGGGGCGGGGGTAACTGGCGTGAAGGAACCGGCTGGAACGGCACCGGTTGGCGCGCCCAGCAACTTGAGCGCCGCGATGTGGGCGGTAAAACCGGTACCACCAACGACTCCAAAGACACCTGGTATAACGGCTATGGTCCGGGCATGGTGGCGATCGCTTGGGTTGGTTTTGATGACCACAACCGTACACTCGGCCGCACAACGCCGAACGCCAACTTAGCGCAAAATCCGATCTCAGGCGCAGAGTCAGGCGCGAAAACCGCGCAGCCAGCATGGGTGGACTTTATGAAAGTCGCATTGAATGGTGTACCTGAGCAGGACAAAACGATCCCTGAGAGCATTGTGCGTGTGCGAATTGACCGAGATTCTGGTCTGCTGACCAACCGTTTTGACGCCAGTGCGATGTTCGAGTATTTCCTCGAAGGTACGGAGCCGTCCAAATACGTCAGTGAAGATTTAGGTCCTTCTATCTACTCATCGAACAGTGAAGGAGAAGAGCTGTTCTAATCGGAGTGATAAAGAGGAAAAGAAAGGGATGGCGCGCGCCATCCCTTTTTAGTTTGTACTGAGTGTTAGTCGATGACTAACTTCTCTTTGATGGTTTTCGCCAACAGCTCAAACCGCTCTCTTAGTGGCGAGCCTGGGCGATAGGCCACCACTATCGTCCGTGACGGCACAGGATTGACCGCCTTGACGTAACACACGCCATCTTTTTGCTTTTCGTGTGGAATAGACAACTGCGGCAGTAAGGTGATACCGGCTCCGGCTGCCACCATGTTTCTCAGAGTTTCAAGACTGGTGGCTTTAAAACGCTCATCATCTTTGGCTCCGGCCGCGAAACAAAAGCCGAGTGCTTGGTCACGCAAACAGTGACCATCACCGAGCGCTAATACCGTCTTGCCATTGAGCTCCAACATGTCCAGCTCTTCCAGCTTCGCCCACTCATGGTCACACGGCACCGCAACACTGAGCGGTTCTTCATAAACAGGAATCTCTTTGAACGGTGCGGTTTCTGCCACTGACGCCAAAACCAAGCAGTCCAGCTTGCCCTCTTCTAACTGACGCACTAACTGCTGAGTTTGTGCCTCATGAAGAAACAGCTCAAGCTCAGGGAAACGCTCTTTCAGCGTTGGAACGATTTTCGGCAAGATGTAAGGACCGACGGTGGGAATAAAACCGATGTGCATTGGGCCTGTCATGGCGCCGCTTTGCCCGCTGGCCATATCCTTGAAGGTTTTCACTTCACTGAGAATCCGCTTGGCTTGCTCGACCAACTGTAAGCCAGAATCGGTAAACAACACGCGGCGACTGCTGCGCTCGAGCAACACAGTGCCGAGTTCATCTTCAAGCTTACGGATCTGCCCACTTAAGGTCGGCTGACTGACAAAGCACGCTTCGGCGGCTTTTCGAAAATGTTTATGTTCCGCCAAGGCAACAACATACTCAAAATCTCGAATATTCATGCGCAGGGATTCTCCTGTGAGTTTTTTTTATAGATTTTAACTATTGATACAATTATATCAAACGATTGGAGCTATCAAAGGAGTTTTACGATACTGGACCCACAAATTGAGAACGCCAAGCCGAATGGGCTTGCTAACCATATTATTAGAGGGCATCTATGTTGGTATCAAAAGAAGGTCAGACTGTTCCAAACGTTACGTTTCCTACTCGTCAAGGTGACACTTGGGTCAACATCACCACTGACGAACTATTTCGCAATAAAACCGTGATTGTGTTTAGCTTGCCGGGCGCTTTTACGCCAACGTGTTCTTCAAGTCACCTGCCACGCTACAACGAGCTGTTCTCGGTATTCAAAGAGCATGGCGTCGATGAGATTGTCTGCTTGTCTGTCAACGACACCTTTGTGATGAACGCGTGGAAAAACGACCAAGAGGCAGACAACATCACCTTTATTCCAGACGGTAACGGCGAATTCACCCAAGGTATGGGCATGTTGGTCAACAAATCGGAGCTTGGCTTTGGCCACCGTTCTTGGCGCTACAGCATGTTGGTCAAAGATGGCGTGATTGACAAAATGTTCATCGAGCCAGACGAGCCAGGTGACCCGTTCAAAGTGTCTGACGCAGACACCATGCTTAAATACGTTGCGCCAAGCTATAAGACGCAAGAGTCCATCACGGTATTTACCAAACCCGGCTGTCCGTTTTGTGTCAAAGCCAAACAAGCCTTGATCGACCATGATCTTCAATACGAAGAGGTGATCTTAGGCAAAGACGCCACCACTGTGAGCTTGCGTGCGATTACTGGACGAGCCACAGTGCCACAAATTTTTATCGGCGGTAAACACATCGGCGGTAGCGAAGAGTTGGATCACTACTTAGCCACTTTAGAGTCTTGATCATTCACTGAGCCCTCGATCTCCCGGCCCAGACGTGGGTCGGGGGATCACTTCCTCTCAGTAAAGCACTAGCCAAACGGCTGGTGCTTTTTTATTATCTGGCTTCCCTTATTGCTCGAGTGACCCAGATGGCCTGCCCCTATTGCAATCAACATTGGTTTTGGAAAAAGATCGGCCGATGCCAGCGCTGCATGGATCAACTCACGGTGTTGTCTGTCGCCTGTTGGGTTGCGTGGTGGTTCTTGTTTCGTGAGCAACCGAAGAGTATTGAATCCATCGCGCTACTGCTGGCGGGGTTTGCCTTTAATGGCTTATTAGCGCTGCATATTTGGGTAAAGTTTATTGTTATCCCTTGGCAGAAACGCAACAAAAAATAGCGAACATCTCAGTGGGAGCATTGATCTTGATACTTTGGGCATGAACGTATTCTTCGATATATTCTTAGCGACATTCATCAAGAGAGTCATGGATAGCTCGCAGCCGGGCTGCGCAGGGGCTAGATAGAAAAAAGCCCCAAAACCAATCTTAGTCTTGGGGCTCTCTTAGATTCTTCTAAGAAAAAGCAGTGGTACTTTAATAGACCGGACTTTCTCTTAGAAGTTCCCATACGATAACGATCTTTTTTGATCTTTTTTATCGCCTTGGGTTTCAACCGCTTATATCGCCTTGCTTAGCTGCAATCCATCAAGTTGTATATATTGAGCCCTCTTGATTGAGAGACATAAGTTACGCAACGTTGACGCGGGCAATCGGCTGCTCGACTAAATTCACCTCTAGAGCGACCTCATCACAGGCATGTTGACGCGGGCACTGCTCGCAATCTTTGAGCACTTTCTCTGGTAACAGTGATTTCGAGGTCGGCAAGAAGCTCTGCTTCATGAAGAACTCTGGGGTACGCGTCAGCACAAAGACTTTCTTGATCGCCATTTGACGCGCTTTCTCTACCAGGTACTGAACAATCGCACTGCCCTGTCCCTGACCTTGCCAGCCCGCTTCCACCCCTAGTGAGCGAATCTCGGCCAAACCAGAATCGTAGACGTAGAGTGAGGCGCAGCCAGTCACTTCTCCGTGATGTTCCGCCACCGCGAACGAGCCGATGTCTCTCACCAGTTCATTACGTGAACGCGGCAAGTTTTCACCCATGTTCGCCCAGTAGGTCACCATGCCTTCTAGCGCTTCAATGTCGGTCAAACGTGCAGGGCGCACATTAACGGTGTTGTTGTCGCGCTTAATTAAACGGCCTTCCGCCTGCTCAACGGCGTACGCCACTTGTTTGGGTGATACACCGCCAAGCGCACTGCGTTTCTCTAGACACGATTCGATGGTGAGAATGTCATACACATCGTTCTCAATCACCGCAGAGAAGGCTTTGAGCTCGTCTAATGATAGCTCTTCAAGGGCGCAGCCTTTCTCAATCGCGCCCACGACAGCAACGCCAACAATGTGGTGCGCTTCACGGAATGGAATGCCTTTGGCAACCAAGTAGTCGGCCAATTCGGTGGCGTTTGCATACCCTTGCTTCGCCGCCTCCAAGGTACGCTCACCGTTGACTTTGATGCCATCAAAACAGAGTGCGGCCATTTCCATGCAATCGTTCCAGGTGTCGAGTGCATCAAACAGACCTTCTTTGTCTTCTTGCATGTCTTTGTTGTAAGCCAGAGGCAAGGCTTTGACGGTCATCATCATGCCGGCTAACGAGCCATAGACGCGCCCTGTTTTGCCACGAATCAATTCGAGTGCATCAGGGTTTTTCTTCTGCGGCATCAAAGATGAGCCGGAGGTGACGGTATCAGCCAACTCGATGAAATTGGATTCACCTGAGTTGTAGAAAATCATATCTTCTGCCAGACGCGACAAGTGCAGCATGGAAATCGAAGCGACAGACATCAGCTCCATCACATGATCGCGGTCAGACACTGAGTCGAGGGAGTTACGTGTGGCACGGCGAAAGCCCAAATTATGCGCCAACACTTCACGATCAATCGGGTAAGCCGTTCCCGCCAACGCACCGGAGCCCAGCGGGCAAGTATCAAGACGCTCAATCGCATCATGCAGACGTGAGTAGTCGCGCTCAAACATCTCCACGTAGGCTAAACACCAGTGGGCAAACGTGACAGGCTGCGCACGTTGCAGGTGCGTGTAACCCGGCAATACGGTGGCTTGATGTTGTTTGGCGACAGAGACCATTTGCGCTTGCAGACGATCCAGCGCCATTAGCAATTGCTGGCCTTGTTGACGACACCAGAGTTTGAGGTCAGTGGCGACTTGGTCGTTACGTGAACGGCCCGTGTGCAGTTTTTTACCCAAATCGCCGACTTTGCTGATCAGCTGCTGCTCTACCCAAGAGTGGATATCTTCCGCATCTGAACGCAAGATTTGGTGCGGGTCTTCCATCACTTCAAGCTTAAGCTCGTTTAACGCCAGCTCTAATTTCTGCTGCTCTTCTTCACTCAACACATTGACAGAAAGCAGCGCTTTCGACCACGCGATAGAGCCGACGATATCTTGCTCTGCCAATCGGTAATCAAAACGCAATGAATCGTTGAATTCTTTGAATCTTGTGTCTGCTGCTTGGGTAAATCTTCCGCCCCATAATGCCATTGCGTTTCTCCTGATTACCAGTGCTCACTGTGCGTTTGACAGCGCGTTTGCTAAAACAATCTCTGAATGGAATTCAGTATTTTTTTGATGGGTCAACGTTACGGCAAATCCAGACAAAAATAAAGTATTAATTCATTATTTTTACATATTTATTCATGGCTATTTTCTGTCGCCTGTAACGAAACAAGCCCATCTTTTCAGATGGGCTTGAGTAAGATAACAAGACAGTTCAGGAAGATCGATTACGATTTTTTCTGACTGTTCAAAGCGCGGATACGGCTCGATAGTGAGTAGAGACGAATGAATCCGCCTGCGTGGCTTTGGTCGTACACTTCATCTTCACCAAAGGTCGCAAACTCTTCGCTGTAAAGGCTGTTGTCCGAACGCTTCTGCGTTACCGTTGCTTGACCTTTGTACAGCTTCACAACCACCTCGCCATTGACATCCTGCGCCAATTCTTCAGACGCCGCTAGGATAGACTTACACAGTGGTGTGAACCAGCGACCATCGTACACAAGGTGTGACGCTTTTAGGCCCAGCTCTTCGCGGAACTCAAATGACGCTTTATCCAACACCAGTTGTTCAACCGCACGCAGCGCTTCCATCATGATGGTGCCTCCCGGAGTTTCGTAGCAGCCGCGAGACTTCATGCCGACCAAACGGTTCTCAACGATGTCGATACGACCCACACCGTGCTTCGCACCTTTTTCATTGAGGTAAACCAGTGCGTTATATGGCGTCATGGTTTCACCATCAACCGCCACCACTTCGCCCTTTTCTACTTTGAGGGTGACGTATTCCGCTTCGTTAGGCGCTTGCTCAGGGTCAACGGTCCATACCCAGCAATCTTCGTTTGGTGCATTCCAAGTATCTTCTAGCACACCACCTTCAGTTGAGATGTGCCAAGCGTTAGCATCACGCGAGTAGATTTTAGTCAGCGACGCACTACAAGGGATATTGCGCTCGGCTAGGTAATCCAAACACTCTTCACGGCTGACCAAGTCCCACTCACGCCACGGCGCAATCACTTGCAAGTCAGGGGCGAGCGCAGCAAACGCGCCTTCGAAACGCACTTGGTCGTTACCTTTACCGGTACAGCCGTGACACAAGGCATCCGCACCGACTTTACGTGCAATCTCAACTTGCGCTTTGGCAATGATAGGACGAGCCATTGAGGTGCCGAGCAAGTACTTACCTTCGTAGTACGCGCCGGTTTTCAGCGTTGGGTAGATGTACTCTGCCACCATCTCTTCTTTGAGATCGACCACGTAACACTCAGACGCACCGGATGCTTTCGCTTTTTCTTCGATGCCAACCAACTCTTCTTCGCCTTGGCCGACATCAGCGACAAACGCGACCACTTCACAGTCGTAGTTCTCTTTTAGCCACGGGATGATCACTGAGGTATCAAGACCACCAGAGTAGGCGACGACGACTTTGTTTACTTGTACTTTGCTCATTTTATTCTCTCCAACATCCAGCGCGGCGTATGCCCCTAGCGCTGGGTGATTAATCTGTTTTGGTGCCGCGTATCAAATCAAGCGGACGCCCTGTGTTTGTTTGGCAGTGACCACAAGTCACTGCATAAATCTCTTTGTGTGTTTATGGCTTAGGTAAAAACTGAGTGCCGATGCTTTGCCCTGCGAACAACTCAACGAGCTTTTCTGGGTAGCGCCATGTCGCTACTTCAATCGGACGACCTAAGTCATTCGCCGCTTCCAACGCTGCGTTGACTTTCACAATCATGCCATCGGTGATCACTTGGCCTTTGATCAGGCTTTGCGCTTTCTCTTCATCTAAGCTTTTGATGAGGTGGCCTTTACCATCCAGTACACCACTCACATCCGACAACAACACCAATTCTGCATCCAGTGCGCCAGCCACTGCGACCGCCGCTTGGTCGGCATTCACGTTCATCAACTGGCCCTCTTGCGTCAAGCCAATCGAGCTAATGATCGGCAATGCGCCCGTCGCCAAAATCGCTTGCAACACGGTAGAATCACCAGGTGATGCTTTGCCTACCGCGCCAAGTTCCGGATCCAACTCTTGAACCTGACACAAACCGCCATCGGCTAAGCTCAGACCCACAGCATTCAGGCCATCTTTAATCGCTTGCCCTTGCAGTAGCTTGTTGGCCGTACCAGCCAATGCACCCGCAATGACAGGAATTTGGTCATAAGGCGTCACACGTAGACCCTGTTTTTTGACCGTTTCAAGGTTGAGCTTGGCCATAAGATCGTCCACTAAGTATCCGCCGCCGTGGACGATCACAATTCGTCGCTGCGCCTGAGTTTGGTAATTAGCGATGGCGCCAAACACTTGGCTGAGCGTCTCGGTGCAAGAAAGTGCCGCACCGCCTAATTTGATCACTAATGGCGTTTGATTGTTCTCTGTCATTACTCTTACCTCTACCGCTTGATGACTCAGTTTCAACCTTGACGATTGAAACTAAACAAGGGCAGTTAACTCGGGATATCCGTAGTGGATGTTTAAACATTGCATCGCTTGACTCGATGCGCCTTTGAGCAAGTTATCAATCGCCGATACGACAATGATGTGCTCGCCCTGAACCTTCCAGCCAATATCGCAGAAAGGTGTGTTTTCGACGTTCTGAATCGAAGGCAGTGTCGTCGTGTGCAGACGAACGGCCGGTTTGTTCTGATAGGCGTTAGTAAACGCTTGTGCCACTTGCTCAGCCGTCACACCAGACGCTAGCTTCATGGTGATGGTCGCCAGAATCCCACGTTTAAAATTGCCCAGATGAGGAGTGAAGATCACATCACAACCCAGATGAGTGGCAATTTCCGGTTGGTGGCGGTGAGTAAACACGCCATAAGGCTGAAGACTCACTTCACAAAAGCTGCTCGTCAGTGAGGCTTTGCGCCCCGCGCCCGACACACCGCTTGTCGCATTGATGACTGGCCACTGAGTTGTATCAACTAACCCAGATTGCAATAGTGGCTTGATGGCAAGTTGTGACGCAGTGGGATAACAACCCGGCACCGCAATAAGCTGGCTATGTTTAATGCCTGGCTCATTCCACTCGGCAAGACCATAGGTGGCATTTTCTAGCAGCTGTTCGAACTGGTGCTCAAAACCATAGAACTCACTGTAGAAACCCTCTTTTTTGACCCGAAAAGCGCCCGAGAGATCAAATACCTGGCAGCCTTGCTCGAGCAATGGCGCGGCTAAATCGTGGCTGACTTCATGGGCAGTCGCGAGAAAGACCACGTCGCTCTCTTTGCCAACCTTAGCCACGTCAACGAGCGGCTGCACTGGCTCGGTCACTAAACCTTGTAACTTGGGGTGCAGTGTCGCAATGCTCTTACCTGCATCGACGCTATTGGCGGAAACATATAAACCTGCTAGCGTAAGCTCTGGGTGTTTTTGCACCATGAGCGCCAATTCTGCGCCTGTGTAGCCGCTGGCACCGATGATTGTGGTTTTTAGCATCTCGACATCCATAATTGGGTTAAAAACGCCACCCAAAGAGTGACTATAAATTTACAAACTTTAGCTTTTAACGGTTTTTTATTCATTAAAAGTGATTTATTATGTGTTTTACCTTCTTAATAGAATTATGTCAACAGGGAATGCGAACTAAATATGCAATTACCTAGCTTTATCGAGGTCTACCGCGGCCTTATTTCTACCTCATCCATCAGCTCGACCGACCCACGCTGGGATGAAGGCAATCAGCAAGTCATTGAAAAGCTCGCAGGCTGGCTCAAAGACATCGGCTTTCAGGTCGAAGTCACGCAAGTCGAACCGGGCAAGTTCAACCTGATGGCAAAGAAAGGCTCAGGAGAAGGCGGCTTATTGCTGGCCGGACACAGCGATACGGTGCCATTTGATGAAGGACGCTGGAACTACAACCCTCACGCCCTAACAGAAGACAACAACCGTTTCTACGGCTTAGGCACAGCCGATATGAAAGGCTTTTTTGCCTTTATTATTGAAGCGGTAAAAAAGGTCGACTGGAGCAAACAAAGCAAACCGCTCTACATCTTAGCCACATGCGATGAAGAGACGACCATGCTCGGCGCTCGTCATTTCACTGAACACGCCCCGTTTAAACCGGACTACTGCATCATCGGCGAGCCAACCAGTTTAGTGCCTATTCGTGGCCATAAAGGGCACGTCGCCAATGCCGTGCGCGTGACCGGTAAATCGGGCCACTCTTCTGACCCTGCGCTTGGTGTCAACGCCATCGAGATCATGCATGAAGTGTTGTACGCGCTGATGCAACTGCGCGACAAACTGATCAAAGAGTATCACCACCCAGGGTTTGCGATTCCGAGCCCGACTCTCAATCTGGGTCACATCCACGGCGGCGACAGCGCCAACCGCATCTGTGGCTGCTGCGAGCTGCATTATGACGTGAGACCGTTGCCCGGTATCAGTTTGGATGGCCTCGACAACATGCTGCGCGGCGCACTGAAAGACGTCGAAGCCAAATGGCCCGGCCGAATTGAAATCACGCCGCTGCATGAGCCGATCCCGGGATATGAGTGTCAACATGATCACCCGTTTATTGGTGGTATGGAGTCCATTTGTGGCATGGACGCGGAAACGGTCAACTACTGTACCGAAGCGCCGTTTTTGCAGCAGTTATGTCCGACCTTGGTGCTTGGCCCCGGATCGATTGACCAAGCCCACCAGCCCGATGAGTTCCTCGCCTTCGATTTTATCGATCCGACCATCGATGTACTGTCAAAAGCCATGTACAAATACTGTTTCTAAAAACAGACACGTCGCCCTGCTCGGTGATTTTCCTCTCGAGCAGGGCAATCTTTCGTCGTTAGCCACTTCAAATGTAATAAAATTTCACCCATTTTCTCTGGGGTTGGATGCTTTTTGCCCATTGATATCGATTGCATAATATTTGCAAACTTTGCATGTGATAATTGACTCTAAGCGACATTTTTCGCTAGATTGTTGGCTTATCAAAAGAACAATGGATGTAATTTTTTTACAAGGCAGGACGACAATGAATGAGAAATACTCTGCTCTTCGAAGCAACGTAAGCATGCTCGGGCACTTGCTCGGCAACACCATTAAGGATGCTCATGGTGAAGCACTGCTCGATAAAGTAGAAACAATTCGTAAGCTTTCTAAATCCGCCCTCGCAGGCAACAAAGAAGACCGCGAGAGCTTGATTGAAGAGATCAAAAGCCTGCCAAACGAGCAGTTAACTCCCGTTGCGCACGCGTTCAACCAGTTCCTCAACCTCACCAACATGGCGGAGCAGTACCATACGATTTCACGCCATTGTGATGAGCACGTGTGTGAGCCGGACGCCATCAACAGCTTGTTTGCCAAACTGAGCAATAATGAGATCAGCAAACTAGATACCGCTCAGGCTGTGCGCGATCTGAACATCGAATTGGTGCTCACGGCGCACCCGACGGAGATCACTCGTCGCACCATGATCAACAAGCTGGTTAAAATCAACAAATGCTTGTCCAAGCTTGAGCTTGGCGATCTGTCCGCCAAAGAGCGCCAAAAGACCGAACGCCGCCTTGAGCAGCTGATTGCCCAGAGCTGGCATTCTGACACCATTCGTAAGCAGCGCCCAACTCCGCTCGATGAAGCGAAATGGGGCTTTGCTGTGGTTGAAAACTCACTGTGGGAAGCCGTGCCTGACTTCTTGCGTGAGCTTGACGACAAACTCACGGATTACCTTGGTGAAGGGCTGCCTATCGATGCTCGCCCTGTTCATTTTTCATCTTGGATGGGCGGCGATCGCGATGGCAACCCGTTTGTCACCCACACCATCACCCGTGAAGTCATGTTGCTTTCTCGCTGGAAAGCCGCGGATCTCTATCTCAGCGATGTCAACGAGTTAGTCAGTGAATTGTCCATGACGCGCTGCAATGACGCGGTGAGAGCACTCGCCGGCGATGATGAGCATGAACCTTACCGTGCCGTGCTCAAAGAGCTGCGTGAACTGCTGACCGACACCAAAGACATCCTTGATGCTAAGATCCACGGTCAGAAGCTGGCGGTCAAAGCGCCACTGCAACGCATCGCACAGCTGTGGGATCCCCTCTACGCTTGCTACCAGTCACTGCATGAGTGTGGCATGGGCAAGATTGCAGATGGTTCGCTGCTCGACACCTTACGCCGCATTAAAGCCTTCGGCGTGCACTTAGTACGTTTGGATATTCGTCAAGAGAGTACCCGTCATTCGGATGTCCTGTCAGAGCTGACTCGCTACCTGGGCATTGGCGATTACGACCAATGGAGCGAGCAAGATAAGATTGCGTTCCTGACCAATGAACTGGCGTCCAAGCGCCCACTTCTGCCACGCGATTGGGAACCCTCTGAACCTGTCAAAGAGGTGCTCGACACCTGTAAGATCATTGCCGCTCAGCCCCGCGAAGCATTTGGCGCATACGTGATCTCTATGGCACGTACCGCCTCTGATGTTCTCGCGGTGCACTTGCTGCTGCAAGAGTCGGGCTGCCCGTACCGTATGGACGTTTGCCCGCTGTTTGAAACGCTCGACGATCTTAATAACGCCGAAGCGGTCATCAAACAGCTGATGAGCATCGACTTGTACCGCGGATTCATTCAAAACCACCAAATGGTGATGATCGGCTACTCGGATTCCGCCAAAGACGCTGGCGTCATGTCGGCCGGTTGGGCCCAGTACCACGCAATGGAGTCCTTGGTCAAAGTGGCGGAAGAGGAAGGCGTAGAGTTGACCCTCTTCCACGGTCGCGGCGGCACGATTGGCCGTGGCGGTGCACCTGCACATGCAGCGCTGCTGTCTCAGCCACCAAAGAGCTTGAAAGGTGGCCTACGCGTAACAGAGCAAGGTGAGATGATTCGCTTTAAACTCGGTTTACCTGAAGTGGCGGTCAACAGTTTCAACCTCTACGCGAGTGCAATTCTCGAGGCAAACCTGCTGCCACCACCAGAGCCGAAACAAGAGTGGCGCGATCTGATGAACGTGCTGTCTGAAGTGAGCTGTGAAGCCTATCGTGGCATTGTACGCGGCGAGCCAGACTTCGTGCCTTACTTCCGTCAAGCAACGCCAGAGCTGGAGCTTGGTAAACTACCACTGGGCTCTCGCCCAGCTAAGCGTAACCCGAACGGCGGTGTAGAGAGCCTACGTGCGATTCCTTGGATTTTCTCTTGGAGCCAAAACCGTCTCGTACTACCGGCATGGCTAGGTGCAGGTGAAGCGATTCAATACTCCGTCGACAAAGGGCACCAAGCGCTACTGGAAGAGATGTGTCGTGAGTGGCCATTCTTCTCAACCCGTCTTGGAATGCTCGAAATGGTCTACAGCAAGTGTAATATCGACATTTCTCGCTACTACGATGAACGCTTGGCAGATCCTGAGCTGCTGCCTCTCGGCGATCGCCTACGTGCACAGCTACAAAAAGACATCAAAACCGTACTGAATGTCGAAAACAACGAGAACTTGATGCAGAGCGACCCGTGGGGACAAGAGTCCATTCGCCTGCGCAATATCTATGTTGAGCCATTGAACATGCTGCAAGCAGAGCTGCTCTATCGTACGCGTCAAACTGACGAGCCATCGGAAGAGCTGGAAGAAGCCTTAATGCTCACCATCGCAGGTATTGCGGCAGGCATGCGTAACACCGGCTAAGCCTAGCGCACAAAATTTGGGCGCACACCGCCCATTAAACCTAAAAGGCCGATAGTCATCTATCGGCCTTTTTTATTATAAAACAAATACTAACGAGGAAAACGAGCCACTACACGGCGCCGAAATAGCGCCAAATATTGTATGGAATACCAAAAATACAATTTTTCAGGCATAATATTTCTAAATTAGGACAAAATAACTCACCATTAAAAATAAAAAACTACAGGTAAAAATCTATTGAGTCTTTTATCAGTTTTTTAGGCAACATTGTCCTTCTATTCTACTTTATGCTTATTATTTAGATATACTACTCAGCCATCGCAAGTGACTATAACAACACCAGCTTGCGTATCGATAGTATATCGACCTAGGTGATAGATGGCTTTTTAAGGTGACATGGCCAACACATTGTTGGCGCCGCTTGACAAAAGAATTCGTGCCAAAGAAGCACACACAAGATTAAGCGGTTGTATTTTGAAGTTTATTGACCATTTGGATTGAAGACATGTCATTACCACACGTTATTTTAACGGTCCTGAGCACTCGTGATGCGACGGGCTACGATATTACCAAAGAATTTTCTGCCACTATCGGCTACTTTTGGAAAGCAAGCCACCAGCAAGTCTACCGCGAACTGAACAAGATGGCGCAAAACAATCTTGTGACCTGTGTTCTCGAGCCTCAAGAAGGCAAACCCGATCGTAAAGTGTACTCCATTACCGATGCCGGCCGTACTGCACTGGGTGAGTGGTTTGATCAACCGACCGCGCACCCTACGGTACGTGATGAGTTCTGTGCAAAGTTGATGGCGTGTGCTATCCAACCCTCTGCACCGTTTCGCACTCAGCTCGCTGAGCTTATCGATGAGTCACGCAAGCTAGTCGCGCACTACCAAGAAATCGAGAGCGGTTACTACTCAACGCCTGCGACCCTAGACAAGCAGCAACGTCTAGAACGTCTCACGCTGCGTCGCAATCTTTTGATTCGTCAAACTTGGATTGATTGGGCAGAAGAAGTGCTCGCTGAGTTGAACGACATGGCGTAATGGCACTGACCTAACTGCATTAGGTTGAAAGAGACAAAAAAGTCAGCGTGATGCTGACTTTTTTCTTTTCTCGGCTAAGTGGTAAACATAACATCGTGGCAAACATGGCATCGTGGTAAACATAGCATCAAAGCGCTCATAGCTTAGATCCCATCGCCACCAATGAAGCTTTGTGACTTGCCATTGAACTGTTGGTCCATATCCAAAGAGGGCTTATCGGTTTTCGGTCGACCGACAATTTTGGCTGGCACACCCGCAACCGTCGTGTGTGGCGGCACAGGCTGAAGGACAACGGAACACGAACCAATCTTCGCGCCTTCTCCCACTTCGATATTACCCAAAATTTTCGCCCCAGCGCCAATCATCACACCTTCACGAATTTTCGGGTGACGATCGCCGCACTCTTTACCGGTACCACCCAAGGTGACGTCTTGCAAAATGGAGACATCATCTTCGACCACCGCTGTCTCACCAATGACGATACCGGTCGCATGGTCGAGCATTATGCCGCGACCAATTCTCGCTGCTGGGTGAATATCGACCTGACACGCAACAGAGATTTGGTTTTGCAAATAGGTGGCGAGCGCCATGCGCCCTTGCTTCCAAAGCCAGTTCGCAACGCGGTAGCCTTGCAGGGCGTGATAACCCTTTAAGTACAGCAGCGGCATTGAGTACATAGAGACTGCAGGGTCACGGTTGACCGTCGCACAGATGTCACAGGCCGCCGCGGCAGTAATATTGGGATCGGAGTTAAAGGCTTCCTCAACCACCTCTCGCACCGCCATGGCAGGCATTGAAGCCGTATTGAGTTTGTTGGCCAAAATGTAGCTCAGCGCCGCCGCTAAACTGTCATGCTTAATGATGGTCGCATGATAGAAGCTGGCGAGCATCGGCTCTTGCTCAGAGAGCTCTCGCGCTTCTCGAACAATGGTCTGCCAGACTTTCTGTTTCTCACAATGTTTCATGTTACTTGCTCGTCCCTAATTCTCCCTGCCCTTACATGAGTAAGGTGTGCGCCTTATGAGTCACCTCATGACGCTTATGCTTCGGCTTTCTTATCACGCGCCAGCAAATCTTGCGCGGCTAGGCGTGCGTCCTTCCCTTGATACAATACTTGATAAATTTGGTCAACAATCGGCATCTCGACACCGACACGCTCAGCGAGTAGGAACACCTCTTTGGTGTTGCGATAGCCCTCAACCACTTGGCCAATCTCTTGCTGCGCCGTGTCCACATCCTTACCTTGACCCAGTGCCAATCCAAAACGGCGATTGCGCGATTGGTTGTCCGTACAGGTCAACACCAGATCGCCTAAACCCGCCATGCCCATAAAAGTCTCGGCTTGCGCACCTAGCGCCGCACCCAATCGGCTCATCTCTGCTAAGCCACGGGTAATCAGCGCGGTTCGCGCATTGGCACCAAAACCGATGCCGTCGGACATGCCTGCGCCAATCGCGATGACGTTTTTCACCGCGCCGCCAAGCTGCATACCGATAAAGTCACTGTTGGCATAGACTCGGAAGGTTTTGCTGCAATGGATTTTCTCTTGCAGATCTTTCACAAACTCGGCATCCGGAGAAGCCACTGAAATCGCCGTCGGCATCCCCATCGCGAGCTCTTTTGCAAAGGTAGGACCAGAGAGCACGGCAAGGGAGTATTGATCGCCAATCACATCGTGGGCGACATCTTTCAGCAATCGACCGGTTTCAGGCTCTAGCCCTTTGGTCGCCCAGCAGATGCGAGTGTCTGAGCGCAAATAGGGCTTAACACTGTTCAACACCAGACCAAATACGTGGCTTGGCACCACCACAAGGAGATCTCGACTGGCACTGACGGCTTTTTCTAAGTCCGTCTCAATGATCAAGCTGTCTGGAAAAGTGATGCCGGGTAAAAATTCTTCGTTGGCGCGTGCGGCTTCAAGACGCGCCATGTGCTCAGGCTCGTGCCCCCATAGCACCACATTGGCACCGTTACGTGCCAACGAAATGGCCAGCGACGTGCCGTATGAGCCTGCGCCGAGTACGGTCATAGAGATTGAACGACCATACGCATTTTGGGATTGTGTGTCTGTCATGGTTCCGCCTAGTTGTCCTGCTGCGTGACTAGAATCTAGTGGTCAGCGTTCGTTTTGCCAACCGCTGAACACAAGATTCTCAAACAAAAAATGCACAGCGCATCGTGATGAGATGCTCTGTGCATTTCGCTAAGGTTGCGTCAGAGCGAAGATTACGCCTGAGCTTCACCCTCACCTTGCTGAGCTTGTTGCTGTAGGTAGTTCATGAACAACGCATCAAAGTTCACTGGCGCTAGGTTCAATTGTGGGAACGTGCCTTTCACAACCAAGCTTGAGATGGTTTCACGCGCGTAAGGGAATAGGATGTTCGGGCAGAATGCGCCTAGGCAGTGCGCCAATTGACCCGCTTCCATTTTCTCAGCCGTGAAGATACCACCTTGCTGAACTTCACAAAGGAATGCTGTGTCGTCTGCGTTCTTCACTGTCACGGTAAGACGAAGCACGACTTCGTAAACACCTTCACCTAGCTCACGGCTTTGCGTGTCTAGATCCAGCTTAACATCTGGGTTCCACTCTTTTTGGAACATGGTTGGTGAGTTCGGTGCTTCAAATGATACGTCTTTTAGGAAGATACGTTGAATTGCGAAGTTTTGAGCTTCTTGTTGCGGTGCTGCTTCAGCCATGGTTCAAATCCTTTCATAGAAAATAGTCTGCCAAGAGACTAACCGAGAGATATGACGCTGACTCGATTTCCACGTTAAATCGTGGCTCTGTTCACATCTCTCTTGAATAAACGCCGATTTTTCAATCAGCGCTCAATGAATTACTTTTTGCCTTTAACCAGAGGCAGGTTCGCTTCACTCCAAGCAATCAAACCGTTTTTGAGAAGATTCACGTTCTCAAAGCCCGCTTTCGCTAGAAGATTCGCGCTTTCTTGCGCCGTCTGACCTGTTTTGCATACTACGATGATTGGGTCGGATTTGTGGTTTTCAAGAGCGCCAAAGCTGCCCGCTTTGATGTCTGATGGCAAAATGTGAACTGCATCCGTGATGTGGCCTTTGCGGAACTCATCTTTTGAGCGGATATCAACCACCACACCGTTTTCACGGTTCATTAATTGAGTCGTTTGCGCTGCCGTGATCTCTTTGTAGGCCGCGGTAGTGGATTTCACGATGTTCATGATAAGGGCAACCAATAGACCCGCCCATACCAAAGAGAGAATCATGTTCTGTTGAAAAAATGCGATGTACTCTTGCATGTCCTGTGCTCTTCGATTTTGGAACTGTACAACGGATGGACAGCCCCCGACTAAAATTCAGCTTGGGAGTATAACGAGGATGATGGGACGGCGCGAGTCAAAAGCGCTCAGAATAAGAATCTGTTGCACATTTCTCGACAAAGACGCCTCTTAATCACCACGCTATACTGCGCGACCCTTACCCTATGCGCGCGTCACGGGGAAGGCAATAACCTGTTCGATATGCTCAAAGCCCAATGCCAGCATGATCAAACGATCCACCCCTAGCGCCACCCCAGCACACTCAGGCAAACCCGCCTCTAGCGCTGCGATTAAATGGCCGTCCATCGGCTGAACCGGCAAGCCCATCTGCTGGCGTTTTTGGTTGTCTTGCTCAAAACGCGCTTGTTGCTCTTTGGGGTTATCCAATTCGTGGAATCCGTTCGCCAGCTCTATGCCGCGAAAATAGACTTCGAAACGATCCGCAACCCGTTCATCGGTCGGATTAATTTTCGCGAGCGCCGCTTGCGTCGCTGGGAAGTCGTACACAAAAGCAGGACGAGTTTGGCCAATCTTGGCTTCCACACCGACACTAAATAGCAGTTGCAACAGCGTATCTCTGTCTTGCTCTGGCTGAGCAATATCCGCCAGCCCCAATGTGGCAGCGGCAACTTTGAGCTCTTCCATGCTCGCGTCTAACGGACACACACCAAGCACTTGCAAGAAGGCGTTTTGGTAGCTCATTCGCTCGGCCGGCGCCACGTTTAGGACCTGCTGCAACAAGTCGTCCATCTCATCCATCAGTTGGTGATGGTCAAAACCCACCCGGTACCACTCCAACATGGTGAACTCCGGATTGTGGTAGCGGCCGCTCTCTTCGTTACGAAATGCCTTGTTGATCTGATAAATCGAACCACTGCCTGCAGCCAATAAGCGTTTCATGTGAAACTCAGGACTGGTCATTAAATAGAGCGCTTGCCCATCGGCATAGCCAGGACCGACAAACTGAGTTTGGAAGGTGTGCAAGTGAATGTCTGTCACCGTCGCTTGGCTCATCGCCGGAGTATCCACCTCCATGACGCCTCGGTCAGCGAAAAATTGGCGTAGGGTTTGTAATACGTGAGCACGCTGTTTCAGCGCTGCGATCGATGCGGTCGGTTGCCAGTTCAAAGCTCTATTCTCTTGAAGTCATTTGCTGCGCAACGTATCACAAAGTCCAACAAGGGTTAAGCAGGTTATCGCCGCCCTCATTGATAGCCCACTCATCCCCATCCATCAGTCGCCGTGATAACTATCACATATCCTAGATTTTTTATGCTCTTATGTGCACTACCGGAGCAAAAACCTAAATACATCAATTTTTCCCTAGGGTGGCTCTTCTACACTACCCCTACCACTTTTGGGGGCTTCCCAAAGCAACAATAACAAGCGGAATCATCCGCACTTTCACACTGGAGGATAACTGTGCAAACCATTACCACAGATATCGCAGTCATCGGCGCCGGCGGCGCTGGTCTGAGAACTGCTATTGCAGCAGCTGAAGCAAATCCCGATTTAAACATCGCTTTGATTTCAAAAGTCTATCCTATGCGTTCCCACACGGTTGCTGCAGAAGGTGGCTCAGCCGCAGTTATCAAGGATGAGGACAGCCTAGACAACCACTTCAACGATACCGTAGGTGGGGGTGACTGGCTTTGTGAACAGGACGTCGTTGAATACTTTGTTGAAAACGCCACGCGCGAAATGATCCAGATGGAGCAATGGGGTTGCCCTTGGAGTCGGAAAGAAAACGGCGAAGTCAATGTGCGCCGCTTTGGCGGTATGAAGGTCGAGCGAACCTGGTTTGCAGCGGATAAAACTGGCTTCCACATGCTGCACACCCTGTTCCAAACCTCGATGAAATACAACAACATCAACCGTTTTGATGAGTATTTTGTCGTTGACTTGTTGGTGGATGACGGTGAAGTGCAAGGTCTGATTGCCATTCATATGTCGGAAGGGGAACTGGTCACCATCAAAGCCAAGTCTGTAGTACTGGCCACGGGCGGTGCGGGTCGTGTCTATCACTGCAATACCAACGGCGGTATCGTGACAGGCGATGGCATGGCGATGGCGTATCGTCATGGTGTGCCACTGCGTGATATGGAGTTCGTGCAATACCACCCAACCGGCCTACCAGGTACCGGTATCCTCATGACCGAAGGTTGTCGTGGTGAAGGCGGGATCATCGTCAATAAAAACGGTTACCGCTACCTGCAAGATTACGGCATGGGACCAGAGACTCCGGTGGGTCAACCGAAGAACAAATACATGGAACTAGGGCCACGCGACAAAGTATCCCAAGCGTTCTGGCATGAGCAGCAAAAAGGCAACACCATCAAGCACCCACTCGGTGATGTGGTCCACCTTGATTTGCGCCACCTCGGTGAAGAGTACCTCCAAGAGCGCTTGCCGTTCATCTGTGAACTGGCCAAAGCCTACGTTAACGTTGACCCAGCCAAAGAGCCCATCCCAATTCGTCCAACGGTTCACTACACCATGGGCGGGATTGAAACCAATGGCCAGTGTGAAACACGCATCAAAGGCCTATTTGCGGTCGGTGAGTGTGCGTCTGTTGGTCTGCATGGCGCAAACCGCTTAGGTTCAAACTCCCTGGCTGAGTTTGTTGTGTTTGGCCGCGTGGCGGGCGAGCAAGCCGTACAGCGCGCCGCCGAGTTCAAAGGTTGGAATGACGCCGCGATTGACGCGCAAATCAAAGAGGTGGAAGCCCGTATTCAAGCCCTAATGAATCAAGAGGGTGACGAAAACTGGGCGGATATTCGCACGGAAATGGGCCACACCATGGAAGCGGGCTGCGGCATCTATCGTCAAGAAGATCTAATGCAAGCAACCATAGATAAAATCACCGAGCTCAAACAGCGCTACAAGCGTATTGGCATCAAGGACAAAGGTAAGGTGTTCAACACTGATCTGCTCTACGCCATCGAAGTGGGGTACGGCCTTGAAGTGGCGGAAGCCATGGTGCATTCGGCGATTTTGCGTAAAGAGTCTCGCGGTGCCCACCAGCGTCTTGATGATGGCTGCACAGAGCGCGATGACGTGAACTTCCTTAAGCACTCCCTCGCCTTCTATCAAGCGGATGCAGCGCCAAGCATCGACTACAGTGATGTCACCATCACCAAGTCACAGCCGAAAGCACGCCTCTACGGTGAAGCCGCTGAAAAAGCCGCCGCACAAGAAGCCGCCGAGAAAAACGCAGAGGAGAAAGCCTAATGTCAGCCAACCGCATTCAAAAAGTCGACATTCTGCGTTATGACCCAGAAACCGACAACGAACCGCACTTTGAAACCTTCCAAGTGCCGTTTGATGAAACCATGTCCATCCTTGATGCGATTGGTTACGTCAAAGACAACTTAGACAAAGAGCTCTCTTACCGCTGGTCTTGCCGCATGGCGATTTGTGGCTCTTGCGGCATCATGGTCAATGGTGTGCCAAAACTGGCGTGTAAGAGCTTTCTACGTGACTACCCAAATGGCGTCAAAATCGAGCCGTTGGCAAACTTCCCTATCGAAAAAGATTTGATTGTCGATATGACGCCATTCATTGAGCGTCTTGAAGCCATCAAGCCTTACATCATAGGAAACGACCGTAAACCCGAAGACGGCACTAACCTACAGACGCCTGAGCAAATGGCCAAATACAAGCAATTTGCTGGCTGCATCAACTGTGGTTTGTGTTACGCCGCCTGCCCTCAGTTTGGTCTTAACCCTGAGTTCATTGGCCCTGCGGCCCTCACCTTGGCGCATCGTTATAACCTCGACAGCCGCGACAACGGTAAAGCCGAGCGCATGGCGCTGATCAACGGTGACAATGGCGCATGGGGCTGTACCTTCGTCGGCTACTGCTCAGAAGTGTGTCCGAAGAGCGTGGATCCTGCGGCGGCTGTGAACCAAGGCAAAGTCGAATCCTCGATGGACTTCGTGATTGCTATGTTAAAGCCTGACGGCACACCTGCAAAAGAGGAGGCATAAGGATGAGTAACCGTAAACCTTACGTTCGTGAAGTAAAACGCACCTGGTGGAAAGATCATCCGTTTTACCGCTTCTACATGTTGCGTGAAGCAACGGTGTTGCCTTTAGTGCTGTTTACTCTGTTCCTCACCATCGGATTGGGTTCGCTGGTCAAAGGCCCAGAAGCGTGGCAAAGCTGGCTTGGCTTTATGGCAAACCCAGTGGTCATCGCCATCAACATTGTGGCGTTGGCTGGCAGTTTACTGCACGCCCAAACCTTCTTTAGCATGATGCCGCAAGTGATGCCGATTCGCTTAAAAGGCAAACCCGTTGATAAAAAGATCGTCGTTCTCACTCAGTGGGCAGCGGTGGCGTTTATCTCTCTCGTCGTCCTCGTGGTGGTGTAAGGAGCCGTAATCATGAATTCAAATTTCAACGTTAACAGAGCCCCTAAACGCAGTGATGAGCCAGTATGGTGGGGGCTATTTGGCGCTGGCGGCACTTGGTTCGCGATGATCACCCCTGTGACTATCTTGGTCTTAGGTGTGCTGGCCCCGCTGGGCATCATCAGCGCAGACGCATTGAGCTATGAGCGCGTGTCCGAGTTTGCCACCAGCATCATCGGTGCGCTGTTTATCATCGGCACACTGGCTCTACCCATGTGGCACGCCATGCACCGTGTCCATCACGGCATGCATGACCTTAAAATCCATGCGGGTGTCGTCGGCAAAATTGCCTGCTACTTCTTCGCAGCCCTTATCTCAGCGTTGGCGGTCATTTTTATCTTTATGATCTAAGCCTCAGCCTGTTAAACATAGAAAGCCCGCTCAACTGAGCGGGCTTTGTTTATCTTATGCCTCGTTTGTGAGTGTCTACCGCACTTACAGAATAAAGCGGCTGAGATCTTCGTCTTCGACAAACTCACCCAAGCGCGCTTTCACGTATTGCGCATCAATCACCAACTTAGAGCCTGCCTTGTCGGTCGCTTCAAAGGAGATTTCATCCATCAAGCGCTCCATCACGGTGTGCAGACGGCGTGCACCGATGTTCTCGGTGGTTTCATTGACCGTCCATGCCGCTTCTGCAATCTGGGTGATGCCCTCTTCGGTGAACTCAATGTCAACGTCTTCGGTTTTCATCAACGCGCAGTACTGCTCGGTCAGTGATGCTTTAGGCTCTGTTAGGATACGCTTGAAATCGTGACTAGAGAGCGCCTCCAGCTCGACACGAATCGGTAGACGACCTTGCAGCTCTGGAATCAGATCCGATGGCTTCGCCACTTGGAAAGCGCCCGATGCGACAAACAGAATATGGTCGGTTTTGACCATACCGTGTTTGGTCGAGACCGTGCTGCCTTCAATCAACGGCAGTAAGTCACGCTGTACGCCTTCACGAGACACATCTGGGCCAGAGCTTTCGCCGCGCTTACAGATTTTATCAATCTCATCGATAAACACGATGCCGTTGTTTTCGACGTTAAAGATCGCTTGTTCTTTGAGCTCTTCTTGATTGACCAGCTTCGCGGCTTCTTCTTCGGTCAACGCTTTGAACGCATCTTTGATTTTCAGCTTACGCTTCTTCTTAGTATCACCGGCTAAGTTGGCGAACATGCCTTGAAGCTGATTGGTCATCTCCTCCATGCCAGGAGGCGCCATGATCTCGACGCCCATTTGTGGCGCAGCGACATCAATCTCAATCTCTTTATCGTCAAGTTTGCCTTCACGGAGTTTTTTGCGGAACACTTGACGAGTATTCGACGAACTCTCGTCTTGCTGCTCATTCTGGCCCCAAGCATCGCGTGCTGGCGGCAATAGCGCATCAAGAATGCGCTCCTCGGCTTGCTCCTCGGCGCGGAACTTCACTTTTTCCATCGCCTGTTGGTGCGTCATTTTGACCGCGACATCGGTCAAATCACGAATAATGGTCTCCACCTCTTTGCCCACGTAGCCCACTTCCGTGAACTTGGTGGCTTCAACTTTGATGAAGGGCGCATTGGCTAACTTGGCTAAGCGACGGGCAATTTCAGTTTTACCCACACCCGTTGGCCCGATCATCAGAATGTTCTTCGGTGTCACTTCGCTGCGCAAGCCTTCTTCTAGCTGCATACGACGCCAGCGGTTACGGAGCGCGATCGCCACAGAGCGTTTTGCGTTTTCTTGGCCAATGATGTGGCGATTCAGTTCGTGGACGATTTCGCGAGGAGTCATTTCAGACATAATTGAATTCCTTAAATGTAGTGACCACTATCTTGGTTTTTACTTCGCAGCGCTGTGCGGGATTTCTAGTTCTTCGATAGTGTGGTGATGGTTGGTGAACACACAGATATCACCAGCAATTTTGAGCGACTTTTCCGCGATTTCACGGGCGTCGAGTTCGGTGTTTTCCAGCAGTGCCGTCGCTGCTGCTTGCGCAAAGTTGCCCCCAGAACCAATCGCGATCAAATCGTTTTCTGGCTGCACCACATCTCCATTCCCGGTAATGATCAACGATGCTGTCTCATCAGCAACCGCCAACAGAGCTTCAAGCTTGCGCAGCGCACGGTCACTGCGCCAATCTTTGGCCAGCTCAACCGCCGCTTTGGTCAAATGACCTTGGTGCATTTGCAACTTACTTTCAAAACGTTCGAACAAGGTAAACGCGTCGGCAGTACCACCGGCAAATCCCGCAAGTACCTTGTTGTTGTACAAACGGCGAACTTTACGTGCGTTGCCTTTCATCACGGTGTTACCCAGTGATACTTGTCCATCACCAGCAATGACGACTTTGTTGTTACGACGTACGGATACAATGGTAGTCACGGTGGGGCCTCATACTTTATTCATTTGGATGTTAGTCTTTATATGAGGCTGTAAAAAACAGAATTCAAGGGCAGAAAAGACATCGCCCCGACAAGAAGGCGGGGCGATGTTTTGACTTTGAACGCATTAGACGTGAGCGTTTATTGTGCTTCTTTCCAAATCGCACAAGGCTCTATCTTGGCGCGCTGTAACTTGTGCTTGTCACGCTCTGCGTCACGCTTAAATTTGTATGGGCCAAGCACCACGCGATACCAACTGCTGTCTTCTTTTTTGCGAATTTTGCTGTTGATGCCTTGGAAAGCAATATCCAACTTACGCGCTTCAGCTTGCTGCGCGGTTTTGTACGCGCCGCACTGCATGATGTAGGGGATCTCAGACACCACCAGCTCTTTGGCTTTCACTTCCACTTCACGACTCGGCAACGACTCGACATAGTCCCACTTCTCTTCTGGCGGAGGAGGGAGAGTTTGGCTGCTTTTCGCTTTGGGTTTCGGGGTAGGCTTCGCGGGTTGAACCACCGGCGCAGGCGGCTCAGGATCGCTACTGAGTAGATACAACCCATAACCGAACGCCGAGACCAAGACGATGGCCAACAAACCACTGCGCCACGGTTTCTTGCGGCGCGGGGCGGTTTTTTTAGTCGGCTTACGGCTACTGCCGCGCTTTACGTAATCTCTATTCGCCACAACTGATTATCAAACCATTCAATACAACTGCTCGCTATGTTAAAGCAGATTTGTGTGTGAGGACAGACCGGAATTGGAAGCGGCTCAGCAAAACTGGCCGCAAAGTGGCGCGGCCAGCGCGCCCGGCGGCTCAATGACCGTTCAAGTCGTCTAGAGGACGCGCGGCGGCGCGGCGCTATCTCGAATCACCAGTTCTGTTTCGAGCAGTCGAGAACCGGCACGCACGTCGTGACCACGGAGGATCTCAAGCATCATCAGCATCGCCTGACGCCCGATTTCATAACGTGGCTGAGAAATCGTCGTGAGTGGTGGATCGCAGTATTGCGCAAACTGAATGTCATCAAAGCCGACAACCGACAAATCTTGTGGTACTCGAAGCCCTAGCTTTTTCGCTTCTTGAATCGCGCCAATCGCCATCACATCGTTGTGACAGAAGACCGCAGTGGGTGGCTCAGAGAGCGCCAATAACTGACGTATCGCCTTCGCGCCATCTTCAAACGTGAAGTTACCCTCTGCGCAATATTGTTCGTTCATCGTCAATCCTGCACGACGCAACGCTTGTTGATAGCCTTGGTGGCGGAACTGACAGAGCGCCGCACTTTCTGGGCCCGAAATCTGCGCAACGCGGCGATGGCCCATCTGAGTCAAGTAGTTGACTGCTTCAAACGCAGAGGTGAGGTTGTCGATATGCACGGTGGGCAACTCTAACTCAGGCGCAAATTCGCAAGCCATGACCATCGGCGGTAAATTCTTTTGCTCTGGCTTGCTGACATCAAACGGTAGATCCGTACCGAGCAGCAGCATGCCATCGGCCTGCTTAGTGAATACCAAGTTCACAAAAGAGCTTTCGCGCTTTCTTTGTTGGCCGCTGTCCCCAAGCAATACGATGTAACCGTGCTCCATTGCCGCATCTTCAATGCCGCGAATGATTTCGGTGTAATAGGGATCGCAAATGTCTGGGATGATCGCGATGATGGTCTTTGATTCGTTTCTACGCAGATTGCGCGCCAGCGAATTGGGTGAGTAGCCAGCTTCAAGCACCGCCTCTTCGACGCGTTTTCTCGTCGCAGAAGAGACTTTCTCGGGATTCATCAACGCCCGTGATACCGTCGCCGTCGACACTCCCGCAAGCTGGGCAACATCCTTCATTGTCGCCATAAGTTATTAACCCTCTTAATTAAAGATGTAGCGCTTTAGCCACCTAAACCTTATTGCCTTGATCATAGCGTCTGGTGTGGTGATGACGGGGTCAATCCTGCACCGCTTATGATGATGGTAGGCTGATGCCCACTCTTATTGGCAGCGAAAGCAATCGTTTGGCTCCTGCCAAGGTTCGCTTCGCCTATCCCTTTCCAAACAACTAGTTTATTCATTTCGAAACAGAAAGTTACGGGATATTTAACAAAACCCGAACTATAAAGGAGAGCTAAGTCACAAATAAATGAAAAAGGACGAAATCAGCTCACAGCGCCTATCGTCCCTGCCCCTATTTAAACTAATCGGCGTGTTAGCTCAAGTCTTGAGGCTCGATATCGACCGACCAACGGACCTTTTTCGCGCTCGGCAGCAACTCGATAGCCGGCTTAGCACTGGCCAGCAGCTTTTGCATTAACGAGCGCTGCTCGGTTTGCAGCAGCAATTGCCAACGGAACTTACCCGCACGTTTGGCAAGCGGGGCGGGAGTCGGGCCCAGTACCATGCAGCCAGAATCAAACAAAGGGTGAGACTCTAAAGTAAAGCGGACTTGGCGTAGGAACTCTTCCACCAACTCAGATTGGTTGGCCTCTGCACGAAACAGCGTTAAAAACGAATACGGGGGCAACGCCGCCAGTTTACGCTCTGCTAAGGCCACCTCGGCGAAGTCCCGATAACTCTTTTTCAACAGTGCTTGCAATAGGCTGTGCTCTGGGTGGTGAGTTTGCAGCAACACTTCACCGGGTTTGCTGGCACGCCCCGCCCGGCCTGCCACCTGAATGAAGAGCTGAGCTAAGCGCTCAGAGGCTCGAAAGTCGCTGCTGTAAAGTGAGCCATCGACATCCAACAGCGCCACCAGCGTCACATCCGGGAAATGGTGCCCTTTGGCGAGCATTTGCGTGCCGATCAGAATCTGATATTCACCGCGTCGAATGGCGCTTAGCGCCTCTTCTAGGCTGCCTTTGCGCCGCGTGCTGTCGCGATCAATACGAATGGTTTTTTGCTCTGGAAAGAGCGTATGCAGCTGTTTCTCTAGTTGCTCTGTTCCCACCCCGACCGTGACCAGTTGAGTGGAACCACACCCTTGGCACTGGTGGATCGTCGGCTGCTGAGAGCCACAGTGGTGGCAGCGAATCTCGCTGCTGTGCTGATGGTAGGTGTAGTAAGCGTCGCAGCGCTTGCATTCCGCAATCCAGCCACATTCATGACACATCAGAGCCGGGGAAAAGCCGCGTCGATTTAAAAACAGCATCACCTGGTTGCCCGCGTTGAGGTGCTTGCGCATTTGAGCGATCAATGGCGCAGAGAGGCCCCCTTCCAAATAGAGCCCTTTGACGTCAATCACTTGATTGGTGGTGGGCACCGCACTGCCTGCTCGGCGAGACAAATGCAGATGGTGGTATTTGCCAGACAGCGCATTGTGCAGCGTTTCTAACGCGGGCGTTGCTGAACCAAGCACAATCGGGATCTGCTCTTTGTTGGCGCGCATAACCGCCACATCGCGCGCATGGTAGCGCAAGCTATCTTGCTGCTTGTAAGAGCTATCGTGCTCTTCATCGACAATAATAATGCCCAGATCAGCAAAAGGCGTCAGCAATGCAGATCGCGTCCCAATCACAATGCCGGCCACTTTATCGCGCGCGCACAACCAAGCATTGAGACGCTCGGTGTCATTCAATCCAGAGTGCACTACCTCAATCGGTACGTTAAAACGCTTTCGAAAGCGATTGATGGTTTGCGGCGTCAGACCGATTTCCGGTACCAATACCAAAGCCTGCTGACCCCGTTCGAGAACTGGCTTAATCATGTTGAGGTACACCTCGGTTTTGCCTGAACCGGTCACCCCTTCGAGCAAAAAGCAGCCAAAACCGCTGAAACTGTTGACCGTCGCGATGGCGATCGCTTGCTCTTCATTCAGCTTTGGTTTCTCGACATCGGCTTCAATATCAGCGCCCCACTTAGCAAAATGAGGCTTGCGCTCAATCGACTCAATCCAACCTTTGTCTGTCAACGTGCGCAGCACGCTAGTGCTGACCTCTTCATCAATAAAACGTTGGTGTGACGTCGGGCCGTGTTGCAGCATCTGCATCACTTTGGCTTGCTTAACCGCTCGGCCAAACCCATGCATCAACTGATCGCGTCCGGTTGGCGTCAGCTGCCATTCCACCACGGCGGTAAAGTCGGCCGGTTTTCCCTTACGCAGAGCGCTGGGCATCGCATTGGCTAAGGTGTCGCCAAGTGGATATTGGTAAAAGTGACTGCACCAGTGCAACAAGGTATATAACGAGTCGGGCCAAACAGGTTGGCTGTCGAGCACCTGCTTAATCGGCTTGATTTTGTCCATCGGCAGCGATGACTGCTGCACCAAGGCCGTCACGATACCGACTAAGGTTTGACGGCCAAAAGGCACAGATACGCGCCCACCAATCACTGGAAAAAGGTGTCCAGGGATTTGATAGTCAAACTGTTTATCTAGTGGTACGGGTAACGCGACTCGGGCGATGGTGGGTCTCATTCAGTCTTTCACTGCAGGTCGATGACGCGTTTAGTCTAAGGGAAAAGGCAGAGTGAGAAAAGCCAGCGCATCTCAGTGTCTGTATGAGGAGAAGTGGGTAACGCCACTTCGCGATAACATCCATGCGTCTCCCTCTCCCACAGCGGCTAAAAAAGTAGCGATTTCTGCCCCAAATCGGTTGATCCTAGGCGTACTATTCATTACTATATCGCGCCTTAGAGATATGGCTGCTCTGGCAGCGGTGTCCTAAATCCATTTTACATTAACTACGTGTGGTGTCCGGCTCTGAATCGGATAGCGACACGGCCTATATTGAGGTTACCCCATGAAAGCTGGAATCCACCCAGAATACAAAGCAGTAGCAGCAACTTGTTCTTGTGGCAACACATTTGAGTTCAAATCTACTCTAGACAAAGAATCAATCCACCTAGACGTATGTGACAAATGTCACCCATTCTACACTGGTAAGCAACGTATCGTTGATACAGGCGGCCGTGTAGATCGCTTTAACAAGCGTTTCGGTGCTCTATCAAGCGGTAAGAAGTAATTCCTTCTCGCGGATAGGGAAAAGGACGCTGCGGCGTCCTTTTTTGTTGCCAGAGATTTTAGAGCAATTAACCTATTCACAGTAAAACCCGCAGTCATATCTCTTTCTATCTGGTCTAATCTCCAGTCATTTCCCACATATTACCCTACTCGCTCGCATTCTGACCTAGGCAGCTTGACTCAGTTCCTCTAAAATGATTAACCCCCTTTGTGCTGAATCATTTTAACGAGTACCTATTTCTATGCCTGATGACCACCGTCAAGAACTGACCCCTGAAGAACAATTTCGCCAAAAAGCGCTCGACTACCATGCCTTTCCAAAGCCAGGCAAGATCTCTGTCGAGCTGACCACCCAAGCAGAAACCGCGCAAGATCTCGCGCTCGCCTACAGCCCAGGCGTGGCCGAGCCGGTACGAGAGATCGCTCAAAACCCCGATAATGTCTATAAGTACACAGCAAAAGGCAATATGGTGGCAGTGATCTCCAACGGCACAGCGATTCTTGGCCTAGGTAACCTTGGCCCACTGGCATCAAAGCCCGTGATGGAAGGCAAAGCCCTGCTGTTTAAACGCTTTGCAGGTTTGGACTCCATCGACATCGAAGTCAAACACCGCACAATCGATGAGTTTGTCGACACGGTCGCCAACATCGCGGATACCTTCGGCGGCATCAACTTAGAAGACATCAAAGCGCCAGACTGCTTTGAAATCGAAAAACAATTAATTGAGCGCTGTGATGTGCCAGTCTTCCATGATGACCAACACGGTACCGCCATTGTGACGGCTGCTGGCATGCTCAACGCCATTGAGCTGCAAGGTAAAAAACTGGAAGAGGCCGTGATTGTCTGTCTGGGTGCCGGCGCGGCAGCCATCGCTTGTATGGAGCTGCTGATCAAGTGCGGCGCGATGCGCGAGAAAATTTACATGCTGGATCGCAAAGGTGTGATCCACACTCGACGTGATGATCTCAACGAATACAAACAACTGTTTGCCAACAACACCGACAAACGTACGCTGCAAGATGTCATCGAAGGCGCCGATCTGTTCCTTGGCGTTTCTGGTCCTAACCTGTTATCGCCAGACGATCTTAAGTTGATGGCCGACAAACCCATCGTGTTTGCCTGCTCTAACCCAGATCCTGAGATCAAACCTGAGCTCGCTCATGATGTACGCAATGATCTCATTATGGGTACAGGTCGCAGTGACTACCCGAACCAAGTCAACAACGTACTTTGCTTCCCGTTTATTTTCCGTGGCGCACTGGATGTACGTGCTAGCGAGATCAACGATGAGATGAAGCTCGCTGCCGTAGCGGCGATCCGTCAACTGGCGAAGGAAGAGGTCCCTGCCAATGTTCTCACCGCCGCGGGTGTGGATTCACTCTCGTTTGGCCCAGACTACATTATTCCAAAACCGATGGACCCAAGACTGCTCCCCCGCGTCGCCAAAGCGGTTGCGTTAGCCGCGGTAGAATCCGGGGTGGCACGCATTGAGCTGCCTGACCATTACATGGATATCGAGTAATCTCGACGCCCACTGCCAGCCACAGACTTTGTCTCTGGCTGAGCAAAAACAACAAAGCCGCTGACGATGTCAGCGGCTTTTGCATTCAAATTCGGTGCAAAACAGGGCGAGTGTTAGTCGTCAAACGCCTCAAACTCAATCCCCATCTCCGTCATCAGCTTTTTCACTTCAGCGGGAATATCGTCTGGACGGTCTTTACGCAAATCTTCATCCGTCGGTAATGGCTGACCTGTGTAAGCGTGCAAGAACGCTTCACACAACAACTCACTGTTGGTGGCATGACGCAGGTTGTTGATCTGGCGGCGCGTACGCTCGTCTGTTAATACCTTAAGGACTTTAAGTGGGATGGAGACCGTGATTTTTTTCACTTGCTCACTTTTCTTACCGTGTTCTGCGTATGGGCTAATGTATTCGCCATTCCAGTCTGCCATTGCGCACCTTTATATTTGCGTATGAGTGTTTAAACCACAATTTTAACGGTATTTATGGCTACAAGCAAAGACATATAGACGTCTAGAAGTGTTGACGTCTTAAAAAATGAGAAGTAAAGTGGTTGGCGATAGGAGTGGAATCGACCCAAACTGTGAGTGTGTCGCAGCACTACACCACATTGGGTACCAGATACACCTGATAAGCAACAGGTATATCGCATTCCCTAAAACAAGTCACTACTGTTCGCAAGGAAAACGCTATGAGCACGCGCAAACCCGCCACCATCGCGGTACGTACTGGTATCGAGTCAGACACCCAACATCACGCTGTCGTTCCCCCTATTTACCTCTCGACCAATTATGGCTTTCCGGCGTTTGGTGAAGTGCCGAAATACGATTACACGCGTTCAGGTAACCCGAACCGTGGTCTGCTTGAGACGGCGCTGTATGAGTTAGAAGGTGGAGAAGGCGCAGTAGTGACCAATTGTGGCACCTCAGCGCTCAACCTTTGGGTCTCTGCGTTTGTCGGTCCAGACGATTTGATCATCGCGCCACACGATTGCTACGGTGGCACCTATCGACTCTTCAATACCCGCGCGCAAAAGGGCGACTTCAACGTGTTGTTCGTCGACCAATCCGATGACGCAGCCTTGACCGCCGCCATCAACCAGAAGCCCAAACTTATCCTGTTGGAAACGCCATCAAATCCTTTGGTGCGTGTGGTGGATATCGAGAAAGTCTGCCAGCAAGCGAAACAAGTTGGCGCACTGGTCGCGGTTGACAATACCTTCTTAACCCCGATTTTCCAGAAGCCACTCGAACTGGGTGCCGATTTCGTTATTCACTCAACCACCAAATACATCAACGGTCACTCTGATGTAATTGGCGGCGTGGTGATCACCAAAACCAAAGCGCACGCTGAAGAACTGGCTTGGTGGGGCAACTGCATTGGGGCGACCGGCACGCCGTTTGATAGCTACATGACGCTGCGCGGCATGCGCACGTTGGGTGCACGAATGAAGGTGCATGAACAAAGCTCGGCAAATATTCTCGACTTTCTGAAAACAGAGTCGCTGGTCGGCCGCATCTATCACCCAAGCTTGCCGGATCACCCTGGCCATGACATTGCCAAGAAACAACAATCCGGCTTTGGTTCTATGCTCAGCTTCGAGTTCGCTGGCAGCTTTGAAGAACTGAAACTGTTTGTCGGTGAGTTGAAACTCTTCTCGCTTGCAGAATCGCTAGGCGGCGTAGAAAGCCTCATTTGTCACCCTGCCTCAATGACCCACCGTGCGATGGGTGAAGCGGCGCTGGCCGAGGCCGGAGTCTCTCAGCAACTGCTGCGTCTGTCTGTTGGTCTTGAAGATGCCGATGACCTGATTGACGATCTCAAACAAGCCTTTAACTGTGTGAAGGAGTCCGCGTAATGACGACATCGCGTCAACTGCATAAATTTGGTGGTAGCAGCTTAGCGGATCCGGAGTGCTACCGCCGGGTAGTCACCATACTCAAAGAATACTCTGGCAGCGATGATCTGATCGTTGTCTCAGCGGCCGGTAAAACCACCAATCATTTGATTGAGTTTACCGAGGCGCTCTATAAAGATGGCCGCCTTGCCCATGAAGCGTTGCAGTCGGTACGACAATTCCAAACAGGGCTTATCGAAGCCTTGATTGACAGCGACGACGAACAAGCGCACATGCTGGCGACGCTCAAAGACGAGTTCACCACCCTCGGCGAATTAAGCGCCCCGTTAAGCGAGGCGGAGCGAGCTGCGGTACTTGGCCACGGTGAAATGTGGTCCTCAAGACTGCTCGCCGCGCTATTGAATCAAGCGGGTTTACCTGCCATCGCGCAAGACTCTCGCACTTTCTTACGAGCAGAAACTGGCACGCAACCTGAAGTGGATCGTGGCCAATCCTACCCATTACTGAAAGAAATTTTGGCGCAACACTCACAGCGTCGTCTGGTGTTTACCGGCTTTATGGCGCAAAACCAAGCAGGTCAAACCGTGCTGCTTGGCCGCAACGGGTCCGATTACTCTGCCACCGTGATTGGCGCGCTCGCAGAGGTCAGTCGCGTGACGATTTGGAGTGACGTTGCTGGCGTATACAGCGCAGACCCTCGCCTAGTCAGTGATGCTTGTCTACTGCCCCTATTGCGACTGGATGAAGCGAGTGAACTGGCTCGCCTCGCCGCACCCGTGCTGCATAGCCGCACCTTGCAGCCTGTTGCTCAAAGTACGATGGACTTACACTTGCGCTGCAGTTACGACCCCGAATCTGGCTCTAGCCGCATTGAGCGCGTCCTCGCCTCTGGGCGTGGTGCCAAGATCATCTCCTCACTCAATGACGTCTTGTTGATTCAGTTAAACTTCGCCTCTGGCCATGATTTCAATCGCATGGAAAAAGAAGTGCTGAGCAGTTTGAAACGCGCACAACTTGAACCTCTAACTTATGAAGTCCAAGCGGATAAGCACTCATTACGCCTTGCTTATACTTCCGAAATTGCAGGGGGCGCTTTAGGTTTCTTGCAAGATTCCGCCATTGCAGCAGAAATTAAACTCAAAGAGGGCTACGCCCTTGTCGCTGCGGTGGGCGCTGGTGTCACCAACAACGCCAACCACTGTTACGGCTTTTACCAGAAGCTCAAGTCATCGCCTGTCGAGTTCATCTCTGAATCTCGTTCCGGTCTCAGCTTGGTGGCTGTCTTACGCCGCACCGAAACCGAACCACTCGTTAAGGCGATTCACAATCAACTTTTCCAAGCACAAAAACGAGTCGGCATCGCCCTATGCGGCAAAGGCAACATTGGCTCCAGTTGGTTAACCCTGTTTGCAGAACAAAAAGCAGAGCTAGAAAAGCGTCGCGGAATGAGTTTTGAACTCGTGGCGGTGATCGACAGCCAAACCTATTGGTTTAATGACCAAGGCATCGACCCTAGCGCGGTCAGTGAGCATTTCGATGAAGAGTCTATCCCATATCAGCAAGGCGAGTGGATTCAGCGCCTCGGTGCGATTCAGGGCTATGACGATGTGGTCGTACTCGACGTGACGGCGAGCAAAGAGTTGGCTGAGCGCTACCTCGATATCGCCGAGCAAGGCATGCATCTTATCTCTGCTAATAAGGTTGCCGGCTCAGCCTCAAGTGCTTACTACCACCAAGTGCAAGACGCGTTTGCCAAAATAAACCGCCATTGGCTCTACAATGCCACCGTCGGAGCGGGCTTGCCGATCAACCACACTGTGCGCGATTTGCGTGAAAGTGGCGATGTCATTTATGCGGTCTCAGGGATTTTCTCTGGCACCCTCTCTTGGTTGTTCCAACAATATGATGGCAGCGTACCGTTTGCCGAGTTGGTCGATTTAGCGTGGCAGCAAGGCTTAACCGAGCCAGACCCCAGGCAGGATCTCGATGGCTCTGACGTAATGCGCAAGCTGGTCATCTTAGCCAGAGAAGCCGGTCTCGAGATTGAGCCTGAATCGGTCAAAGTCGAGAGCTTAGTGCCCGATGAACTGGCCGAACTCTCACTGGATGATTTTCTCGATAACAGTCAGCAGCTCAGCGAACAGTTGGCAGAAAGGCTCGAGAAAGCGCAACGTGAAGACAAAGTGCTGCGCTATGTCGCAAGACTGGAAAAGAACGGTAAAGCTCGAGTAGGTGTCGAAGCTCTCAGCAAAGAGCACGCCTTGGCCAACCTGTTACCATGCGACAACATCTTTGCGATTGAGAGCAAATGGTATAAGGACAACCCACTGGTCATTCGCGGACCAGGGGCGGGTCGAGAAGTGACCTCAGGTGCGATTCAGTCAGACCTTAACTTGTTGTCCAGTTTTCTCTAGTTTCACAGGTTGCTTCGGCAACCTGTTTTCTTATTCGGGCGTCGTTCTGCGCGCACTTCAAATTCTCTCATTATGAACTTGAAAAAAATTCATGGTGGGAGTGTTGACATTAAAACGTATTCAATACATCCTGTGGACATATAGACGTCTAAACGTCGATTTAATCAAATTGAATGTTGGGGCTACAGTTACCTACGGATAGGGTCGCCACACGGAGAGAGTAAGATGGGATACACACACGCGAGTCATATTGACGCTTTAAACCAAAATATTGCCGAGCTATCGAACAACATCAATGTGTCATTCGAGTTCTTTCCTCCGAGCAGCGAAAAAATGGAAGAGACGCTGTGGAACTCGGTTCATCGTCTCAAAACCCTTAAGCCTAAGTTTGTCTCTGTTACCTACGGCGCTAACTCCGGCGAGCGCGATCGCACTCACTCCATCATTAAAGAGATCAAAGCCGAGACCGGCCTAATTGCGGCACCTCATCTCACTTGTATCGATGCCAGCCGTGACGAGCTCATTCAGATTGCTGACGATTACTGGAACAATGGCATTGAAAGCATCGTTGCACTGCGCGGTGATATTCCTCCTGGTGGTGGCAAACCGGATATGTACGCCTCCGATCTCGTGGAACTGCTTAAGTCACGTCACGACTTTGATATCTCTGTTGCAGCCTTTCCCGAGGTACACCCTGAAGCAAAAAGTGCGCAGTCGGATCTGCTGAACCTCAAGCGTAAAGTCGATGCAGGTGCAAACCGCGCCATTACTCAGTTCTTTTTTGATGTAGAGAGCTACCTACGCTTTCGTGATCGCTGTGTTGCGGCCGGCATTGATGTCGAAATTGTTCCGGGCATCCTTCCTGTTTCCAACTTTAAACAAGCTTCACGTTTTGCCGCGCAGAATAACGTCAAAGTCCCTGGCTGGATGGCGAAACAATTTGAAGGGCTGGATGACGACCCAACCACTCGCCAATTGGTGGGTGCGAGCCAAGCCATCGACATGGTGCGTATCCTAAGTCGTGAAGGTGTGAAAGATTTCCACTTCTACACGCTCAACCGCGCCGAAATGACCTACGCACTTTGCCACACTTTGGGCGTGCGCCCTCAGGTCTAATCTGACAGACATCAAAGCAAAAAGGGTTGGCACAATGCCAACCCTTTTTAGTCTACAGAAGCGATGATTACTCAACGTCTTCCATCTTACCTAGCAAGCTGCGGATGCGCTCTTGCCATGCTGTGTGTTCTTGCTGCATCTGCTGATTTTGCGCGACTAACTCTTCACGGCTTGTACGCAGCTCGTTCGCTTCATTTGCTAGCTTCTGCTTTTCTTCTTTAAGCTCTTCCACTTCCATTTGAAGCAGAGTGATAGTATCAACCGCGGTTTGGATTTTTGCTTCTAGTTTTTCTAGTACTTCAAAAGACATCGTTGCCTACCTTTTTAATCATTCTCTGGATGGTTGGGTCATACGACATGACAAACCCATTTACCTTCCATTCTACTCAGCCACGCCGCTTTAAACACGCCCTATATTTGCAAATCTGCGTCATTCGATTAAAAAAACAACGCAATTTGACTCAGAGTTTACAAGACCAGGTGAATGAATGGATCCATCCATTTTCCTGCCCCTGGTTTGATCCAGTTCAAGCCTGCTGAACCAAAAAGGCAAACGTTTCCCTAGTGATGTGCTAAAATCGCGGCGATTTAATATTGTTCAGTTTTTCCTACCAGTTGGAGTCATCATGAAACGCGATTTAGCAATGGCATTCTCTAGAGTTACCGAAGGCGCAGCCCTAGCGGGTTATAAATGGCTTGGCCGTGGCGATAAGAACGCCGCCGACGGTGCCGCTGTCGAAGTGATGCGTACCCTGCTTAATAAGACAGAAATCGAAGGTGAGATTGTCATTGGTGAAGGCGAGATCGATGACGCGCCTATGCTGTATATCGGTGAAAAAGTCGGGACAGGTGGTGATTGTGTCGATATCGCGGTTGACCCAATTGAAGGGACCCGCATGACAGCCATGGGCCAATCAAATGCACTGGCTGTTCTGGCCGCGGGTGAAAAAGGCAGCTTCTTAAAAGCCCCAGATATGTACATGGAAAAACTGGTTGTGGGGCCAGGCGCAAAAGGCTGTATTGACCTCAATAAACCACTCAAAGAGAACCTTATTAACGTCGCTGAAGCGCTCAACAAGCCGCTCGATCGACTTGTAGTGATCACCTTAGCAAAACCGCGTCACGATAAGGTGATTGCAGAGATGCAAGCAATGGGTGTACGCGTTTTTGCCGTGCCTGATGGTGACGTGGCCGCCTCCATTCTTACTTGTCTGCCTGACAGTGAAGTCGACATGATGTACTGCATTGGCGGCGCGCCAGAAGGTGTGGTGTCTGCCGCTGTGATCCGTGCACTCGATGGTGATATGCATGGCCGTTTGCTACCAAGACATGAAGTTAAAGGTGATAGCGAAGAAAACCGCATCTACGGCGCTGCTGAGCTAAAACGTTGCGAAGAAATGGGCGTGACAGCCAATGTTGTGCTGACTATGGAAGAGATGGCTCGCAGCGATAACGTTGTCTTTTCTGCCACTGGCATCACCAAAGGTGACCTGCTTGAGGGCATTACGCGCCAAGGTAACATCGCCACCACAGAAACCTTACTAATCCGTGGACGCTGCCGCACCATTCGTCGCATTAAATCGACACACTACCTAGAACGCAAAGACCCTGAAGTGCGAGACATTATTCTTTAATCTCGCCAGCTCTCTCTTCGAAGCCAGCCAGTGTGCTGGCTTTTTCTTGTCTGGAGAAAAGCCTCGAGCAGACAGGCACCCTGCAGGAAATACGAAAAAAGTGCTCAGCACTTTCGGGAGCGTTAAACGTAAAAAAGCCCAGTCTTTCGACTGGGCTTTCT
>JACGDM010000010.1:0-155198 GCA_036903855.1 Vibrio cholerae | reverse complement strand
GATTCCCTAAATAAATAGGGGAGGCTCAATGAATACTGATAAGTTCCTAGTGACTAGAAGCTAGTTCCTAGAAAACTTGAATTGACTGTGCTCGAATGCCCATCCTTTAACAAGGAAAGTCATTCAAATGGTCACTCAGTTCATTGAAACCTAATTTGAAGCCTAAGCTTCCAATTGGATTATCATCAACGAGTGCCCACACAGATTGATAGGTTTATATTGTTAAAGAGCTGTGCTTTTCAAGAAACTTTCTCTCAAAGCGGAGGTGCATTCTAGCGAGTTAATCTGAAGAGTCAAACACTTTTCAAATTTATTTTCTCAAGAAGCTTTTACCTCTCTTAACACTGCTGAAGCCTTGTGGCGTCTGCCGTGTCAGTGGATGCGCATTATAGGGAGCAACAGAAATAGCGCAAGCGAAAAAAGCCTTTTTTTTATCAAAAAACGCCTGACCGACTACTTTTCGATCAGGCGCTATTTTATACCTAGTTTACGCGCACACTATCCTAAGCATATGCACAAATGCCTGTGGATAACTCAACCTCTAACTGTCTGAATCAAAGAAGTATGAAATGCGTGAGCGTGGGTTTAAGTACTCTTTTACTTTATCTGGCAGCTTAGCAGGCAAAATTGCATTCACTATTTTCAGTTCTTTCTCCGCTAAATCGAGAATCGGGGCTTGAGTCCTTGGCACAGAAGGGTCGTACATCAGCACATTCGGGTAGAGAATATTGCGCGCGTTGACTGAAATGACCAAACCAACCATGTTGTTGGACAGTTGGACAACGGTACCTGGTGGGTAGACGCCCATAAACTTGATTAAAATGCCGAGGTTTTCGTTGCTATAGAGATGCTTGCAGTTTTTATAAAGGTGAGACAGCGCAACATAAGGGATCTTTTGTTCTGCTTCTATATTGCAGTGACAGAGATTGTCATACGCATTCGCCACCGACACTATTTGCGTCATCATATCTATCTCTTCTTCTTTTAACCCTTGAGGGTATCCAGAACCATCATTCAGTTCATGATGTTGAGTAATGACCGTTTTGGCACTTTCCGGAAAGCTCTCTATTTTATCGGCCAAGTCAAAACCATACTTGGTGTGCAGTTTGAGGTAGTTTTTCTCTGGCTCCGTCAAGGCCGTCTTTTTGCGGACTATTGCCGTTGGGATTTTAACTTTTCCCATATCATGGAATAGCGCAGCAAACGCCACTTCTTTTATCTTGTCTGCATTGAGCTTTTTAGCCTTGGCAATCATCATCGCGATAACCGCAACATTGAGAGAGTGAAAATAGATGTCCTCAAATTCACTCTTACCGTTCATCAGGTGTAACGTCACGTTGTCATCGCTAAGCAACTTGTCGACCACATCGCTGACTAACTCCGATGCTTCATCAATAGCTTGTTCTGGTCGGCTGCGAATTTTATTCATCACCGCTCGCATCTTTGACAACGATCGTTCGAACTCTTTTTCACACTGGATCACTCTGCGTCGATAGGCATTGAGCTTTTCTATTTGCTCTTGTTTCTGCTGCCAGAGTTTTTCTGCCTCACTATCAACGCCGGAGTGGTCATTGTCGGCCTCTTCTTCGGGTTGCGCTTTCTGCGGTGGTAGTGGTTCAACATCACTTTGCGCAGGATTGATATAGACGTGCTTAATTCCCAAGTGGCGAATGAGTCGCACTTGCTCTTCGTCTTTTATCTTGAAGCTATTCAATAAGAAAGGGTGCTCATTCCATTTGAGCGGCAGTCGAATGTGCAATCCGGGTTGGAGACGATCGACGGTAATTTTGATGCTAGCCACGACGTTTATACAACTGAATCATTTTGATAACCCAATAATCTTAGATGAATTAGGTGGCGATTTCATCACAAAAAGCCACCCTAGCTGACCAACTCATCAATAGACGTGAGCAACGGATTGCTGACGCGACATGACACCTCAGCAAATTAGACTAGATTGCAGTGCAGCATCCAACGGATGCCAAACTGATCTTCCACTTTACCAAAGCGTGCGCCCCAAAATGTGTCGGCCAAAGGCATCATCACGCGACCTTGCGTCACGAGCTTATCGAACAGCCTCGCTTGTAAGTCGAGATCGTCAAGCACAATGGATAAGGCGATGGTGTTTCCGCTCAGCTCTTTCGCCACCACACCATCAGAGAGCATCAATTTATTGCCCATGATGTCAATTTCTGCGTGCATGATCCAATGAGGCTCCGCCCCCTCAATGACCTGTGGTGAATCTTTGAAATATTGCACTGATGTGACGTCTGCCTCAAAACTGTCACGATAAAAATGGAGCGCCTCGGCACATCTTCCAGCGAAAAAGAGATACGGTGTAATTTGATACATTGTCTGACTTCCTGTTGTTTTCTTTAAAAGATAGCTGACAATTCACTAACTCGCGGATAAAACGAAGAAAAATTCCACCGTTCTTATCTTGCGCGCAAAGCGCCGACTCGAACCACCTGTGCTAGACGAGGCCTTGTTAATTTCTAATAGGATTTCCCTATCAATAAGATAGCTACAAGCAATTTTATTTAGTCTACGGGGGATGAGAATATACTTTCCGAAAGCAAGAACTGCTCACCCAAAACATTCTGAGGAAAGTAAAGATATGATTAACACTAAGATCAAACCATTCAAAGCGACCGCATTCAAACAAGGTGAATTTGTTGAAGTCACAGAGCAAGACGTTCTGGGTAAATGGGCGGTATTCTTCTTCTACCCAGCAGACTTCACCTTCGTATGTCCAACTGAACTTGGTGACCTAGCAGACCACTACGAAGAGCTTCAAAAGCGCGGCGTAGAAGTGTACTCAGTCTCTACTGATACACACTTTACTCATAAAGCATGGCACGATAGCTCAGACACTATTGGCAAAATCAACTACTACATGCTTGGCGACCAAACTGGCAACATCACCAACAACTTCGGTGTTATGCGTGAAGGTCAAGGTCTTGCAGACCGCGCAACATTCCTGATCGACCCAGAAGGTACGATTCAAGCGATGGAAATCACTGCTGAAGGTATCGGCCGTGACGCAGAAGACCTACTTCGCAAAGTAAAAGCCGCTCAGTACGTCGCTGCTCACCCAGGCGAAGTTTGCCCAGCGAAATGGAAAGAAGGTGAAGAAACACTGGCACCATCTCTAGACCTAGTTGGCAAAATCTAATCTCACTGAGATTGTTGTTCCTCCCCTATTAGGAACCTAATTAAGAGAGCATTCTGGGTCTGATACCTGACGACCTTCTACCCGGTTTGCTCTCTTCCCAACCTGTTTTTATCCAGAGTAACCACTCTTTTGTTTATTTAAGGTAAGTACCACCATGCTAGACCAAGCGATTCAACAACAACTCAAACAATATCTCGCCAATGTAAAAGAAGAGGTTCGTCTAGTGGTTAGCCTAGATGAAAGCAAAGCCGCCAATGACATCCTCGCCTTGGCCAATCAAATCGCTGAGATGAGCGATCTGATCAGTGTTGAACGAGATGATAATGCTAGCGCACGCAAACCTGTGATGGCTGTGACCAACCCGGCCAAAGGTACGTCATTGCGCTTTGCCGGCTTGCCAATGGGACATGAATTTACTTCTCTCGTTTTGGCGCTGCTGCACTCTGGCGGTCACCCAATCAAGCTTGAGCCTGAGGTGATTGAGCAAATCGCTGCATTAGACAAAGATCTTGATGTCGAAATCTTTATTTCACTGTCGTGTCAAAACTGTCCAGACGTGGTTCAAGCGTTCAACATGATGGCGGCGATCAACCCGAAAGTGAACGCGACCATGATCGACGGCGCACTCTTCCAAGATGAAGTGAAACAACGTGACATCATGGCCGTACCGAGTGTATTCGTTAACGGCGAGCTATTCGGTCAAGGCCGCATGTCTCTGACTGAGATTCTAAACAAAGTGGATGACGGCGCGAGCGAGAAAGCCGCGAAAGCTCTGAGCGAAAAAGACCCATACGATGTCTTGGTAGTCGGTGGTGGCCCTGGTGGTAGTGCTGCGGCTCTTTATGCAGCGCGTAAAGGGATTCGCACTGGCGTTGTCGCTAAACGCTTTGGCGGTCAAGTTATGGACACCATGGCGATTGAAAACTTCATTTCAGTTAAACGCACTGAAGGTCCAAAACTGGCGACTGATCTTGCTGAGCACTTAAAAGAGTACGATGTGGATGTCGTAACAGAACAGCAAGCAGAAAAGCTGATGGGCGCAGCGCACACAGAAGATGGTCTGATTCATATCCAACTTGAGAGTGGCGCGACTCTGAAGAGTAAGAGTGTCATTCTAAGCCCAGGTGCACGCTGGCGTGAAATGAACGTTCCGGGTGAGCAAGAGTACCGCAACAAAGGCGTTGCCTACTGCCCACACTGTGACGGCCCACTGTTCAAAGGTAAGAAGACTGCCGTTATCGGTGGTGGTAACTCAGGTATTGAAGCCGCTATCGACCTTGCAGGTATTGTTGAGCACGTGACAGTGTTGGAGTTTGCGGATGTCCTTCGCGCCGACCAAGTCTTGATCAACAAGGCGAACTCGATGCCAAACATCGACATTATTACCATGGCGCAAACCACAGAAGTGATTGGTGATGGGAAACGTGTCACGAGCTTGAAGTACAAAGATCGCAACACAGATGAAATCAAAGAGATTGAGCTGTCTGGTATCTTCGTGCAAATCGGCCTCGTGCCGAACACGGAATGGTTGAAAGATTCAGAGGTTGCGCTGTCAAATCGTGGCGAAATCGAAGTCGGTAGCCGTGGTGAAACAAGCCTAGAAGGTGTATTTGCGGCGGGGGATGCCACAACTGTACCGTACAAACAGATCATTATTGCGATGGGAGAAGGCGCAAAAGCAAGCCTTGGCGCGTTTGACTACTTGATTCGCAAACAAGGATAAATCCCCTTCTCGCACATCATTGGCACCGCGTGAAATTTTCACCTCAGAGGAAATTTATCGGGACGCAGTGATCGAACTTTGTGACGAGAAGTATAACAACAAAGGAAGCCCAAAAGACTTAGCCAGCAGCTGCCAACCTGCTGGTTTTTTTTGTCTACAATTTTTTTATCAGCAAAACAGAATTTATCAGCAAAACGGCTTTTAACAGTAATACGGATTGTTGGTACAACCACTGAGCATGAGTGGTGTACATATACTCCTAACATGCACATCGTTTATTTTGCTAAGAGTAGATTGGTATGATTAAGCTAGAGCGTGAGTTGTCGTTCTCTCAAAAAACGTACATTATCGGCCTGCCTATGATGGCACTTTCGTTTATCTATTTTGCTCGCTATGGGTATGCGACGCCCGACCTGATCGCCACTCTGGTCTTGTCTGCCTTAGTCGTCATTCTCAATCGCCCCACCACTCGCTATGCCCTGCCGTACCTGCTGTACGGGTTTGTTGCTTTGCATATTCATCAAGCCTATGGCGACATCATGCTTCACTTTGAAGTCTTCATCATGTTGGCGTTGATGACGCTCTACAATAACTGGCTGATGGTATTGCACGCACTGGTTGCCGCCGCTCTGCATCACGTCTTCTTCTTTTGGATGCAGTCGTCTGGCGTACCGGTATACCTCTTCCCACCGAACAGCAGCTACACCTTAGTTATTGAGCACTGCCTGTATGCCATTTTCCAAGCTAGCGTATCCATGTACGCCTGTCTCGTGCTGGATAAAAACCTGCAACGCTTGAAATACGTCAGCCGCACCGTCGATCATGTGGTGCAAGGTTCGACGTTCAACTTAAATGTGGAACTGCAAGAGCGGGATGAGTTTTTCACTCGCTTTAACCAAATCATTCTACAGTTGCAAGACACCGCAAGAATCCAACGCGAATCCGTTACGGAGCTTTCTCATGTATCCGAGGATTTTGCGGCTAACACCACACGAATTGATCGTGAGATCTCTCGCAATAGTAACAATATCAAGCAAGTCGCAAGCGCGGTGAGTCATCTCGGTGATTCGTTCGCCCATGTTTCACAAACAACCCAAGCTTGCCATCAAAGTGCCCAGCATACCGCCGAGCTTAGTGATGCATCGCTTTCTCAATCGGCCGAATGTCAACATCGCTTAGCCCGCATGACTGATATTGTTGACCAAACACGCAGCAACGTCAGTCAAGTCGTACAAGACGCCAACAGCATTCACCAGATTCTCGAAGCGATCACGAGCATTTCTGAGCAGACCAACTTGCTCGCTCTCAACGCTTCCATCGAAGCGGCAAGAGCCGGCGAAGCCGGGAGAGGCTTCGCTGTGGTGGCAGACGAAGTCCGCCAGCTAGCGAATCGCACCAGCGCAAGCGTTGAGGAGATTGGAGTGTCTCTAGGTCAATTAGAGAAAGCGGTCAAACTCTCCACGGGCAACATCAGTGACATGACGGAACTATCGACGCAAGTCTCTAGTGCCGTGGACAATATCATCCAATCGACCGGACAAATCTCGCACAATATCAGCCAAGTGAGTCTCCAGATGTCGCAAGTCGCCGACTCAGTCGATGAGCAACACCGCTCATTAGACCGTCTACAAAGCAATATGTCGGAAGTGGATAACGCCAGTGCTGTGATTGCCGAGCAATCGCAGGCGCAAAGCGCCTCGATTTCAGAGCTCACCCAAGCCACCAGCAAGTTGGCAAGCCTAAGCCAGCGATTCCAGCTCTCTTAATGGCCTACCGCTACTTTTTGATCCCGCTGCTGTTTGCAGCGGGTTATTTCGCGCCGACCTGGTTCAAGTTTGAACCGAAAATGGAGTTCGCCGCGGTGCCTCAAGGGCTCACATTGATCGACTGCCCAGTGAATGATGGAAGATGCCAAGTCGATGGGTATCACGTGACGATAAAAAGCGGCCAGTTTTCACCGCTAGAGAGAACCGAGTTTGAGCTCACTTATGAGGACGAGGCTCCACGCGCTGACGTACTCGTTACCTCTGATGATCAACAATTTGGCACCTTAATTGGCCAACCGACACTCGATACGAGCCACTCCTACTCCGTGCTGATCCCCTACTGCACTAATAGCGCTATGCAAATCATCATCATTGACCCCTCGCGCTCGGTTGGCTTACTACTCTCATCGCTGTTATAACCATTGTACAAACGCATCGGGTTACCTACACTAAACTCAATACAGTGCATAATAAAAACAGTGGTTAGGAGACAAGGATGTTTAATTTCGCTCGCGCCAAAAATGACAAGATTACTCAGTTAGAAAATCAACTTAGCAACGCTAATCAATTCAAGGAATCGGTGAAAGAATCGGTTCCTTATATCGAATTCACACCCGATGGGCACATCCGTTTTGCCAACGCTCAGTTTCTCTCTGTTACCGGTTATAGCTTGGAAGAAGTGCAAGGCAAACATCACCGCTTCCTTTGTTTCCCGGAGGACGTTGAGACAGCTGAATACAAACAACTTTGGAAAGATCTCAATCGCGGCATCCCTAAAACGGGCCGATTTATTCGCAAAAACAAGCAAGATCTCGCATTTTGGGTCGAGGCCACCTATTTTCCGGTCCGCGATCAACATGGGAAAGTCGAGTATGTCGCCAAAGTGGCCTCTGACGTGAGCGATGCTCAGCGAGAGCGTGAGCGCAATCGAGCACTGTTAGACGCCCTGGATAAATCGTTAGCCGTCATCGACTTTGAACCCGACGGCACCATCATTACCGCCAATAAAAACTTCCTCGCGCACATGGGCTACTCATTGGCCGAAATCAAAGGTCAGCACCATCGTATGTTTTGCTTGCCAGAGTTTTATCAGTCCAACCCCAATTTTTGGGCAGAGTTGTCGACAGGCGCCATCAAAACCGGTCTGTTCCAACGAATAGATAAGCATGGGCAACGGATGTGGTTAGAAGCGACTTATAACCCGATTTTCAACCATGAAGGCAAAGTGGTTAAAATCATCAAACTCGCGAGCGATATTACCGATCGTGTCGAAAAAGCCGAGCGAGTCAAAGAAGCCGCCACCACCTCATTCGAGATAGCCCAGCAAACCGTCAACTCCGCGTGTGAAGGGAAAGAGAGCATTGCACAGCTTCTGACCAACTCTCAAGAAATCAACCGCTCCGTCGCCGAAATGAATGAGTTGGTGACCGCCTTGAATGGTCAGTCGAAAAGCGTTGAAACCATCGTCTCGACCATCAGCGCCATTGCCGAGCAAACCAACCTGCTCGCATTGAACGCTGCAATTGAGGCGGCTAGGGCCGGAGAACAAGGCCGCGGCTTTGCCGTTGTGGCCGATGAAGTGCGTAACCTCGCGGCCAGGACCTCTGAATCTACCTCAGAGATTGCCGACGTTATCGGTGAGAACAGTAAGATCACGCAAAAACTCGATGGCAAAATCCAAGCCGTCACCGAAAAAACGTCCCACGGCGAATCTCAAACTGAGCAGATCTCACAAGTGATCGACAGAATCATCGATGACGCAGAAAAAGTATCTCGAACGGTGGAAAACCTGTCTTAATCCTCTATCGTGATACTGCTAAGCGTCGTTCAAACAAAGCCTCGTTTAAACACGGGGCTTTTTTGAATATGACGAATGCTAGAAACAACAAAGCCCCGACTTTCGTCGAGGCTTTGTTGTTTAAATATGGTACCGGTGGGCGGACTTGAACCGCCACGCCCGAAGGCAACGGATTTTGAATCCGTCGTGTATACCAATTTCACCACACCGGCATCTTGGGGATGACTCCCTGTTGATGTCTGGCATTATACGTAAGCTTTGCCATCGCGCAAGTGCAAAAAGCTGATTTGCTTATTGTTTGCTGATAAATTCGCCACAAAGTCGTAAGCTGTGCGCAAGCTCTCTTTTCATCACCAGTTTGACACTATATTCTGGCGCCAGTTTTTTAAGGGTAAGTCGTTTTATGTCTAGCAATAGCACCTTGCCACCAGCGGGACTTTTTCGCCGCTTAGGGGCACTTTTTTATGATGGATTGATCATCATTGCCATCGAAATGATGGCGGCCGGTATCATTATCGCCATTTTACATGCGCTAATGGCGCTCGGCGTATTTCATGTTGGCCAATACCAAGACGTCAGTGATTTCCTTACGCAGCACCCTGTATGGAGCCCTCTCTACACCTTCTATCTCGCGGCGGTGTGGGTCTACTTCTTTGTCTACTTTTGGACAAAAGCGGGGCAAACATTGGGCATGCGTGCCTGGAAACTGCAACTGCAAAATGAGCAAGGCGGGCGAATCACGGTGACGCAAGCGCTGATTCGCATTGGCACATCCGGTTTCGGCCTTGCTAATCTGAGTGTGCCTATCGACCCCAAAAAGCGCGGCTTTCACGATATATGGGCCAAAACGCGCGTCGTGGTATTGCCTAAAGCTCAATAACAATTTGATAGATAATAAAAAAGGAAAGCGATGTGCTTTCCTTTTTTGGTTTCTGTCCCAGCCTAAATCAGGTGGTCTATTCGGTGCTTAGTCAACACTGAGCTCTTTCAGCATCGAATCTGGTAGCGCCAACTCATCGTTCTTATTAACCGAAATGCCCGCGTCAATAATCGCTGTTGCAATCGCTTTGGCTTCATCCAGTGAGTGCATCGCTGCCGTACCGCATTGGTATTCGTTGAGCTCTGGAATCTTGTTCTGGCTTTCCACTTTCAGCACATCTTGCATTGCCGCGAGCCATGCGTCAGCAACCTGAGACTCGGTCGGTGTGCCAATTAGGCTCATGTAGAAGCCTGTACGACACCCCATCGGTGAAATATCGATGATTTCCACGCTCTCACCGTTAAGGTGGTTACGCATGAAACCAGCGTATAGATGCTCAAGGGTGTGGATGCCTTTTTCTGACAAGATGTCTTTGTTTGGGGCGGTAAAACGCAAATCAAACACTGTGATGGTATCCCCTTTAGGCGTGGTCATCGTTTTTGCCACGCGAACGGCTGGGGCGTTCATACGAGTGTGATCTACGGTAAAGCTATCTAGTAACGGCATGGTCCGTCTCCATTGGTTCCAAGCTCTTAGGAGCTGTTCTATTCTTTTTCTTCGCCCGGCGATAACAGCTAGGCAGATAGTCAAAGCCTAGCAAATCGACGCTGAATGAGCGAGCCTATTGTGGCACGGATTACGCCTGCTGCGGCGTTTTTAAGTACGCGAAGTAGTCTTCTAAAAACGCATCAAATGATAGGCTATCTTTCGCTTCAATATCGGCTTGTGCCTCCACTGAGCGCGCGACTTCTTGTTCCATCAGCGACTCACTGTAGGTACGGTATTGGTGAGCTTGATGACGCGCTTTGTACTGACGACCAAACTCTCGGCCCACACTTCCTAAACCGCCTAGGCGCTTGGTGTCTGCCAGCAGTTGCCCTGAAATGGTCAGCTCTGGGTTATCAATCCACTCAAGCAGTGTCTTAGCCACATCTTGGTACGCCTGACCACCGGCGGCCTCATCCATGACTTTGGCGATCGCCGTCAATTCAGAAAATACACGCTTAGCCCAGGTTTGCAACGTTAAGACTTCGCCTTTGCAGCCAATCTGCAACTCAAGACCCGGCTTACGACCTTCGACAATCACTTTGTTCCAGTTCTCTCGCCAGCACGCTTGCTCACAAAAATCCATCGGCTCAGAGTCACTTAATGCAGCCCATGCTAAGAAGAGGTCGAGGAAGCGAACCTGATCTTCGGTAATACCCACCGAGCTGTATGGGTTCACGTCCAGTGAGCGCACCTCAATGTACTCAACCCCGCCTCGGCGCAACGCTTCAGACGGTTTCTCACCGCTTTTGGTCACTCGTTTCGGACGGATAGGCGCATAAAGCTCATTTTCAATCTGTAAAACGTTGCTATTGAGTTGACGGTACTCACCATCCACTTTCACGCCTATCTTGGCAAACTTGTCTGAAGGCGTGCGAATCGCTTCATTAAGCCCTGCTAAATACTCATCAATGCTATTGAATCCGATCTTGAGGACACTTTGCGCGCTATTGGTGTAGCCCAAATCACTCAAACGCAGCGAGGTGGCGTTCGGCAAATAGAGGGTTTCACCAATGTTTTCAAACGGCAGTTTCGTCTCTCGACCACGAATAAACGAAGAGCAGAGCGCCGGTGACGCGCCAAAGAAATAAGGAATCAGCCACCCAAAGCGGTAGTAATTACGAATTAAGCCGAAGTACGCCTCAGATTTGCTCTCTTGACGCGCCTGCTCATCTTGCTCTCCATAGAGGGCATCCCAGAAACTGTCCGGGAAAGAGAAGTTAAAATGCACACCGGAGATAATTTGCATCAAACTGCCGTAGCGACGCTTCAACCCTTGGCGATACAGCGTTTTCATCTTGCCCGAGTTCGAGCCGCCATATTGAGCAAGGTTGATCAACTCCTCATGCTCGACGTAACAAGGCATCGACAGTGGCCACAGTTTCTCTTCCCCCAGTTTGGTTTGAGTGAAGTGGTGGATGTCTTCAAGCTGCGCCATCAGTTGATCGATGTCGTGCGACACCGGAGTGATGAACTCGAGCAGCGATTCAGAGAAATCCGTCGTGATCCATTGGTTGGTCAACGCCGACCCTAACCCTTGAGGGTGCGGAGTGGTCGCCAAACGCCCGTCTTGATAGCGCAAAGTCTCTCGCTCGACGCCACGGCTAAAGTGTTGGAATACTTCTGGGTTACGAGCGACTCGCTCTAATCGCGCAGCAAAATCTGTCAAAATGAAGTTCACTTATGTTTAATCGTTTCTACGTTCTCAGTTATGTGTACTCTAACGGATGATTTCAAGCTCTTCTATCGGAATCTGTAAACTTTCTAGCTGGGGTTTTAACGATTTCGCATCCCCCACCACGATGATTTGATACTGGCTTGGATCAAACCACTTCGCCGCGAGTGCGTTTAACGTCCCCTTGCTGACCGTTGCCACAATCTGATTTCGTTGCTGTAAATAGTCTTCATCCAATCCGAACGCTAAGATACTGCCTAGCAGTTGCGCTTTTTGCGCCGGCGTTTCGTAGTTGAGTGCATCTTGTTGACCGACGGCAAGACGCAAAAATTTCATCTCCTCATCGCTCATTCCCTGCTGGGCAAACTGTTCAAGCTCGTTACGCATCTCCACCAGTGCTGGCTGTGTGGCGTCTGCTCTAACTTGAGCGGAAAAGACCAAGGCACCCACTTCGCGGTTGGAGGCCAAATAGCCACTGGCACCATAGGTATAGCCTTTGTCTTCCCTTAGGTTTTGATTCAGACGGCTATTGAAATTGCCAGCCAAGTTAAAGTTGGCCAGTTGCGTAAGGTAAACCTCTCCGGTTGCGTCAAATGGTAAGCCTTGTCGCACCATACGAATAATCGCTTGTGGCGCTCCCGGCTTATCCACTAGGTAGAGCTTTTGCTGGGCAAGTGGCTCAACCGACTGAGGTCGTAGCAATGGCGCCGCCTCGCCTTGCCACTCTTTCAAAAACGCGAGCTGTTTGACGATCTGCCTGCGGCTGATGTCCCCCACAACCACCACTTGTGCACCTTGGGGCGTGTAGTGCTGCTGATAAAACGCCTTCACATCGTCTAGGCTAATCGCCTCGACCGAGGCTTGGGTGCCATCGCTCGAACGTTCATAGACACTGCCAGAAAACAGAACTTGTCGCGTGGCTTGTGATGCCAGCCAAGTCGGTTTCTGATGTTGGTACACCAGCCCTTCTAATGTCTGCTTTTTAATCCGCTCGAAGTCGTCAGCATCAAAAGCAGGCTTGAACAGCACTTCTTCGACAATCGCCAACGTTGGCGTGAGGTTTTTCTCCAAGGTGGAGATCGACAGTGAGGTGGTGTAACTGCCCGCACTCACTGAAAGCGTACTGCCCAACGCATCCAGTTTGGCTTGCAGCTCTTCAACACTCGACTCAGTGGTGCCCTCTTCGAGTAGCGACGCCGTTAAGTTAGCCAGTCCTTCTTTACCTTGCGGGACATAGCGCTCCCCAGCCGGGAAACTTATCTCCAGCTGAACCGTCGGCGTTTCTGAGCTCACGGTACCAATCAGCTCAGCGCCATTATCAAGATAGACGCGGTACAGCTCAGGCATCGTTGCTTCGACACTCTTGGCGACCTCTGGCATCACCGAGCGGTCAAAATCATCCTCTGCACGTCGATACGCCAGTTGGCTCTCGTCCACTTTTTGGTATTCAGGCAACTGGCGTTCAGGGGTGACAAACGTCGCCGGTGCGGCTGCAAGCTCTTTTTTCCCTCGCGGCACAACACTTAATGTCACTTTGTGTTGGTCTTTGATAAAACGCTGATACGCAGATTGCACGGACTCTGGCGTCACGTTGCGGATCTGCTCTAGCTGAGTCTGCATTCTATCTGGCTGACCAAAGAAGGTTTGATTGGATGCCAACTGCGAGACTTTACCGCGCACACTTTGCAAGGCAAAAACGGCGTCGGCTTCCGCCATACCGGTAATCTGGTCAAGGCGCGCTTGAGTGGCCCCTGTTTGCTCGAACTCCTCAAGGGTGGCCATCAGCGCTTGGTAGAGCGGCGTCAACTGCCCTTTGTCACCGGATGGTCCCATGGCATAAACGTAGAAGGTACAGGCAAGTTCAGCGCAATCTTGGAAGGCGCCCGCATCTACGGCCATCTCTGTTTTGACCAAGTTTTGATAGAGCAAGCTATTGGCACCACTGCCCAAAATATTCGCCAATGCATTGAGCGAGGCCTGATTTTGCTCGCCATTGTAAGTGGTTGGCCACCCCACCAATACCATAGGTTGAGAAATGCGATCCTCTAGTGTGACATAGCGATCTTCATTGAGCTGAGCCGGCTGTTTCGGCGCTTTCTCTACCTCTGGTCCTGCCGGAATTGAGGCAAAATACTGGTGAACCCATTCGAGGGTTTGATCCACGTCGATATCGCCACCGATCGTCAGCACGGCATTATTCGGCCCATACCAGCGTAAAAAGAAAGCTTTAAGATCGTTGACATCCACACGATCTAAATCCTCAACATAACCGATCGTTTGCCACGAATAGGGATGGCCTTCTGGGTACATGGCTTCCGCCATTTTTTCCCACATCAAGCCATACGGGCGATTATCGAAATTCTGCGCCCGCTCGTTTTTCACCGTATCACGTTGGACTTCAAACTTACGTTGTGAGACCGCATCAAGCAAAAATCCCATACGATCGGACTCAAGCCACAACATTTTTTCTAGCTGATTTGAAGGGACAGTTTCAAAGTAGTTGGTTCGGTCACGGTTGGTCGTACCGTTTAACGTGCCGCCCGCTTCAGTGATAATTTTAAAGTGCTGCTGATCGCCAACATGTTCGCTGCCTTGGAACATCATGTGTTCAAAAAAGTGGGCAAAGCCGGATTTACCGACTTCTTCCCGTGCAGAGCCTACATGGTAAGTGACGTCCACATGGACAAGAGGATCTGAATCATCCGGAGAGAGGATGACCGTCAACCCGTTATCGAGGCGATATTTGGCATGAGGGATCATCGCAACGCCAGGCTGAGGCTTTACCTCTTCGATCAGAGAAACGCCCGGTGGGAGAGAAGAAAACAGCGATACTGAAGGAATCGTGCTGCTCGCGCAGCCATACAAAGCAAGGAGAGAAAGGGCGCCAAGCCAGAGTTTTCTCATGACATCTCCTAGAAAAGTCCAAAATAAAGCGCAGCTAACGCGCTATAACGTAATGCCTTACCCAGCAAAATAAGCCAGCAACATGGCCAAAAACGCATTCTCAGCCACCCAGCGGCTAAGCAGAGAGGATCGCCAATAATCGGCAGCCAACTGAGCAGCAATGACCAATAGCCGTACTTTTGCAGCCAAGCTACGGCTTTATGACCGTGTTTTTCACCTTGAGTTCGATTTGGTAACCAGAGCCCGAGCCAATAATTGGTGAGCCCACCCAAGGTGTTACCTAGGCTGGCAACGACGATCACCATCATAGTGGAGAATTGATTGAGACTGAGGGTGGCGACGAGCCCCGCCTCGGAGCCACCCGGCAGCAGAGTCGCACTGAGAAACCCTGTGATGAAGAGTACCCACAGAGCCGAATCAGAAAACCACAATGCGACCGACTGAAATGCGTGATTAAACGCGTCTAACATTGCATATCAAGCAAGACTTTCCCGCGCGTTCTGCCCGTCTCGATTTGTCGATGTGCATCAGCGACATTATCCATTGGGTAGACGTGCTGAATTTCCGTTTTAAGTAAGCCAACGCTGACCATATAGACGAGGGCATCTAACTGTTCTGGATTTGGGTCGACCAGCATCCCGGTCGCCTCAAAACCCAGCATCTTGGCTTTTTCGCAAATCATCTCAGCACTGATGGTCGGGACAGTCACGACGGTCGCGCCATCTTTTAGGCATTTTAGCGCATCTAATGCGGCGTCACCGCCCACTAGGTCAATCAAGACATCCACGTCTTCAACGCGCTCAGAGACCGGGGCAAACTGATAGTTGACCGCATGTGCGCCCAATGTCGCCAGGTAATCCAAATTGGCTTCCGAACAGGTGGTAAACACTTCCGCTTTCGCCGCGAGCGCCACTTGTACAGCGATGTGTCCCACCCCGCCAGCACCCGCAAGAATAAGCACGCGTTGCCCTTCTTTGACGCCGGCTTTATCCAGCGCCTGAACAGCGGTTTGCCCAGCTAAAGGCAGAGCGGCAGCCGCCTCCAACGTGATGGCATCAGGCACTAAGGTCAGTAGCGTCTCTGGCACGACGACATACTGGCTGTAGCCTCCACCTTGCAAAGGAAAGCCAATAAACCCCGCCACTTTATCGCCGACAGCAAAGCGCTGCGCGTCATCGCCCGCTGCGATGATCTCTCCCGCGATATCGTAACCGGGCACCCAAGGGAGGTTGTCTTTGTTTTGCGCGGCAGCCCAACCAAGCCCTGCACGGGTTTTTACGTCGATAGGGTTAACCCCAGCGAACGCCACTTTAACCAACACTTCGCCGGCTTGAGGCTGAGGCACCGCTGAAGATTGAATCGCTAAGACATCCGGTTCGCCAAATTTCGTGATTACGATTTGTTTGTTTTCCATGTGTACTTTCCCTATCGATAAAAAAAGGGATGCGAAAGCATCCCTTTGAATATATACCAATTCTTAGTGAGAAGTTAACCGAACTGTCGCAATTTCGCCTTGCGTCACTCGCTCGACCTATTGAACCAGTGCCAGCAATATACCGGCGGCCACGGCCGAACCGAGCACGCCTGCCACGTTCGGGCCCATCGCATGCATCAGCAAGAAGTTTTGTGGGTTGGCTTGCAAGCCGACTTTATTCACCACGCGCGCAGCCATAGGTACCGCCGATACACCAGCAGCACCGATCAATGGGTTGATGTCCTCTTTTGACAGCTTATTGAGTAGCTTCGCCATCAAGACACCACCTGCGGTACCGATACTGAAGGCAACCGCACCCAGCGCCAAGATCCCCAACGTTTCGATGTTGAGAAACTCTTGTGCTTGAAGCTTGGAGCCGACACCCAGACCAAGGAAAATGGTCACTATGTTGATCAACTCATTTTGCGCCGTTTTCGATAAACGCTCCACCACACCGGCTTCACGCATCAAGTTACCTAGACAGAACATACCCACCAACGGCGTCGCCGCCGGCAGGAAGAGGATGGTCATCAACAAGACCGCCAATGGGAACAGGATCTTCTCTGCTTTACCCACATGACGCAGTTGCGCCATTTGGATCTTGCGCTCCTCAGGCGTAGTCAGCGCTTTCATAATCGGCGGCTGAATGATCGGCACCAACGCCATGTAGCTGTAGGCTGCCACGGCAATCGCGCCAAGCAGATCGGGCGACAATTGGCTGGCAAGGAAAATCGCAGTTGGGCCATCTGCACCACCAATAATGGCGATCGAGGCCGCATCAGGCATACTAAATTCCATACCCGGCACATAGTTAAGCAAGATCGCACCAAACAAGGTGGCGAAGATACCAAACTGCGCCGCAGCACCTAGCCACAAGGTCTTAGGATTCGCGATCAAAGCGCCGAAGTCCGTCATCGCGCCCACTCCCATAAAGATCAACAGCGGGAAAATACCCGATTCGATCCCCACGTAGTAGACGTAATAGAGCAAACCGCCCTCTTCGGTAAAACCCGCATTCGGAATATTCGCTAAGATCGCACCAAAGCCGATGGGCAGCAGCAGCAATGGCTCAAAACCTTTGCGGATAGCCAAAAACAGCAGCACACAGCCGACCAAGATCATGCAAATCTGGCCAAATTCGAAGTGAGCGATCCCTGTCTCTGACCACAGAGTCATTAAACCTTCCATGTTACTCCCTTACGCCAAGCTTAATAACGGGGCGCCTACCGTCACGGCATCACCTTCTTTGACATGCAGATCTTGGACAATGCCAGCACGCGCCGCGCGGACTTCGGTTTCCATCTTCATGGCTTCTAAGATGAGTAAGACATCACCTTCTGCCACTTCAGCGCCGCTTTGTACGTTCACTTTGAAAATGTTACCCGCCAGTGGTGCTGGTACTGTTTCGGCATTGCTTTCTGCCGCAGGTGCAGGAGCCGACGACACCGATTTCGCTGGTGTGACGGAGCTGAGCTGACCTTGAGGGCCCACCTCAACATCGTACACTTGGCCATCGACCTTAACGCTGTAGGTTTCAATTCCACCTTGTGCGGCAACGCTAGGGGCTGCAACGACAGGCTCTTCTTTACCCGGCGCAGGCTCAAACGCATCTGGATTACGACGGTTTTTAAGGAACTTCAGCCCCACTTGTGGGAAGAGTGCGTACGTCAACACGTCATCAACAGTGTCTTGCGCCAACGCGATGCCTTCCGCCTTCGCTTTTGTCAGTAGATCGTCAGTGAGGGTGTCCATCTCATCAACCAAAAGATCCGCAGGACGGCAAGTGATCGCTTCCGCGCCATCCAGCACTTTCGCTTGAAGTTCTGCATTAAGCTCTGCGGGCGCTGCGCCATACTCGCCTTTGAGTATGCCTGCGGTTTCCTTGGTAATGCTCTTGTAACGCTCACCAGTAAGCACGTTGATCACCGCTTGGGTACCAACGATCTGTGAGGTTGGGGTGACCAGAGGAATGTAGCCAAGATCTTGACGAACACGTGGGATCTCTTCCAGCACTTCATCAAGACGATCCGCGGCGCCCTGCTCTTTAAGCTGGCTCTCCATGTTGGTCAACATGCCGCCAGGTACTTGAGCAATCAAGATACGAGAATCGACGCCTTTCAATTGACCTTCAAATTTCGCGTACTTCTTACGAACCTCGCGGAAATACGCCGCAATAGGTTCAAGCTGATCCAACTTGAGGTTTGTGTCGCGCTCTGTCCCTTCTAACATAGCCACCACAGTTTCGGTTGGCGTATGGCCATACGTGCAGCTCATCGAGGAGATCGCCGTATCGAGAATATCCACGCCCGCCTCTACCGCTTTCACTGCCGTGGCCGTAGATAGACCAGTCGTCGCGTGACAATGGAGAGCCAATGGAATGTCCGTTGAGGCTTTAATGCGCGTGATCAGCTCTTCGGCTTCGTAAGGCTTAAGCAATCCAGACATATCTTTAATACAGAGAGAATGACAGCCCAAGTCTTCTAAGCGCTTGGCCAGATCCACCCAAGTATCGGCGTTGTGCACAGGACTGGTGGTGTAAGAGAGCGTACCTTGAGCGTGCGCCCCCACATCGACGGTTGCTTTGACCGCTTTCTCGAAGTTTCTCACATCGTTCATGGCGTCGAAAATACGGAACACATCCATACCATTGGCATGGGCACGCTCGACGAATTTCTCCACCACATCATCCGCGTAGTGGCGATAACCCAATAAATTTTGTCCACGCAGTAACATCTGCATCGGCGTGTTTGGCATCGCTTGTTTCAATGCACGAAGACGCTCCCAAGGATCCTCTCCTAAGAAACGGATACAGGCATCAAAGGTGGCACCGCCCCATGTTTCTAAAGACCAATATCCGACTTTATCGAGCTCAGCTGCGATAGGTAACATATCTTCAAGGCGCATACGGGTCGCAAACAGCGATTGATGGGCGTCACGAAGTACCACGTCGGTTAACGCTAGTGGTTTAGACATGCTCATTAACTCCTTTTAATCCAGTCCAATACTAATTTGCCGTCTTGGTGCGATATTGATGCACCGCAGCGGAGATCGCCGCTACAACAGTCGGGCTCACCGTAGAAGAGCTGGGTTGAACTTTATTATTTTTAAGTGGGGTGGCGATCGGCTCTGGTACCTCTTCGGGGACCAGTTTCGACATCAGCCGAACGAGATAGACAAGAATAGTGAGGAACAGAAACACAACCGTCATCCCTGTTAACATCAGGGCGGCCGCGTCTACTAGCAGGCTTCCAACATTTTCCATTTTTGCATCCTTTCTTTGTCATCCTGACAAGGAGATAGGCCTCAATGTGGACGTCATTATCCTAAGGGTCGAATAAAAAGTCCTGATGGCCTAATAAAACCAGCGTAAAGCTGGCCCATCATTGTTCAGGATAAACCGTTTAATCCCGACAAGAGGTTTAGGATTATCTCGATTGGCTAAACTTTGTCAATTTTGATTCCTGCACTCTTGAGGATAATGCACATTTCTAAGGACGAACACGTCTTACAAATCACATAAATCTGCAATTTCACCGTATCCGAGCACAAATAACTGCTGATTTTATGACGTTATTGCAAATTTGGAGCAATTACTGGGATAGACTTAATGTTTCACGAAAAACTTCATAAAAAACATCAAGTTGTAAATGGAAGGTTGAAATAATATTACGAAGATGTTAAAAAGCCCCGCTATCACTAGCGGGGCTTACAATATGGCGCGCTCGGAAGGATTCGAACCTTCGACCGCCTGGTTCGTAGCCAGGTACTCTATCCAGCTGAGCTACGAGCGCGCATTCTTCTCATTACGAGAAATTTGTGACTATTGGACACCAATAGTGGTCGGGCTATTGCCCTAAAGAGTGGCGCGTCCTGGAGGATTCGAACCTCCGACCGCCTGGTTCGTAGCCAGGTACTCTATCCAGCTGAGCTAAGGACGCGTCGGTTTCACTGACCTTGGTCTATTCGCCATCATCAATCAAACGTTATAGTGGCGCGCTCGGAAGGATTCGAACCTTCGACCGCCTGGTTCGTAGCCAGGTACTCTATCCAGCTGAGCTACGAGCGCGCAATCTTCTCATTACGAGAAATTTGTGACTATTGGGACACCAATAGTGGTCGGGCTATGCCCTAAAAAAGTGGCGCGTCCTGGAGGATTCGAACCTCCGACCGCCTGGTTCGTAGCCAGGTACTCTATCCAGCTGAGCTAAGGACGCGTCGGTTTCACTGATTTTGGTCTATTCGCCATCATCAATCAAACGTAATAGTGGCGCGCTCGGAAGGATTCGAACCTTCGACCGCCTGGTTCGTAGCCAGGTACTCTATCCAGCTGAGCTACGAGCGCGCAATGTTCTCATTACGAGAAGGTTGTGAAGTATATCACACAAATTTTCGTCTAAAACAAAAAAATTGACCATAGGCCAATTAATGGCGGTGAGGGAGGGATTCGAACCCTCGATACGGCTACAAACCGTATACTCCCTTAGCAGGGGAGCGCCTTCAGCCTCTCGGCCACCTCACCGTTTTATTCCCTGGTAAGGAAATATGGCGCGCTCGGAAGGATTCGAACCTTCGACCGCCTGGTTCGTAGCCAGGTACTCTATCCAGCTGAGCTACGAGCGCGCAATGTTTTCCGCTGTTCTTCCAAAGAACGCTTTAAACGAATGCTCTAACGAGCAGTGCAAGAATGGCGGTGAGGGAGGGATTCGAACCCTCGATACGGCTACAAACCGTATACTCCCTTAGCAGGGGAGCGCCTTCAGCCTCTCGGCCACCTCACCGTCTTGCGGAGGCACATATTACGATTTACCAAAAATATGTCAAACACTTTCTTGGCAAAAACGCCATTTTGTCCGCCAACCGTTGGGTATTTAATCAAAGCGATGTTAATTCGCTCTTTTCATTCACTTTGTCACAGTTATCGATACAAAAAAGGCTGACAATCGTCAGCCTTTTCACAGGTTAGTAGTTACCTGGTGCAACGTTACCGTTGCCTTTTTCCGCTTGAATTCGCATGTAGATTTCTTCGCGGTGAACGGATACTTCTTTCGGAGCATTGACGCCGATACGTACCTGGTTACCTTTTACACCCAGTACAGTTACTGTTACTTCGTCACCGATCATTAGAGTTTCGCCCACTCGGCGAGTTAAAATTAGCATTCTGTGCTCCTTGAGTAATCTCTGATTTATCTTGCTACTGGGTTATTATCCAACAAAAGGGTTATTTACGTAAACTCTATTGTTGTGACTAATCAACCCCAAAAGGCATGTTTTTCCAAGCAGTCGATCGCCTTTGCAGAAGTGATGTAATGCTCATGCAGTACATTAGCCGCTTTATCAACAGACTCAGGTTCCACCACCAAAGTCAACGATTGCGGGTTAATCGATACATGAATCACGTCAATGGCAACTTCTGACAATAACGCACACGACTGTTCTACCAATCCTTCGACATGCAAACCTACTGCGGTGAGTAAGCTAACAGACCCACTATTGCGGATTTTGTCTTTGAAAACCAGTTCCAGTTTAGAGTATGCGTCCTCTTTTAACACCACGTCGACCCATTCTGCATGCTCGATCACATTCCAGAGATGAATACCTAACATTAAACACTGTTTCTTCAGGCTCTCAAGTGACTCTTTTTCAATACTGATCAGACGCATATCTCGCTGCAGCGCAATACCACAAACCGCATCTTGGCACTCTTCCCCTTTGACTAAGCTGCCAGGGTTAGTGTCAAAGGTCGATAACACACGCAGAGGTACATTGTGTTGCCATGCGTACTGTACAGAGGGCAAGTGCAACACCTTCGCCCCTTTCCGTGCCATCTCTTCCATGGATGGGAAGTCGATCACTTCTAGCTTTTTCGCGTTGGCCACAACACGAGGGTCACAGGTATATATGCCATTCACATCGGTAAAGATTTGGCACTCATCGGCTTGCAAAGCGCCCGCCAGAGTCACTGCGCTGGTGTCCGAACCGCCACGTCCCAGTGTGGTGATGTCCCCTTTTTCATTGATCCCCTGAAAACCAGCCACGACCACAATATGGTCTTCCGCCAGCAGTTCATCGATAAGTTGGGTATCAATCTGTTTAATCGTCGCATCATTGTGAACATTATCCGTCACAATACCTGCTTGTGCTCCGGTAAGTGAACGGGCCGGATAGCCAAGTTTATTGAGCGTCATCGCCAATAAAGCCATCGATACTTGTTCACCAGCAGAGAGCAAAACATCAAGTTCTCTCGCCGTCGGTACGCTGTCTACCTGCTTCGCCAAATCCATCAATCGATTGGTTTCACCAGACATCGCAGACACCACGACAACCACTTGATTACCATCATTTTTCGCGTTAATGATGTGTTTGGCTACCGTATGGATTCTCTCAATAGAACCCACTGAGGTTCCGCCAAACTTTTGCACGATAAGGGGCTTTTTCACCAGTCTTCACCTTCCCAAGACTATGTCTCATTAGGACTGCATTCAATGCGTTGAATATTGTTTGCAGTAGTTAAAACAAAAACCAAGCGGCTCATAGGCTTGATTCATCAGGCCCAATTAAACCACTTGGCTTACAAAAATAAATTACGCCCAATCAAACTAATGATTGAGCGTGATAATTACTCTCGCGATTTTAGAGGCGCTCTTCCAGCCACCCTTGAACGGATTCAAGCGCTTTCGGTAGTGCCGACACATCCGTACCACCAGCTTGAGCCATATCAGGGCGACCGCCGCCTTTACCACCGACTTGTTGCGCGACCATGTTGACCAACTCACCCGCTTTTACTTTGCCGATAAGATCTTTAGTCACGCCTGCGATAAGGCCGACTTTGTCATCGTTGATGTTCGCCAGCATAATGATGCCACTGCCCATCTGATTTTTGACATCGTCTACCATAACGCGCAGATTTTTGTTGTCCGCACCTTCTAGTGCTGCAATCAGGACTTTAGTACCGGCAATATCCTGTACTTTACCCATGATGTTGGCACTCTCGGCTGCAGCCATCTTATCTTTGAGCTTCTGGATCTCTTTTTCCAAAGATTTGGCTTTCTGCGCAGATTCCGCCAGCTTCTCTTCGTACTTCGCCGCTTGAGCTTCAATCGCATCTAACGCTGCTTCACCTGTTACCGCTTCAATACGACGGATACCCGCTGCAATACCACCTTCTGACGTGATCTTAAAGAGACCAATATCACCCGTATTAGCCGCGTGGATACCACCACACAATTCGGTCGAGAAGTCACCCATCGATAGTACACGCACTTCATCATCGTATTTTTCGCCGAACAGAGCCATTGCCCCTTTCTTCTTCGCCGACTCGATGTCCATGATGTTTGTTTCAATCGTATGGTTGCGACGAACCTGAGCATTAACTAAGCGCTCCACTTCTTTCAGTTCAGCCGCGGTTACCGCTTCTAAGTGAGAGAAGTCGAAACGAAGGTTCTCAGGTTTAACCAGTGAACCTTTTTGCGTGACGTGCTCACCAAGGACTTGGCGCAGCGCGGCATGAAGTAAGTGCGTGGCTGAGTGGTTTAGAGAGATAGCCGCACGACGCTCAGCGTCAACCAGCGCTTCAACTTGATCGCCTTTCGCCAGTACACCTTCAGCCAGAACGCCGTGGTGCGCAATTGCATTACCCAACTTCTGAGTATCTTCGACTTTGAATAGGCCTGATTCTGTTTTCAGAACACCCGCATCACCACATTGACCACCCGATTCTGCATAGAAAGGCGTTTCACCCAGGATGATGATCGCTTTGTCACCTGCCGATAGAGACTCTGCCACTTCACCTTCAACGAAGATTTCAGCCACATGACTCTTACCTTGAGTGCCGGTGTAACCGCAAAATTCGGTTTCCGCTTCCGTTTTAATGGTTGCGTTGTAATCCGTACCGAATTGGCCAGCTTCACGTGCACGCTGACGCTGCTCTTCCATCGCTTTCTCGAAACCTGCTTCGTCGATGGTGAAATCACGCTCACGAGCCACGTCGTTAGTTAAGTCAGCCGGGAAGCCGTATGTGTCGTAAAGCTTAAATACGGTCTCGCCATCAAGCTCTTTACCTTCAAGTGCATCCAGCGCTTCATTGAGGATAACCATGCCACGCTCGAGTGTGCGGCCAAAGTTTTCTTCCTCAATGCGAAGTACTTTCTCCACAACCGCTTGTTGCTTCTTAAGTTCGTCAGCGGCGCTGCCCATCACTTCAGCCAAAACGCCGACAAGCTTGTAGAAGAAGACGCCTTTAGCGCCTAGCTTATTACCGTGACGCACAGCACGACGAATAATACGACGCAAAACGTAACCACGGCCTTCGTTTGAAGGCATCACGCCATCTGCAATTAGGAATGAACAAGAGCGAATGTGGTCAGCAATCACGCGTAGCGATTGGTTTGAAAGGTCTTCGCAACCGACCACTTCTGCCGCCGCTTTGGTGAGCTTTTGGAATACATCGATTTCGTAGTTTGAATGAACGCCCTGCATGATGGCAGAAATACGCTCAATACCCATGCCCGTATCAACAGCTGGCTTAGGTAGTGGCTCCATCGTACCGTCAGCATGACGGTTGAACTGCATGAATACGTTGTTCCAGATCTCGATGAAACGGTCGCCATCTTCTTCAGGCGTACCCGGACGGCCACCCCAAATGTGCTCACCGTGATCGTAGAAGATTTCGGTACAAGGACCGCATGGGCCCGTATCACCCATGGTCCAGAAGTTGTCGGACTCGAATTGCTTACCGCCCTCTTTGTCACCAATGCGTACGATACGATCGGCGGGAACACCTACTTTTTTGTTCCAGATCTCAAATGCTTCGTCATCGGTCTCGTAGACAGTGACTAAAAGACGATCTTTTGGCAATTGCAATGTTTCGGTCAGAAACTCCCAAGCGAACGCAATGGCATCTTCTTTGAAGTAATCACCAAAACTGAAGTTACCGAGCATTTCGAAGAAGGTGTGATGACGAGCCGTGAAGCCGACGTTCTCTAGGTCATTGTGTTTACCACCCGCACGTACACAACGCTGAGCCGTAGTTGCTCGCGTGTAGGCACGTTTTTCTGCGCCCAAGAAGCAATCTTTGAATTGGTTCATGCCTGCGTTAGTAAATAGCAGGGTTGGGTCGTTATGCGGTACTAACGATGAACTTTCTACGATTTGGTGTCCTTTGCTTTCAAAGAACTTGAGGAACGCGTTACGAACCTCATCAGTGCTCATGTACATGCAGCTCTTCCTGAAAATAGTCGAGTTAGAATTTTGCCGTATTGTAGATCATGCAGTCAGCTACGACTAGTTTTCTTGAAAAAATGCCGCCGTTGACGGTACTTCACGCTTAGATTGATGAAAGCATGTTGAATTAAGAGTCACAATGGTCGTTTAAGGCGTAACTGATTTGTTCAAAGCTGTATCCACGATACTGTAGAAAACGCACTTGTTTAGCGTACGCTTTTTGATCTTGTGCTTTGATGCCTTTGAATTTTTTCTCTGCCGCAAGCTTGGCAAGCTCAAACCAGTCTTGAGGTTCTTCCTCAAGAGCTTGATTGACTGTCGACTCGGCCACTCTTTTTTGTTGCAGCTCTTGGCGAATTCGACGCTCACCATGGCCTTTGTAAACCTGTTGGCGAACCTGGCTCTTGGCATAACGCAGGTCATCGAGATAGCGGTGCTCTAGGCAAAAATTCACCGCCTCTTGAATGTCGGCGTCCTCATAGCCTTTGAGGCTTAACTTCTGTTGCAACTCATGCACGCCGTGATCTCGGCGGCTAAGTAATTGCATCGCAGCTTCTTTACTGGACAGTGTCGGAGGTTGACGTTGATACATAATCGCACAGTGATCCATAACAAGTGAGAGGATGATTCAGTGACTCTCGAACTCAGTAACTCTAGAGAAGGTACCGCCTACTTTTCATATCGAGAATGTAGCGAACATTGAGAGTACAAGAAACGACAAAGCCCCGCATAAGCAGGGCTTTGATGAATGACGCTAAAAGCTTATAGCTCTTCTTGCTCTGGTGCTTGACCAAATTCTGGCTCTTCAGCTGGGATTGCAGCCGGAGAAAGCAGAAGGTCACGCAGCTTTTTATCCAGTGTTTTCGCCGCTTCAGGGTTCTCACGCAGGAACTTACACGCGTTCGCTTTACCCTGACCGATCTTGTCACCGTTGTAGCTGTACCATGCACCGGCTTTTTCTACCATCTTGTGTTTCACGCCAAGGTCAATAAGCTCGCCTTCACGGTTGAAACCTTGACCGTACATAATTTGCGTTTCAGCTTGCTTAAACGGCGCGGCAATCTTGTTCTTAACCACTTTGATGCGCGTCTCGTTACCGACCACTTCATCGCCTTCTTTGATAGAACCCGTACGACGGATATCAAGACGGACAGAAGCGTAGAATTTTAGTGCGTTACCACCCGTGGTGGTTTCAGGGTTACCAAACATCACACCGATCTTCATACGAATCTGGTTGATGAAGATACACATACAGTTAGATTGCTTAAGGTTACCCGTCAACTTACGCATTGCTTGTGAAAGCATACGCGCTTGAAGACCCATGTGGCTGTCGCCCATTTCGCCTTCGATTTCAGCCTTTGGTGTCAAGGCAGCAACGGAGTCAATCACCATCACGTCAATCGCACCAGAACGTGCAAGCGCGTCACAAATTTCAAGCGCTTGCTCGCCTGTGTCTGGCTGAGACACTAATAACGCATCGATATCCACACCCAGTTTTTTCGCGTAGACAGGGTCAAGCGCGTGCTCAGCATCGATAAAGGCACACGTTTTACCTTCACGTTGCGCAGCGGCAATCAGTTCAAGCGTTAAGGTTGTTTTACCTGATGATTCAGGGCCGTAAATCTCAACGATACGACCCATTGGTAGGCCACCGGCACCCAGTGCAATATCAAGAGAAAGAGAACCAGTAGAAATCGTTTCCACATCCATTGCGCGGTTGTCACCAAGGCGCATGATTGAACCTTTACCGAATTGCTTTTCAATCTGGCCTAGCGCAGCGGCGAGCGCTTTCTGTTTGTTATCGTCCATTACTTTCTCCAAATATTTCACCTGAAATCAGGTAAAAATGAATACTTTCTTCAAATCGGGGATGGCCCGAACACTCTATAAACGCCATTATACTGTTGATTCATACAGTGTCTATAGCTGATCAGCGTTTTTTTGAAATTCAATCATATATTACTGATAAGTAAGACTTAACTGTTTTAGCTACGACTTTTTTCTCGCTGTTGCAACTCTTTATACAGTACTTCTAAAGCGGTTTCGACCGCAGCGGAGCGAACTGCGTCACGGTTCCCACTAAAATGACGCGTCTCGATTTTTTGCCATGAGTGACGGTCACACCAAGCAAAACAGACCGTGCCTACCGGCTTCTCTTGCGTTCCGCCTCCTGGGCCCGCGATGCCGCTAATCGCTATCGCGATGTCGGCCCGTGAATGAGCCAATGCTCCCTGCGCCATTTCGCGTACCGTCGGTTCGCTCACCGCGCCATATTGATCCAAAGTATCGGCACTCACGTCCAGCATCTCAATTTTCGCTTCGTTGCTGTAGGTGACAAACGCTCGATCGAACCACGCTGAGCTGCCAGCGATGTCTGTGATTGCTGTCGCGACACCGCCACCGGTACAGGACTCTGCCGTCGTCAGCACCAAGCCATGTTGAGCCAAGGCTTCCCCAACTTGGTGAGATAAATTTTGTTTGCTTTGCATCCTTTGCACCTTTTACCCATTTGGTGATTCACGTATCCTAAGCCGCAATAACCACAAACGAAAGATGTAACCGTGAAAGCAGAACAAAAACATACCCCAATGATGCAGCAGTATCTCAAGTTAAAGGCAGAGAACCCTGACATTCTGCTGTTTTACCGCATGGGGGATTTTTATGAACTGTTTTACGATGACGCAAAACGCGCCTCGCAATTGTTAGACATTTCCCTCACTAAGCGTGGCGCGTCAGCCGGTGAGCCCATCCCGATGGCGGGCGTGCCTTTCCACGCGGTCGAAGGCTATCTCGCCAAGCTGGTTCAACTCGGTGAATCCGTTGCAATTTGTGAGCAGATCGGCGATCCAGCCACCAGCAAAGGCCCTGTGGAGCGTAAGGTAGTGCGCATCGTGACACCCGGCACAGTGACCGATGAAGCCTTACTCTCTGAACGGATCGATAACTTGATTGCCGCGATCTATCATCACGATGGTCGATTCGGCTACGCGACACTCGATGTGACTTCCGGTCGCTTTCAGTTGATGGAGCCGCAAAGCGAAGAAGCGATGGCGGCAGAGCTGCAACGCACTTCGCCAAGAGAGCTTTTGTTCCCTGAAGATTTTGAGCCCGTGCATCTGATGTCTTCGCGCAGTGGTAATCGCCGCCGACCAATCTGGGAGTTCGAGCTCGATACGGCCAAGCAGCAGCTGAATCAACAATTTGGCACGCGAGATTTGGTCGGCTTTGGTGTTGAACATGCCAAACTGGGCCTCTGTGCCGCTGGCTGTTTGATCCAGTACGTCAAAGATACGCAACGCACCGCCCTGCCTCATATTCGCTCGCTGACGTTTGATCGCCAAGATCATTCGGTGATCCTAGACGCGGCGACAAGACGCAATTTGGAAATCACACAAAACCTCGCAGGCGGCACCGACAACACCTTGGCTTCCGTACTCGATCACACCGCAACGCCAATGGGCAGTCGAATGCTCAAACGTTGGTTGCACCAACCGATGCGCGATATCGACACGCTCAATCAGCGTCTCGATGCCATCACAGAACTTAAGCAGCACGCGCTCTTTACTGAGTTGCAGCCCGTACTCAAACAAGTGGGCGACATTGAACGAATTCTTGCACGCTTAGCGCTACGCAGTGCTCGACCTCGCGATATGGCAAGACTGCGCTTTGCCATGCAACAGTTGCCAGAGCTCGCTGATGTGATGAAAAGTGCTGAACACCCGTACCTTAAAAAGCTCGCCCAGTATGCTGCGCCGATGGATGAGGTCTGCGAACTGCTTGAGCGCGCCGTTAAAGAGAATCCGCCCGTCGTCATTCGTGACGGAGGGGTGATTGCACAAGGCTACGACGCAGAGCTCGATGAATGGCGTAAATTGGCCGATGGCGCCACCGAATACCTGGACCAACTTGAACAATCAGAACGCGAACGTCACGGCATTGATACATTGAAAGTCGGCTACAACAATGTGCACGGCTTCTTTATTCAGGTCAGCCGTGGCCAAAGCCACCTTGTGCCGCCTCATTATGTTCGCCGCCAAACGTTAAAAAATGCGGAGCGCTATATCATTCCAGAGCTGAAAGAGCATGAAGACAAGGTCTTAAACTCCAAGTCAAAAGCACTGGCGCTTGAAAAGCAGTTATGGGAAGGGCTGTTTGATCTGCTGCTGCCTCATTTAGAGCAGATGCAAAACCTGGCCTCAGCATTGTCACAAATCGATGTGTTGCAAAACCTAGCAGAGCGCGCCGATAGCCTCGACTACTGCCGCCCGATACTCAATGGTGAGATTGGTGTTCATATCCAAGGTGGGCGCCATCCAGTGGTGGAGCAGGTAATGGATGAGCCGTTTATTGCCAACCCCACAGAACTGACGCCACAACGTAAGATGTTGATCATTACCGGGCCTAACATGGGCGGTAAATCGACCTACATGCGCCAGACCGCCCTTATCGCTTTGATGGCGCATATCGGCTCCTATGTGCCCGCGGAATCGGCAACCATTGGCTCGATTGATCGTATATTTACCCGTATTGGCGCCTCCGACGATCTGGCCTCTGGGCGCTCAACCTTTATGGTCGAAATGACGGAAACCGCCAACATCTTGCACAACGCCACGGAGCGCAGCTTAGTGTTAATGGATGAAATTGGCCGTGGCACCAGTACCTACGATGGCTTGTCGCTTGCTTGGGCAAGCGCTGAATGGCTTGCCAAAGAACTTGGGGCGATGACTCTGTTCGCCACCCACTATTTTGAATTAACAGAGCTGCCCAACCAGATCGCAACCTTAGCCAACGTCCACCTTGATGCGGTGGAGCACGGCGATAGCATTGCCTTTATGCACGCGGTGCAAGAAGGGGCGGCAAGTAAATCCTACGGTCTCGCCGTTGCCGGGTTAGCTGGCGTACCAAAAAGTGTCATCAAGCAAGCACGGGCTAAATTGCAGCAGTTGGAATCAATCTCGTTAACAGATGCGCCAGCACCTGCGCGGGCTGGCGTTGATGTGGCTAACCAGCTCAGCTTAATCCCCGAGCCTAGTGAAGTGGAGCAGATGCTGGCCAATATTGACCCTGATGATTTAACGCCTCGACAAGCATTAGAAGCGCTGTACCGTTTAAAGAAACACCTCTAAAGCTCAGTACACTATCAAGCCCACAGACAACAAGGCCTCCCGAATTTGGGAGGCCTTGTTGTTAACACGCTAGTGCAAGATCACGCCCCGTGGGCTACAACTTGCGGCGTAACAGCAACAGCGCAATGGTCAAGAACACCACGCTCGGCATCACCGCACCAAAAACAGGCGGAATGCTGTACACCAAGCTGAGCGGGCCAAAGAATTCACTCGAGATATAAAAGGTGAAGCCGGCCACCACACCCGATAAAATGCGCGCGCCCATGGTGACACTGCGCAGCGGACCAAAGATAAACGACAGCGCCATCAACATCATCACGGCAATGGAGAAAGGCTGCGTGACTTTACGCCACAGCGCCAATTCATAGCGTGAAGAGTCCTGCTCTGAGGCTTTTAAGTAGGTCACGTAATCGTACAAGCCACCCAGTGATAACTCTTCAGGTTTCACCGTTACCACGGCGAGCTTGTCGGGGGCGAGCGACGTCGTCCAACGGTATTCAGGCAGCACCGTTTTATTGATCTCGACGTCGTCCATCATTTCCGTTACTTGGACCTCTTTCATGAGCCAAGTGTTGTCGGACAGGTAATCCACTTTGTTGGCGTACACTACGGTTTGCAGCTTTTTATCGCTGTCAAATCGCCACATGTTCATGCCATAAATTGTGTCGTCTTCGACTTTACCCATAAAAATAAAATCGTTGGCATCACGCGCCCAAACACCAGTGCGCACAGACATAATCGCACCACCAGAGGTGGCAAACGCTCGTAAGTCACGCGCCATTTTTTGCGCTTGCGGTGCGCCCCACTGACCGAGTAACGTCACCAGCACCATTAACGGCACTGCGGTTTTGAGTACCGACAAACCGATATCTAACTTCGAATAACCCGACGCCTGCATCACCACAAGCTCGGAGCTTGAAGCCAGCATACCAAGCCCTATCAAAGCGCCAAGCAATGCCGCCATTGGGAAAAACATTTCGACGTCACGCGGAATACTGAGGACGACAAAAAACAGCGCTTGCAACAAGTCATAGGTGCCACTGCCGACCTTACGCAACTGCTCGACATATTTGATGATGGCCGACAAGCCAACAAACGTAGCCAACACCAGAGACGTCGTGGCAATAATGGTTCTACCTATGTAGAGATCAAGAATCTTAAACACGACTTACGCTGCCTTCTTTTTTCTTTGTCTGAGTCTATCTTTAAAGCGACGAACCGCAATACTGTCCATCGAGTTGATGCCCACAGCGGTCAGCAACAACGCCGCGTTAATTGGCCACATGCCAATCATCGTAGGAATAGAGCCATCTTCAAGAGCCGACTTCGTCGCACTGATGGCTAAGAAGTAGGCCAAGTAAATCAATATCGCCGGCCCCATTTTCGCGAAGCGCCCTTGACGTGGGTTAACCGCCGATAACGGCACCACCAGCATGGTAAGCAAAGGGATACAGATCACTAACGAGAGACGCCATTGTAACTCCGCTTGTGCGCGTCGGTCAGGGTTGGACAACAGCTCCATCGTCGGAATTGCTTCCCAGTCACGTCCTTTCGCTTTCACATCGCGCTGACCAATCAGTCCCTCGTACTGGTCAAACTCAGTGATCATATAATCCACACGCGTTGGCACCCCTTCATAGCGTGTACCATCATACATGCGAATAACCTGACGCCCGTCGCTCAGCTCTTTTACCTCACCAGATTGAGAGAAAGAGACGCTCGGTAAAATGGAGTCTCTCGGGCGCATTTGTGCGACAAAAACGTGTTTGAGTTTTTTACCGTCTATATCATCAATAAACACAACAGATGACCCATCCGGCGTACCTTGGAAGTGGCCTTTTTTGAGCAGATCAACGCTGTTTTCCGCTTCGACTTCTTCTTGCAATTGAATCAGCTTTTCTTGGCTGTAAGGCGCAAAAACAAACGCGTTGGCGGCGGCAATTAACCCGGTGATCACCGCCAAGTACAAAGCGGCGCGAATGAGGAATTTGTTGCCAATCCCCGTCGCGTTCATCACGGTAATTTCACTTTCTGCGTAGAGACGGCCAAAGGTGAGAAGAATGCCTAAGAATAGACTGAGCGGCAGCATCAACAGGCCCATTGACGGCATGCTCAAGCCGACATAGTGCATGACCAAACTTGCGGGGATATCACCATCGGATGCATCGGCGAGCACTTTGATCAGTTTTTGGCTGAGAAACACCAAAAACAGGATAAAAAATATCGCTAATTGGCTCTTGAGTGTCTCGCGGATCAAATATCTAACAATAATCACGCTGAAATTACCTATACAAAACTTGTTTTTTTAATTGAATCACTATAATTTCCCGATGAACCTTTTGTTTTTAAATTTTTTGGCTAATTGTTAACGCGCTTATTTAAAGATAGTTCCGGTGTAGGAATCAACAAGTAAGACGCCATTATCTAACATTTAGTTCGATTTGTCTTCAGGATGTAGGAGTACGCATGGAGTTCAGTGTAAAGAGTGGCAGCCCAGAGAAACAACGTAGCGCATGTATCGTTGTCGGGGTGTTTGAGCCACGTCGCCTTTCTCCAGTTGCTGAGCAGCTAGATAAAATCAGCGATGGCTATATCAGTTCACTACTTCGCCGTGGTGATCTAGAAGGAAAACCTGGGCAGATGCTACTTCTGCATCAAGTACCTGGTGTGTTGTCTGAGCGTGTTCTGCTTGTCGGTTGCGGCAAAGAGCGCGAGTTGGGTGAACGTCAGTACAAAGAGATTATCCAGAAAACCATCAACACCTTGAACGAAACGGGCTCTATGGAAGCGGTGTGCTTCTTGACTGAGCTGCATGTGAAAGGTCGTGATACCTACTGGAAAGTGCGCCAAGCGGTCGAAGCGACTAAAGATGGCCTCTACACCTTTGATCAGTTTAAGAGCGTCAAGCCTGAAACCCGTCGCCCACTGCGCAAGTTGGTGTTCAACGTACCGACTCGCCGTGAGTTGAACTTGGGTGAGAAAGCGATCGCGCACGGCTTGGCCATCTCGTCGGGTGTTAAAGCGTGTAAAGATCTTGGCAACATGCCACCCAACATTGCGAACCCAGCTTACCTCGCCTCTCAAGCGCGCCGCTTAGCGGACGACTACGAGACGATTACGACGAAAGTGATCGGCGAAGAAGAGATGGAAAAACTGGGGATGAACTCTTACCTAGCGGTGGGCCGCGGTTCGAAAAACGAATCGATGATGTCAATCATGGAGTACAAGGGTAACCCAGACGCACAAGCCAAGCCTATCGTATTAGTCGGCAAAGGTCTGACGTTCGATTCAGGCGGCATTTCACTCAAGCCTGGCGAAGGCATGGATGAGATGAAATACGACATGTGTGGCGCAGCCTCCGTGTTCGGCACCATGAAAGCGCTCGCGAAACTCAACCTGCCTATCAACGTGATTGGTGTGCTGGCCGGCTGTGAGAACATGCCAGGCAGCAACGCTTACCGTCCGGGTGATATCCTAACCACTATGTCAGGTCAAACGGTCGAAGTATTGAATACCGATGCCGAGGGCCGTTTGGTTCTGTGTGATGCACTGACCTACGTTGAGCGCTTTGAACCAGAATGTGTCGTGGATGTCGCCACCCTCACTGGTGCGTGTGTGATTGCACTGGGTCACCACATCAGTGGCGTGATTTCAAACCATAACCCGCTGTCTCACGAGCTTATTAACGCTTCTGAGCAAGCGAGCGATCGCGCATGGCGCTTACCGATGGCCGATGAGTACCATGAACAGCTGAAAAGCCCATTCGCCGATATGGCGAACATTGGTGGTCGTCCTGGTGGCACCATTACTGCCGGCTGTTTCTTGTCGAAATTTGCTAAGAAGTACAACTGGGCTCACATCGATATCGCGGGCACTGCTTGGAAATCTGGCGCAGCGAAAGGCTCAACAGGCCGACCAGTCTCTATGCTTGTCCAGTTCCTGCTCAATCGCAGCGGTCAAGATACTGAGGAGTAATCCTCAACCACATCGAAGGGCCGCAAGGCCCTTTTTTGTATAAAGGCATCAGCAAATATCATGGCTAACGCGACCTTTTATCTGATTCAATCGGATTCTCCCCAAGCCACCTCTGAGGGGTTGGATGCGTATGCGGTCTTTTTGGCGCAGCACTTTGCCAAACAAGGGGCAAAAGTGTACGTCAACTGCCAGCACAAAGCCCACGCGGAAGCTCTTGCTGAGCGGTTTTGGCAAGTGGAACCTGAGCAGTACATCGGCCACAACTTGGTCGGAGAAGGCCCCAAGTATGGCACACAGATTGAGATCGGCCATCAGCAGGTCCGCCCTTCTTGGCATCGCCAGTTGGTGATAAATTTGGCTGAAAATGAGACAACCTTTGCGCATCCGTTTACAGAGGTGGTAGACTTCGTCCCTTGCGACGAAAAAGCCAAGCAGCAAGCGCGAGAACGGTATAAAATTTACCGTCAATCGGGCTTTCAAATGCAAACGATCGCACTCGAACACCACTGATCGTCAATCCTTATAGTTAAGCTCTCTTTTTAGAGAGTTCACTTATAAAGATTGACCTAGATTTACCATTAACCAGAATCAAACCTCCAAGGGGTAGAACGTAGGCTGGCCCTAATCATTAGGTGAATGCACGCCGCCTAGGTTCCATCATCACGAGGCAAAATGAGCGCTATGGAAAAGACATACAACCCAACTTCAATTGAACAAGCTCTATACCAGGCTTGGGAAGAAAAAGGCTACTTTAAGCCGCACGGCGACACGACGAAAGAATCATACAGCATCATGATCCCGCCACCGAACGTCACCGGTAGCCTTCACATGGGCCACGCATTCCAAGACACCATCATGGATACCTTGATCCGTGCCGAACGTATGAAGGGCAAGAACACCCTTTGGCAAGTCGGTACTGACCACGCGGGTATCGCCACACAGATGGTGGTTGAGCGTAAGATCGCGGCAGAAGAAGGCAAAACCAAGCACGATTACGGCCGTGATGCGTTCATCGACAAAATCTGGGAATGGAAAGGCGAGTCTGGTGGCACCATCACTAAACAGCTGCGTCGCCTAGGTGCTTCTGTCGACTGGGACCGTGAACGTTTCACTATGGATGACGGCCTATCAAACGCCGTTCAAGAAGTGTTCGTGCGCCTCTACGAAGATGACCTCATCTACCGTGGTAAGCGTCTGGTTAACTGGGATCCTAAACTGCATACCGCAATTTCTGATCTTGAAGTTGAAAACAAAGATAAAAAAGGCCACATGTGGCACTTCCGCTACCCACTAGCGGATGGCGTGAAAACGGCAGATGGCAAAGACTACATCGTTGTCGCCACCACTCGTCCAGAGACGATGCTGGGTGATACGGGCGTTGCGGTGAACCCAGAAGATCCTCGCTACAAAGACTTGATCGGCAAAGAGATCCTTCTTCCTATCGTTGACCGCCGCATCCCTATCGTCGGTGATGAGCACGCGGACATGGAGAAAGGTACAGGCTGTGTGAAAATCACCCCTGCGCACGACTTCAACGACTACGAAGTGGGTAAGCGCCACCAGCTACCGATGATCAACATCCTCACCTTTGATGCCAACATCCGTGACGCAGCCGAAGTGTTCAACACAAATGGCGAAGCGAGCGATGCATACTCGACAGAGATCCCGGCTAAATACCAAGGGTTAGAGCGTTTTGCCGCGCGTAAAGCCATCGTAGCAGAATTTGAAGAGATTGGCCTGCTTGACGAAATCAAAGACCACGACCTCACCGTGCCATACGGCGACCGTGGCGGCGTGGTCATCGAACCGATGCTGACCGACCAATGGTATGTGCGTACTGCTCCTCTTGCAGAAACCGCAACTAAAGCAGTGGAAGACGGCGAAATACAATTCGTACCTAAGCAATACGAAAACATGTACTTCTCTTGGATGCGTGACATTCAAGACTGGTGTATCTCTCGTCAGCTATGGTGGGGTCACCGTATCCCTGCATGGTACGACAACGACGGCAATGTCTACGTTGGTCGCACTGAAGACGAAGTGCGTGAGAAGAACGGCCTAGCACCGGTTGTGGTACTGCGCCAAGATGACGACGTACTGGATACCTGGTTCTCTTCTGCATTGTGGACGTTTGGCACACAAGGCTGGCCTGAAAACACAGATGACCTGAAAACATTCCATCCTTCAGATGTGCTGGTCACCGGTTTCGACATCATCTTCTTCTGGGTTGCTCGCATGATCATGATGACGATGCACTTCTGTAAAGATGAAAACGGCAAGCCACAAGTACCATTTAAAACGGTATACGTAACGGGTCTAATCCGTGACGAGAACGGCGACAAGATGTCTAAGTCTAAGGGTAACGTGCTTGACCCAATCGACATGATTGACGGCATCGACCTTGAGTCTCTTGTTGAGAAACGCACTGGTAACATGATGCAGCCTCAACTTGCAGCGAAGATCGAGAAGAACACGCGTAAGACGTTTGAAAACGGTATCGAACCCTACGGTACTGACGCACTACGCTTCACTCTTGCTGCTATGGCTTCAACTGGTCGTGACATCAACTGGGATATGAAGCGTCTGGAAGGTTACCGTAACTTCTGTAACAAGCTATGGAACGCGAGCCGTTACGTGCTGATGAATACAGAAGAGCAAGATTGTGGCTTCAACGGTGGTGAGATCGAGTACTCACTCGCAGACAAGTGGATCGAGTCTCAGTTTGAGCTAGCAGCGAAAGAGTTCAATGGCCACATTGATAACTTCCGTCTGGATATGGCAGCAAACACGATTTACGAATTCATCTGGAACCAATTCTGTGACTGGTACCTAGAGCTCACTAAGCCAGTGCTTTGGAAAGGTAACGAAGCTCAGCAACGTGGTACTCGCCGTACGCTGATCACCGTTCTAGAGAAAACACTTCGTCTAGCACACCCAGTGATCCCATACATCACAGAAACTATCTGGCAGAGCGTTAAACCACTGGTTGATGGTGTTGAAGGTGAGACGATCATGCTTCAAGCGTTGCCTCAGTTCGACGAAGCGAACTTCAACCAAGCAGCACTGGATGACATCGAGTGGGTGAAGTCATTCATCACTAGCATCCGTAACCTACGTGCGGAGTACGACATCAACCCAGGTAAGCCGCTTGAAGTGATGCTAAAAGCCGCAAACGCGGAAGACGCAGCTCGTCTAGAAGCGAACAAGCAAGTTCTTGTTTCTCTGGCGAAGCTTGAGTCTGTACGTGTACTGGAAGCTGGTGAAGAAACGCCAGCATGCGCAACGGCACTTGTCGCTAAGTCGGAGCTAATGATCCCAATGGCGGGTCTAATCGACAAAGACGCCGAGCTTGCTCGTCTCGATGGTGAAATCAAAAAGACACAAGGCGAAATCAAACGCATTGAAGGCAAGCTAGGTAACGAAGGCTTCGTGGCTAAAGCACCAGAAGCAGTGGTGGCCAAAGAGCGTGAGAAGCTAGAAGGCTACAAAGAAACGCTTGTGAAGCTTGAAGAGCAAAAAACGACGATTGCCGCACTGTAAGTGCACAAATCAAGTCTGGAAGGCTGGTCATAATGACCAGCCTTTTTTATGTCTTGCTCTTTATCGACTGAGAACTAAAGTTAAAGTAAAAGCGACAAAGGAGTGACTTGTGCGCGCGCTCGCAGTATCCCTTTCTAGTGCCTTGTTCACATTGTGGTTCGCCATGAGTGTCGACGCCACGGTTGAAACCAATAATGGTGAAGTGAATAATGATGAAGACCATAAGATTGTCAGAATTGCCGCAGGTGAGTGGCCACCTTTTATTGGCCAAGAGTTAGAAGAATTCGGTTTTGTCGGAAAAACCATTGAGCAGGCGTTTGCGACACAAGGCTATCAAGTCGAATTCCACTTTTTTCCTTGGAAGCGGGCCTACAAAGAAGCGAGTGAAGGCGAATTTGTCGCCACCGCGATCTGGATGTTTGCCCAAGAGAGAACCGAACATTTTTATTTCAGCGAACCAGTGACACAGGAGGAATTTGTTTTCTTTCATCGTAAAAGCGATGACTTTTCTTGGCAGCGTTTAGAGGATTTAGAGGGTAAACACCTTGGCGGTGGACTGGGCTACAGCTATGGCGAAGAACTGGATGCACTGATCGAGGATGGGCATGTCACCATGCACCGCGTCGCCGACCCCACCAAAGCGTTTCAATTTCTCAAATATCGCCGGGTTGAGCTCGTGCCAGAAGAGAAACACATCGGTCTATTTACGCTCAACAAACTCCCCTATGAAACCCAGGCTCTCATCAGCTTTCACCCTAAGCCATTTTTGACTAATAGTAATTATTTGATGTTCTCCAAAGTGCACCCCGATGGCGAAAAGCTGCTGCGTGTATTCAATCAAGGTTTGAATCAATTGAAGGCCAGCAGCAGCGAGTAAATCACACCACGCGATTTTGCTCTCGACCGTCAAGAAATGCGTCGATGTTATCAATAAGAATGTCGGCGAGTTTCTGGATCGCGGAGTCGCTACCCCAAGCAACGTGTGGCGTAAGCAGCAGGTTGGGGAGTGAAATATTCGCCAACAAAGGGTTACTCTCATCGGCTGGCTCACTCGTGAACACATCGACCCCCGCCGCGCCTATCTGACCAGACGTCAACGCCGACACCAATGCCCGTTCATCAACCAATCCCCCTCGCCCAGTATTGATCAATGTCGCGCTCGATTTCATCAAGCCCAGCTCTGGCTCACCGATGAGGTGAAAGGTCTCATCACTCAGTGGACAGTGCAAACTCACCACATCCGCTTGAGAAAGCGCCGCCTCAAACGGGACATAGCCCTCACGGCACTGATGTTCACCCTTACGCTCAGCAAAGATCACGTCCATACCGACCGCACTGGCCAGTTGCGCGGTGGCGCGTCCTAATGCCCCGCCGCCCACAATCGCAAGGGTTGCCCCTGCTACATCCCTTATCGGGTGGGTAAAAAAGCAGAACTGCTTGTTGCGCTGCCACTCCCCTTGAGCAATGTCGTGATGGTAGGCACTGAGGTGACGACTCAAGCTAAAGATCATACCCAGCACGTGCTCAGGAACCGATTGGGTGGCGTAACCTTGAACGTTGGTCACAGCAATGCCCAGGCGGCGACACGCTTCAATATCAAGGTTATTGTATCCAGTCGCCGAGACGGCGATGAGTTTGAGTGAAGGAAGCTGCGCAAGCACCGCTTCATCGAGTACCACCTTATTGGTGATCGCGACAGTGGCGCCTTGCAGGCGCTCGACCACTTGTTCTGGTGCGGTGAAGTCGTACGCTTGCCAAACGTGCGGATGGCGAGGGGTTGGCAAGGTGATTTGACTTGGAATGGTGGCTCGGTCAAGAAAAACAAGGTTGGGCAGCATAAGGTCTCCTTCAACTGCCCACTCTGTGTAACCGATTATGGTTTGGGCAGTGTTTTATAATCGGGTAATTTTCGCACAGGATCGAAATAATCAAACAGCATCTCTTGTGCCTCGGGATAGAAGTCACAAGGAACAAAAATACTTTTCAGCCAATGACTGCGTGGATGATAAAAGCTCAACTCTGCCGCGTGAAGGGCTAAGCGATCCGAACAGAGCAGCGCCTCACCGCTGGAGTAGAACTCATCACCGACAATCGGGTGGCCGAGTGCTTGCATATGAACGCGCAGTTGATGAGAGCGCCCCGTCACCGGCAACAAGCGCACGATGGTGGTTTTCTCTTCTCGTTTCGCCACTTGGTATAAGGTTTTTGACGGTTTGCCAGTCTCTAAACACACTTTCTGCCGCGGGCGATTTGGCCAGTCACAAATCAGCGGTAGATCAATGACGCCCTCTTGCTCACTCACATCTCCCCATACTCGTGCATAGTAGACTTTGTGTGTGAGACGAAACTGAAACTGCTTCTTTAACGCACTTTCTGCGCGTTTGTTTTTTGCTAATACCATTAAGCCGGAAGTGGACATATCTAAGCGATGCACCACCTGAATATCCGGGTGCGTCTCTTGCAGTCGTGACCACATGCTGTCGTGATGAGCAGGATCGCGCCCAGGCACAGACAGCAGCCCTGACGGCTTATTGACCGCAAGGATATGTTCATCTTCAAAAACAACCTCCACCCAGGGTTCCCTTGGTGGGTTGTACTCCAGCATGGCCATAAACACTCTCAACTACAATGAATTCCGGCGAAGTATACCCGAAGCCACTCGCAAGGACACCAGTCTGGCATTTTTTGTCGATTATTCACGCTTGAAAAGAAAGTTTCACTCAAAGTGTAAAAAATCTATGACAGACAAAACAATTGTGTTATTCCTTAATGACCTTGACAGGTAATAAATACAATAAAACACAACATTTCACCCATAGGCAGTAGTATGGAAAGTATCACTTCAGCGCCCCCGAAGGCGCGTTTCTCGTTAGCCCACCTTATTCGCTCATTAGGCCCAGGTATTATGATGGCCGCCGCTGCAGTCGGTGGCTCTCACTTAGTCGCCTCCACCAAAGCGGGCGCCATTTATGGCTGGCAGTTGGCGGCGCTCATTTTGCTCGTCAACGTATTCAAATACCCGTTTTTTCGCGCCGGTGTGCAATACACCATGGGCACCGGCACCAGTTTAGTCGAAGGCTACTCAAAACTTGGCAAGCCATACTTGTGGCTGTTTGTCGGCTTAAGTGCGGTCTCCGCTGTGGTCAACACCGCTGCGCTGCTGATGTTTAGCGCTAGCTTGCTCGCCTATTTCGTACCCTTTGATCTCTCGATGCCCGTGCTCAGCATCCTTGTGCTGACCACCTGTTTAGCGATTTTATTTGCTGGCCACTACAAGGCGCTGGATGCGTTATCGAAAACCATCATGGCGGTTCTAACCATTGCCACACTCCTCGCGGTGTGCATCGCATTGGGTAAACCAGCCGAGCCCGTCGTGGGCTTTGAATCTCCATCGCCTTGGACATTAGCCGCAATCGGATTTCTCGTTGTGACCATGGGTTGGATGCCAGCACCGATTGAAATTTCCAGTATCACCTCAATGTGGTTAAAAAGTCAGTGTAAGCAGCAAACCGTCACGCCGCGCTCTGCGCTGTTTGATTTCAACGTGGGCTACATAGGGACTGCGCTGCTGGCGATTGTCTTTCTTTCCTTGGGCGCTTTGGTGCTGCATGGGACAGGCGTTGAGCTTTCAAGCTCTGGCGTCGGCTTCTCGCATCAGTTGGTAGGGCTCTATGCATCGACCATTGGTGAGTGGTCTCGCTACTTGATTGCTGTGATTGCGTTCTTCTGTATTTTTGGTAGTACTATCACCGTGATTGACGGTTATGCGCGTGTGTTGTCTGAATCTCAACGTTTAGTGCAAAAGCAACCAGACATGAAAAACGGAGTGACGCTGACTTGGATGGTGATCATCTCTGCAGCTGCGCTTGCCATCATCTTGTTTTGGGCCAAAGCGCTACTGCCAATGCTCAATTTTGCGATGATCCTTGCCTTTGTCACGACTCCATTTTTCGGTTTACTCAACTACATTTTGGTGACCAAAACCGATCTGCCTAAGCCGCTCGCAATGACATCCTCTCTAAAGTGGCTCTCTATCGCCGGTCTGATTTATCTGTTTGGCTTTTTGGCGGTCTTTATTTGGTGGAAATGGCTTCTTTAGTCATCGGTTTCGTCATCTTTATTAACGATCAAAAAGGCCCTCAACGTTGAGGGCCTTGTGTTAATACATCACTCGCCTGGCAATCACTTAGTTGTGCGCGACAACAATCATACGCAGTGAATCGAGCTGGTATTGCGCTTGGCGGATGTAACCGGTCAGCGCGGTAATCTGCTCATCTATCGCTTCAATCTCTTCATCACGAATGTTCGGGTTCACCGCTTTCAGGGCCTGCAAACGCTCAAGCTCGCCATTTAGACTCGATTGCATCTCTTTTTGCGCTTGCTCGCGTACGGCTTCCACTTTTTCGACCACCAGCTTGTCACCTGCGGCAATCAGCTGATGCACCTGCGCCTGTACCGAAGAGACCAGTTTAGCCGCAATATGGCGGCCGACCGGGCTGAGCTGACGGTTGAAACTGTCAAACTCCACTTGCGCCGATAAATCATTGCCTTTGCCATCAAGCATGATGCGAATCGGTGTGGTCGGTAAGAAACGGCTGATGCCAGTACGTTTGGGCGCTTGCGCATCCACTTTGTAGATCAGTTCAAGCAGCAGCGTCCCTACGGGCAGAGCCTTGTTTTTCAGCAGTGACACCGCACTGGTCCCCACGCCCTCACTCATCAGCAGATCAATACCGCCTTGAATCATCGGGTGTTCCCAGCTGATAAAGTGCATGTCCTCACGAGACAGCGCCGTATCACGGTCAAAGGTGATGGTTGCGCCTTCGTATGGCAGCCCTGGGTAACTGGGCACCATCATGTGCTCAGAAGGGGTGACCACGAGCGCATTTTCGCCTTTGTCATCTTGGTTAAGACCAATGGTATCAAACAGGCTCAAGGCGAACGTAACAAGATTCGTATCACCATCGGTCGCGGCAATCGTATCGACAATCGCTTGCGCTTTCTCACCGCCGTGCGAGTGCATTTCAAGCAGACGGTCACGCCCTTGCTCCAACTCCGCTTTGAGCGCTTTGTTCATCGCCGCAGATTGAGCAATCACATCATCCAACTCACTGGTATCCCCACTGGCCAGCATAGTGATCAATGCATCCGACACCTTGTCGTACACCATGCGACCCGTTGGGCAGGTTTGGGCAAACGCGTTTAAACCTTCATTAAACCAACGCGCCAAAATCGCTTGCGAGGTGCCTTCAAGGTAAGGGACATGAATATCAATATCGCGCTGCTGACCAATTCGGTCTAAGCGACCGATGCGTTGCTCAAGTAAATCTGGGTTGAACGGCAGATCAAACATCACCAGTTGGTTCGCGAACTGGAAGTTGCGCCCTTCAGAGCCAATTTCGCTACAGATGAGAACCTGTGCGCCTCCCTCTTCTTGAGCAAAGTACGCCGCCGCTTTGTCGCGCTCTAAAATCGACATACCTTCATGGAATACCGTGGCACGAATGCCTTCACGCTCGCGCAGCGCTTGTTCCAGTTGAAGAGCCGTACTGGCGCGAGAGGCGATCACCAACACCTTTTCACTGCGTTTTTGCGTGATCTTCTCAAGCAACCAATCAACGCGACTATCAAACTGCCACCAGCTCGATTCGTCACCTTCAAACTCTTGGAACAGCTCTTCAGGGTAGAGATTTTTCAGCGCACGCGCTTCTGGGCTCATCTTGCCGCCAATCATGCCAGAGACACGCATCGCCGTGGTGTATTGGCTCGGAATCGGCATCGGCACCAAATGCACATTACGCACCGGGAAACCTTTGATCGCCGCACGCGTGTTACGAAACAGCACGCGCCCCGTACCATGACGGTCCATCAAATTATCAATCAACTCTTGACGTGCAGCGGCAATCGCCTCGTCGTCACTGTTGCTCTCAATAATACGAAACAGTGGCTCAACATCTTGCTCAGATAAGAGCTCAGTAATCTGGTTTTTCGCCTCATCAGCCAAGGATTCGCCAGAGAACAGCGCACTGACCGAATCGGCCACCGGGGCATATTGCTGCTCTTCTTTGACAAACTCTTCATAGTCAAAGAAGCGATCCGAGTCGAGCAATCTCAAGCGTGCAAAATGGCTTTCACGCCCTAGCTGTTCAGGTGTCGCGGTGAGCAGGAGTACACCAGGTGTACGCGCAGCCAATCCTTCAATCACCTGATATTCACGGCTCGGTTGCTCTGGGCTCCACTCTAAATGGTGCGCTTCATCGACCACCAAGAGATCCCAATCGGCGTCAAGCGCTTGCTCGAAGCGCTTGCGGCTCTTGCGTAGAAAATCAAGTGAACACAGCACATATTGCTGGGTATCGAATGGGTTATCGGCTTCCGCGAACGCTTCAATGCAACGCTCTTCATCAAAGATAGAGAAATGCAGATTGAATCGACGCATCATCTCCACCAACCATTGATGCTGAAGCGTTTCTGGCACCACGATCAAAATGCGTTCCGCACGACCCGCCAGCACTTGCTGATGGATGATCATGCCCGCTTCAATGGTTTTACCTAAGCCCACCTCATCGGCCAACAACACGCGCGGCGCGTGACGACGCCCCACTTCATGGGCGATATAAAGCTGATGAGGGATCAAGCCTGCACGCATACCACATAGGCCGCGCATTGGGCTCTTGTGCTGCTCATATTGGTTCATCAGTGCACGATAACGGAGCACAAAGTTATCCATACGATCGATTTGACCGGCAAACAGCTTATCTTGAGGCTTGTTAAAACGAATCTGGTTGCTGAGCATGATTTCACGCAGCTCGACATCTTTCTCGTCGTTGTCTTCACGCGTACCGATGTAGGTCAGCAACGACTGCTCCTCAACCACTTGCTCAATGCGCAATGACCACCCTTGTTGGCTATCCACAACATCCCCTGGGTTAAACGTCACACGAGTCACCGGCGCATCATTGCGCGCGTACACGCGATTCTCTTCGGATGCGGCAAACATCAATGTGACCGTTCTAGCATCCAGTGCGACTACAGTACCTAAACCTAAATCACTCTCTGTATCGCTGATCCAACGCTGGCCCAAAGCAAATGTCATCTATCGACTACCTCTTTCAATCGGTCTGTTGTGAGTCGGGGTGCGGCTTATTGATGATAGTGTAGACAATGATTCTCATCATCCCAACCAACAATCAAGATCTGCCCCCAATGCGCCGCTAGAACAGGACTCAAGCCTTTTCCAGCCACACATAAAAAGGTCGCTAATGGTACTCGAAGCTGTGATATTGGTCACGCACAAACACCTCAATTCTCAACAAATTTTTTGCCACTTTCTGGCTGACATCAAAGTGTAAAAAAGAAGTGGCATTTCTAAAGTAGAGGAGATGGAAACTGACTTATACTTTAAGGGCAGACGCATCTCTGACAATGGGTTAGTACCTTGGCACTTTCTTGGCTTTACCCCTAACTCGGCACAAGAAATGCAAACCACTGAGAGAGCGGTACAGTGAACCAAACGGTCAGCACGAAAAACGCTGACTCACTACGTTGATGATCCACTCGGGTTTGTAGCGACGCCTTGTTAGGCGGCATGTTGAATCGACAGGGCAACGCCTAAGCCATGTCAGCTTCCTGCTCACTGAAGGTGTCACTGCAAAATGACTGCAAGTTACCTCACACAATGAGGATACACCTGACATGGCGCACACGCCGTGCTGCGTATGACAGGTAAGCAAGCCGCGCTGCGGCAAGGAGACGCTTATGGGTGATACGGAACGGAAACTCTTCGTTTTAGACACCAACATCCTTCTTCATGAACCTCACGCAATCTACTCATTCCAAGAGCACGATGTCGTCATACCGATGACGGTCCTCGAGGAGCTCGATAAAATCAAAGACAGCAAACGCGATGTGGCTCGCGACGCCCGCGTCGCCATTCGCGCGCTCGAAGCACTGTTTAAAGACGCCACGCCCGATGAAATATCAGAAGGCATCCCCATCAACCGCGATAAAGAAAGCACTGGTCACATCGCCATTTTGGCGGATTTCGAACTGCAAGAAACCGTCAAAGCCTTCGCAGATAAAGCCGGTGATAACCGCATTCTCAACGCCGTACTCTACTTACAAAACAAGCGTGCGCCGCGAGAAGTGATCCTCATTACCAAAGACATCAACATGCGTTTACGCGCCAAAGGGGCGGGAGTACGTTTTGTTGAGGACTATCGCACCGACCAACTGATCGACGATGTCCAATACCTCACCAAAGGTTACCAACAGATCGAAGGGGAGTTTTGGAGCAAGGTCGATGAAGTCGACAGCCAAACCATTCACGGCCGCACTTACCACACATTGCCGCGCGAGCCGTTTGAACCCACTTACATTAATCAATATGTCTTGGACGATTCGAGTGACTTTGCCGGTCGAGTCGAGGACATCACCTGCGACAAGATCACCATTAAAGATCTCAGCCGGGAGCGATTGATGCACCGTAAGGCGTGGGACATCACTCCAAAAAACATTTACCAAGGCATGGCCCTTGATGCGCTGCTCGATCCCAATATCGATTTGGTCATCTTGACGGGCTCTGCGGGCAGCGGGAAAACCTTGTTGGCGCTGGCCAGTGCGCTTGAGCAGACCATCGAAAAAGGCATGTTTGACAAAATCATCGTCACCCGAAACACGCCCGATATTGGCGAGTCAATCGGCTTCTTGCCCGGCAGCGAGGAAGAGAAGATGATGCCTTGGCTCGCGGCGGTTACCGATACCTTGGAAGCGCTGCACAAGCATGATCACTGTACGGAGGGATCGCTCAAGTACATTTGCGACAAAGCCAACATCCAGTTCAAGTCGATCAACTTTATGCGCGGGCGCTCCATTCAGAATGCATTCGTGCTGCTGGACGAGTGCCAAAACCTCACGGCGTCTCAAATCAAAACCATCATCACCCGTTGTGGCGAAGGGACGAAAATTGTCTGCTCCGGTAACTTAGCGCAGATTGACTCCCACTACCTCACGCCGGTGACCTCGGGGCTCACCTACATGGTCGAGCGATTTAAAAACTTTGAAGGCAGCGCCAATATTCACCTCAACGGAGTGGTGCGCAGTCGCTTGGCAGAATTTGCTGAAGAGAACTTGTAACCTCGCTAAGCAGCCCTGTCACTCACAACCACATTAAGCATTAATAGTCACAAAAAGCGGGATATTATCTATATCCCGCTTTATTTTTAAAATAATTATTCACAAACAACCGTCAGATATGTTTAACTATTGGCAAATAATGAATACCGATTCAAGGACTGGTGTATGGCTTTTAATCTTCGTAATCGTAACTTTCTCAAGCTGCTTGATTTTACCCCCAAAGAGATCCAATTTTTGCTCGACCTTTCTGCAGATTTAAAGAAAGCGAAATATGCCGGGACGGAGCAAAAGAAGCTCGTGGGTAAAAACATTGCCCTTATTTTTGAAAAGTCATCAACACGAACTCGCTGCGCGTTTGAAGTCGCCGCATTTGATCAAGGCGCGCAAGTCTCTTACATCGGCCCATCGGGTTCACAGATTGGCCATAAAGAGTCGATGAAAGACACCGCGCGCGTACTGGGTCGCATGTACGATGGCATTGAATATCGCGGTTTTGGCCAAGCGATCGTCGAAGAGCTGGGTCAATACGCTGGGGTACCGGTTTGGAATGGTTTGACCGATGAGTTTCACCCGACGCAAATTTTGGCCGACTTCCTTACCATGCTCGAACATGGGCGAGGAAAACAGTTGCACCAAATGCGCTTTGCTTACCTCGGTGATGCACGCAACAACATGGGCAATTCTTTGATGGTTGGCGCAGCCAAAATGGGCATGGACATTCGCCTAGTCGCACCGAAAGATTTTTGGCCCGAGGCTGAGTTAGTGGACACTTGCCAAACCATCGCTGCGCAAACAGGGGCACGCATCACATTAACCGAAGATGTGGCGCAAGGCGTGGAAGGTTGTGATTTCCTTTACACCGACGTTTGGGTGTCGATGGGCGAAGCGCCTGAAGCGTGGGATGAACGCGTGGCTAAAATGACCCCGTATCAAGTCAATGCGGCAACGCTTGAAAAGACCGGCAACCCGCACGTCAAATTCATGCACTGCCTGCCCGCTTTTCACAACGATGAAACCACCATAGGCAAACAAGTAGCCGAGAAATATGGCATGAACGGCCTCGAAGTGACCGAGGAGGTGTTTGAATCTGAGCACTCGATCGTCTTCGATGAGGCAGAAAACCGAATGCACACCATTAAGGCTGTGATGGTCGCCACATTGGGTAGCTAGTATCGAACACAGATCGACACAAAAAACCGCGATGCAATCGCTTGCTCTGCGCAAAGTTCGGCGTATAATGCTCGGCAATTTGTCTGGAGATAGTGAAATATGTCACGTCGTTGGTGTGTTACAAAGCGTGTTACTGCACATAAGCAAACTGGCTTATTGATGCGACGTTTCTCTATCTTCATTGATTTGTAAAGCCTCCCGTTATGGGGGGCTTTTTTATGCCTAACACTTACTACTGGGAAGATGATTATGACAAACTCGCTTTACAACAAGCACATTATCTCCATTCCTGAGCTTTCGCGTGAAGAGCTGGAATTGATTGTCAAAACCGCAGGTCAACTCAAAGCTGAGCCAAACCCAGATTTAATCAAAAACAAAGTGGTCGCGAGCTGCTTCTTTGAACCCTCGACACGTACTCGACTCTCATTTGAGACCGCGATTCAACGTATTGGTGGCGACGTGATTGGCTTTGATAATGGCGGCAACACCTCTCTGGCGAAAAAAGGCGAAACCCTGGCTGATTCCGTACAGGTCATCTCCTCTTATGTGGATGCGTTTGTGATGCGCCACCCTCAAGAGGGCGCGGCGCGTCTGGCGTCGGAGTTTTCTAAAGGTGTACCTGTGGTTAACGCAGGCGACGGTGCCAACCAGCACCCGACGCAAACCTTGCTCGATCTCTTCTCGATTGCCGAAACTCAAGGCCGCTTAGACAACCTCAACGTTGCCTTCGTCGGTGACCTTAAATATGGCCGCACGGTGCACTCGCTGACTCAAGCGCTGGCGAAATTTGATAACGTTCGCTTCTTCTTTATCGCACCTGAAGCGTTAGCGATGCCTGATTATATCTGCGAAGAGCTCGAAGAAGCCGGTATTCCATTTAGCCTTCATACTGACATGGAAAGTGTCATCCCTGAGCTGGATGTGCTGTACATGACACGCGTGCAAAAAGAGCGCTTTGATGAGTCTGAATACGCCCACATCAAATCGGCCTACATCTTAACGGCAGCCATGCTTGAAGGTGCACGTGAGAACTTGAAAGTGCTTCACCCACTGCCACGCGTCGACGAGATCACCGTGGATGTTGATAAAACACCCCACGCCTACTACTTCGAGCAAGCTGAAAACGGCGTTTACGCTCGTGAAGCGCTACTCGCCCTTGTCCTTAATCCAGACCTTTAATCGCAGGAGACTCCCATCATGGCAAAAGAAAAACAGTTGCAAGTTGAAGCCATCAAAAACGGCACCGTGATTGACCACATTCCCGCGAAAATGGGCATCAAGGTCCTGAAGTTATTTTCAATGGATGAGTCAAACCAACGCGTGACCGTTGGGTTGAACCTCCCTTCCTCCGCACTGGGCCATAAAGACTTGCTCAAGATTGAAAACGTCTTTATCAGCGAAGAGCAAGCCAACAAACTGGCGCTGTACGCCCCTCATGCAACCGTCAATCAGATTGAAGATTACCGCGTAGTGAAAAAGCTCGCTCTTGAGCTTCCGCGTCAAGTTAACAATGTGTTTGCCTGCCCGAACAGCAACTGCATTACCCACAATGAACCGGTAGAAAGCAGTTTCGCGGTAATTGAGAAAAAAGACGAGTTTCGCCTCAAGTGTAAGTACTGTGAGAAAGTGTTCTCACGCGAAGTGGTCACTGAGCGCTAAGCTCACTCTCCGCAGACCCTTTTCATCCCCGCTGCTGCGGGGATGTTTCTTTACCCTTCATTTTTTCTTTACCTTTCATTTTTCTTTACCCTTCTAGGGATTCACGGCACACTGCTCCATTAAGCGAACGCCTCACTCGCCGAGCACTCGGCCCTGTAAGCGTTACTATCTCATCAGCTAAACACTCATTCAGGAAGAGAGACATGACCAAAGTACTTCATACAGAATCAGCACCAGCAGCGATTGGCCCATACGTACAAGGCGTTGACCTTGGCAACATGGTTCTGACCTCTGGCCAAATCCCAGTCAATCCTGCAACCGGTGAGGTCGCAGAAGATATTGCCGCTCAAGCACGTCAATCACTAGAAAACGTCAAAGCCGTGGTAGAAGCATCAGGCTTGACGGTATCAGACATCGTGAAGATGACGGTGTTTGTCAAAGATTTGAACGATTTTGGCACGGTAAACGAAGTGTACGGTCAGTTTTTTGATGAGCACAACGTTGCCAACTACCCTGCACGTTCTTGTGTCGAAGTGGCACGTTTACCCAAAGACGTCGGCATTGAAATCGAAGCGATTGCGGTGCGCAAATAACGGCAATGTGCAGGTTGCCTGAAGGAACTCTAAACAAAAAGCGAGCCTAACCCGGCTCGCTTTTTCGCTTATATTGGCCGTGGATATTGCTCGGCAAGAGAGGTTGATTAGCAAGATTAAGTAAGAGAGAAGATGGGCCCTTCCTCAAGCGCGTCATTCATTCGCTGTACGACTCTCGCACATTGGCAAGCTCACTCACCAGAGCTGCGAACTGAAAGCCTGACTTTGGATCTTGGATTAAGGCGATGTTAGTCTGCCTGTCGACCACCAGAACTTCGCCTCGCCCCTCAGCGCATTCGACCATCATACCTTTTGTAACTTGACACACGTCCATTAGGTGACTCCTCTTTTTTGCCTGTTTACGAGAAGCGCCATCGCCGGGATCACCGTCAGACGCGACAAATAAAAACGGCCTCACTAGGAGGCCGCTCAAATCAAAGTGGTCGGTCGTTATTTCACGAACTCAACACCGGTTTGGATATCACCGTTTAGTGTCTCTAGCATGCCGTCAAGCGCGTCTTTCTCAAACGCACTGAGCGCACCGTAGCTAAGCACTTCTTCAACACCCTCTTTACCCAGTTTTACTGGTTGAGCAAAGAATGGGGCGTGCTCACCATCACCTTCAACGTACGCGTACTCGATGACTTCTTCACCTTGCAGTGCTTTCACCAACGCAAGGCCGAAACGACACGCAGCTTGGCCCATAGAGAGCGTTGCGCTACCGCCACCCGCTTTCGCTTCAACCACTTCTGTGCCTGCGTTTTGAATGCGTTTTGTGAGAGCTGCTACTTCTTCTGCACTAAATTCCACACCTTCTACTTGAGACAGTAGCGGAAGAATCGTCACGCCAGAGTGTCCACCGATCACCGGTACACGCACTTGACCTGGATCTTTGTCTTTCAATTCAGCCACGAAGGTTTCAGAGCGAATCACGTCCAGTGTCGTTACACCAAACAGACGACGCTTGTCGTACACGCCCGCTTTTTTAAGCACTTCAGCTGCGATAGGCACTGTCGTATTCACTGGGTTAGTGATGATGCCCACTAAGGCTTTCGGGCAGACCACCGCGATCTTTTCTGCCAACGACTTAACGATACCTGCGTTGACGTTGAACAAATCGGCGCGATCCATACCTGGCTTACGAGCCACACCTGCAGAAATAAGAACAACATCGGCACCTTCAAGTGCAGGTGTTGGATCTTCACCGGCGTAACCTTTAATAGACACAGGCGTTGGGATGTGGCTTAGATCCGCAGCTACACCCGGCGTCACTGGCGCAATGTCATACAAAGCCAGATCGCAGCCTGCAGGAAGGCGGTTTTTCAGTAAAAGGGCTAGGGCTTGACCGATGCCACCAGCGGCACCAATAACAGCTACTTTCATTGTAGTTCTCCTTGAGATGGATCTCTTATATGTATCTTGTAGGGTATTCTGTACTCAGGTGTGTCCAAGCTAAACCAATCACATCCTGATTACAATCAATTAACGTCAGCTTTGCGACCTTGCGCAATCCACCATTGACGTGCTACAAATTTCACGTGCATTATCCCCTGTTCTACCTTGTATGACAAAGGGTTAAGCCCTCTTTTGTCCTTGGCGTTTTTCGCCAGTTTACAGTGATACGCTAGACAGAATTTCAGCTTTTCCATAGCTATAACTGCATAGCTATGCGAGAATATTCACTTCCTGTATAGACACTACTGGTGGAAGAAACATGCGCCATTCAGAAAAACAAGATAGCTTAGTGAGAGCGTTCAAAGCCCTATTGAAAGAAGAGCGATTTGGCTCACAAGGTGACATCGTTGATGCACTGAAAAACGAAGGGTTTGACAACATCAACCAATCCAAAGTCTCACGGATGCTGACTAAGTTTGGCGCAGTGCGTACTCGCAACGCCAAAATGGAGATGGTCTACTGCTTGCCCGCCGAACTGGGTGTCCCTACCGTTTCAAGCTCACTGCGTGAGTTAGTGCTCGATATCGATCACAACGAGGCCTTAGTCGTGATTCACACCGGTCCAGGCGCGGCACAGCTGATTGCCCGTTTGTTGGACTCTTTGGGCAAGGCGGAAGGTATTTTGGGCGTGGTCGCCGGTGATGACACCATCTTTATTACCCCAACGCTGAGCATCACGACCAAGCAACTGTTCAAATCGGTGTGCGAATTGTTCGAGTACACTGGCTAACGTTTCATATTATTGACGCTTTTGATGATCGCGCTGACGCTCATTCAGCGTGATCTATATCACATCTTGATTAAAATCCAACTACCCCGATAAAGCAATCGTAAGTAATTGATTTACTGAAAAAATCATCACAGCACAATCCCTATACATTCTCCTCACAATCAGCCCAAATCGCTACATTAGTTAACATACGTGTAATTATGTGCCAATTTTTTGGTATTATTCAGCCACTTTTTCAACATACGGATTGAAAAAGATGCCGTTTCCAGTAAGAGGAAACGCCCAAAGCAACTACACTTGCTTAGGGGCTAATAATGAATAAGGAAGGGAAATTCATGGCATTGAACAAACTTATTAAAGTCGGTGCGATTGCAGCTGCTGTAATGGGTGCTGGCGCCGTTAACGCACAAGAGTTCATCACAATTGGTACAGGTTCGGTTACGGGTGTTTACTACCCGACGGGCGGCGCCATTTGTAAACTGGTGAACAAAGGCCGTAAAGAACACAATATTCGTTGTTCTGTAGAATCAACCGGTGGTTCGATCTACAACGTCAACACCATCCGTGCTGGTGAGCTGGATTTTGGTATCGTTCAGTCTGACTGGCAATATCACGGTTACAACGGTACAAGTAAGTTTGCTGAACAAGGCCCGTACAAAGATTTACGCGCTATGTTCTCTCTACACACTGAACCATTCAACATCATCGCACGCAGCGATGCGGGCATCGACAACGTGTCTGACCTAAAAGGTAAGCGCGTCAACATCGGTAACCCGGGTTCTGGCGACCGTGCAACCATGGGTGTGGTCATGGAAGCCATGGGTTGGACCAACGACGACTTCAAATTGGCGTCTGAGCTAAAAGGCTCTGAGCGTTCTCAAGCGCTGTGTGACAACAAAATTGACGCGTTCGTTTACGTTGTGGGTCATCCAAATGGATCGATCAAGGAAGCAACTACATCATGTGATGCGAAGCTAGTGTCTGCAACGGGCGAGAAAATCGATGCCATCGTCGCAAACAACCCTTACTACGCATACAGCACAGTACCTGCCGGTATGTACCGCGGCACTGAAAACGACGTAAACAGCTTTGGTGTGGCAGCGACTATGGTGACCACAGCCAACGTGTCTGACGACGTCGCGTACAACGTAGCGAAAGCGGTATTTGAAGATTTCGATACCTTCAAGCGCCTACACCCTGCGTTTGCAAACCTGAAGAAAGAAGACATGGTGAAAGCTGGTCTTTCTATCCCTCTTCACCCAGGTGCAGAGAAATACTACAAAGAAGTTGGCCTACTGAAATAAGCCACTTTGTACAAACCCGGGACATGGCGCTCGGGTTTGTAGCGCCCGTATAAGGGCCGCTCCCAATGTCTCTTTTAGGGTTTCACATTTTTGAAACCCTTCTTCGTTTTATAGTAATAACCCAACGGTACTGAGAATGCAGAACTCGCCGCGCATGGCACGTCGACGATGCAATCAAGGTCACTCTTCCCCACACAATGCCAATACGCTGGGCGGCGCGTGGGCAGGAATAAAGCAATATGGCTTCTTTTCGCTACACTGAAAGAGGCCAATAAAGATTCTGACTGCGACTGACGTCGTGACTGAATGAATCATTTATAACAAGGATAAAGACCATGTCGAAGACAACCACTCCGTCTCCTGATGTGCAAGAAATGGTTGCCCAAGCCGATACTGGCGCGCGTGCCCCTAGTGGCATCGCCGGACGTATCTTATGGTTTGTGCCGCTTTGTTGGTCACTCTTCCAACTTTGGTATGCCTCACCTTTGCCGTTTATTTTCAATTTTGGCGTACTGAACGACACCGAAGCTCGTTCCATTCACCTCATGTTTGCGGTTTTTCTTGCCTTTACTGCCTATCCGGCCATGAAAAACTCTCCGCGCGATACCATTCCCGTGCTGGACTGGTTATTGGCGCTGGCAGGCAGCTTTTCTGCTGCCTACATCTACTTGTTCTACACCGAGCTCGCGGGTCGCTCTGGCGCGCCGACCACCTTAGATATTGTGGTCGCGGTCACTGGGATGATTTTGCTCCTTGAAGCGACACGCCGAGCACTTGGGCCACCATTGATGGCGGTAGCCGCGGTATTTTTACTCTATACCTTCGGCGGCCCTTACATGCCAGACGTCATCGCTCACAAAGGGGCGAGCCTCAATAAAGCCATGTCTCACCTTTGGCTCACTACCGAAGGCGTATTTGGTGTCGCACTGGGCGTCTCGACGTCGTTTGTTTTCCTTTTCGTCCTCTTTGGCGCCATGCTTGAGCGCGCTGGGGCTGGCGCTTACTTTATTAAAGTGGCCTTCTCGCTACTTGGTCACATGCGTGGTGGCCCAGCAAAAGCCGCCGTTGTCGCCTCTGGCCTCTCAGGCTTAGTATCGGGCTCTTCGATTGCCAACGTAGTGACCACGGGGACCTTTACCATCCCACTAATGAAACGTGTTGGCTTCCCTGGCACCAAAGCCGGGGCCGTGGAAGTGGCTGCCTCGACCAATGGTCAGTTGACGCCACCGATCATGGGTGCAGCGGCATTCTTGATGGTGGAATACGTCGGGATCTCTTATGTCGAAGTGATCAAAGCAGCGCTGCTACCGGCGCTGATCTCCTACATTGCGCTGATTTACATCGTTCACTTAGAAGCGTGTAAAGCGGGCATGACAGGCCTGCCTCGTCGTCACAATCCGACCTTAGTTCAAAGCCTGCTGTCGTTTACTGGTACCATTTTGGGGCTGTGTATCATCAGTGCCTTGGTTTACTACGGCGTGGGTTGGACTAAGGATGTCTTTGGTGCTGCGGCGACGCCGATTGTCACTGTCGCCCTACTGGTCGCCTATGTGGCTTTGGTTAAGATCTCCGCCAAGTATGCGCACGAAGGCGCCATCGAGATTGATGCTGAACTGACCGAAGTGCCCGATCCCGGCCCAACGGTGAAATCTGGCCTGCATTACTTGCTACCCATTGTGGTCCTAGTGTGGTGTTTGACGGTGGAGCGCTTCTCTCCGGGTCTGTCCGCGTTCTGGGCGACCGTGTTTATGATCTTTATCTTGATCACCCAACGTCCATTAATGGCGTTGATGGCGAAACAAAGCAATCTGCTTGAGCCAGCAAAAGAAGGCTTCGTCGATTTGGCTGAAAGTCTCGTCTCTGGTGCGCGCAACATGATTGGTATCGGCGTCGCCACGGCGGCAGCGGGTACGGTCGTCGGGGTAGTCACTTTAACCGGTATTGGCCTCGTCATGACAGACTTTGTCGAGTTCATCTCCGGCGGTAACATCATCTTGATGCTACTGTTTACAGCCTTGATCAGTTTGATCTTGGGCATGGGTCTTCCGACGACGGCAAACTACATTGTGGTCTCTACCCTGATGGCCCCCGTTATCGTTACCTTGGGCGCGCAGCACGGATTGATCATCCCACTCATCGCAGTGCACTTGTTTGTGTTCTACTTCGGCATCTTAGCCGACGATACGCCACCGGTTGGTTTGGCGGCGTTCGCAGCGGCGGCCATTGCCAAATCGGATCCTATCCGTACCGGTATCCAAGGCTTTACCTACGATATTCGAACCGCGATATTGCCGTTTATGTTCATCTTCAACACGCAACTGCTGTTGATGGGGATTGATACCTGGTGGCATCTCGCCTTAACCATCATCTCCTCCATTATTGCGATGTTGATATTCTCCGCCGCGACACAAGGTTGGTGGTTCACCAAGAACAAATGGTGGGAAACGGTACTACTACTAGTGCTGACCTTCTCCTTCTTCCGCCCTGGTTTCTGGTGGGATATGTTGTACCCAGCGAAAGTTCTTTCACCGGGTGTTGAGGTGGCTCAAATTACTGAAACACTAAAAGTGGGAGAATCGCTCGAATTACGAGTCTCAGGGGAAACTCTGGAAGGGGATATCGTTGAGAAGACGGTGCGCTTGCCTTTCGAAGATAACGCGAAATCAGCGGACGATCGCCTTGCCTCTATGGGTCTGATGTTAACCGAAGACGCGGGCAAAATGATTGTTGATATGGTCGAGTTTGGCAGCCCAGCGGAATCGGCGGGCATTGACTTCGATTGGGAGATCCAATGGGTAGTCCAGGATGCCGATCGTCCAATGAAGGAGTGGGTATTTGTCCCTGCTCTGCTCATTTTGATCGCCATGGGTCTCAACCAGAAGAAACGAGCTCGTAAGGAACAGCTTGGCGCCTAATAACACTCATACCAAGCAAAGCCGCGCTCTCTAACGAGCGCGGACTTTAGCGGGTATCAATCAGAGAACTAAACATGTACAAACAAATTCTTGTTCCCGTTGACCTCAATGACAAAGGCTTCTGTGACCGAGCCGTCGAACTGGCAGTCTGGCATGCGAAACACTCGAACGCAGAAATTCACCTGCTGAACGTGCTTCCGGGCATTCACATGTCGATGGTCGCCACTTACTTCCCCAAAGATGCGGCGAAGAAAATGAAGCAAGATGTCGAAACGCAGCTCAAGCAGTTCGCGGCGCAGCACATTGATGAAGACGTGGTGTACAAAGCCCATGTGGCAGAAGGTAAACCCTACAGCACCATTTTGGACTACGCCGAAAAACTGGGGGCGGATCTCATCATCATGCCAAGCCACAAGCGTTCAAAAATCGATAAGGTGGTGCTAGGCTCTGTGGCAAGTAAAGTCGTACAGAACTCTCCGATTAACGTTATGGTCGTTAAGCCAAACGCGTAACCGCCGCGTTGCGAGACGCCTCCTTTTATCAAAAGGGCCCTCAACAGAGCGCCCTTTTTCTTTCCCTTTCTTCTTTCTTCTTTCCCTGTTCAACCTACAGTCCTGTGTCACTATGGCTTATTCAATAGTTTTTACCTATTGAATTTATCGAATTGTCCAATTTTCTTTAATGCAAATAGTTATCAATAATATCTCTATCGACACAACAGAGCATTGGACTTCACCATGAAAAAGACACTGACATTCGCAGCCTTGCACTTTACCATTGCGTTTAGCGTCGCCTACCTACTGACCGGTGATATTTTAATTGGCAGTCTAATCGCGATGATTGAACCTATGGTCAACACCGTCGCCTTCTACTTCCATGAAAAGGCTTGGCAGACACACCCAGCGCTTCGTAAATTGGCCAAATCGACCGGGATTAAAACCACCAGCTTCGCCAGCGTGCACTTTAGCGTCGCGTTTACGGTCGCGTATTTGATGACGGGTAGCTGGTTGATTGGCGGCATCATGGCGGCCATTGAGCCAAGTATCAACACGGTGGCCTACTACTTCCACGAAAAAGTGTGGCAGCGACAAGACGCGAATTGGCAATGCCACCACGGTGCACACGCATAACGAACAAGGGCCGCTCAGCGGCCCTTGTTGCTATCGAAACGAATTCGAGTTGAGAAGCCCCTACGCCCCGCGCACTGGAAAATGCGTCACGCACAATGACTCACTTAGCCCCAATTCAAAGTGTTGCTTCTGGCCATCGAGCCCCACTTCCAATGTGTATAGGTGCGCTGGATTGGGATCGTTCACATCATAGTAAACAGGCGCTTCGACTTGAAACAGCGCACTGACCGACTGCGCGCGCACATCCAACGGCAAGTGATAGGTCATGCCATTAAATTTCACCGATGCTGAGACGAGCCCCGCGTAGTAGGTGTGATAATGCAGCGAGACCAGCAATTCGCAGCCGCCGCCATGATGCCATATCTGCTCGGTCGCCACGTGTTCTAACCGTACGTGACGAATAAACTGCAGATACGGGGCATGCCAAATGCCCATTCTCGGGTCCGATAAACGTTGATTGGCGCTCCCTAGCGGACAAACCTCACCTTCGACCTCTTCAATCAACGGCTCATCTTCTTCTAAAAACAGTATCTCAAATCGATTTCGTCCCGCTTGCAAATAGGGACGGATCTCTTTTCGAACCTCACTTTGGCTCCCATCGCAGTCAAACAGCGCGACACCATTAAGTCTGACTTCAGCATGGTAATCGATGCCCGCCATCACCAAATCCACCGCAGGGAAGGCTAGCATGGCCTCATCGACCTCAATATCGTGCATCAGATGCCACTCTTGCTCAGCAATCTGTTCCTCGCTCATCTCCTCTGGCAACACGGCGCTGAGTGGATTCGGGAACATAAGATCGTCTTGAGGAATAGAGAGATCCGTGAGAGGAGAAAGTTGCCATAAGCCGGCAAGAGATAACTGCATGGGTACGCCGCTGATTTATTGAGCCAGATCAATGTCAGTGATTATAAAGCGTAAAAACAACAATGCCAGTCTTGAGACTGGCATTGAAAACAGGCTGAGCGCTGTGAACGTGAGACGACTCTCAATTACTCGTCGTCATCCTCTTCATCATCTGGGTACAAGGCGTCTTCGCCCTCGTAATAGGTACCCCACCCATCGTAGATGATGTCGTATTTTTCAGCGAGGTGAACCAACTTCTCTACTTGCGCATCAATGGCTTCTGCGTTTAGTGCTGATTCCATGGTGGCGTCGCAGCACAACAGTTTGTTGCCGTCTTCGTCTTCAGTCTCTTCCGCTTCTAATACTTCAAAGCCCATTTTGAATGCTTCCACTACCGCTTTCTCTAGGGTATCGAAATCTTCAGCAAACAAGTGGTGTTCAATCTCATATAAAGAATCTGGATCACTGCCGTCTTCGAGTAACGCTTGAATGATGTCGCGAGTCTCTTCTTTTTGAATTTCAATTAACTCTTCAACTGATAGATATTCATCTTCATGAGACATAAAGTGTGCTCCAGATAGTAACAACATTGATCAAAAAATAACGCACCGGACTATGACACGGCTGTGCTAATAATACCACCTAGAATCGACTTTGATCCCGTACTTTCTCTGTTTGCTGCGCTTTCACGCCAGATCATCGCACTTATTAACACTTTTTTATCATTTTGCTGTTTTGGTGTTTTGTGTCGAGGGCGACGATCACGTCAGATCATTCACAATGCGTGTTTATGAGGTGGATCTGAATAGCGCCGAGACAAGTAAACCAACTCAAACCTCATATTTAATCATCAAAACTGACTAAATGATGCATATCCATTCAATATAATCTGACAAACTTCCCGCTGTGCTCTAGCACCCAAAACGCATAGTCAGTCACAATCATGTGAATTTCTCCAAATTCACCTGTTAGATATAAAAACCGCAAAACACGAACTTTAAAGTTACAAATATATAATAAAATTACTTTTGCAGAATTAATGGTTACAAAGTGCGCTTGCATCTTGATAACATTCTTGCCATAAATACGCTCTGGAATTCTGTGTAAGGAAGCAAAATGAGTAAGTTGTACGTAGGCTCTGAAGTTGGCCAATTAAGACGAGTCCTGTTAAACCGACCAGAGCGAGCACTGACTCACCTCACGCCATCGAACTGCCATGATCTGCTGTTTGACGATGTCTTGGCGGTTGAAGCCGCAGGCGAGGAGCATGACAATTTCGCTCAGACACTTCGCGATCAAGGTGTGGAAGTCTTACTCCTGCACGACTTGCTGGTTGAGACGCTCGCCGTCCCGCCAGCCAAAGAGTGGTTACTCAACACACAAATCTCCGACCTACGTTTTGGTCCTATCTTCGCCAGAGATTTGCGCCACTACTTGAACGACATGGACAACGAGCACCTCGCGACCGTATTGCTCGGTGGCTTGGCCTATTCTGAGCTGCCGATTCGTTCGTCTTCTATGATGCCTAGCATGCATCGACCTTTGGATTTCGTGATTGAGCCCCTGCCCAACCACCTCTTTACGCGTGATACCTCATGCTGGGTTTACGGCGGCGTCTCACTCAACCCTATGATGAAGCCAGCCCGTCAGCGTGAAACCAACCACCTGCGCGCCATTTACCGCTGGCATCCGGTGTTTGCGGGGCAGGACTTCATTAAATACTTCGGTGATGAAGATCTTCATTACGACAACGCCAATATTGAAGGCGGCGACGTGTTGGTGATCGGCAAAGGCGCGGTGCTGATTGGTATGTCAGAGCGCACAACGCCACAAGGGGTTGAAAACCTAGCGGCGACCTTGTTTAAGCATGGCCAAGCCAAAGAAGTGATCGCCATTGATCTTCCCAAGCATCGTTCTTGTATGCACCTCGACACCGTCATGACTCATATGGATGTCGACACCTTCTCTGTCTACCCAGAGATCATGCGCAAAGATCTGGATACGTGGCGTTTAAGTGCCAAAGACGATGGCGAGATGCAGGTCGAGAAAGTACCGAGTTTCGTCCACGCCATTGAACAAGCGTTAGGACTCGATTATCTGAAAATCATCACCACAGGCGGCGATAGCTATGAAGCCGAACGTGAGCAGTGGAATGATGCCAACAACGTCTTGACGGTGAAACCAGGCGTGGTAATCGGTTACGAGCGCAACGTCTACACCAATGAGAAGTACGACAAGGCGGGCATTGAAGTGTTAACCATTCCCGGCAATGAACTCGGCCGCGGCCGCGGCGGAGCACGCTGCATGAGCTGCCCCATCGAACGTGACGGCATTTAAATCCGCCCCAAACAAAAGTGCCTAGTTTTAGAGATTCTCTCTCAAAACTAGGCACCCAGAACACTCTCTAGGAACTAGGATCTAGAAACTAGGCACTCGCCCCTATTCCGTCCCACCAACCGTCAACGAATCCAGCTTCAACGTCGGCTGACCAACGCCAACCGGCACACTTTGTCCTGCTTTGCCACACACACCAACACCACGGTCGATACTGAGATCGTTACCTACCATGGAGACTTGCTGCATCGCTTCAATGCCGGAGCCAATCAACGTCGCCCCTTTGACTGGGCGCGTGATCTTACCGTCTTCAATCAAGTACGCTTCCGATGCGGAGAACACAAATTTACCCGAGGTAATGTCCACCTGACCACCGCCGAAGTTTGGTGCGTAAAGGCCTTTTTTCACCGTTGAGATAATCTCTTCAGGCGTGTGCTGACCCGGTAGCATGTAAGTATTGGTCATGCGCGGCATAGGTAGGTGAGCATAAGACTCACGGCGACCATTACCGGTCGGCGCTACCCCCATCAAACGCGCGTTGAGCTTATCTTGCATGTAGCCTTTCAATACGCCGTTTTCGATTAAGGTGTTGTATTGACCATGCACACCTTCGTCATCCACGTTGAGTGACCCACGCAAATCTTTCAGCGTGCCATCGTCAACAATGGTACAAAGATCCGAGGTGACTTTGTCGCCCACTTTGCCACTAAAGACCGATGACTCTTTGCGGTTGAAATCGCCTTCCAAACCATGGCCGACCGCTTCATGAAGCAGCACCCCTGGCCAACCCGAGCCCAGCACCACCGGCATCATACCCGCAGGCGCGGCATCCGCCTCTAGGTTGACCAACGCCATGCGAATCGCTTCATCTGCGTATTGATACGCCACTTGCACGCCATCGCTGTCACTTAAGAAGAAGTCGTAGCCAAATCGGCCACCGCCGCCTGCACTGCCTCGTTCACGGCGCTCGCCGCGCTGCGCGAGCACACTGATTGACAGGCGTACCAAGGGACGAACATCACCAGCGTAGGTGCCGTCTGTTGCCGCGACAAGCATCTGCTCATGGACACCGCTCAGGCTCACCGACACTTCTTTGATCAGTGGCTCTTTGGTACGAATGTAGGCATCGATCTGTTTGAGTAGCGTCGTCTTTTGCTCTTTCTCCCAACTGTCTAACGGATTGACCGCCGCATAGATGTGTTGGTTGTCACTGCGCTTGAACGCTTGTACCTGAGCATTTTGTCCCTGCTTGGCGATACCGCGCGCTGCAACCGCGCTCTGTTTCAAGCCCTCAAGCTGAATTTGGTCGGAGTAAGCAAAACCGGTTTTCTCGCCCGAGACCGCTCGCACACCCACACCGCAATCGATGTTAAATGAGCCATCTTTGATGATGCTGTCTTCCAGAACCAGTGACTCATGCCAACTGGATTGGAAGTAGATATCGGCGTAGTCAATTTGACGAGTCGCGATGCTCGCTAGCGTCTGTGCGACGTCACTTTCGCTCAGCCCAGCTGGTTTCAACAAGGCATCTTCTACAAGGTTAATGGTCATACTTCGCTCTTAACGTTAATGGTTTGACGAGTCGATAGGCATCGCTTATCGAACCGGAATGAATTGATTGTCGAATCGTGAATGTTGCCCAACGGGCATCGCGCTTCGACAGCTTGCGACCTGTTTTATGTCAATCTCGACGACCAGGTTATCGACCTCACGCGCCAGCGTCGCCACCACTTCGCCCCAAGGGGAGATGACCATTGAATGGCCCCAGGTTTCTCGACCACCTTCATGTGTGCCCGTCTGATTGACCGCCAGTACCCAAGATTGGGTTTCAATCGCTCTGGCTCTCAATAGCGCTTCCCAGTGCGCTTGACCTGTCACGGCAGTAAACGCCGCCGGGACTAAAATCAGCGTCGCGCCGCGTCTGACAAGCTCATTATACAACTGGGGAAAACGTACATCATAACAGATGGATAAGCCAAGGTGGCCAAAGGGCGTGTCGAGTGTGACGATCTCCTCGCCGGGCGTGAAGGTTTCGGATTCGCGGTAACGTCCGTGACCATCGGCAACATCGACATCGAACATATGCAGTTTATCGTAATGGCCGACAAGGCGTCCGGTGCGGTCGAACACCACAGAGGTCGTGGTCACGCCATTAGCCGTGCGGATCGGCATACTGCCGATGACTAACCACACGCCCCACTGCTGCGCCATGGCGGCAAGCGCCGATTGTAGCGGGCCATCACCCAAAGGTTCAGCGTGGCGGTGATAATCCGCTCGCTGACCAAACACGAGTGCGTTTTCCGGGGTGACCACAAGGTGCGCCCCCGCTTTCGCTACCGCTTCAACCTGCTTGGCGATGTGAGCCAAGTTGTCTTGCGGATTCGGGCCTGAGGTCATCTGAATCAGTGCAACTCGTTCCATGAGTCTTCTCCTTATTTAACCGCGTCGCGTAAGCGCTCTGGCAATTTGAATTCCCCTTTGCTGCGAGACAGCTCTTTAACGACCGGTGAATCCATCGGTCCTTTCACTTCATAATTGACCTGAGTGAACACTTCGACCACCGGTGAAATCACCGTGGTGATGGCGAGGACATACAGCGCCGTCTGCGGCGTCACTGCAAACGCAGTTAAGACGGGAATGCCTGACGTGATGTCTGGGGTGAAATTCACCTCGGCATCCACTGTGCGCGTATTAAGGTTGGCTAACCCTTTGATGGTCATTTCACCCGACACCGCATCCATCCGAATATCGTTGGTCAGGAAGACGCCATTTTTAATCTGACCAGAGCCAGTAATGGAGTTGAACGCCATCCCTTTGTCAAACACATCGGTAAAGTCGAGCTGCATTTTGCGGATGATCGAATCCAAACTAAACAGGCCAAGTAGGCGCGCCGCGCCACTGACATCGGAGATCATCCCTTTGCCCAGCTTCACATTGACCTCCCCCTCCATGGTGCTCACTTGAGTAGCCCACGGAGAACCATCCCACTCCAACTTAGAGCGAATATCAAACGGCGCTCGTTGGATGCCCGAGGAGATACCAAATCGCTCCATCACATCACTGTTGTTTTCCCCCGAGACCGCCAGCGTCATTTTAGTGTGGCTTTGATCGCCGTCCAACGCCCACCAGCCACTCACATCGACCTGGTTGTCCCCGCTTTGGAATGACAACTTCTTCCACTCTAACTTGTTATCACGGCGCTGAAGATCCAGATGTGCACGACCCACTTTGTAGCCTTGCACCCAAAAGTCGTCAATCGCTAGAGTAATATTAGGCAATTGGCGATGCAACGCGCGCTCAAAATCGGTGATGAGCGGCGCCTTCTCTAGCGGTTGGGTGAGCGGTTCGAGTAGAGGTTCAGGCGTTTGACTCAAGGACTCCTCTAACCCCGGCACGTAGATGTGCAAGCGTTCAAAGGCGACGGAAAGATCGTAAGGCTCGATATAGTTCGCCTCACCGAGAGCTTCTTGGCTGTCGAGAGTCATGTGCCAACCGAGATTCTTGCGCTTGGCGGAGAAGTCGACATCATTCCATTTTATCCCTGCCAGTTCGAGCTCTTTGACCTTGATCTCTGCCCGTTGTAGCGCGGGGATCTGTGGCATGCTCATCTGACTGATGACCCCTTCAGAAGCAGATTCGCTTGGCTTAAACGCCACGTCTAACCATTGGTCTAGGCTAAATCTATCAATCCGAATTGACGCATCATGACCAGTGAACGGCGTGAGCTTGTAGCTACCGCGCCCGACCACGATATTGGTCGCTTGTAACTGCGGCACATCGTCCGTGATATCAATCTCAGCCTGATATTTCACTTGCGGCAACTGCAATCGGGCACTGATACTCTGTTGATTGCCAGAGGCTTGCAGCAGCGCTTTGCCCTCCACTTTACTCACTTTATTGAGCGGATAAGGGTAGTCACTGGCTAGGTATTTGAGATCCGCTTCAGTTTCAACCTGATAAGTAAAGCCAACGTCATTAAGCTGAATATCAATGTCACTGCGCCACTGCGCATGGCCGGACAATGGGGTTAGCCAACGCTCACCAAGGTACGGCACCAGAGGTTTGACATCCCAGTCGCCAACCATATCAATGCCGACTCCGTAGCCTTTGGCGACATTCTCGCCATGGAAATCAATCCACACGGGCTGGTCCAATAGCTCCGCAGAGAGCCCTGCTGCTTGCACTACGTCATTATCAAATTCTACCCGGCCACTGACCGCTTCGAGCGTCATTGGCGGCGTATTGATCGTAACGTGGCTCTGCTTGAGATCCGCATACCCCCAAGCACGCGCCTCTGCACTGCCATGAAATGGGATCATCAACTGGAAGTGTGAGTCGACTTCACCATCCACTTGCACGGCGGTCAGCGCCGCGCCGACAGAGTCAACCAATGGCGAAGCGGTCATGTAGTCACGAACTGCGTTGCCTTGGGCGACCGCGTGCGCTTCTATCTCAATATGGCCATTGGGTGCCAAAGCAGGAATACGCCCTGTGATGCGTTTCGCCTCAACATCCATCAAGGTTGCACTTTCGGAATCGAGATACATTGCATCGTTTTGGAACAGCAAATCCAACTGTAAATCAGTGATGGGTGGCCAGGCGGTGTCAAAGCTGAACTTGGCCTCTTTTAACCCCACCCACGCTTGAAACATGCCGTTATTCTGGTGGTAGGGAAAATTGCCCAACTCGCCATACCAAAGCAGCTTGGCCGTATGGACCCGCCCCGCTTGAATCGCGGTCGACAGGTAATCGGTCAAGTTGCGCCCAAGGGCTAACGTCGGTAAATAGCGCCACGTTTCGCCAGCGTTGTATAGATCCGCTTCACTGTAAAACGAAAGAAAAGGACTTTTTCCGTTGGGAAAGTCGAGACGAAAGGCGCCTAAGACTTGCAAATCTGGCGTCGCCGCGGTGACCTTATCTGCCCACAAAGACCAACCTTGCTCATCGCGCTGCCAGACGACATCCGCATGACCTTGTTTGATGTTCAGCGGCGCTTGAAACACCTCACCGTAAGGTAAGACATCGTCAAAAATACTCACTTGCGCGCGCGCTTGATGAAGATCGCCACTCACCGACGCCGTCAAGTAATGCAGCCCCGGCAAGAGTTCCCATTGCGCCAGTTTGCCTTCGCTAAGATCGGCCGAGTAGGTCAGGCTCTGCCAATCACCGTGCGCGGATACACGTAAGTCTTCCACTAAGCCGCCCACAGCCAGCGTCTCGATCATGTCGGTGGTGGCGGCGGAGTCTGGCGCTAGCTTAATCAGAGGGGTTAGCGCTTGGATATCCAGCTGCGAGACATTGAGTTGCCAATGCTGCGGTTGCCAAGCAAAGGCAATATCGAGTTCAGGCCAAGGGGTATTGTCGGTTAAAAACTGAAGTGAGTGAGCATTCACTTGCCAGCCTTGCTCTTTCGGCTCAAGCTGCACGATGCCAGATTCGAGCAACAACTCGTGCTGCTGCCCCTCTTGCCAGATAAGTTCTGACGACAGCAACTCAACAAAGGCATTTACTGGCTTGCTCTGTTCGAGCGTTAGCCAGCTGTTAAAGCTCACTTGTCCTTTTTCAATCCCGGTTTCGCTTTTCAGGTATTTGGTCAGCCAAGGGGTAATGCGCACATTATCGGCGGAAACATAAAACTCGCCGCTCACATCCACCAGTGAGCCATGATCGATAAAGTCCGCTTTGACCTGCGCAGAGTTGAGGTTGCCGTGAACAAAGCTCACTTCACCATCGGCCAAATGACGGCGACCTTGGTTGCGCCACTGCAAATGACTGATGTCGAGCACACGCTCGTTACCATCAATTCCGAGAAAGAGAATTTTGGAGTCGGTCAGCGAAAAGCTGTCTAGCTGCCTAAGCAGCAGTTGATCGAGCTGAGCGATGACACTGCGCTGCTCACGCCCTGGATTGAGTTCCGGTTTCGATTCCGTCTGCGTCCACTCAATCGAACGCACATCGAGCGCCAACTGATAAACATTAAGATCAGCCACCACGGGCTGCCATTGCAGCAGTGATTGAATCAGGTCGATTTCTATCTCTACCCGATCGGCAACCACGTCAATCCCGCTGTTTTCTGCCACTTGTGCTTTGACGCCTTGCAACGAGAGTGAGGGGTGCGTGTTTCGCCAAAAACCATGAATGCCTTCAATTTCAAAGTCGAGCGCCGTGCCTTGGTTGACCCATTGCTGGATTTCGACTTGAAAGTGATCGAGCTGCGGCAAGGTGATGCGCAGCGCCGTGACAACAATGGCCAATAGGGCCAAGGTTGACACGACTAACCAAAGAAAGAATCTCGCAACGCGAGTTGCCGTTGTGCTCACAAATTGCCTTTACATCATCACGACATCGAACTGCTCTTGAATGTACAGCGGCTCGGCCTGGATTTTCACTTGCTTGCCAATAAACACTTCTAGCTCTGCCAGCGCATGCGACTCCTCGCCTTGCAGGGTCTCGGCCACCGCAGGTGAGGCATACACCACGAACTTGTCGGCGTCGTATGCACGATTTACTCGAGTGATCTCACGCAAGATCTCGTAGCACACCGTTTCCACAGTTTTAACACTGCCACGGCCTTCGCAGGTTGGGCACGTCGAGCACAGAATGTGTTCAATACTTTCACGCGTACGTTTACGCGTCATCTCTACTAAGCCTAGCTGGGTAAAGCCATTGATGTTGGTTTTTACGCGATCTTTATTGAGCGCCGCTTCAAGGGAAGTGAGCACGCGTTTTCGGTGTTCATCTTGGCTCATGTCGATGAAGTCGATAATGATGATGCCACCAAGATTGCGCAGACGTAGCTGCCTTGCGATCGCCTGCGTCGCTTCAATGTTGGTGTTAAAGATCGTCTCTTCGAGATTGCGGCGACCGACAAAGGCGCCGGTATTGATGTCAACCGTCGTCATCGCTTCGGTCTGATCAATAATCAGATAGCCACCGGATTTGAGTTCAACTTTTCGCTCTAACGATCGTTGGATCTCATTTTCCGTGTCGTACATATCAAAGATCGGCTTATCGCCTTCATATAGCTCAAGCTTATCGGTTAGCTCAGGCACGTACTCAGAAGTGAACTCTTTGAGGTTCTCGTATTCAAGGCGCGAATCGACCATGATCTTAGTGATCTCGGTGCCGACAAAGTCACGCAAAATACGCTGCGAAAGACCAAGTTCTCCGTACAACGTAGAGCGCGTCTTATATTTGCTGCGACGCTCCATCACTTTGGACCACAAACGCTTGAGGAACGCGGCGTCTTGCGACAGCTCTTTTTCATCCGCGCCTTCTGCGGCGGTGCGGATAATAAAGCCGCCGTTCTCATCACAGTAGTGAGCGACCACTTTCTTTAAGCGTTCACGCTCGGACTCCGTCTCAATTCGCTGAGAGACGCCCACATGGCTCGCCCCCGGCATAAAGACAAGGTAACGTGACGGTAAGGTAATGTCGGTGGTGAGACGTGCCCCTTTGGTGCCTAGCGGGTCTTTGACCACTTGCACGACAATGTCTTGCCCTTGACGGACAAGCTCTGAGATATCGCGCACCTGAAACTGCTGTTTCTCATTTTCCGCCACACATTCGGTGTGAGGAACGATATCTGACGCGTGAAGAAACGCGGCTTTTTCCAAGCCGATATCGACAAAAGCCGCCTGCATGCCGGGTAGCACACGGCTCACTTTGCCTTTATAGATGTTTCCAACAATCCCTCGTTTTGATTCACGTTCTACGTGGATTTCTTGAAGACTGCCGCCTTCAATCATCGCGACACGAATCTCACTTGGGGTGACATTGATCAGCAACTCTGCACTCATGGGCGCACCTCAAATCTAGTTATAAGAATTCTTTTAAGAGCTGGTCAGTTTCGAATAATGGAAGTCCTACGACAGCGTGATAACTGCCTTCAATACGAGTGACAAAACGTCCGCCAATACCCTGAACACCATAACTGCCCGCTTTATCGCACGGTTCGCCAGTGTGCCAATATTGTTCTATTTCTTGCTCTGACAATGGCTTAAACCATACGTTTGTTGTCACGACAACACTTTCACTTCGCTCGCGGCTCACTAGCGTGACTGCGGTCATCACTTGATGGGCTCGTCCTGACAACATGGATAACATCTGCTTGCAATGGGCAAGGTTTTCTGGCTTTTCCAGCACTTGCCCATCACACACCACAATGGTGTCGCTGCCTAACACGACGGCGTCTTCGCGCAGCGCAAGCCCCGCCAACGCTTTATCTTTAGACAATCGAGTCACGTAGTCCTGCGCTTGTTCCTCTGACCGTTGGGCTTCTTCCACATCGGTCACCAGTACCTCAAACTCGACCCCGAGCTGGGTCAGCAGCTCTTTTCTGCGTGGTGAGCCTGAGGCTAACACTAACTTGCGTTTAGTTGCGTTCATTTCACCTTCCAGCCCCTTGCTAACGGACATGCCAATGACGGCGAACTTTGCGCATCAATAGGAACATCCAAGGCCATAAGATGCAGTTGATCGCACCGCTCCACAACGACATCGGATTAAACGTGACATCCTGCACTAAGTATTCACCACAGAAGATCAAGACATCCAGTCCCATCGACATCACGCCAACCAAAATCGCCTGCTGCCACAACGCCATATTACGAATGACTAAGAAGTTAAGCGCCACCATATAGATGATGATCGACATCATCATGCCGCGAATACCGAGCGTCGAACCAAGCAATAGATCCCACAATAAGCCCACCACCAACGCCGTACCGACGTTGACGCGATGTGGTAACGCCAACACCCAGTAGCAGGTCACAAGAAGCAACCAAGAAGGACGCAGCAGTTCCAGCACACCCGGCCAAGGAATGGTTTGCAGAGTCAGGGCGATCAAAAAGGAGACGCCGACCACTAACTTACCTTTAAGAAGACTATTGCTCATTGCTGGCCTCCTCACCGTCTGCTGGGGTCACCGCTTGTATTTTTTCCTGCCTTGAGTCGTTTGGCCAAATCAACAATAAGTATCTAAGGCGTTCAAAATCAACCACAGGCTCTGCTTCAATTTGAGCAAACTCTCTTGCACTGTCACGATCAACGCTGGCGACATGGGCCACTGGGTAGCCTTCTGGATAGATGCCGCCTAGACCGGACGTCACCAATAGATCATCTTCGCGAATATCTAGACTGATCGGGATATGATCGAGGTTAATTCGATCCATCTGACCATCGCCTGAAGCGATAACACGAATATCATTGCGGATCACCTGCACCGGAATTGCGCTGAGACTGTCGATAAGGAGTAACACTCGGCTATTGTGCGCGGACACATAAGTCACTTGACCGACAATACCTTTCTCATTCGCGACGGGTTGTCCAACATAGACACCATCAATTTGCCCCTTATCAATCACCACTTGATGGCGATAAGGAGAAGTGTCAACCGCCATGACTTCCGTGACCACTTTTCGCTCATCACGGACAAATGAGGAGCCGAGTAATTTACGTAAACGATGGTTTTCTTCTCGATACTGGTCCAAAAGAAGAAGGTCGTTTTTTAGGCGCAGCACTTCGCGCTTAAGTACACGATTACTCTCCATGAAATCTTTGCGAACATTGAATCGCTCATACACACCATCGAACATCACTCTGGGCACATCCGCCAAATATTGGATAGGCGCGACCAAACTGTTCAAAAAATAGCGGAACTGTGCAAACGCACCTAAACGACTATCAGCCAGCATAAGGCTGGCTGATAAAATGACGGCAAAAAACAAGCGTAATTGAAGTGAAGGTCCTCGGCCAAATATCGGCTTCATTAACTCTGAGTTCCTAATCTAGGCATAACGCCTCGCCATTATTCTTCACTAAATAGATCGCCACCATGCATGTCGATCATTTCCAACGCCTTACCACCACCGCGTGCAACACAAGTCAGTGGATCTTCTGCGATCACGACTGGGATACCGGTTTCTTCTGTAAGAAGTCGGTCGAGATCTTTCAGCAGTGCACCACCGCCAGTCAATACCATGCCGTTTTCAGAGATGTCAGACGCAAGCTCTGGTGGACACTGCTCAAGCGCGACCATCACCGCCGAGACGATGCCCGTCAGCGGCTCTTGCAGCGCTTCAAGGATCTCGTTGGAGTTTAGGGTAAAGCTGCGCGGCACACCTTCGGCTAGGTTGCGACCACGTACTTCAATCTCTTCCACTTCATCGCCCGGGTACGCCGAGCCAATTTCGTGTTTGATCTTTTCCGCCGTCGCTTCACCAATCAAGCTGCCGTAATTACGACGGACGTAATTGATGATAGCTTCATCAAAACGGTCACCACCGATACGCACTGACGATGAGTACACCACACCATTGAGCGAGATTACCGCTACTTCTGTCGTACCACCACCGATATCAACCACCATAGAACCGGTCGGCTCAGAGACACGCAGGCCAGCGCCGATTGCCGCTGCCATTGGCTCGTCAATCAAGTACACTTCACGCGCGCCCGCACCCAGTGCTGACTCACGAATCGCACGACGCTCAACTTGAGTTGATCCACAAGGCACACACACTAGAACACGTGGGCTTGGCTTAAGCACGCTGTTGTCGTGGACTTGTTTGATAAAGTGCTGCAGCATTTTTTCGGTCACGTAGAAATCGGCAATCACGCCATCTTTCATAGGACGAATTGCTGAGATGTTACCTGGAGTACGACCTAACATTTGTTTTGCTGCATGGCCGACCGCAGCCACGCTTTTACCCGCACGGTTACGATCTTGGCGAATCGCCACAACGGAAGGCTCGTCAAGAACAATGCCCTGTCCTTTAACGTAAATAAGAGTGTTGGCAGTACCTAAATCGATAGATAGGTCATTTGAAAATATGCCACGAAGTTTTTTGAACATATTCTTCGCTCGTCCTGAAAGAATTATAAGATAGAAAATTGCACTAAATGTACCAATGCCTTGCCACTACAGCAAGGCATTGACGTCTAAACATGGGCAGAAACCCGCAATTTCTAACAGATTCCTAACGAAAGTCGAAAAATCTCAGGCTCACTCATTCTTCTCGCTCCACCAGATAACCCGGTCATTGCCTCGGTACAAGCCAAACTGGACAATACCAGACGTTGCGGTTGAAAAGTTTCCATCTAAATCGTCGTCGATTTGTAACCAAGGTAAGCCTTGCGTATCCATGTTAAAAGAGGTGGTTATTTTGCCCACATCATTGGAAAAAGGTTTACTAAAGGAGAGCCAAGTTAGACCTTCCTCGACTGAAGGCGAACCTGACCCCGACGTTGATTCAAACTCAACCCCCACTTGGCCAGCGGCCGTAGGCTCGCTCGTTACCACCGTATAATCGCTCGATGAAAAGTCAAAACGGTTTACCGCAACAAACGAGGTACACGAATCATCCGTGTTTCTTGTAAATTGATTGTTTTCAAAATACTGCAGCTCTAACCTCTGCTGTAATGACCTCAATTCAGAGCCGTAGGTATCGTGGATGACCAACTTACCCCAACGTAACCACATTTCACTATCAATATCCTCAAAGACATAGGTTTGGCATTCGCCTTCATCACTGGTTTTATAGCAAACCCCATCACTGTCAGTGAGATCGGAAACATTTAGCTCTAAATCGAACATCGCCTGAAATGGCTCTACAGGCCCCGATGGCTTTTCATATTCAAGTTCTTCATCAACCAACTCAACAAGATAACTAGTGTCATCCAATCGCTCGACACTAGCGCTACCTTTAAGGTCGATTGCTGACCCAACACCACTATGCTCATAAGAGCGGTTGTCCCATTGGCTGTTGTAACGCCACCACTGAGGATCCAAATAGTTGGTTGTCAGGTCGCCATCCACGGAGTTCGGATACATCCACAACCCTGGAGCTATGCTGTAAGAAAACGTCTGGCCCAGATAGGTAAACCCAAGTTCAACATCGCAGCCGGCCTGAAGCTCTGGTGTGGTCGCCGCAATAGAAAAATAGGCGGGGTAAAAGCGCCCGACATTCTCCGAAGTTGCAGCGGAAATTGGGTAGGCGTTGCTGCCATTGAAAAACTCTGGGGGCGTAACCGTGAATTGAAACACGCCAACTTCATCAACACTTTGCTTTACAGTATTAACGCCGCTCTCTATCGGTTGATGATCGTAACTGGACTCCCCAAGGTTGCCGGGCAGGCCGTCACTTGGCGCAATCACTTGGTGACTGATGACCATATTACTGTGTTGATAGTTGGGTGTGACCACATCCCCTTCACCAAAAGCGGTAACGTTAAGATCAAAACTTTGTCCAGCTTTAGCAAACAGGGCGCAGCTTACATCGGCAGCAACACACTGGCCATTGTCACCACTGTCATTGGTAGCCTCGACCTGCAAATACTTAGGGAAACTCACAAAACTATCACTGCCTGTCATCACAAGGCCAGCTTCATCGTCGACACCGGTGTAACGAGCATTCAACGCTAACATGCCAGCGTCTAGGTAGTTCAAAGGAATTTCGGCCTTACCCTGCCAGTCAAAGGTGATCTCAATCGCTGTTGCGCTATTTTCATCGTTACCGATAGGATCTGAGGTATTGGTTAAAACGATCGCTGGCCAACCAGTGGACTCACCAACCGGTACGGTGGGTACGATATAACTACTCCAAAAATCAACAAATTTGGTTTCATTTTCAAAACTCGGTACACACTGTTGGGCATTATTACTTTTCTCAACCGCTTGAATGAGTGCCACCACAGGTCCATTCGCAATCTTATCTGGCACTTCGACTAAGAAACCACTGTCAACAAAGGTGAGGTCACAGTTGTTTTCACTCCAACCATTTCCTTTATTACATAAGTTGGTCGAAAAGGGCTTTGCTGTTGGCGTTGATCCCGATACACCTAACGTCAAGGTACCTGGCTGATTTTTACGAATATCAAAAGTGGCAGAACCGCCTGAAAAGGTCACGACATTGCCACCTACCCATCCCCCACCGCCAGAGACACTATTAGGCGTCAGTGTCGCCGTCACCTGGCCGGTATACAAAGAGCTGCAATCGCTATCTAGACACGCTCGGATGGTGACGGATTCTGCGTTACACGTTAACTCTTCGCCAGTATGCGTGATTCTAAAGTGATCGATCTGCTCTTCGATCGGGCTCGATTTCAACGCGCAGACTTGGAAATTGTCAATCTCATGCACATTCGTCGCTCCCCCGGTCGAGCCAGTAATCGATAGTAAGAAGTCTTCTGGGACTGAAGACTGATTGTATTGCGCGTCCAGAACATTAATTGGGCCAACAATAGTTTGCCAACTACCTGCCCCTATCTTGCGCGAGATTTCTACCTGTGACTCATTTTGCTGTCGAGAGTCCACCACAATCTTATAACGATGGGTAGACCCAGAGTTATTGCCATCCACTTTAGGATTCAAACACTCTCCATTCACGTTGGTCTGGCCGTTGTTACACGCACCCGCAAGGTAACGATAGCCACTTTCTCCAATACCAGAACCACGCAGTGCTACAGACTGTCGGCGACGACCAGGGCCATTGCTGCCGCCTTCGTTCGAGAAGTTACCATACTCATCAATACCCAAACCAAGCCAGCCACCAGCAAAGCCTGGTTCATTGGGTTTATAACCATAACCAAGCGGGCCGCCGAACGCCCCTGCCTTTGGAGTTACCCCTGAGTCAGAGAGCACCACCGCAATACCATCCGCGCCCGAACCGCCGTAGGCAAAGTGATCAAATTCAATTTCGACCAAGTTATCTTGGGCTGGGAATAAGCGTTGATACGTTGACGAGGTTGCTTGGTTTTGACGCGCTTCAGTAAAGCGAAGTCGATTACTGATCACTTGAGGTTGAAACGTCCCTTTACTGGTGGATGTGACCCAAAGATCAGACAATTGTCCCGAGCTGAAATCATCAGTAAAACACTGCAATACAACCGTGTCGTCACACAAATGTCTCTGTCTATAAAGCTGAGTGACTTGTTGATTTGTGAGCGCGCTATCAAACAGTTGAACCTCATCTATCGCGCCGTCAAAAGCTCGCCCTGCATAATTTTGATCTTGTCCAATCTGGAATGGATTGGCGTTTGTTCTCAAGGAGCGAGTTTGATTAGACGATGAACTTGCCACAATTTCCCCATCAATAAAAATCGTCGCTTGTGAATTCCGGTAGTTGTAACGCAACGTAATGAATGACCATGTATTCAACGGTAAGGCATTCGAACTGGTTAACGTTCTTGTACTCCCATTAGACTCTTGCCACCACCAAAACACTTTGCGCGTGCTATTTAGGTGGACTTCGAAGTTGGTGTCTTTTGAGAAAATACTGTGCAATCCGCTACCGCTGGGTTGACTTGTCGGGTAAACCCAAGCCGAAGCCGTAAATTCATTGGAAAAATCGAGTAGGTTGTTGTCGGGTACCTCGATATATTGATTGTTGTCGTGGTTAAAGTAGCCGTAACCACAGGTCCCCATCTGATCGATAGCTGGCAGCGCTGGTGTCGAGGTGGCGGTCAGCGCACCATTAAGCGCTCGGCCATGAAGATTATTTCCCGATACATCTTTAACTTCGCCAGCACTTCCACTCCAACTACTTTCCTCAAGGTGATACCAAGCAATAGGGTCAGGAAGCGGCACTACCCCACACGCATTAGCGGGTATCGTTTGGTACAAGCAGGTGCCGTCAACCGTACTTCCTCCGTTTACTTCAACAGTGCCCCAGTTTGGTTGACCAGCGGTAACATTCCCCACAATGTCAGAGCCGTTGTTGAGTATCACTCGATTGTTGGTACTGGTGAGGTCACCATCAACAAATGAATTGTCCACCGTCACATTGCCGTTAGCACTGACATTACCAAACACTTCGGAGCTGTTGATCGTCACACTGTTGTTAGGCGTTGATATATCACCAACAACTCTGGAATCGTTAATAGTGATATTGCCATTGGCACTAATATTACCAGTAACCTCCGCACCTGAAATGGATACACTGTTATTAGGCGTGGTGATGTCTCCCTCTATTCGCGAATTTGGCTGCACCGTAATATTACCGTTGGCATACACATCGCCCGCAACCTGACTGTTAGTAATGGTTACCGTACTATTTACGGAGCGCACCCCTCCACCCAATGCACTATTAGTAATAACAACGTTGCCACCGGTGTCTACGCCGCCATTCATCTCCACTCCCGATAGAGACACTGTGGTGTTTTCTGCCGTAAAACCGCCAAAAAGTCGATTGTTGGCTCCTTGCCACTGGAAAGCGCCATAACTCGATTGCAAGCTGATTCCGTGCGTTTCGCTACCAATCGTATTGCTGCCAGAAAAACTAAAACCTCCATCAGCTTTCAATACGGCTTTCGAACTGGCGATGACGCTGTCGCCACTATTTAGTGATACCGTGCCATTGCGGCATATATAGACAATACCTTGCGCGCCAGTGCTATATGTCCAGCTATTCGATGAACAAGCAGGAAGCAAACGCTCATCTGCGTCTAGCGACAAAACATATTCTTGCGCATACAACGGCGCTGAAAGTAGCAGAGCCAATAAGATTGCCAGTCTAGCTATCACTACGCACTCCCACCTTTATTACCCGTTGCATCATCCATTCGCCCACTTGGCATTGCCCCTTAGCTTCGAGTTGGTACACTTGAACAGCATTATCCAATTGACCAACGTACTGGCAACTGACCTTAGCATCGCATTGCGCCAACCCTTCACCGATAAACGATAGAGTTTGAACCGTATTGGTATGACAACTCCCATCCGTTGTACTTTGATAAAAGCGACTGATTTCAATATCCGCCGCTGAGCGCGCAGCCATCTCAGCACGCGTGCCAATCACAGCAGCCACTAATTGGTCACTGTTTCTCTGTTGATTTTGGTTCGCAACCACAGCCACAAAGCTCACCACTACCACAATGATGAACACCACCAAAATAAGACCGCTACCTTGTTGTCTACGGCGTGTTGTAGATAAGCGCATCATGATCAAACCTGACTTCTTCTCCGTTGGCTAAAAAGGTCAACTCCATTTTCACTAAGCCATTTCTCTGTAACTTTGGGCTCTCAATCGCGAATGCTACGCTGGACACATTTTCTGCGACCTTTACGCCATAAGCATCGAGCAAAGCTGGCGTTAACGCTGCTCGGTCGATTGGATAGCCTTCATATCGATATAACTCACTATTACGTTGGCAAAAAGCCACTGGCTGACGATAAAAGTAGACACGTTTGGCAGGGCTAGAGGTCGTAAAACCGGTCGCTTGAGTCAAGCTGACATTCACCATTTGAATATCATTAGGTGCACTAAAATCCACATCTGATGCAACCTCGGCAATCTGGTTGAACCCCGAAATATCATCTCGCAGTTCTGCTGCATTCGTTGGGTAAACAACCAAACGTTCACCCGCTTGGATCGTTTTTTCAAGCGGTAACACACGAATCGAGGATGAAGCCGCACTGGGGGAAGCAAGTTCCATATAAAGCCCACTATTAATAATAGGCAAAATTTCAATGCAACTGCCCTCGACGATGACACTGTTGGGTACCGACTCACGAATTTCGCGCCGCAACCGTTCGGTGACAAAGCGACCTTGTTGAACTAACGCTTCTCGAGTTGAAGTATCAGAATACAAAACCAGTGATTGTCGGATAACTTCACCAAGAAACAACCCCACAATAGACAACAGAATGATTGAGATAACCATTTCGATCAGTGTGAAACCTTGCCAACGTCTCATCAATAGTTTCCTCGCGTGGCAGCAAAGGGATAGCGGTTATTCTGGCGATCAAAAATGATGATCATCACACGCTTATAGTGCGTAATGGTATCTTCGCTCTCTATCACTGACATCACACCCGCACTGTCTTGCTCATACATGACGTCTATCGATACACGATAGCCTCGATAACTCTCATCCAATTCAATATCCAGAACATCTTCAACCGGACCATTATAGCCTTTGAAATCATCCACATCGTTGTACTCTGACTTCAATGTTTCGCCGTCATCAGCTCCCAGTTCATTAGGTATTGTGCACTGTTCACCTTCAGCTGCAGTAATCGTACACTCTGGAAGTCCTCCGTTGGGACCTGAGTTTTCATCAAACTGCCGCCCAAGAATCTCATCGAGTACGGCTCGACCTAACTCCGCAGCTTTGACCGCAGCTATCTGATCTGTACTCTGTTTTCCCCTAGAAAATAGCGCAGTCGTTACGCCGGTAATAGCGATGGCTGTGACAACTATCACGATGACCATTTCCATCAGCGTAAAACCGAGCGTTTTAGTCACACGCATAAATACCACCTTGGGAATTGATGCAGATAGTGCGAGAAACGCCCGATGAAGATTGCATCGTCAACGTACAACTCGTGTTGGCGCACTGCTGAGGTTTACCTAAGCTATCGAAATCAATAAATGAGGTGCCGGTATTCGTCGACAATGCCAAGGTGATGCCCTTTTCTCCAGCATTGACATAACTGCTGTCCTTTATTAGCGCAGTACTGCATAACTCTTCTGTGTTGGGTAGCGATGCATCCCCTGCTTCCGCCCCATCCACCCGCCAACGGCTACAATAGCCATTCCGGTGCATGGCTCGAAGTTGAGTTAGACGCAATGACGCCAATAACTCACTTTGTACTAACTGCACGTCCACACTGTTTTTTCCGAAGTAACGACTCGACGCATACACTGAAACGATCGCGATCAAGATGATCACGACAACCAATTCGATAAGTGTGAATCCCGTATAATGCTGACGTTTCATAACGAAGTTGAGTCGAAGAGTGTTACGTTGAGTATAACGTAAAGCAAGGAATAGCTGTTGATTTTTAAGGAAAGATTGGGATGAAAAAGACGTAAGAAAAAGGCCAGCGATGCTGGCCATTATACTTTAATTTTTTAAACTCTATTATGGAGTAGTGGTCGGTGGCGTACAAGTAGCAACTGTTGTCGACAGTACAACAGTCGCAGGCTCTGTAGCAGAGTTTGCCTCAGTATATACAACACAAGCATCAGTGTAATTGGCAATTCCATATACAATGCTCGCAGCATTTGAGCCACTATCACCTTCATCAGAAATAACGATAAAATCGCCAGATTGGTCTATGGTTGCACCAATACCTACGTCATTATCTGCAATTGGATAACCATACGAATGTTGTACATCATCAATTTCATTCTCACTGGTCGTCTCAACCCACTGAACAGTTTCAATTCCATTTACTGCCGCGCGCCCGTACGAGATACCCATTGCGCCGGCCACCGCACCACGAAAACCTTCAAGTGTTGCCTGACGTGCATCATCCTGTAAATTCAAAAATCGCGGTGCAGCGGTAACCGCAAGAATACCTAGAATAACAATTACCACCACTAGTTCGATTAGGGTGAAACCGCCTTGTCTTTTCATAGTTAGATCTCTCTATAGTGAATATCCGCAGGGTTACTGCAAAGTTACGGTCACACGACCAGTTTCAATCTCATACACAAACTCGTGCTCGCTGGTGCCTTCTTGCTGAACGTAGGTGCAAGTGGAGGCCGAGCTATCGGCTTGCGCAGAATACTTTATATTTGAGTTGCTGCTTGCATCCGCTACAGTGCCAACTCGAGGGGGGTTTTGCAACAGGTTGTCCATCAAATCGACGCAGGCTTGGTCGGTCAAACTTGTTGGGTAGTCGACGTTGTTGCTATTTAATGCTTGGGGGTAACCATCACGAAAACCGGTATCCGTACCATTGCTGGTTTTTGAGCGTGTTAGCCAAAATTCCACACCATCGTAGTTGACCGTATTGTAGGTTTCGGAGTTGATACTCACTGACGGTCTAGCCTCCGCTTCCCACTGCGCGCGGGCAGATAATACGCCCGTGGCAAATCCACCAGCGACACCTTCAATACTGGCTTTTTTCGCTTCATCCGTCACGTCGAGAAAACGTGGTAGCGCGGCGACAGCCAGTAGGCCGACCACAACGATCACCACAACGAGCTCCACCAAAGAAAAACCAAACTGTTTGTTAGACATATATGCAACCCAGTAATTAGTACGCCGTATTATACGGATAAAACATAGATACGCTACGAAAGATGGCGATTATACCGACCTATCGCGCCAGAAAAACGACCTTAGTCAAAAACTTACCGTTTTTTAAGCTCATCACGATCGATTGATCGGACGAGTAATCATAATGGCAAATATAACCGCGCAAATCAGATTCATCTAAAATATGCCGCGGAGTTTGCCGTAATACTCTCTCTTCAGGGTAGAGCACGCGATACCAGTACGCGCAGTCCATATCCCCTTGCTCGTTAAGGGGCAGCACCCACCCCTTAGCAGAAAAATGCACTTTACGCTGCTCAATCGTGAGCGACGTTGGCTGCTTGGCGAGCAACCATTGCTGTCTATAGTAACTGGCTCGCTCCACAATCCGCTTGGACGCCACGGCAAAGGCGGCGTCGTCCGCTTGATGTTCAACATCTTGCCACACCATACTGTACGTCATGATCAAGATGATCACCAACAGTAGCCATATCACCAACCGTGCCCGCTCGATCACCATGACGCTTATCCTTTGATTGCGTCCAACATGCCCCACATCGGCAAGAAGATCCCGAGTGCCAATATCAAGACCATGCCCGCCACCACCACCAGCAAGAACGGCTCTATACGTGCGGTTAAGGTTTTTAAATCGTAGTCCACTTCTCGGTCATAAAAATCAGAGACTTCCATTAGCAAGGCATCAATGCGCCCCGTCTCTTCCCCCACCGACAGCATCTGAATCACCAATGGGGTAAAAATGCCACTATTGACGGCAGTGGAGGACACGGTACTGCCCGCTTCAATCGCCGCTTTCATCTCCATCAAACGATTTTCTAAATAGCGGTTATCGAGCGCCTCGGCGGATAAAGCTAATGATTGGTTAAGCGGCACGCCCGCCTTGAGCATCAGAGCAAAGGTGCGTGAAAAACGTGACAGCAGCGCACGGTTGATGAGTTCTCCGACCACCGGCATCCTCAGGCGAAATTTATCCCATTTCTCACGCCCATTGTCCGTCCCTACCCAAGAGCGAAAGACAAACAGCGCCGCGACAATCGCGGCGACCATCCAAGTCCAATAATTAACAAAAAAACTGGACGTGGAGATCAAGATCTTGGTTGGCAGCGGCAAGTCGACGCCAAAACGGGCAAACATACTGGAGAACTGCGGGATCACTTTGACGTTGAGTACAAACATCGCCACAGTGATAAACACAATCACAAAGGTCGGATAACGCATCGCGGTTTTGATGCGTTTGCGGGTTTCCACCTCTTGCTCGTAGTAATTCGCCAGTTGCAATAGCGCTTGGTCGAGGCGACCAGTATTCTCACCAACCCCAATCATCGAGACAAACAGCGGGCTAAACACCTTAGGGTGCATTTTCATCGACGCAGATAGACTACGACCGTTGGTCAACTCTTGAGTCACCTCTTCTAGCGCTTCGGTCAGTTGTTTGTGAGCACTGTTTTGCGTCAAGCCTTTCATTGAGCGCAGTAACGGCACCCCTGCTTTGGTCAGGCTGTACAACTGACGACAAAAAATCACCAACACTTCCAGCGGCACACTGGGAGTAAACAGCGCTTTCAAATCGATGTTAAAGCCACGACTGCCGCCCCCTAACGATAGCTCGGTGGGGATGATGCCTTTGTTCATCAACTGCTCTGCGGCGGCGTCTTGTGTCGGCGCCTCTAGCACCCCCGACACCGATGCCCCTTCTAGATTACGCCCTTGGTAACGATAACTCGGCATAGCTCACCTTAGAGATAAATCGCTTGGTTAAAGCCAGAGGAGTCGCCTTCGCCAAGCCCCATCACTTCATCCAAACTCACCACACCTTGCAGCGCCAGTTCCATCGCAGAGGCAAGCAGCGGCTTGTAGGTTTTTGACTGTCTTGCCACTTGAGCAAAGCCAACGGCGTCATTGGCGCGCAGTTTGTCCATCATATCTAGCTCAAGTTCGAGCATTTCAAACACACCGATACGACCACGATAACCGGTCAGGTTGCAGTTTTGACAACCACGACCACGCACAAACGTCGCCTCCGCTTGATTCGGAAAACGCTGAGCCAGCCATAACTTGCGGCTCTCATCGGGCGTCTCTTCTGTTTTACAATCTGGGCACACCTTACGCACTAGACGCTGCGCGACCACGGCCCGCACCGAGCTTGCAACCAAGTAGCCCGGCGCGCCCATATCCATCATGCGCAGCGCACTATCAATAGCATCATTGGTGTGCAACGTGCTGAGTACCAAGTGACCCGTCAATGCAGCGCGCAGGCCAATTTCCACCGTCTCTTGGTCACGCATCTCACCAATCAAAATGATATCTGGGTCTTGACGAAGGAAGGTACGCAGCACCGTGGAGAAGTCTAAATCTATCTTCGGGTTAACTTGAACTTGGTTAACCCGTGGCAAGCGATATTCCACCGGGTCTTCGGCGGTGATGATCTTTTTCGCGGGGCTATTGAGTTCGCTAAGCGCGCCGTACAAGGTGGTGGTTTTACCGGAACCGGTTGGCCCGGTCACCAAAATCATGCCATGTGGACGTTTAAGCTGGCGGCGCAAACGAACCAAGAGATCGTCTGGCATGCCTGACGCTTCAAGCTTTTGAATACCGGAGGATTGGTTAAGCAAACGCATCACCACCGATTCACCATGTTGAACCGGCATAGTCGACATACGAATATCGACCGATTGCCCCTTGGCGCGAATATTAAAACGGCCATCTTGCGGCAAGCGCTTCTCTGAAATATCAAGGTTGGCCATCAGCTTTAAGCGCAGTACCAGAGCGGAAGCGATATTGACCTCATTGAGTAGCGTTTCATGCAGCACACCATCGATACGCTGACGTAAGCGCAGGACATTGGCATCGGGCTCAATGTGAATATCGGAAGCGCCGATTTGGATCGCATCTTCAAACAGCGAGTTGATCAGTTTAACGACCGTCACCTCTTCGCTGTCATCATCCTCAATGGTGTAATCGAACGCGTCCGTGACTTGGTGTTCAGCTTGAAGCTGCTCCGCAAAGGAGGCGATCTCTTTGGTGCGGCGGTAGTATCGGTCAAAGCCATCCACCAACTGCTTCTCGGGGGCAATGACAAATTCGATGTTGTATTGCGACAGCTGCCCAAGTAGGGCTTCTTGGGCAAACAAGTCTGCCGGATCGCTCATGGCCACGCGCAGGGTGTCGCCCTCTTGACCAATCACTAAGGCGCGCAGACGCCTTGCGTGCACCTCAGGCAACACTTGCACCGCATCGATATCAACGTTCGCGCGCGCCAAATCAATCAGCGGCACATTAAGCTGCTGCGATAAGAAAGAGAGCATCTGCTGCTCAGTCAAAAAGCCCAGTTCAATCAGCGCAGCGCCGAGCTTTCTACCGGTCGATTTTTGCGCCGCCAGCGCTTGCTCAACTTGCTGCTCGGTAATGATCCCCTCTTCAACCAACAAGTCACCGAGACGTTTTCTGAGTTTAATTTTCACGGGCGGGCTCCTGTAGTTGAGCAATAATCGCGAGGCGGTCACGGGCAAACTGTTGAGATTGACTGGATAAGCCGAGATTCGATAGGGCTTGCTGATACGCTTGTTGCGCGCCGTCTAATTCAAACGCGCGCTCTTTGGCAATCGCCAAACCAAGCCACCAGCGCCCGCTGTCAGGTTCACGCTCGGTGAGCGCTTGATAGCTCTCTTTGGCGAGGGCGTTTTGCTGCTGCTTTTGTGCCAGCGCCGCGCGTAAAGAGAGATACTCTACCGAGGCTTGGCGAGGCAGATACGCCACTGCGGTCAACGCCGCCGTGTTTTGCTGCTCTTTAATGAGCAATGTCGCTAGCGCGATGCGCAGCTCATTGTTCTCTTTGTCTAGGCTGATGCCCTTTTGCAGCATATCGACCGATTTGCGCACTTCCCCTTTGCCATAGTAGAGCGCCGCGAGACGTTTGCGGATCTCGATATCTTCCGGGGTGTAGTTCAGCGCTTGATGATAATGCTCAAGGGCCTCTTTTAAATTGTTGCTCTCGAGCGCTTTTTGCCCGCGCGCCTGCGCTTTCTCAGCCAATTGCGCGGGTGTCAGCTCGACGTGCTCCACCACCATGCTGCCGCTCGATTCATTTCCCTTCGAGACAGTGCTATTAGAAACAGTGCTATTCGAGGCTGTGCCACCAACCGAATGGGTACGCGACGTATTGGAAACAATCTCTTCTTGCACCTCGGTGAAGGTAAGTGGCGTTGCTACTTTGGCAACCAGCACAGGTTTCTCCACCGCGGGCTTATCCACTACGGTTGAGGAAGGCGCTCTAGATGGCGAAGAGGCATGCTGAGGCGATGGTGCCGATTTTGTCTCAGGCGCAACATAGACAGCTTGTGCACTGGAGGTGAGTTTCGCTGTCGGTGAAGGTACTGGAGTCGCGTTAGACAGGGGGGCGTTCTGCTTATTCGTCATTTGGCTGATGGCTGTCTCTTGCTGAGAGAGCGCAAAACCACCGACTGCCAGACTTAAGAAAAAGCTCCCCACCACCCAAGGTAGGACACGCACTTGTTTAACGGGCGCAACGACGGCACGTTGCATCGTCTCGTTGGCGCCGGATGTTTTATCCGTCAATTGGGTGAGAGCATTGTTGATGGCACTCATGGTTTAACTCCACCCCCACAACAGTGGGTGTTTAAATTTGGGTTTAACGGTATCGAACGTATCATGAATAGCGTCAAACAAGTCTTGATTCGTTAACTGATGCGCCCCTTTGCTAAAGGCCGACACCAACGCTTTGTGGCACACTTGGTTGATCAATCTCGGATAACCTTGGCTCGCGCGCCATACGGCCTTTTTATGCGCCAGAGACATCAGACTCGCCGATGCTGACGCGCGCGTTAAGCGGTTGTCGATATACGCGACCGTTTCGTCTAAATTGAGCGCTCTCAACTTAGCATTAAAGGTGATGCGCTGACGAAACTGACGCAAATGATGCTGTGAGAGACGCTCATCCAACTCTGGTTGCCCCACCAACACGATTTGTAGAAGTTTGCTTTGCTCGGTTTCCAAATTGCCAAACAGTCGCAACACTTCCAGTGCGTCATCGCTGAGCGCTTGCGCTTCATCGACCAACACCACCACTTTTTTCTCTTGCTGGGCCAACTCAATCAGCTTGTTGTGAATATCATCGACCACACTCAGCTCATTTTGCGATGACACGCCCAGCTCTTTGGCTATCGCAAAGCGCAGCTTATCGCCGCTCAATGCGGGGTTCGGCAGAAACACCAATTGCACTTGATCGAGAAAATGACGCGTCATCATCCGACACACCATGGTTTTCCCTGTGCCCACTTCTCCCGTCACCTTGATCACGCCCTCGCCCATGCTGAGCGCGGCATTCACAGTTTGAATCGCTTCATAGTGCGGTGCCAAGCCCAAAAACATCTCGGTATTAGGCGTGAGATGAAACGGCTGCTGAGAAAAACCAAAGTGCTCTAAATACATGACCTAGTTATCGTCAGGGAACCACTCAAGCAAGAGATCACGCGAGCGCTCAAGCTCTTTCTGCCAAGTATTAACCCCAACTACCGTCGGTTTAAGCAAAATCACTAGCTCGGTTTTCTGGGTAATTTGGCTAGTGTTTCTAAACAGATGCCCGAGCGCGGGAATATCACCTAAAAATGGAACTTTCGAGGTTTGATCTAGGGTATTGGATTTCATCAACCCGCCGATCACCACGACATCACCATCTTGGGCGCGAATCACCGAGTCCGACTCTCGAATGGAACTAGTGGCAAGAGGTAATGTGAGGCTATTGCTGCCGTAGGTTATCTCTTTAGTCTCCTCACTGACATCAATCACAGCAGGGTGGACATGGAGTAATACATTGCCTTGATCGTCAATTTGTGGCGTAACATCCAATGAGATACCTGAGAAGAAAGGCGTTAACTCAACATCCGTTGAAGTAGTTGTTGTAGAGCTACTCGAATCGGTATCTGTCGAAAAATCGGTGACGAAGTAACTATCGGTACCTACTTTAATAACCGCTTTCTGGTTATTTGATGCCGTCACTCGTGGGCTAGATAAGACATTCAAATCTCCCTGTGTAGCCATAAAGCTGATCACAGCATCAAAACTCCCGCTAGAAATCACCAAATTAGTCTGTCCCCCCAACAAGGTTCCAATGGCATCAAGTCCAGGTAAAGTTGATACACTCCCATCCCCACTAATACTCCCTTGACCTAAACTAAAATCGGTCCCGTTTGATGAAAACGCCTTCGACCAATTGATCCCTTGCTGGTAGCCATCACTTAAGGTGACTTCCAAGATCTTGGCTTCCAAGATTACTTGGCGGTGCATACGCTGCTGTGAGACGCCGATGAAATTACGCACTTCTCGAATTTCGTCAGGATACGCACGCACGGTAATCACACTGGCTTGCGGGGTAACGACCACACTTTGGCCGCGATCATTACCGATCAGCTGTGAGACGGCGGTTTGCAGTTGTGGCCAGAAATCACTTTCACTGGTGGTTTCAATTTCCGTTCCGCCTTTGGTTGAACTTGCCGAACGAGTCGACGAGGAGCTCGAACTGGAAGAGCTGCTCGACGAGTTGGTGTCTGTATTGGTGATAGTTCCCGTGGTGATCGAGGTTAACGAGCGCCCTGAACGCGTAAACTGCAAGTAATCGACAGGAATGGTCACGGTTCGAAGCCCCGCTGGGTAAACCTGAATCACATTGCCCGATTTGCTGATCTCATAGCCGTAGAGATCGCGCACCACCGCCAGCACTTCATCCATAGTCACATCGGTTAAATTTAGGGTGATATTACCTGCAACGCTTGGATGGATGGCGGCACTAAATTCTGTCCCAACCACCAAACTGGTGAAAAACGCTTTCGCATCAACACCGTCCGCTTTAACGCGAAAACGCTTTAAGGTTTTGGCGCGATTGGATCCGCTGTCACTCAGTTCAGGCATCAAGTCTGCACTCACTTCCGGAGGCAAATCGGTCAAGGCACGACTGTTTGATTCATTGATGGATTCATTCAAGGCCGCTTTGACTTCAACCGGATCGCGATGGCCCATCGAGCAGCCCACCAGAGATGTTATTGTTATTGCTATGGCAAGTTTACGCATATCCTTCCACTGACCTTATTGCTTAATATCTAGTGTGAACATCGACAGTGTCCACTGCTGATTCCCGCGAGCGAGCACCACTTGTTCTGGCTCGATACGGCTGACTCGATACCCGTTCACGGTATCTCCACGCTGCGCCACTTTCCCGCTTAATACCGCCTGACATGGGCTCATTTCATGACAGACAATACTTTGCACTTTGGGCAAAGGTGGGCGTTTCGGTTTGGTTGCCACCGCCACCTCTGCGGGTTTCACCCAACCAAGGGGCGCGGTAGGATCATCGGATGCCTGTGAGGGTAACGCGATGCCAACAAATGCCGCGATGGCGGCCAAAACAAGCTGCTTAACCACCAATAAACTCCTGCCTTGTCCCTAGGGTGTAAACTTCCATCACCAAGCGCGCGGTTGGGTAACTCTCGACCGAATAGTGAAAGCGTCGCCAATAGTACTTGCTTGGCATGGACTCCAATGTCTCGAGATAGGTGACGATAGAGAAAAAGTCGCCAGTGAGCTCAATTTGCACAGGGTGAAGATAGTAGCCCGATTCACCTTGATTGCCCTTACGCATAATCGGCTCCGCTTTGAGCGACTGCAAAGAGACTAATCGCAGACCTTTGCTGCTGGCTAACACACTTTCAAGCATTTGCGCCATTTGGTTTGGCGTCAGCAATCCCTCAATGGTTTTCGCCAACTCCTCTGACAGCGCCTGACTTTCGATAGACAAACGCTCAAACTCTTGGTTGATCGCTTGGTTAGGGTCCTGCTTGAGCTTCGCCGTCATGAGCAGCACTTCCCCTTCGAGGCGCTGCGCGTTGGCTTTACTGGTCATCACTTGACGATTCAGTTGCTCGTTGGCCTTGATCGTAGGCTCTATCAACAAGACAAACATCACCATGACGATCAACACCACGCCACACAAAGTGATCAGCCACTTCTCTCTTGCGCTGAGCTTGGCGAACTTATCGTTCCATTGAATCCATACCTTAGCCACTATTTGGATTCTCCTTTTGTTTTCAGCTCAAACGTAATGATGTCTTGCTCATTGCGGCCGATACTCAACTGCTCAAACGAACGCCCGACCAAATTGAGTTCGGATTTAAATTCGCTCACCCAGCTTGGAATCGCCGCGGCTTCTCTTGCTAGGCCCTTAAGATCGAGTGATGAGGATGAGATAGCGATCGAGTCAAGTGAGATATCGTCTCTGGCTAATTCGGATAGCGAACGCATCACCCCGGAGTAGCCCACTTGCGCAGACTGATCAAATTGACGCACCGCATGGAGTGAGTCTCGCGTGGCGGCAATTTCTTGCTTCAGCCGCTCTACCGCCGCCACTTTGGCAGCATCAGGTTTGTGCTTGGCGAGTTTTTCTGTCAGCGCTTTCGCTTCGGCGTCCAAACTGCTCTCTTGTTGTTTCCACTGCGCCAACTCTTTACCGAGTTGGCCTTGCTGCATGGCCTCATAACCGTAGAGCAACACACACACCACCAGTAACGCCGCCCACACGATGGCGACATTGGTTAAGGTAAAGCGCTGTTTCTTCGGTTTGAGGCTGTCAGGGAAGAGGTTAACCGTCGTGACCGTTTGCTGCGCAGCACGCAGCAGCACATGGGCCGACTCCACCGACTCATCATTCAGTGGCGCGACTTTAACGCTCAGGCGCTCAGAGAGCGCATCGGCGATCTCTTGCTGATCCTCTTCATCACAACACACTTTCATCTGATGTAAAGAGAGCGAGCGCATCTGTGAAGAGAGGTAATCGACCGAACGTTGTAATTCCAGTGCGATACTATCTAGCTGCAGTAAACTGCTGGCCACACCAGTCAAAGGCGGCGTGATACCGCGAATGGTGCGCTGAAACACGCTGTGCCCATCAACGAATGCACTGATCTTAAATTGTCCTTGCTTGGCACGTTGCAGCAAGAGAAATTGCCTCAGTTCGCCTGCGCTGTACGCCCACAACTCATCTTCCACGGCCACAGCATTGAGCGTTAACCCTAGCGATTTGAGTGATTGATAGAGGCCGAGCACCATTTTTTTCTGCGTGACATACACTTGCAGCTTGCTGCTGGTTGGCATTGGTGTGGAGTCCACCAACACATCGGTCACTTTTTCAGAAATCAGATCTTTAATCAAAAACGGTAGGGCGGCGCTGAGCTCCTCTTCAGGCACTTTCGGTTTTTCTATCTGGTAGGTTTGGTACAAGCCAGAGTGAAGCACGACATTGACCGCCCCCTGAGACACCTTATGTTGCTTGAGTGCGTTAAGAAGTATCTCTTGCCAGTTTTGGCTATCACAAGCGAGCTCAACGACTTGCTCCGCATGCTCGGGCAGAGACAAATGCAGCGCACTAGGCTGCACCACCACCGACAAACTGGGCGCTGTTTTTGATTTTGGTTTGAAATGACCAATCAGTGATTTAATGTCCATTTAGCTGCTTGTTTTCCGCCAACGATTTCTACGACCTACTTGCACTTTGGGTGGTGCAGAGATGGATTGAGTGGCCGATTTTTCCGGAATAAGCTGACGCTCTTCCTCAAAATACCGCCCCTGCACACCCTCGACGCCAAGAGAAAGTAAAGTTCTAAATTCTAATTTGTTATCTACCCCAACGGCGATGACTTGCGTTTCCTTATCCGCACACGCACCAAGCATACTGCGAATATAAAGCTGATTTTCATGCCGTTGCTCGATCTGTTTAACCAAACCGCGATGCAGTTTTAAATAGGTGATAGAGAGATCTTTTAAGTAGTGTGTACTCACAATGGAGCGCCCAGCCTGACCGACCGTCACGCGACACCCTAAGCCTGACATCACTTTGATCACCGGGCGCATATAATCTAAATGCTTGACCAGGCGAGCTTCAGAAAACTCAAACATCAACTGGCCGCGCTGAGCAATGGTCAATTGTAACAACTCATCTCGAAACCACTTGAAGTACTCTCGCTCCGCGAACGGCGTCACATCGAGGTTAAGAGAATAACATACTGAAGAGTGCTGAGATTTTATTCTCTTTATCACCAAGGTCAACATGGATTTGTCTAAAATGGCGCCATAACCCACTGACTCTACGGCAGAAATAAAACGCGACGCTTTAAGTACCCCTTTTTCGGGATCATTAATGCGCGCGAACAGTTCAAAATGATCGAGCTCGATCTCTTGCTGCTCCGTCAACAAATAACAAGGCTGCGCAAACACCAGCAGCTTATCCGGTGCCAATGCCATATCGAGTAAGGTTCGCCAACGGACACTGCCTCGGTCTTCTTCAGGAGAGGTATGTTTGTTGAATCGGCTCCAAGTATTATTGCCTTGCAACTGAGCACTTTTCAGCGCGGTTTCCGCCTCGTCGATGATTCTGCCCTGACTTTCCCCCTCGTGATACATACTCACGCCAATATGAACCCAATTGTCTTTATCAAGCGGGGTGGGCGGGGTTAATTTCGCCAATTGTTTGAGCGCGGCACTCGCCAGGTTCGCCACTTCTTTATTCGACAAATGTGGGGCAAAAATCGCGAAGTCTGACTGGTAGTAGCGCGACAAAATCAGATCAGGATAGCGTTGAATCACATTGTTCAGCCCCTCACCGACCTCGATAAGAAAGTCATTCGCGAGCTTCTCACCGTACTCTTCTCGAATCAGCGCCCAATCATCCACTCTGAGCAGCAAAATGCCACCTCTTGAGCCACTTTCAGATAATGCTGACTCCAATTTGCTATCAAAGAGGACACGATTTGCCGTTCCGGTTAGCTGATCAAGAAACGTCTGAGTACGAATAAAGGCATCAAATCGACTGCGCTCTTGACGTGCATCTTGCAGCTCTTCAATCAAGGTATCGAGCGCCTGACTCGCGGTATAGGGCCACTCTGTGGGGTCACCTTTCGCATACTCTTCCACTCGCCCCGCCAAAATCATCCGCCCGCGCTCCTCAAGCCGCTCGCTGCCCGAGAGTTGCTCTTTGAGCCATTTCACCCCTTGCATCAAACAGAAAATAACCAAACCAATCGCCATGGTGATTGACCACATGGCTTGCAGCGAGTAGCCATAGCCAATATAAGGAGGCACCGCTTTAAAATCGATCTGATAACCGACATTACGCTCGAGCGGATACGATTGCTGATACAAGAGTGCGGGTTCGACTTTGGACGACGTGTCTTTGAAACGGTAGATCACGCCGTACGAGGAGGAGAGCTCCATTTCGACGATGTTCGACGCTTGGAGCATTTTAGGCATCCAGCGTTGGAGAGAGTAGGCAGCGTCAGGGTCTTCCATCTCCCTGTCCACAACCTCAACGATTCCCTGCAAGGATTGATCAAGATACTGCTGACCTAGACTACGAAACGAGAGTGTCCCACCGAGAAATAGGATGAACATCGCAATGATCACTATCATGGTGACAAAAGCGACTAAGCGAGTGCTCAATTTTAAGGTAGGGGTGTACCTCATGCGTTCGGAGTTCCTTTCCTAACAGTGAGCATCGATACCGACCAACAAGGCTCGATGACCATCAATGACAGCAAGTAATAGCTTGATTTTAGTCACTATACAAAAAAGCCGCGACATTCGCGGCTTTTTTCTAAAACTAATGAGTTAGAACGGGATGTCGTCATCAAAATCCATCGGTGGCTCATTGTACTGAGGTTTTGGCTGTTGCGCTTGCTGTGCCGGTTGTTGCGGCTGACCCCAACCTTGCTGCTGTGGCTGGCCCATACCTTGACCAGGCGCACCGCCTTGAGCGCGGCCACCTAGCATCTGCATCACGCCATTGTAGCCTTGTACAACCACTTCCGTCGTGTAACGGTCTTGACCACTTTGGTCTTGCCATTTACGTGTTTGCAGTTGACCTTCAATATAGACTTGAGAGCCTTTACGCAGGTACTCACCCGCGACTTCTGCCAACTTGCCAAACAGTGCCACACGGTGCCATTCCGTTTTCTCGCGCTGCTCACCAGTTGCTTTATCACGCCAGCTTTCAGACGTTGCAATTGTGATGTTTGCCACTGCGCCACCGCTAGGCATGTAACGTACTTCCGGGTCACCGCCCAGGTTACCGACTAAAATTACTTTGTTTACTCCGCGGGTCGCCATGATTCGCTCCGTCCAAATTTGAGTGTTGATACCTAAATAGCGCATTAGAATAACACGCTTTGACGCGCTGATAAATTTCTATCCCAAGATTCTCTTCTCTGCTTCTCTTCACAAGAACCCTTCATCAAGAATTCCTTATCAAGATGGACACACTGCGAGCCCGCGCCAATCCCATACAGATATTCTTTCGAGCAAACTCACGCCAGATTGCTGCTGAGCTATCCATCGATTACTTTTGCGCTTGAAGCGAGACGCAAAGCGACGGCCTTAAATCGCACTTAATGCGGTTTTGTACCACGCTAACGATTCGATTCACCGACTCATAGGTCTGCCATGCCCAAATCGTCTTACGCTCGTACTCTGCATTTTATTTGTAATAACAAAAGCGACTCACACCCGCACGTCGATGATATCCAGCGGGCGCTGCGAATTACCATCCATCGTATGGAACCATCAGAGCTGATGCTGGCGCTGCAACAAGAACGCCATCGGATTTTGATATTTGACTACCAATTTGTGCATCAACAACAAGCGCAAATCGAAGCGCTACCGCTTTTGAACAAACACTTTGAAGTGATTTTGATTAACTTGTATCAGCGACTTTCCACCGATGAATTATTGACGTTTGGACATCTCAAGGGTCTGTTTTACTGCGACGACTCCCCAGAGGTGATCGCCAAAGGCTGCGCAGCGATCATTAATGGTGAAAACTGGTTACCTCGCAAAGTCACTGCACAATTGCTCTATCACTATCGCACAGTGATGAGTAGCCAAACGGCACCCGTGGTGCTCGACATCACCATGCGCGAGCTAGAAATTCTGCGCTGCCTTAAAAGTGGTGCGTCCAACGCACAGATCGCCGAGGACCTGTTTATCAGTGAATTCACGGTAAAATCGCACCTCTATCAAGTGTACAAAAAACTCAAGGTGCGAAATCGAGTCCAAGCGATGGAGTGGGCCAAAGCCAATCTCTGATGCCACTACCACTCTCCAAAAACGAGCTAACGCCCGCACATTTCTGGACCGACAAGGAACGCTTTCATTCGCCATTTTCCACAGTCATGGTAAGGTATCGGCCATCAATCACATCGCAAAGTGTGATTACGTCGTTCACGTCAGTTTTTACGGCGCTCACAAGGTTAAAAAATTAAAAAAAGGGTATTACTCATGATTAAAAAGTGCCTCTTCCCCGCAGCGGGCTATGGGACGCGTTTTCTTCCTGCCACCAAATCCATGCCAAAAGAGATGATGCCAGTGGTGAACAAACCACTGATCGAATACGGTGTGGAAGAGGCGATTCAGGCGGGCATGAACGGCATGTGCATCGTGACAGGCCGTGGCAAGCATTCCATCATGGATCACTTTGATAAGAACTATGAGCTTGAGCACCAAATCAGCGGCACCAACAAAGAAGAGTTGCTAGTCGACATTCGTGACATTATCGACAGTGCCAACTTCACCTACATTCGCCAACGTGAAATGAAAGGCCTTGGCCACGCGATCCTTACCGGGCGTGAACTGGTTGGTGATGAGCCGTTCGCTGTTGTCCTCGCGGATGACTTGTGTGTCAATGAGCAAGAAGGCGTGCTGGCACAAATGGTCGCGCTATTTAAGCAGTTCCGCTGCTCAATTGTTGCTGTACAAGAAGTGCCGGAAGATGAAACCCACAAATACGGCGTGATCTCTGGTGAAATGATCAAAGACGACATCTTCCGCGTTGACGACATGGTAGAGAAGCCAGAGAAAGGTACAGCGCCAAGCAACCTTGCCATCATCGGCCGCTATATTCTCACTCCAGACATCTTTGAGCTGATCGAAAATACTGAGCCAGGCAAAGGTGGCGAAATCCAAATCACCGACGCACTGCTCAAACAAGCCAAAGCAGGCTGCGTACTGGCATACAAATTCAAAGGCAAACGCTTTGACTGTGGTAGCGTCGAAGGTTACATCGAGGCGACCAACTACTGCTTCGAAAACCTCTACCTAAAAGACACCAAAACGTCTGAGCTAGGTAAACAAGCCACAACCAAAGAGAGCTAATCTCTCTAGATTCTGTGCGAGTAGGCCTCCCCTACTCGCCCTTTTTTTTCCTCCCTACCATAAACTCAAAACTAGGCACTAGAAACTAGGAACTAGGAACTAGGAACTAGCACCTCCAAACACTGTTCTTCCATCCAGTATTTTATTTGCACATTGCTCACACTATGTAATACTTGTGCCACTATTTTTTGCCCTGAGTGATAACAATGGATCAGATAGAAGTCCGCGGTGCGCGCACCCATAACTTAAAAAATATCAACCTCACCATCCCACGCGATAAGCTGATTGTCATCACTGGCCTATCCGGTTCAGGTAAATCCTCTCTGGCGTTCGATACGCTCTATGCCGAAGGGCAACGACGCTACGTGGAATCACTCTCGGCGTACGCGCGTCAATTTTTGTCCTTGATGGAAAAACCCGACGTCGACCACATTGAAGGTCTCTCTCCTGCCATTTCCATTGAGCAGAAGTCCACCTCACACAACCCTCGTTCAACCGTCGGCACCATCACAGAGGTCTACGATTACTTGCGTCTGCTCTACGCACGTGTGGGTGAGCCGCGCTGCCCTGACCATCATGTTCCACTCGCCGCGCAAACCATCTCGCAGATGGTCGATAAAGTGTTGGCGATGCCAGAAGGGACAAAACTGATGCTGCTGGCGCCGATTGTCAAAGAGCGTAAGGGCGAGCACGTCAAAACGCTGGAAACCTTGGCAGCGCAAGGGTTTATCCGCGCCCGTATTGATGGCGAGACCTGCGATTTATCCGATCCGCCAACGCTAGAACTGCATAAGAAACACACCATCGAGGTCGTGGTCGATCGCTTTAAAGTCAGAGCCGACTTGCAGCAGCGCTTAGCCGAATCGTTTGAAACCACCTTAGAGCTGTCGGGCGGGATTGCAGTGGTCGCGCCGATGGAGGGCGATGACGAGGAAATCGTGTTCTCTGCTAACTTTGCTTGTCCCCATTGTGGCTACAGTATGCAAGAGCTTGAGCCACGCCTGTTCTCGTTCAACAACCCGGCTGGGGCCTGTCATACCTGTGATGGCCTTGGCGTACAGCAATACTTTGACCCCGCTCGCGTGATTTTAGATGAGTCCCTCAGTTTGGCCGAGGGCGCCATTCGCGGTTGGGATCAGAAAAACTACTACTATTTCCAAATGCTGACGTCGCTCGCCAACCATTATCAGTTTGACCTGCACGCACCCTTTAAGTCTCTGCCAAAGAAAATTCGCGATGTGATTCTTACCGGCTCGGGCAGAACGGAAGTGGAGTTTAACTACATCAATGATCGCGGAGATATTCGCGTTAAACGTCATCCGTTTGAAGGCATTCTCAATACCTTGGAACGCCGCTATCGCGATACTGAATCCAACTCAGTACGCGAAGATTTGGCCAAGTACATTTCGACCAAAACCTGTAGCAGCTGTGATGGTAGCCGACTGCGCCTTGAAGCGCGCAATGTGTTCATTGGCGATACGACGCTGCCGGAAATTGTCGAACTCAGCATTGCCGATGCACTGACCTTCTTCCATGAATTGACTCTGGAAGGTCAGCGCGCACAAATTGCCGAGAAAGTGATGAAAGAGATCAACGACCGCTTGCAGTTTTTGGTCAATGTCGGTCTCAACTACCTCAACCTATCCCGCAGCGCCGAGACACTCTCCGGTGGTGAAGCGCAACGGATCCGCCTGGCCAGTCAAATTGGTGCCGGTTTAGTTGGCGTGATGTATGTACTGGATGAGCCTTCGATTGGTCTTCATCAGCGTGATAACGAGCGCCTGCTCAAGACGTTGACTCACCTACGCGATCTTGGCAACACCGTGCTCGTCGTTGAGCACGATGAAGACGCCATCCGTATGGCGGATCACGTGATTGATATCGGTCCTGGCGCGGGCGTCCATGGCGGTAACGTGGTGGCAGAAGGCACCATGGAAGAGATCATTGCCAATCCGAACTCTCTCACGGGCCAATACCTCAGCGGTCAAAAGCAGATCAGAGTCCCAACCGAACGCACGCCTAAGGATCCGAAAAAAGTCGTGCAACTCATTGGCGCGACGGGCAACAACCTCAAAGATGTCACGCTGGAGATCCCTGTCGGACTCTTTAGCTGCATCACCGGGGTGTCTGGCTCAGGCAAATCGACTTTGATTAACGATACGTTCTTTAAAATTGCCCACACCGAGCTCAATGGTGCGACGACCGCCACACCCGCGCCGTATAAAACCATCAAAGGGCTCCAACACTTTGATAAGGTGATCGACATTGATCAAAGCCCGATTGGTCGCACCCCGCGCTCAAATCCAGCAACCTACACCGGTATTTTTACACCCATTCGAGAGTTGTTTGCTGGCACACAGGAGTCACGCTCTCGTGGTTACAAACCGGGCCGGTTCAGTTTCAACGTGCGCGGCGGGCGCTGTGAAGCTTGCCAAGGTGATGGTGTGATCAAGGTGGAAATGCACTTCTTGCCAGATGTGTATGTCCCTTGTGACGTCTGTAAAGGCAAACGCTACAACCGCGAAACCTTAGAAGTACGTTATAAAGGCAAAACCATTGACGAAGTATTAGAGATGACGGTCGAAGACGCACGAACCTTCTTCGATCCAGTTCCTGTGATTGCTCGCAAGTTGCAAACCTTGATGGATGTTGGCTTGTCTTACATTCGCCTAGGTCAAGCGGCCACGACCCTCTCCGGGGGGGAAGCGCAGCGCGTTAAATTGGCGCGTGAGCTCTCTAAGCGCGATACCGGCAAAACACTCTACATTCTAGACGAGCCGACCACAGGATTGCACTTCCACGATATCGAGCAGCTGTTGGCCGTGTTGCACCGCCTGCGTGATCACGGCAATACCGTTGTGGTGATTGAGCACAACCTCGATGTGATTAAAACCGCAGACTGGATCGTCGATTTGGGGCCTGAAGGGGGACAAGGCGGCGGTGAAATTATTGCAAGCGGGACACCGGAAGATGTGGCCTTAGTCGAAGGCTCACACACGGCGCGCTTCCTTAAGCCTATGTTAAAGTAAGCAATAGTAGTAAAAGTGAATAAAAAAATAGTAAAGTAAACGGGCTGGCGTGCTTCTGAGCGCCAGCCCGTTTTATTTGCTGGAAAGGAACACTATGGCAACCACCCACGTGGCAGGCACGCAGCTTCAAGCACGCACACAAGCTCGCCCTCTAACGAAACCTTTCTTGGCTATGATTAGCCTAGTCTACCTTGTCGCGATGCATTTCTTCATGCCGAACCCAGGCGGTTCAGGCTTGGCCCTTGCCTTTAACCCACCCACTTGGCTGCTGACCTCCGCCGCCATCGCTCTTGGGCTTTATCAAATTGGGACACGTGGCCAAATTCGTTACAACAAATTGACCATAGGTCTGTTTCTTTGTTGTGTGATCATGACCGTGCCTGTGCTCTACCCTCACTCTGAGCTGTCGTTGTCGGTCGCGCGATTAAGCGGACTGTGGGCCGGCTTTTTGCTGTTTGCCGTGCTGCAACAATTTCGTTTTAGTAACCCTCAGCGTCAAAGGCTGTTGTGGTTTGTGGTTATCGCCGTGTTCATTGAAGCCTTGTTTGGCTGGGTACAGTACTTGGTGCTTGAACCCGGCAATCCCTTTGGCTATAACACCGACGCCAATCGTCCTTACGGCATTTTTCAGCAACCGAACGTCATGGCGAGCTTCTTAGCCACAGGGCTTGCGCTGTCTGGCTATTTGCTGACCCGTCAGCCCATTAAATATCAACGCAAAGTCAGCCATGTGGCGCTGCTCTATCTGGTCCCTGCCGTCGTACTGCCCCTGCTGGTAGTGCTCGCCTCTCGGACAGGTTGGCTCAGTGCGCTGCTGGTAGTCGTGCTGCTGATCCCTTATTTGATGCGCTTTGCCACCAAAAAACGCGCCGTCGGGTGGCTCGTCTCTGTGCTTATTGGCGTCACCATTGGCTTAGGAACCACGTTAATCGGTGAGAACAATACCCTAGCAGAGCGCAAAGTGAATCTGGAAGGGCCCAGACAATACACCTTCCCTCAGACGCTCGATATGCTGATTGAAAAGCCGTTTACTGGCTATGGTTACGGGCGTTTTGAAGCCGAATACTTGGTCTATACGGCGCGTCAACATCAGCTCAACGCCAGTTACCCGCCTGGGCTTGCATCGATGGATCACCCACACAACGAAACCTTATATTGGGGCGTAGAGGGGGGCGTGCTGCCGATTTTGGCTATGTTGATCGCGGCCATTTTGGTGCTATATCGTATCTACGCAGCGAAGAAAGGCACACGTTTGGCGATTTTTTCGCTCTTTATTCCCATCGTGCTCCACACCCAGTTAGAATATCCGTTTTATCACTCAGCGATTCATTGGGTAACCTTTATCTTATTGATTTACTGGGTCGACCAACGTAAGCGCGCCTACCGATACGCGCGATTGAGCATCGTATCGCAGACCGGACTGCGCGTAGCAAGTTTGGTCTTGCCACTGGTGACGTCGTTTTACATGGTCACCACGCTGCACACCAACTACATATTGACGCAGTTTGAGCTCTCCAAACCGAAAGATCCGGATATCCTCAACCGAGTCAGTAACCCGATTGTCTGGCAGGAGCGTTTTGATTGGGATATCTACAGCACCTATCTCAATATTGGTCTGCACCAGCAAAACCCTGAATTTATTCAACCTTACGTGGATTGGTCGCTTGGCGTGATTACCCACAAACCGAGACCGGCGTTCTACAACAACTTGATTCTGGCCTACCAAGGTTTGAATGACAGTGAAAAGGCAGAACAAATCCGAGCCGAAGCGCAGTTTCTGTTTCCGCGGCGCGATTTCTCAGACGTGCAATACGTGCCACCGACAACCGACGCACTGCTTCGTACAGACGAAAAATAAAACAAGACAAAAAGTAGATAAGAAAAGGCTCTCCGATCTGGAGAGCCAACTGCAATCATGAATAAGGCGATTTGTTCGCCAAGCGACTCTATCTGAGCGACTCTAATCCGAGCGACTCTTTAAGCGCTTGCAAACAGAGCGCGACGTTCTCCTCACGCGCACCATAGCCCATTAGACCAATCCGCCACGCCTTGCCCGCCAATGCGCCAAGCCCGGCACCAATTTCCAGATTGTACGTATCAAGAAGATGGCTGCGCACTTGGGCTTCATCAATTCCCTCAGGAACATAAATCGCATTCAGTTGCGGCAAGCGTGCGGACTCTTCCACCACAAACTCAAAGCCGAGCGCCAATAAGCCGGCCTTGAGCTTGTTGTGCATCTGCTGATGGCGATGCCACGCATTTTCTAAACCTTCATTTTTGAGCATCAGCAAAGCTTCATGCAGTGCATAGAGACTGTTGACGGGCGCTGTGTGGTGGTAGCTGCGCTTTCCCTCTCCACTCCAGTAACCGAGCACCAAACTTTGGTCTAAAAACCAACTTTGTACCGGTGTTTGACGGGCGGTGATTTTCTCAATCGCTGCACTGGAGAAGGTCACAGGAGAAAGGCCCGGCGTACAAGAGAGGCACTTTTGACTGCCCGAGTAGACCGCATCAAGTTGCCACTCATCGACTTTGAGTGGCACACCACCCAATGACGTCACCGCATCGACAATCGACAACACATTGAACTCTTTAGCAAGCGCGCCCAACGTCTTCGCATCACTGCATGCCCCTGTCGACGTTTCTGCATGGACAAACGCGAGGAGCTTGGTATCAGGATGCGCCTGCAACGCATCACGAACTTTCTCTACCGAGACCGGCGCTCCCCATTCATCATCGACCAGTACCGCTTCACCGCCGCAGCGCACCACGTTTTCTCGCATGCGTTCGCCAAACACGCCATTGCGACAGACGATGACTTTATCCCCCGGCTCAATCAAGTTAACAAAGCAGGTCTCCATACCTGCACTGCCCGGTGCCGAGACGGCAATCGTAAACTCATTGTCGGTCTGAAAGGCGTATTTGAGCAGCTGCTTAAGTTCGTCCATCATCTGGATAAAAAGCGGGTCAAGGTGGCCCACCGTTGGGCGGCTCAAAGCTTGCAGTACCTGTGGGGAAATATCGGATGGACCAGGGCCCATCAAAATACGGCGAGGGGGGATAAAACTTTGGTAAGTCATTGGCAACTCCTTTTGAATCATGAGGGTGTTCTTGTTGTTATCTCTTCACCATAATCGAATTCATCCAGCGCAGCAATGCGCAAAAAGTCGACAGGTCATACCAGCCTCACAAACTGAACCTATCGTCTTTAACCCGTAAATTTCGCATTGACATTAAGAGGATAAACACGTTCAATGCGAAAGCGGTGGCAAGACAATTCGTCACCCTGTTGTACAAACAATTATGCTTTTTGCAGAAGAGGAGCACTACCCAGGTAGGCATGTTGTGGAGCCACAATTCCAAAACAACATTCTGAGGGGGAGTAGTGCCGAGGTAGGCTTATATTGTGGTTTAAGTCTGTCGGTTGACTTGGGTTGAGTCCCATCAACTGTCATCAGCGCCGTCTGGTGATGAGCTTCTGAGGTCGTACTCCATACCTACCTCTACTCTCGCTCATCCTCACCTCACGCAAAGGAAAGACTCAATATTCAGGAAGTTGTGGGAGAAATGCCGTGAGCAATTTTAACGTTGCTAAATTTGGTGGGACAAGTGTTGCAAACTTTGAAGCGATGAGCCGTTGTGCGGCGATCGTTGAGAACAATCCAGAGACAAAACTGGTGGTCAGCAGTGCCTGTTCAGGGGTAACAAATCTATTGGTCGCGCTGGCTAACGGCGTACAAGATCAGCAGCAACGCAGCGATATTCTGACTCAGCTCGCTGAGATCCATGATGCGATTCTTAATCAACTCAAAGATCCAACCCACGCGGCGAGCGAAGTGTACAGCCTGCTTGATACGGTCACCAGCCTTGCGGAAGCGGCCTCGATTCAAGCCAGCAATAAATTGACTGATCACCTTGTCGCGTGTGGTGAACTGATGTCGACCCACATTTTAACCCAACTGATGATTGAGCGTGGCATCAACGCGGTACGCTTTGATATTCGTGATGTACTGCGCACTGACAGCCACTTTGGCCGCGCAGAACCGGATGTTGCCGCCATTCGTGAGCTTGCCAGTGACACCTTGCTGCCACTGTGCCGCGAGCACGTTGTAGTGACACAGGGCTTTATTGGTTCCGATGAAGAAGGCAACACCACTACCCTTGGCCGTGGTGGCAGTGATTACAGTGCGGCTTTGATTGCCGAGGCAGTGCAAGCCTCTGGCTTAGAAATTTGGACTGATGTACCGGGAATCTACACCACAGACCCGCGCATTGCCCCGAATGCGGCACCGATTGCAGAAATTAGCTTCAGCGAAGCGTCAGAGATGGCGAATTTTGGCGCCAAGATCCTACACCCTTCGACCCTAGTCCCTGCTCTGCGCCATGATATTCCGGTGTTTGTCGGTTCCTCGAAAGCGCCAGAGCAAGGCGGTACTTGGATTCGTCATCAAGTGGAAAGCTCACCGCTGTTTCGCGCCCTAGCCCTGCGTAACAACCAAACCATGGTGACGCTGCGCAGTGCGAAAATGTTCCATGCTTACGGCTTTCTGGCCAAAGTGTTTGAGATCTTGGCCAAGCATAAAGTCTCGGTCGATTTGATCACCACCTCTGAAATCAGTGTCTCGTTAACGCTTGATCAAACGGGTACCTCTGGCGGTGCGCCGTCGTTACCTCAAGCCGCGCGTGAAGAGCTTGAAGAGCTGTGCAGCGTGAAAGTGGAACACAACCTCTCGGTCGTCGCCTTGATTGGTAACAACATGAGCGAGAGCAAAGGTTATGCAAAACAAGTGTTTGGTACACTTGAAGACTTTAACTTACGAATGATTTGTTACGGAGCTAGCCAGCACAACCTCTGTTTCTTACTGCGTGAATCAGAAGCCAAACAAGCGATTCAGAAGTTGCATGTCGAGCTGTTTGAGCGCTAACAGCACTATAAATACACATCAGCGACGAAGCACTCTCGTGTTTCGTCGCTGAAGCATCGCTACGTCAAATAGTGAGGCTTATTCGCCCGCCACTTTCATTGACTCAAGCAAGATAGAACCGGTTTGAATCTGCGAACGGGTTTCCACATCACTGCCGACAGCCACAATTTGGTTGAACATCTGCTTGAGATTACCTGCGATGGTCACCTCAGAGACAGGGAATTGGATTTGACCATTCTCAACCCAAAAACCGGCTGCGCCGCGCGAGTAATCGCCCGTCACGATATTTACACCCTGCCCCATCACTTCTGTAACCAAAAAGCCGGTGCCCAGCGCCTTAAGCATTTGCTCAAAATCTTGCCCTGTGGATTGCACGTACCAGTTGTGGATACCACCCGCATGACCGGTTGGCGTCATCGACATTTTACGCGCCGCATAGCTGGTCAATAGGTAAGTGGATAGCACACCGTCAGTGATAATTTGTCTATCTTGCGTCGCAACGCCTTCGCTATCAAACGGGCTTGACGCTAGACCACGCAACACATGGGGACGCTCGTCGACTTGGAACCAGCTAGGTAGAATTTGCTGACCAAGATGATCAAGAAGAAACGAGGATTTACGGTACAAGTTACCGCCACTGATCGCCATCACAAGGTGCCCGAGTAACCCCGTTGCGACATCCGCCGCAAACATGATCGGGTACTGACCGGTTTTGAGCTTCTGCGCGTCTAAACGACTGACGGTTTTCTCCGCTGCACTCAGACCCACAGATTTCGGCGTCCACAGGTCGTCTTTGTGACGCGCCACTGTGTAGCTGTAGTCGCGTTCCATTTCACCGTTTTGGCCTTGACCAATCACACAGCAACTGATGCTATGACGACTTGAGGCATAACTCGCCAGTAAGCCGTGGCTGTTGCCGTACACTTTGACGCCATAATGGCTATCGTAACTGGCGCCATCACTTTGCTTGATCTTATCGCTGTAGCTGAGCGCTTCTTGCTCCGCTTCAATCGCCATTTTTGTCGCGTAATCAGGATCAGGCGTATCGGGGTGAAACAGATCCAAATCGGGAATATCTTTGACCATCAACTCGGCCGGTGCTGGGCCTGCGTACGGGTCTTCTGAGGTGTATTGAGCGATATCGAGCGCCGCCAATACCGTTTGTTGAATCGCTTTTTCGCTTAAGTCTGACGTTGAGGCGCTGCCTTTACGCTGATTGCGGTACACGGTAATACCGAGTGCACCGTCGCTGTTGAACTCCACATTTTCGACCTCACACATGCGAGTCGATACGCTTAAACCTGTGGTTTTACTGATGGCAACTTCCGCGGCATCCGCTTTTTCACCCGCCATCTCTAACGCTTTCGCGACGGCAGCTTCAAGCTCGATACGCTGCTGTGCCACTTGCTTTTTTACGTCCATATTCTCTTCATCAGTCGTTGCTTTGTCGCTAGGATAACAAGAATTTCGCTTTCTCCCCATGATTCTTGTTAAAATAGAGAAATAGACGTTCAAATGAAGGTATGAAAATGGCTCGCAAAAATCAAAAAGCGCCATGGGAACCAGAAGAAGAGATCATCTGGGTAAGTAAATCCGAGTTGAAGCGTGACATGGAAGAGCTGCAGAAACTGGGTGAAGAGCTCGTTAACCTCAAGCCCTCTGTGTTGGAAAAATTTCCACTCAGCGAAGACTTGGCCGATGCGATTCGCGATGCGCAGCGTTTTAAAAACGAAGCGCGCCGTCGTCAGTTGCAGTTTATCGGCAAATTGATGCGTCACGAAGACCCAGAGCCGATTCAAGCGGCGCTGGATAAAATCCGTAACAAGCACTCTCAAACCACGGCGCTGCTGCACAAATTAGAGCAACTGCGTGACCGTGTGGTGGAAGAGGGAGACAGTGCCATTGAAGAGGTATTGACGCTGTATCCGGATGCAGACCGTCAGCGTTTGCGTCAGCTTGCTCGTCAGGCGAACAAAGAAAAACAAGCCAACAAACCGGCTAAAGCGTATCGAGAGATTTTCCAGATCCTCAAAGCATTGAGCAGCGAAGAGCCACAATAACACACTCTTAGTCAGTGATGATTGAAGCGGATAAGTGCACACTTATCCGCTTTTTTTATCTCTGCTTTCTGGTCCTTTATTGTCGGACTCAATTGTGCGCCGTGGTGGCCGCCTGAACAAATGCGCCTAGGCTAGGGTCCGAGTGGGTTGCCTCTAGCTCTGAGATCGGCCCAGTCGCCGCGACATGACCTTGTGAGACAAACGCAAAATGCGTTGCGATCGCTTTGGCATCGCCTAAGTGGTGCGTCACCATCACTACGGTAATATCACGCTCACTCGCCAGCTGTTTGACCAGTGAGAGCATCTCTAACCTGAGCAAAGGATCGAGCGCTGAAAAGGGCTCGTCGAGCAGCCATATCGGCGCAGACTGTACAAAGCAGCGCGCTAACGCAACCCGTTGACGCTGGCCACCGGAGAGCTCATGCGGCAATCGAGACAAATACTCCGCCACCCCCACCTGCTGCGCCGCTTGCACTACCGCCTGTTTCTGCGTTGCAGACAACTTCAAGCCGGGGTCCAATCCAAGGCCGATGTTTTCCGACACGGTAAGGTGAGCAAACAAGTTGTGCTCTTGAAACAACATCGCAAACGGGCGCTGATAAGGCGCCAGCCCGTTGAGTGTTTGCCCTTGCGCTAAAATTTCACCGCTTAATGGTTCAATAAAACCCGCCATCAAGGCGAGTAAGGTCGACTTCCCTGCGCCACTGGGTCCCATTAGCGCGACGATTTGCCCTGCCTCAACGTGCAGTTCAAACTGAAATGACTCGGCATGATAATCGTAATGCAGGTCACTGAGAGTGAGCATAGTGACTCCTATTGGTGGGAGTAGAAGCAGAGCGAGGGCGAAATAGGCGCTCCATCAGCGCAAAGCAGCCCACACTCAAAAGCAGTAAAGTGACCGATACGACTGCCGCCGCGTCCATTTGGTAACTGCCGAGGAGTTGGAACAGGTAGAGCGGCAGAGTACGAAACTCCTGACTGCCAAACAGCGCGATGGCACTGAGATCGCCCATAGAAAACATAAAGCTGATGGCAAACGCGTGCGCCAGCGGCCGTTTTAATGCGCGCCACTCCACCACTCGTAAACGGCGCCAACCGCGGATTCCAAGGGTTGCACAAAGGTACTGATACTGCTGCTCAAGTTGCAACATCGGCTGAGCCAAGGTTTTGATCACATAAGGCAGCCCCATTAACGCGTTGACCGCAACAACAACGACCAAGGCGTAGCTGAGCGCATCCGTCCACGAACGGAGCAGCAAAAAGAGCCCGGTCGAGATCACTAATCCTGGGGTCACCAGAATGATGGTCCCTAGCAGCTCTATCTTATCCGCGGTTTTCTCACGTTGATTGAGGCGCAGTCTTCGGCTCGACAATAAAATCGCCGTGCCCGCACTGACAGCGATAACGCTCGCCATGCTCGCCACTTTCAGTGACGCGCCGAGCGCGGACCAAAATCGGCCATCGCTCAGCACACCCAACGCCTGAGGATTCATGCCACTGGTCAGCACCATCCCAAGAGGCGGCAACACTAACAGCAAGCTAAAACCTATCCAAGCGCCATCCCAGCACTTAGAGAATAGACTGTCTTTCACCACCAACGCAGTTGGTGCGTCGCTGCCCATCGAAATGGCAATAGGTCGAGCAAAACGTTGAATCGATAGCGCCATTAAGCCACATAGCAGCATTTGCCAAATCGCCAATAACGCGCCCGCTTGCAAATCAAAATCAAACTTGATCGCTTGATAAATCGCGAGCTCAATGGTGGTCGATTTGGGCCCGCCGCCCAGTGCCATCACAGTGGCAAAACTGGTAAAGCAGAGCATAAACACCAATCCACAAACGGGCGCTAATTGCTGCCTCATCCGCGGCCATTCGACCCACTTAAACTTTTGCCAATGGCCCATGCCTAAGTGGGCGCACAGTTTGTGTTGCTCCGCCGGAATCGACTCTAGTGATTGCAGCAGCAAACGCGCCGCATAAGGAAGATTAAAAAAGAGGTGTGCGAGCAAAATGCCGTGCAAACCGTAAATATTAAATGGCAGGGAGAGATCCCACTGCGCAAGCTGTGTCGCCAGCCAACCACTGCGCCCATAAATCTCCAGCAAGCCAAACACCCCCACCAACACAGGCAGCACCAAAGTGGTCGCAAACAGCTTAAGTACCAAGGCTTTGCCGATAAACTGCCGCCGCGACAATGCATGGGCAACGGGGATCGCTAAGCCGACACTGAGCAGCGTTGAGAGGAAGGATTGATAGAAGCTAAATTGGGTAACGTGGCGGTAATAAGGGTCTTGCCAAATGACACGCAGATCGAGGGAAGGCGCTTGATTGAGCAAGGCCAGCAGCGCAGAAACGACAAAGGCCGCGATCAACATCGCGACCCATACGCCTAATTTAGGGACAGATTGCACGAACGCCTAACCTTAAAAGGTCAACGCGTTTTGCCATTCACGAATCCACGCTTTGCGGTGGGTAGCCACCTCTTCAGCGCTAAAGCTCAAGGCTTGGCTTGGCTCCGTCAGACTTTGATACCCTTCTGGCAACGCGACGTCAGTGGCAGGGTACATCCAGTTCCCTGTGGGCATGGCCGACTGAAAGTCATCGCTGAGGATAAACTGCATAAAGGCATCCGCCAACTCGCTGTTGGCGCTCGTTTTGACTTTAGCCGCCACTTCTACCTGAGTGTAATGACCTTCCGCGAAATTCGCCGCAGCGAACTTAGCCTCATTTTCGGCAATCAGATGGTACGCAGGTGACGTGGTGTAAGAGAGCACCATATCAGACTCGCCTTTTAAGAACATCGAGTACGCTTCAGACCACCCTTTAGTGACCGTCACGGTCTTTTTCGCCAACGCTTTCCACGCCTGCGGCGCTTCGTCGCCATAGACAGATTTCATCCAAAGCATCAAACCTTGGCCCGGCGTTGAGGTACGCGGATCTTGGTAGATGACCGTCAAGTCGTCATTTGATTCCACCAGCGCTTTGAGGCTAGTCGGTGGCTCAGCCAAGGTCTCTTTGTTGTAGACAAACGCGAAGTAACCGTAGTCGTACGGCACAAAGGTCGTATTAGACCAGCCGCCTGGCAAGGTGACGGATGACGTATCGACGCTATGCTCAGCCAACAAACCGGTTTGCTGTGCTTCTGCCATCAAGTTGTTGTCTAACCCCAACACAATGTCGGCTTTACTATTGTCGCCTTCCAGTCTCAAGCGATTGAGGATAGAGACGCCATCATCCAAAGCAACAAAGTTCAACGTACAGTCGCACTGTGCTTCAAACGCTTTTTTTACCACTGGGCCTGGGCCCCAATCGGCAGCGAAAGAGTCATAGGTATAAACGGTTAACGTATCGGCCGCGGTTGCGGAAAAAGACGTCAGTGCCGCGGCGGCACAAAGTGGCATAAATGAAGGGATAAAAGTGGATTTCACTGCTCGCTCTCCTTGTTGAGCCACGCAGGTCTGAGGGACAAACAAACGCCTGATGTCCTCGCTCAATTCCTACGCCAGCATTATCTGGTTCAGGTCTACGGGTCCCGAGCAAAGCTCGATCTCAGCGTCATTCAGTGAATGAATAGCTCCCCGATGAGGTTCGGCTTGATTGTAATAGGTCTGCCTTACAATAGCCATACTTGCGTGACGGCCCAACAAGACGCAATCACGAATCGTTGCGTTGATCATAGCCCCAGCGCGCCACCAAGGATTGTTCAATACCGAGGTGATCCAAAATGCGCGCGACCATAAAGTCAATAAGGTCGTCTATCGATTTAGGTTGGTGATAAAAACCGGGCGCGGCCGGCATAATGGTGACGCCCATCTGCGAGAGCTTGTGCATGTTCTCAAGGTGCAAGGTTGAGAAAGGTGTTTCCCGAACCACCAGCAGCAATTGACCGCGCTCTTTCATCACCACATCGGCGGCGCGTTCAATCAAATTATCGGACATACCATGAGCAATCGCTGCGACACTGCCCGCCGAACAAGGGCAAACCACCATCTGCTTGGGCGCCGCTGAGCCAGAGGCCACGGGCGAGAACCAGTCCTCTTTGCCGCACACCACCAATTTAGCCGGGTCGCAGTTGAGATGGGCGACCAAGGCTTGCTTGGCGCTGTCTGGATTGGCAGGCAGTTTTAATCCGTGCTCGGTGGCCAACACCACTCGCGCCGCCGATGAAACCAGCAGGTAGACCTGATAGTCCGCAGCCAATAAGCACTGCAACAAACGCAGCCCATAAGGCGCGCCTGAGGCTCCGGTAAAAGCGAGGGTGATGGATTTTTCAGCCATTGTGCATATCTCTTGTTATTGGGCGAATTGCGCTAACAGTTTGTCGTGAATTCCGCCAAACCCACCGTTACTCATCACCAGAATCTGATCGCCGGGGCGAGCATGCCGAGCGATGTTGCGCACCAACTCGTCGATGTCATCAGAGACATAAGCAGGTTGCGCGCACTGCTCGGCAATCTCACTCACCGACCAGGTAATAGACTCAGGTTGAAAGAGGAACACTTCATCGGCCGCCTGCAATGAGGCCGCGAGCGTCTCTTTGTGCACCCCGCGTTTCATGGTTGCACTGCGCGGCTCCAACACCGCAAGGATTCGGGATTGACCCACCTTGTTACGTAAGCCGCCCAATGTCAGTTCAATCGCCGTTGGATGATGAGCAAAGTCGTCATACACATTGATGTCATTGACCTGCCCTTTTAACTCCAAGCGGCGTTTGGTATTAATAAAGCGCCCTAACGCCTCACAAGCGTGATCCGGAGTGACACCCACATGACGCGCCGCCGCGATGGCCATCAACGCATTGCTGACGTTGTGATCGCCGACTAAATCCCACGTCACTCGACCCACTATTTCTCCCGCCAATAAGACATCAAAGACACTGCCATCTTGGGCCTGTTTTTGCGCTTGCCAGCCAGATTCGCACCCTGTGTACTCTTGTTCGCTCCAGCAGCCACGGGCAATAACGTCTTGCAGCGCCTGGTCCGATTGAGGAGTAAACAGACGCCCATTGCCCGGTACGGTTCTCACCAGATGGTGGAATTGGCGCTTAATCGCTTCCAGATCATCGAAGATGTCTGCATGATCGAACTCAAGGTTATTCATGACTAAGGTACGCGGATGGTAATGAACGAACTTAGAACGCTTATCGAAAAAAGCGCTGTCGTATTCATCAGCTTCAACTATGAAAAACGGGCTGTTGCCCAATCTTGCCGACAAACCAAAGTTGCCAAGCACGCCGCCCACCAGAAAACCGGGTTCATAACCGCAATCTTCCAGAATCCAAGCGAGCATACTGGATGTGGTGGTTTTGCCGTGCGTTCCTGCGACCGCCAGTACCCATCGATCATGCAACAGAAACTCTTGCAACCACTGCGGGCCGGAGGTGTAACGCAGGTTGCTATCAAGCACATGCTCGACGCACGGGTTACCACGGCTCATCGCATTACCGATCACCACCAAATCGGGCGCCGGATTTAACTGCGCCGGATCAAACCCTTCTATAATTTCAATACCTTGCGATTCAAGTAGCGTGCTCATGGGCGGGTACACATTGGCGTCACTGCCGGTGACTTTGTGCCCCAATTGACGCGCTAAAATTGCCGCTCCTCCCATAAAGGTGCCACAAATTCCCAAGATATGAATATGCATAGAGTGATCCTGAAAAGGCTAATTTGAAGTGCTCATTATGGCGATAATGGCTTGAAAAGCGAACCTCTTTGTCCTTGGGATGTGAAATCTTGGCACAATCGAGCAAAGTTTGTTCAAGATGAAAAACCGTGAAAATATTTGAATAATTACCAAAAAAATTGAGAGGTTAGACAGTTAGTTCGTTACCAATAATAAGATCATGGTTTTACAATTGCTCAAGGCAAAAACAAAAGCTCACGCATAGCTTCGTCCCTCTTGCGCCCCAATAATAAAATGGCAAGAGGTTGCCCAACTCCCCCCAAACTTATGCGATTTTAAGGAATAAACATGTCTGGAATGCGCACCCTTGGCGAGTTCATTGTTGAAAAACAGACGGACTTCCCCCACGCTAGCGGTGATCTATCATCCCTACTGTCGTCGATTCGCCTTGCGGCTAAAATCGTCAACCGCGAAATTAACGCGGCGGGCCTTGGTGATATCACCGGTGCCGTTGGTAGTGAGAACATTCAGGGCGAAGCCCAACAAAAACTGGATGTTTACGCGAACGAGAAGTTCAAAGCAGCACTTGAAGCACGTGATCAAGTGTGTGGCGTAGCAAGTGAAGAAGAAGATGAGGCGGTCGCGTTCAATAAAGAACTGAACAAAAACGCCAAATACGTGGTATTGATGGATCCACTCGATGGCTCTTCTAACATCGATGTTAACGTCTCTGTCGGAACGATTTTCTCTATCTATCGTCGCGTCTCTCCTATCGGTACTCCACCGACAGAAGAAGACTTCCTTCAACCAGGCAACAAGCAAGTTGCGGCCGGTTATGTGATTTACGGTTCATCAACCATGCTTGTCTACACCACTGGCAATGGCGTCAATGGCTTTACCTACGATCCATCGATCGGTACGTTCTGCTTGTCTCATGAGAATATGATGGTGCCAGAAGATGGCCGCATCTACTCAATTAACGAAGGGAACTACTTCCGCTTCCCAATGGGCGTGAAAAAGTACATCAAATTCTGCCAAGAGAACGAACCAAATGACGGTCGCCCGTACACGTCTCGCTACATTGGCTCTTTGGTGTCGGACTTCCACCGTAACCTGCTGAAAGGCGGCATTTACCTGTACCCAAGCACGCAAAGCCACCCGAACGGCAAGCTGCGCCTTCTTTATGAGTGCAACCCAATGGCGTTCATTATTGAGCAGGCGGGCGGTATTGCCTCAGACGGTGAGAAACGCATCATGGATATTGAACCTACAGAGCTGCACCAGCGTGTGCCTTTCTTTGTTGGCTCAAAAAACATGGTCAAGAAAGTCGAATCTTTCCTCGCAGAATACAAAGACCAATAAGGCCTAGCTATTCTCTCCAAGGCGCTCACTGAGCGCCTTGTTTTTATGAACCTCCATCACTTCTCTCAGTCGCTGCGCTTCACAATCGGTGTTTTCTTGACCAAGCTCTCATCGTCCGTCATTTACAAAAAACCAAGTTTAGCGGTAAGGTATTTGCCTACATATCGACCAATAACAAGGAAGCTTGCCCATGAGTCTTAATCACGTCCCTGCAGGGAAATCACTCCCGGATGACATTTATGTCGTCATCGAAATTCCGGCCAATGCCGATCCGATCAAGTACGAGGTCGACAAAGATTCTGGCGCGGTATTTGTGGACCGTTTTATGTCCGCGCCTATGTTCTATCCATGTAACTATGGCTATGTGAATCACACACTCTCTTTAGATGGTGACCCGGTTGATGTCCTAGTGCCGACCCCTTATCCCTTGATGCCAGGTAGTGTGATTCGCTGTCGCCCTGTCGGTGTATTGAAGATGACCGATGAATCAGGTGAAGATGCCAAAGTGCTCGCCGTGCCGCACAGTAAAATCTCCAAAGAGTACGAGCACATCCAAGATGTCGGTGATATTCCTGATCTGCTCAAAGCGCAAATTACCCACTTTTTTGAGCGCTACAAAGAGCTCGAAAGCGGCAAATGGGTCAAAGTGGAGGGCTGGGAAGACGTCGCTGCCGCGCGCCAAGAGATTCTGGAGTCGTTTGAGCGCGCGAGTAAGTAATCCTCACCCAACCACCGTGACTCATTGAATAAAAGAAAACAGCCAGAGCAGCGAAACTCTGGCCGTTTTCTTTATCGGTATTCAACCATTAAAAACCCGAACCTGCCGTGGAAGTACGCCCTGAGACATAGTCTTGCTGGAAGAAGGGGTCAAGACGGTCGCACACCCCATAATAGGGTTTGCCCATCACACCAAGCATGTAGGCGTTTTGCTGACAATATTGACCGCGACCTTGCTCATACCCTGCCAAATAGGCGGCATAACGGTCGTCGTTCAAATAGCCAGCTTCATCCGCTTTGGCTAACTTAGATTGCGACAAGTTCAGTAAGCCGTTTTCACCGCGATCAACACCGAACTGATACCAATCTTGATCGACGTTAGACGTTGGCGTAGTGACAGTGGTGCAGCCTGTAATTAACAGGGCGACGAACACCCCGACGGGTGTGATGGTCCGTTTCAGCGCTGACATAGGACTCTCCTTATTGAACGCTTATTCTCACCATAAAGTGGCGCTAGACGCGCTGGCACCAATCGCCCGATGCAATCAATACATCCAATTGGCTGACATCTTGGTAGAGGTAAATCCAAGCCTGACCAAACGGTGTATCAATGCGCTCTCGGCGATACTCGACCGGCACATCTTCTAGCTCATCTATACGTGCGAGTGTGACATCATCGATCAAATAGACTTCACCTGAGATCGAATCATGTCCTTCGATCACCGCCGGATAGGGCCCCAAATCATACAGCGCATAAAAGGGCGGTGTATCAAAGTGACCCAAACACTGCGAGCCAGCTAAAAAATCTTGGTTCGACTCCCCTTTGCGCAAGGTGCCATAAACAAACAATAGATGTTGCATTGCCCGCCCCTATTTCCTTTCTCTGCCTGAGTGTGTCTCAACGTCGGCTCTGTGTTAGAGCCACCATTAATCAAACTCAAATTGATAGAGCAGATCCACGGCGCTATTGACACCAGAGACCGCCTCTAAATAAAGATCCTGCATTAAGCGATAACGCACCGTAAACTCGCCTACCGAGTCAAAAATGCCGACCCCATATTTAACCTGCAAGCCAGGGAGAATATAACCACTCACCGTGACCTGAGAGTCATCACCCGAGCCCGCGGTATCCAACTGCAGATCCTGAACGCCAAAGGCTTCGCCAATTTCGCCCACCACTTTGCCGCTTTTCGCTAGGCTCAAACCAATCAGTGTGGTGGTCATCGCATTGCCGCCTGCTTCGCCATCAATGTCTTGACCACGCAATAGATAGGATAGCGCATTCGCTTGCGGCATGGCGGGGTCAGAGAAGATGGTGACCGATGGCTCATCGGCCGGTCCAGTCACTTTGACCCCGGCCGTCACGTCATCTTGGGTGTTATCGGGATTTCGGATCGCGGTGATCTGCACATAGGGCTGATCCACTGGCCCATTCATCAAAATCTTACCTTCACTGATGATCAAATCTTGACCAAAGGAGCGATACGAACCGTCGACAATGTTGATTTCACCTTGGACAAACGGACCTTTGTCTTTTTGCGCCACATTCAAGTTACCTTTCAGCCCGCCTTCAAGCCCAAACGCCACCAGCTTGAAGTCATCGCCGATGCTGATATTAATATTGGTTTCGAGGTTAAACGGTACTTCGGTGGCGTTCTCGACCGGTTGGAGATCTTTATCAAGTAACACTTGATCGTCTGAGACGCCAATTGCACTCGGCGGTAGCTCTTCGACGATAATACGACCCCAAGGCAGATGAATGCTTCCATCCACGCGCGCCAATTTAGGCGAGGCCGATATCGTCATATCCGGCTGCACTTTCAGCGCCACCATAGGCGGCACATTGACCAGCAGCTCTTCAGCGTACACTCGCAGTTGCGCGCTCCAGTTACTTAGCTCACGCCACTCGGCTTCACCGGAGAGTTCCAAATCGCCATCTGGCGTGGTCAATTTCGCCGCGAGCAGCGCATCATAACCGTTGAGATCCAGGCTCACTCGACCTGAATCCACTTCTACCGGAGAGAGCTCCCCTTTCAGCGACATCTTATCGATCAGCAGTTGCCCCTCGACTTTCGGTTGCGTTACCGCACCGCTGATGGCGAGATCGGTACTGATGGTCGATTTTAGCTCACTAAAATCGCCAATTAATGGCGCAAGAAAATCAATGTGGAACGGAGTTAATGCGAGCTTGGCGTCGATCTGTGGGTTGGCGTCCAATACGTTAGGGAGAGTCACTTGGCCAGAAAGATCGCCATTATCGCGCACATCAATCAGCCAGTCGGCGTCCAAACGGTTGTTCGCTAACGCGGCATTGAGTGTCACCGCATGCCACGCTAAGGTAACATTTTCTTCGAGCTTTTGCGTCACTTGACCGGCCGGCATCGACACCGAGGCTTTCACTTCGGGCGGCGTCTCTGGCGACCATTTCGCCCATACATTGGCATTCACTTCAGCTTTGAGCTGAGTGGTGGATGGGATAAATGCATGCAATTGATTGACATTAAACTGCGACAAGGAGAGCGCGGCTTCACCGCTTTCCCCTACTTGAATATCCTCATCCAAACACAACGCGGAATCCGATTGCAGCCAACAGTGCGCCGCGACCATCACTTGGTTACGCTCAGCGTCGAAGCCCAGTGCGGTGGTGTCAGCCAGCATCCATTCGCCCTGCTGGGTGGAAATCGATACCTCCTCAAGTTCGCCCTGCCACTTCAGCTGCGGCTCTAACGTCAATGCACCGCGCAAGTCGATATGGCTCGTCACCAACTCAGATAGCAGATCTAAGCTGAGCTGATGTTGCTGCTGCGAGCCAGAAAAGGCCAGTGCGACACTCTCAATCCGCTCGCCTTGAACCGTCGCCTGCTTGACGTTCAATTGCAGATCGCCTTGCGGCACAGGCAGTGGGGTCACCTTGCCCTTGATGCTCGCACTGCCAATTTGCGCTAGGGTTTGCCACGCTAATCGGTTGGCGTTGATATCTAGCCCTAAGGTTGGCTCAGTCATCGCACCGCTCAGCGCCACTTGCCCCAGAATCTGGCCTTTGAGATCAGGCACCGTTTTCGAAAGTTGTGGCAAGGTCAATGTCAGTAACATATCCCACTGCTTATCCAACTCGCCCTGTGCGGCAATCTTGTTAGGACCATGAGAGAGCACTAAGCCCGACGTTTTAGCGCGAACATTGCCATCTCCTGCCGCGTCCGATGCCTCGATATCACCGACAATATTGAGCGGATAGCCGCGCAGTAGACCATCAATGTTAAGATCGGTGCGTTCCACACGCCAACCGCCTTGGGCCGTCAGACCACCTGCGGTTTCAAGTGTGCCACTGATGTCACCTTCTGCTTGCGGCCATTGCAAACCCGGCTGGATATGGCTAAGGGCTAAGTTAGCCCCCCAACTCACTCGCTCTTGCCACCCCGCACGCAGTGAACCTTCAACTTCACCGCCTAACGTTTTGAGCAGAAAATCAGTCAATTCAATCTGACCCATATCCCCCTGCCCTTTAAGCGCCAGGTCGAGCTCTGGAATGGTTTTTCCGCTCAACACCCCTTGCAGATTGAGGTAGAAACCTTGCAGCGAGCCCTGGGCAGAAAACTCTGGCAACACCACACGATAATCCGACTCCCCGCTGAGCGGCCAGCTGGCATCGACATCACGCAGGTGAAGCTCAAACGGTAAATCGGGATCTAAGCTCGCTAAATGTGCTTCAATTTGGCCCAGTGCCAAACCCGATAACTCGGCGTCCAATGCCAAGTCACGCACACTGCCTTCAAGGTTAAGCGCAATAACTTGGCCATTGGCAATCGGGTCTTTCACCACAGCGTCCAGCGAGGCACTGAGCGGGTAATCACCTTTTAAGGTGACATCGGCGCGCAAGTTGGCCTCCCCTTGTGGCATATCAAGCTCAAGCGTTGCCACCTGTACCCGAGAGCCACGAGCGCTCGCTGCAAGCCCTAGGTGGTTGACCACCAGCGGTGTCTCTTTCTCTAGCCTAAAGTCGTTGATGTCTAAGCGAGAAAGTTGGATTTGCAGCGGCAGGGTAATGTCCGGCAAGACGATCGGTGAGAAGGCGTCACTGTCTGACGCGGCGTTTTGAGCCTGTGGCGCTTGAGGATCACTCGGCGCCAGTGCCACGCGAGTACCATCAAGCTGCGTTTTGCTCAATACCAGTCGGTTGCCTTGGAAGCTTATTCCAGACGAGAAACGCTGCCACGCGATCTGGTTGCCCAAAACATCCAGATTGATATTGGACAGTGCAATGCGGCTGATTTGAATAGGCACAGGCGCGGTGATCGCCGCCAGTGGCTCACCCTCTTCCTCTGCGGCGGCGGGCTCTTCACTGCTCGGTAGCGTCGGCATGTGAAAGTCCAATCCATCCATCGCTATCTCATCAATACAGACCGACGGCTCAGTAAAACAGTTGGGATTGATCGCTAAAGTGAGCTTGTTGGCGGCAACATCAAGGGATAAATCCTCATCCACATAGCGCACTTGATGGAGACTAAAACGCGGAAAGAGCGCTCCGCTGTGCCCTTCGATGGTCAACTGCGGCACAAACGCATTCGCCGCCCAAACCAAGACATTGAGCCCAGGATTGGTAAAGAGGATGACCCCGACAAGCACCAGCAGCGCAGTAAGCAGCCCTGTCGTCAGTACCGTTAGCCATTTTGTCCAAGTGAGAATGCGCTTTTTCATAGATCAGGCCCCAGAGTAAAGTGGACACGGAACTCATCACCCGGATCCGCATCCAACCCCCAAGCAAAATCCAGTCTCACAGGCCCAACTGGCGACGCCCAGCGAACGCCAAAACCCGTCCCCCGTTTGAAATCGGGTGTGTCATTAAACGCATCACCGTAGTCGAAGAACAGCGCGCCCCACCAGTTGCCGTGCACGCGATATTGATATTCTAAGGTGGAGGTAGCAATGTACTTGGCACCGGTCAGGGCGCCACTTTCATCCACGGGAGAGACCGACTCATACCCGTAGCCGCGCAGATTGTTGTCACCACCAGCAAAGAAACGCAGTGACGGCGAAAGCTTTTCAAACTCGTCAGCGATGTTCGCCCCGCCATCGACACGTAAAATGCCGCGATGGTTCTGGCCAATGCCACGAATCCAGGTGGTGCCGCCCATAATGCGCGTGACGCGCGTTTCGGAAATGATGCTCGGGTCGCCATACTCTATAGTGACGCTTTGTCTGTCCCCCCACATCGGCATCGTGCCGCCACGAACACGACTGCGTGAGAAGGAGATGCCCGGTAGGAGGAAGTGTCCGGTATCGTCTTGCAAGCCTTGCTCGTAGCTTTCGAGCAAATAGCGCACATACACGGTTCGGTGCCAGCCGCTGTCAAGCACCCAATGGCGCTCAACGGATAAGTTGGACTCGAGACTTTGCGTATCGCGCTGGTCGAGGTTTTTCATCCCATACTGAATGCGGTAGTACTCATTGAGCGCGTCTTGCAGCGGAATTTTATAGCCTGCGGTGATGGTCTGCTCTGGAATCGACAAAGAGAAACTGCTGTCAAAGCTGTGGCCCTTGTCGTTCACCCAAGGCTTTTTCCATTTGAGCGTGCCACGCACGCCCACGTCGGTCGAGTAGCCAATACCCGTCTCGATTTGATTGCGCGCTTGCGGGGCGAGTGACACTTTCATCGGCAGCTCACGAGTTTGACCTAGGTAACTCAGATCAGGCTCGACAAACACCGATGAAAACCAATCGGTATTGGAGAGATTTTGGTTGTATTCCCCCACTTTGGAGACCAAATAGGGCTCGCCCTCTTCATAGGGGGATAAGGACGCCACACGGTCCTCGCGGATTTGGCTGCCGGTAATGGTATTTCGACCAAACGCATAGCGCATACCGCTGTCGTAGTAGAGGCGAATAAAGGCTTGATTCAACTCGGGCGCAATCTCTAGGCGGCTGACTTGATAATCGCCTTCAAAGTAGCCTTTGCGCAGCGCTAAATTGCGAATCCCCGATTTCAGCGCGTCGTATTGGCTGTGATTGAGCCTGGCACCTTCGACCAAACCGCTTTGGGCAATCAAGACGTTGAAGTCGGCATCATTGGCCGCTTCACCGGCGATTTGGATATCGACTTTCTCAATCAAGATCGGCTCACCGGGCTGCACCGTCACGCTCAGCTCAGTGCTCTCTTTTCCGACTTGAAACGTAAACTCTGGGTGATAATAACCAAGCGCATTCAACGCCTCGGTGATGGTACGTTCGAGACGAGCTTGAAAGCGAAGACCGGTGCTGTATTCCTTTTCGGGGATCGAAGATAAATACGCCTCGACGTTATCTTCTAACTCGCCGTCCAAACCAAGAATCGACAAAGAGACCTCTTGCGCGAGTGCCCCTGTAGAGAGAAAGAGCGTTAACAGTGCTGGTAAAGAGGTTCTTATCATGCTTAATTAGGTACCCAAACGTAATGACCAAAATAATAGCGCCAGTGAATTCATAAGTCTGTACGAAAACAGCAGATGAGCGGCTCTATTTTCAAATAACTGACAAAGGACAATTCAATGGCAGGCAAACAGACCATGATCGACCCCAATCTTGCCCTACCCGGTCGAGAAACACCAATGGTCATCAACCCTACTCACTTCGTCAATCAATCCAATATGACCGCGCCAGCGCCACAAGGTTGCGAGGAAGTCTTGATCGGCATGGGATGTTTCTGGGGCGCCGAACGCCTGTTTTGGCAACTTGATGGCGTGATCACCACCTCGGTCGGCTACTCCGGTGGTTTTACTCCCAACCCCACTTACGATGAAGTGTGTACCGGCAACACTGGCCACACTGAAGTGGTGCGCGTGGTGTTTGATCCCCGTCGCTTAAGCTTTGACGCCTTATTGGAGAAATTCTGGGAGCGTCACGACCCGACTCAAGGCATGCGTCAAGGCAATGATATCGGCACTCAGTATCGCTCGGCACTCTACCTATTTAGCGATGAACAATACCAAACCGCCATTGCGTCTAAAGCGCGCTATGAAGCGTTGCTCGGCGATCAGTTTGGCACCATTACCACCGACATTTTACCCGCGGGTGCCTACTATCTCGCCGAGGAGTACCACCAGCAATATTTAGCCAAAAACCCAGACGGCTATTGTGGACTAGGTGGAACGGGCGTCTGCTTTATCTAAGCGGCGAATTTTGCCTCATTCACATTTTCAAGGGTAGGAATAAGGACAATTCCTACCCTTTGTCTATTTAGGGTATATACTTTTTCCGCAACCATAAAAGGAAGAACATAATGAAAAACAAAACCCTACTCGCTCTCATGCTGGCTTGCTCTCCAGCGCTCTCCTTTGCACACAACCTGACGGTTGGCCAAGCCGTACCCGCGGTGGACGTCAGCAGTCACGGTGAAATTTTGCTTGATGGTGACCAAACCCGCTTTGCCCCTTGGTCATCGGCTGACCTGGTGGGCAAGGTCAGAGTGATCCAAGCGATCGCGGGTCGTAGCAGCGCCAAAGAGATGAACGCGCCACTGATGGCGGCGATTACAGCGGCGAAATTTCCAGAGGATCAGTATCAAACGACCTCAATCATTAACCAAGATGATGCGATTTGGGGGACGGGCTCTTTTGTCAAATCCTCGGCTGAAGACAGCAAGCAATCCTTTCCTTGGTCTTCTATGGTGTTAGATGAAGAAGGGGTAGTGACCAGCGCATGGGCACTGGCAGAGAAATCGTCGGCGATCATAGTGCAAGACAAACAAGGCCAAGTGCTGTTTGTCAAAGAAGGCACACTCTCTGAGACTGAGATTGAGACGGTACTTAATCTTGTGCGTGACAATCTGTAATACAGTTTCGATTGTTCGGCTGACAGGAGTTGTTATATTATAACAGCTCCTGTTTGCTTTTGATGATGTGCCGATAATGCGATTGTTCTTCTCGACGCCACACCGAACTCTGATCGTGTTCACCACGATCTTGCTGACCTTATGGCTCAGCTTCGCGTCTGTGGAACACGCGTTAGATCATCACCCTGATCACCACGCCCATCATCAATGCGAGCTGTTTCTCGCTTTGCATCACGGCATCATGGCCGCGCTGCTTATCGTCGTCCTGTCACCCAGCCGCTCTTTGGTATTGACGGCGCTGCCTCGTTACTCTCGTCAACTCGGCACCTTTGCGTACCTAGCTCGCTCGCCACCCACCTTAGGTTCATGCACCTTTTAACGCCCGATGTTGGGCAAACCTTTAATGAATCATCACAGGAATTATCATGAACACATTCACACCAATCGCACTGGGTATGACGCTTGCTTTCTCAACCACCACCTTTGCCGAAGAGACATTTCGTCAGCACGATGCCCACGTCCATGGTCAAGTGGAGTTTAATATTGCCCAAGATGGTAAAGAGCTCTTGATCGAAATCACCGCTCCCGGCGCCGATGTCGTCGGTTTTGAACACGCACCAAACACCGATGAGCAAAAAGAGACGCTAAGCCGCGCCGTCACCACACTCAACGATGCAAGCACCATTTTCACGCTGGCCTCACAGGCCAACTGTCGCCTTGAACATCGCTCTGTCTCTCATACGCTCGGTGAAGAGGGGCACGATGACCACGGTCATGATTCACACGATCACGATAGCCATGACCACGATAAGCACGATCATGACTCTCACGACCACGACAGCCATGACCATGATAAGCACGATCATGACTCTCACGACCACGAGAGCCATGACCATGATAAGCACGATCATGACTCTCACGACCACGACAGCCATGACCACGATAAACACGATCATGACTCACACGATCACGAGTCGCACGGTGGTCACGGTGAATTCACCATCGAGTACCACTATGAGTGTGACAACATTCAAGCGCTTAGCAACATCGATACACAATGGTTTAACCACTTCCCATCAACGGAAGCGATCAGCGTGAACCTATTGACCGATCAAACGCAAGCTGCATTGAAACTCGGTCAAGGTCAAACTCGTATTGCATTTTAATCGTTGATGTTTAAGCATTAACCCTCATTCGCGGCCCAACTGTTGGGCCGCCTTCAAGCTCAAGGACTCTTCATGGCGACAAAAGAAGCGCATCCCGTTGTCGAGTTAAACCAAGTAAGTTACACCTGGCCTGGCAACAGTGAGCCAACATTAGTCATCCCGTCGTTAACCGTGAATCGCGGCGAACACCTGTTTATCAAAGGCCCAAGTGGCTGCGGGAAATCAACTCTGCTTGGCTTACTCACTGGCATCAACAGCACCTCAAATGGTCAAGTTCGAGTGCTTGGCCATGATCTGTCTGCCCTTTCAGGCAGTGCTCGTGACCGTTTTCGCGCCGACCAAATAGGCTACATCTTCCAGCAGTTCAATTTGCTGCCCTATTTGAGCGTATTGGAAAATGTCATGCTGCCGTGTCAATTTTCAGCGCTAAGACGCAGCCAAGTAACCCCATCATTGCAAGAGAACGCCAAACAGCTATTGGATAAATTACGTCTGCCACAGGCACTGATCAATAAACCTGTGGTCGAACTGAGCATTGGTCAGCAGCAACGCGTCGCGGCCGCTAGAGCCTTGATCGGTCAGCCACAAATCATCATTGCCGATGAGCCGACCTCTGCACTCGATTACAACAACCGCAGCGCTTTTATTGAACTGTTGCTTGAGCAAGTCAACCAAGCTAACTCTACCCTGCTGTTTGTGAGTCATGACCCGACCTTAGAAGCGCAATTTGACCGCACGCTCGACTTACAACAGATCAATCAAGCAGGAGCCCAGGTATGACCCCGACTCTCAGCCTTGCGTTTAAAAGTGTACGCAACCGAAAAATGACGGCCATCTTGACCATTTTGACCGTGGCTATTTCCGTCGTGCTGCTACTGGGTGTCGAGCGGATTCGAACCCAAGCCAAATCCAGCTTTGCCAATACCATTTCAGGCACAGATTTGATTGTTGGTGGACGCTCTGGGCAGGTCAATCTGCTGCTTTACTCCGTGTTTCGCATTGGCAATGCGACCAATAATATCGATTGGCAAAGTTACCAAGAGTTTAGCCAACATCGCGCGGTCGACTGGGCCATTCCTATCTCGCTAGGTGACTCGCACCGAGGTTTTCGCGTGATGGGCACCAACCACAGCTATTTTGAACACTATCAATATGGACAAAAGCAGCCGCTGGTCATCAAGCAAGGGCGCGAGTTTGAATCCTTACTGGAAGCCGTGATTGGCGCCGATGTGGCCAAAGAGCTTGGCTATAACGTTGGTGAAGAGATCATCATTGCGCATGGCATCAGTGATGTAGCCTTTAACCGTCATGAGAATGCCCCTTTTACTGTCGTCGGTATTTTAGCGCCTACTGGCACACCCGTAGACAAAACGGTGCATGTCTCGCTAGAGGCGATTGAAGCCATTCATGTGGGGTGGGAAAGCGGCGCCAATATGGGCAACAACCCAGACGCGGATCAGTTGGCCAGCATGGACTTCCAGCCGAAACAAATCACCGCGATGCTGATCGGGCTAAAGTCTAAAATTCAGACCTTCAGCTTGCAGCGTGCCATCAACACCTACCCGAAAGAGCCGCTCAGCGCGATCATGCCGGGGATCGCTCTGCATGAGTTGTGGAGCATGATGTCAGTCGCCGAGCAAGCGCTGATGGCCGTCTCTGGCTTTGTGGTGGTCGCCGGGTTATTGGGGATGCTGTCGAGCCTGTTAACCAGCTTACAAGAGCGCCGCCGAGAGATGGCGATTCTCCGGGCGATGGGCGCAAGGCCGCGCCATGTCTTTAGTTTGCTGATCTTGGAAGCCAGTACACTGACCTTCATCGGCATCTTAACCGGCACCGCTTTCTTGTATCTCGCGCTCGCCATTGCCGCGCCGATTATCCAACAAAGCTATGGCATCAACCTACAAATGCAGATATTGTCCCAGTATGAACTGATGCTACTTGGTGCTGTTCAACTGGCGGGAACCATCATTGGCTTTATTCCCGCGTTGCGCGCCTACAGGCAATCTCTCAGTGATGGAATGACAATTAGAGTGTAATTATGACCAAAATCGTTTCTATATTTATGCTGGCAATGAGCATGGTAATGACCAGCTTTTTCAGCCACGCCTCGGAGCCATTAACCTTAGAGTGGATCGATCTCGTACCAGAGAATGAACGCAACCAGTTTGACTCATTCGGCATGCCGGATCCGAACGTAGACCACTCAGGTGGCACTATGGAGCAATCAAAGATTGGTGGCGTGCGCCAAGATCTTAACGGCAGCACAGTACGAATCCCTGGCTTTGTCATTCCTTTAGAAGGGGATGCAGAGAAGGTCACCGAATTCTTGCTTGTACCTTACTTTGGTGCCTGTATTCACGTACCGCCACCGCCACCAAACCAGATCATTTACGTGAAGTTCCCTCAAGGGGCACCAGTGCAACAGCTGTGGGACGTGATTTATGTGGTGGGTACGCTCAAGACAGAAACCATGAGTCATGAGCTGGCCGAAACGGGTTACCTGATTGAAGGCACCGCGATTACTGAGTACGACGATCAGTAACCCCTCGAATCCATTAACAATAAAGCAACCTGTTAAACGCCCAGCTTAGGTCAGATATCGAGAGAGATACGCTAGGATCCCGAGATAAGTCAGGAGTAAAAAGGCGATTAGCAGGTGCTTTTTCAGTTTTTCATCACTTGAAAACTTCATAAAGCCCTCCAAAACAATAGCAACAATTTTAACAACTTATTATCATTCGTGATAGTGATATTTTTATAATCTTATTCGGATAAGCATCACACTCTATGGCGGGTAGCATCCGGCATCGCTGTGCAATATGATTTAATAACGATATGACTGCTAAGGAATATCATCATGTCTGAGCCAAATAAGCCGGTTGTGATTGAGCACGACGCCACCCACACCCATAAGCAAGAAAAAAAATCCAGCTACGTCAAAGACAGCGCCAGCCGTATTCTCACCATCGCCCAGCAATATGGCTTGGATGCCATGCTGCAAGCGCAAACGCCGGAAAAAACGGCACTCGAACGCGCTTTGGTGCGCGAGCGTAAACGCAAAGAGCTCAGACAGAAAAACCTAGAGCAGATCCTAAAGCTTGCTCACACCTCATGTAAGAATGAAACCGCAGGCGACCCCGACCAAGATTGGTTGTATCGATTCTTCGATATGGCGCAAGAGGTACACAACAGCGCCATGCAACGTTTGTGGGCTCAGGTGCTGAAGCGTGAAGTCACCAACCCTGGCTCCACGTCGATGAAAGCCCTCAAAGTGCTGCAAGATATGACGCCCAAAGAGGCGCAGATCTTACAACGCGCATCCTCACTGGCGTGCAGTTTTGGGGGAGACAACAGCCGCAAGCTCTTGATCGGTTACCGCGCCCAAGGGGGCATCTTTAGTTTTGGCAAGCGAAATACCACCAACAACATCAATGTCGGCAACTTCCAACTCCCCTATTCGAGTTTATTGGTGTTGTTTGAACTGGGGCTGATGCACTCAGCAGAGCTCGAATCGGGAGAGATTGAGCTCGACTCACCACTGGCGTTGACCTACCAAGGCAAACAAATCTTGTTGCAAGCGCACAGCAAAGGCGTGAGACTACTCTACTACCGTTTTAGCCCTACCGGCAACGAGCTATGCAAACTGCTAGGGAATAAGCCCAACACCCAGTATTACGATCAGCTGTTGGCGCTCCTCAATCAGAAATTTAGTGCCAATACCGACGCGTCAAGCTCCTCTATTCACCACACGGTGTAGTGGCCGACAAACAAAATTAGACGATAAAAAAAACGCCAGCGACAATCGCTGGCGTTTTCATACTTGGCGGTCAACAGCCGATCATTACGCTTTCAGTGCTTTGAACGCGTTGATCAAACCATTGGTCGAGCTATCGTGAGAGCTCACTGGCGCGTCATCACCTAGCTCAGGTAGGATCTGGTTCGCCAACTGTTTACCGAGCTCCACCCCCCATTGGTCGAAGCTGAAGATGTTCCAAATCACGCCTTGAACAAAGATCTTGTGCTCGTACATCGCGATCAATTGACCCAATGTGCGCGGAGTGATCTGCTTAACTAAGATGGAGTTCGTTGGGCGGTTACCTTCAAACACTTTGAATGGCACCAGTGCTTCCACTTCCTGCTCCGTTTTGCCTGCCGCCACGAACTCCGCTTTCACTGTCTCTGCAGACTTACCAAACGCAAGTGCTTCAGTCTGAGCAAAGAAGTTCGACATCAATTTCTGATGGTGATCACCGGTTGGGTTGTGGCTCAACGCTGGCGCGATGAAGTCCGATGGGATCAACTTAGTGCCTTGGTGAATCAACTGGTAGAACGCGTGCTGACCATTGGTTCCTGGCTCACCCCAAATGATAGGGCCCGTTTGGTAAGTCACAGCATCACCGTTGCGATCGACAAACTTACCGTTGGATTCCATGTTACCTTGCTGGAAGTACGCCGCGAAGCGGTGCATATACTGATCGTATGGCAAGATCGCTTCCGACTCTGCGCCGTGGAAGTTGTTGTACCAAATACCGATCAACGCCATTATCACTGGAATGTTGCTCTCAAGCTCTGTCGACTTGAAGTGGTTGTCCATCTCATGAGCACCGGTCAGTAGCTCGGTGAAGTTGTCGTAGCCGACACCCAATACAATCGACAAACCGATCGCAGACCACAGTGAGTAACGACCGCCGACCCAGTCCCAGAACTCAAACATGTTGTCGGTATCAATACCGAACTCAGACACTGCGCTAGCGTTAGTCGACAAGGCCGCAAAGTGCTTAGCTACGTGCGCTTCATCACCGGCTGATGCTAAGAACCAATCACGAGCAGAGTGGGCATTGGTCATGGTTTCTTGCGTGGTGAAGGTTTTCGATGCCACAAGGAAGAGTGTGGTTTCTGGGTTTACTTTCTTCAACGTTTCAGCGATGTGAGTGCCATCAACGTTAGAGACAAAGTGCATGTTGAGGTGTGTTTTGTACGGCGCGAGCGCTTCAGTCACCATGTATGGGCCTAGGTCAGAGCCGCCGATACCAATGTTCACGACATCGGTAATGGCTTTGCCTGTGTAGCCTTTCCACTCACCGCCAATCACACGCTCAGAGAACGATTTCATCTTCTCTAGAACCGCGTTCACCGCTGGCATCACATCTTCACCATTGACCATAATTGGCGTGTTGCTGCGATTACGCAACGCCACGTGCAGAACGCTGCGGCCTTCGGTTTGGTTGATGGTGTCACCACTGAACATGGCCTCAATCGCGGACGCCAGATCCGTTTCTTGTGCCAAAGCAAACAGGTGCTTTAACGTCTCTTCATTGATGAGGTTTTTTGAGTAGTCCACAAGCATATCGTCGCCAAAGCGAGTCGAAAATTTGTCAAAGCGCGCTGGGTCTTGTGCGAAGAGCGCTTTAAGATCCATATCTTGTGCGGATTCAAAATGTGCAGTGAGTGCTTTCCAAGCGGATGTCTGCGTTGGATTGATAGTTTTCAACATGGTCGTTATCCCGATGTTACAGTCCGTTTTTATTCCATTCAGTCTAGCGAAAACTGGTGGAATCCCCGAATTTGAAAATGAAGAATAATTGTAATTTTCTTTCAGTTGCTCATTATGACCTAGGGTACCCTCACTCTCTTTGAGTTAGGTCACGTTACCCGCGTCAAAACCGAGCAACTGCGTCGTTGCACGTGGAATAATAGCATTGATTTTGGTGATGCTGCACCGTTAATCACTGCTCTGCCCCTAAGCAATTTTGCCAACAGGTTTGTCTAGATAAGGAGTCTTTATGTGGTCTCAGACCCAAGTACAATTGCGCGCGAAACCGCGCGGGTTTCATCTCATTACCGATGAAATTGAGCAACAATTGCCACAAATTCAATCGATTTCTGTCGGTTTATTACAGCTATTCATCCAACATACGTCCGCAAGTCTTACCCTCAATGAGAACGCCGATCCTACCGTGCGCAGCGATATGGAAGCGCACTTTAATCACTTTGTGCCACAAAACGCGCCTTACTACCGTCATACTTATGAAGGTGATGATGATATGCCCGCGCACATTAAAGCGTCGATTCTCGGCGCCAGTGTCATGATTCCGATTCGACAAGGTCGATTGGCACTAGGAACGTGGCAGGGGATTTATCTGGGTGAACACCGAGACAACGGTGGGAAACGAACCATTATGGCCACCCTTCAAGGGGAGTAGAGCCCATCGGTGTGATTAGAAGGGCTGATTGATCATCACGCGAAATGTGCCTTCTTCCGCTCCTTTCGCGATTTCAGCGCGAACGACCACGCCTTCAACCTGAAGCCTCACTGCTCCGCCAAGGTTCCACTGCATATCTGAGTGGAGTGTGGCTAAATCAAACTCATCAGCCACACGACCGGCTTCGGCAAACAGTACCCACTGCCACCAAGGCAGATCGTAATAATTAAGAACAGGCACACTCTCTAGCGGCTGCCAATCGGGCAAGACACGATACTCCATCGAGTAGTGCAGCGCCGAGCGACCGTGATAGCGCCCTGCGGTAAAGCCTCGTAGGCGATATAAACCGCCGAGTCGCGCCTGAAGTTGTTCTGGCGGTCTCGCACAACCTTCACAGGCATCCCAGGTGGGCGTGTCTGCGGCATAGACATCAAACGCCAGCACTTGCTGATCAAACCAACTGCCCAAAGGGCCAAGGGCAACATACTGGCTGCTCTGCGCTTCCCACTTTATCCAGCTATCGCTAAGGCGCTGCTCTGTGCCCATGCTGACCGTGAACGCCGAGTGTGAGCCTTTCGTTGGGTTGCGGACATTGTCTCTGTTATCCCAATCTAGGCTCACCTCAACGCCAGTGGCTTTCTCTGCCTGCGTGTAGACATCCAGTTGACGCTCTGAGTAAAACGGCGTCACGCTGATGGAAGTAACGCCAGAGTCGTAAGGTGAGGCGGTGCTGACCGGACGTGACGGCGCAAACACACCACTCATGCCTTGCTGTGAAACCAGCCCCCAAGGGAGCAAATATTTAAACTCGAATTGGTAGTTCTGCTCATCACCATTGGTGATGGTGCTGCCTCCCGTAGGCGACGCATTGCTCCCCTGCTCTCCAAGGTAATATGGGTTGTCATTAAAGCGCGCTTGGTACATCTGCGTACTGACCAGCCAATGGGGGGAGAGTGCATAATTGAACGCCGCAACATAACCAAGATAACTGGCTTTATCAGAGTACAACCCCATGACAAAGAGCACGGTTTGCGGCTGCCCTACGCCTTTCGCCACCCCAGCAACACCGAAGGTATTGCCGAGCGTTTCGTTGCTGAAATAAAAGGGCAGAAACGCGGAGTCTTTCTCGCCGCTGTGGCAGAAGGTAGCGATAAAAAAGCTGGCCACTAGGGCCAGCATTCGCAGTTTATTCATAGCTTTGCAGAGACTTTTGGTAATCCATCTCAACGCGCGAAGTGAGCTTAGTCACCAGTTCATAGGCAATAGTGCCAATGTGTGACGCCACCTCTTCGGAGGGTAAATCTTGCCCCCAAAGAATCGCTTCATCACCCACTTTGTCTTGTGCGTCACCGCCAAGATCGACCGTTAGCATATCCATCGACACTCGCCCAACAATCGGCACTCTTCGGCCATTGACCAACACAGGGGTGCCATTGGGCGCGGTTCTTGGGTAGCCATCGCCGTAACCAATCGCAATCACGCCGACTTTGGTGTCTTGCGCGCAAGTCCATGTGCCGCCGTAGCCGACCTTTTCCCCTTGCTTCACATCTCGAACCGCAATTAGGTGGGATTTTAACGTCATCACTGGCTGATAGCCGAGATCCGCCGCGCTTTGATCATTAAATGGCGACACGCCATACATGATGATGCCGGGCCTCACCCACTCTAACTGACTCTCTGGCCAAGCCAGTAAACCCGCAGACGCGGCGAGAGAACGCTCACCTTCACAACCTTGCGTCAAAGAGAGAAACAGCTCAGTTTGCTCTTGCGTGGTGCTACTTTCGAGCTCATCAGCGCAGCCAAAATGACTCATGTAACGCAGCGGCTTCGCCACATTCGGGCAGTGCTTCAAACGGGCAACAAACGTTTCGTATTGCTCTGGCCTGACACCTAAGCGATGCATGCCGCTGTCGACTTTCAGCCAAACCACAACAGGGGTGTCCAACTCGGCGTCTTCTAATGCTTGAAGCTGCTCTTCACAGTGCACCACCGTTTGGATGTTGTTGGTGACTAATACAGGTAAATCCCCTGGCGAATAAAACCCTTCGAGAAGGAGGATAGGTTTCACCACACCACAAGCGCGAAGCCCCAGCGCCTCTTCAATGCGCGCGACGCCAAACGCGTCTGCACCTTCAGCGTGCTTGGCAACGTGACGAAGTCCATGCCCGTAACCGTTCGCTTTCACCACGGCCATGATTTTGCTGCTCGGCGCTTGGTGCTTGATGCGAGCCAAATTGTGTTTCAGCGCATCCAAATTAATCGATGCGGTTGCCGCTTTCATGTAACTCATCGATTATTCATCATCCATATCAAACGCAGGACCCGCGTAATTGTCAAAGCGCGACCATTGACCTTGGAAGGTAAGTCGTACTGAACCAATCGGACCGTTACGCTGCTTACCCAAGATAATCTCTGCGGTCCCTTTCATTGGGCTATCTGGGTTGTACACCTCGTCACGGTAGATGAACATGATCAAGTCGGCGTCCTGCTCAATAGAGCCCGATTCACGCAGATCCGAGTTCACCGGACGTTTATCGGCTCGTTGCTCCAACGAACGGTTCAACTGAGACAGCGCCACCACAGGCACATTGAGCTCTTTGGCCAGAGCTTTCAATGAGCGAGAGATCTCGGCAATTTCCAACGTCCGGTTATCCGACATTGCAGGGACGCGCATGAGCTGAAGGTAGTCGACCATGATCATCGACAGACCGCCATGATCGCGAGCCACACGACGAGCACGCGAGCGCACTTCCGTCGGTGTCAAACCTGAGCTGTCATCGATGTACATGTTCTTCTTCTCCATGAGAATCCCCATGGTCGATGAGATACGCGCCCAGTCTTCATCATCCAACTGACCGGTACGAATTTTCGTTTGATCAACACGCGACAACGAGGCGAGCATACGCATCATGATCTGTTCCGCAGGCATCTCAAGAGAGAAGATCAGCACGGGCTTGTCTTGCTCCATGGCCGCGGTCTCACATAAGTTCATCGCAAAGGTGGTTTTACCCATCGATGGACGTGCTGCGACAATGACCAAATCAGAGCCCTGTAGACCCGCGGTTTTCTTGTTGAGATCGGTAAAACCCGTGTTGACGCCAGTCACGCCGTCTTGCGGCGTTTTGTACAACAATTCGATACGTTCGAGGGTTTTTTCCAGAATGTTGTCGACGTTTTGCGGACCTTCATTCTCATTGGTGCGCGACTCGGCAATGGCAAATACTTTACTCTCAGCCAAGTCGAGCAGATCTTCTGAGCTGCGTCCTTGTGGATCGTAGCCGGCATCGGCAATCTCATTGGCAACACCGATCAGGTCACGAACCAGTGCGCGCTCAGCCACAATGTCTGCGTACGCATTGATGTTCGCCGCACTCGGGGTGTTTTTGACTAAGTCCGCCAGATAAGCAAAGCCGCCTACTTCATCAAGCTGTTCGCGCTGCTCTAAAAATTCTGACAAGGTGATGAGATCAAGCGGCTTGTTGTCTTCCAAAATGGCTTGCACCGCTTGAAACACTAAACGGTGAGGTCGACTGTAGAAATCTTTGGCGACCACACGCTCAGAGACGGTATCCCAACGCTCGTTATCCAACAGCAAGCCACCAATGACTGACTGCTCGGCTTCTAATGAGTGCGGTGGGACTTTGATGGCATCGACTTGGGCATCTCGTGGTTTAAGGTTCCGATTCTCTACTCTGCTCTGGGCCATGATTTCACTCAACAACTTGTTCCTGACCGGACATTATAACGAGAATCATCGCTATGTCTCCCGTTTCAAGCGAGGAACAACGATCCGATTTGAGTTTTGACTCCGCCCTGACCAAGTCAATACAAAGCCTGTTTATTATTGCGCCCTGTTATTTTTCGACCGAGAGGTACTGAGTGTCAAAACTTTGGTTATTGTGCGTGGGGTTAATAGGCTCGTCCTTGGCCTACGCAGATAGTACGGATCAAAGTGAAATGGATATCCAAGTACCTTCCCCCTGGGATACAGAGGTCGAGTTCGGCTATCAAGCACACAAGGGCAATTCCGACTCCGAATCGCTCAACTCTCGTTTAAGTGCCGAGTACATTAAAGGTCGCTACCGTACCAGCGGAGAGTGGAAATACTACCTGCTCTACAAAGATGGGACAGAAGACAAGCGGCAGTCCACCTACACTATGCAAGGTGACTATAAACTTGGGCCCAAGAACTACCTCTATTCGAGTTATAAAGGGGTCAACTCAAAGTACACCGCGTACTACAAAGATCACACGCTTTCGGGAGGGCTCGGTTATCAGTTATCAAACACGGATGACTTCTTGCTTGAAGTCGAAGTCGGTCCGGGTTATCGCTACCAAGAACCCAACCTTGATGAAATTGATGATGACGATATCATCTTTCCCAACATTGTGAGGGAAGCAATTTTTCGTGGCAACATCAACAGCAGTTGGCAAGTGCTTGAAAGCCTACGTCTCTCCGCGGACGTGACTTGGGTTAGCGGCCACAGTAACACTCGAACCGATACCGACATCAGTGTCACCAACAACATCACTGAGGATATTGCGCTTAAACTCACTCATAGCCGCCAATATCACGATAAGGTTCCAGAAGGGCTAAGCAAAGCCGATAGCATGTTTTCGGTCAACTTGCTGTTTGTGTTCTAAATGAAAGAAGAATCCTGAGCAAAATAGCAGACATAAAAAAACACCAGCCGAGGCTGGTGTTTTGCTATTCGTCTTAAGACTGAATTACTCAGCTGGTACAACTTGTAGGTTGATAGCAGCAAATACTTCAGAGTGAAGTTGGATGCTGATTTCAAACTCACCAGTAGTACGTAGAGCACCTTCAGGTAGGCGAACTTCGCTCTTAGCTACTTCAACGCCAGCTGCAGTGATTGCATCAGCGATGTCACGAGTACCGATAGAACCGAATAGTTTACCTTCGTCACCTGCTTTAGAAGCGATAACTACCGCTTCTAGTGCGTTCACTTTCTCAGCGCGAGCTTCTGCAGCAGCAAGTTGCTCTGCAACTTTTGCTTCTAGCTCAGCACGACGAGCTTCGAACATCTCAACGTTAGTCTTAGTTGCCATAACTGCTTTACCTTGTGGGATAAGGAAGTTACGAGCGTAGCCAGATTTAACGTTTACAGTGTCACCAAGACCACCTAGGTTACCGATTTTATCAAGTAGAATAACTTGCATTGCTTAATCCTCTTTCTTAATAAAACGACCGATTACTGATGCTTGTCAGTGTACGGTAGTAGAGCTAGGTAGCGTGAACGCTTGATAGCGCGAGCTAGTTGACGTTGGTATTTAGCGCTTGTACCAGTGATACGGCTAGGAACGATTTTACCAGCTTCAGTGATGTAGTTTTTAAGAGTTGCTACGTCTTTGTAATCAATCTCTTGTACGCCTTCTGCAGTGAAACGGCAGAATTTACGACGACGGAAGAAACGAGCCATGGGCTATCTCCTGATCTTAAATTTGAGTAATGTTGTCGGCATGTAACACTAATTTCCCAACGCCATTTCGGCCGGTTTGATAAGCGACAAAACCACTTACCTTAATGTTACTGCCTTGTACTAAATTCTGAGTCAATGCTTGTGACCTTTGCCCACTGATCACGACCGGTATACGACAATAGACTTGTCTCGGTAGGTCAGCTTCAATCATGGTCGAGCGATGCTCTAACCAAAACCGACAGTGTTCAATACCACTTGGGCTTTTACTTCGAATAGGAGGCTTAGCAATGGTGCCACTGAGCTCCATTCGATTGGTCATAAGTGAAATTACTCAGCCGCTGCTTCTGGCTTAGCTTCAGCACGCTCTTCGCGACGAGGAGCACGCTCTTCTTTCTGCTTAAGCATGATAGATTGCTCAGTGATAGCCGCTTTAGTGCGCATGATCATGTTACGTAGAACTGCATCGTTGAAACGGAAAGCAGTTTCTAGCTCATCAATAACAGCTTGATCAGCTTCCACGTTCATTAGAACGTAGTGAGCTTTGTGAAGCTTGTTGATTGGGTAAGCCAGTTGACGGCGGCCCCAGTCTTCTAGACGGTGGATAGTACCGCCAGCTTCAGTGATTGAACCAGTGTAACGCTCGATCATGCCAGCAACTTGCTCGCTTTGATCTGGGTGCACCATGAATACGATTTCGTAATGACGCATGGGTTGCTCCTTACGGATTATTCAGCTTCCACAATTGGCTCAGTCGTCCAGAGGAAGCAAGGAACTAAAGATAATTGACTGAGATTTAAGGAGCCGGAATAGTACAGAAAGAAAGCAGTTTAAGCAAGAGAAAAGATGAGTTCAGTGTGACAAACTTGGCTAGGTTGCCGAGTGTGCGTTGCAGGCAACGCGTACACTCAGCTTCGGTAGTGACGTTAGTTAATCTTCATCAACAAATTGGGCTTGGAGATAGTTTTCGATACCGGTCATATCAATCAATCCAAGTTGCGTTTCAAGCCAATCCACATGTTCTTCTTCATCTTCTAGGATTTCTTGGAACAGATCACGAGAGACATAGTCTCGAATGTCTTCCGCATAGGCGATGGCGTCTTTCAAATCCGGTATGGCCATCAGCTCTAACTTCAGATCGCATTCGAGCATTTCTTTGGTGTCTTCCCCGATCATCAACTTACCGAGGTCTTGAAGATTAGGAATGCCCTCTAGAAATAAAATGCGCTCGATGAGATGGTCGGCGTGTTTCATCTCGTCAATAGACTCATGGTACTCTTTGTCTGCGAGGTGCTTTAGCCCCCAGTCCTTGTACATACGAGCGTGAAGAAAGTATTGGTTGATGGCAACGAGTTCATTGCCGAGAATTTTGTTGAGATGCTGGATAATAATTGGATCGCCTTTCATGACATAAGCCCTCCTCTTTGGCTCTTTTAACTGTAGAACCAAATGAGAAGGTGTCAAAAAAGTCGACACATTTTTAGCTAGTGGATTAGCTAGCTTGTTTAAACAGATTCACTGCCGATTCGTTGATGATCTCTTTCGCCGTGCGCACACACTTACCACATTGGGTGCCTAAGGCTGTGCATTTCTTGATTCCTTTTATATCGGTCACGCCCTCTTCGACAACTAACTTGCGGATTTTTTTATCCGAGACGCCATGACACAAACAAACGAACATAACTTTACTACCTGACCTAACGACTTCTAGATTGAATATAAAAGAGAACCATTCTTATTACCAGTCTCAAGTGAGTAAAATATAGATCGATTGGTTATAAAAGAAATGAGGAAATGTGGGTCTGATTCACTTAGCAGCGAAGCATTTTCAATGCCGCCAGTAAGCTAATGATCTAGCGATAAAAATAATAGCGATATCTCTTCTCGCCGATGTTTTTCTTATAACTCATCTCATTCGCTCGCCGTCAACAAACGAAAAAGGGAAGCCTAAGCTCCCCTTTTTCTTGTCGCGCTTTCTTCACAAATGAAGAGAAGTGCTAGATTTCAATTAATTCGTAAGAATTAGTCGAAGATCTTAGCAACAACACCAGCACCAACTGTACGGCCACCTTCGCGGATTGCGAAACGTAGACCTTCGTCCATCGCGATTGGTGCGATTAGCTCTACAGTCATCTTGATGTTATCGCCTGGCATTACCATTTCTACACCTTCAGGTAGCTCGATGTTACCTGTTACGTCAGTTGTACGGAAGTAGAACTGTGGACGGTAGCCTTTGAAGAATGGAGTGTGACGACCACCTTCATCTTTAGACAGTACGTAGACTTCTGACTCGAACTTAGTGTGTGGAGTGATTGAACCAGGCTTAGCTAGTACTTGACCACGCTCAACTTCGTCACGCTTAGTACCACGTAGAAGTGCACCAACGTTCTCACCCGCACGACCTTCGTCTAGAAGCTTACGGAACATCTCAACACCAGTACATGTTGTAGTCGTCGTGTCTTTGATACCTACGATAGCAACTTCGTCACCTACGTTTAGGATACCGCGCTCGATACGACCTGTTACTACTGTACCACGACCTTGGATTGAGAATACGTCTTCGATTGGCATTAGGAACGGCATGTCTACTGCACGCTCTGGTTCTGGGATGTAAGAATCTAGAGCTTCAGCTAGTTCGATGATCTTCGCTTCCCACTGCTCTTCGCCGTTTAGTGCGCCTAGTGCAGAACCTTGGATAACTGGTAGGTCATCACCTGGGAAATCGTACTCAGATAGAAGTTCACGTACTTCCATTTCTACTAGTTCTAGTAGCTCTTCATCGTCAACCATGTCACATTTGTTCATGAATACGATGATGTAAGGAATACCAACCTGACGGCCTAGTAGGATGTGCTCACGAGTTTGTGGCATTGGGCCATCTGTCGCAGCAACAACTAGGATACCACCGTCCATCTGTGCAGCACCTGTGATCATGTTCTTAACATAATCCGCGTGTCCTGGACAGTCTACGTGTGCGTAGTGACGAGTTGGAGTGTCGTACTCTACGTGAGAAGTTGCGATTGTGATACCGCGCTCACGCTCTTCTGGAGCGTTATCGATAGATGCGAAGTCACGAGCAGCACCGCCGTAAACTTTTGCAAGAGTAGTACAGATAGCTGCAGTTAGAGTTGTTTTACCGTGGTCAACGTGGCCGATAGTACCAACGTTTACGTGCGGTTTTACACGTTCAAATTTTTCTTTAGACACGTTCGTGTTCCTTCCTAGTTATGATTCGCCACGATCAGAATTGATCGAGACGCGCCAGAAATTGCTATTTTATGCGCCAACGTCCGTCAGCGCAATATTTCGACGCCTTGATCTTTAAAAAAAGCACACACTTTTTCAATGATCAAGCCGCTTCATTAATAACCTCGCTCTGCAACAATTTTGTCTGCAAAGTTTTTCGGTACTTCAGCGTACTCATTAAACTCCATAGAGTAAGACGCACGGCCTTGAGTCGCAGAACGGAGGTCTGTAGCGTAACCAAACATCTCAGAGAGTGGCACTTGGGCACGGATAATTTTTATACCCGCAACACCATCGTCCATACCTTCGATCATACCGCGACGGCGGTTGAGGTCACCTACAACGTCACCCATCCAATCTTCAGGAGTGGTGACTTCAACATTCATCATCGGCTCAAGAAGTACTGGTTGTGCTTCTAATGAACCCTTCTTGAATGCCATCGAGCCAGCGATCTTAAACGCCATCTCGTTAGAGTCAACATCGTGGTAAGAACCGTCGAACAAGGTCGCTTTAATATCTAGGACAGGGTAGCCTGCTAGAACACCACTGTTCATTTGCTCTTCGATACCTTTCGCTACCGAGCTGATGTATTCCTTAGGAACCACACCGCCCACGATTTCGTCGACAAAGACAAAACCCGCACCCGGTTCAGAAGGCTCAAGTTTGATCCATACGTGACCATATTGACCACGACCACCAGATTGGCGAACAAACTTGCCTTCCACTTCCGCGCTGCCACGGATCGTTTCACGGTAGGCCACCTGAGGTTTACCTACGTTGCAGTCAACGCTGAACTCACGCTTCATTCGGTCAACGATGATGTCTAGGTGAAGCTCACCCATACCCGAGATCAAGGTTTGACCGGTTTCATCATCCGTTTCGACGCGGAACGAAGGATCTTCTGCCGCCAATTTACCTAGCGCAATCGCCATCTTCTCTTGGTCGGCAACTGAGCGTGGTTCTACAGCAATCTGAATCACTGGATCCGGGAACTCCATACGCTCTAGGATCACCTTGTGGTTCGCATCACAAAGCGTATCACCCGTGGTGACATCTTTCAGGCCAATCGCCGCCGCAATGTCACCCGCGCGGATTTCTTTGATCTCTTCACGCTTGTTGGAATGCATCTGAACGATACGCCCAAAGCGCTCTTTCTTCTGCTTGACTGAGTTGTATACCGCATCGCCTGAGTTGACGACACCTGAGTAAACGCGCATGAAGGTAAGCGTGCCAACAAACGGGTCGGTGGCAATTTTAAATGCCAGCGCAGAGAACGGTTCGTTGTCATCAGCATGGCGCTCAACGTCGTTTTCGTTCTCATCGATGCCTTTGATCGCAGGTACGTCGATCGGTGATGGTAGGTATTCCACCACGGCATCCAGTACGGCTTGTACGCCTTTGTTCTTAAACGCACTACCACAAGTGGCCAGTACGATTTCGTTATTCAGTGTACGAGTGCGAAGTCCATGCTTGATTTCATTCTCGGTCAACTCACCTTCTTCAAGGTATTTGTCCATCAACTCTTCGCTGGCTTCCGCCGCTGATTCAACTAGGTTGCTGCGCCACTCTTCAGCCAGTTCCACCATATCTGCTGGAATCTCTTCATAACTGAAGGTCATACCTTGGTCAGCTTCGTTCCAGTTGATCATCTTCATCTTGATAAGATCAATCACGCCTCGGAACTCATCTTCCGCACCAACGTTAAGTTGGATAGGCACAGGGTTGGCGCCCAAACGAGTCTTGATTTGCTTAACAACGCGAAGAAAGTCAGCGCCTGCACGGTCCATCTTGTTGACGAACACCATGCGAGGGACATGATACTTATCTGCTTGACGCCAAACCGTTTCCGATTGCGGCTCAACACCTGATGAACCACAGAAAACGACAACGGCGCCATCGAGTACGCGCAACGAGCGCTCTACTTCGATGGTAAAATCAACGTGTCCGGGAGTGTCGATGATGTTAATGCGGTGATCTTGGAATTGCGCTTCCATACCACGCCAGAAAGTGGTCGTGGCAGCGGAGGTGATAGTGATACCACGCTCTTGCTCCTGCTCCATCCAGTCCATGGTAGCAGCGCCATCGTGAACCTCACCAATCTTATGAGAAAGACCAGTGTAGAATAGAATACGTTCACTTGTGGTAGTTTTACCTGCGTCTACGTGAGCGACGATACCAATATTACGGTAGCGCTCAATCGGTGTTTTACGAGCCACGATAGAATCCTCTTCAATTGGGATATAGGGACTATTGCTATGTCGAAACGACAGAACGAAGAATGCTCGAGTTGAGCGTGGGCGTCTTCAGTCAATGATGTCGCACTCTGGATGAGCGATTTTCTGTGTTTCAGATATAGCAATAGTTCCTAGCTTGCGCATAGGAACTATTGAAGTGCTGCGAGAGATCTCGCAGCACGATAAAGGTATTACCAACGGTAATGTGCGAACGCTTTGTTTGCGTCAGCCATGCGGTGAACGTCTTCACGTTTCTTAACCGCAGTACCTTTGTTCTCAGACGCGTCTAGCATTTCAGCAGCTAGGCGTTGAGCCATAGATTTTTCACCACGCTTACGCGCAGCTTCAACCAACCAACGCATAGCAAGTGCGTTACGGCGAACCGGACGAACTTCTACAGGTACTTGGTAAGTTGAACCACCTACACGGCGAGATTTAACCTCTACCGCTGGGCGAACATTTTCAAGAGCTTCTTCAAATACAGCTAAGTGATCTTTACCAGATTTCTCAGCCATAGTGTCTAGTGCAGTGTAAACAATTTTCTCTGCAGTAGATTTCTTACCGTCAACCATTAGGATGTTAACGAATTTTGCCAGCAGTTCAGATTTGAACTTTGGATCTGGAAGGATCTTACGCTGACCGATGACGCGACGACGTGGCATGGATTTTCTCCGTTGTCTTCTTCAGGTTATCCAAAACTTTTCAGTTTCTTCAAAAATTAAATATAATTTAGTGTTTGGCCTTACTTAACGGATACCATTAAGATTTTGGACGCTTAACACCGTACTTAGAACGACCTTGTTTACGGTCGTTAACGCCAGCACAGTCTAGTGCGCCGCGAACTGTGTGGTAACGTACACCCGGAAGGTCTTTTACACGACCGCCGCGGATTAGAACAACTGAGTGCTCTTGAAGGTTGTGGCCTTCACCACCGATGTACGAAGTCACTTCGAAGCCGTTCGTTAGACGAACACGACATACTTTACGAAGTGCTGAGTTAGGTTTTTTAGGTGTAGTAGTGTAAACACGAGTACATACACCACGTTTTTGTGGACACGCTTCTAGTGCAGGCACGTTGCTTTTAACAACTTGCTTTGCACGAGGCTTACGTACCAACTGGTTAATAGTTGCCATTAACTAGCTCCTGATTTACTTGAAAGTAAGCTTTGTGAAAAATCTATCCCGAATCACGAATGGTAATTAGGGACGCAAAATTCTATGCAGCAGTGAGAGGTGTGTCAAGAAATATACGGATCTTTTTTGTCCACTTTCCCCGATAGGCCAGTGATGACTCAATCCCAAGTCAACGATGTCTCGTGAGAGACCGTCAGGTCAACAAACTCACCGTGGTCAATCAGACGATAAGATGGGCTCAAACGTGACGTCATACCGCGCGCCGATACATCACTGTGTAAGACGTGAACTTGATGCGCCTTAAGCGCTGCAAAAAGGGGGCTATGCATGGTCGCGCCGTAGACCGCCTCTTCAATCAGTATTAAGTCATCTTGTGTAGGGTGGGCAATACGCAGCGCGTCTGCCAACGCGGATTGTGATTTGATAATATGAAGCATGTTACCTCTTAGAACGACAGCAGCGCCGACGCTTTTGCCAACTGGGCTTGTATTTCAGAAACCGAGAGAGGCTTAGCATTAATAACGAGATCGGCATGCGACAGACCCCGTTCAGATAACGATGTGGCGCAGACAAACACATCCTCGATGTCATAAAGCTCAAACAGCTTCATCATAGGTGCGTACTCTTTACAGAGTATGTCACTGGCTTGCTGCCCTTGCAGTAACTGATACACACCATCGCCACTGAAGATGACGGCAATCGATTCACAGTACGCCGATGCGGCCATCAATGCATCGATGCCTTCTCGACCTGAGGCGGTGGCATGAGGTGCACTGCGAAAGAAATACGTAAGCTGACTCAAAACTGCACCACCCTATCTTGACTCAACATAGCCTCCGCAAGACTACCTAGCCCCGCTTGAACAAAACCTTCACTGAGGTTGCTGTTTGGCAGTGCATGCAGCGTAGCTTCATCATCACTGACAATTCCGCGGCGTAGCGCGGCGGCCACACAGGTTTCAAGACGAACGCCATGCTCGGCAGCCAATGCCTGCCATGCTTGGGTTAAATCTAACTCATCATTCGCGGGTACCACGAGACGACTGGCATTGCTGACGCCATCTTGATAGAAAAACACGCTCACCAATTGATGGCCTTTTTCGATTAACGCGAGGGCAAACTGGTAGGCACTGCGCGCAGACTGCGTACCATACACACCGCCATTCACAACCAAGGTGTAACTCAATGCGCTCATCTTTCGTCTTCTTCCGTTTTACGCTGACGGATATAGAGATACACGGTGTGCTTAGAGATATTCAAACGGTCGGCGACACGGTTGATCGCGTCTTTGATGTCAAAAATGCCCTTATCAAACAACTCCATCACTATTTGGCGATTTTTGGTGTTATTTGATACTGACTTGTCAGCATTGATCTCTTCAATGGTGCGTTCAACCGTCTGATCCACCAGCTCTTCGACATCGCTCGCAAAGTTAACCGATGAAGCGGCCTGTTTGGCTTCTTCGGTCGGCATAAACGATTGCAACACTTGCGAGAAAGGCGCATCCAGGTTGACGTTGATACACAAAAGGCCAATCACCCGGTTCTCTCCATTGCGAATAGCAACGGTGATAGACTTCATGAGCACACCGCCTTTCGCGCGCGTAAAGTAAGAGCGAGAAAAGTTACGCTCTGATCCTTCGATATCACGCAGCATTTTCAACGCCAAATCGGTGATCGGTGATCCCACTTGGCGTCCGGTGTTTTCGCCATTAGCAATCTTAATCGCAGAGGTGTTGAGATCTTCCAATGAGTGCAAAACGATCTCACAAAATGGGCCGATTAAGCTTGCGATGCCATCCACCACGGCCTCATACGAGCGCAGAATGATCTTGTCGTGCTCACTAAATGGCATCACGTTGACAGATTCCATTTCAAGCAACATATCGGTATTTAGTGTTTCTGTAGTGGTCACTTTCTAGCCTTAGAGCGAAAAATCAACAAATTGCTGTAAGTTTATCAGAAATTTTGAAAATCAGATCCCGTAAACCGAGCATCTAGTGACTTAGAACAAATAAATCGCGTCTATCCTTGCGCGCGGGCGCATCTCTGAATGCTATTCTCGCCTGAACCATCCCATCGCCAACGGGCATCGAACACTGCTTTGGAAGGGTATAAAAAAGCCCAGCACATGGCCGGGCTCCAAGAAGAGAATAACCGCAGAAAATTACTGCGCGGCTTCTTCACCGTTTTCAATCTTAAGTAGCTCAACTTCAAACACGAGTGTTGAGTTCGCCGGGATTGATGGGGTGTCCTGCTCGCCATACGCCAACTGTGGCGGAATCACGAATTTGAATTTTGAGCCAACAGGCATGAGCTGTACGCCCTCGGTCCAACCTGGGATCACACGGTTAAGTGGGAAAGTGGCTGGCTCGCCGCGATCGTATGAGCTGTCAAATTGAGTACCATCGATCAACGTACCTTTGTAGTGCACCTGCACAGTATCGGTATCTTTTGGTTGCTCACCTTCCGCTGCCGTCATCACTTGGTACAGCAGACCAGATTCTGTTTTAACGACACCGTCTTGCTGTTCAAATTCAGCGCGGAATTCGTCACCTGCCGCTTTCGCTGCTTGCGCTTTTTCAGCAGCTTGCTTTTGCATGGTTTCTGCTACACGTTGATCTAACGCTTCTAGCGCAGCACGCGTCTCTTCTTCGCTCAACTCTGGGTTGCCCGCAAACACATGCTCAATCCCTTTTAGAACAAGGTCTTTGTTGAGTGAAATGCCAATTTCGTTTGGCTTATCAAGGCTGGTGCTCAGATAGTTAGCAAACGACACACCGATAGCATAAGCCGCTTTGTCGTCTTCGGTTTTAAAGTGAACCGCTTTTCCTGTCTCTGCTTGAACTTGCTCAGCAGCTGGGGCAGTGTCGGTTTTTGGCTCTTCGTCTTTTTGACAGCCAGCCGCTAGCGCAACCGTTGCAGCAAGCAGTGACACTTTAAAAATAGATTTCATTAAACTCTCCAAATTGAAGCATTTTGTCTTTGTGCACAAATCTTTAAGAAAGAGTGGTGTGCAATTACATGTTGTACCAATATAACCAATATACGGCTTAATTAAACCAAACCAAGCGGATATTTGGACCTAATGCGGATAATTTTTAACAAGGTCATCATTGTTGTTGTCATTTCAGCGTTAATAAATGGCTGTTTTTACTCATCGAGTGACGTTCAGCGCTGGGAGATTGAACCCAATGGCGCCACGAGCTTTGCATTAAGCCGTGATGCTCGCTTCGCCCTGCTCTATTCCAAAGAGCATCAACTTGTCCTGTGGGACCTGGTAGAGAGCCAACCGCTGGCCTCACTGGGTGAGCAAGACCCTCAAGCCAGCACCGTATCCACCATTCGCATCTCCGACAATGGTCGCTTTGCTGTGACCGCCACGCAAATCAACTTCGCCGTGTGGGATTTAGCGTGGACGCAAGCGCAAGGTCTGTGGTCAATATCCGACGGACTGATACGCGATATCGACATCGCCAGCAATGGCGAACAGGTATTGCTTGGGCTATCCAATGGTAAAGCGATTTACGTCAACTTAGTCACCGGACGCCGTCTTGAGTTCCTCGCGCACAACGAAAAAGTCAATTCTGTTGCGCTGTCGCCCAATGGGCGCTTTGCTCTGTCTGGCGGCAACGATTACACCGCGTACTTATGGGACACCAATACCGGGCAAATTCTAAAAACCTTTGAGCATGAGCAACGCATTAATCGTGTTGCTTTGCATCGAGATGCCAAGTATGCATTCACTTCGGATGGTGGCAATCAAGCGTTCATTTGGGATTTAAGCACCGGGGAACAACACGCTCAACTGCGAAGTTTCTCACGGCAGCTTATTTTCTCTAGCGCCCGCTTTTCTGATGATGGACAAAAGCTCGTAACAGGCACGCCGTCGAGTCGAATTATGGTGTGGGACGTCAATAGCGGAAAGCGCATCGACGGCTTTGAAGCCGTACCACTAAAAGATGCTCGCCCTCCTCGCGCAGTGGTGTATGATGCTGCCTTTGATAACCGAGGGCGTGTCATTTCTGCAACATCCGCAGGCATTGCCCAAGCTTGGCAGCTAGATGAGTAATACGATGAGCGAAACACTTATTGAACAACTAGAAAACCGCATCAATGACTTGGAGTGCCAACTTGCCTTCCAAGAACAAACGGTAGAGAGCCTCAACAGTGCACTTAGCCAGCAGCAGTTACTGATCACCAAAATGCAGGATCAGATGAAATACGTTGTCGGGAAAGTGAAAAACATGGACAGCTCGAATCTGGCTGACCCTTCAGAAGAGACGCCGCCTCCCCATTACTGATCGATCATAGCCACATTGCATTGCAGGCTGTTAGCCTCTCGGTAAGGCTAGCCAAACACATAAGCAATCACGGCGCCCGCCACCACGAGACAACCGCCCATGCGTCTTAAGTGGTGGTCTGATTGCTCGCTGATCTGGGCAATCATGGCTCTCCACCCTTTGGGAGCGACTAAGGGCCCTAGCCCTTCGACTATCAACACAATGCCCAATGCCAGCCACAATGAGTTAGACATCTTCAGCTCCTTTTCCCTCGCCACGTAAACATGCAAACGCACTGGCGGCGACAATGGTAAACCATCCTATGAGAAACAAAAAATAAAGGCTCCGTCATAACGGAGCCTTTATTCATCAATAGCGAATTACTTCGCGGCGGCACCCGCAGAGTTGTTCATGTATTTAAAGAACTCACTCTTAGGATCCAAGACCAGAATATCACTCTTATCGCTGAACGATTTCTCGTAAGCTTTAAGCGAACGTAGGAACCCATAGAACTCAGGATCTTTGTTGTACGCTGACGAGTAGATTTTCGCCGCTTGTGCATCCGCTTCACCTCGCGTCACACGCGCGGTTTTGTCTGCTTCCGCAAGAATAGTCGCCACTTCAAGCTCGGCTTGTGCGCGAATCACTTCCGCTTTTTCGCGGCCTTGAGAGCGGTGCTTACGCGCCACTGACTCACGCTCTGCACGCATACGGCGATAGATAGACTCACTGATCTCATCAGGTAGGTTGATTTTCTTCATTCTGAAGTCAACCACACGAACACCCAAGTCTTTCAGTGCGCTGCGACGCGTGTCATTCAACACTTCTTGCATGATTTGGTCACGCTGACCATCAATCTCGAGTGCCTCTTTGGCCGCTTCAGTCGTGACGACATCCGCATCCGCGCTGTCAGGTAGAACGTCGTTGTTACGCGGACCTGACACGATCTGTTTGATCTCACGAGCACCGATTTCAGAACGCAATACGTCAGTGACTTTACGCTCAAGGAGCGCTTCCGCCGTCAGCGTATTACCACCACCGGTCGCCAAGTAGTATTGACCGAAATCTTCGATACGCCACTTAACGTAGGAATCGATGATGACGTCTTTTTTCTCAGAGGTCACGAAGCGGTCTGAACGGCCGTCCATGGTCTGAATACGTGCATCGAGTGTTTTAACACGATCGAACATCGGCATTTTGAAGTGCAGACCCGGCTCGTAAATGCGAGACACATCGTTGTTGTCTTTGAGCACTCGACCAAATCGAATCACGATACCGCGCTCGCCTTCAGGAATGACAAATAAAGACATCAACATCAGAGCCAATGCAACGACTAATACAGGGATCATTAACTTACGCATTCTTAGTATCTCCCTTGACGTGAATCAGTTGAACGAGATGAGGTGTCTGAAGTGGTATCAGTACGCTGGGATTCAAGCTCAATTTGATCATAACTAGAAGATGACTTAGTACTGCGCTTTGTTGACACTTGATCTTGACCCGCCAGCTTATCAATAGGCAGGTACAAGAGGTTGCCGCTCGACTCTGAATCAATCAGCACTTTCGATGAACGGGTGTATACCTCTTCCATCGCATCTAGGTACAGACGATTACGCGTTACTTCCGGCGCCGCTTGGTACTCAGGCAACAGTTTTTCAAACTGAGCAACCTGACCTAGGGCCTCGTTCGTAATACGCTCGTTGTAACCTTGCGCTTCTTTCTTCAAACGCTCCGCTCGACCGGTCGCTTTTGGCAAGATTTCATTCTTGTACGCTTCCGCTTCTCGGATGAAACGCTCTTCATCTTCTCGAGCTGCGATCGCATCATCAAAGGCGTCTTTCACTTGCTCTGGTGGACGTGCAGATTGGAAGTTGACATCAACAATGACTAAGCCCATATCATAGCTGTCGACAATGCCGTTCAACGTTTCTTGCGTACTTTGACGGATTTGCTGACGACCACTGGTCAAAATGCTATCCATCAATGAGTCACCAATCACAGCGCGCAACGCAGAGTCGGTCGCTTGGCGTAAGCTGTCATCAGCGTTGGTCACTCGGAACAGGTACTTATAGGGTTCCGCGACACGGTATTGAACGTCCATCGCCACCGTGACAACGTTTTCGTCTTTGGTCAGCATCAACCCTGAAGAGCGCAACGAACGAATCGCTTGCACGTTCACCGGGGTCACTTCGTCAATAAAGCGAGGACGCCAGTTCAAACCAGGATCGACCACGCGATCATATTTACCGAGGCGCAACACAACACCGCGCTCCGCTTCGCCGATAGTATAGAAACCTGCAAAGAACCAAATTGCGACCGCGATCGCAGCGATAATGCCAAAGCCGATTGCTCCGCCACCACCGATAGACGGCCCTTTACCGCCTCCTTTACCACCAAACTTTCCACCCAGTTTCTGACTCAGTTTGCTAAACACTTCGTCTAAGTCTGGCGGTCCTTGATCACGGCCACCTTTGTTACCGCGATTATTGTTACCCCACGGGTCATTATCGCGGCCATTGTTGCCGTTGTTATTACCAGGCTCATTCCACGCCATTAGAAAGCTCCATCATTTGATATGACGTTATACTGTAGCAGTCATTTAAGTAACTATAAAGTCACGTAAAACTGCCCCTTCTCTTTTTTCAAGTCTAGACCAATCCGCTTGTTGCATTCGAATCTCGATCAACAAGTCACCATCGGAATCATACTCTTCCTGTTGAATACATTTCATCTGGAAGAATGTACTACGAATTCGCCCTTGATGTTGTGGCGGGATTCGCAGTTGGTACTGAACCATTTGGCTAGAAAGACGCTCGGTAAGAGCCTCAAACAGCAATTCAATACCCACGCCTTCCATTGCCGATACCCATACAGCACGAGGAATACCTTCCTCATCTCTTTCTATACGAGGTTTCTGGTCTTCTAGATTGTCTATCTTATTCATCACCAGCAGCGCTGGGACTTCATGGGCATCAATTTCTTCAAGTACCACATGAACTGCATGAATATTCTCACGAAAACGGTCGTCACTGGCATCGACAACATGTAACAAAATGTCAGCTTCTTGCGTCTCTTGCAGCGTCGCTTTAAAGGCGGCGACCAGATCGTGTGGTAAATGACGAATAAATCCAACCGTATCTGCTAAGATTGCCGGACCGACATCGGCCAAGTCTATCTTTCTCAGCGTTGGATCAAGTGTGGCAAACAACTGATCAGCGGCGTAAACGCCCGCTTCAGTGATGCGGTTGAATAGGGTAGATTTCCCTGCGTTGGTGTACCCAACAAGGGAGACGGTTGGGATTTCCGCTCGACTTCTAGCTCGGCGACCTTGTTCGCGCTGCTTGGCCACTTTCTCTAGGCGGCGCAAGATGGCTTTAATCCGATCACGCAATAAACGTCGGTCAGTCTCTAACTGAGTTTCACCTGGACCACGTAACCCAATCCCACCTTTTTGTCTTTCAAGGTGCGTCCAACCACGAATCAGTCGCGTTGAAATGTGACGCAACTGCGCCAGTTCCACTTGCAACTTACCTTCGTGAGTACGAGCGCGCTGAGCAAAAATATCTAAGATCAAACCCGTGCGGTCTAATACCCGACATTGACACAGCTTTTCGAGGTTACGTTCTTGGGCAGGAGAGAGGGCGTGATTAAAAATCACGATATCCGCCCCATTCAACTGCACGGCTTGCGCAATTTCTTGGGCTTTACCCTCTCCGACATAGTATTTGGGGTGTGGTGACTGTCTGCTCCCGGTTACGACTTGTAACGCGTTAACTCCAGCTGAAGATACCAGCATCTCGAATTCGCTGAGATCTTCCCACTCCCCTTCTTGCGTAAAGTTGATATGAACAAGTACGGCTCGCTCACCGGCTTCATAACGGTCAAACAAGCAATCAACTCCTTAACAGTAATGTGTGTGCGTAGAGAAAATTAATCGTCAGATTTCTCTTGAGAACGCTCGCCACCTTGAGGACGGTCACCTTGAGGGCGTTCACCACTGTGGTGGCTTACTGCACGCGCAGGCACAACCGTTGAGATAGCGTGTTTGTAGACCATTTGGTTTACTGTGTTTTTCAACAAGATAACAAATTGGTCGAAAGATTCGATCTGACCTTGTAGTTTAATTCCGTTTACTAGGTAGATAGAGACTGGAATACGCTCGCGACGTAATGCATTTAAGAATGGGTCTTGAAGAGATTGCCCCTTAGCCATTTTTATTTTCCTTATTTTGTAATTTTGTTCTAGTTATTTAGCTAGTGGTGCGCGTAAAAATAGGTGCGACCTTTGCATCTGAGCTAAATGAATAAAAAACACCCTGTCCCTCACTGTTATGACGACTTTACGATCAAATTTCAAGTCACAGATCTTTTACAGGGCACATTCACGCAAAAGCGATCACATTATACACAGCTAAAACCTTCCGATGCTATTGCATTTGAAACAGTTTCCAACGCTTGGTCAATGTTCTCACTATCCAACCAAGTTAAATCATCCCAGCTGCGTAACCAGGTGATCTGCCGCTTGGCCAATTGACGGGTTGCACAGACGCCTTTAAATATAGCCTCATCCAACGTACATTGCCCATCCAAGTAGTCCCACATCTGACGATAGCCGACACAACGAATCGATGGCAGATCAGGGTGAAGATCCTCGCGCGCGTACAGCGAGCGCATTTCTTCTAAAAACCCAGCGTCGATCATTTTGTCAAAACGTAGCTCAATTCGTCGATGGAGCTCAGCCCTTTCCTTGGGTGCGATTGCGAACTGCTTCACACGAAATGGGAGTGCTTCTCCTTTCGTTTGAGTCAGCTCAGTAAGAGTTTTACCTGAAATTCGAAAAACTTCCAATGCCCGCGACAATCTTTGTGGATCATTTGGGTGGATTCTCTCGGCCGAAACGGGATCGATGGCCTTAAGTTGATCGTGCAGCGCCTCCCACCCTTGAGTTTGCGCTTCCTGCTCAATGGTGCGCCGAATATCCGGATCCGCAGCTGGCAAAGGCGACAAACCTTCCAGTAGTGCTTTGTAATACAGCATGGTACCGCCCACCAGCAGGGGGATCTTGCCATCGGCGACAATCTTGTGCATCTCGTTAAGAGCATCTCGCCGAAAATCAGCGGCCGAATAGGATTCACTTGGGTCCAAAATATCGATCAAACGATGAGGAGCAAGGCTTTGCTCGCGCGCGTCGGGCTTGGCTGTACCTATGTCCATGCCTCGATAGATCAGTGCGGAATCGACCGAAATGATCTCAACGGGAAATCGCTGGCGTAATCGAATCGCGAGCTCTGTTTTCCCTGAAGCGGTTGGGCCCATCAAAAACAGAGCAAGGGGTAATTGGTCATTCATAATGTCATTGCTGCAATGGTGGCAGAGTAGTCTACGGGACGAACAAATTGTCGATCATCGAGTGGCAACTGACCGTGCCATAACTGCTCGAGTTCTGCGATGATGTGTATCGCTTCCGATAAAGTGTAGTCGCTTTTTGTTTGAGTAATCTTATTGGTTAACCATCTCACCAGCGCCGGCTCATCTAACGCCTGCGCAGAATAAGTGGCCGCGTAAGATAACAGATCTGGCAGCAATTGTTGCAGATTTTGCTGACGAAGCGGTTGCGGCACGCCCATCACCAAGAGCCCTTGCTGACCTCTTGGCTTAAGTTGGATACCCAAACGCAGCAAAAGTTCGTGATATCGCTCAGCACTTTCCAACAATGGGCTTTCCAGCTTCAGCGAGAGGGGGACCAACAACGGCTGACTGGTCAGTGGGCCTAGCTTGGTATTCAACTGACCATGGATTCGCCACCACTCAGCTCTCACCAAAGAGACCAACTGAGAGTGCGATTTATCTGCCATTAACACGTACTGCCCTGCAACAATGCTGATGGCTTTCCCTAAAGCAACGATCGATGTGGCTTGTACGATCGGGGCTGACTCCTCGTGGGTCAGCGCTTCATCGCTCGGTGGTTCCTCACTGAATGGCGTTGAGCGCGCGTGAGAGTTCTGTGTTTCTTTGGTCGCCTTTTCTTCTGTCGCAGATTCATCCTCTGTTGCAGAGAGTAAGGTTTGATAAACTCTGAGCTCCGCCTGAGAAGGCGCGGACTCCATCTTCGCGCCGCGCGCCTGACCACTGCGAGCGGGTTCATTGCGACTTTGCGCCCAAGAGTGAGAAACCTCTCGCTCATTGACGCGGCTCTCATTACGAGCGGTAGGCTCGGCTTTCACATAGTCAGCGCGACCGGGATAGGCAGGGACCTGCTCGGCAGCGTCAATAGGTGGAGTGTGATCATCATGAAACGCCGATTGGCTCTGCTCAGGCTTATCAATGTGTGCTCCCTGAGCAAGGGCATCTGTGAGGGCTTGATAGATAAAGTCATGCACCAAGCGCGCTTGGTGAAAGCGCACTTCATGCTTAGCAGGATGAACATTGACGTCAACATGATGCGGATCGAGCTCGATAAAAAGCACATACGCCGCAAATTGTTCAGGCTTCAAGCTGGTTTCGTAGCTTTGACGAATCGCATGATTGATGAGCTTATCGCGCATCATGCGCCCATTGACGTAGCAATATTGCAGATCGCTTTGTGCACGCGCGCCTTGTGGCGTCGTGACCCAGCCATGCAGTTTGAGTCCTTGGTGCTCCAGCTCAATTTTCAGCATGTGGCGGACAAAACCGCTACCACAAACCGCCGCAATACGCTTTTCCGCTTGCGACTCTGTCTTCGCGGCGCGGTATTGTTTAACCAACTTGCCATTGTGGCGTAAGTTGATCGAGACATCAAAACGACTCAGAGCGATGCGTTTGAGCAGCTCATCGATATGGGTAAACTCGGTTTTCTCGGTACGAAGAAACTTGCGACGTGCGGGGGTATTGAAAAACAGATCTAAGACTTCGACTGTCGTGCCAATCGGGTGCGCAGCCGGTTGAATCTTAACGGCCATATCACGCCCTTCGCTGTACGCTGACCACGCAGCATCTTGCGTCGCTGTACGCGATGTCAATGTCAGACGAGCAACAGAGCTAATACTCGCTAACGCTTCACCGCGAAAGCCCAAGCTCATGATGGCTTCCAAATCGTCCAAGGTGTGAATTTTCGAGGTCGCATGGCGACTGAGCGCGAGACCCAACTCATCTTTTTCAATCCCGCTGCCATTGTCACGAACACGGATCAGTTTAGCGCCGCCCTTTTCGATATCAATATCAATGCGGCTAGCACCCGAGTCGAGGCTATTTTCCACCAACTCTTTCACCACCGAAGCAGGGCGTTCCACCACCTCTCCGGCAGCTATTTGGTTGGCTAAACGCGCGGGAAGAATTTTAATCGTCATTCGGGCTACCCACGTTTATTTATTGGGGATGATCAGTACCTGACCAATCGCAAGCTGATCGGAGCGCAAGTTATTGGCGCTGCGAATACTGCTCACACTAACGTCATACTGGCTGGCGATTTTACCCAAAAACTCGCCACGCTTGACGGTGTGTTTACGCAGTGGCTTATCTTTCATCGTCACGGTAATTTTGAGTTTTTGTCCCAGCTTAAGCACGTCCGATGTCAGATTGTTCTCGCGTCGGATATCCGCTACCGAGACTTTGTAATGCTCTGCAATCTTACCCAGATATTCGCCCCGTTGAACTTCATGTATCAGGGTTTCCGTCTCGACCGGGTTACTGATCTTCGGCACTGCCACCGCCGATGTCGCGCCAGGGATGGTCAAACTCTGCCCCACTGCCAAACTGGTGCTTTTTAGCTTGTTGGCCTGCATGATGGCTTGAGTGGTGGTGCCATAACGTTTCGCGATCACCGACAAGGATTCACCGCGCGAGACCTTATGCTTAATCGCTTTCCCGCGATTGGCAAATAACGTTCCTTCTGGTGGATTCGATTCAAAATATTGGACGATCGCTTTCGCCAGTGCTCGCGCCAGTTTGTCTTGGTGGCTGCGTTGGAACAGCAATTTTTCTTCGGTCGGGTTTGAGATAAAGCCCGTCTCGACCAGTACCGAAGGAATGTCCGGGGATTTCAATACTGCCAAGCTCGCATTGACGGGATCTTTCTTGTGCAAGTGCACGCCTGCCTTGGTCATTTCAGACAGAATATTGGTCGCGACCTTGTAGCCCTCTTTCTGGGAGTGGCTAAACTGAAGATCAAGTAAGGTTTGGCTGACATTGCGATCGCTGTTGTTCTTTGCCAACACTTCGCCGGCTCCCCCTAGCAACTGCGACTGCTCTTCGTGGTTTTCGACCCAACGAGCAATTTCAGAGTTCGCGCGCTTGGTGTTGAGCACAAACACCGAGCCACCCCGAGGCTTAGGTGAGTTAAACGCATCGGCGTGTACGGAGACCAACAAGTGCGCTTGATTTTCGCGCGCGATCTCCGATCGCTTGTTAAGGTTCACGTAATAGTCGCCGCGACGGGTGAGCACGGCTTTCATGCCAGGTACCGCGTTGATTTGCGCCGCTATTTTTTGCGAGATCGCTAACGTTGCGTGCTTTTCATATTTACGCGTTGGCCCGATAGAACCCGGATCTTCACCACCATGGCCCGCGTCTATCGCCACGACGATATCGGCGTTACCCAGTAATTGGGAGGCATCTCGACTCACTTTGGGCGCAGAGGTACTCGGCGCGGACGAGGTCGCTCGCTCAGCGTGAGGCAGATCAATCACCAAGCGGTGACCGTATTGGCCCCCGGGCGTTGGGGCCAGTTTGAAAAGTTGTGGCGCCGACTTGCGCTTCAACTCAAACACCAAACGATAGGTTGATTTTTCCGGCGGTGAACTGTTGCGGATTTTGCTTAACACTGGACTATCTGAAACGTTAATCGGCAGTTTCGTTTTCAGCGTTGTCTGCTTAAGGTCGACCACCAAACGTTCCGGCGTGGTCAAAGTGAAGTAGCTGTATTCCACCTCAGACTGAAGATCAATGACAACCCGAGTCTCATCCGGTGAAGGCCAAACACGTATGCCTTCCAATGCGTTCGCGAATGTGACGTTAGGGAGCAGCGCAAGAATAGAAAGAAAAGGGATCAATACCGCTTTGAAAAATCGACGCTTCAACATAACTCCAACTGTTCTAATAAATGACGTCCGTAATCACTGTTCGCACTGAGTGACGCAATGCGCTCTTCACCGTGATAGCGCAGTTCAACATCCAAATCCGCTTGAGGTAACAGCCCTTCGCCTTTTTCCGGCCATTCGACCAAACAAATCGCATCAGGGGTGAAATAGTCACGAATTCCCATGAATTCTAGCTCTTCTGGATCAGCCAAGCGGTAAAGATCAAAGTGATACACCTGCCACTCTTGTAATTGATAAGGCTCAACTAAGGTGTAAGTTGGGCTCTTCACATTCCCTTGATGACCAAGCGCACGAACAAACCCTCGGCTCAGCGTCGTTTTCCCTGCTCCCAGATCACCGTGCAAATAAAGAGTGGTTTGCTGTGAGCAAAGCTGCGCTAATCGTGTCCCTAGTTGAATGGTGGCAGTTTCATCTTTTAGGGAAAATTGTTTGGTCATCATGGACAAAGGTCTCTAACTCGGGACTATATAAAAATCAAAAGAACAGGAATAGTAAACTGGGTTGGAATTGGGAGACAAGATCTGTTGTGTGAGTATTCGTCAAAAAAGCGCGAATTCTCGCGTTTGGCCGCGTGAAGGTTGCTAGATCCGATCGTTAAGATCCGTTAAGATCCCCGCCCCATTGAACCAAGAGATCCCAGCATGGACTACCAGCAGCTTGCAGACAAGATCAAAGTTTGGGCTAAGGAGCTCGGATTTCAAAAAGTCGGTATCTGTGATGTCGATTTGACTCGCCATGAGCGCGCTCTGCAAGCCTGGCTGGATGCTGGCTATCATGGTGACATGGATTGGATGGCAAGACACGGCATGATGCGCGCGAGACCGGATGAGCTATTGCCAGGGACCGTAAGAGTGATCAGTGCGCGAATGGATTACTTGCCCCCAGAAGCGGAATTTGCCTCTAACCTCGCCAATCCAGAGAACGCCTATGTCAGCCGCTATGCGCTAGGGCGCGATTACCACAAATTGGTGCGTAACCAGTTAAAAAAACTCGGTCAACGTATTGAGCAAGAGGTGGGCGCCTTCGGCTATCGACCTTTTGTCGATTCTGCGCCGATTTTAGAACGGCCTCTCGCTGAAAAAGCCGGACTCGGTTGGACGGGTAAACATTCGCTTATCATTGACGAGTCCTGCGGTTCTTGGTTTTTCTTAGGTGAGCTTCTCATTGACTTGCCGCTGCCTGTTGACGCGCCTCACCAAGGTGATTGCGGCAAGTGTACCGCTTGCATGACCTCTTGCCCAACGCAGGCGATTATTGATGACGGTGTGGTCGACGCAAGACGTTGCATCTCCTACTTGACCATAGAGTTCGACGGCATCATACCGGAAGAGTTTCGCCGCCCGATGGGCAACAGGATATACGGCTGCGATGACTGCCAACTTGTGTGCCCTTGGAGTCGCTACTCGCCACTCACCAAAGAGTCTGACTTCCATCGAAGAGCTGCACTGAAAGACCCAGAGTTGTTGTCGCTGTTTCTGTGGGACGAGGAGACTTTTCTCACCAATATGCAAGGCTCAGCCATTCGTCGCATTGGGCACAAACAATGGCTCCGCAATATTGCCATCGCCTTAGGTAATGCCCCTTATCGCCAAGCGATTGTGGATGCACTCACACAACGCCTTGGACTTTGCAGTACATTAGATGTGCATATTGAGTGGGCGCTGGAACAACAACGCTCACAAAGCCACTACATCTCCAACAAACAGCAAAGACTGATTCGAATAATAGAAAAAGGAATGCCTAGAGATGCATAATGCTTGCCGAATTCATCAACGCAGAGTTTGAGGTTGTTCTAAAAACGGCAATGTGGAAAAAAATGAGATGTGCGGCAAATTTACTGAAAGTTGAAAAAGTTAATCACACTGGTCACCAATGATTAAGATCAAAAAACAAGCACTTAATGATCAAAAAACCAGTTTGCCCTACCTATTGAAAATCACTTTAAATCAATATAAATCAATAACTTAACAAAAAACCAAACACCCATGACCTGATAAAACATCGAGAAAGATCCTCCTGCATAGCGCTTATACAAAGACTAAATTCAGGTTACCCACGAACTTATCCACAGAATAAAAAATGTGGATAACTCTGTTAGTTAGATCTGGGGCGTTGAGTTGAAAATACGCGCAAGGCCCATTGCCATTGCTGTGTCATCTTGGAGACAAACAAAAAAACGTCACAATTGACGCTTAGAGGTTCTAATTTGGGGGATGATGCTTCTCAGCATTAGAAAGAGCAGGTATAGCGAATCACAACACGCTTCATTGGGTTGCGGGGGCCGGATTTGAACCGACTACCTTCGCTAGGTTTTATGAATGGCTGAGCTCGACGAGCTAGCGAATCATAACGCCTTTAAAATTGGTTGCGGGGGCCGGATTTGAACCGACGACCTTCGGGTTATGAGCCCGACGAGCTACCAAGCTGCTCCACCCCGCGTCCGTATTGTGTCACCGTTAAGCACGATGAAGGCTATCAAACTGGAGCGACACACGAGGTTCCCTATTCATAAACAGAAAG
>JACGDM010000009.1:0-158498 GCA_036903855.1 Vibrio cholerae | reverse complement strand
CGATAGTCTCATCGTCACTGACTGATTTCTCTGGCTCTGATGTGGCAGGTTCTTTGGCCATATCCGCAAGCGCATCGTCTTCACTGTATTCTGGAAGCTCTAAATCATCAAAATCGAGAGTCTCATCGTTACTGACTGATTGCTCTGGCTCTGGTGTGGCGGGTTCCTTGGCCACATCCGCAAGCGCATCGTCTTCACTATATTCTGGAAGATCTAAATCATCAAAATCGAGAGTCTCATCGTCACTGACTGATGTCTCTGACTCTGGTGTGGCAGGCTCGTTGGCCACATCCGCCAGGGCATCTTCTTCAGTATGTTCTGGAAGTTCCAAATCATCGACGTCAGAGATATCACTGACAGATTGCGACAGAGGATCTGCACTGTCCGATGTATCCGCATCGGTTTGTGTCTCTGGCGTTGGGTCTTCCACTAGCCAATCTTCATCTTGCGGAACACCAAACTCATTCGCAGCCACTTCAGGGGCTGATGATGACGCAAGCTCCGGCTCGTCTGATGATTCCATCTCATCCGATTCCGGTGTATCTACCGCTTCACTCTCCTCTGTGTTAGAGGCTGGTTGATCACTGTCCTGGTCCCATCCAGCATCAACGGCAGGTGTAGGCTCATCCTCTACAGGTTGTGTTGGTTCTGGCTCAGTCGCTAACTCTTCCTTAACCGGACTCTCTTCTAATGGGCGCTCTTCAACGTGTGGCTGCTCAACCTCTTCAATGGCAGACGTCAGCCAATCATCATCGTCAGCATCATCATTTTGGGCATCATCACTCTGCGTAGCTGGCTCTGCTGACGTTTCCTCACTACCGCTCTGCGGCAACAACTCGTCACTATCGAGCGGCGTCTCTGAGTCAAAATCAGGATTTTCCACTTCGTCGATAGCGGCGCTTAACCAGTCGTCTTCATCTTCTTCTGACTCTGGCTCTGGCTCTGCTGGGATGAGATCAGACTCATCCTGCTCGTCAAGCGCTAACGTAGATAAATCAGGGTCTTGTTCTTGTGCGTCGAGCAATGGATCACCTTGCGGGGCAACACTCATCATATCGTCGATGAACTCTTCGCTAGAAAAACCTTTCTCTGGTTCTGGTTCTGGTTCTGGTTCTGGTTCTGGTTCTGGTTCTGGTTCTGGTTCTGGTTCTGGTTCTGGTAAAGCCTGTTCCTTTGCTTGCGCTTGGTCAAGCAAGGTATCAACATCTTCACTCACGCTCTCGCTAGGCGACACGTCGTCAGCAGTGGCTTCTAGGCTCTCTTCACTACTCTGCTCAATATCAAGCAGCTCTTCGAACAAATCAGTGGCGTCATCGTTGAGATCCTCTTCGCCATCTTGCCCTACCAGTTCATCCAGCAGATCCGTGCCGGCATCAAGAGGGGCATTTAACTCATCGGCGCCAATCAGCTCATCGAGTTCACTGTCGAGTAGAGATTGTGAATCTTCAAACGGGTCCTCTTCATCGGCCTCCAGCAACTCGTCGAGTAACTCGGTGCTCTCAGGCTCAACGCTCTCCTCAATATCAGCGCCAATCAAGTCGTCGAAATCATCCTCTTCGTCATCATCGAGCTGGAAGTCTGACTCTAGCATTTCGTCAAGCAGAGCGGCGTCATCGACCGAGTTAGACTCGAGATCCTCTAAGTTAGCTTGCGCCTCCGCTTCTGCGAACAGAGCATCAATATCATCATCGGATGCAATTGAGGTTTGTGTCAGTTCGTCATCGGCCTCATCACTCAAGTCAAACGCATTTTCCGCTTCATCAAGTAACTCATCGAAGTCGACATCGCCGTCATCACTCTCTTTGTTCTGCGCAAACAAATCATCCAACATGGATTGGTCGAGTTCGCTACTTTCTAGCGGATCGTCATCGCTGTCACCAGCGAGCAACGAGTCAATGTCATCTTGACTAAAGTCACCGCCATCCGAGAGGTCAAAACTGTCATCTTCATCGTCGTCCATCACGACATCATCAAGCGCACGTTCCATCTCTTCCAAGCTGAGTGCTTTATCATCCCCTTTGACGCTGATACCGTTGGCACTGTCCACTTCATCGGCAAGGGTTTCATCCAGATCGCCGTCATCGCCGATACCGGCGAATGGGTCCTCACCCTCTTCGCCCTCGAGGTTGAAGTCTAAATCGCTGTCATCAAGGTCGGCAAACACATCTGCCTCATCACTTTGCTCTTCCGATTCATCGGAGAACAGCGCTTCACCGTCATCTGACTCGCCAAACAAGTCATCATCGAGCAGAAGATCATCACCAATATCTTCATTGAGCGTATCGGGGACAACAGGTGCAACCGTTGGCGTCGTTTCCTGTGTGGTTTCTGCTTGAGGTTCCGATTTAGAACGGCGCCCGAGTAACAACATGATCAACAAACCAATGATCAAACCAGGAACCACCGCCATTGCGGCCACTGCCCAAGTGTTCGATAGCAACTTATCCCATTGGCTTGGCGCCATTTTTTGCTCTTCCGCCAGTTTGAGACGTTCGGCTTCCAGCAGTTTTTCAACTTCGTTGCGAATGCGAGATTCATCGCCCAAGGAGTCTTTGAGTACGTCCACTTCCGATTGAACCTGTGCAAGCATCAGGCGCAGTTTGTGGTTTTTCTCCTCCAACGCCATCAACTCTGTTTCAGAGGTTTTGAGCTGATTTTCTAGCGTCGAGACTTCACCTTGGCGCTCTTGATTGGCCATCTCTTTGAGATCGCTGATTTGTGAGGCACTGTCTTGTGGGCGACTTTCAGGGGCACTCGGTACATCTTGCGCCGATTTGTCCATCATGTCAGGCGTTGTAGACTCAACGACCGGAGTTTCGACTGGCGCCGTGACCGGAGGGGTTGTCCGTTGAGGCTGAGGCGCTGGGGCGACGGGTTGAGTCGGAGTTAAGCGCGCTTGGTGCGCCGCCATCACATTGACCGCTTGTTCGGTGGTGGCACTCTGGATTTGCGCTAACGAAGGGATACGAAGATTGCTGCCTGGGATCAGTTCATGGATATTTTGGTTGTCGAAAGCTTGGGGATTGATCTGATAAATAGCGTAGAGGGTTTGCTGCACAGAGACTTGATTAGAGGGTCTCAGTTGCGAAGCGATGCTCCATAAGGTCTCTTGTTCGCCAGTCGGTCCGTAGAAGCGTGACGGTTCATTCGCTAGTCCAGAGCGACGCGTAAGCGGCTGTGCAAACTGTGGAGAAGACTGAATTTCGCCGTTTGGACCCTTTAGGCGAATGCTTTCTGCACTAACGATGGATGTCTGAGTCACGGCCACCAATGCCAAGGGCAAAAGCAGGCGCTTAAAAATATGAAGCATAAAAGGCTCAGCTATGTGCTTAATAGTTTGAAAACGTTGATCTGTTAAATATATCGGATAAACGCAGTAAAACTATAGGCTGAGAGCCAAAAAATGTGTGTCCTACGCCATAATCGCATGAATCTCACACTAATTTTCTTACTTTGATTAAAAAAGCCTCGCACTAGGGCGAGGCTCTTAAAAGCGAAGCGGACACTCAGTAGTAATCGCGAATCAACACTTCGGCGATTTGTACCGCGTTGGTCGCCGCGCCTTTACGGACGTTGTCGGCCACAACCCACAAATTGACGCCACTGTGGTGGCTAATGTCATTGCGGATTCGTCCAACCATGACGTGATCTTTGCCGCCAGCATCGCGAACTTGGGTCGGGAAATCCTCGCCATGGAATACTTCAACCCCTTCGGTTTGCTCGAGCATCTGCACGACTTCACTTGCGTCAATCGGCGCGCGAGTTTCTACGTGGACCGCTTCAGCATGGCCATAAAACACCGGCACGCGAACGCAGGTCGGGTTCACCGTAATGGATGGGTCATTAAAGATTTTTTGCGTCTCCCACACCATCTTCATCTCTTCTTTGGTGTAGCCGTTTTCCATCATCTGGTCGATCTGTGGAATACAGTTGAACGCGATCTGCTGAGAGAACTGGTTGGTTTCAGCTGGTAGCCCATTGAGTAGCTTGGCCGTTTGCCCTGCCAGCTCTTCAATACCGGCTTTGCCTGCTCCTGACACTGACTGGTAAGTCGAGACATTGATGCGCTCGATTCCGACGGCATCATGAATTGGCTTGAGCGCCACCAGCATTTGAATGGTCGAGCAATTTGGGTTAGCGATGATGTTGCGGTTACGAAATTCCGCAATCGCTTCTGGGTTGACCTCTGGCACCACAAGAGGAATGTCATATTCGTAGCGGAAATGTGACGTATTGTCGATCACGACAACGCCTTCCTCTGCAGCGATGGGTGCCCATTTCGCCGACAAATCGCCCCCAGCAGAAAACAGCGCAATATGAACTTGAGACCAGTCAAAATTCTCAACATTCTCTACTTTGATCGTCTTGCCATTAAAACGGTAGCTTTTGCCTTCACTACGCTCGCTGGCAAGTAGGTAGAGATCACCCACGGGAAATTTACGTTCTTGTAAAACGTCTAAAATCGTCTCACCGACGGCGCCTGTCGCGCCCAGAATGGCAACATTGTATTGCTGGCTCATTGATTTACCTCAACCTGAAAACCTAGTTTGGCTAGGGGTGACAACTGACAATCAGCCGTCCCCACTAGCGTGATGGCACTGTATTCGCGTCTATCCCAGTAATTTTTACGCATGGCGTCAAAGGCGCCGGGCTGACCGATTTCTCGGCGAAACAGTGCATCATCTTTACGCACATCATAGACGAGCTGTGTGATCGTGTGTAGCGTCGCCTCATCCCACGCTCGATTAAGCTCAAGACGAGGAACCGGCGCGATCGGCAACAGATCACTGGCGTTCGCGCTCAACTCTTGATTTAAAAACTCACAAAAGGCATTAAAGATCATCGTCGTGCCACGAGCTTTCCCCTCAAGCCCATATCCAGCCACATGAGGGGTCGCGAATGCTAGCAGAGGCAGCAACTCCATATCAACCTCAGGTTCAAATTCAAACACGTCTAGTGCTGCAATAAAGCCATCTTTACGCGCAAGCCGCGCCTTAAGTGCACTGTTGTCCACGATGGGACCCCGCGCCGCATTGATCAAGATTTGGTCGCCGCGTAAACGGTTGAGTACCGCTTCATCGATAAGGTGATGGGTAGGATACTCACCCTCTTTCGTAATTGGCGTATGGATGGTGATAATATCCGCCTGCTCGAGCAAGGCCTCCAGCGGAGTAAACGAACGCGTGTCGCCTTGCGCTTGTTTTGGCGGATCGTTGATGAGTACCTGAATGCCGATCCCTTCCAAACACGCTTGTAAGTAACTGCCCACCTGACCAGCACCAATAATGCCAACGGTTTTATCAAACACAGAGAAACCGTGTTGCTGCGCTAGCACCATCATCACACTCACCACATATTCAGCAACGCCGACTTTGTTGCATCCGGGAGCGGCGGTAAAAAAGATGCCTCGTTCACGCAATAGTGCTTGGTCGACATGGTCCATCCCCGCGGTTGCGGTGCCGACAAATTTCAGTTTATTGGCGTTGGCGATAAGCTCTGCGTTCACTTTGGTGACGGAGCGAATCATGAGCGCATCCACATCGATAAGGTCTTGCGCAGTGATTTGTCGGCCTGATTTCAACACCACCTCACCCAGTTGGCTAAATAGCCCCTCGGCGTAAGGCATGTTTTCATCGATTAGAATTTTCATGGTGTGCTGTCTTTGATTAAATGGCGTTGGGGCGATTGTGCAGAAAAGCAGGCTCGGTGTCGAGTAGCACGCCCCGCTTGACGTAAAAAAGCCCGGCGCATGGCCGGGCAATTATCCAGAACAAAAGGATCCTAACCCGCTCTCCATGGGTCAGAGTCTGCGTCTGTTCGGCGGTGAGTAAAACTCTTCACCACCAGTCCTGGAAACGGGTGTCTGGCGAACCAGCGCGAGCAATTAAGCTTGGTACTTTTTAATCACCAACGTCGCGTTCGTTCCACCAAAACCGAAGCTGTTTGACATCACAGTGTTCAGCTCAGCGTCACGCGCTTGAGTCACGATATCAAGGCCTTGAGCCGCTTCGTCGAGATTTTCGATGTTCACACTTGGGGCAATAAAGTTGTGAGTCAGCATCAAGGTTGAGTAGATGGCTTCATGCACGCCTGCAGCGCCCAATGCGTGACCTGTCATCGCTTTAGTTGCTGAAATTGCTGGGCTGTTTTGACCAAACAGCTCTTGAATCGCACCAAGCTCTTTCACATCACCAACCGGTGTAGAGGTGCCGTGGGTGTTGACGTAATCAATGCTATCGACAGCTTGCATCGCCATCTTCATACAACGCACCGCGCCTTCACCTGATGGCGCCACCATATCGTAGCCGTCAGACGTCGCGCCGTAGCCAACAATTTCGCCGTAAATTTTCGCGCCGCGCGCAAGCGCGTGCTCAAGCTCTTCAATGACTAACATACCGCCACCACCAGAGATAACGAAACCATCACGATCCGCATCGTAGGTACGAGACGCTTTTTCTGGTGTCTCGTTGTACTTAGTCGACAGAGCGCCCATCGCATCAAACATCATGGTTTGAGACCAATCGAGCTCTTCACCACCACCGGCAAATACGATGTCTTGTTTACCCAGTTGAATCAGCTCCATCGCGTGACCAATACAGTGCGCAGAAGTCGCACACGCCGAGCTCATTGAGTAGTTCACGCCGCGGATTTTAAACGGTGTCGCAAGACACGCAGAAACCGTCGATGACATAGTACGAGGCACCATGTATGGGCCAACACGTTTCACGCCTTTGGCACGCATGGTGTCAGTCGCCACCGTTTGATTAAGCGCAGATGCGCCACCTGAACCTGCCACAATACCGGTACGATCGTTAGAGACCAACTCTGGAGTCAGGCCTGCATCTTCAATCGCTTGTTCCATTGATAGGTAAGCATACGCAGCCGCATCACCCATAAAGCGCATCTGTTTACGGTCGATATGCTCTGCTGGGTTGATTTTTAGATCACCCCAAACCTGCGAACGTAGACCGTGTTCTTTAAACTGCTCAGAGGCAGTGATACCAGATTTTCCTGCTTTTAGAGACGCTAACACTTCTTCGACGTTGTTACCGATACTCGAAACAATACCCATACCGGTGATTACGACACGTTTCATTATGACAATCCTATAAATTAAATTTCCGCTAGATAATAACGAAGTTGCCCTGCAAAAGTGGTCAGCTTTCCCATAAATCCGTACAATCTTCACACTTTTAATGTCTAAATAGAAAGAATTCCGACTCTCTATGACCACTATCTCGCACGCCCAGCTTGGCTGGAATGAAGCTGGCACACCAGTTTCCGACCAATTTGACGATGTCTACTTCTCTAACGTCAATGGTCTTGAAGAAACCCGTTATGTTTTCCTGACCCAAAATCATCTTCCGCAAAGATGGCAGGAATATGACCAACGCCGTTTTGTGGTGGCAGAAACCGGCTTTGGCACAGGGCTTAACTTCCTTGCGTTGTGGCAATGGTTTGATGAATTTAGACAGCGCCATCCTGATGCGCCACTTAAAGAACTGCATTTTGTCAGTTTTGAGAAGTACCCCCTAAGCAAAGAAGACTTGGCCAAGGCGCACCTCGCATGGCCTGAGCTGGCCAACTACGCGCAAAAGCTGCAAAAACACTATCCGATTGCGGTGCCTGAGTGTCACCGTATTGTGCTCGATGACGGAGCCGTGACGTTAGATCTCTGGTTTGGTGACATTAAAGATTGCCTCCCTCTGGTTCCAGTGCCTGAGCAAGGTTTCGTTGACACCTGGTTTCTCGACGGATTTGCTCCGAGTAAAAACCCAGAAATGTGGAATCAAACGCTGTTTGACGGCATGGCGAGACTCGCCAAACAAGGCTGTCACTGCGCCACCTTTACTGCCGCCGGTTTTGTCCGTAGAGGGCTGATTGAAGCGGGCTTTGCGATGAAAAAAGTCAAAGGCTTTGGCACCAAAAGAGAGATGATCGCGGGTGAGTTGAGTGAACGCACACCTTATAGCAACCTCTCCCCCCTATTTGCGCGGCCAAATAGCGCGGAAGCAGAGTCGATCGCCATTGTTGGTGGTGGCATTGCCAGCGCAACCTTAGCCACGGCGCTGATTCGACGCGGGAAACGCGTCACGCTTTATTGCCAAGATAAAGCCGCTGCAATGGGCGCTTCTGGCAATCGACAAGGCGCGGTGTACCCACTGCTCAATGGCACCCACAGCGGCGTGTCACGCTTTTTCGCCCCTGCTTTTCTCTTTGCCCGTCAATTTGTCGAGCAAGCCAGTGAACGCTTTCATTTCGACCACGACTGGTGCGGCGTCACTCAATTGATGTGGGATGAAAAATCACACACCAAACTGAGCAAACTGACTCAAGTGGGCTTTGATGCTCAACTGGTTACGCCATTGGACCCAGCGCAGACGGCGCAAACCGTCGGCTTACCGTTGACCATGCCTAGCGTGCATTATCCATTAGGCGGCTGGCTCTGCCCGGCAGAGTTAAGCCAAGGTTTGATTGACGATTTATCGGCACACCCTCTTTTCGAGGTGCGCTTTGAGCACAAGGTCACCGAGCTAAAAGCGCATCCTGAGGGCTACTGGACGGTATGCAGCCAACAGGAGTCCCGCTCCTTTGATGCGGTAGTGGTCGCCAATGGGCATCAGTTTACCGACCTTACGCAGACCTCCACTCTGCCACTTGGGCGAGTGAAAGGACAAGTAAGTCATATCCCGACCACCGAGCGATTAAGCAGCTTGCGCAACGTACTTTGTTACGATGGCTACATGACGCCAGTGAACCCGAATACCCAGCAGCATTGTATTGGCGCCAGCTACGATCGCACGAGCCTTGATACAGAGTTTGATCCTGCTGCGCAAATCGACAATGGCGAAAAACTCAAGCGCTGCCTCCCCAACCAAGATTGGACTCAGGATGTCGATACCAGTGACAACCAATCTCGCCAAGGCATTCGCTGCGTGAGCCGCGACCATCTGCCGTTTATCGGTGCGGTGGGCGTGCAGAGCGCGACGGTGGAACAATACAAAACATTAGCAACACAGCAAGAGGATGAGGCGCTGCCGGTACCAAGTTATCCGAATCTGTATTGCATGTTGGGGCTAGGTTCGCGTGGATTAAGCAGCGCACCTTTGCTGGCGGAAACACTCGCTTCACAGATGTGTGGCGATCCTATGCCACTGCCTGTCGACATCCTCGACGCCTGCCACCCAAGTCGGATGTGGGTAAGAAAATTAAGAAAGGGGAAGCCTATTACTGAGTTGTAATAGGCTTTAGTCAACAAGGCCCGATTGGCTGACTTAGGCTCTTAAGACTCAGGCACTCAAGAGTCAGGCACGTAAGGCTTGGTCAGCTAACTCGGCCCATAGGTCATTCACTATGGTGCGATCAGCAGGTGACAACTCGCTGCGCGCCTCATCTAAACTGGCTTGAATGCGGTGCTTGAACACGTCAAGATCGACGATTCCCTCTTCTTCACATGCCGCAGCGGAGAGAGAAATGTGCCCACGCAGGTAGCCACCTGCAAACAACTCATCTTCCGATGCTGTCTCAATACGCGCATCAATTAGCGCAAGCAACGCTTCTTCGTATTCCGTGATCATTCTCTGTAGCTACCTAAAATCAGTTTGATTCTCAAAAAGAGGCCAAAGCTTCTCACATTGAGAAACCCAAGGCAAATGCTTGTGTTCACAAGGGGTTGTCCTCTGGCATATCGGTTGCAATAGGGAGTTATGCACCGCAAACAACCAAGGAATTGCTATGAAGATGTCCCGATTGTCCGTCAACGTTCTCGTCGCCTTATCCCTCGCCGTAGCGCATCACAGCGCGCGTTCTGAGGTGCCTTTTGCGCAATGTCCCACTCAGGCGTTTCTAATTCAAAACCCAAATGGCTTCCCAGTGGCATATGGTGTCGACATCGACCTCGGCAGCTATCGCGCGCTCGAGTCCAATATGGGCAGTGCCAAGCTTAATGGTGCCGGTTACAGCAAGCATGATGATTTTATTTACGCGTGGGATTACGATGCCAAGACTCTAGCTAAACTCGATGCCGAATTCGTCAAATACCCGCTCGAGATGACTCAGCCCGCCGGCGTACCCGAGCGCATCTATGTCGGTGATGTGGCGGTGCATACTAATGCGTGGTTTGGCTACCACCCTTCATACGGCTTAATTAAGGCAGATCTCGAGACTCTGGTCATGACGCAAGTGGCCAATCCCTCTGATTTCGGCACGCCTGCGATTTATGACCTCGCGTTTCATCCTGACAATGGCCTCGCCTATTCGATTGATGCTAACGGTTACTTGATTGAGATTGACGTTGAAGCCGGTAGTTCGACGCGTCTTAACCAAGTGCTAAACAAAGATCTACTCGGCTACAAGCTCACCTTTGGTGCTATCTATTTTGACGTTGACGGCAATCTCTATGGCAGCAACAACGCCAACGGTTTGGTGTTTCGTGTCACCCTAGACGGTACTCAATCCAGTGCGGATTTTTTTGCCTACGGCCCTTCCAGCAACTCGAACGATGGCGCACGCTGCGCGTTAGCGCCAGTGGTCGCCAGTGACAACACAGACTTTGGTGATGCGCCGGATAGCTATCAAACCAGTTACGCTGCGCTCGGCGCGCGCCATGGTATCAGTGGCTTAACGCTCGGGCTCAGCGTGGATGGTGAGAGCGAGGCTTATCTTCCTCCATTGAGTGATGACAGCGCCGATGGACTCAACGACGACGATGGTGTCGCGTTTCCCGTCCCGCTGCAAGTGGGTCAGACCAGTATGGTGCAAGTCACGGTCACTGGCGCGAGCGCCGACAGCGTGCTCAATGGCTGGATTGACTGGGACAGAGATGGGCAGTTTGACTCCAGCGAGCAGATCATTACCGACCGCTCGGTCATTGATGGTACAGCCTCTGTCTTCTTTGATGCGCCAACATGGGCGCAGAGCGGCGAAACCTGGGCGCGTTTTCGCCTCAGTAATACCTCCGGCATCGGTCCAAGTGGCGGCGTACCTGAAGGGGAAGTCGAAGATTATCGGGTCGATATTACAGAAAGTGGGGTGACCACTGAGTCATACCCAGCCGGCGGAGAGTACACGACGTTTGCCTATGAAGATCAGTACCCGATGCAGGGCGATTACGACATGAATGATGTGTTAATGAACGTGCGCTACACCGAATACCAACTGGATGGCCAAGTGATTCGTCTTAAAATGGAGGGGCAAGTCGCGGCGTTAGGTGGCGATTACCACTCTGGCTTCGCAATCCGCCTTCCAGGCATCGCCCAGAGCGACATCAAACAAGACTCGGTGCGCCTTACTGTCAATGGTGAAGAACAAAGCCGCGTCGTCTTAGAAGCTGACACCATTGACGCTGTCTTCATCATCGAAGAGGACTTGTGGGACATCACTGAGCCGGGAGAAGCGGCCAATTGCAGCATGTTTCGTACTCAGGAGCAGTGTGGCACGAGCTACCGCCCGACTTGGACTCTGCACGTTACCCTACTCAACGCGCCGAGCTTAGCGCAGATGCCCGATTTTCCGTATGACCCATTCATCTTTGCTGCGCCCGGTCACTATCACGGTGATATAGGCCATCAATTGTCCGGTTCTCACCCAGGCCGTAGCTTGGAGATCCATCTAAAGAATCAAGCACCGACGGTCAAGTTTGACCCCCGCTACCGAGCGAATGGCGTCGACGCCTCGTCCGGTGACACATACTACCACACCAGCAACGGGCTACCGTGGGCGATTGAAATCCCCACCAACTGGGCCCACCCACTGGAGCAGGTCGATATTCTCAACGCCTACCCAAGTTTTGATGAATTCGCCCAAGATGATAACGGCACCACCGCCACCAACTGGTACACACTCGCAGTACCCAGCCGAATTTACATCGACTAAAGGAGACGCCCGATGAGACAGCCTACACACATCAACCCTTACTTTACTGGCGCACTATTGCTCGCCTCCCTTGGCCTTTCTGCTTGTGGCGGTGGGGGCGGCGGTGACGAGGGTGGAAGCTCCGCGAGCGCCGATGCCGCGCAGGCATCCCCATCCGCTACGCCAGCGGCAACCACCGAGGGACTCCAAGCGCTCTCGATCAGTTATGACAATGACCTTGCGTCGGTCTATACGCTCAATATCGACGTGATGCTCTATGAATTGAATGGCAAAATCGCTTACCTATCGGTGTGCGACAACCGCACGGCGCAAGGCGATCTCAGTTTGGTTGACTATGACCAATGCTTAGTGAAGTCATCACTTAATAACGGCTTGGCGCAGATTGATTTGAGCGTCGCCAACCATTGGTCATCACTGATTGCTGTAGTGTGGGTTATGGAAGAAGGCAGCGTACCAACCTCATACACCTATCAACATCAAGGCGAGTCAGAGGCGGTGTGGTTGATTCCAAGCTCTATTTGACTATAAAGGCGTCAGGTTTAAGTGGCGGGGTTTGGTAGAAGGCACGTAATGCCTCAGACAATGCCAGCACACGCGGCGGCAACCCCGTCGCCAAAATGGACATCACTTCTTGATGGACCTTCTGCATGAACCCAAGGCGGTCGGGTTCAACGTCACCATTGAGATTGTCGCAACTTACACTAAATGCAAAGCCAGCGCTGACCGATAAGATCCACTCGTACGCCTGCGGACGTATCTCCACTTGTTCAAACTGCGCTTGAACCTGTTCATTGCGGCCATCGGGGTGATACCAATAACCAAAATCTTCCAGTAAACGGCGCTCAGGGCCTGCCACACACCAATGGGCGATTTCATGCAGTGCAGACGCATAGAAACCTCGTGCAAACACGATGCGATGGTAAGGACTAGAGTCATCCGCGGGAAGGTAGATAGGCTCATCACCGCCAAGTTCAAGACGGGTCTGATACTGTTCAAAAAAGGTCTGATTGAAGAGTGCAATCAAATCGCGATAATCGTGGGTCATCAATATGGAGGTTCAAAGTAACGATGCGCGCTATTGTACCCGACTCCGCTGCCAGCGTTAAGACGCGCCACAGCGAAAAGAAAACGGCTTCCTTGCGAAGCCGTTTGTACGATTAAATCTTCGGGGTTTGCGTCGTGACACCGTGGTTTTGACCGCGATGACGCAGCAAGTGATCCAGCAACACAATCGCCAGCATGGCTTCAGCAATCGGCACTGCGCGAATGCCAACACAGGGGTCATGGCGGCCTTTGGTAATCAGCTCGGTCGGTTCCCCTTGCTTGGTGATGGTTTCACCCGGTACGGTAATGCTCGACGTTGGTTTGAGCGCGATATTCGCGACAATGTCTTGCCCAGTCGAGATACCGCCTAAGATGCCACCAGCATGATTGCTACCAAAACCGCTTGGCGTGAGGGTATCACGATGCTGGCTGCCTTTTTGGCTTACCACATCAAAACCATCACCGATTTCGACGCCTTTTACCGCATTGATGCTCATCAGTGCATGCGCAATGTCGGCGTCTAAACGATCAAACACTGGCTCGCCAAGTCCAACGGGTACGCCAGTGGCGACCACTTGCAATTTTGCACCGATAGAGTCGCCTTGTTTTTTCAGATCTCGGATCAATTGATCGAGCTGCTCAACCTTATCCACATCCGGGCAGAAAAATGGGTTGTTCTCGATCTCATCCCAATCCACTTTCTCAATCGCAACATCGCCCATCTGCGATAGGTAAGCGCGAATTTCGACACCAAACTCTTGCTTGAGGTATTTCTTCGCAATCGCGCCCGCCGCAACGCGCATCGCCGTTTCACGAGCAGACGAACGGCCGCCACCTCGATAATCACGCACCCCATACTTTTGATGGTAGGTGTAGTCAGCATGACCTGGACGGAACTTGTCTTTGATCTCTGAGTAGTCTTTTGAGCGTTGGTCGGTGTTTTCAATCAGCAAACCGATCGAAGTCCCGGTCGTTTTCCCTTCAAACACACCGGAAAGGATTTTTACTTCATCAGGTTCGCGGCGTGCAGTGGTATAGCGAGAAGTGCCTGGACGACGACGGTCGAGATCCGTTTGAATGTCTGCTTCTGAGAGGTTTAAACCTGGAGGGCATCCGTCAACGATACATCCTAGTGCGATACCGTGACTTTCTCCGAATGTGGTCACTCGGAAATGTTGTCCGATACTGTTTCCTGCCATTACTTCCTCGTATTATTTCAGCCTTGTCAATTAGGCTTTACACGTCAATTGTTCGTATTTTCATAGTGTCTTTATTACGGTTTGATGTAAAGCCCCAAGCCAGAACTATTTTTGTTCAGCTTGCCGCGAAAACGCTAGAGAGCAAAACGCCGAGCAAAAGCTCGGCGTTTGGGCGTGCACAGTTGGCAACAAATCAGTCTTTGTACAGCTTGAATTCATCGGCGCAAGCGACCAGTTGGTCACGCGTCAACAAGAAGACACCATGCCCGCCGTTTTCGAACTCTAGCCAAGTGAATGGGATGTCTGGATATTGCTCCATCATGTGCACCATGGAGTTGCCCACTTCACAAATCAAAATACCCTTATCGGTCAGGTAATCGGGGGCATTGGCAAGAATGCGGCGCACCAGCTTGAGACCATCACTGCCCGCCGCTAAGCCGAGTTCAGGTTCATGGGTGAACTCTTGCGGCAAGCTGTCCATGTCTTCTTGATCCACGTACGGTGGATTCGTGACAATTAAGTTGTAACGCTCTTTCGGTAAATCGCGGAACAGATCCGAGCGAATTGGGAAGACTTGTTGCTCCATGCCATGATCTTGAACGTTCTGTTCTGCCACTTGCAGCGCGTCGGATGAAATATCAATGGCGTCCACTTCCGCCTCTGGGAAGGCGTACGCACAAGCGATGGCGATACAACCACTGCCGGTACACATATCCATAATGCGCGTCGGCTCTTCGATTAGCCAAGGTTCGAACTGAGCTTGAATCAACTCACCAATCGGAGAGCGTGGCACCAAGACACGTTCATCGACAAAGAATTCCAAACCACAGAACCAGGCACGATTCGTCAGATAGGCGGTAGGCGTGCGCTCATTGATGCGTTTCACCACACGCTCGACGACGCGCAGGCGCTCACTGCTGGTCAAACGAGAGTTGAGAACATGGGGAGGCACATCAATCGGCAGATAGAGTGTGGGTAGGATCAACTGAACGGCTTCATCCCAAGCATTGTCAGTGCCGTGACCGTAAAATAGGTGAGCGGCGTTGAAACGGCTGACCGTCCAGCGAATCATATCTTGAAGGGTATGCAGTTCCGATACCGCTTCTTCTACAAAAATCTTATCCAAAATTGCCTCCGAAAAGCGCTACAATACTGCCAATAGCATTAATCATACATATTGAAATCACCCATGAACAAAAAAGACACCGATATTGATGACGATTTCGCCCTTTTCAGGGATGCAGTACAAGGCGTAAAAAAGTTGCGACAGGATACCATAGTCCAACAGCCAAAAAGAAACACTAAGCAGAAAGAAATCACACGCAGCGCACGTGAAGCGAGCGACTCGGAGTTTTACTTCTCTGACGAGTTTGTACCGCTCCTCAACGAAGAAGGGCCAACGCGCTACGCCCGCGACGACGTGTCACAGTATGAGGTGAAGCGACTCCGCCGTGGCGTGTACGTGCCTGATGTCTTTTTGGATATGCACGGCATGACGCAACTGGAAGCCAAGCGTGAACTCGGCGCGATGATTGCCTATTGCATCAAAAACGAAATTGCCTGTGCCTGTGTTCAGCATGGCATCGGCAAACACATCCTGAAGCAAAAAACGCCGCTATGGCTGGCCCAGCACCCCGATGTGATGGCATTTCACCAAGCACCGCTTGAGTTTGGTGGCGATGGCGCGTTGCTGGTTTTACTCTCGATCCCGGAAAAATAATCGTTGCTGGTTTTACTCTCGATCCCGGAAAAATAATCGTTACTGGCGCAAATCTGGCGGGATTGGGAGTTCGGACGCCTTGAGCTTCGGCCTTTGACCGCCACGTTTGCGATACTGCTTGAGCTGGAACACATACGCCAACACTTGAGCCACTGCGGTAAACAGCCCATCTGGGATCTCTTGCTCCAACTCTGTTGAATGATACAGCGCCCGAGCCAATGGCGGAGCGGGGATCACGTAGATATCATGCTCTCGCGCCACTTCTCGAATTTTAAGCGCCATGTGATCGGTCCCTTTCGCGACCACAATCGGCGCGCGATCTTTATCTTGCTTGTATCTGAGCGCCACGGAAAAGTGCTCTGGGTTGGTGACGATCACATCCGCTTGCGGCACTTCTGCCATCATTCGCCGCTGAGCCGCTTCCCGTTGTAGCATACGAATACGGCCTTTTACCTCAGGTTTACCTTCAGTCTCTTTGTACTCGTCTTTGACCTCTTGCTTGGTCATTTTCAATTGGTTGGCGTGCTGCCAGATTTGGAACGGAATATCGATGGCGACCACCACCAGCAAAGAGCAGGAAATCAAGAGCACAAAGTTGAGTAATATATCGAGCGCATGGAAGATGTTTTGCGGGTAAACGTCCATACTCAGCTGAAACAAGTCCTGCTGCGCTGAGTTGATAAGAAAGATCGCCACGCCGGTCACCAGCGCTACTTTAAGAATGGATTTCAGCAGCTCGACCCAGCTTTGCAGACCGAACATGCGCTTAAAACCACTCAGCGGGTTCATTTTTGACCATTTGGGCGTCGCGGCTTCTGCTGAAAAGCTGATACCACCAACACCCGCTGCGCCAATCAGCGCGGCAACAAACAGCGTCACCAGAATCAGCAGCAATGGCAATATCAAACTGCCTAACGACCCGAGGGCAATGTCGAACAGTTTGACTTGATCAAACACTTCCTCACGCGACAAAGTAAACAAGCGGCGCATCACTTGAAACAAGCCACGTGCCAGCCCTTCACCAAACCACATTAAAGCAATCGCGCCCACCACAAGAACGGAGACCGACGCCAGTTCTTTAGACCTTGCAACCTGCCCTTTCTCTCGAGCCTGTTGCAAGCGCCTGGGCGTGGCGTCTTCGGTGCGTTCTTGACCGTCGGATTCTGCCATCGCGTCCCCTTAACAATCCAACCGGATGAAGCGGCACACTTGCGCTTCACCTTGTAACCAGAATAGCTCATAGTGGCTATACAGGCCGGCGATAATGTACCAACAGAGCAGCAAGCCCACCATCAGCGCAAAAGCAAAACCGAGCGAGAAGATATTCAACTGCGGCGCCGCACGCGTCATAACACCAAACGACAGGTTGATGGTCAGTAGCGCAATAATGCCAGATAGCGACATACTCAGTGCAACGTTAAACATGATCCCCAGCCAGCTCGCTAGCTCTTGAAAATCGGCATTCGTCAGCGACCCCGAGCCTATGGGTAGAGATTGAAAACTCATCACCACCAGCATGATCATTTTTAAGTGGCCATCCGTTGCCAGAAAGAAAAGCGTTGCCAAAAACATGAACAGTTGACCGAGCAGCGGCGTATTTTGTCCATTGGCAGGGTCTACCATAGACGCAAAACCCAAGCTCGACTGCATACCTAAGATTTGGCCTAGAATGACGAAGGTTTGAATCATAAATTGGGTCACGGTACCCATCGCCACGCCGATGATAATCTGCTCAAGTAACGTCATAAAGCCGGCGAATGAGAGCAGCTCTATGTTGTCAGGGACGGCGGGAATAGCGGGCATAACGGCAAAGGTGATGGCTAAGCCCAAATAGAGTCGCACGCGAGTGGAGACAAACCGCGCGCCGGTGACCGACATCACCATCAACATGGCGGCAATGCGCGTGTAGGGCCAAAAGTAGTTGGCAATCCAGTCGAGGACGACGCTAGCGGGATATTCCATACCCGCTCCTAGTAGAGAACCTGAGGTAGTCGCTCAACCATGGCAAAGAAATACTCCATGAGCATTTGTGTCATCCAGTGAGCAAACAGCATTAACGCCAGCAATGTGACAATCAAACGTGGCAAGAAACTCAACGTTTGTTCGTTAATCGACGTTGCGGCTTGGAAAATCGCCACCACAAGACCAATCAGCAAGCTTGGAATAATGATGGCGCACACCATGACGAGCACCATCCACAGCGCGCCGCGAAACATTTCGACAAAAACTTCTGGGGTCATGGTCTCCTCCCGCTACAACGCAAAACTGCCGGCCAAGGTCGACAAAATCAAGTTCCAACCATCCACCAGCACAAACAGCATCAGTTTGAATGGCAGCGAGACGATCATGGGCGAGAGCATCATCATACCCATGGCCATTAAGACAGAAGCGACCACTAGGTCAATGATGAGGAAAGGCAAAAAGAGCATAAAGCCGATTTGAAACGCCGTCTTGAGCTCAGAAGTAATGAACGCCGGGATCAGCACCGCCATCGACACCTCTTCTGGAGCGGTTGCGTCAGAGCCCGAGATGTTGACGAAGGTTTCCAGATCTTTAACACGCGTCTGTTTGAGCATGAAATCTTTCATTGGCACTTGTGCCAAATCGAACGCGTCACGCGCCGAGATTTGTTCATTGATGTAGGGTTGAATCGCGTCGTCGTTAATTTTACTCAACACTGGCGACATGATGAAAAAGGTCAGAAAGATAGCAATACCAATGATCACTTGGTTCGACGGCGTCTGCTGCAAACCCATCGCTTGACGCAAAATCGACATGACGACAACGATGCGGGTAAATGAGGTCATCAAAATGACCATGGCAGGCAAAAAGCCCAGCATGGTCATCAAAGCGAGGATCTGTAGATTGACGGAATAGTCTTCTGTGCCGTCAGGGTTGGTGGTCATGGTAAAGGCAGGGATACCGCCGCCACCGCCGGTCAAGCTACCGGTCGACAACGTTTGTGCGCTGCTACCGGAAGCGCCTTGTTCACGCTCCATCGCAGAGACAGTCACCGACGATGCACCCGCCGCATTACTCGGGACCGATGTCGCTAGCTCCTCCTGTGCGACCACGGCCGTAGAGAGAAGAGACCATAGCAAGGTCATCCAGACCAAAAAAGTTCGACTACGATTTATCATTCTTTTTCAATAGCTGAGTCAGTTGGCTTGCAAACGGACTGGTGGCTAACTCCTCCTGAGAAAGTGGCTTATCCAACTTCGCAATCAACTGGATAGACTGCGCCGTCACACCGACTAAGAACTGCTCTTCTCCGGCTTGAACAATCAAGATACGCTCTTTGGTACCCACCGCGATTTGGCGTACCACACTCAACCCCGGCTGATTGCCAATAGCGGGAACGCGCATTCGCTTGAGTAGCCAAGCCAAAAACAAAATAAAAGCAACAACGAACAAAAGCGACCCAAAGGTGGTCGCTATGTCTAACTGGCTATCGGTTGCAGGCCCCATGGCTTAACGAAGCTTCTTAATACGCTCAGTTTGGCTGATAACGTCAGTCAAACGGATACCAAACTTGTCATTGACCACCACCACTTCACCGTGGGCAATCAAGGTGCCGTTGACCAATACATCGAGTGACTCCCCGGCCAAGCGCTCAAGTTCGACCACTGAACCTTGGTTGAGTTGCAGTAGGTTACGAATGCTGATCTGCGAGCGGCCCACTTCCATAGAGATGGTGACCGGAATGTCCAAGATGGTATCGAGCTTACGGCGCTCGTCATCGGAAATGGGTGAGGAGGTATCTTCTAACTCATCCAGTTGCGCTGACATCACTTCATCCACATCGATCTCTGGCGCGTTGGGATCTTCTCCTAGGGCTGCCGCCCATTCGTCCGCCAGTTTCTGATCGTCACTTGGTTCCATACCTAATTCCTACTCTTCAATTAATCTTCAATGTCGCCTTCGTCATCTTCTAACTCGGAGATGACATCTTTGCCCAAGAAGGCAATATCGGTTTTCACTACATCGGGACGCTTAATTTTTTCCGATATTTGTACCGCAAGGTTTTCCCCTGAACGGCCCATTTTGACCCGATAGGTCGGTAACTCTTCCACAAACATGGTAGCGTGCTCTGGCATATGGATCGGAATAATATCGCCAGGGCGCAGTTCCATCAGGTCGCGCAGGGAAATATCTTGCTCGAGCAAGTTAACGCGAAAGTTCACCGGAACATCCATGATCTCTTCGCGCAGCGCCGTGCTCCAGCGCACATCAGTTTCCATCTTATCCGATTGAACACCGGCATCGAGCAGCTCACGGATCGGCTCTACCATTGAGTATGGCATCACGACATGGAAGTCGCCGCCCCCGCCATCCACTTCGATATGAAACGAACTCACAACGATCACTTCCGTCGGGCTGACAATGTTCGCCATGCTCGGGTTCACTTCGGAGTCGAGATACTCAAACTCGACCCCCATCACAGGCGACCATGCTTCTTTGTAATCTTCAAAGACGATTTTGAGCAATAATTGAACGATTCGACGTTCAGTCGGGGTAAATTCACGCCCTTCAATCCGCGCGTGAAAACGGCCATCACCGCCAAAGAAGTTCTCCACTAAAATAAACACTAAGCGTGCTTCCATGGTGATCAGCGCCGTACCTTTTAGAGGTCGAAAGCGCACCATGTTGAGACTGGTCGGTACGTAAAGTGTATTTTGATACTCGCCGAACTTCATCATCTGCACGCCGTTGATCGAGACTTCAGCGGTTTTACGCAGCATGTTGAACAGGCTGATGCGCATATGACGAGCAAAGCGTTCGTTAATCAGCTCGAGGGTTGGCATCCGACCACGAACAATGCGGTCTTGAGAGGAAAAGTCAAAATCGACAGCACTCGCGTCTTGCTCGTTACTCTCTTCTTCTATCTCATCGACGTCATCGACGCCGTGAAGCAGCGCATCGATCTCATCTTGGCTTAATAGATCAGTCACGCGTCACCTATTGCATTACAAAATCAGTAAATAGCACACGTTCAATCACAGGCTGACCCACAGCTCTGGTCAAACTGGCCTTGATGTCATCCGTCGCTTTGTCGCGCAACTCCACGCGTCCGTTGACGCTGCGTAGTTGGTCCACCGTTGCCGAAGCAAACGTGCTCAGCAGGGAACTCTCGATCAGTGGCGAGTGATAGCGGGCCAGATTTTCATTTTCGCTGCCACGCACCATCAACTGCACTTTGATCTGTACCATGCGGTCACGTTTATCGCCCGTCACGTTAAACAGAAACGGCTGAGGAATATTGACATAAGAGACTGGCTCGGCGGGCGTCACCACTTGCTGTTGCGTTGCAGCCTGTTCACCGGAAGGCTCATCTGAACCCATCAAAAAGAACGCGGCACCACCGCCGCCAAGCAGTAAGACAACAACAACGGCCACTATGATCAGTAATTTGCCTTTCCCTTTGGGAGCTTCTGCGGTGATATCTTCGTCTGCCATAACTTAACGGTCTCTAAATCCTAGTTTTTCTAACAGTTTAAGCGTAATAACTGATTCCATCACGCTTTGTTGCTACATTCAAATCAAGATTGGTGTCTGGTTCAAGGTTTTCTTCACCGCCAAAGGCGTGATTGCTGCTCCCTTGACCATTTCCTTGCCCACTGCCTGTTGCATAGCGTCCTTGCTGCTGGCCAGAGGCTTGTTGCTGAACGGAGGTGTCTCCCAGCTGAACTCCTTGTTGAGCGAGCATTTCACGCAGTCTTGGCATCGATTGCTCGATAATATCGCGCGCGCCTTGGTTGGCGACAGTAAAGTGGACAGTGGCGCCGTCACCATTCATGTTCATGCGAATTTGTAAGCGGCCTAGCTCAGGTGGATCAAGGCGAATGTCGATGTTTTTCAAGTTTTTCGACATCATCATCTGTACGCGCTCTGCCACTTGATCCGCAGCCACATCACGGCTGAGCTGCAAAGGAACCTGCGCAGGATTGGCTTGCTCCGCACGCATGCCATTAGGTTGAGTGCCAAGCTGCTGCCCACTCGCGGCGGCCAACTGCTGAGCAAAATGCTCTCCCGATGCCGCCTCTTTGCTCTCCCCACTTTGGGCGGCGCCCACCGCGACTTTCGCTCCCAACGCCGATTTTAACAGTGCCTGCTCTTGCAGTGCCGGGTTCGCCGCCACATTCGGCATCGCGCTGGCGCTTAGGTCGGTGGGTATAGGCGATGTGGGGATCGCTTGCGCGGCAGCGTTGGGAATAGGCGAAGTGGCAGCCTGTTGCAGCGGCGTAGGTGCCACTGACTGCGTTTGATGCATCGCTTGTTGTACTGAGTGCGCGAGCACCGCTTGCTGAGATTTCACTTGCGGATCTCGGGCCAGATTGACCTCCTCTTTGACCACCGCCTCATCTTGTACAGCCCATGGAATGGCTGTTGCTTGCGTTGGCGTTTCGGTATCCGTAAGAGTATCGGCCGATACGGTTTGGGACTCTGCAGTCAAAGAGGCAGCAGAGACATTGGCCGCTCGCTCTGCTCTGTTCGTATCAACGTCAGCTTCGCTTAATTCGGTGCCTACCGTCATGGCGCTGGCATTCAGTGCGTTCTGGGCTGCGGTCGCATCGGCTTGATGTTGCTCGGTGTTGAAACCGTGTTGAGTCGACTTATCTACAGGCAGTGCATCGGTTGGTGTGGGTTCTTGTCCCACTTTTGCCGCCACACTCGCGGTCACTGCAGCGGCAACCTGCGGCGAAACGCCATCTTGTTCGCTATCCACAAGTTGAGACTCCACATTAAGGTATTTTTTCACCGATTCCGCTTTCGCTTGCTCAGATACCTCGCTTACAGCGAGCGACTTGCCATCGCTAACAGTGACCGAAGACGCGGCGGCTTGCACTGCATTTGCATCTTGACCTTCATCTCTCGCCTGGCTATTTGCGTGCAGGGTTTCGCCGTGCACTCTCACCACTTCACTCTCATTTGAGCGCACAAAGGATTCTGGTTGGGTCTTTTCATCGCCTTGAGCGGAGATGGCAGCGGCTTGAACAGACACTTGCCCTTCAACAGACACTTTAGGCGTATCCGTTGCAGGTTCGAGCTTGGCGGCATTGGCTTCATGAGGCAAGTTCTTGCCGTCTTTTGCCTTGAGGGCGCGATTAGATTCATCCAGACGCTGCAATACTTGGTCATTGTCGGACACAATTTTCGCCGCTTGGTCTTTCGGTAGGGAGGCCTCGCTATCATCCGTCGCAGCCAACACCTTAGCTGAGGCTGCGCGATCGCTTTCGCCTTTTGCACTGTCGGCTTTCGAACTTACCGATTCGGCCTCGAGTAACTCGTCGGTAGATTGATTGGTGGTCGATGTCGACTTATCGCCGTTAGACGTTGACTTAGGCGCCTCACTCGCGCTTGCTTGCTCTGTGGGGGCTTTTTCTGCGGGTACTTTCTCTACAGGGACTTTGCCTTGCGCTTTTACCCCATCACCGGAGCCGTCGCCTTTTCCGCCTTCACCTTTAATCAGCGCAGCGAGTTTAGAAAAAAAGCCTTCTCCACTGTTTTTCTCAGTGCTGGCCTCACCCGTGCTTGACGCGACCTTAGCGGCTTTTCCGCTGTCAGAAACAGACGATAAATTGATATTCATAGTTGAGCTACTCACAGTTAATCATCTCGAAACAGCACAGAGACGGAACAGGGGTTAGCTAGATATCAGCAAAAATCACGCCATAGTTGGATGCTAATACGAAGTTTTTACGATGCTAATGAGCGATCAGTTCGGCTTTCGACGTGAATATTGCAAGGTGGCAAACTCATCCATCAGCTTTTGCTCGCGATGCTCTTGTTCACGCGCTTTTTCACTGCGTTTTTTCTCCATCAGCCATTCATAAGAACGTCGCTGTTTGCGACGCTCCAGCCAGTGCTGCTCGCAGCTTTCTACCTGACTCTTAAAATGGTGTTCGGCTTTCTGCTGCTTGGCAAGGGTCTCATCGAGCGTGGTTAAAAAGCGGTTTAAGTGGGTATATTGGCTAGCCGTTAACCCTTGCTGACCTCGTTCAACCAGTTGCTGGCAGTAATCTAGGCGGTATTGCTCAATCTGTTTGAGCTGTCGGTAATAGCCTTCTAGCTCACCGCGAGCCTGTGTAAGTGCCATGACCGCCTGATTTTCCTGTTCTTTCGCCTGCTCTAGCAAAAATGCCAACGCGTTATCCATCGACTATCACTCCCCTTGCAGCAAGTTCTTGAGCATGTTTACGCACATATCGTACGGCACGCTCTCTTTCATTCCTTGCTGTAGATAACCATCGAGTTTCGGCTTGATAGTAAACGCGCCATCAATCGCTGCATCGGTACCGGGCTTGTAAGCACCAATAGAGACCAGATCTTGATTCTTGCGGCAGATCGAGAGGATTTGTCTCACCGCTTTGGACATCAAGATATGCTCATCGGTGGTGATCTGTGGCATGACACGACTGACCGATTTTTCGACATCAATCGCTGGATAATGACCCGCATCGGCCATTTCTCGCGAGAGCACAACGTGACCATCGAGAATGGCTCGCGATGCGTCTGCAATCGGGTCCTGTAGGTCATCCCCTTCGGTCAGTACGGTAAAAAATGCGGTAATGGAGCCCTGATCGGGACCGCCGTTACCGGCTCGCTCCACCAAAGCGGGTAATTTGGCAAAGACCGAAGGCGGGTAACCTTTGGTTGCCGGTGGTTCGCCAACCGATAGCGCAATTTCACGCTGCGCTTGAGCAAAACGGGTTAAGGAGTCCATTAAAAGCAGAACATCGAGCCCTTGATCGCGAAAGTATTCTGCAATAGTAAGAGCGGTCTGACACCCTTTCAAACGCATCAACGGTGAGGCATCGGCGGGCGCTGCGACCACCACGGAGCGTTGGCGACCATCCACGCCCAAAATTTCTTCGATAAACTCTTTCACTTCTCGACCACGTTCACCGATCAAGCCGACCACCACCACTTGCGCAGTAGTGCCTCGAGTCATCATACCGAGTGTCACCGACTTACCGACACCAGAGCCGGCGAACAGACCAATACGCTGACCTTTGCCCACCGTCAATAAGCCGTTGATCGCTTTAATGCCCACATCCAGCGGCTCCGTGATCGGCTTACGCGCCAGCGGGTTAATCGGCTGCGCATTAAACGAGGCTTTTTTCTCGGTATAAATCGGGCCAAGACCATCGAGTGGGTTGCCTACGCCGTCAATCACTCGGCCAAGAAGCTCCATTCCAACAGGCAGGCCTGCATCACTGGTCAGCGGCGTCACTTTCGCCCCGGGCAACACGCCGGTGATCTGCTCACTCGGCATCAAAAAAAGGTTGTCGCCAGAAAAGCCGACCACTTCGGCTTCCATTTCACCGTGCATGGTTTCCACGGTACACAAACTGCCAATCGGAGCCCGGCACCCGGTCGCTTCGAGCGTTAATCCCACCACGCGAATCAACTTACCGGACGCCACTGGGCGACATGTTAACCCGTGGGTTTTGTACTGGCCAAGACGCTGAGCGAGCTCGAGCATCACTCACCACCTTGATGGCGATTGACACCACAAAAGCTTTGGATCACGCTGCGAATCCTATCTTCAAGGCGATAGTTGACACTCGACTCCCCCGCTTCAATTTGAACATCGCCCCGATTGAGAGCTGGCTCACTCATCAAGCTCCAATTACGCAGGTTCAATTCATCTTCGCCATAGGCAGAACGGATAATAGCGACATCGTCGGGGTGAAGTTTTAAGGTAATCGCGTGACCGGAAATAGGCAGAGATTCCACCGACTGTTTGATGGTGTCTAGAATGACTTGAGGATTGGTTTGAACTTCGACATGTACTACCTCTTTCACCAAGATGAGGACCATATCGACCAACTGTTTTTCCACTTGGGCGTTCATCAGCTCAAGCGGCTGAGCGAATTGGTTGGCTAAGTTGATGAAGGTATCCACTTGTTCTTTGATAAAGGCTTCACCTGCCGTGACACCTTCTTGACGACCCGCTTCGAGCCCTTCTTGATGGCCTTCCGCTAAGCCTTGCTCTTTGCCTTTCTCATAACCTTGCTTGAAACCGGCTTCTTGACCTTGCAGCAATCCGTCTTGATACGCCTGCTGCTTGATGTGCTCAATTTGCTCATCGGTCAGCTCAACGGGCGCCTCTTCTTCAGGTTCGGTGGGCAAAGGCATCCAGCTCGGATCGTAATTCAGCGCCGTTTCTTTGGCTTGCTTGTGAGTGTGTGACGTGTAGTCAGGCATGCCCCAGCGCTCCGCTTTTTGGACCACCACTTCTTCATCATCCAATCGTAAAAAACCACGCTTTCTTTCTCCGGCCATAACACTTTTACTCACTGAGTTACTGATCGTTCACTGAATTACTGATAGCTCATCGCGTTGATTTGCGTTGCGGTCATCACTCGGTTGAGCGGTGATGACCCAAGCCATTACAAGAACTCGTCTGCGCCGCCGCCAAGCATAATTTCGCCCGCATCGGCCATGCGACGGGCAATCGCCAAGACTTCTTTTTGAGCGGTTTCCACGTCCGATACCTTGATCGGAGGCATGGCTTCAAGATCATCACGCATCATCTCAGCTGCACGTTTAGACATGTTCTTGAAAATCTTCTCGCGCAATGCGTCATCGGCACCTTTGAGTGCACGCTGCAACGCATCTTGCGGAACATCACGCAGCAATTTTTGGATACCTTGGTCGTCGACCTCGATCAAGTTCTCGAACACGAACATCAAATCTTGGATTTGTGTCGCCATATCTTCGTCTTGATCGCGCATCTGCTCCATCAAGACGCCTTCGATGTTGTTGTCCATGTAGTTCATGATTTCGGCTGCGGCTTTCAGGCCACCGATCTTGGCGGCTTGCGCCCCCGCTTGACCCGCAAACTGCTTCTCCATGATTTCGTTTAGCTCGGCCAATGCTGAAGGCTGCACTTCCTCGAGGTTCGCAATACGCATCATCAAGTCGAGACGATCGCGCTCGGCAAATTGAGACAAAATCTCCGCCGATTGATCGGGCTCTAGATACGACAAGACAATGGTTTGAATCTGTGGGTGTTCGTTGACGATGATGCTGGCCACTTGACGTGGGTCCATCCACTTGAGGGAATCAAGACCTTTCGAGCCCGTACCCAGCAGGATTTGGTCAACCAAGTTATTCGCTTTGTCTTCACCGAGCGCCGCTACTAGGGCATTACGCATGAAGTCTTCACTACCCATACCGATGTTGGTGTATTTTTGGATGTCTTCGAGAAAGGCGCGATGCACCGCCCCGACCTTCTCTTGACTTAAATCCGACGCACGCGCCATAGCGCTACCAACGCGTTGTACTTGTTTGGGTTCTAAGTGGCGAATAATGCCTGCTGCGTCCTCTTCGTTGAGACTCAACAATAGAATCGCCGCGCGCTCCTCACCCGGTATTGATTCGATATCCACGGTGTTTTCAGATTCTTCACCGCCACCCTGTGGAACCATTTCGTTAGGCATTTTGCATCCAGTTCTTCACAACTTGTGCCGCGAGTTCCGGCTCATTCGCAACCAATGCACGAACCGCTTTCAGCACGTCTTCATCTTTGTGTAGATTTGGAAGGTCAATACTTGAGCCAAACTCAAACAGCTCGCCACCTTCTAAATCACTCCCAATTAAGCTTGTTTCACCATCGGCGCCAATCGGTAAGCCATCTGGGCCATACAGTTGATCATCGTCATCCGATGCTGGGTTGAGCAGTTTCTTCATGGCTGGGCGCACAAGCACCAGTACCACCACAATAATCACGAGCGCACTAGCAAACCAACGTACCCAGTCGTTGAAATTCGGGTGTTCCCATAGTGGCACATCTTGGACGATGTCCATCTCTGGCTCGGCAAATTGCATGCTCAGCACATTCAATAAATCACCGCGATTTTCGTTAAAGCCAACAGCGCCGACCAATACTTGTCGAATCGAATTTAGGTCAGCATCCGAGAGCGGCTGGTAGGTCGTCTCACCGGTTTCAGGATTAACCACAGCACGATTTTTTATCGCGACAGCGACCGTTTGGCGATTCACGACACCTGTTTGACGACGCTCATGACTGATGGTGGTATCGAGTTCGAAGTTGCGCGTCGCTTCTTTATGCACAGAACCTTGGCCAAGTAGCGACCCATCTTTCATTTGGGCCACATCTTGAGGAATGGAGGCATCGGCAGGCGGTTGGTTGCTCAGTGCGCCTGGCACGCCAGCGACCACATTTCCATTGTTGTAATCTTCAAGGGTGTATTCACTGCGCGTTGCGGGTGTATTAGGGTCAAAGCTCTTACGCGTCTGTTCGACCGCACTAAAATCAAGTTGGATATCGACCTGCGCGGTGTAGTTACCAAAGCCTAATATTGGAATCAATACCGAATCAATTTTGTCACGCAAGGCTTGTTCTTGTTTACGCTCTAGCTCATGCTCTTTGCGTCTTGCCGCAGAGGCTGGATCTTGCGAGCCTGAGCTCAGTAAACGGCCATGCTGATCCGTCACGGTAATGCGGGTCGGCTTCATGCCCGGAACTGCGCTCGCGACCATATCAACAATCGAGTCAACCTCTTCTTGCTTAAGGCTAGTGCCAGTACGCAAAGTCAAAAATACCGACGCTGAGGCCTCTTGATTGTGACGCACAAACACACTTTGCTTAGGCAGCGCAAGCAGCACACGCGCTTTGCGTACTTGGGTCATCTCTTCTATCGCTTTAGAGAGTTGGCGTTCACGGCTGAGCTTAAGACGCTCTTGTTCGAGACGTTGCGAAACCCCAAATCCCATGTCTTGCAACAAGATCTCGTCACCCGCCTGTTTCTCGGTGTTGAGCCCCGCGCGGACCATGTTGAGTTTGAGTGAGTTGTAATCGCTCGCAGGCACCAAAATAGTGTTGCCGTCGAGTTTGTAGTCTAGCTTTTGCTGATCAAGGTAATCTAAGACAGGAATTAATTCCTCGGTATCGTACGCACCGAGTGGGCGCATATCGGGCTCTTTGACCCAAAAAAACAGCATCACAATCAATGCGACACAGATTGAGATCGACAGAACCAGCACCACTTGACGCAGCAGGTCGAGATCGCCCACCGCCATATCAAACTTGGAGCTGCTTTTTTCATCAAGATCGGGGTTTTGACCACCGCTATCGATATCCGTCGATAGCATAGTGCTATCGACATGGTCATCCGCTACGGTTAGGTCTGTGGATTGAGTTGGTTCTGCCACCGTCGATACCTACTATTAAACTGGCATATTCATCAATTCTTTGTACGCTTCAACAAACTTGTTTCGTACTTGGATTGTCGCATCAAAGGCCACGCTCGATTTGTTGCGGGCAATCATGACATCAGACAAAGAGACATCTTCATCACCGCGGTCAAAGCGCATTTGTAAGTTGCTCGAGGTTTTCGAAAGTTGATTAACGTTATTGATGGCGTTGTTGAGTAAGTCGCCAAAATCTGCCCCGACCGTATGACCGGTGGCGGCAGGTCTGGTGTTACTTGCTTCAAACATCATGGCTTGCATTTCGCCCTGAAAACCGTCAATTTTCATCCGTACCTCGATTGTCAACTCTTTGACATTTTGTTCTGCTGTTTCTCTGACGCTGCAAACTGCATGCCACGTTTGAATGAGACGAAAAATAGCACGTTAGTTAGGAATATCAATCCCCGCATCACGCATTTTCGCTAACTTGTAGCGCAAGGTGCGTGGGCTGATACCCAGCTTCTCGGCCATCTCTTTGCGGCGCCCTTGGCACTCGGCCATGGTCTCCAAAATAATCGCGTATTCTTGGTCACGAAGCTCGCCTCCCAAGCCACTTCCCCCTGAGAGTTGACGCGACGCCTCCGCTTCAGCAATCGGCTTGACGTCCGGCGCCATCACATGACTCTCTTGAACGGCTTGTTGTAAGCCTGACGCGTCATGCCAATCGTGCCCTTCCAACAGAATATGCTCAGCGTGAATCTGCCCTTGATCACTAAGAATCAGGGCACGTTGCACCACGTTATCCAATTCACGTACGTTGCCAGGCCAACGGTAAGTCAGCAATTTATGAATCGCACTTTGCTCCAACTGCGAAACCGGCATCCCAAGTTTTGTACAGTGACGCTGCATCAAGTGATTAGCGAGCGGTTCAATATCCCCCGGTCGGTCACACAGCGCAGGCCAAGCAATCGGAAAGACGTTGAGGCGGTAGTATAAGTCTTCGCGAAAATGCCCTTCTTGGACGTATTGCTTAAGATCGCGGTTACTGGTCGCCAGTACGCGCACGTCCAGTTTGATGCTTTTACGACTCCCCAAACGTTCCACTTCTCGCTCTTGCAAAACGCGCAGTAGTTTGGCTTGTAGGCTCAAGTCCATCTCACTGATTTCGTCGAGCAAAATCGTACCGCCTTGCGCTTGCTCAAACTTACCCGGACACGCTTGAACGGCGCCCGTAAAGGCCCCTTTTTCATAACCAAATAAGGTGGCTTCAAGCATGTTATCTGGGATCGCGGCGCAGTTAATCGCGACAAAAGGGCCCTCTTTGCGCAATGACGCATTATGTATGTAACGCGACATCACCTCTTTGCCCGAACCGCTTGGGCCAAGCACCATCACGCTTGCATCGGTTTTCGCCACTTTATCGGCCAACGCCAGCAACTTAAGGCTTTTTTGGTCTGCGACTACAGCATCGCCATTGTCATCCGATTTGATCGGCGCGTATCGGCTGACCATATTAAGTAGGACTTCTGGAGCAAAAGGTTTTGCCATGTAGTCAATGGCGCCCTCTTTCATCGCTGACACGGCATCTTCGATATTGGCGTAAGCCGTCATCAATAGTACAGGCAAGTTAGGCCAGTGCTGCTTGATGTTTCTTAGCAAGGCTAAACCGCCCATGCCCGCCATTTGCACATCGGAAACAACGATATCCACCTCTTGGCTTTTCAGCTTAACCAACGCGTCTTCGGCGCTGTCCGCTTCAAGCCATTCGTACCCCGCCAGCGCTAACGTATCGACCAACGCTTCGCGTAGACCTTCATCGTCTTCAACGATCAGTACTTTGCTTTGAGCCATTGTTATTCTCCAGTGCTTAGATCTTGATTGGGTTCCACGTTGCGCTGCAACGGAATACACATGGTGAAGCATGCGCCATCACCCGGTTCTGATATGAGTTCTAAACGCCCATCGTGCGCTCGACACACCATCTGTACCACCGCAAGGCCAAGCCCAGTACCTTGGGAGCGTGTGGTGAAAAAGGGCTCCATGATTTTGCTTTGCAGCTCAGGGGGTACCCCTGGGCCACTGTCTTGAACCGAGATTTTCAGTTCACCCTTCACGGGCCTAAAAAAGACGTCGAGTTGAGACTCTTTGCCTGCAATTTGGATCGCATTCATCACCAAATTGCTCAAGGCTGAGGCTAGCGCATTGGCATTGCCGAGTAGTAAGGTCTCTTCTTGCTCTACTTCTAAATGATAGTCTATCTGATTGTTCTTTAACGCGGTCTCCACCATGGGGGAGAACTCATCCACTAACTCGCCAATGCAAAAAGGTTTCACGACTTTGTTGTCGCCACCTTTGGCAAACAGCAACATGTCATTGACCTGTTTTTCCAAATCGTGCAATCGATCCATTAATTTGGATTGGAAGCGGTCTTTCGTTGCAGGAGGCAGATTCGGCGCCGCCAAATTGGAAGCGTACAACATGGCACTCGACAGAGGCGTTCTCACCTGATGGGCCAGCGACGCCACCATGCGACCAAGCGAAGAGAGCCGCTGTAAATCACTGATGCGCGACTGCAGCAAACGCGTCTCGGTAAGGTCAGTGATGAGAATCAATTGCCCCGTCGCCGAGGCGGAAATCGCCAGTCGGACTTTACGCCCGTTGCGCAAAGAAATTTCATGGCCGTCGTCCTCGCGCGGCGCAAACGCGTGCTGAATCACTTCAAACCAACGCGACCCCACCAGCGGAACTTCAAGTAATTTTTGCGCTTCAGGGTTGGCTTCTCGCACAACACCTTGTGTATCGAGCAAAATGACGCCGGCGGGCATCACATCCAACACTTGCTGATAACGTGCTACTTGCTCTTCGAGCGTACCCAATGGCATCGCGGGTTCTGTCGGTGGGTTTGAGGTCATGTCGACATTCTTATCGTAAATACAACAATAGCCTGAAATGCAAATTGCATACCAGGCTATTTTATATATTTTTCAAAAACTTACAAAAGTCGATTATTTGACAGTTGAGTTTTTGTCGCTTTAGCGCTGCAAATTATATTTGCGCATTTTCTCAACTAAGGTAGTGCGTCGCATGCCTAGCATGTCCGCTGCGCGTGCCACAACACCACTTTGCGCTTCAAGGGCTTGATTGATCATGTTGACCTCAAGCTCTGCGAGCATCTCTTTAAGATTGACGCCTTCGGGCGGCAGATCTTGCGGCGCGTTGTCAAACTCTTGAAATGGGTCGCTCCCTTCAAAGCTAAAGTCTTCAGAGAAAATATCATGCAAGGCATCACGCTCTTGCTCTTCAACCGACTCCGTGGTGTGGTACTCTGGTTGAAACTCAGGAATGTCACTGTAACGATACTTGGTGGGTAAGTGGTTAACGTCAACCAAACTGTTGGGATAGAGGATAATCATACGCTCTACCAAGTTCGCGAGCTCGCGGACATTGCCTGGCCACTCATGTTCCATCAATGAATTGATAGAACGAGGCGTGAAGCAAATAGGCTGCGATCCTTCCGATTCCATTCGCGTCATCAACTCTTGCAATAGCAACGGAATGTCTTCTTTACGATCACGCAGGGCGGGCATTTCGATTGGAAAAACGTTGAGACGATAGTAGAGGTCTTCGCGGAAAGATTGATCCACAATCATATTATCAAGGTTGCGGTGAGTGGCAGCGATGACTCTTACGTTGACACGAATCGTGGTGTTGCCACCGACACGTTCAAATGTGCGCTCTTGCAAAACCCGCAATAGTTTAACCTGCATCGGCATCGGCATATCACCGATTTCATCCAAAAAGAGCGTGCCGCCTTCTGCAAGTTCAAAGCGCCCTTTTCTTGAAGTGATTGCACCGGTAAACGCGCCCTTTTCATGGCCAAACAGTTCGCTTTCCAGCAGGTCCGGTGGAATAGCGCCGCAGTTGATCGGCACAAAAGGCCCATTGCGGCGCGCGGAATGGTAATGAATATTGCGTGCCACCACTTCTTTACCTGTACCGGACTCACCCAGAATCAATACATTCGCTTCCGTGCCAGACACTTGCTCGATTAGGTGACGCACTTCCTTAATGCCCATGCTCTGGCCAACCAGACTTCGGAACAAGGTGTTTTTTCGAGTCGATGCAGAGACATTCACACCTTTTCGGCCTAGAAAGTCTTTGCAGTGGCGTAAGGCTTCACTGAGTTGCGGGTAATTTAATGGGTATTCGAGATCGCCAACATAATTGGTCAGCTCATCGACGGGATAAGAATGCGTACCGGCTATCAGTAAAGGGATATGGTTGGCAGAGGCCAGTTTTTCACTCAGGCTTGCAGGCAGTGAGTCTCCAATCAGGGAACCGACGATACAGCCGCCCCACAAACCAGACCAATTGGGCTCTTCTAATTGGCGAGAAGAGATGGCCTCACACTGTTCTCCTACAAACTCCAATATGTTACTCAGATTGATTCGCGCCTGCGCGTCATCCTCAATCACGAGAATTTTTGCTAAACCTTGCATAGGTGAGAATATTTGCCTTTTATCAGAAACGTTGTGGCTGTTTTATCTGTTCTAACGTCTTTCAATTACAGTGTAGGTGTAACGACAGAGAATGTATAAACTTCTACAACAAAAATAAGCCACTAGGCTACGTAGTGGCTTATATTCTATGTGATAAATAGCAAAAGGCAACCGAGCAATAACTCGGTGTGATGTTAAGCCAAAAGCGCGTTAATGAAAGGCTTGCGACTTAACATTTCTTGACCGAAATGCGGGTTAAATGCCCACATCTGCTGCGGTAAGATTATGAAACTCAGTGGGTATCTGATCCCATGCTGATTTGATTTCACGGATAATCTCAATCACATCGTCAATAGGCTGCGGATCATTTTTATGATTCGCTTCCGTGATCTGAGTGATCATAAACTCATAGAGTTGGTCGAGATTCTGTGCAATGTCACCGCCATCATCCATCGATAAGCAGCTGCGTAAACTGATGATGATGTCTAACGCTTTACCCAAACGCTCTCCCTTCACTGGGACATTGCCAGCTTGCATTGCTGCTTTCCCTTGAATAAGACGCTCAATAGCTCCAGCCATCAGCATTTGCACTATCTTATGCGGGGAGGCCGCACTGAGCTGGCTATCAACCGATACCTTCTTGTAAGCCTGTAAAGAACCACGCATAACTATCCTCTTTTATAAAAACTTTTTGTACTGCTGAACCGAGCGTTGACCATGACGATACTGTTTTAGCGCTTGGCCTGCGAGGGCCGTTTTCTGTTGCATCAGCTGCACCATGGCCGCAGTGTCATCTATGGCGCGTTGCCAAGCCGGCAATTGCGCTAACTCAGGGCACTGTTCGATCATGCAGAGTAACTTCTGCAATATCTGTTCCCTTGTATCGACTTGGGCGGTGATTTCTTCAGTATTTATGTCATCTATTGAAAGCAGATGGCCAATAGCTTGATCAATATCACACAAAGTGGCCAGTTGCGCCGAAAAATCATCCGCCAAGTGCATTCATCATCCCTGCTAACTGTGATTGCATTTTACCAGTGGCGTCCTGCATCGCCGAAAATTTGGCGTGAGTTCGCTGCTCCAAACTCGCCATGCGGCGATCCAGTGCCGCCTGATCATCTCGAAGACCATAGTTGCGCTCAATCATGCTCTGCTCACGAGTTCGAATCGACCCAGTCGCGCCAGTTAACCCTTGAATGGCATCTTCCACTTTCTTGGCAAACCCTTGATTGCCGCCAAAAAAGGCTTCAAGCTTATTGAAGTTATTGTTGATTTGCCTGTCGAGCATCGCGTAATTAATCTCAAGATTACCCTGACGTGTGGTGGTGATACCAAACTCGGTTAATGTTTTGAGGTCATCCGGCGCGGGCTCAATAGCGGATGAGAAGACAGATTTCAACCTAGCATCAGCATTGCGGACGATACTGTCGCCTGATAGTGGGCCCGCCATGCCTGTACGGGGATCGACTCCAGACAGTTCTTTTGAGACTTGATAAAACTGATTGTAAGCAGCAACGAACTGCTCAATATCTTGGCGTACACCTTCTCGGTCATACTCAATATCGATTTCCGATGCGGGTTTTCCGGGCGTCGTACGACCTTTTAAGGTTAAATCGACCCCTTCAATGGCATTTTCGATAATGTTGTTGTCACTCGACAACTGGGCGACACCATCGAGCATCACTTTAGAGTCTTGGGCTGCTTGGACCTGCGTCATCCCGCGATAAGACTCAAAAGAGCGTTGTGCGTCCTCAAGGGCTTTTTGCGCGGCATCGACACGTTCTAGGTATTCGCGCTCTTCTTTCGGTAATTTTGCTCGCTCCAACTCTTTGGCTTGTTCCGCCGTCAATTCGCCAGAATCAACGCGCTGCTGAAGCGCGGCTTTTTCGGAGGCCAACTTCTGCTCAATGCGGGCTTGTTCCGCTTCGAGCTTGGCTTGCGCCTCTTTCGGCGTCACGTAGGAGTCTGTCAGTGTGCCTGACGCGGTGTTACTCCACCCAGGGACATCACCGGCTTTCTCGCGCGCTTTGGCATCGAGCTCCGGCTCTGGTTCCCAATAGGAGTCGAGCAAAGTCCCTGAAGCGGTTTCTGTCCAACCTGGAATGCGATCTTCTGGTTTGATGTACTTGTTCGCCTCAACACCCGCGCCGGCCGCCGCTGCTGCTGCACTATCGGACAGCTCATTCCCTGCTGACGCATCTTTTGCGGCGTTAGGGTCGGCTTGAATGGCGGCTTGCTTTGAGGCATCGGCAATTTCCTGATCGACAAGTTTTGCCGCTTCGATGTTTCTTTGCGCGATGTTGTCGGCAACCGCTTGCTCTTCTGGAGTGAGAGGGACAAGCAGCTCTTGCGCCTGAGCACGTGCACGTTCGAGATCTTTCACGCGCTGCTCAAGCGTTTTGTACTCTAGATTTTTAAGTAGATTACCCGGCTGTGCGTCTGCAAGCAGCGATACGCTGTTCTCTTCGCCGGATTTATTGGAGGCGACGATAAGACGAGGGCCGTCTACGTCGTTAATGATTGAGGCGCGAACGCCTGGATTGGCTTTATCGTTGTTGATACCACGTACAATATCGACCAGTTTCGAGCCGGATTGAACATCGACATCAAAACTTCGGTTGCCCATCGAAATCTGCAGCTTGCCCGGTCCAAATTTGCCATCTGCTGGCAAAACATCAGACGCAATTTTATGACTTTGGGCAAGCTGCAACACATCGATAGCGTATCGACCAGCGATAGCTTCTGTGGTTGCCGTCGCGGAGACAACAGAGTCATCGGTCGTATCGACCTTTCTTGCTGCAAACGCTTTCTCTGTACGAAAGTTTTGCATCAAGCTTCTCATCGTATCCAGCGACTCTCTGAGTCGCCCATAGGCACTGATACTAGACTCAATTTCGGCTCGCTCATTGTCGATACGTTGCTGCTTAGGCACACGCTCCGAATCAACAATTTTGCTGACCATGGAATTGATGTCCATGCCAGTGTTCATCCCAATAGGGCCAAAACTCATTCAATCACCTCGAAGTACGATCACACCGTTTGGTTTACTAGGCCCGATGAGTATCGAGCCGTTTGTTCCCTTAGGCGCCGCAATATTACCAGCATCTCTTCGTCGGGTATCTGGCGGATAATATCGCCAGTACTCGCTTCGTAAATAGTGACCACATCTCTCCCCGACTCTTCATCCACTCGAAAGGACAACCCTTTGTTGATGGACGAAATGAAATCATTCATCTCCTCGACCAAACGTTGCCTTTCTTGGCTATTGAGCTTTTCACGAGCTTTCGCCGCTTCTATCGCTTGCGTGACAGACTCGGCAGACTGCTTGCTCATTTCATGGGTAGAGGCCTTTTCTTTACTTAAAGAAATGGACTGCGCACCATCATACTTAGAAGCAATTTTAGTGCCACTTTCTGAGCCGTAAGGCTGGATGTTCGATGTGTTAGTTGGTATGTCCATAACAATCTCCCTTCCACCTCATAGGTCAGTAGCGCATGCTACTACCAATAAGCTCCTGCGAACCTACCGATTAACCTAATAAGCTAAGAGCTGCCGACGGTGACTGCTTAGCTTGCGCTAGAACCGACGTACTCGCTTGCTGGAGAATTTGCGATTTGGTCATCGCTGTCGTCTCTTTGGCGTAATCTGTATCAAGAATACGGCTACGAGACGCATTGACGTTCTCGTTGATGTTATCCAAGTTACTGATCGCATGACCAAAGCGGTTCTGGAACGCACCGAGCTCCGCGCGCTGACTGTCCACACTCTTTAGCGCGCCATCAATCACTGACACTGCCAGTTGCGAGCCCGCAACGGTCGTGACATCGACATCTGCGACGGTTTTATCTTGCGCGGCGCCAAAGCCGATCTCTCCACCAAGACCACCGCCAATGGTGACATCACCAGAGACTTTATTGGTCGCAGCGAACAGTTGCAGTTTGCCATCTTCGCCAACCGACGCTTTCACATCTTCACTTTGACCATTGATATAAGTGGCCAATTGCTCGATGTCATCGCCTTCTTTCGCGTTGATGGTCAAGCTTTTCGCCTCACCGTGCACATCAGTATAGTCTAAAGTGAGGTCGCTCGCGCCTGCACTCACTGTCCAATCGGGTGTTTTGCCCGCCGTAGCAATGTACGCTTTACCGCCCATGTCTGCTGTATCAGAACGCATGTTGCCCATGGACAACATCACCGCCTCACCGGAACTGGCACCAATCTGGAAAGACTGACTACCGAATGAACCATTGAGCAGTTTATTACCACCAAACGAAGTGGTTTCGGCGATACGATTCAATTCATCGTTCAATGCCGTGACTTCTTCTTGGATCGCAATTCGCTCTGAACGCGAGTTCGAACCATTTGACGATTGCAGTGCCAAATCACGCATACGTTGAAGGATGTTGGTGGTTTCATTCATCGCACCTTCAGCCGTCTGAGCAATAGAGATACCGTCATTGGCATTCTTCACCGCCATGTCAAGACCACGACTCTGAGACGTTAAACGGTTTGAGATTTGTAGACCGGCAGCATCATCACGGGCACTGTTGATTTTGTAACCCGATGACAAACGCTCCATGGATTTCTGCATACCATCCGACGCCCCATTGAGGTAGCGCTGAGCGGTCATCGCAGACACGTTCGTGTTTACGTTAATTGCCATATATTGATCTCCTTTGGCATTAGGGGTGATGCGCTGTCGTGTCTCTCACCTCACTTCGGCGCATCTCATTTCTCTCAGTCTTGTAACGGCGAAGCAAAAAATACCTTTAGAAAAAAAATGAAGTTTTTTTCTCTTTGCCTCATATCCGTACAATTTCGTGAAACTGATCTAATTACCATGAAAATTCTTGCAAACACCAAACGTAAAAAATCCAGCCGAAGCTGGATTTTTATTTGATAAGCACGGAGGGCGATTAACCAAGTAGGCTGAGTGCCGAGTTTGGTGCTTGTTTCGCTTGAGCCAAGATTGAGCTTGACGCTTGAGACAGGATCTGAGATTTGGTCAGTGCTGTTGTCTCTTTCGCGAAGTCAGTGTCTTTGATTCGGCTCTTCGACGCATTCACGTTTTCGTTGATGTTGTCCAAGTTGTTGATCGCGTGGTTGAAGCGGTTTTGGAACGCACCCAACTCTGCACGGTGGCTATCCACATATTTAAGCGCCGCATCAACAATCGCGACAGACTCTTGCGCGCCGCCTACCGTCGTCACGTCAATGGTGTTCACTGTTACGTCTTGACCTGGGCCCATGTTTAGCTCACCCGCTAGACCACCAGAGAAGCTCACTGCGCCGTCAACTTTGTTGGTACCTGCAAAGATTTGCAGTTGGCCATCTTCATCAACCGAGGCTTTTACCATGTCAGTTTGACCGTTGATGTAAGTCGCAAGCTCTTCAATATCATCCCCTTCTTTCGCAGTGATATTGATGGTTTGTGCTTGGCCGTCAGTATCAGTCAGGTTGATCGTAAGATCATTGGTACCCGCTTGAACAGACCAGTCCTTATCTTTACCGTTTTGTGCAACGTAGCTAGTACCACCCATGCCAACGTTGTCAGAACGCATGTCGTTGAGCGTCAGCATGACGGCTTCACCGTTGTCTGCACCGATTTGGAACGATTTCGTTGCGTAAGTACCGTTAAGCAACTTGTTACCACCAAAAGAGGTTGTTTCCGCGATACGGTTTAGCTCGTCGTTTAGAGCTGTGACTTCTTCTTGAATCGCCACGCGCTCAGATTTTGAGTTCGAGCCATTCGCTGATTGAAGCGATAGGTCACGCATACGTTGCAAGATGTTGGTTGTCTCGTTCATCGCACCTTCAGCAGTTTGCGCGATAGAGATACCGTCGTTCGCGTTACGTACAGCGACATCAAGACCGCGGCTTTGCACATTCAAACGGTTTGAGATCTGTAGACCTGCTGCGTCGTCTTTCGCACTGTTGATTTTAAAACCAGAAGATAGACGCTCCATTGAAGCTTGTTGTGCATTGTTCGCGCTATTTAGGTAACGCTGTGCTGTCATTGCTGCTACGTTAGTATTTACATTCACTGCCATGGTGATTTCTCCAAATTGATTTTCCGATGTATCCGGTTTCCGACGTCTCGGAAAACCAAAGTAGTTCTCTCAAAGTTACTTTTATTAACGGCGTGAGGCGGAAAAGCTTGAGACATTTTTTTTGTTTTTTTCGAAAAAAAGGCTGTTGGGGAGGAAAACGTGATTAACGGGCAATAATCGTTAAAAAATTCATTTTTTCGCTAAAGCTTTATTTCGACCTGTCGATACCTTTCTCTTTTTTGAGATTTTTGTTCTCTCAATAATGACGATTAATTCAACAGCGTTAACGCCAGATTGGGTTGCTGTTTCGCCTGGGCAAGGATAGAGGTACTCACTTGTTGCAGGATTTGCTGTTTGACCATCAGCGTCGTCTCACGTGCGTAGTCGGTGTCCTTAATGCGGCTGTTGGAGGCGGCAAGGTTTTCGTTGATGTTGCCTAGGTTGTTGATCGCATGATCAAAGCGGTTTTGCATTGCGCCTAATTCTGCTCGATGGCTATCGACGTACTGCAGCGCCGTATCAATCACTGACACCGCTCGTTGCGCGCCGCCGACGTTGGAAATATCCAGATTATCGACCGCCTCGTAACCCACCAGCCCCAGTTGCAATTCATTGGCTAAGCTGCCCGAGAAAGATAAGGTTCCTGCTGTTTCTTTACCGGCGATAAACAGTTGCAGTTGCCCTTCGTCATTTACCGAGGCTGAGACTTTATCCGTTTGCCCATTGATGTAAGTCGCCAGCTGCTCTATATCATCACCCTGTTTGGCTTTTATTTGGATTTGTTCTTGCTCACCTGCGGCGTTGGTGTACTGAATATTGAGCATCGATGCCCCTTGCGAGACCTGCCAATCTGAACCTGCAGCTAAGCCAGCACGGTAGCTAAACCCGCCCATCGCTAGGGTGTCGGTGCGCATGCTTTTTAGTGACACCTGAACCGCCTCCCCTGAGCTAGCACCGATTTGAAACGAAGAGGTTTCAAAACCACCATTGAGCAATTTTCGCCCACCAAAAGAGGTCGTTTCTGCTATTCGATTCAATTCGTCGTTTAAAGCGCCCATTTCTTCTTGTAGCGCCTGCCTTTCAGCTTGACTGTTCGAACCGTTGGCCGACTGCAAAGAGAGATCGCGCATACGCTGCAAGATTGAGGTCGTCTCTTGCATCGCCCCTTCTGCGGTTTGCATGATTGAAATGCCATCATTGGCATTGCGCATTGCAACATCGAGCCCGCGCATTTGTGACTCAAGACGATTAGAGATTTGTAAACCCGCCGCGTCATCTTTGGCGCTATTGATCCGGCTGCCCGAAGAGAGCCGCTCCAACGATTGATTGAGCATCTCAGTCGCGCTACTCAAATATCGCTGCGCCGTCATTGCTGACACGTTGGTGTTTACGGTGATCGCCATGATTTCACTACAAATTCAATTAAAGTCCTAGAGGTTATATCGGCCAATCACGCCATTCTTTAATGACAAATATGAAAAAGCCGAAGCTGGATGCTTCGGCTCTCGCGTTTAAGCTTTATGAGGGAGATTATTTGACGCTTAACGCCGTTAACATTTCCTCAGAAGGCGCGAAGAAGTAAGCCCCGGTTACCGCGGTGGTAAAACGCAACAGTTGATCCGTCTTGCCATCTGTCACACCGTACATACTCTCAAGCATCGCTTTGAAATTGTGCAGCGTATTACAGTAAGCAATGAAGAGCAGACCATGCTCACCCGATACTGAACCATACGGTAAGCTGTGACGCACAATTTTCAGTCCTTTCCCTTCTTCTTTGATGTCAACGCGGCCAACATGCGATGCCGCTGGCACGTCATCTAACTCAATAGAATCCGGTTTTGTACGACCGACCACTTTTTCTTGCGCTGACACGTTAAGGCGATTCCATGCAGGTAAATTGTGCACGAAGCGCTGAACCATCACGTAACTACCGCCGGCGAATTCACCTTCAGGGATGATCGCCACTTCATGACGTTGCCCCTCTTTCGGGTTTTCTGTGCCATCGACGAAATCGGTCATATCACGAGAGTCTAGGTAGCGGTAACCGTATGTCTCATCCACAATCTCGACCTCATCGACCACATCCGCCATCAGCGTACGCAGAAGGTAAAAATGCAGATCATGACGCAGTGAGTGACAGTGAATCAGCACATCGACATCACTGCTTGGCGCCACCACACTTCCCGTTCCCAAAACAGGGAACGGCATTAATTCACTTGGCATTGTCGCATCGAGCTGCGACCAAAATGCGTGCGTAAACGCAATCGACAGGGTTAACTGTGCGCCCGGTTGCTGCTGATTGAGCTCAGCCACCTTTTGCGGCAGAGCTTGAAGCTTTTCAAGCACCTTTTGCGGATTCTGTTTGATTTTGAGAAGTGTGTATTGAGCAAATGGGCCAGCCTCAGGGAGAATGGCACTTTGTGGCGATGACATTGTTATAACCTCACGTATTTATTGTTCTTTATCCCAGTACGTTGGGAGATCAGTATCTGTTCAATTCTTCTTTAACGGTGAATGCACGATTTACGTAGATGCCTTGGTTGACTCATTGTCGACGCCAAGCTGAAAGCAATCTTTCACACTGCGACTGTTAACTAGATAGATAATGAGCCAAGTCAGCAATAACCCGATACCACCCTGTGTCCAACTGAAGGCACCGTGATGCAAATATACCTGGTAAGCCCACTGCAACCACTGAGCAACCGCAATGACTAAGGTGAGCGGGCGACCGTAATACAACACACGAGTGAGCCAAGTGCGCTCGGGGCTGCGCAAACCATAAAGCCACATCAACGCAATCGTCGGCAACCCCATCAGTAACCCAAGATAGAGCCCCGTTTGATTAGGGTACACGATAGTCAGTATCTCACTTCCGGACTCTCGACTGGCGCCAGCAACGACGAAGACAATCCAAGCGCGCGCGAGAAAAAACCACCCTAGCCATAGCCATTTTGGCGCTTTTAAAAAACCGTGTTGATCATAGTGTTCGATGGCGTAACGCACGACGTTATTCATTTTCTAAGACGACTAACCCACACTGTAAAGTAAAAGCCGCCACTTTGCGACCCGCAAGCCCCCACAAACCCAAGCGGCGTGCTATGATTAAGCCTTTGTTTACTTTCTCAATGAAGACCACCATGAAAACCAGCCCTTCCCCCTCACCTGAAACCAAGCAAGACGCGCTAGCCATCGCAAAAGCAACGCAAAAGCCGGGGCAGACCAAAGAGCAAACCAAACTTATTGCGCAAGGGATTGAGAAAGGCATCGCATTGTATAAAAAGCAGCAAAAAGAGAAAGCTCGCCAAGCGGATAAGGCTCGTAAGAAAAATCAGAAAGCCAAAACCGCACCGACACAGGAAGTGGCGCTTTCCCCTGAACCACAATCGGTTCCTTCTCGCTCAAAGACCAACACTTGGCTCCCTTGGGGGCTACTTATCATCAGTTGGATAGGATTTATTGCTTATGTCGTTAGCCAATAAACATCGCACTTTACTTAACTTTTGCGCGCTCACCTTTTGCGGACTTGCATTGGTAGGGTGCGCGTCACCGAGCATGAGCCTCAATCCTGCGGCGCAGCACGTTCATCTTCGCCAAGATGCCACCTTTGATCCTCTGCGATGTCAGCTCCTTGGTGAAGTGACCGGCAGTGAAGGCCATTGGTACAGTTACTGGTTCTTTGCCAACGATGTGATGATCCAAGGTGCAACCAATGACATCAAAAACCGTGCTTACGCACTAGGCGCAAACACGGTGTATATGGTTTCTCCGCAAGATTTCGTGACCTCATTTACACTAATGGGCAACGCCTATTTGTGTCCGTAAACGAGTACCTAGTATGAGCAGTGCCCCGAGTGGGTTCCACTCACTGGCTAAGCTTTAAAGCCCAAACTGGCTGCGATGTCTGAGCGGCGCTCAATCACCCACTGGCTGTCAAACGGACCCCAGTCTGAAAGCTGGTAATAGCCGTCATTATGGCGGCGTCCATCTTGGACAAACATCAATTCAATACCGATACCGGGCAACGCTTTGATCACATCTTGTATGGTGCGGCGTGGCCACCCCGTCTGTTCAATCAGCTTGGGGACATTGGGCCTTTCTAAATTTTCAACGAGCAGTGCAAGATATAGGCGTCTTGCAAACACAGGACTCAACTCCATTGATAACCTCCTAAAGATTTCTATTGTCATTATTTCTGTTTTGCCTGGCGATGTGTTGCGTTTGATCAATAACTCGACAATCGAAATTCGTTGCAACACATTTTTTTTGCTCAATGAAATATATCGATCACACTTTTGTCTCGTTGCCCAGTTCCTGCTACGATGCGAAAACAATAAAAACAGTCATAAAAAGGTAAGTCATGACCATCACTATGTACGGAATTCCTAACTGCGATACGATCAAAAAAGCCAAAAAATGGTTGGAACAACAGGGCATTGAGTACCAATTTCATGACTATCGCAAACAAGGTATAGAAACGGAGCTCGTCGAGCGCTTTTGCCAACAGCTTGACTGGAAGCAAGTGCTCAACAAACGCGGCACCACATACCGCCAGCTCAGCGATGAGCAAAAAGCCAATCTAGACAAAGAAACGGCCGTGTCGCTGCTCGTTGAGATGCCAGCGATGATCAAACGTCCGATTCTCGATGTCGACGGTACGCTCCACCTCGGTTTCAAAGCAGACCAGTACACAGCGATTTTTTCGTAGAATCCCTCATATTGCATCACTCACATTGTATTGAAATGAATAATTAAGGAACTCAAGGATGACAGATAGCCCAACATTGGCTCTCGCAAAAGATTTAATTAGCCGCCAGTCGGTGACCCCAGAAGATGCCGGCTGCCAAGACGTCATGATTGAACGCTTAAAAGCCTTGGGATTTGACATCGAAGTGATGGTGTTTGAAGACACCACCAACTTCTGGGCAAGAAGAGGAACTGATGCGCCGCTGTTTGCCTTTGCAGGCCACACCGACGTCGTGCCTGCGGGTAAGCTTGAACAGTGGCAGACGCCCCCTTTTGAGCCGACCATCAAAGACGGCGTTTTATTTGGTCGCGGTGCAGCGGACATGAAAGGCTCACTGGCCAGTATGATTGTGGCGGTGGAGCAGTTTATAGCTGAGCATCCTGATCATAAGGGGTCCATTGGTTTTTTGATCACCTCAGACGAAGAAGGCCCCTTCATCAATGGCACAGTGCGCGTGGTTGAAACCTTAATGGCACGCAATGAGCACATTGATATGTGTATCGTTGGCGAACCATCCAGCACAGACATCGTTGGCGACGTAGTGAAAAATGGTCGTCGTGGCTCCATCACCGGCGATTTGACCGTTAAAGGTATTCAAGGCCACGTTGCCTACCCGCATCTTGCCAAAAACCCAGTGCATGAGTCGCTGCTCGCCATTCATGAACTGGCCACGACAGAATGGGACCAAGGGAACGATTATTTCCCACCCACCAGCTTTCAGATCCCCAATGTGCACGCAGGTACCGGAGCTTCCAACGTCATCCCGGGGGAGTTCAACGTTCAGTTTAACTTGCGTTTTAGTACCGAACTCAATAACGACACCATCGTCAAACGCGTCCACGACACATTAGACAAGCACCAACTCGACTACGATCTGAAATGGACATTCAATGGTGACCCGTTCCTAACCGATACCGGAGCGCTACTTGACGCTATTGTGGATGCGGTGGATGCGGTCAACCAAACGAAACCGCAACTCCTCACGACGGGCGGCACCTCAGACGGCCGATTTATTGCCCGAATGGGAGGGCAAGTGGTTGAGCTTGGTCCGGTCAACGCAACCATCCACAAAGTGAATGAGTGTGTAAAAGTCGATGATCTTGAAAAGCTCACATTGATGTACCAGAAAACGCTCGAAAACCTGTTGGTGTAGTCATGACTCCCTCGCAACTGACCGGCAAAGCCTCCGATCACCTGGAAGAGGTGTTGGTGGGAGAAAAAGCGTTTCTGGTGCACCCGAACGCCACACACGCCTTGCTGACGTTAAGAGAAGCGGCGCTTGAGGCTGGATTTGACCTGTGCGTTGCGAGCGGTTTTCGGGATTATGATCGGCAAAAAGCGATTTGGAATCGAAAAATGAGCGGAGAGGCTGCCGTGCTCGACAGCCACAGCCGTCCGCTCGACGCTCAATCGCTAACCATTGCAGAGCGCATCCATGCCATCATGCGCTGGTCTGCGGTGCCAGGCGCGAGCCGCCATCATTGGGGTACGGATTTCGACGTGTATGCACATAACTTACTTCCTCGGCATACTTCTCTAAAACTGGAACCTTGGGAATATCACACCGGTCACCAGCATCCTTTCTATCTGTGGCTTAGTCAGACCCTGCAGGACTACGGTTTTTTCTTCCCCTATCACACCGATCGTGGCGGTGTCGCTCCCGAGCCTTGGCACATTAGTCACCGCGCGACTGCAGATGCTTGCCTTACCCACCTCACCCCAGCCTTGCTGACTGAGCAGTGGCACGATCCCGATCTACTGGGAAAAGAGTACCTGATCTCAAACGTCGATACGCTGTATACTCAATTTATCACCAATATTAGCGCGTAGGCTTGCAATGGAACTGTTCACTAACCCTTGGTTTATCATCATTCTGGTCGTCTGTTTTATGGTCGGCAACATCGCGGCACTGCGCTATGTCTCCTACTTGAAACTCAAACCGAATAGCAAAACGCAGCAAACAGACGCAGAGCAAGAGCGCCGCAGTGATGAAGCGCTACTCAAAGAGCTACTCGAAGAAAGCGAGAAAAGCACGCCAAAGGGCAGCGACCCAATGACCGATAATAGTGCTAGTAGCAGCACCACTCACCCGCAGAACAAAGACTAAATAGCCTCTCCTATTCTGAGCATCTCCAATTCAGAGCATTACGCGGAGCCACCTCCGCGTATCAGCCAAGTCCGTTTAGCCCAGCTATCTATTTGATATGATCCCACGACATGTTTGAGACCAATCGGCACTCGTCGCATTTAAAATGAAACACGTCATGAAGCGGCTCGTCTAAGCGCCAGTCGCCACCACACTTGGGGCACAACCTAGCCTGCTCAGTCGCGAGGCTCTCGCCTCCGACACGATACTGATAGTAGTAAGTGGGGATTTGCGTGATGTACTCAATCCGACCACGCAAATCCCAGCCACGCTTAAATAGCACGCTGTCCACGTCACCAATCTCATGCAAGGCCGCATGTTCGGCGCGGCACGCACCGGCCATTTGCAGCTCATCGCACGCTTGCCATTCCGTCTGCCATTTGATCACCGCCTTATGATCGCCATTGAGCGTTGGGCCATTGCGATACAAAGGGATAGGCAGCAAGGTATCGCCACTACGAAGCGGCGAGCAAGTATGCACATACGTGGTGTAGAGTACCTGCCAGCTTGGCGTATTGTCATCGGCGGCCTCTTCAGAGTTCATATCTCGGCCCAACAGACGCATTTTGGGAGCCAAAAGCGCCGCCTCAGCTAGGCGCTTGAGGCACACTTTGACAAAATCGGAGTGGTGTCTTGGGTGTAAGCTCTCTTTCTCTGGGCAGACGACACGGACAAAAAACTCGCCATCGCCCATCACGATAGGGAACTCTCTGCCGAGCACCTGACCGTTGTAACGTAGCGCATCCATCAAACCGTTAATGGCTTTGTCGACCGCACTGATGGTGGTGTTATCAAAACACTCAAACTGCAACTCAACCACGTACATCGATTGATACCACCGGCTCTAACTGGGAAAGAAATTCATCAATACTTGGCGCGAGGACGTCTCGCTTTGCCGTGCCGAGGCGCTCAAGAACCACGCTCCCCGTCAAATTGCAGATAGAGACCACATCGAGTTCCGCCTCTGTCGCTCCGATAAACACCGTAGGTTTGAGTTTTAAACGACGCTGGGTGACCAAATGGCCCAGAATGTTCTCTTGCAGACGCTCAAAGTCGTCATCACTCCACACTTGCAAGAGCGTCAACTCATTGCCTTGCCAGGTCACGTCCATATCAGCGCTGTATTGAGTGCCGTAAAAGATTTTGATGTCATCGTGAAGGGTTAGCTCAATCGCTTGCTCAACGTTGGAAAAATCCGCTTGACGCTCTCTCGGCTGAGCTTGCCACCAGACTGCGTCCTCATCCTTGTGTACAACACAGGGTGAGACCAAGTCCGCCAACTCTGCGCTTTTCGGCAAATGACCTTGACGGTCAAGGTAGGCTTGGCGGTAGCGGTCACTCAACGAGAGCAACGCCTCAGCTGCGATATCTTGCATTCAAATCTCCAACATCAATGTTCGCTTTTAGGGGCGGGATTGCGTAAAATTCTCGCCATTCTAATGGAAAATGAACAAAAGTATGAGCAAATATTCTGATGCCAAAGAGCTGGCTGGCCTAACCCTTGGACAAAAAACCGACTACGCCAACCAGTACGACCCAAGCTTGCTTCAACCGGTCCCGCGCAGCCTCAACCGCGACGATCTTCAGTTGGGTGACACCTTGCCATTTATGGGCTGTGATCTTTGGACTTTGTATGAGCTCTCATGGCTAAACAGTAAAGGGCTGCCTCAAGTCGCGATTGGTGACGTCGCCATCCCAGCCACTAGCGCCAACTTGATTGAGTCGAAGTCGTTCAAGCTCTACCTAAACAGCCTTAACCAATCCCGCTTCGACAGTTGGGATGAGGTCGAACGCACGTTGACCCGCGATCTCTCGGCCTGCGCGGGTGAAACCGTGTCCGTCACCCTGCACAGTGTTGAGGACTATACCGACAGCGTGATTGTGACCATGAATGGCGAGTGTATCGATCACCAAGACATCGAAATCACCCACTACGACTTTGATGCGAGCCTGCTTGAAAATGCCACGCTAGCGGAAGACGTGGAAGAGAGCCTCCACAGCCATCTATTGAAATCGAACTGTTTGATCACCAATCAACCTGACTGGGGCAGCGTCGAGATTCAGTACCAGGGCAAGCAAATCGATCGCGAAGCGCTGCTGCGTTACCTTGTCTCTTTCCGTGAGCACAATGAGTTTCACGAGCAGTGTGTGGAACGAATCTTTACCGACATCATGACCTACTGCCAACCAGAGAAGCTCACGGTCTATGCCCGTTACACGCGCCGTGGTGGTCTTGATATCAACCCATATCGCTCGAATCAATACCCAGAACCGTTGCACAACCAACGCATGGCGCGCCAATAACATTCGCTCCTCTTAATTTGGTCAACAAGGATAGCTACCACCATGATTTCACTTCACTGGCGCTCGATTGTCTTTGCGTTTGTTTTGCTGATTTCTCGCCCGTTATGGGCCAACACGATCTATTCATCCGCCGTGTTGAACGAGGCCAGCGGCGTGGTAGATGTCGTGCCAGCGCAAGCTCGTCAGTTGGTGCAAAATTTCTTAGAGCAGCGTGATTTAATTGGCCAGACGGAGCAAAGCCCGAACGCTTTATCGCGTGACGATTCTGAGAGTCGCACTCGCTCTCCAGGTAGCACCATTGACGCTCTGCGTATTCTGTCAAAAGCCGAATACAACCTGCACAATCCAAGAAACGCGCTCCTGCACCTTGAGCAAGCGGAAGAATTAGCGGCAAAATACCAACTCCCCTATCTGCTGCTTGACGTGCGTATTGATGAAATTCAACTGCGTTGGCAAATCAGCGCTGATGGCGCCGCTGCCCGTGAAGGGCTCGAACTGGTCGAGCAAGAAATCAGTCAAATCGCCAATCCACAGCAATTTGCGCGCGGATTGCAATACCGCACTGCCATGTTACGCGCTGCGATAGCGTCACAGGAAGGGCAATTGGATCTCGCCAATCAACTCTACCTGCAAAGTAAAGAGTATGTGGACAACTCCAATTCGGATCGTACGTTTATCCGCTTTCACACCACCTATGGCCAGCACTTACTCGCGCATAAACAGTACAACCAAGCGCTCTCCGAGCTTCTTGCCAGTTATTGGAAAGCGATTGAAGTGGACTCAGGGCAACAATTGGCAGAGGTCAACCAAGTGCTGGGACAACTCTTTTTTGAGCGCCGAGTGCTGGATAAAGCGGCGGACCACCTCTCCCAAGCAGCGGATTTTTATGACAACTTTGACTCATCACCTCGATTAGCCCCCTTGCTCAAACGTATGGGCGATATCTACTACCAGCAAGGGAAATACAACTTGGCGTTGGTGCACTACTTCAACGCCATGGACCATGAGAAGATGCGCACCAATATCGAAAGTGTCATCGACATTCGTCTCTCGCTCGCGACCACTTACCTAAATTTGGTCAACTACCCACTGGCAGAGCAATATTTAGAGCGCGCGCAAGATCTGTTGCAGTACACAGATACCCCACGTCTAAAGGCACACGCTCTGTTGCTTGAAGCCGGCTTGGCGCGTCATCAAAAGCTCGCAAAAGTGGTGTTGGATCGCGCCTTCAAAGCGCTCGCTATCGGTGAATCGCTCAATGACATCACCATTCGTAAACACGCATTCCAGCTGCTCTACTACGGCTATGAACTGAGTGGGGAATACAAAGAGGCGTTAGAGTTTCTGAAACAATTTAACTCCCTATCCATCATTGAGCAGCAGCAGCTCGACATCATCAGCGAAGATGCGTTTCGCCAGCAAAAAGAGTTCGTCGAGCAATCGCTTCATCTAGCGGGCCAAAAAGAAGAGCTGATTGAAACCCACGCCGAGTACCTCAAATTTCAGAAAATCACGGTGACTCTGTTTGTGGTGTGCGCGCTGCTGTTTATCTTCTTAATGCGTCGAGGGCATGTCATCAATGTTCAACGTGAGGAGTTGGATCTGCTCAACGAGCTGATCTACACCCATTCACGTTCTGGCTTGAAAAACCTACGCATGTTGAACGCGAAACTACCGGCGTCATTGGAAGAGAGCAGCCACAAATTTGAGAAATGGCATGTGGGTGAGCTAATTCATGAGCCACTCAATGACCGCCTGCGCTTTGTCATGATTGATGTCCCCTTCCTGCGTAACATGTATTTGCAGCACGGCTACGCAGAGGGGTTAAAACTGGAAAAAGCCTTTGGTGATTATCTGCACAGCCGTATTGAATCTCCGGCGCGTATGTATCACTTTTCCGATGCCAACCTCCTCTACATTGAACCGGCTAGCGAAGAGAACCGAGATCCTGAGCGACTGTTTGAACGCATTCAGCAGTGGATCTGTGAGTTTGAACCTCAACGCTCGCTTAACCGCATCGTACGAATTGGCATGGCGGATTACCCCTTCCTACCAAGGGCTTATACGGCCGTGAATGATAAAGAGTTGATTGATGTGTTGTTGATGTCCACCAGCACGGCGCGTACCTTAAGTATGAAAGAACACAGTAGTCAGTGGGTTTACCTCAAGGCGATTGAGAATGCTCCGGCGGCGAGCCTTGCAACGGGTAACATACGTAAAGCGTGTAAACATTCCATTAATCAAGGGTTAATAAAGGTCCATTCATCGTTCAAGAATGAGGACAGCATCAAAAAACTATTAAAAGATGAGTAAAACCTGGGCAAACGACGTCGGTATGTCGTGACGGGCGGATTTATTTTGATATTATCGTTAGATTCGTTATTAAGGTTAGGCTTTTCCTATCCGTCTTAAGTTTAGATTTTCATGGGCGTTCTTGAGCAAGATCTTCAGTCACAGCTGTACAATCTGAAATCTCAATTGGAACAAGTCCGATTGAATCACAGAGATACCTCGTTCAAGTTTCAACGAGAACAAAAGGTATTGAAGCGAATCGTCGCGTCTCTAAGTAGCGCCTATACTTATGAGAACCCTAGGCTTCAAGATGGCTTGATAGAACTGCGTCGAGCCTTAGAACAGCAGCAAGATGTCACTACCATGATACCGAAGCTCGCCGTTCTTGAACGCCTGCTTAAACAGCAGAGCATAGCGATGGACAAACAGAGCGACAATTTAGACTCGAAAATCAAAGCAAGCGGTGAAACCCTGCTACGCTTGACGGGTTTGCCTGCCAAGATTAAGCGTGATCTGCGCGATTTACTCAGTTATTCCAACGGCATTGAGCGGCCAAAAGCAGAACAAGCTTTGACTCTACTTGGCCTTTACGAACGCTCCATCAAAATCATTACTTCCAACCCTGACACTTCCATCAATCAAATTGCCAACAGCTCGGATCGCGAACTGCTTCTGCGCCTTTCGGATGAACTGCAACACCTCATTACTGAATTGGATTTTGAAGGTGAGTCAGGGGATCTCTTAGCGGACATTCGTGCCAAACTGCTGATTGGTGTCTCTTCACATGTACTGCTTGAGCTCACCTTACAAACGCTCAAGTTGGTCATCGAAGGCACCAAGTATGAGCGTAAAACCTCTGAGCAGTTTTTAGAGCAAGTGAACGCTTCGTTGGCGACGACACTAAAAAGTAGCGCGCAAAATACGCAGCAGTCGGAAAGCTACTTTGAGCAGCGTAAAGAGATGAACATCGAGCTCTCCGAGTTGCTGGGCAGTACTCAATCTAAGGTCAACAACGCGCAGTCGCTCGATGATCTCAAGCAAGATCTCAACCCACTGTTGAGTCAGCTCAATGCATTAACCGAACGGTTACACTTAGCGGAGCAGCGTGAGCAAGCCCTCATCGAGCGGATGGAATATGGCAATAATCAGCTGGAAGCACTGTTCGAAGTGACGCAAGATTACCGTCGTCGACTTGAAGATCAAGCGCAGCGCATGTTGCTTGATCCGCTGACCAAGGTCTACAACCGCACCGCCTTTAACGATCGTTTAGAGCTTGAATATCGCCGCTGGATTCGCGCGCAACATAATCTTCGCGTGGTGATGTTTGATATTGATGGTTTTAAAGTCATCAATGACAGCTTTGGGTATTCTGCGGGCGACAAAGCACTCAAGATCATTGCGCGCACCATTAAGAGCCAGTTGAATAGCACAGATACTGTCGCCCGTTTCTCAGGCGAAGAGTTCATCATTTTACTGCCTGAATCCGATGACAACGCCAGCTTTAAGCTCATCCAAACTGTTCAGTCTCAGGTCTCGAAGCTGCCATTCAAATTCCGCGACCAAAACCTCTCCATCACCTTGTCGGCAGCCAGTACCTCCTTCAAAGAGTCCGATACCCCAGAAGAAGTGCTCGAACGCCTAAACCTTTCACTGAAAGAAGCAAAATCCGTCGGCAAAAGCCAACTGGTTTGGAAATAACCCTCCCCTCATTTCTCAGCTTGATATAAACATATCAAATACTTAGCCTTTATTATCTGTTAAAGCATGCTAAGCTAGTAGTAACTCAGTTATTCACTCCCTCTCCATTTTCCACTGAGCACTAACAATAATAAATCACCGCATGAAACAATTCTGGTTAAGGAGACTTCATGATCACACATATCAGCCCAGCCGGTAGTATGGACTTACTTTCTCAACTTGAAGTTGAGCGCCTTAAAAAAACGGCCTCGAGTGATCTCTACCAACTGTATCGCAACTGCACGCTGGCGGTGCTTAACTCCGGCAGCCACACGGACAACTCAAAAGAGCTACTCGACAAATACAAGTCCTTTGATGTCAATGTGTTACGCCGTGAGAGAGGCATCAAACTCGAACTCATCAATGCTCCAGAGCACGCCTTTGTTGACGGGGAAATCATCAAAGGTATTCAGGAGCATCTCTTCTCTGTGCTACGCGACATTGTCTATGTCAACATGCACTTAGCGGACAATCAACGTCTAAACCTGACCAATGCCAGCCACATTACCAATTTAGTGTTTGGCATTTTGCGTAACGCCGGAGCCCTAATCCCTGGGCTTGAGCCTAACTTAGTCGTCTGCTGGGGTGGCCACTCTATCAATGCGACGGAGTACCAGTACACGCGCGAAGTGGGTAATGAGCTGGGACTACGTGAAATGAACATCTGTACCGGCTGTGGTCCTGGTGCGATGGAAGGGCCTATGAAAGGGGCTGCGATCGGCCATGCCAAACAGCGCTACTACGAGCAGCGTTATCTTGGTCTCACTGAGCCATCGATCATTGCTGCTGAGCCGCCAAACCCGATCGTCAATGAACTGGTCATCATGCCAGACATTGAAAAGCGCCTCGAAGCCTTTGTGCGTATGGCGCACGGCATTGTGATTTTCCCTGGCGGCGCGGGCACAGCGGAAGAGCTGCTTTACGTGTTAGGCATTATGATGCACCCGGAAAACGCCGATCAGCCGCTGCCCATCGTACTGACCGGGCCCAAAGAGAGTGAAGAGTACTTCCGCTCCATTGATCAGTTTATCGGTGCCACGCTAGGTAAAGCGGCACAACAACACTACGAAATCGTGATTGATGATCCCGCGCGTGTGGCGCAAATCATGAAACATGGAATGAGTGAAGTGCGTGCTCATCGTAAAGAAACCGGCGATGCATACAGCTACAACTGGTCACTTAAAATTGAGCCTGAGTTCCAACTGCCCTTTGAACCGACCCACGACAACATGGCGAGTTTGGATTTGCACCTCAATCAACGACCTGAAAACCTCGCCGCTTCTCTGCGTCAAGCATTCTCGGGCATTGTGGCGGGAAATGTTAAGGCAGAAGGTATCCGTGAGATTGAACGCCACGGCCCGTTCGAACTCGATGGCGATAGTGAGCTGATGAAAAAGATGGACAGACTATTAAAAGACTTTGTCAGCCAAGACCGGATGAAACTGCCCGGAGGCAGTGCCTACGAACCGTGCTATCGGATTAAGACCGCCTAGCAATCTATCACTCAATCATTACAATAAGGGCCTTAGTGCCCTTATTTTATGCCGTTTTGGTAACACTGTTATGTCTATACACCTTGTGATCATCGATGCCCTCAATTTGATTCGCCGAGTCCACTCAGCGCAGCCCGATGCGTCAGACATCGCACGTACCGCTCAAACCACCTCGCGCACTTTAAGTCGCATCATCAAGGAAAGCCAACCCACCCACATTATTGCGGTGTTTGATCATCACCTGCAAGAGCGAGGTTGGCGCGCCGAACTGTTACCTGAATACAAACAAAACCGAAAACCGATGCCCAAACCACTGCAAGAGGGCCTAGAGAGCATTCAAGAAGCATGGTGGCAATTGGGAGTGGATTCGCTGTTATCTGAAGGGGATGAAGCGGATGATCTGGTCGCCACACTGGCGATGAAGGTCGCAAGTCACGGTGAAAAAGTGACGATCATTTCCACCGATAAAGGCTATTGCCAATTACTCTCTCCCACCTTGCAAATTCGCGACTATTTTCAGCATCGTTGGTTGGACGCGCCATTTATCGAACAAGAATTTGGTGTCAAACCCGAGCAATTGGCCGACTACTGGGGATTGGCTGGCATTAGTTCAAGCCAAGTGACTGGGGTTCCGGGCATTGGCCCGAAAGCCGCCAAAGAGATCCTGGCCCAATTTGCCAACATCGATGAGGCCTACGCCAGCGAGAGTTTAGCGCCCAAATATCGTAAAAAATTGGACGAGCATATTGAGCAAGCCAAACTGTGCCGCCAAGTTGCCGCGCTGAAAACCGATATCGAGCTTGGATTCAACTTACAAGATTTGCGCTATTCGCCGCCCGAACAAGGTTAAAAAAACAGCCCTGACAATGCAGGGCTATAACTTGACCTTAATCGGTGAGTTTAGTGCGGCGAGATGTTCGATAAACACTGGACGTGTACGGTGATCTCTTCTCGATCATGATACAAGTGCTTCGCTTGCAGCTTGAATTTGACCTTGTTTTCAATCAAGAAAATCTTCAAGTTTTCAATATCTTCCAACACTTCATCGTAGCGCCCTTTCATCGGCAGCTTTAAATTGAAGATCGCCTCTTTCGCCCAGCCACTGATGATCCATTCGCCCATCAATTGCGCCACGCGTGACGGTTTTTCAATCATGTCACACACGAGCCAAGTGACGTTCTTACGCGCGGGTTCGAACTTAAAACCATCTTCTTGATGGTGTTTCACCTGCCCCGTTTCCATCAAGCTGTCCGCCATCATGCCGTTATCCACCGCATGGACAAACATCGAACGCTTGACCAGTTGATAGGTCCAACCGCCCGGACACGCACCTAAGTCCACACCCCACATGCCAGAGGCAAGACGCTCGTCCCACTCTTCTCTTGGGATAAAGACATGAAACGCTTCTTCAAGCTTCAACGTCGAACGACTAGGCGCATCAGCAGGGAACTTAAGACGCGGGATGCCCATAAAGAATTGGGAGTTGTTGCTAGGTAACGAGTAGCCAACAAAACAGTGCCCTGGCGCCACAAAGCAGAGGTGCAAGACTGGCTTCTTCGGGCTCTCTTTATCGAAAAGAATACCTTTGCCGCGCATTGCTTGGCGCATCGGTACGGTAAATTTTCGGCAGAACTTGAGTAGCTCTTTGGCCTCATTGGTGTCTGGCGTCTCAATTCGGATATCGCCGCAACGAGGAAAATCTTCGACCTCAGCCAGAGATTGCAAAATCGGCGTGATGCGATCTTCACGAGGCAGCTCGTCAATCTCTACCGCCACCGCAAACATTTGACGGGCAAAAATGAGCGACTTAAAGTCAAGCTCTTTGACCAATTTCTCGGCATCGCCCTCTTGATAGCATTCAAACAGCACGTATCCCGAATTCTTTTTCAGGCGAGGGAAACCATACACTTCCAACTGGGTGGCGCGATCTTGAATTTCTCCGGCACACTCTTTCTCAAACCCAGAACGGCAATAGAGCATTAACTGTTTCACTGATTCACCTCGTTACTTTGCAGTGCGGCGACAACAAACAGCGCCCAACCAATCAGAAACATCACTCCACCGAACGGAGTGATCGGGCCAAACCATTTGATGCCCGTGATCGCGAGTGCGTATAAGCTGCCGCTAAAACAAAAGATGCCGATGATAAAGCAAATTGCCGCACGTGCGAAATTTTTTTCTCCGGCGGAAAATGACGTCAACCGAAGGAAAAGCGCGCAGAGCATGATCGCCATAGCGTGGAGGAACTGATAATAGACGCCAGTTTGGAACACCTCCAGCAGATAAGGCGGCAGCATAGCTTTTAAACCATGGGCAGCAAAAGCGCCTAATGCGACACCAAGACCGGCAAACATGCCACCCAAGGCAAGTAAGTGGTTACTTTTCACTGTAGACTCCTTGAATAAACTCGGCCAACTTCTCAACCGCTAAGGCGATATTGCTTTGCTCTGTGTGCCCAGAGCGTTTGCGAGGTTTAAAACTATGATCGCCATCTGGAATGAACACGAGCTCGGTGCATGACGACAAAGAAAAATTCGCGCACTCATCTTTTGAGCCGAACGCATCACGCTCACCTTGCAAAATCAGGGTGGGTTTGTGGATAGCGCTTAGGTGGTCGCCCTTAAAGTTCTCTGGCTTGCCCGGCGGATGAAAAGGAAACCCCAAACACGCCACCGCGCGCACCTTATCGTCATCAGCCAATAAACTCGCCATACGTCCTCCCATCGACTTACCGCCGATCACCACAGGGGAAGCGGCATGTTGCTCAAGTACCTGTTGATAGGCTTCCAGTAACTTGGGCGCTCTGTCTGGCGGGCGACGTTTGCCATCTTGTTCACGCTTTTCCATATAGGGAAAATTAAAACGAATCACTTGAATACAGTGACTCGCGAGCCCTTTAGCGACGGCATCCATGAACGCATGATCCATTCCCGCCCCCGCGCCATGAGCAAAAATAAACACAGGATCATGGCTGTGGCCGTCAATGCGTCGATTATTCATCCAGCAATACCTCTTGTTCTTTGTGCGCCTTGGCCAGCATCCAATCACGGAAAGTGGCAATACGCCCCATATCCGCCTGCTTCTCATGGCAGACCACATAAAAGGCGTTCTTGGAGACCAATACCTCATCGAATGGGGCAATTAAGCGTCCTGCCTCCAACTCTGGCTGGGCAAGAACGTTGTTACCCAAGGCGACCCCTTGGCCGTGAGCAGCCGCCTGCAGCACCATGGTTGAGTGGCTAAAGATGGGGCCGTGGTTGACGTTGACGCCTTCAATGTCATGCTCTTTCGCAAACTGCTTCCAATCTTTACGCGAGGTATCGTGAAGCAGGGTATGTTGCTTGAGGTCACTTAATGTTTCTAATGGTTTGTTGCCTAAAAGTAACGACGGGGAACAAAGTGGGATTAAAAATTCTTGGTAAAGTTTGTCTGCTCGAAGCCCGGGCCAATTACCGCGCCCGTAGTAAATAGCCACATCGACATCATCGGTCAGAGACCCCTCATCCATATCAACGGCTTTAATACGCACGTCGATATCTGGCTCTTGCTGGTTAAAGTCCGCCAGTCTTGGAACAAGCCATTGAATAGCAAAACTCGGCGGTAAACTGATGGTTAAGGCGCCTTTCTCGCTTCTTTCCAGAACTTTATCTGTCGCTTCGGCCAGTGAAGAGAAGATATCTTTGATATCAAGGAAATAACTTTGACCTTCCTCGGTGAGCAGTAACGAGCGATTTCGGCGACGAAACAGTTTCAAGCCGAGAAACTCTTCCAGCGCTTTAATCTGGTGGCTCACTGCCGCTTGAGTCACGAACAACTCTTCAGCAGCACGGGTAAAGCTCAAATGACGTGCGGCGGCCTCGAACACTTTTAATGAGTTCAAAGGGGGCAATCTTCTGGACATTAGGGTCGCCTCTATATGGATTAGTTTTTTTAATCTGAAACATTATAAATTGTCCATTGCCTGACGACTAGAGAAATTCTATATTTCTCACCGCACCAAGAGCCTGAACGGCTTGATATTTCGGTATCAATTGGCTTCTTGTTGCGATGTTGTGTTTGCAAACTCGAATTTCGAGTTCGGTAGTATTCTACCCGCTTTGATAACCATCAAAGCGCATACTTCCTGTATTTATTTTGACCTGTCTGTCAAATTTTTTAGCACCGCCTTATGGCGGTGTTTTTTTTATGCCCTGTATTCGTGTTCTTCAGGCAATAACAGCTTACCGCCTCCTTATCTGCTCACTTACCCAGTCAAACAAAAACGCGCAGCGTGAGACAACTCAGGCTGCGCGTTTATAGGGTTTAAAAAACCACTATGGGCGATAGACTTTGACGTTACTAAAGCCTTGCTCTTGCAGGTAGAGCGCTTGTAAGCGACTCATCACCCCACGCTCACAGTAAAGCAGATACGTGTGCGACTGATCGAGATCGCCAAATTGCGTGGCTAGCTTGTAGAACGGGATGTGCTTAACCTCGACACCCTCTATTTCTAGTGGCTTATCGTCTTCCTCTTCTGGACTACGAATATCCAAAACCACTGCGTGATCTTCCACCGCTTGAACTTGCTCAACTTCAGGCGCCGCTTGCTCTGTCTCTTTCGCAATATCTCGGATATCCATTTGACGCGCTTCGCGCACCACTTGCTCAAGAATATCAAAGTTGAAGTTGGCCTCTTCCTCTTCTAGCTTGCCTTTCACCGCTTTGACGGTTGGCTTTTTAGAGATCACACCACAGTATTCTGGCATGGTCTTAGCGAAATCTTCTGTGCCGATGTTACGCGCTAGGTTGATGATGTCTTCTTTGTCCCAGTTGATCAGCGGGCGAAGAATCAAGGTATCGGTCACGCCGTCAATATGACGCAGGTTGGTTAAGGTTTGGCTTGATACTTGGCCAAGCGCCTCACCTGTGACCAAGGCCTGAATACCAAACTTCTCAGCAATCATACCGGCAGCGCGCATAAACATACGCTTTAGCACCACGCCCATTTGACCATCGTCGACCTTTTCCAAGATCTCTGCGACCACAGGTTCAAAATCGACCGAAATAAAACGCACTTTGGCCGACGAGCCGTATTTGTTCCACAAGTAATAAGAGACTTGTTTAACGCCGATTTCATGCGCCGGACCGCCCAAGTTAAAGAAGCAGTAATGCACTTTTGAGCCACGCTTGATGTGCAGGTAGCTAGAAACACCGGAGTCAAAACCACCTGAAATCAGGCTCAGCACATCTTCTTGCGTCCCTAGTGGGAAGCCGCCCAAGCCTTTGTGGCGTGCGATGACTTGGTTAAGTTTGTCGCCTGCGACTTCAACCTTGACTGTCACATCTGGGTTTTGCAGCTTAACGCTGGCGCTTTCCACCGCTTGGTTAAGGCCACCACCGACATAGCGTTCCAGTTCGATAGAGGTGAAATCATGCTTGCCACGACGCTTTGCGCGTACCACGAACGTTTTACCTTCAATGTTGGGGCGATTAAGCTCTAGCACTTGCTCGTAGATATCGTGCAAATCTTTAAACTCTGACTGCTTAACCTCTAAGACATGATGAATGCCCGGCGTGTGCGTCAACACTTCGATGGTTTCGTTATAGTACTTATCAGACTCTGAGGTCACTTCGATGTGATCACGACGGTTAAATACCGCGACAGACTCCGTTCGGCTTTTGATAATGTTGCGAATATTACACTCTAGAATCTTGGTGAAGCGCTTGCGCACCGATTCACTTTTTACGAAGATTTCTGGATGGGGCTTAACGATAAATTTCATAGTTCACTTCACAAGTTCTGTTTCGCACATAAATAGAGGTTAGCCTCAACGCGTTGCGCTGGCTAAGGGCGCAAGATTATACACGAATGAGTGCGCATAAAAAAGACGAGCCATCGCTCGCCTTTTGACCATTCTCGATGACGCTAAGTTTCCGCCTCTCGAATCGCGCTTTTATCCTAACTGTTTTTGCCCTGACTATTTTTGCTTACTTTTACTTTAGCTTAGTTGTCCAGTACAGGCACTTCATCACTGAGCAAGGCTTCCCCTTGCATGATGCTGATTTCAACTCGGCGATTACGTGAGCGCTGCGCTTCGGTGTCATTAGGTCCGAGCGGCTGAGTATCCGCCATACCACGCACTTCTAAACGGCTATGGTCAAACCCTCTCACACGTTCCATTTCCTGTGCTACTGATACCGCACGCTGAGCGGAGAGATCCCAGTTCGAGCGGTAGAGCTCTGAATCCAACCTTTGGTTGTCCGTATGACCAGAGACGCGCACCACACCAGGAATGTCTTTAACAAGATCCGCTATCTGGCGCACTAAAGGACGGAACTTCGGCTGCAAGAAGGCAGAACCTTCAGGGAATGCACCTTTTTCACGAATTCGGATATCGATTTGTTGGCCAAGATTTTCTACCTCAATCGCCCCTTGCTCGATTTCACGTTCTAGCGCTTTCTTGATGCTTTCCATCAAGGTTTCAAGCTCTTGTGACTTCTCTGCCGATTGCTGTTGTTCGTTATCTGATTCAGAGTTCTGGTTATCTTGCGTTGACGTATCGGGCGATTTACCGCCAGTCAGCTTGCCTTTGTCACGTTGGGTGCCCCCGGCGCGATCGGACTCGCCTTCATGAAACTCCAGCGTTTGCTGAGTGATGTCGATGGTTTGCTGCATGATGACGTCAATCGGCGTTGGTTCAGGTCGACCTGGTCTGAACTCTTGAGCAATGATGCTGGTCCCCTTCGGGATGTCTTTCACTTCCAAGCGGTTTTGTACACCAAACGCAAACTTCATTGATCCCGCGATCTGTTTGAACTTCAGTACGTCCATTTCAGAGAATGACAACAGCAGTACGAAGAAACACATGAGCAGCGACATCAAGTCGGCAAACGTCCCCATCCACAAGGGCAAGCCAGGTGGCGGACATTTGCAATCGTTATCGTCGTCCATCTTTATTCCTTACTCGTTATCGACGTCAAGGGCACGCTTACCTTCATTGAGGTAATTTTTCAGATAGCTGTCGATAACACGAGGGTTCTGACCGTCTTGAATAGCCAATACGCCATCCATGATCAAGCGACGGTTTAACTTCTCTTGTTCTCGGCGCAGGGAGAGTTTGTCAGCAATTGGGAAGAACACCATGTTAGACAAGATCGCCCCGTACAACGTTGTCAACAATGCCACCGCCATAGCAGGACCGATCGCTTTGGGATCGTCCATGTTCGACAGCATCGCCACCAGACCGACCAAGGTACCAATCATACCCATCGCCGGCGCTACGTCACCAAAGGCGCGAAATACGCTGGTACCGAATTCATGTCGTTCGTCCGTCAAGGAGATGTCTTTTTGTAACGCGGCGCGCACGACATCGGCGTCATGACCGTCGACCAATAAGTCGATGCCCTTTTGCATGAAACTGTTGGTGATTTCCATCTCTTCGAGTGCAAGGAAGCCACCTTTACGAGCAGCGTCAGCCATTTCGACCACTTTAGCGATGAGATCTTCTGGCTCGTCTACCTTGAACATGAAGGCTTTGCCAGCAATCTTCGCCGCGCCAAAGAATTGCCCCATGGTAAACTTCATCAGTACAACAAAGGTCGAACCGCCGACCACAATCAATATCGATGTGACATCGATAAACATCATGATGCTTCCGCCAAGTATCATTGCCATGATGACGAAGGCAAATCCGCCAAGCAATCCCAAAAGCGTTGCTAAATCCACAAAGCACTCCTCATGCTAACTCCAAGCTTCTACCAAATTATATCGGCAACATGTTCAGATCTTTAGTTTTTTATAAGTTTCGCGTCACAACATCCATCTTTGCTTGACCGGAGCCACCGCGCAAGCTCGATTTTTCTGACAAATTTACTCGGTTAAATTTGACCATCATTGGCGGCTAAGGTAACTTTCGTCCATCTTTACAAATGTAGAAAAGTTATGGCGAGCAAGAAACCCGAAAATATGACATTCGAGGCAACAATTGAAGAACTGGATACAATTGTTGCAAATTTAGAGAATGGCGATTTATCGCTCGACGACGCATTAAAGAAATTCGAACGCGGCATCACTCTTGCTCGTGCTGGTCAAGCTAAATTGAGCGATGCAGAACAACGTGTCAGCCTGCTACTTCGTAATGACGATGACGCACCGCTCGTTGATTTTGATGCCCAGCCTGAATAACGGTTTTAGAAGATTCTCCTATGATTGAGGCCTTAACCTCTCTTCAACAGCGCAATAACGCTCAGCTGCAAGCTTGGCTCGATCGTTACCCACACCAGCATCTTCCGCTACTGGAGGCCATGCGCTATGGCCTACTGCTTGGTGGAAAACGCGCGCGACCTTTTTTAGTGTACATCACCGGCCAGATGCTCGGATGTGAGTTGGAATCATTGGACACGCCCGCAGCGGCGGTGGAATGCATCCACGCTTATTCCTTGATTCATGACGACCTACCCGCGATGGATAACGATGAGCTTCGCCGTGGCCAACCGACTTGCCACATTAAGTTCGACGAAGCGACCGCTGTGCTCACGGGTGACGCATTGCAAACGCTCGCCTTTACCATTTTAGCGCAAGGCCCATTGCACCCTGAGGCCGAAAGTCTGCGTATAAAGATGGTACAGGAGTTGGCGAATGCTTCGGGCGCCAATGGCATGTGTTTAGGCCAAGCGTTGGATTTAGCAGCGGAAAACCGCGCCGTGTCTCTTGAGGAGCTCGAGACCATCCATCGGAATAAGACGGGGGCACTGATGAAGTCTGCAATTCGTCTTGGCGCCCTCGCCGCCGGTGAACGAGGGGTCGAGGTACTGCCACATCTTGATCGTTACGCCGATGCCATTGGGCTGGCGTTTCAAGTCCAAGATGACATTTTGGACATCATCAGTGATACGCAAACGCTGGGCAAACCGCAAGGCTCAGACCAAGCGCTCAACAAAAGTACCTATCCCGCTTTGCTAGGATTAGAGGGGGCGATAAACAAAGCTCACACTCTGTTTAATGAGGCGCTTCAAGCATTGGAAGCGATCCCCTACAATACAAAATTACTGGAAGAGTTCGCCCGATATGTCATCGAGCGCAAGAACTAACACTATAAGCGCGCATAACTATGACTCTTGATATTTCAAAGTATCCGACACTTGCACTGGCTGACACGCCGCAGGAGCTACGCTCGCTGCCGAAAGATGTGCTGCCAGCGTTGTGTGACGAGCTACGCACCTACTTACTCAACTCGGTGAGCCAATCGAGTGGTCACCTTGCCTCCGGCCTTGGTACGGTGGAACTCACGGTCGCTTTACACTATGTCTACAATACGCCATTTGACAAGTTGATTTGGGACGTGGGTCATCAAGCTTACCCACACAAGATTCTAACGGGTCGCCGTGAGCAAATGCCGACTATTCGTCAAAAAGACGGTCTGCACCCCTTTCCTTGGCGTGAAGAGAGTGAGTATGACACCCTCTCTGTCGGACACTCATCCACATCGATCAGTGCTGCGCTCGGCATGGCGATCAGCGCTGGGCGTGAAGGGAAAGATCGTAAAGTCGTTAGTGTGATTGGTGATGGTGCCATCACCGCAGGTATGGCGTTTGAAGCGATGAACCACGCCGGTGACGTTCACCCTGACATGCTGGTGATCCTCAACGACAATGAAATGTCCATTTCAGAAAACGTTGGTGCACTTAACAACCATCTTGCGCAAGTGCTGTCTGGCAGCTTGTACACCTCGATTCGTGAAGGGGGCAAGAAAGTGCTCTCTGGCGTGCCGCCGATTAAAGAGCTGGTTCGTCGTACCGAAGAGCATCTAAAAGGCATGGTGGTACCAGGGACTCTGTTTGAGGAACTGGGTTTTAACTACATTGGTCCTGTCGACGGCCATGACGTTAATGAGTTGGTGAAAACGCTGAAAAACATGCGTGAACTCAGTGGGCCGCAGTTTTTGCATATCATGACCAAAAAAGGCAAAGGTTATGAACCCGCAGAAAAAGATCCCATCGGTTATCACGGTGTGCCTAAGTTTGATCCAAGCCACAGCTCGCTGCCAAAAAGCAGCGGCGGTAAGCCGACATTCTCAAAAATCTTCGGTGACTTCCTGTGTGACATGGCGGCGATCGACCCGAAATTGATGGCCATCACGCCAGCCATGCGCGAAGGCTCTGGTATGGTGCGCTTCTCTAAAGAGTTCCCCAAACAGTATTTCGACGTTGCGATCGCAGAGCAGCATGCTGTGACCCTTGCAACGGGTATGGCGATTGCAGGCAATCACCCTATTGTCGCGATCTACTCGACCTTCTTGCAGCGCGGTTACGATCAACTGATTCATGACGTCGCGATCATGGACTTGCCCGTCATGTTTGCCATCGATCGCGCCGGTCTGGTGGGCGCTGACGGTCAGACCCACCAAGGGGCGTTTGACTTAAGCTTTATGCGTTGCATTCCGAATATGGTCATCATGGCGCCGAGTGATGAGAATGAATGCCGACAAATGCTTTACACCGGCCATCAGCATCAAGGTCCTAGTGCCGTTCGTTATCCGAGAGGCAGCGGCATGGGCGTTGAGATTGAAACCGAGTTCACGGCACTGGAGATCGGTAAAGGGCGAGTGGTTCGTCAATCTCGCCACTCTCAAGAGGGCCCGAGTGTCGCTATCTTGAGTTTTGGTACCTTCCTTGCGAACGCACTCGAGGCGGCTGAGGGCCTAGATGCCACAGTTGCTGACATGCGCTTTGTTAAACCGCTTGATGAAGCTCTGATTCGTGAACTGGCAGCGCAACACGATGTGCTGGTTACCATTGAAGAAAACGCGATTGCGGGCGGCGCAGGTGCAGGCGTGATTGAGTTCATGATGAAGAATAAGCTACTCAAACCAGTGCTTAACCTCGGTTTACCGGATGAGTTTATTGCTCAAGGTACACAAGAAGAGTTGCATCAAGAGCTTGGCCTAGATGCAAAGGGCATAGAGCGCGCGATTCGCGATTACCTTGCTTGCTAAGCGCGTACTTAACCCTGTCACGCACTTGCCCTCACAATTCAAGTCATAACAATTCAAGTCATAACAATTCAAGTCATAAAAAGAGCGCAGACCCAGTCTGCGCTCTTTGCGTTTGTGTTCTCATCAATCCGTTAAGCGTTCGAGCGGCCAAGACATCGACGCCATGATCCTCTGCCAACACTCATCGACTGGCGCAACGATGGTGATGAGCTCTTGGGTATAAGGATGAACAAAACTCAACCGCGAGGCATGCAGCATCAACCTGTGTGCATCAAAGACGTCACGAAACAATCGATTATGCTTACCATCACCATGTGTAGTATCACCGACGATAGGGTGCCTCAGGTGGGCCATATGGCGTCTAAGCTGGTGCTTGCGACCAGTAAGAGGCTTTAACTCCATTAACGCGTAGCGAGACGTAGGGAACGGTCCTGTGGAATAAGGCACCTCCGCTGTCGCCAGTGGACGATAATCGGTAATGGCCTCTTGCGCTTCCTTTTCTTGGCTCGCGAATTTGTCGGCGATTTTATCCAACTCTAATTTAAGCGCGTAGTCGAGGCGAGCCGCCTCATGAATCCAACCTCGCACAACGGCATGGTACGTTTTCTCCATTTGATGTTCAGCGAACATCGGCATCGCCTCTGCTGCCACTTCACTGGACAACGCAAACATCAGCACACCCGATGTGGGTCTATCTAAACGGTGTAGAGGAAATACATGCTGACCAATTTGATCGCGTAGTGTCTGCATCACAAATTGCGTTTCGTGCTTATCCAGCCAACTGCGGTGCACCAACATACCCGCGGGCTTATTGACCGCGACAAAATACGCATCTTGGTAAAGAATCTCTAGCGTCATTGACACACCTCATCCACCTGTCTTATCAGTTCAAGCAACGGCTGATAGTCGCTGTTTGACTGCCAACACTGCTCAAAATAGGGCGCGATAGCAAAACCGCTCGGAAGAGGCTCACCGTTCTCGATCATTGCGGTCATTTTGTCGACAAAGATCCATTGAAGCCATGCTTCAGGCGCAAGCTTATCCATCGCAAAGGGCTGTGCGCTCTCAAGTTGTGACTCATCAGGTCGAGTATGTTGCCAAAGTTGTAATGCTTGCAGTTGCGCTCGAATAGACGCAAACAAGGTGAGCAATTGTTGTTGCTGTGTCATAAACCTAAACGTGAAACCTTGAAATTAATGATAAGAGTACCATTTATAGAGGAAAGAAAGTTAGGACAATTCATCGATGGATACCATTCACTCACTCACTGAACTGCTGAAAAACAGCCATTGCGACTACCGTGTCTTCGATTTAGGCCGTCGCATCAGCGTCATTGATGCTCAGACATTTTCTGATGTGGAACAAGGACAGAAACCCTACCCTTACCCACTTCAACGCAAAGCACACCTCGCGATCGCCTATTGGAATGAACACAAGCAACCTTGGATTTGGTTTTTAAAATTCGAGTTGGATGAGCGTGGCTTGTTTCAACAAGCGGACATTGGCCAATTTATTAAATACGTCATCGAGGCGATGGGCTCACGCTTAAATCAAGAGATGAGTGAGGAGCAGCAACAGAAGCTATCCAACAACCCCTATACGTTCAAACCCAGCGATGACAAGATGGCGGTTTTCCATAGTCAAATTCGCGCCGAACTCGACCTTCCTTGTAGTCAGTACTATGAACACGCGCAACACTATTTCTCAGGTGGATTAGGCTTTGAACAGTGGCAGACTGTCGGGCTTCAAGGCATCAGTGATATGTGCGCACGTCTAGGACGTGACCAAAATGGCGTGCATATACGTAAGTCCCTCACATCGCTGCCTAGCCAGCCCCTGTATGCTCTGCTTGGGGTGCTCGAACATACGTCACCACTACCAAGCAAATTAGCCGAGCGACTCAGTGAAATGGCGCACAAGGAGATGGAGGCCAAAACGCCGGATCTGTTTTTGCTCTCCGCACTGACTCGCGCCTTATCGGGCAGTCACCATCAACTGAGTCACCGCTTGGTTCAAACCCTCTTAGCCTCGCCGCTGCTCAGTCATCAAGAAGTGCTCATCGCTATAGCTGGCCGCTGCTGGCACTGGCTGTCAGATCAAGACATCGCAGAGCAGTTCTTGCTGCGACTAGCGCAAACCGGTAATCAAACACTCTTTAATCAGCTGTTTGCCGATTTGGTGATGCTCCCTGAGCTGCGTATGGTCCTGCTGCCGTTGCTCCACACCAGCCCCTCCCCTGAGCTGGCTCAAGCGCTACTGAACCTTCAGAAAGCGACCAAAGCCGAGTAGAAAAGAGGGCGTATGATTGACAACTTACTGGCCATCCTGGCACTGAGCTTTGGCTGCTTTATTTTTTGGCAACATCGTCGTCAGGCCGAGATCGCCAAAGCAATCGCTATACGTAAGTGCGACCAATTAGGCTTACAGCTCTTAAGTGTGGCGCTAGATGGACACAAACTAAAAACGCCACAAGGTCAGTGGCGTTGGCATACGATTTACCTGTTTGAATTTTCGTCGCTTGGTGACGACTGTTATCAAGGAAAGATCACCATGCAAGGGTTTCACCTGCGTGATATCTGGTTAGAGCCACATCGCCTGTAGACGCACTAGGGATTAAACCCGTTGCGCCGCTAGACTAACGTCCGTAGGCAAAAGCATCGACAGGAAAAAGCGTGGAATAAGAAAAGCCCCGATACTTACGTATCGGGGCTATAGTCTTACTCGCAGCAGTCCGGCTACAAAAGGTGCTCCATGCATCTTCCTTAATAGTGACTGTGATCCGTCAGTCTCTTCCTACTTCGCCATCCTAGCGGTGTCCTGTTTGTCCTTTGTGCTAACCTTCCCGTTAGCGCTCATCACTTGTTCCTTGAGCGGTGTCCTTGGCATCTTCCTGATGCTGTCCTGCCTCATCCTAGAGGGGTCCATTTCGTTCCTTGATCGCTAATGTCCTATCAGCGAAACCGTGTCCGTACGGCTATCCTAGCATCCTGCGCGATTGTCCATCCTGGCCAATCTCTCTTCATCCTGAAGTGTGCAATCCGTGCTGTTTCCTGTTCCGTGTCAGCATCCTTCCGACAGTGATTAATTTACGTGATTGACGATTTTGGACAAGTCTGATGGTCATTTTTTTTATGTTTACAACTCATAAACAACACAAATAATCAAATACTATCATACGGTTAGATTGCACTATTGATATAAGAGCTAACAAAATGACGAATTTGTCTCACACGCTTTGTGCGAGATCTCGCACACGCAATTACCAAAATTTCTATTCGTCTTCTTCACCGTCGCCGAGTATCATGTGATCGATTACACACAAGGAGTCACTATGCTTACTCAGGATGTGAGCCAAGAGCTCAAACAGGTATTAGAACAACTCAGCCAAGAAGGCAAAGAGCCGACGGTTGCCTTGGTCAAAGCCCGGCTTTCTACTCCCATTCCCATGCCAGCGCTGATCACAACGATTAAAAGCTGGAAAGCGTCACAGCGCGTACCAAAAGTTGAAGTCGCGGCAAAGCCGCCGCTTGAAGAGGATCGCGTTGCTCAACTTGAGCAGCAAGTACGCGAGCTCACCGCCCGATTAGCGGCCATTGAAGCGAAGCTAGGCTAATAATCCAACGAGCCCGACAAATAAAAAGGCTTGGCATTTCACTGCCAAGCCTTTGTTTGTATACGTTAGCGTAATGCTAAGATTACCAGCCCGTCACTTCGCGTAGACCTTTACCGATCTCAGCCAGTGATTTCACCGTCTTAACACCTGCCGCTTCAAGCGCAGCAAATTTATCTTCCGCTGTTCCTTTACCACCTGAAATGATCGCACCCGCGTGGCCCATACGTTTGCCAGGAGGCGCAGTGACACCCGCGATGTAAGAAACAACTGGCTTAGTGACATTTTCTTTGATGTACGCCGCCGCTTCTTCTTCCGCGGTACCGCCGATCTCACCGATCATGACAATCGCTTCCGTTTCAGGGTCTTCTTGGAACAATTTCAGGATATCAATGAAGTTTGAACCTGGAATTGGGTCGCCGCCGATACCCACACATGTTGACTGACCAAAGCCTTCGTCTGTCGTCTGCTTAACCGCTTCGTAAGTAAGCGTGCCAGAACGAGACACAATACCGACTTTACCCTTCTTATGAATGTGACCTGGCATGATACCGATCTTACATTCGTCAGGAGTAATAACGCCTGGACAGTTTGGACCAATCATGCGAACGCCGGTTTCTTCCAACTTCACTTTCACGTCGATCATGTCCGTAGTTGGGATGCCTTCGGTAATGGTAACGATAAGCTCAATACCCGCGTCGATCGCTTCTAAGATCGCGTCTTTACAGAACGGTGCTGGTACATAAATCACAGTGGCTGTTGCGCCTGTCGCCTCAACCGCTTCACGTACGGTATTGAATACCGGTAGGCCGAGGTGAGTTTGGCCACCTTTGCCCGGAGAAACGCCACCGACCATTTGCGTGCCGTAAGCAATCGCTTGTTCAGAGTGGAAAGTGCCTTGGCCGCCGGTGAAACCCTGACAAATTACTTTGGTGTCTTTGTTAATTAGTACAGACATTATTTGCCCTCCGCAGCAGCAACAACTTTCTGAGCTGCGTCGGTGAGCGACTCAGCTGCAATGATATCAACATCAGAATTCGCAAGTACTTCACGACCGAGATCGGCGTTTGTACCTTCTAAACGAACCACAACCGGTACGTTCACACCTACTTCTTTAACCGCACCGATGATGCCCTCTGCGATCATGTCACAGCGCACGATACCACCAAAGATGTTGACGAGTACGGCTTTAACATTGTCATCAGATAAGATGATCTTAAAGGCTTCAGCAACACGCTCTTTCGTCGCACCGCCACCCACATCTAGGAAGTTTGCAGGCTTGCCACCATGTAGGTTAACGATATCCATCGTACCCATCGCTAGGCCAGCACCATTGACCATACAGCCAACGTTACCATCAAGTGCAACATAGTTAAGCTCCCACTGAGCAGCGTGTGCTTCACGCTCATCTTCTTGTGAAGGATCGTGCATTTCACGCAGTTTAGGCTGACGGTAAAGTGCGTTGGAGTCGATGTTAATCTTACCGTCTAAGCAAAGCAGGCTGCCTTCACCGGTAATCACCAACGGGTTGATCTCAAGCAGAGCAAGATCATATTGAGAGAACATAGTGCCAAGACCCATAAAGATCTTCACAAATTGTTTAATTTGGTCACCTTCAAGGCCAAGTTTGAAGGCAAGTTCACGGCCTTGATAAGCTTGAGGGCCAACCAATGGGTCAATCGCCGCTTTGTGGATCAGTTCTGGCGTTTCTTCTGCCACTTTCTCGATTTCCACACCGCCTTCGGTTGAGGCCATAAATACGATTTTACGACTTGCACGGTCGACGACTGCACCAAGGTAGAGTTCATTGGCGATGTTAGACGCTTCTTCAACCAAGATCTTAGTAACCGGTTGGCCATTCGCATCAGTTTGGTAAGTCACTAGGTTCTTACCTAGCCACTTTTGCGCAAACTCTTTTACGCCGTCTTTGGTTTCGTGCAGTTCTACACCGCCCGCTTTACCACGTCCACCCGCGTGAACCTGACATTTGACTACTTTCTTGGTTGTCGAAATTCGACCGGCTGCTTCGTACGCTTCTTGAGGCGTGCTGCACGCGTAACCTTTAGGTACAGGCAAACCGAATTCTGCAAACAGCTGTTTGGCTTGATATTCATGCAAATTCATTTTGATATTCCGTTTATGTTCCCTTAAGGGATTATTATTTCCATAACGTCGCAGCGAACTGCATTACGTCTGTAGGGTCTTCTCAAATCAACCGCATATCTCGTTACCGACACTGCGATTCAAATGAAGGCCAGACAGTTGAGCGAGTCTAGCCTTTGAAACTTTAGACGTCTAGCTATCTAAGACAGCTAGACGTTTCAGCGATATTAAACGTCTAATAACAGACGTGCTGGATCTTCCAGTAGCTCTTTGATGGTCACTAGGAAGCCAACGGACTCACGGCCGTCAATCAGACGGTGGTCGTATGAAAGCGCGAGATACATCATCGGCAAGATCTCGACTTTGCCATCCACCGCCATTGGACGATCTTGAATTTTATGCATACCCAAGATTGCTGACTGAGGTGGGTTGATGATTGGCGTTGACATCAATGACCCAAATACACCACCGTTAGTGATAGTGAAGTTACCGCCCATCAATTCGTCGACCGTCAACTTGCCATCACGACCTTTAATCGCAAGCTCTTTGATGCCTTTCTCGATATCTGCAAAGCCTAGAGTGTCACAGTCTTTCAATACTGGCGTCACTAGGCCACGTGGCGTCGATACCGCCATGCTGATGTCGAAGTAGTTGTGGTAAACGATATCGTCACCATCAATTGACGCGTTCACTTCTGGGAAACGCTTCAATGCTTCCGTCACGGCTTTGACGTAGAAAGACATAAAGCCAAGGCGAGTGCCGTGGCGCTCTTCGAACTGATCTTTGTACTGTTTACGCAGGTCCATGATAGGTTTCATGTTCACTTCGTTAAACGTTGTCAGCATCGCGGTGTTGTTCTTCGCTTCCAGTAGACGGTTAGCCACTGTCTTACGAAGACGCGTCATAGGCACACGTTTTTGGCTACGTGCCGCTGCTGGCGCTTCAACGGCTGCAGGTGCTGCCGCTTGAGGTGCTGCTTTCGCGTTCGCAAGGTGCGCTTCAACATCTTCACGCGTGATGCGACCACCTACTCCCGTGCCTTTGACTTGGCTCGCTTCAAGGCCATGCTCACCGAGTAGGCGACGCACTGCTGGGCTAAGTGCATCGTTGCTTTCTTCGCTCAACGATGCCTTGTGACGCTTGTCTGGTGACGCTTCTGACGCTTCTGTGGTATCAGTCGTTGGCTCACCGGCGACCGCACCTGGCTTAAGTTTGGCAAGAAGCTGCTTCGAGAGCACGGTTGCGCCTTCGACTTCAATAATGGCTTCAAGTACACCCGCTTCTGGCGCTGGGACTTCTAGAACCACTTTGTCCGTTTCAATATCCACCAACACCTCGTCACGCTCTACAACGTCACCAGGTTGTTTGTGCCACGTCGCGACCGTAGCGTCAGCAACAGATTCAGGTAAATCTGGAACCAGAATTTCAATTGTCATATCGGTTTCTTCCTTTAACTTCTAGTTCTTAATCCGAAGTTTTTGTATTCACGTTTAGCGCGTCTTCAACTAGCGCCTTTTGCTGTTTCAAGTGTACTGACATATAGCCGACCGCAGGAGATGCTGACGCAGGACGGCCCGCGTATTTAAGATCTGCGCCTTTCGGAATAGCAGCACGGAAGTTGTGTTGACTGCAGTACCAAGCCCCTTGGTTTTGTGGCTCTTCCTGACACCAGACAAAATCTTCCACGTTGGTGTATTGTTCGATAGCGGCTTTCACCTCTTCCAGCGGGAATGGGTAAAGCTGTTCGATACGAACAATCGCGACGTCGTCTTGTTCATTGCTACGACGCTGCTCAAGCAGGTCAAAGTAGACCTTACCGGAACAGAACACGACACGTTTCACTTTGGCTGGCTCTAAGTTGTCGATTTCGCCAATTGCCGCTTGGAATGTGCCATCGGCCAATTCATCGATAGTAGACGTACACAAAGGATGACGCAGCAACGACTTCGGAGACATCACAATCAGAGGACGACGCATCGGGCGAACCACTTGACGGCGAATCATGTGGTACACCTGAGCTGGCGTAGACGGCACAACCACTTGCATGTTTTGCTCTGCACATAGCTGTAGATAACGTTCTAGGCGTGCAGAAGAGTGCTCTGGTCCTTGACCTTCATAGCCGTGCGGCAACAACATCGTCAAACCACACAAACGGGCCCACTTCTGTTCACCAGACGAGATAAACTGGTCAATCACGACCTGCGCGCCGTTGGCAAAGTCACCAAACTGCGCTTCCCATAGCGTCAGGCCGCCCGGCTCAGCGGTCGCATAGCCATATTCAAAGGCAAGCACGGCTTCTTCAGACAGCACCGAGTCAAATACCTGGAACGGGCCTTGTTTGTCGTGGATGTTAGACAGTGGCACATACGTGCTGGCGTCCGCTTGATTGTGCAGTACTGCATGACGATGGAAGAAGGTGCCGCGACCTGAATCCTGACCGGAGATACGAATACGCTTACCATCGTCAACCAAGGTGGCATAGGCTAAGGTTTCAGCCATACCCCAGTCGACCGCTTTCTCACCGCTTAACATGGCTTGGCGATCGGTGTACAGCTTATTCACTCGGCTCTGGAGCTTGTGGCTCTCTGGGTACTGACAAATACGTTTGCCTAGTTCAAGCAGACGCGCTTTATCAAAGGTATTGCTCCACGGCATATCCCACTCGTGGCCAAGGTATGGAGACCAATCCACTGAGTGCAGAGCCATCGGGCGCCACTCTTTGACCACCACTTCACCACGATCAAGTGCATCACGGTATTCGTTGACCAGTTGCGTGGCCACGTCGATACCGAAATCACCGCGCTCCATCAACACATCAGCGTAGAGCTTACGTGGTGTTGGGTGCTTCTTAATTTTTTGATACATCAGCGGCTGAGTCGCGTTCGGCTCGTCCGCTTCGTTGTGACCGTGACGACGGTAACAAACCAGGTCAATCACCACATCGCGTTTGAATTCGTTACGGTAGTCAAGGGCGATACGCGTCACAAACGCCACCGCTTCTGGGTCGTCTGCGTTAACATGGAAGATCGGTGCTTGGACCATCTTAGCGATGTCCGTACAGTACATGGTTGAGCGCGTATCTCTTGGGTTAGACGTCGTAAAGCCGACTTGGTTGTTCACCACGATACGAACCGTACCACCCACTTGGAAGCCGCGTGCTTGAGACATGTTGAACGTCTCTGCCACAACACCTTGACCGGCAATCGCTGAGTCACCGTGAATGGTGATTGGCAAAACGGTACTGCCGTCTTTATCACCTAAACGGTCTTGACGTGCACGTACTGAGCCCATGACAACTGGGTTGACGATTTCAAGGTGAGACGGGTTAAAAGCAAGCGCGAGGTGGACATCACCACCTGGGGTAGCGAAGTCAGCAGAGAAACCTTGATGGTATTTAACATCACCTGTTCCCCATGTTTCGTCGTGTTTGCCCGCGAATTCATCAAACAAATCTTGTGGCTTTTTACCGAGCACGTTGACCAACATGTTCAAACGGCCACGGTGCGCCATACCAATCACGACTTCACGCATACCACTTGAGCCTGCGTGACGAATCAGCTCTTTGGTCATAGGGATTAGGGCATCCCCACCTTCGAGTGAGAAACGCTTCGCGCCAGGGAACTTCGCGCCAAGGTAGCGCTCTAGGCCTTCCGCTGCGGTAAGCTCGTCAAGGAATGTTCGCTTCTCGTCTTGGCTGAACGTCGGCTGGCCGACGACCGACTCGAGACGTTGTTGAATCCAACGCTTTTGCTCGGTGTCGGTCATGTGCATGTATTCAGCACCCACTGAACCACAGTAGATTTTTTTCAGCGAAGAGTAGATGTCTTTCAACGGCATGGTCTCTTGACCAATAGCAAATGAACCTACGTTGAAGGATTCATCTAGATCGTCTTCTGTGAGAGAGTGGAAAGCAGGATCAAGCTCAGCCACAGGTGGGCGCTGCCATAATCCTAGGGGGTCTAATTGAGCCGCTTCGTGTCCACGAAAGCGGTAAGCATTAATTAACTGAAGTACTTTTACTTGTTTAGCGTCGACATCTGGATCACTAACTTGGACATTGTAATGCTTTGTTTCTTGAGCGAGTCGTCGGAAGTAGTCACGGACACGCGAATGTGGCTGTTCAACCACTTCATTGTCAGGCTTGGGCAAGCCATCGAACACGCGTTTCCACTCCTCACTTACCAGATCGGGATCACTTAGATACAGTTCGTAGAGGTCCTCTACATACGTTGCATTGGCGCCAGCCAAGTGTGAAGACTCGAGCCATGCCTTCATCACGCCGTTGTGCATATTTTCCCTTAACCAGTAGTTTTCACGTTTGCTTCGGTCTGCGCCGAGCTAATAAGAGCCGGTCACGACATTATGACCGGCAATTTTTATTGTCCATTAAACCGAGCGGTTCACGAGCATGGTCTTAATGTGACCAATCGCTTTCGTCGGATTTAACCCTTTCGGACAAACACTTACACAGTTCATGATGCCGTGGCAACGGAAAACGCTAAATGCGTCATCAAGATTTGATAAGCGTTCATCTGTGGCCGTATCGCGGCTGTCAATCAGCCAACGGTAAGCGGCAAGTAGGCCCGCTGGGCCGATGAATTTGTCAGGATTCCACCAGAAAGACGGACAGGATGTCGTACAACATGCACACATAATACATTCGTACAATCCATCCAAATGGGCACGTTCATCAGGAGATTGTAGGTTCTCTCTTGATGGGGGAAGTGCGCCGTCGTCAATCAAGAATGGCTTAACTTTCGCATAGTTATCATAGAACTGCGTCATGTCAACGATTAGATCACGCACGACAGGCAATCCCGGCAGTGGACGGATGACAATCTTGTCACCTTGCAACGCCGATAGTGGTGTAATACAGGCTAATCCGTTTTTACCATTCATGTTCAGACCGTCAGATCCACAGACACCCTCACGGCATGAACGGCGAAATGCAATCGTAGGATCTTGCTCTTTCAGCAGAATCAGAGCATCCAACACCATCATGTCAGAGCCTTCGTCGACCTCTAGAGTGTAGTCCTTCATATAAGGTTTGCTGTCTACATCTGGGTTGTAGCGGTACAAAGAGAAGTTTAGTTTCATAATTCAATCCTCCCTTAGTATGTACGTACTTTCGGCGGGAATGCTTCACGATGAACGGGTGTCATGTTGACATCACGCTTGGTCATCGCTTCTGTTTCCGGGTTATAAATTGAGTGACATAGCCAGTTGTTATCATCACGCTCAGGGAAGTCAAAACGGGCATGCGCTCCACGGCTTTCCGTACGATAGTTCGCTGCCACGGCAGTAGAGAACGCAGTTTCCATGAGGTTGTCTAGCTCTAAACACTCGATACGCTGGGTATTGAACTCAGAAGATTTGTCCGCAAGGTGTGCATCTTTCAAACGCTCACGAATGACTTTAAGCTCTTCGAGACCCGTTGCCATCGCGTCGCCTTCACGGAAGACAGAGAAGCTGTTTTGCATACACGTTTGCAAGTCTTTGCGGATCTGAACTGGGTCTTCACCACCTTTACTGTTCTCCCAGCGCATGGTACGCGCCAGTGACGCTTCGATGTCAGACTCTGTCGCTGGGCGAGCTTCTGCTTGAGCTGCCAAGGTCTCGCCAAGGTGCAGACCGGTCGCTCGACCAAAGACCACCAAATCAAGCAGCGAGTTACCGCCGAGACGGTTAGCACCGTGCACTGATACAGAGGCAATTTCACCACAAGCAAACAGACCTTGAACTTCGACATCGCTACCATCTGCCAGCTGTTTGATCGCTTGACCGGACACTTGTGTCGGTACGCCACCCATCATGTAATGACAGGTCGGGATAACAGGTATAGGCTCTTTAACCGGGTCGACGTGAGCAAAGGTTCTAGAAAGCTCACAGATACCTGGTAGACGCGATTCAAGCACATCTTTGCCCAAGTGATCCAACTTGAGTTTGATGTGTGGCCCCCATGGACCGTCACAACCGCGACCTTCACGAATCTCAATCATCATTGAGCGTGCGACCACGTCACGACCTGCCAAGTCTTTCGCATTCGGCGCATAGCGCTCCATAAAGCGCTCGCCATCTTTATTAAGAAGATAACCACCTTCACCGCGACAGCCTTCTGTAACCAGAACACCCGCGCCAGCAATACCGGTTGGGTGGAACTGCCACATTTCCATGTCTTGCATTGGCACGCCAGCGCGAAGCGCCATACCCACACCATCACCTGTGTTGATGTGTGCGTTAGTCGTTGAGGCATAAATACGCCCTGCACCACCTGTCGCAAGTACCGTAGCTTTGGATTTGAAGTAACAGATTTCACCGGTTTCCATGCAAATTGCGGTACAACCCATGATGGCGCCGTCTTGGTTTTTCACCAAATCAAGCGCGTACCACTCAGAGAAAATGGTGGTTTTGTGTTTGACGTTTTGCTGATACAGGGTGTGCAATAACGCGTGCCCCGTGCGGTCAGCAGCAGCAGCAGTACGTGCGGCTTGCTCACCACCAAACTCTTTCGACTGACCGCCGAAAGGACGTTGGTAAATGCTGCCATTGTCGAAACGAGAGAATGGCAGACCCATTTTCTCTAGCTCGATGACAGACTCTGGTCCGTTTTTACACATGTACTCAATGGCGTTTTGGTCGCCAATATAGTCCGACCCTTTAACGGTGTCGTACATGTGCCATTGCCAATCGTCTTTATGCGAGTTACCGAGCGCAACGGTAATACCACCTTGCGCTGATACGGTATGAGAACGAGTTGGGAAGACTTTGGACAGCAAAGCACACGTGAGGCCTTGCTCTGAAATTTGCAGTGCAGCACGCATACCTGCACCACCAGCGCCGATTACTACGGCATCAAATTCACGAACTGGAATAGACACTTACGCACCCCACAATACAAATAGACCAGAGAAGAAATAACCCAATAGAATCGCGATCACACCCAACTGAAGCGCACCACGTAACTTGGCGCATTTGATGTAATCGGTGAGTACCTGCCACAAACCAATCCAACCGTGGATTAGGACAGACACGAGGGCGAGCATGGTGAATACTTTCGTAAACGTACCACCGAAAAACTGAGTCCAGGATATGTAAGAGATATCGGTGAAGGCACAAAAGCTCACCAGATAAATCGTATAGAGTGTCATGATGATGGCCGTAGCACGAATGAGTAAGAAATCGTGCACACCGTTACGACCAAAGGATGAGATGTGTTTTACCATACCATTACCCCCGCAAGTAGAGACAACACGGCTGTTGCTGCGAATGCAACCTTAGCGCTCATCGCGCCAGATTCCAGCTCTTCGAAATGACCCAGATCCATCAACAGGTGACGAATACCACCTGCAATGTGATAGGCCAATGCCGTCAGAATGCCCCATAAGATGAACTTCACGAAGAAGCCATCGACGATGTCAGCAGCTTGCGCATAACCGACAGGGGATGATAAGGAAATGTTTAATAACCAAAGTAAAATCCCGACCGCGACAAACGTAATCACACCAGAGACCCGGTGTAAAATCGATGCGATTGCTGTGATCGGAAAGCGAATGGTCTGCAAATCTAAATTAACAGGTCTTAACTTTCTTTCTTTCACGGGCTTGCTCACTCAGCTCCATTGAGCATTTATTGTTATGGATGAAATTTGGTTGCAAACCCACAAAAGTTAACATTTATTTAACACTCACTAGGTAATATACCCCAATTGAATTGTAAAATAATTGTTAACAACAAGAATCGAAACGTCACCTCACATTTGTTTCAAGCCTTGAATTTATTAGGTTTACACCAAAATTTACAGCGTCACTATACGGCTCGCAACATTCTAATACAATTGATGTAACAATTTTTGCTACACAGAACAGATTTTTAACCTTACAGCTTCAAAAAATCAAAACAAGTGCACACATCAGAGTAGAAGAATTGACTTTAATACGGAAGACACGTACAAAAATGTCACACAAACATCCTGGATGGATTAATAATAAACAAAGGAGATTGTTATGGCAGATAAGAAAGCGACCCTTCATGTCGAAGGTCAAGCGCCGATCGAGCTGCCAATTATGGAAGGTGCCCTAGGTACTCCTGTAATTGACGTTCGTAAACTTGGAGCAAATGGATTCTTTACTTTTGACCCGGGTTTTCTTGCCACTGCATCTTGTGAATCTCAAATCACCTACATCGACGGCGGCAAAGGCATTCTTTTGCACCGCGGTTACCCCATTGATCAGCTCGCTAACAACGCTGATTATTTAGAAGTGTGTTACATACTTCTTTATGGTGAAGCCCCAACACGTGAACAATATGAGCAATTCAAAAAGACAGTAACCCGTCATACGATGGTTCATGAGCAAATCGCTAGCTTCTTCCACGGCTTTAGACGTGATGCTCACCCAATGGCCGTCATGTGTGGTGTGGTCGGCGCGCTTGCCGCCTTCTACCACGACTCACTGGATATCAACAACGACGAACACCGTGAAATCGCAGCGTATCGTCTACTTTCGAAAATGCCAACGTTGGCGGCCATGTGTTACAAATACTCGATTGGCCAGCCATTCATTTATCCACGCAACGATCTCAGCTACGCAGAGAACTTCCTACACATGATGTTCGCAAATCCTTGCGAAGAGTACGAAGTGAACCCTGTTGTCGCCCGTGCGATGGATAAGATCTTTACTCTGCACGCAGACCACGAACAAAACGCCTCAACCTCAACAGTGCGTCTTGCTGGTTCTTCTGGCGCGAACCCGTTTGCTTGTATCGCAGCAGGTATCGCCTCATTGTGGGGCCCGGCGCATGGCGGCGCGAATGAAGCGTGTTTGAAGATGCTCGAAGAGATCGGCAGCGTCGACAACATCCCAGAGTACATTGAACGCGCGAAAGACAAAGACGACCCATTCCGTCTCATGGGCTTTGGTCACCGTGTGTACAAAAACTACGACCCACGTGCTACCGTGATGCGTGAAACTTGTCACGACGTACTCAAAGAGCTCAACATTCAAGACCCATTGCTCGATGTCGCGATGGAGCTAGAACGTATTGCGCTATCCGATGAGTACTTCGTTTCTAAGAAACTGTACCCGAACGTCGATTTCTACTCAGGTATCATTCTTAAAGCGATTGGTATTCCTGTCTCGATGTTTACCGTTATCTTCGCGATTTCTCGCACCATAGGTTGGATCGCACACTGGAATGAAATGCACAGCGACCCACTCAACCGTATCGGTCGACCACGTCAGCTCTACACTGGTGAAGTACAACGCGACTTTCAGCCTATTCATGAACGTGAATAGCCTGTCATAGGAAACACAAAGGGTTGAGATCGTCTCAACCCTTTTTTTGTTTTTTTGAGTATTCGCGCCCAGTTATACTGGATTATCGATGTCGATAAATTCAACCTCTAAGCCGTGCTGCGCGGCTAACCACTCCCCTAGCGCTTTCACCCCATATCGCTCAGTCGCATGGTGACCCGCGCTAAAATAGTGAATGCCCCGCTCTCGCGCTGTGTACGTCGTTCGCTCTGAAATCTCACCAGAAAGAAACGCATCCAGACCTTGGTTGGCAGCCAGCTCAATGAAATCCTGACCACCTCCGGTACACCAGCCAATGGTTTCAATCACGCTGTCGCCGCTTTCAGGCAGAATATGCAGTGGCGGGCGATTGAGTGCTGCATTAATCTTGTGTGCTAACTCAGCGCCTGTCATAGGGTGCCTTAAACGACCAAACATGGCGACGGATTGAGGGTGCCCTTCCAGTCCACCTTCTACTTCGATATCCAGTAACTTGGCAAGCTCAGCGTTGTTGCCAAGCTCCGGATGAATATCAAGGGGTAAGTGGTAACCGTACAAATTGATGTCATTTTTAATCAAGGTTCGAATGCGCTTTCCTTTCATCCCTCGAATGGGTTCCGGCTCACCTTTCCAAAAATAACCATGATGGACGAGTAGCGCCTGCGCACCTCGCTCGACCGCTTGTTCGATCAGGGCTTGCGATGCGGTGACGCCCGTCACGACCTTAGTGATCTCAGCTGCGCCTTCCACTTGTAAGCCATTCGGCGCGTAATCTTTGATTTGCTCTGGCGATAACTTTTGATTGAGGATTGCTTCGAGTTGTAAGTGATTCATAACCACATTCCACATTATCGGTTGTTTGCTTAGCGGCCAGTGTATGTCAAGCTAGTCCGCAGTGACAACCAAGCCCTAAAGAAAGATGACACGATTCACTCGATTCTATCAATGGCTGAGCGCAACGCCGCCCTTGTTTGAGCTCACCCCGCCGTTTTGCTCACTCACGACCCTCGATCCCGCCCCTTTGGACTCGCAGCCCTATACTGGCAACGCACGTTTGGGGTTCGTCTATCAATATTTAGTTACTCAAGCCTTAAACAACAGCAAGCGCTATGACGTCGTGTTGGATGAGTTACAAATTCAAAGCCCAGAGGGAAGAACCTTGGGCGAGATTGATTTGATTGTTTATGACCACCAAGCCTCTCAGCATCAGCATTGGGAGCTGGCCATTAAGTTTTACTTACTCCACAACGGCCGATGGTATGGGCCCAATGCACACGATCAACTGGATAAAAAACTCGACAAAATGCTCAATCACCAACTATTAATGAGCCAAACGGCAGGGTTTGTGGAGCAATACCCACAATATCAACCACTGGAGAGTAAATTGTTACTTCAGGGCCGCCTCTACATCAATCCATTTCAGCCTGAGACCATTCCTAGCCACTGCCTAGGTTATGCGCTTAACCCAAGTCAAATCAGTGGCTACTGGTGCTATGCAAGCCAATGGGAACAGATCAATAAACCATTGTTTGCTTTGGATAAGCATCAATGGGCGGTGGGCAACCGCGAGGAGGGAGAGCCCGTGACGCTCGACTCAGAACGATTTGTCCATGCACAAACGCAAGACGGAGAGTTTTGGTTTATTGTTCCTGATACTTGGCCAAACTGACGTCAAAAACAGAGTGACTATGACGCTCACAACCTGAAAGCAAGCCGCTAAGTGAAAGATAACGTGGAATATCATGTGGCAGGTAATAAAGCAGCACAAATAAAAAAGGCTACCCGAAAGTAGCCTAGTTTGGAGTCTCTCTGTGACTTAAACCGAGAGCGTCGCTATCATAGCCCTGCGTCAGCAAACACTTGATTCACGATTTGCTGCGCTTCCGCTTCAATCTGCTTAAGATGCTCAGCCCCTTTGAAACTCTCACAGTAAATCTTGTAGATGTCTTCCGTACCGGATGGACGAGCCGCGAACCAACCGTTATCGGTCGTGACTTTGAGACCGCCAATGGCCGCACCATTACCTGGCGCATGCGTCAAGCGAGCAGTGATAGGATCGCCCGCCAAGGTTTGCGCGCTGACCATTTCCGCAGATAGCTTTTTCAACACGTCTTTCTGTGGCCCATTTGCGACCGCTTGAATTCGGTTGTATTGAGACTCGCCATGCTTGGCCGCCAACTCTTCGTAGTTCTGCTGTGGATTCTTGCCGGTAACGGCAGTGATCTCAGCGGCAAGCAAACACAAGATAATGCCATCTTTATCTGTTGACCAAGGCGTCCCATCTTTACGTAAGAATGACGCGCCAGCACTCTCTTCGCCGCCAAAGCCAAACTTACCTTCATACAGGCCATCCACAAACCATTTGAAACCGACGGGCACTTCACACAACTCACGTCCTAAATCCGCCACAACACGGTCAATCAAGGCACTTGAGACCAAGGTTTTACCCACAGCGACATCTTGTCCCCATCCTTCACGATGACGGTATAGGTAATCAATACAGACAGCTAGGAAGTGGTTAGGATTCATAAGTCCTTTTGGCGTCACAATGCCGTGGCGGTCGTAGTCAGGGTCGTTGCCAAACGCGAGATCATATTGATCTTTCAGTGCGAGTAGCCCCGCCATAGCGTACTGCGATGAGCAGTCCATGCGGACCACACCGTCTTTGTCTAACGACATAAACTGGAACGAGGGATCAATCGCTTCGCTAACTAAAGTCAGGTTAAGGTTGTAAGTGGAGGCGATTTGACGCCAGTAATCAATACCACTGCCACCGAGTGGATCAACGCCGAGGGTCAAATTCGCTTTTTGAATCGCTTCCATGTCAATCACATTGACTAGATCGTCCACATACGGTTTCACCAAGTCGACTTCAGAAAACAGTTCAGAGGTTTTCGCTTCTGCCAACGGCATGCGCTTCACGCCTTGTAAGCCCTCTGCGATCAGCACGTTCGCGCGATCCTGAATGGCTTTCGTTAGGGTATCTTCTGCTGGGCCGCCATGCGTCGGGTTGTACTTGATTCCGCCATCTTGCGGTGGGTTGTGAGAAGGCGTGATCACAATACCGTCCGCTTTTTGCTCATGCTTGAGGTTGTAACTCAATATCGCATGAGAGACGCCAGGCGTCGGCGTGTAGCCGTTGTCTTGCTGCGCAATCACCTTGATGCCATTGGCAACAAGCACTTCAACCACCGTTGAGAACGCTGGCTCTGACAACGCGTGTGTGTCCTTACCGACAAACAATGGCCCGGTGGTGCCTTTCTCGGCACGCACTTCTGCGATGGCTTGGGCAATCGCCAAAATATGATGCTCATTAAACGTAGATTTGTCTGCACTACCACGATGGCCTGACGTACCAAACTCCACTTTATGATCTGGGTTGCTCGCTTCAGGTTGAAGTAAAAAGTAGTTTGCCACTAAGGCAGGGATATTATGCAGATCTTGCTGCTGAGCCTTTTGTCCCGCTCTCGGGTGCATAGCCATGTCGACATCCTTTCTTAAATAGGGAAGAAAACAAAAAACCTCATAATACTTGAAGTTATTCGTGCATTATGAGGTTTAAATCCGATTTCTTTGACGGTGATTACAAGTTTCTAAATCGAGTTAATCACTTTCTCAATCAGATCGGCGGGGAAATTCATGCGAGCCATCAATTGCTCAACCATTTGGCGTTTGCGGCTCGTGTTGTTGTTGGTGATCACCCAAAATGGCGTGCCAGGAATCGCCTTAGGCTTGGTCGTATTGCCACTTTCTAACAAGGTTGCTTCATTGTCAGCGAAATAGACACGTTTACGACCTTTCACTTGTGTTGCTTCTGAAAAACCAGTGGGGTCGATTCGATGAAGAGTAGAGAGTACTAGCATAAAGCGGTCAATCGCTTTCTTAAGCCCTGCAAACTCATCGGAAATCAGCAGTGAGCGCATCGCTTTGACGCTATCCACGCGCTCTTCAAACACAGCGTCTTTACTGACAACGACGCCTTTCTTTGCTGTGGGCGTTGTTGCGAGCGACTCCGTTTGCTGGCGGTCTGCGTTTAGTAAACGACGGAGAATATCAGAAGCACTCTCCCCAATATGCTGGGTCTGACTTGCGATGTAACGGTATAGATCCTCATCAACCTCAATTGTTTTCATTCGCTTTTCACAATCTCTATGTTTAAACTCTGGGGGATTATAGCGAGATCTTCGCGCAGACTCTACGTTAAACCCACACGAATAAACAAAAAACGAAGTTTTAAAATGTCACCATTGCTCAACTACAAACTTGAAGGACAAGGACCCACCGTTGTTCTGCTTCATGGCTTATTTGGTAACTTGGACAATCTCGGTTTACTGGCGCGCGATCTGCGTGAAGACCACCAAGTGCTAAGTGTTGATCTTAGAAATCATGGCCAATCTTTTCACAGCGACGAACACAATTACGATGTGTTGGCCAGTGATGTCCTGCGTTTGCTCGATCATTTGAGCATTGAAACTGCAGTCGTCGTGGGGCACTCGATGGGCGGTAAAGTCGCCATGGCGCTGGCCGGATTGGCCCCAACTCGAGTACACAAGCTGATCGTGCTCGACATGGCGCCAGTGCAATATACCCAAGCAAGACATGATAATGTCTTTAAAGGACTAGAAGCCGTACTCGCAGATCGGCCACAATCTCGTCAGCAAGCCCTATCCCTTCTAGCGCAGCACATTAACATCGATGATGTCAGGCAGTTTCTGAGCAAGTCGCTGTATAAAGAAGGCGATCATCTCGCGTGGCGCTTCAACGTAACGAGCCTAAAAAACAATTACTGGGATATTTTAGGCTGGCAATCCTTATCCCCTGTAGATGTGCCTACCCTCTTTCTCAAAGGAGGCGAATCGGATTACCTTACCGCCGAGCATCAACCAGCGGTTCAGGCGCAATTTCGCCACGCAAAAGCACACGTTATTGCCAATACAGGTCATTGGTTGCACGCAGAAAAGCCCGCGGAAGTACTGCGCGCAATTCGCAAGTTTATTGGCTAGCCATCGAATACGCGTTCAATCTCTCCTGACCGTTAACTTTACGAGTTAACAATGGTATAGTGCAGCGCAAGTAATTTGGCATAAGGGATTCCATGCTTTACGACTATATGAACATGCTTGAGTCGATAGGTCTCGACTTGCTTTTTGCGTCTATCTTTTTTCTCATCGGTATGGCGATAAAAGATGTACTCAAAGCGGGAAATGTCCCACCATTTGGTCGTCGAATTGTATGGTTAGTCCTATTCCTGGGCTGCGCTGGCTTTATTGCCAAAGGCATCATTCAGCTAAGCTGGGAAGGTGGTGGTCTGGGGTAACAGGCCAAACGCGGTTCGCCATTTGGCCCGCCACAACACGTAAAAGTAAAGGTAACGAATCTATGGCAAGTGTAGGTATCTTCTTTGGTAGCGACACAGGTAACACTGAAGCTGTTGCGAAGATGATTCAAAAGCAACTGGGTAAACAACTGGTTCACGTTCAAGATATTGCCAAAAGCAGTAAAGAAGACATCGATAACTTCGATCTTCTGCTTTTGGGCATTCCTACTTGGTACTACGGTGAAGCACAATGTGATTGGGATGACTTTTTCCCAGAGCTAGAGCAAATCGATTTCTCGACCAAGTTAGTTGCGTTATTTGGTTGTGGCGATCAAGAAGATTACGCAGAGTACTTCTGCGACGCCATGGGCACAGTACGTGATATCGTTGAAGCAAAAGGCGGTACGATTCTCGGTTACACCTCAACCGATGGTTACGAGTTTGAAGCATCAAAAGCCCTAGTTGAGGGTGACGATAGCCAATTTGTCGGTTTGTGTATCGACGAAGATCGCCAACCAGAATTGACTGAAGACCGCGTTAACAACTGGTGTAAGCAAATCCATGAAGAGATGTGCTTAGCTGAGTTGGAAGACTAAGCTGACCTTTGAATAAAAAACCTCCATCTTTGGAGGTTTTTTATTCAATCCAATATGTTATGCCGATTGAGGCGCCTGTTCCTCATCCCTAAACTTCGGTTTTTTACGTACATACAACTTACGCTGCACTTCCGATACCACCATACCGTTGCTGTCTTTTACATGCGTAATGAACTCAGGAAAGCACTTGTCGCCCCCTGCGGTTTGAGTGAGGATGTCATCAAGCATCTGCTGAGAGATCAAGAAATCGGCGTGTAAATCACTTTGTCCCGGCTTGATGAAGTTGATGCTCGCTTCTTTGTCCCACACGTAATATTGCTTGCCCAAAATCCCCATCAGCATTAACGAATAGACAGGATCGGTCAGGGAAAAAATGCTGCCTCCATATTGGGTACGATTGGCGTTCTTGTTCCACCAGCGTAACTTGAGCTTCATCTTCACCTCACGAAAGTCTTCACTGATCGACACAATACGAATCCCAGCCCCCCAAAACGGTGGCCAAATATTAAGGGCAAACTTCACAACACTGGGTTTATAGATCTTTTCAAGTAGCGTAGACATCCGTGAAATCCTAAACTGATTACATTGCCAAAACGTTAACAAATTGTAACTCATTAGACCAGTACTATAAGTGACCGCTCGCTAGTTTATGACAAAACATGAGTAACCCTTTGAGATTCGGGTTTATTGTTATTAACGAGTACCCTATAATGATTGGAATATTGGATTCTGTTTAATGCCGCAGAACATCAACAGGAAAGTATATGTCAGATAACAACCAAGCGCTGAAGGATGCCGGTCTTAAAGTCACTCTTCCGCGACTCAAAATTTTAGAAGTATTACAGCAACCAGACTGCGCACATATCAGTGCTGAAGATTTGTACAAGAAACTCATCGATCTGGGTGAAGAAATCGGTCTGGCTACTGTTTACCGCGTTTTAAACCAATTTGATGATGCTGGCATTGTGACCCGTCACCACTTTGAAGGTGGAAAATCAGTCTTCGAACTAAGCACTCAACACCATCACGACCACTTAGTGTGTCTAGACTGTGGTGAAGTGATTGAATTTTCAGACGAAATCATCGAAGAGCGTCAACGAGAGATCGCCTCTCTGTACAATGTCCAGCTGACCAACCACAGCTTGTACCTATACGGCAAGTGTGGCGATGGCAGTTGTAAAGACAACCCTGACGCGCACAAACCAAAAAAATAACAGTAGATCTGTGCCAAGGCTAACTAGGCACTGTCTCTTTTCTGCTGATTAAAAAAATGCCAGTCATCAAGACTGGCATTTTTTATCGCTCACTGGCGACTCTAATAGGATTCGTTGCGCTTACTGAGCTTCAATCTTAGCCCAAGTATCACGCAAGCCAACGGTGCGGTTAAAGACCAATGCCTCAGGCTTAGAGTCTTTCGCGTCCGCGCAGAAATAGCCCATACGCTCGAACTGGTAACCTTTCTCCGCTTCAGCGTTGGCTAGACTTGGCTCAACAAATCCATTCATCACCATCAGTGAATCCGGATTGATCGTCTCAGCGAAGTTGTCCGCTGCGGCTGGATTTGGCACAGTAAACAAGCGATCGTAAAGGCGAATTTCAGCCGGCAAGCCTTTATCTGCTGAGACCCAATGAATCACACCTTTCACTTTACGGCCATCCTCAGGATTTTTACCGAGTGTTTGGTCGTCATAGCTGCAGTAGATGGTGGTGATATTACCTTGCTCGTCTTTCTCGATACGCTCAGCCTTAATGACGTAAGCACCGCGAAGACGCACTTCTTTACCAAGAACTAAACGCTTGTACTTTTTGTTGGCTTCTTCACGGAAGTCTTCACGCTCAATCCAAACCTCACGAGTAAACGGCACTTCGCGCTCACCCATCTCAGGCTTGTTAGGGTGGTTGGCGACCGTTAATGTCTCTACGCGCTCTGCGTCAAAGTTCTCGATCACCACTTTAACAGGGTCCAGTACCGCCATCGCACGTGGTGCGTTTTCGTTCAGGTCGTCACGAATACAAGACTCAAGCGAGCTCATTTCGATCATGTTGTCCTGTTTGGTCACACCAATACGCTTACAAAACTCACGAATAGAGCCCGGCGTGAACCCTCGGCGACGCAAACCAGAGATGGTTGGCATACGAGGATCATCCCAGCCGCTAACCAGCTTCTCAGTCACTAGTTGACTTAGCTTACGCTTAGACATGACTGTGTATTCTAGATTCAGACGACTGAACTCATACTGGTGTGGCTGACAGTCAATCGTGATGTTCTCTAGCACCCAGTCGTACAGACGTCGGTTGTCTTGGAACTCCAACGTACACAACGAGTGAGTGATCCCTTCAAGGGCATCAGAGATACAGTGTGTGAAGTCGTACATTGGGTAAATGCACCACTTGTCACCGGTCTGGTGGTGAGTCGCAAATCGAACGCGGTAAAGCACAGGATCACGCATCACCATAAATGACGAGGCCATGTCGATTTTAGCGCGTAGACAAGCCGTTCCCTCTTCAAAACCACCCGCACGCATTTTTTCAAATAGCGCGAGGTTCTCTTCAACACTGCGGTCACGATATGGGCTAGGTTTGCCCGGTTGAGTCAAGGTACCACGGTACTCACGAATCTGCTCAGGACTTAGCTCTTCAACATACGCTAAGCCTTTGTTAATTAATTCAACCGCGTACTCGTACAGCTTGTCAAAGTAGTTGGATGAGTAACAAACCTCACCATCCCACTCGAAGCCTAACCAGCTCACATCATTCTTAATCGACTCAACGTATTCGACGTCTTCTTTTTCTGGGTTCGTGTCATCAAAACGCAGATTACACTTGCCCTGATAGTCTTGAGCAATACCAAAGTTTAAGCAAATTGACTTAGCGTGACCGATATGAAGATAGCCGTTTGGCTCCGGCGGAAAACGAGTATGCACGCTAGTGTGTTTACCATCCGCTAAATCTTTATCAATGATTTGGCGAATGAAATTCGATGGACGAGCTTCAGCTTCACTCATCTATAGCACCTCAATTGTTTTAGTATTGTTCAGAAAAATTTCTCTAAAGGGAAAAGTCCTTTAGGGCATATAGCGGGTAATGATCCACAATTCTAAGCGGATACACAACAAGAACAGGTCTTTTCTTGAGAAATAATGAGTGTTGATAAACGATGCCCGATAAAGCGCGCAGTTTTCGACCAACATAGCACGGTCCAAACGAGATTTTGGGCCGCAAAAGAAAGAGCCTCCCAATTGGGAGGCTCCGTTTTAATCGTCTTTAGACTCGATTAAGAAGGCAGTTGTACTGGCGTCAAATCTTCATCGGCTGGAATGTTTTTCATTTCGCCGGCAATGATTTCCGCTAGTGGGCCAAGGATAACTTGAAGGTTGTTCGCGCCAAGTTTAACCACACCCATGGCACCTAGGTTCTTCAACACTTTCTCATCAACAATGCTGGTATCTTTGATAGTCAGACGTAGACGAGTGATACAAGCGTCGATGTTAGTTAGGTTCGCATGGCCACCTAGCGCTTTTAGGTACTGTTTAGCCAACTCAGATGAGTTCTCAGAACCTGAAACTTCAGTAGCTTCGTCGTCTTCACGACCTGGCGTTTTTAGACCAAACTTCAGAATAACGGTACGGAACACTGCGTAGTAGAGACCGAAGAACACTAGACCTTGTACAATCAGCATGTACCACTTAACCGCCAGTGGGTTACGCGTTGACAGTACCATATCCACGAGACCAGCCGAGAAGCCGAAGCCTGCAATCCACTCCATTGATGCCGCGATGTAGACAGAGATACCTGTTAGCAACGCGTGCAATACGTACAGTAGCGGAGCTAGGAACATGAATGAGAACTCTAGAGGCTCGGTCACACCCGTGAAGAAAGAAGCAAAGCCTGCTGCGATCATGATAGACGCGACTTTTTCTTTGTTCTTCGCTTTAGACGTGTGGTAAATCGCTAGCGCTGCACCAGGTAGACCAAACATCATGATTGGGAAGAAGCCCGCTTGGTACATACCCGTTACACCTGGGATTGCCGTACCTTCAGCGATGGATTTCGCACCACCTAGGAAGTTAGGAATATCGTTGATGCCCGCCACGTCGAACCAGAATACTGAGTTCAATGCGTGGTGTAGACCGACAGGGATAAGTAGACGGTTAAAGAATGCGTAGATACCAGCACCGACTTCGCCCAAACCTTGGATACCTTCACCAAAGCTCACTAGACCGCCGTATACTGATGGCCATACGTACATCAATACGAACGATAGGAAGATACCTGCGAACGATGTCATGATAGGTACAAGACGCTTACCGGAGAAGAACGCGAGCGCTTTGTGCAGCTCAACATGTGAGAAGCGGTTGTAGATTTCTGCCGAAATGATACCCACTAGGATACCCACGAACTGGTTTTGAATACGACCGAATGCCGCAGGGACTTCGCTTGCATCAATACCTTGGATTTGAGCAACGGCACCTGGAGAAAGTAGTTTCGTCACTACGTACATCATGACGAGACCAGCCAGAGCAGCAGCACCGTCTTTGTCTTTTGATAAACCGTAAGCCACGCCCACAGCAAATAGCCATGACATGTTATCGATAATAGCGGCACCAGCCTGAATCAAGAAACCAGCAAGTGCGCTGTTTGCGCCCCAACCGTTTGGATCGATCCAGTATCCAACACCCATTAGTATTGCTGCAGCAGGTAGCGTGGCGACAGGCACCATTAACGCTTTACCTACTTTTTGGAAATAACCAAGAATATTCACCTTAAGTTCCCCCTATAGGATTTTTAATTGGTCGAGTAACTTTTTTTAGTTGCTCAATTTAGTCCTTGTCAGTTTATGATATTAATTTTGCTCCGCAAATTAAAAGCTCACCATTTGTGATCATAATCACCAGATACAGGGGGATTTCGAGGTTTTTGCTAGCCAGATCATAAAACTTATTTTACAATGCGAATAAATGAGATTTATCGGCTAGTATCAGTGCATAAGTCAGAGGCAGAAACATAGTAAAAACTCATGGATAACATGATGTTATTACGACATGTAAATAGAAAGACAAACAGAAACTCGCCCTGACACTGTCTTAGGACAGAATTCAAAACTGAACCAAGTCAGCGTAAAATGACGCTTCGGCTGGTAAAGATATTTCGCGATCTAATTGAAGTTTTCAAATAAAGTTGTCGGATCAATTCATTGCTCTTCAGTTTGATCTATAAAAGAATGAGAAATGTGACCCTAACTCGTTGACGGGTCTATACCTATAAGGATTTGCTGACCATGTATGCGCTAACCAACTGCAAACTCTACACCGGCAGTGACGTTCTAACGAACCACGCTGTGATTGTGAACCAAGGGCTCATTGAGGCAGTTTGCCCCGAAGACGCTCTGCCACAGGCGATCAAAACCATCGACCTAAAAGGCGCAAACGTCAGTCCAGGTTTTATCGATCTGCAACTGAACGGGTGTGGCGGCGTAATGCTGAATGACGAAATCACAGCGCAGACTATGCAAATCATGCATCAAGCCAATTTAAAATCGGGCTGTACCAGTTACCTGCCGACTCTGATTACCTCTTCCGATGAAGACATGCGCGCCGCCGTCGCGGCGGCTCGCGAGTATCACGCTCAATATCAAAACCAATCTCTCGGTCTTCACCTTGAAGGGCCTTATCTCAACGTAGCGAAAAAAGGCATTCATAGTGTCGACTATATTCGCCCTTCCGATGACAGCATGATTGACTTTATGTGTGACAACGCCGATGTCATCGCTAAAGTCACACTCGCACCAGAGCACAATGACGCCGCTCATATTGAACGCTTAAGTGCAGCAGGCATCGTGGTCTCGATTGGTCACACCAATGCCACCTATGCACAAGCTCGTCAAAGCTTCGATTCAGGGGTGACGTTTGCCACTCACCTCTTTAATGCGATGACTCCAATGGTCGGCCGAGAGCCAGGGGTGGTGGGTGCGATTTATGACACGCCAGATGTTTACGCGGGCATCATTGCAGACGGTTTCCACGTTGATTACGCCAACATCCGAATTGCGCACAAAATTAAGGGTGAAAAATTAGTATTAGTGACCGATGCCACAGCTCCTGCAGGCGCTGACATGGATTACTTTATTTTTGTAGGTAAGAAAGTATATTACCGGGATGGCAAGTGTGTCGATGAACATGGCACACTAGGCGGTTCAGCCTTAACCATGATTGAAGCAGTTCAAAACACGGTTGAGCACGTCGGTATCGCTCTGGACGAAGCCCTTCGCATGGCAACCCTTTACCCTGCGAAAGCAATCGGTGTAGACAATAAACTGGGTCGAATTAAAAAAGGCTTAGTGGCAAACCTCACCGTATTCGACCGCGACTTCAACGTCCAGGCGACGGTAGTAAACGGACAATACGAGCAGAATTGAGAATGAATGGCGGACAAATAGGTAACGTAGATCTAGTAAAGCAGCTCAACAGTGCAGCAGTGTATCGGCTGATTGACCAACAAGGGCCAATCTCTCGCATCCAGGTGGCCGATGTCAGTCAGCTCGCGCCCGCCAGTGTTACCAAAATCACCCGCCAACTCTTAGAACGTGGTTTGATTAAAGAAGTCGCTCAGCAAGCCTCAACCGGAGGACGCCGTGCGATTTCTCTTACCACAGAAGTGGAGCCCTTCCACTCTGTGGCTGTTCGTATCGGCCGAGACTATTTGCAATTTAGCCTCTATGATCTCGGCGCTAAAGAGCTCGCAAGCGATTATCAAGAGTTTTATTACACCACCCAAGACGAACTGGCAGAAGGCTTGGAGTCTCAGCTTAAAGCCTTTATCCAAAGTCAGCAAAGCCACATCAATCAGTTGATCGCCATCGGTATCTCCTTGCCCGGTCTCGTCAATCCTGAAACCGGTGTGGTCGAGTACATGCCGAATATTTCGATCAACAACTTTACCCTGGCAGAGATGATTCGCGATCGTTTCCACGTCGAATGCTTTGTCGGTAACGATGTGAGAGGGATGGCGCTGGCTGAGCACTACTTTGGCGCCAGCCAAGATTGTCAAGACTCAATTTTAGTCAGCGTACACCGAGGAACGGGTGCGGGCATTATCGTCAATGGGCAAGTATTCCTTGGCTTTAACCGCAACGTTGGCGAAATTGGCCACATTCAAATCGATCCTCTCGGGGAGCAGTGCCAATGCGGGAACTTTGGCTGCCTCGAAACGGTGGCGGCAAACCCTGCCATTGTCGAGCGCGTCAACAAACTCATCAAACAAGGGTATGAGTCGACCTTAACCACACTCGACAGCATCACTATTGCGGATGTCTGTGAACACGCCAACTTAGGTGATGAGCTGGCAAAACAGAGCTTGGTTCGAGTCGGCAACCAGTTAGGTAAAGCGATCGCCATTACCATTAACTTGTTTAACCCGCAAAAAATCGTGATTGCTGGTCAAATAACCCAGTGTGAAGAGATCCTCTTCCCAGCCATTCGCCGCAATGTTGAAAATCAATCCCTCACGACCTTCCATAAAGATTTGCCTATCGTGGCGTCACAGATTGATAAGCAACCGACATTAGGCGCCTTTTCAATGATCAAGCGTGCTATGCTGAACGGTGTTTTGTTACAAAAATTGTTAGAAGATTAACGTCTTATCACTTGAAGTTAGATAGAATACCGGGCTACTAGACGTAGCCCGTTTTTATAGGATTATTTACACCGCTATGGAACTCGTACTGATCTCCGCCGCGTTTCTCGCCGGCTTTCTCGCGCTCAAGTGTAACCTGCCTCCCTTGGTAGGCTTTCTGCTGGCTGGTTTTGGCCTGCACGCCTTGGGGTTTGAATCGAATGATACCTTGGTGCTGCTGGCCGATCTGGGTGTCACGCTGCTGCTGTTTACCATCGGACTTAAGCTCGACATCAAAACCTTACTCTCCAAAGAAATCTGGGCTGGCGCAACGCTGCACAACCTTTTGTCTACCGCCATTTTTTCTGTTGCGCTGTTTTGCTTTAAGTTTCTTGGGATCAGTTCACTGGCGAGCATGGAAGTGGAGCAAATTGTCCTGCTCAGCTTTGCACTCTCCTTCTCAAGTACCGTATTTGCAGTGAAATCATTGCAAGAGAAAGGGGAAATGAACGCGACCTATGGCACCTTAGCCATCGGTATTTTGATCATGCAAGATATCTTTGCCGTGGTGTTTCTCACCGCTTCAACCGGCAAGCTGCCTGAATGGTATGCCGTAGCACTGTTTGCCTTACCGCTGCTTCGCCCACTATTCTATAAGGTTCTAGACTGGGTTGGCCACGGCGAAATGCTGGTCCTGTTCGGCATCTTCTTTGCGCTAGTGGTCGGCGCGGGGCTGTTCGAACTGGTGGGCATGAAGCCTGATTTAGGCGCGCTGATCTTAGGGATGCTACTGGCAGGTCATGCCAAAGCGTCTGAGTTAGCAAAGTCCCTATTTAACCTCAAAGAGCTGTTTTTGGTCTGCTTTTTCCTCAACATTGGTCTGTCTGAGCAGCCAACACTAGCCGGATTTGCTTTAGCTATCCTCTTCTTGCTGTTGCTGCCGTTAAAAGGCGCGCTCTATTTCATTATCATCAACGCCTTTAAATTCCGCGTCCGCACTTCTCTACTCGCCTCGCTCTGTTTGTTTAACTTCAGTGAGTTCGGCCTTATCGTTGGCGGCCTCGCATTTAAAATGGGTTGGATGAGCGGCGATATCCTGGTGGCGCTTGCCCTTGCGGTCTCCATCTCTTTTGTGATTGCGGCACCTATCAACCGCTACGGCCATGCCCTCTATCAGCGTTCAAGCCGCTGGCTCAAGGAGCACGCCGCAGAATCGCTGCATAGTCGAGACCAGCGTATTAACCCGGGCCATGCTCAAGTGCTGATTTTAGGCATGGGTCGAATTGGCACCGGTGCCTATGATGAGATTCGAGCTCGTTACGGCAAGATCAGTCTGGGTATCGAGGTGCGTGAAGATGCCGCTCGCCAACACAAAGCGCAAGGGCGTAACGTGATCGCCGGAGATGCAACCGACCCTGATTTTTGGGAGCGTATTTTAGACACTGCCAACGTCAAACTCGTGCTGCTGGCAATGCCGCATCACCAAGGAAATCAGATCGCGCTGCAACAGTTGCAACAACGCCACTTTAAAGGGCAGATTGCGGCAATTGCCGAGTATTCAGATCAGTTGGATGCTCTCGTTGAGCAAGGCGTCGATGCCGCCTTTAACATATACAACGAAGCAGGTAGCGGTTTTGCGCGCCATGTGTGTGAGCAGCTAAAACCGCAATTTAGCCCTATCCGCTAGCACGCTTGTTCGTCAAGGTGACAGGCTACCTCTCGAGGTAGCCTTTTTATTTTGAGCAAAAAACAGGCAAAACCTAGATCTCATTTACAATAACCATCCTTTAATTAGATATTTTTTAATATCAAAGCCTCTTTGATATTTTTTTTATCAATCTTGGTTGCATTTTTTAATCAGAATGGCAAATTGAAGTTAACAGATTAAACGAAATTCAAAGGGAAGTAGTATGTGTTCGATTTTTGGTATTTTAGATATAAAAAGTGATGCGTCCGCTTTGCGCCCTGTGGCGTTGGAAATGTCTAAAAAGCTGCGCCACCGTGGTCCAGACTGGTCCGGTATCTACTCATCAGATAACGCGATCCTCGCGCATGAGCGCTTGGCAATTGTCGGTCTGAACAGTGGGGCACAACCGCTCTACAGCCCAGATAAAAAACACATCCTTGCCGTCAATGGTGAAATCTACAACCACAAAGAAATTCGTGCTCGTTACGAAGGCAAATACGATTTTCAAACCGACTCTGACTGTGAAGTTATCCTCGCTCTTTACCAAGACATGGGAGCAGACCTACTGGAAGAGCTAAACGGTATTTTTGCTTTCGTTCTTTATGATGAAGAGAAAGATCTATACTTAGTTGGCCGAGATCACATCGGTATTATCCCGCTTTACCAAGGCTACGATGAGCACGGCAACTATTACGTTGCATCGGAAATGAAAGCCTTGGTGCCTGTTTGTCGCACCGTGAGTGAATTTCCACCAGGCAGTTACTACGGCAGCAGCGATGCAGAGCCTCAACGCTACTACATCCGTGATTGGAATGAATTTGCCGCCGTTGAAAACAACACCACCAGCAAAGAAGAGCTCACAGAAGCGCTAGAAGCCGCGGTTAAACGTCAGCTCATGACCGACGTGCCTTATGGAGTACTTTTGTCCGGAGGGCTAGATTCCTCCATCACCTCCGCCGTGGCGAAACGTTTTGCCGCGATGCGTATAGAAGATGATGAGCAGTCTGAAGCTTGGTGGCCGCAACTTCACTCGTTTGCGGTCGGATTAGAAGGCGCACCTGACCTCAAGGCAGCTCGTGAAGTGGCACAGCAAATTGGGACCGTTCACCATGAGATGACCTACACCATCCAAGAAGGGCTTGATGCGATTCGTGATGTGATTTACCACATTGAGACCTACGATGTGACGACTATACGTGCGTCAACCCCGATGTTCTTAATGGGACGTAAGATCAAAGCCATGGGAATTAAAATGGTGCTCTCGGGCGAAGGGGCCGATGAGATTTTCGGCGGATACCTCTACTTCCATAAAGCACCGAACGCGAAAGAGTTCCATGAAGAGACTGTGCGTAAGCTGCTCGCACTGAACATGTTTGACTGTGCTCGCGCAAACAAGTCCCTTGCGGCTTGGGGTGTGGAAGGTCGCGTGCCATTCTTGGACAAAGAGTTCATCGATGTCGCGATGCGTCTCAACCCGAAAGATAAAATGTGTGGTAACGGTAAGATGGAAAAACACATCTTGCGTGAGTGTTTCGAACACTACTTGCCAGAATCAATTGCATGGCGTCAGAAAGAGCAGTTCTCGGATGGCGTGGGTTACAGCTGGATCGATACGCTAAAAGCGGTAGCGGAAGAGAAAGTCACAGATCAGCAGATGGAAACCGCTGCGTTCCGTTTCCCGTACAACACGCCAACCACCAAAGAAGGCTACGTCTATCGCGAAATCTTTGAAGAGTTGTTCCCACTTCCTTCCGCAGCCGAGTGTGTACCTGGTGGTCCATCGGTGGCGTGTTCATCGGCAAAAGCCATAGAATGGGATGAGTCGTTCAAAAACTTCGCAGACCCATCAGGTCGCGCCGTGAAAAGTGTGCACAACGAAGCTTACTAAACCACGCTAGAGCGGTAATGACACCCTAGTGACAAAAAGGCTCCCCAGTGAAACTGGGGAGCCTTTTTTACCAATCGAACTCACTAAACTCGACATCTTGCTGACTAAACATCGAAATCTTGGTTGCCCACACTCACTTCGACGTGTTGATTGAGAAGCTTGACCAATAAAATCGATCGCAGCTCCCCATCTGATTCTTTAAAGATGGCCTCAACCCCAGCAAACGGGCCCGTTAACACCGACACAGGCTGCCCAGCTTTTGGGATCCCTTGGTTGTCTTGTGGCTGCATCGATTCCATCGACTTTAACCCTTCAATCAAATCTGGTGAAACCACTTGAGGCATTGCGCCCCTGCGGACAAAATCCACCACACCGCGCGTCGAGCGTATGGTGGTAAACGCCGGTCCCTGTTGTGGGTCAAAGCAGATAAATACATAACACGGGAAAAGGGGTTCTGGCTTGGTTTGTCGCTTACCTCGGCGAATCGCAGTTCGTGTGATCACGGGGTAATAACACTCAACCTTCTGATTTTCTAAATGCTGTTGAGCGCGTTCTTGTTCGCCACGTTTGCAATAAAGTAAGTACCACTGCTTCATCTTAGTTCGCCAATCTATCGTTTTGCGCCATCCTACCATTCTCGTGACCATGGGGGAATTCATAAGCTTACTAGTCAAGTGCGATTGAGTGTCGCTTATTTCAATTATGAAAAATAAGTTCTCTTTGCATAAAAATAGTGACAAAAATCACACAAAACCTTGTGGATCATACATTTAGATCATTAGATAAGCGTGATGAATAAAAACCCCATTTGCAGATAATAAGTCTAAGGTGTATAGAATGAATGAAATAATATTCTTTAATGGATAAAATTAGCAAAACTTATGTCAAAACAACATCACCAGTATTTTGGTCATCCTCGTGGCCTATTCCTTCTGTTCGGAACTGAGCTTTGGGAACGTTTTTCCTACTACGCTATGCGCGCCATCTTAGTCCTCTATTTAACCGACGCCACGATTCATGGTGGAATGGGTTGGACAACCAAAGAAGCACTCGACCTATACGGCATCTACACTGGACTGGTGTACATCACTCCTCTGATCGGCGGATACTTGGCTGACAACTACTTAGGTCAACGACGCTCTATTTTGATCGGTGGCGCGTTAATGGCGGTCGGCCAGTTCACCCTAGCGATGCCTGCTGGGGCCATCGGCCTTGATCAAGTCCCTAGCTTTTATCTTGGACTCGCACTGTTGATTGCGGGTAATGGCCTGTTCAAGCCGAACATTTCAACCATGGTGGGCGACCTTTATCAAGAAGGCGATAATCGCCGCGATGGTGCGTTCACCATTTTCTATATGGGCATCAATATCGGTGCCCTGCTTGCTGGTGTTGTCTCTGGCTCAGTGACCAATCAACTGGGTTGGAAAGCGGGCTTTTTTGTCGCAGGTTTGGGCATGGTGATCAGCCTTATCATGCAAATGACACTCGCCAAATCATGGTTAGGTGATATCGGCACCGTGCCGGCCGCAGCGCGCGATCTCGCAAACAAAAACAACGCGACTAAACAACCGCTGACAAAGCAAGAAGTGGACCGTCTAAAAGTCATTCTTGTCATGGGCCTATTTGTGATTGTCTTTTGGGCTGGCTTTGAGCAAGCGGGCGGCTTGATGAATATCTACACTCAACAGTACACCGATAGAATGATCGGTAGCTTTGAGGTGCCTGCGGCTTGGTTCCAATCACTTAACCCGTTTTTTATCATCACCCTAGCTCCCGTATTGGCGGCGTTTTGGGTCAAGCTTGGCAAGCGTGAGCCAAACTCGCCGGTGAAGTTCGCTTTGGCCCTGTTTTTCTTGGCGATGGGTTTTGTCTGCATGGTGGGCGCTGTCATGGAACAAGGCGGTGACCCGAGCGTGAAAACCTCCATGCTGTGGTTGGTCGGCGCGTTCTTTTTCCATACCTTGGGTGAGCTCTGCCTATCCCCTATCGGCCTATCATTAGTCACCAAGCTTGCACCGCTTCGATTGGCGTCCTTGATGATGGGGGCTTGGTTTGGCTTTAATGCGATTGCCAACTATGTGGCTGGATTTGTTGGATCGCATGTGGGCGAACTGGGACCAATGGCGATCTTTAGCGGGATTACTGTCACCGCAACGCTGTCCGGTATTTTACTGCTAATGTTCTCAGGTACATTGGTTCGATGGATGCACGGCGCAGAGAGGAAACAAGAGAGCCAGGAGTTGGCTGAGCCTCAAACCGCCTGATCGGTCACTTATCCTCCCCAATACAGCGCTCGGCATAGGCCGAGCGTTGTGCCCTTTGCTCTCGATGAGCAAAATTATGCTATAACCTAGTCACAGTCCGAGCCAGTTGTTGGCCTTCCCACTAGGATACTTCGAATGCATAAATGGCTACTCTCTTGTGTGACTTTGTTCTGCTGCACTCTGCAAGCGGAGCCGCTCTACTGGCACGCCAGTAAAGGGGCGTTAGATTTTCATATCATTGGTTCGGTTCACGTCGGTGACGACAGTATGTACCCACTCCCGTCCCCTATCAGCGCAGCACTCGAACATAGTGACGGATTGATCGTCGAAACCGATATCCACAACGGTCAAGCCGTCAGCTACCCGCAACAGACACTCAGCAGCGCAGAGGTCTTATCCGCCAAGCAAAAACATGAGCTCTCTGGCATTGCCAATTTGCTGAGTCTCAATGAAGCGCAACTGCTTGCTTCGCCTCCTTGGGCTAGCGCGCTGACCATTCAGATGCGCCAAATTGAGTACCTCGGATTTCAAGCCAGTAAAGGCGTCGATACCTACCTGCTGACCCAAGCGAACAATCTTAATGTTCCGGTGCTCTCTCTAGAAAGCATGCAATTTCAAATCGATATGCTGGCAAGCGATCCTGACGTAGGCCAAGAGATGCTGACAAGCATGATCGATGACTTTGATCACTCTGAACACATGGCAAAATGTTTAATCAAAAGTTGGATCGCGGGTGACAAAGCGCAGCTCGAAGAGTTTGCTCAGTTAACCAAGATGTCACCCGACTTTGAGCAAGCGTTTTTAATTGACCGAAACCTCGACTGGGCCACCAAACTCAGCAGCCCAAACTGGCTACCCAACGCCAGCGGCAGCTACGTGATTGTGGTGGGCGCATTGCACCTGGTCGGAAAACACAACTTGATTGAACTGCTGCAAGCTCAAGGATTCGAGATTGAGCAACTCGCCCAAACCGCTCCCGCTGGCTGTGAATTTAAGTATTAATGGAGTAAGAGGCGATAAACCACTCGTCTAGACGTAAAAAAGCCCCGCTATTGCTAGCGGGGCTTTAAGAAAGTGGTCGGTGAAGGGGGATTCGATCGGACTGGCGCTCCATCGGACTGGCGCACCAGCCCACGACCCGTAATGCGTAGCATAGTTGTATAAACGTAAAAAGCCCCGCTATTGCTAGCGGGGCTTTGAGAAAGTGGTCGGTGAAGAGGGATTCGAACCCCCGACCCTCTGGTCCCAAACCAGATGCGCTACCAAGCTGCGCTATTCACCGAGAACGGAGCCGTATATTACGGATTCTGTTTGCCAACGCAAGCCATTTCCCGCACTTTTTTCCAAATTCACACCGTTTGACTAAAACGCGAGCAACGGGCCACAAAATGTGAGCAAACACACAGCAAGCAGAACAAAAACGCAACCTTCGGATAACACTTGATCTAGATCAGTGTTGAATTAATGACCAGCCATTACCTTAAACTCCGTCAACACACACTTTGTATTTGGCGGAGGAACTATGGACTTTTGGCTTGATCTTCTCTTTGGTAACGCAGTAGGTCTATCTTCAATGATTGTCATCTTGGGTGCCTTCAGTCTCATGCTCTTTTACGGCGCTTTCTTCGTCTACAAGGTGATGAATGACAAATCTCCTCACTAGAATCGCTTAGCTCTATTCGCTGAATAGACATTCGCTATGCACCGAAGTAGACACACTGTTTACTTCGGTTTTTTATTTCTTGCTGATCACAACAGGCTTACGTCAGTATAATAGCTATATTGATTGAATACTCTGAGATACCGTCATGTCTAACGACGACGATTTTGCACTGTTTCAGCAAATGATGGGAGACGTTAAACCCATCAAGCAAGACACCACTCAACACGTCAAAATGCATCAGGTCACCCAAGCGCAGCTGGCTAAACGCGAAGCGGCTATGTGGCTCAGCGATGATGCTCCCGAGTACCTCTCCATTGACCATGCGCCGATGCTCAAACCCGAAGACATCATTGAGTACAAGCGCGATGGTGTACAAGATGGGGTCTTTCGTAAACTGCGCCTGGGTAAGTATCCACTTCAAGCAAGGTTAGATTTACACCGTAAGACGCTCAAACAAGCGCGTGATGAAGTGCTCACCTTTCTCAAACAGTGCATGCGCATGGATATTCGCACGGTGCTGATCATTCATGGTCGAGGCGAAAAATCCAATCCCCCCGCCATGATGAAAAGTTATCTTGCAAAGTGGCTATCACAAATCAATGACGTCCAATGTGTACACAGTGCACAGCGTTTTCACGGCGGCACGGGTGCGGTCTACGTCATGTTGAGAAAAAGTGCCGACAAGAAACAAGAGACTCGTGAACGTCATCAAAAACGGCTCGGGTAAATCCGTTTCCGATCGTTATGGTTGGTCTAAGATAGACAGAGTGGTACACTCCCCGACCCCGATTTCGGATCCATCCACCACCACATCACGGGTTGCCGTTGTGAAACGTAAAGAGAATGCTCATGTCCCAAGATAGCGCGAAACGCCTTAACAAATTCATCAGTGAAACCGGCTTTTGTTCACGTCGAGAAGCAGACCGACTGATAGAGCAAGGTCGAGTCACCATTAATGGCCAAGTGCCGGAAATGGGCACCAAGGTGCTTCCCGGAGATGATGTTCAAGTCGATGGAAAACCTATCAGTGGTGCCACCGACAAACCGATTTATATCGCTTTAAATAAACCGACTGGTATCACCTGTACAACCGAGCGAGATGTACCGGGTAACATTGTTGACTTTATTGGCCACAAAAAGCGCATCTTCCCAATTGGTCGCTTAGATAAGCCGTCGGACGGGTTGATCTTTCTGACCAATGATGGCGATATCGTCAACAAAATTCTTCGTGCGGGTAACCATCACGAGAAAGAGTACGTCGTGCGTGTTGACAAGCCCATCACCGATGACTTTATTCATAAGATGAGCAGCGGCGTGCCGATTTTAGATACCGTCACGCTGCCGTGCCGTGTCACCAAGGAAACCAAGTTTTCATTTCGAATCGTGCTGACACAAGGATTGAACCGTCAAATACGCCGTATGTGTGAAGCGCTGGGATACGAAGTATTCAAGTTGCGCCGAGTTCGCATCATGAACATTACCTTGGATGGCATTCCTAACGGTCAATGGCGCTACTTGTCTGATCAAGAGGTTGAGACGATTCTCGCTATGTGTGAGGGCTCAAGCGGGACTGAAGAAGCCTCAAAGGTTGACAGCAAAGGGCGCAGAATTCGCCGCGCGACCGATGCAAAGCTCTTTGATAGTCGAGAAGAGAATCAAGAATCCAAAGCGCGACGCAATCAAAAGCCACGAACGTTTAAAGGTCGCAATGCCGATGATCTTCGTCACGCGCCTAATTCGAAAAAGGGCCGCGCCCATCACCACAATCCGAACCAAAAGCCCGCAACCAAACACTCAGGCCCCACGACTAAACCGGCAAAACCACGCACCGGCGGCACGCTAAGTTTGAAAAAGTAACGCAGGCAAAGTATCCGTTCAGCGCTTTGCTGCAATGAAAAAGGAGCATCATTCAATGCTCCTTTTTAGTCTCTACAAGTCAGTCAACACGCTAGCGTATAAAGTGACTTAGATATCAACGATTACTTAGTGCCGAAAATCTTATCACCGGCATCACCAAGACCTGGGACGATGTAACCTTTGTCATTCAGCTTGCTGTCAATAGCAGCGGTGTACAGTTCCACGTCTGGGTGCGCTTTTTCTAGAGCTTCGATGCCTTCTGGCGCGGCAACCAACACCAACACTTTGAATGACTGACAACCTTGCTCTTTAAGAAGGTCAATCGTCGCAATCATAGAGCCGCCGGTAGCAAGCATAGGGTCAACAACCAACGCGATACGCTCATCAATGTTTGACGCCAGTTTGTTGAAGTAAGGCACAGGCTCCAACGTCTCTTCGTCACGGTAAATGCCCACCACACTGATGCGAGCACTAGGAATGTGCTCAAGCACGCCGTCCATCATACCCAGGCCAGCACGAAGAATCGGCACAACGGTGACTTTCTTACCCTTGATTTGATCCACTTCTACCGGACCATTCCAACCGTCAATGGTTACTTTTTCTGTTTCAAAGTCTGCGGTCGCTTCATAGGTCAGCAAGCTGCCGACTTCTGTTGCAAGCTCGCGAAAACGCTTAGTGCTGATATCACCTTCTCGTAGAAGACCAATTTTGTGTTTCACAAGAGGGTGTTTAACTTCAACAACTTTCATTTCCATCTCCGGATCTATGGCAAATTTCAAATAAACTTGTCGATTATAAACGATTTCGTTCACAATTTCTTGTCGTAGCGCAAAAGAAAAAACTTGCGCAAACGTTTGCTATCTAGCTTTGACCACTGGTAGAATAGCGCCGTTTTCACATCCAACTTTCTAACCGAGGACTTCCCCGTGAGTGCTGATAACACTTCTCTTAGCTATAAAGATGCTGGCGTTGACATTGATGCAGGCAACGCACTTGTTGACCGTATTAAAGGTGCGGTAAAACGTACACGTCGCCCTGAAGTAATGGGTGGTATTGGTGGTTTTGGCGCGCTGTGCGAACTGCCAACCAAATACAAGCATCCAGTTCTCGTCTCAGGGACAGACGGTGTGGGCACTAAGCTGCGCCTTGCTTTGGATATGAAAAAGCATGACACCATCGGTATTGACCTTGTGGCAATGTGTGTCAACGACCTGATTGTTCAAGGTGCAGAGCCGCTGTTCTTCTTGGATTACTACGCAACAGGTAAGTTGGATGTCGATACGGCAGCGGATGTTGTGTCAGGTATTGCAGACGGCTGTGTGCAAGCAGGTTGTGCACTGATCGGTGGTGAAACCGCAGAAATGCCAGGGATGTATGAAGGCGAAGACTATGACGTAGCAGGCTTTTGTGTTGGCGTCGTCGAAAAAGAAGACGTGATTGACGGCACGAAAGTCGCCGCTGGCGACGCGCTGATCGCGGTCGGTTCAAGCGGTCCACACTCAAACGGTTACTCACTCATTCGTAAGATTCTTGAAGTCTCTGGTGCTGACAAAAATGAACAGTTAGCCGATAAAACGATTGGTGAGCACCTACTCGAACCCACCAAAATTTACATCAAATCGGCACTCAAGATGATTGAGCAGCATGACATTCATGCCATCTCACACATCACTGGTGGCGGTTTCTGGGAAAACATCCCTCGCGTACTGCCTGAAGGCACCAAAGCGGTGATCGATGGTAACAGCTGGGAATGGCCAATTATCTTCAAATGGCTACAAGAGAAAGGCAACGTCACTACCCACGAAATGTACCGCACATTTAACTGTGGTGTTGGTCTGATTGTCGCCCTACCTAAAGCACAAGCGGACGCAGCGGTTGAACTGTTGAAAGCGGAAGGCGAGAACGCTTGGGTAATTGGTGAGATTGCAACAGCGCAAGCAGGCGAAGAACAAGTAGAGATCAACTAAAGATGAAAAGCGTTGTTGTTTTAGTTTCAGGGAATGGTTCTAACTTGCAAGCGATTATTGATGCTTGTGAAACCAACATCGATAATGGCCGAGTGACCGCTGTTTTTTCAAACAAAGCAACCGCTTACGCTTTGGAACGTGCGAAAAAAGCCGGTGCTGGCGCGCACTTTCTTGATCCAAACTCATTCGATACTCGCGACGCCTTTGATCGCGAGTTGATGAAACAGATGGATGAATACAAGCCTGACGTAGTGGTTTTGGCGGGTTATATGCGCATTTTAAGTGGCGAGTTTGTTCGTCACTTTATGGGGCGAATGATCAACATCCACCCATCGCTGTTACCTAAATACCCAGGACTCAACACTTACCAACGTGCCATTCACGCCGGTGACGAAGAGCATGGCACCAGTGTCCACTTTGTCACTGAGCAACTTGACGGCGGGCCTGTCATTTTACAGGCGAAAGTGCCGATCTTTGATGAAGACACCGTCGAGACCCTCACCGAGCGTGTGCAAACTCAAGAGCACAAAATCTACCCTCTGGTCGTAAAGTGGATGGTGGAAGAGCGCCTCGTGATGAAAGATGGCAAAGAAGCCTACCTCGATGGCAAGCTGCTCGGCATGCATGGTTACGCCGAAGAGTAATCAAACCGTTTCAATCCAATTGGCGAGCGTTAATGCTCGCTTTTTTTTGCGCGGCGTTTCTCCCACCTCACCCTACTGGTGAAAAAATCGACTAAGGCTTCACGAGTTTGCGCTAGCGCAACCGGGCGCTTTGAGTTTCCTCTCGTCCCTGTGTATATTTGAGAGCAGTTATCATTTGTTAAGGATACCAACATGCAAGTTTATCAGTGCTGTGACATGATTCGTGAGCTTTACGCCCAGATCGGTAGTGGCGATCAAGCCTATGTCCCACAAGCCATCACCTGCGCGCTCAAAGCGCTTAATGACATTGCAGCGGATGACGCGCTGCCTAAATCGGTACGAGAAAAAGCGGCCTTCGCAGCGGCCAATCTGCTGATTTCTGATTTTGAGGATGCATGATGAATTTGAGCAATTTTGCCAACATGGATAGCGTGATGCTGATGAGCATCGTCAACATGAAATTGCGCGATGATTTTTCTGGGGATCTGGACAAGCTTGTGGCGTATTTCGATATTGACCGAGCTGCCCTTGAAGCAAAGCTTGCCAGCGCAGGATTTGAATACTTGCCTGAGGCGGGGCAGTTTCGTTAACGCGACCGCCTCTCTGCGAGCGCGAGGTTGTCTTGGCTAGCGCTCAAAACAAACGTGCCTACACTCAGGTAGGCACGATAAGGTCGACAACAGTGATTACTTGGCTTTTTTACGCGCGTTGTGACCGGCTTGCGCTTTGGCGAATACCGCCAATTGCTCTTCACCCCAAGCTTGTGCAGCTTGTTCAGACTCAAACCCGGTTTCACTTTTTGAAACGTGAGTTTTACGTGATGTCACTTGGCGAGTGATTGTCGCACTCCACTGTGACTCTTGTTGAGTAACATGCAACGCATATTTTTTATTGGCATTCATAAATTGTTTCCTCAGACCAAGCGCCCCTAATGATTGGGCCCTTCGCAAAAAAGTGCGCTATTAGAGCTTAAAAAAGCATCGCTGGCTAGTAGTTTTTTCGCTAAAAACACTTTTCGCTAAAAATAAAAAAGCGCAGCGAATTCACGCTACGCTTTTGACTCGATTAATCAGACTTAGCCGATGTTCTTACGTGCGTTTTGGAACATACGCATCCAAGCGCCGTTTTCACCCCAACCTTCTGGTGCCCATGAGTTTGCAACCGTGCGGAATACGCGCTCAGGGTGTGGCATCATAATGGTCACACGACCGTCTTGTGTAGTAAGACCGGTAATCGCATTTGGTGAACCGTTCGGGTTGTTCGGGTATTGCTGTGTTGGGTTACCGTGGTTATCAACGTAACGTACTGCAACCGTACCAGACGCTTCAATCGCCGCTAGGTGGTCTGCATCACGCACTTCAACGCGACCTTCGCCGTGAGAAACCGCGATAGGCATACGCGAGCCTGCCATACCATCGAAGAACACAGAATCCGATTTCTGTACTTCCACTAAGCTAAAGCGTGCTTCAAAACGCTCAGATTCGTTGCGAACAAAACGTGGCCACAAATCAGCGCCAGGGATCAGCTCTTTCAGGTTCGATAGCATCTGACAGCCGTTACACACACCAAGAGAGAAGGTATCGTCACGGTTGAAGAAGCTTTGGAACTGCTCACGCGCTTGTGGGTTGAATAGGATAGACTTCGCCCAACCTTCACCAGCACCTAGTACGTCACCGTAAGAGAAGCCGCCACACGCCACAAGACCTTGGTATTCATCCAACGCTGCCTGACCCGTTAGGATGTCGCTCATGTGGATGTCGGTCGCTTCAAAGCCAGCACGGTCAAATGCCGCTGCCATTTCAACGTGAGAGTTGACGCCCTGTTCACGCAAGATAGCCATTTTTGGCTTCGCACCTTTTGCGATGTATGGCGCAGCAACATCTTCGTTGACATCAAAGCTTAGATTGACGTTCAGACCTGGATCGGAGTTGTCTTTCTTCGCTTCAAACTCTTGGTCAGCACAAGCAGGGTTGTCACGTAGGCCTTGCATCTTATGTGTGGTCTCAGCCCAGATAGTACGAAGTTCTGTACGAGAGCGCTCAAGGATAACCGTCTCACCCGCGGTGATAACAAAGCTGTCTGTTGCTTCTACTGAACCAATAACGTGAGAAGATGCCTCTAGGCCGTTGGCTGCTAGGACTGCTTTCACTGCGTCTAGGTCATCGTTCTTCACCTGAACAACCGCACCGAGCTCTTCGTTAAATAGCGCGGCAAGTGCATCGTCGCCTAGGTTTGCGATGTCCGCTTTCACGCCACAGTGACCCGCAAAGGCCATTTCTGCCAAGGTTACGAACAGACCGCCATCCCCTTTATCGTGGTAAGCCACCAGCTTGTCATCACGAACGAGCGTTTGCATGGCGTCAAAGAAGCCTTTTAGCTGCTCTGCGTTATCCACGTCCGCAGGCTTATCACCCAGTTGCTTGTAAACCTGTGCGAGTGCCGTCGCGCCTAGACGATTCTTACCGTTACCAAGGTCAACAAGAACCAGTGACGTCTCGCCTTTGTCAGTACGTAGCTGAGGCGTGACTGTCTTACGAACATCTTCAACACGACCAAATGCGGTGATCACCAATGAAAGTGGTGAGGTCACCTCTTTGCTTTCACCATTATCTTCCCATTTAGTCTTCATCGACATGGAGTCTTTACCCACCGGGATAGTAAGACCTAGCGCAGGACATAGCTCTTCACCGACGGCTTTCACTGCTTCGTAAAGACCGGCGTCTTCACCTGGGTGACCTGCTGGAGACATCCAGTTGGCTGACAGTTTAATGCGTTTGATGTCACCGATATCCGTTGCTGCAATGTTAGTTAGAGACTCACCTACCGCAAGGCGGGCTGAAGCACCAAAGTCGAGAAGAGCAACCGGTGTGCGCTCACCCATAGACATGGCTTCACCGTGGTAAGAGTCGTAGCTTGCTGCGGTTACCGCGCAGTTTGCCACTGGAACCTGCCAAGGACCAACCATCTGGTCACGCGCAACAAGACCAGTTACCGAGCGGTCACCGATAGTGATCAGGAAGGTTTTCTCTGCCACTGTTGGTAGGCGTAGAACGCGATCAACCGCTTCGTTAATTTCGATGCCATCGCGAACAATCGCTGGGCTATCGACTTTAAGTGTTTTCGCATCACGGTGCATCTTCGGCGTTTTACCCAACAAGATGTCCATTGGCATATCGATTGGCGTGTTGTCGAAGTGAGAATCTTCTAGTGTTAAATGACGCTCTTCAGTAGCCACACCGACCACCGCGTAAGGCGCACGTTCACGCTTACAGATGGCATCGAATAGCTCCATATTCTCTGGCGCCACTGCCATTACGTAACGCTCTTGAGATTCGTTACACCAGATCTCAAGTGGGCTCATGCTCAGTTCGTCATTAGGTACGTCACGTAGCTGGAATAAACCACCACGTTCACCATCATCACACAGCTCTGGTAGTGCGTTTGAGATACCGCCTGCGCCCACATCGTGGATAAACGCGATTGGGTTACGCTCACCCAGCTGCCAACAACGGTCGATCACTTCTTGACAGCGACGCTCCATCTCTGGGTTTTCACGCTGTACAGAAGCAAAATCAAGATCTTCCGCAGACTGACCTGACGCCATTGAAGAGGCCGCACCACCGCCAAGACCGATGTTCATCGCAGGACCACCCAGTACGATAAGCTTCGCACCCACAGGGATCTCTTTCTTCTGAACGTGCTCATCACGGATGTTACCCATACCACCAGCAATCATGATTGGCTTGTGGTAACCACGGATCTCTTCACCCGCGTGAGAGGTCACTTTCTCTTCGTAAGTACGGAAGTAACCCAGTAGGTTTGGACGACCAAATTCGTTGTTAAACGCCGCGCCACCGAGAGGGCCTTCTAGCATGATATCAAGGGCGTTAACGATACGACCTGGCTTACCAAAATCGGTTTCCCATGGCTGTTCAAAACCTGGAATACGTAGGTTAGAGGTAGTAAAACCAACCAGACCGGCTTTAGGCTTACCGCCAATACCCGTTGCGCCTTCGTCACGAATCTCACCACCAGAACCGGTAGACGCACCTGGCCAAGGCGAGATAGCGGTTGGGTGGTTGTGCGTCTCAACCTTCATTAGGATGTGCGCGTCCTCGTGGTGGTAGGTGTATTGACGAGTATCAGGATCTGGGAAGAAACGACCTACTTTTGAACCCGTCATGACTGCTGCGTTATCTTTGTAAGCAGACAAAACATGATCAGGTGTCGTTTCAAATGTGTTCTTGATCATCTTAAACAGCGACTTCTCTTGATCAACACCGTCGATCGTCCAGTCTGCGTTAAAGATTTTATGACGACAGTGCTCTGAGTTTGCTTGAGCAAACATCATCAGTTCGATGTCATTTGGGTTGCGACCCAGTTTAGTGAAGTTTTCTACTAGGTAGTCAATTTCATCTTCCGCCAGTGCCAAGCCCAAGGAAACGTTTGCTTCTTCAAGCGCAAGACGACCGCCCGCAAGAATATCAACATGAGCAACAGGCTTAGGTTCAGCAACGCTAAACAGTGCAGAAGCAGCATCAAGCTGAGTGAATACAGACTCCATCATGCGGTCATGGATGAGTGCTTTCACCGCATCCACTTGTGCGTCGTTTAACGCGACCGATGATTCAATGTAGTATGCCGTACCACGCTCTAAACGCTTAACGCTTGAAAGGCCGCAGTTATGCGCAATGTCGGTGGATTTAGAAGACCAAGGAGAGATGGTGCCCGGACGAGGAGTCACAAGCAACAAAAGACCTTCAGGTGCGTGCTCTTCAATCGTTGGGCCGTAGGTCAACAACTTTTCTAGCTTTGCTAGTTCAGCGTCAGACAGATCTGCGGTAAGGTCAGCAAAGTGCATAAACTCAGCGTAAATACCTGTCACAGGCAGGTCTTGTTCACGACAAAGTTCTACTAGTTTGTTAACACGAAACTCAGAAAGAGCTGGGGAGCCACGCAAAATTCTCATGTGCTTAGGTCTCTTATGCAATTGATTAAGATGATATTGGAATAAATTCAATATGTTATGAAAAACACATCAAACCTATGCCAATCGCACCTCTGCGTTTGCGAGCGCATTATATAGCAATTGGTTTTGTGATGTAACACCAAACGCAACCGTTTGCGTCATTTTTTTCATCGGCGTACCGTCAGCACAATCACCGCAAAGCCTTTCTTTCCTGTCCCGTCCACAAGCTCATCCTGTATGGAAGAACATGCGCCATCATCTCCGGTGAGTATGATGATTTTTTGAACTCTGCGGCTTCGCCGTCGATAGTTTCTTGCCTTGTGATGACACTTTGATATAAATGCCCTACTGGAAGTATGAGACTCTCTTTAATGAACAAGTATGACTTTAGCCCGCTGAAAGCCTTGTGCGCGCTGCTTTTTTCTGCGCTTTTTTTGACGGGATGCCAAATTGAATCTAAGCCGAAAAGCGAATTAGACCAAATTCGCGAACGTGGAGTGCTTCGTGTCGGCACCCTCAATAACCAGCTCTCCTATTATATCGGTCCTGATGGCCCAGCAGGCCTTGATTACGAAATCGCCCGTGAATTTGCCAACGAGCTTGGTGTGCAATTGGAGATGAAACCGGCCTACCGCATTTCGAGCCTCTACCCAGCCCTGGAAAAGGGCGAGATCGATATTATCGCGGCAGGCCTCAGCCAATCACCTGAGCGCATGAGCCGTTTTCGCCCTGCACCGGCCTATTATTACGTCAGTCAACAACTGGTGTATCGCAAAGGGCAGTGGCGACCACGAAATCTAGAGCAGTTGATTGAGCGTCAGGCCGAGCTCATTGAAGAGAACGACGGCAAACCCGTTTTGAGTATTGTCAGTGACTCTCACTTCAATAAGACGTTAGGAGAGATTCAAATCGACTACCCGGAGTTTACCTATAAAGTCGACGCCAATGTCGATGTCAATGATCTGCTCAAGCAGGTCTCTGATGGTGAACTGCTATTTACCGTCGCAGACTCGGTCGAGATCTCGCTATCACAGCGGATTTATCCCGATGTGGCACTGGCGTTTGAGCTGACCGAAGATCAGCCCATCTCCTGGTTCTTACGACGCAGCCAAGACGAAAGCCTTTATGCCTTACTGATCGAGTTTTTTGGTCATCTGCAACAATCCGGGCATCTCGCCTCACTGGAAGAGAAATACATCGGCCATATCGACAGCTTTGATTACGTCGATACCCGCGCCTTTATCCGCGCGTTGGATTCGACGCTACCGACGTGGTCGCCACTGTTTAAGAAATACTCCGATGAATTTGATTGGCGATTGGTCGCAGCACTGGCTTATCAAGAATCACACTGGAACCCTCGCGCCAAATCACCGACCGGGGTTCGTGGCATGATGATGCTGACGCTGCCGACAGCCAAAAGTGTGGGCGTGACCAACCGACTCGATCCCGAGCAATCGGTCAGAGGCGGCGTTGAGTATTTGCGGCGCATGGTGGCGCGCATTCCAGACACCATCGAAAGCCACGAGAAAATTTGGTTTGCGTTGGCGTCGTACAATGTCGGCTATGGTCATGTAATGGACGCCCGCCGCCTAACGAAAAAACAAGGCGGCAACCCCGATGCTTGGTCAGATGTCAAAGACAGACTGCCCTTGCTTCGTCTCAAGAAATACTACAGTACCACTCGCTATGGCTACGCACGGGGTGATGAAGCACGCAACTATGTGGAGAATATTCGTCGCTACTATCAGAGCATTATTGGTCACGTTGAACAGAAGGAGTCCAGCATTGAGGACTTGACCGTTGACGATCTGGTGGTGATCGAACTGCCAGACGAAGAAGAGCCGGAAGGCGAGTCCGTCATCGAACAAGAAATCGAAAGCGCCTCTTCCGCTGACAGCCATCTCGATCAATAATAAGCCGAGCACAGAGCTTAGCGTCGCGAACTCTCGCGCGCTAAGCCCATTTCTATCCTGTGCCTAATCACTCACGTAACATTCTTAAAACGGTAACATTGGACGGTTATAAGAATCGACACCTAGGACAACGTTTCCTTAGGTGACACATGAGTGTCTGTCGTTAACATTAGCTAGGAGGTTGTTTTATGCGTCGACGTAAACTGCAGTCAAAACGCCTTAACAAGACTGTATCAGCGAATCGCCGAAAGCGAATGATCAGTAACAACAAGAAGAAAGTCATCGCACGTCACCGTGCATTTATGCAACTCATTTGTGCATAAACCCTACAGAGCAAACATCTTACTTAAGATGTTTGCTTAAAAACTCCCCCGCCAACTCCATCGACTCTGACGCATCGTCATTTTTTAACGCTTGCTTGGCCGCTTTTTTCTCTTTTCTACGTCGGCGAAAAAAGGCCTGAAGCTGCTCTCGACACTCCGCCTCCAACAATCCATGCTCGACGTCTGCGTAATGGTACGCCGCTTGATGTTCAAACAAGTTTAATACCGTACCTGCCGCCCCCGCTTTTAAGTCCGGTGCGCCAAACACAATCCGTTTAACGCGGCTGTGAAGCAGGGCTCCTGCACACATAGGGCAAGGCTCTAGCGTGACGTATAACGTGGTGTCTAATAAGCGGTAGTTGCCAAGCTGTTGCCCTGCCTGGCGCAACACTTGAATCTCCGCATGTGCGGTTGCATCGTGTTGACCGATCGACTGATTCCATCCTGTCGCAATAACCTTCCCCTCCTTGACCAGCACCGCGCCAACGGGGACTTCACCTTGCTGTTCAGCCAGTTTGGCTTGTTCCATCGCAAGACGCATAAAGTGTTCATCTTGGGGGGTAAATGTGTCGGTAGACAAAGGAGAATCCTCGATGGTGATTAACAGGCTTGATCCTAGTGGTTTGTGGGCGAAATGGGAAGTGGGTTGTGGGTTGTGGGTTGTGGGTTGTGGGTTGTGGGTTGTGGGTTGTGGGTTGTGGGTTGTGGAAAAGAATACGCCAGCGGGATCGCTGGCGTAAATATTTAATTTGGGAGACTCGGCTCATAGTGAAACCAAGTCGCCGCGCTTACATCACGTAGGTGTAAGGCGCTTGAATACCAAGTGGGATACCAATAGCCCAGTACGCTAGCAAGAAGATAGACCAGCCAATCAGCATCGCAATCGAGAATGGCATCATCAACGATGCTAGGGTACCGATACCCGTCGACTTCACGTAGCGTTGACAGTACACCACCACCAGTGGGAAGAAGACCATCAACGGTGAAATGATGTTAGACACTGAGTCACCAACACGGTACGCCGCTTGAGACAACTCTGGAGAGATGCCGACTGCCATCAACATTGGCACAAGAATTGGACCAATCAATGCCCATTTCGCCGACGCAGAGCCAATCAACAAGTTCACAGAAGCCGTCAGTAGAATCATACCAATAATGGTCGCTTCGCCCGGCAGGTTCATCGCTTTCAGACCTTCTGCACCGTACAACGCTAACATAGTACCGATGTTCGATTGCGCGAAAGCAGAAAGGAACTGAGCACAGAAGAACGACATCACAATGTACGCGCCCATGGTCGCCATGGTGTCGGACATCGCTTTGATCACATCGTTACTGGTCTTAAACGTACCAGCAACCTTACCGTAAACGTAACCAGGGATGATAAACAGAATAAAGATCAGTGGCACGATAGACTTCATCAGCGGCGCTGAGAACGCAGTAATTTCACCCTCTGGTGAGCGCAGTGCAGAAGACTCCGGAATAATCGCTGCAATCAGCAGTGCAATACCTGCCATCATCGACCAACCAGCATAACGGAACGCTTTCGATTCCAGCTCTGTAAATGAACCGAGATCCGGGGCTTTCTCCGCATCGTCATCAATCGGTGTTTTTGCTAGGCGAGGCTCGATGATTTTCTCTGTCACGTACCAACCGATCGCAACAATGATCACTGATGAAAGCCCAGTGAAGAAGATGTTGGCCAGTGGGTTGACGACGTATTGAGGATCAAGTACCTGTGCGGCAGTTTGAGTGAAACCCGCTAACAGAGGGTCAATACCAGAAGGGATAAAGTTAGCAGAGAAACCACCTGACACACCCGCAAAAGCAGCAGCGATACCCGCAAGTGGGTGACGGCCAGCGGCATGGAAAATAATACCACCGAGAGGAATAACCAGTACGTATCCCGCATCTGCCGCCGTATGCGACACGATGGCAACCAGAATCAGCATTGGCGTAAGAAGTTTGGCTGGCGTGAAGTTCAGCATCTTCTTAAGACCTGTGGTGATAAAACCAGAAGAGTCAGCCACACCCACACCCAACATCGCCACAAGAACGATACCTAAAGGTGCGAAGCCGGTGAAAGTCGTCACCATATTCGCTAGGAAACTGGCTAATGCCTCACCCGTCAACAGGTTGTTGATCGCCAATGCCTCACCTGTACGAGGGTTGATCAGATCAAATGACACATTAGACAACAGCGCTGATGCTGCCCAAGTGATCACCAATGCCCAAAAGAATAAGATCGCCGGATCAGGAATTTTATTGCCTGCGCGCTCGATAAAGTTTAAAAAGCGATCCATCCCACTCGGCTTAGCAGATGGCGCTGAATTGATTGCTTGGTTACTCATGGTAACTCCATAGTTTGATGTTGTTGCCCTAGACCTTGTTATGTTTTTTGACGGTCTATTATCAGCCAAGCATTCTATAAAACCTGCTTACAAAAAGCACAAGATTCTAAGGTTTTTTCCATAATTGGAGACATGTTTTGCAAAAACGTCAAAGACGTGCAACACAAACACCACAAAAACCCCACCAAATACCTCACAACTCGTTCACCAATTAGAAATTTATTCAGCGCAACCATCAATTGATAACACCTAATCACGAGGGTTATTCAGTCATCAGCAAACTCACTGTAGCTTGACATCATAGTGGTCACGGATAGGGTTTGAGCGGTATCCAACCTATCTCGCCATTCGGTTGTCACTGTGATGGTTTTCAATGCGTTGGATAAGGTTGCAGCAGGTTCACTGGTTTGCCAACGCACCGTAAATGGAGCGTATGTGGTCGCGTCACTGCCACTGGTGATGCTCGGAAAATCGGCGGGAGGTATGCTAGACAACGCCGCTGATGCTCCGCGACTGCGAAACCACTCCAACTGACTTTCTGCGATATTCAGTGCTTGAATACTCTTGACGGCAAAATCGGAGCGCTGCTCAACGTATGCTTGAAGCTTGATCAGTGACAACGAGGCGACACCAATCAAAATGAACGCAATCATCACTTCCACCAAACTAAAACCACGCTGGCTATTTTGCATACCAACCTCCATTGTTCCACATTAGGGTTTTCGGTCGTTGGTAGAGGCTATTGGCTGACGAGTAGTCGAGGTCGCACGAGCCATTGAGCACCACTTCACCATTAGGTGAATCGAAATGCATCCCCCCTTTGGGGTGAAACGCGCCATTGTCAAAGTAGACAGTGTGGGTTGAGAGCAGGCTTTCTATCGCGCTAAAAAAGCTGACTTCAGACCAATAGCTCGCCAAATTCTCATCGCTAAAAGCGGGACTGGTACGATCCACCATATGAAAAAACGAGCCGGAGTAACTGGTTGACCCCGTTGAGGCAAATATGCCATTGGCTACGACCAGTGAGCGCGGCCCTGTGACAGCGAGCGGTGCACTGAGGACGCAGTGACCCTCTACCCACACTTTATCGTGACTGGCAAAGGCATTCGCTAGCTGTTGATGACAAGTCTGACCGTCCGAGACATTGGGATTAAAAATAACGTGGTAATCCTCTTTAATGATTGAGATGTTTGACGTCGTTTTGGTGACACCAAAATAGTTATAAAACGGGTCAAGATCGTCGTCTTTGAGATAATCCTGCGCAAATAGGTCTGGGTCATCGGTGGTATTGCCCCCTTCAGTGGTCGAGGTTTTGTGGCTACTGGCACAGTCACCGGAGAACCCAGGATAGGGGCCATTTGGCATAGGGTCTTCGGTGCTCAATGAGGCACCTGTGGGTGACTCAAACGTCACACGGTGTTTATAGCGAATCGCAACACACTCATATTCGCCTTCTCCATTCGGCTTTTTAGGCGCATCGGCTGCGATCGCCGCACTGCCTCGGATGCGCAGATCTGCGGTAGTCTGAATCGCGCCAAGCCCCGTCATGCTGCCCCAATAAAACGACTTTTTAAGCTCGTGAGTTGGGCCTTGTGACTCAATCACATAATCGGACCCGGTTAAAGCGCGCAGGTACAAGTCATCTAGTTCTAACGTCTCTTTGCAAATTGAATCGAGCAATCCATGCCCTGGCATCGTCAAATCGGGCACGAGGTTGGGGCTTCCTTTTAAATAGGCATAGACGCACTCGATGCCACCTTCTGCTCGCCAATGAGCTTGTCTAGCTTTGACTTCATTGTGTGAGCGCTTGATCTGGTAAAAGACATGTCGATAAGAGGCCAACACCATCACCAGTGCGATCACCAACAAAATCGATGTGACGAATAGAGTCACCACCCCACGCTGTTTGTACCTACTCATTGCCAATTCCTCTGCAAAGTCACCGAAGAAATGTCGAACGTCACGCTCGTGTCACCCACCAACTGAGCGCGCAACGTGACATTGACCTGTTGGCTGCGTGTCGAGCCTCCTCGAATCGTCTCTGTGTTGACGGTTAACGCGGTGAGGGAAATCTGTTTTGGATCAAAGACGTTATAACAGTTTCCATGCAGTCCAGAGTCAGTTGCGTCACTGACTGAAAGCGGCGCTGGCGTGTGTTTCTCACAGATTTTGAGCGAGTGACCGAGCGTCGCGGATGAGCTTGGCTCACGCTTGTAGACCACATTGCGAAACGCACTCGCGCCAGACGAGGCAACGCGGTACACATACCCCACTAACTCCGGTGAAGACTGGGTATGAATGACACCCGATGCGCCTGACAACTGGTGATAGGTATCCGTAAGGCCGTCATAGCCTGCGCGCTGCATGTCCTCTTTCATTTGTGCCATCGCAGTCGATAGGTTTTGCGCTAGCAGCAACGCTTTGCCTCGCTCGGTTGCCACCGCTTGGCTGCGAATAAACACGCTGCCCACCAGCATGATGGCAATCAATCCAAGGGCCGATGCGATCAGCAACTCGACCAATGACGCACCACGCTGAAAATGGCCCCTCGGTTTAGCATTGCGCATATCCATAATGACTGCCTCCTACTGCGCATATCATGACTCGGCTCGCACCATAAGCACTTTTCAGTTTCAAGTTCTGATTGGTGGTATTAGCGATATAAAACTCCAAATTGCCATCTTTCACTTTGCCACGCACACCATCGAATTTGATTTGATCAGAGGTATAGTTAGAGAGGATCACCACATCTCGAAAGCTTGCGCCATCAAGGTAATGAATGGGCGTTCCTCCCGAGGTGTCGGAGTCTGTGAGTATCAGTCGCCACTGACCGGGCAAGCTTGGAGTGACAGAGGCGTCAATGTGAGCCCACAGATCTTGGTTGCGCCACACCGCTTCCGACCTTGCTTGAACAAGAAAGTGCTCTAGCTCACCCGCGACGCGCTTCATTTGATTGCTCGCACTCATGGTTTGAAAACTCGGCGCGGCCACCGTAAGCACAATTCCGAGCACCACTATCGCGCAAAGCAGCTCAAGCAAGGTAAAGCCGCGAGTCATTTCCCATTTCATTATGTAAACCATCGCATATGCCATTTTTATCTTGCGCACATGCTATCAGCCCATAAAAATAGTTTATAAATCAACAAGGAAGCATTAGAAATGATTCGAAAAAATCGCTGCAACAACCGAAAAAATCACTTACATGGCATGACATTGCTCGAATTACTCATCGCAGTTGCGATCGTGACGATATTGGCCATGATTGCCTATCCCGCGATGCAGAGCTACGCCTTAAAAGCGCATCGCACTACAGCATTAGCCGATTTGAGCCGCATCCAGCTAGCGCTTGAGAAAGGTTACGATGGCAGCTATCTCACCTCAGCATCATCGATTATGTCAGGATCGAGCTGTACGGTATGCGAGTCCGACACAGCACGTTACTCACTCAGCATTGTCGCGAGCGCCGCCTCCTATACGATTACGGCAACGCCCAGTGGTGCACAGGCGAGCGATGCGTGTGGCGGTACGACTTACACCGCGCTGACACTCAATCAGTTGGGTCTGCGCTCACCCGCTAGCTGCTGGAAATAAGCGCAATGTTTGCCATTCAAAGGCATAAAGAGCACAGAATCGCGTTGCGTGCTTGAACTCTTTGGCTTTCGCCCATATGTTGCCTATAGACATCGTGACTACGAACATCATCTACCAGCAAGGAATGATCACATGCAATCACCCTATATCGTTGAATTAAATGAGCAGAACTTTCGACAAGTATTGGAAGGCTCAATGCAAACGCCGGTGTTAATTCACTTTTGGGCACCAATGAGCCAAGAGAGTGCGCAAATCATTCCGCAACTTCAGTCGCTAACCCAGGAATACAACGGCGCCTTTACCTTAGCGCTCCTCAATTGTGAACAAGAGCAAATGATCGCCTCGCAATTTGGCGTGCAAGCGCTCCCGACCATTGCCCTGTTTATGAATGGTCAAGCCGTCGACGGCTTAGGTGGCCCGCAGGGTATTGAAGCGATTCAAGCCATGCTGAGCAAGCATTTGCCAAGCCAAGAAGAGTTGGCGCTCAGTGAAGCGCTGACTCTGATTGAACAAAAGCAGTACACTCAAGCACTGCCGATTCTTCAAAGTCTTGGTGAAGAGTGGCAACAAAAAGGTGACGTGAAACTCGCCATCGCAGACTGCTTACTCGAGACCCAAGCGTTTGATAAGGCAAAAGCCATACTGAGTCATATTCCGCTTGAGTATCAGGATAACTACTACAAAGGTTTGGTCGCAAAATTAGAGTTGCATGAGCAATCCGCCAACAGCCCAGAGATTCAATCTCTCGAAGCCGACTTAGCGAATGACCCAGGTAACGCCAAATTGGCATCCGAATTGGCACTTTGCTACCACCAAGTTAAGCGCGATGAAGAAGCCCTTGCGCTACTTTGGACATTTCTTAAGAAAGACCTCAACACCGAAGGCGGTGATCTGAAAAAGGTCTTTATGGATATCCTGTCGGCATTAGGCCAAGGAAACGCCATCGCCAGTCAGTACCGCCGCCAATTGTATTCGGTGTTGTATTGATTTTTATAAAAAGCATCGAAAAATCGCACCTATTAGGTGCGATTTTATTTTGAGTTGCGATTTAGAGACCAACTAAATGAGACAGTATCTGTTTTCTTTCTTCACTGTTAGATTTGTTATACCAATACCCTAACATCTGAACGGGTTGACTCGCCGACTCAGGCATCACTATTGTTTTGTCTTTTCTGTCTCTCAAGGCAATATCAGTAAACTGTTCGATTTCTTCTTGATTTGCTTGTTCTAGCCAATATTTGAACATATTAGGCTCGGTGTTTTCATTAGCGTGAGCATCAACCTTGATATTGTCAGCACTGCTGACCTCTGTAACGGCTATGGTTGATGTCAATAAATCTGGGTAATACTCAGCATTAAACTTTGCTAGTTCTTTTTCATAGTCTCTTTTGATTCCACCAAGATTCGGTAACTCGGCGACCTCATGCGCTAATTGGTTGCCCTTCTTATCAGAGATAATAAAACTAGGACTTTTATCAAAGCGTTGCGCTTGTTCAACTCTCACAACTTTTGAGCCAGGTTCGATAAATAGGACAGAATTTTCTGAACTAAACGTTAGCACAAACGTTTTAGAGTTGAATTTCTCCTTTTCTCCCAGTTTCTCAACCAATTTCGACATTCTAAGAACGACTTGGTTCTTACCATCAGGAAGCGAGAACGACGACTTTGAAAAAAAAGAATAAGGAATTTCTTCGCCTGCAACCATGACAGGATTGATATCCGAGTGAAAATCCACAGTGACCTCAGCCCTAGGAGCAAATGAAGCAACCATAGACCCAACAACCAACAACGCTTTCATTACTTTCATTTTTATCTCCTTAGTAAAAAGAGCATTCTGGACAGAATGCTCTTCAAACGATGGTTAAAGACTGTACTCAAAACAACTTGAGATTAGAAGTAGTATTCCATACCTAACAGGATTCGGTGCGCCCAGTCACCACCATCGAACTCATAGTTGCGTGAGTCGATGTACCAGTATGAACTAGGTAGCAAGTAACCAAATCTCGCAGTAATTGCTTGGTCAGCAGTATCTGTGGTGCCATCTGCATCATCTGTTGCCGCGTAGCCAGCTTTTAAAACGTACTTACTATCAATAACATATTGAGCTGTCGCTGAGTATGCATTCTGACCTACACTTCCCACTTCCATAGCTTTATATGCACCAGTTAGTGTCAAGTCACCCAAAAATAGCGAACCACCAACAATTGCGTAATTGCGACTTTCAACGGTCTCTCTTTGATTTTCTCCGCCGTTATCGCGCCATGCTACCCACTCAGGGTTCAGGATAACGTTGTCATTAGCGTCAACAGTAAACTTCTCTGGCTCACCAACACCTTGCTCGTAAGAACCTTGATGGTAGTAACCTGCGTGAACACTAAACTTCTCTGTTGAGTAAGAGGTACCGATGCTTGAAACCATTTGGTCGGTATCTTTGGTCATTCCGCTTAACGTAGCTTGGAAGTTAAAACCACCAAAATTTGCGGAATCAAAGCGAAGAACGCTGTCCGCGCGATCTTGATAGCCACCACCAATGTCATTGTTCCAGTCAAAGACGTTACCTAGACCAGGGTTTGAGTGTGGCCAGTCAACGTAGTTGTATGCTGCCACAAGCTGACGACCATACTTGAATTGACCAACACCTTCAAAATCAAGACCAAGATAGGTATCACGAGCACCTAAGCCTCCAGTGTTCGTACCGTTATTAGCATTCCCACCTTCGATCTGCCAGATAAAGTTTGGCGCAATGTCATCAAACTCAACAACACCACGGAAACCAATACGAGATTCGATTTCTGTACCAATGCTCGTCGTATCACCAGCATCGATTAAAGTAATGTTACCCGCAGCTTGACCGTAAAACTGAACGGCATCACCCGCAAGTTGAATCGCTGCATTTGCAGATCCTGACATCGCTACAGCAGCAACTGCAGCACCTACGAGTGAACGTTTAAACATTTTGTCCATGGAAAAACTCCTAAAAATGGATATAGCTGTCTTTTGTTTTCTCACCTTAAGTTGGCCGCCGAAGGGAGAAATCATTTCCTATGTTGAAAACCCTCTGCAAACCTTTCGCATCCGATTTTCTATTCCTGCATACACACTGTGTATCCATGAACTCAGGCTAACTTCGCGACTAAAAATATCCAAATAGAACTTAATTTTTTTCTAAAAAAATATGAGCAATAGCAAAGTTCCATTAATAGACAAGATCCACCTCTCATTTTTTGTTTTTTCAGGCGAAATCAATCAAAACAAACAAAATCAACGACTTAAATAAAAAACAACATCAATAGGCGTGAGATCACTCGCAAATTATCTTCATTGTAAGATTCGAACATAAGACTATGAACAAGATCACTGACTAATTATTGCGATTATTGAAGTCGGCGGAAGGCAGATAATACGAGACAAATAAAAAGCCCTTAGCAAAATCACTAAGGGCTTCAATAAAAAGGTGCTTGGCTGTGCGAGGTTATTTCATCAAATCAAGTAAGTCTTGTTCTGTTTTGATCTCGATACCTAAATCTTGTGCTTTGGCGAGCTTAGATCCTGCGTTTTCACCCGCAAACAGAATGTCGGTATTTTTGGACACGCTGCCGGTCACTTTGGCGCCTAACGTTTGCAATGCCGCTTTTGCATCACTGCGTGTCAACTGAGAAAGTGACCCAGTTAGCACAACCGTTTTACCGGCCAGAGGCGCAGGCGCATCCTCGTCAGGTTCGGCGATATCCGGCCAATGTATCCCTTGCGCTAACAAATCCTCGACCACTTGCTGATTTTTCTCCTCAGAGAAGAACGCCAAGATGTGGCTCGCGACAATATGGCCAATATCTGGGACTTCTATCAGCTGTTCCAAAGTGGCTTCGCTGATCGCGGGTAGCGTTTTAAAATGCACCGCCAGGTTCGCTGCCGTCGCTTCCCCCACTTCTCTAATCCCCAGTGAATAGAGGAATCTTGGTAATGTGGTGGATTTCGATTTTTGCAGTGCGTCGACCACGTTTTGCGCGGATTTAGGCCCCATGCGATCTAGCACTGTCAGTACACCAGCAGAGAGCTTGAACAGATCAGCAGGCGTTGTCACCATCTCTTTGTCAACCAACTGCTCAATCACCTTGACGCCAAGTCCATCGACGTCCAAAGCCTTACGTGAGACAAAATGCTTCAAGGCTTCTTTGCGCTGCGCCTGGCATACCAATCCGCCACTACAGCGCGTGACCGCTTCACCTTCCACGCGCTCAACATGAGAGTGACACACAGGGCAAGCACTCGGAAACTCGATCACTTTTGCATCTGAAGGGCGGCTAGCTTCGACCACAGAGACGATTTGTGGAATCACATCCCCAGCGCGGCGAACCACCACCTGATCACCAATCATGACACCAAGACGCGCGATCTCATCGGCATTGTGCAGAGTAGCGTTGCTCACCGTCACGCCACCAACAAACACAGGTTCAAGCTTTGCGACGGGTGTTATCGCGCCCGTCCGCCCGACTTGGAACTCGACGTCATTGAGCACCGTGATCTCTTCTTGCGCCGGGAACTTGTAGGCGATCGCCCAGCGCGGCGCACGTGCGACAAAACCGAGTTGCTGCTGAAGCGCCACATCATCGACCTTGATCACCACACCGTCGATTTCATACGGCAAAGTTTGGCGGCGAGTGAGAATGTCCTGATAGTAGGCTTTCACCTCTTCCATGCTCTCTACCAAACGCACCTCAGGGCACATGGGTAGGCCCCACTCCTTGAGTTGAATAAAGCGCTGGTAGTGACTCGAAGACAGGGTCGCACCTTGCACCACACCGACACTATAGGCGTAGAAACTAAGAGGGCGGGTCGCGGTGATTTTAGAGTCCAACTGGCGTAAACTGCCTGCCGCCGCGTTACGCGGATTGACAAACACTTTCTCCCCTTTGGCTTTCGCCTGCTCATTGAACTGCTCAAAACCAGCGGTAGGCATGAACACCTCACCACGAACTTCAATACGCGCAGGCCAACCTTCACCACGCAGTTTAAGTGGAATCGCTTTGATGGTTCGAACGTTGTCGGTGATGTTTTCCCCCGTCGCCCCGTCGCCCCGTGTCGCCGCTTGGGTTAGCACGCCATTTTCATACAGCAAACTGACCGCTAAGCCATCCAGTTTTGGTTCACAGCAAAACGCAGCCACGCTCTGGCCCGCCAGTCTATCTGTCATGCGTTTGTAGAAACTATCTAACTCGCTGTCATCAAATGCATTGTCGAGCGACAACATTGGGATCTCGTGAGTCACAGGCTCAAACTGAGATAAGGGCATACCCCCTACCCGAGCGCTCGGCGAATCGGGTGTTCGCAAATGAGGGTGCTGTTGCTCTAGCTCTATAAGCTCTCGCATCATACGATCGTATTCTGCATCGGGGATTTCAGGGCTATCTTCTACGTAGTACTTAATGCCATGATGATGAAGCGCACTACGAAGGGCCTCAATTTTCTGTTCGATTACTTGGGACATCAGTCTCTCTGCTCTATATCTTGGCCACTTGCAGGGCCTTTGACTTTGATCTTAATCCAATATGAATCAGTGACTCTAAAGCGAATAAGGTAAAACGAAAAAGGCTCCGCATCAGGAGCCTTTATGGTAGCACGCTTTGTTTTGCTGACTAGGGTTGCTGTGCGAGCTTAAACGCCTTGATTTGAGCGCGATACGCATCAAGTCGGTTCGGCGTCATGAGATTACGCGCATCATCCAGCACGTTGGCGCCTAAATCATCGGCAATTTGCTGCGCGGTTTTCAGCATCAACTTGAAGTTTTGTTCACCATCACCGTAGCACGGCAGTGTCATAAAGAATGAGATCCCTTTAGTGGTGAATGTTGCAGGATCATCATGCTTGAGTGTGCCAGGGTGCATCATGTTGGCAACGCTAAACAGCACTTTGCCGGTACCAGAGAGATCCGCATGACGATGGAAAATGTCCATTTCACCGTAAATCAGCCCATTTTGCTGCATGCTATCAAACAGCTTGGTGCCCACAAATAGCGTCTCTCCAGCGCAATGCACATTGATGACAATCACCTGCATCTCATCTTCGTCATCACTATCATCAATCTCGGTCGGCGCGGATTCTGTGGTGGAGACAGAGCTCACATCACGGGGTTCTTGAGGCTTTGCAGACATAGAGGGAATGTCGAGCTCTTCCGATGACGCTTGACGGGGATTATCTTGCAGCGGAGTAGTTTGAGACTCCTCTACCAGATCGTCTTTCCACTCACTAAAGGTTGGCTCATCTCGAGTGGCATCGCTTGAAAACGTTGAGTCACTGATGGATGCGTCGAGAAGCGGGTCACTTAGCAGAGGATCATCCATTGTCTCACCAGAGTCTGAAGCAAATTTATTGCTGGTGTTGCGACTGGTCTTAGTCACGCGAACAATCTCAAAATCATCTTCAGGAGCAAAAGAGCGTTCGGGTACGGATTCGTCTTGCTCTGGCGTCGCCAGTTTTCCAATGGGCTTGTTGCCAAATTTTGTTTTGCCTTCTTTTTTGCTTGTCCATAATCCGTGGAACAGCAGCGCGGCAATGGCCAAAGCGCCCACAATGATCAGTACAAATCGCAATTCCTGCATCTTTCACTCTCAATCATTCAGCTGCTAAATCAGCCAAACTGGTTTCAAATAATCTGATTTGAGTTACTCTACCAAAACTCTCATAGGTTTTAGAACAACTTAATGTTAGAAGTTCCCATAATGATGTGATTTTGAACACGCTTTTCCTTGTTAACACACCATAAAAACCCTGTTAGGCACATTTTCATGAACAACACTCAACAGTCAAAAACCGGATTTGGTTATTTTTTCCACGGTTTGCAACTCACTCTGCAACCCGGCATTCGTCAGTTTGTCCTTTTACCTCTCCTCGCCAACATTATTTTGGTCGGAAGTGCGCTCTTTTATCTCTTCTCTCATCTGGATAGTTGGATTGCGGAGTGGATTGGTCAGTTACCCGATTTCCTCTCTTGGTTGAATTATCTTCTGTGGCCGTTGTTGGTACTCACGATTTTGGCGACCTTCTCCTACTTCTTTAGCACCTTAGCGAACTTTATCGCGGCGCCGTTCAATGGTCTGCTTGCGGAAAAGGTGGAAGAGCACCTAACGGGGCAAAAGCTCAATGACGATGGCATGCTCAGCGTTATCAAGGATGTGCCGCGTGTATTGGCACGAGAATGGCGCAAACTGCTCTACGTTCTGCCCAAAGCCATTGGATTGTTTATTTTGCTGCTCATTCCAGCCTTAGGCCAGACGCTCGGCCCCATTCTGTGGTTTGTGTTTACCGCTTGGATGCTGGCGATTCAGTACTGCGATTATCCGTTCGATAATCACAAGGTGCCGTTTAATGACATGCGACACAATTTGAAACAAAAACAAAGCAAAGCCTATACCTTTGGTGCGCTGGTCTCCGTGTTCACCACCATTCCTATTTTGAACCTGATCGTTATGCCTGTCGCGGTGTGCGGTGCGACATCGATGTGGGTGAGCGAGTTCAAAGCAAGAAACTGAGTTTATCAAGTTCATATCATATAACTTTTTAATCCTTTTCTAGTTTTTTACCCTGACCTAATCTCTATCGGGTCAAACTTAAATAGAACATGATTGGTGGCGTGACAAACACGCTGCCAATATTTCGATGAAGGACTACATCATGAGCAAAATCTACGAAGATAATTCACTGACTATTGGTAATACCCCTCTTGTTCGCCTTAACAAAGTGAGCAACGGCAAAGTCTTGGCTAAAATCGAAGCGCGTAACCCAAGCTTCAGTGTTAAGTGTCGTATCGGCGCGAACATGATTTGGGAAGCTGAGAAAGCAGGCAAGCTAAAGGCGGGCGTTGAACTTGTTGAACCAACCAGTGGTAATACCGGTGTTGCTCTTGCCTTCGTCGCGGCGGCGCGTGGTTACAAATTGACCCTGACGATGCCTGAGTCGATGAGCCTAGAGCGTCGTAAACTGCTGAAAGCCCTAGGTGCGAACCTTGAGCTAACTGAAGCAGCGAAAGGCATGAAAGGTGCGATCAACAAAGCTGAAGAGATTGTGGCGAGCAACCCTGACAAGTACTTGCTTCTTCAGCAGTTCAATAACCCAGCGAACCCACAGATTCACGAAAAAACCACTGGTCCAGAAATCTGGGACGCGACAGACGGTGAAATCGATGTCTTCGTTGCAGGCGTAGGTACCGGCGGTACCATCACAGGTACAAGCCGCTACATCAAAGGCGAAAAAGGTAAAAACATTGTTTCCGTAGCGGTAGAGCCAGCGGAATCACCTGTGATTGCACAAGCGCTAGCAGGTGAAGAAATCAAACCAGCACCACACAAAATCCAAGGTATTGGCGCTGGCTTTATTCCAGGCAACCTCGATTTAGAGTTGATTGACCGCGTGGAAGCCGTTACTTCTGAAGAAGCGATCGAGATGGCTCGTCGTCTTATGGAAGAGGAAGGTATCCTTGCGGGCATCTCATCAGGCGCGGCTGTGGTTGCAGCAAACCGCCTTGCTCAACTACCTGAATTCGAAGGCAAAACCATCGTTACTGTATTGCCAAGCTCGGGTGAGCGTTACCTAAGCTCAGCGCTATTTGCAGGCATCTTTACCGAGAAAGAGAACCAACAGTAATATGTGGTGAAATCAATTTTTCGTCTAAAAAAGCCCCGTTCAGGGGCTTTTTTGTTGATCCTGGCTCCACCTTTGGTAATATCGGGATGTTTTATTTCTAGCATCAAAATAAAACATTAAAACGATTTTATAGTTGCGGCGAAAAACAGCAAAGACTGACCACGCGGCACCTAGTATACAATTAGTATCAGTTCTGACACGAAAACAACGTCTGTTGCCTAGCGCAACCGTTTAATCCGAGTTAAGCTGTTTCTAATTAATAAACTATCTAAAAATAAATCAATTGGGGTATACAACATGTACGAGAAGCAAGTAGAAATCACAGCAGAAAACGGTCTTCACACTCGTCCAGCTGCACAGTTCGTGAAAGAAGCAAAAGCATTTGACGCGGACATCACTGTGACTTCTAACGGTAAAAGTGCAAGCGCTAAGAGCCTATTTAAGCTACAAACTCTAGGCCTAGTGAAAGGTACTGTAGTCACTATCTCTGCTGAAGGCCCACAGGCTCAGAAAGCAGTTGACCACCTAGTTGCTCTAATGGACCAGCTACACTAATCGGTCTGCTATTGATTAAAGCCATTTTGCCAACGCAAAATGGCTTTATACCAATCTGATCCGGTCGATGAACAGGCCACCTCGTTTGCGCCGAACTATCCCATCATATTGGAAATAGCACCAAGATTAAGCTACACATAAACGTTAGCGCACCCATTTCTCCCGTTTAAAAGTTGACCAATTTAAGGTAAGGCTATGATTTCAGGCATCCTAGCATCTCCAGGTATTGCTATCGGTAAAGCACTACTCCTTCAAGAAGATGAAATTGTCCTAAACACTCACACTATTTCTGACGATCAAGTCGACGCTGAAGTAAAACGTTTCTTTGAAGCACGTGACAAATCAGCGGCTCAGCTTGAAACCATCAAGCAGAAAGCACTAGAAACCTTCGGTGAAGAGAAAGAAGCGATCTTTGAAGGTCACATCATGCTTCTTGAAGACGAAGAGCTAGAAGAAGAAATCCTAGCGCTGATCAAAAATGACAAGATGCATGCAGACAATGCCATTCACACTGTGATTGAAGAGCAAGCAGCAGCACTTGAATCTTTAGACGACGAATACCTCAAAGAGCGTGCAACAGATATCCGTGATATCGGTACACGTTTTGTGAAAAACGCGCTGGGCATCAATATTGTCTCTCTTAGCGATATTGACCAAGAAGTCATCCTAGTTGCGTACGATCTGACTCCATCAGAAACGGCACAGATCAACCTTAACTACGTACTGGGTTTTGCTTGTGATATCGGTGGTCGTACTTCTCACACGTCAATCATGGCACGTTCACTTGAATTGCCAGCGATCGTGGGCACCAACGACATTACCAAGAAAGTGAAGAACGGCGACATGCTGATTCTTGACGCAATGAACAACAAGATTGTCGTCAACCCATCTGACGCTGAGCTAGAAGAAGCGAAAACCGTTAAAGCCGCATTCCTTGCTGAAAAAGAAGAGCTGGCAAAACTGAAAGATCTTCACGCTGAAACTCTAGATGGTCACCGCGTCGAAGTGTGCGGCAACATCGGTACAGTGAAAGACTGTGATGGCGTACTGCGCAATGGCGGTGAAGGCGTTGGTCTGTACCGTACTGAGTTCTTGTTCATGGACCGCGATGCGCTACCAACAGAAGAAGAGCAGTACCAAGCGTACAAAGAAGTGGCAGAAGCGATGAACGGTGAAGCCGTTATCATCCGTACTATGGACATCGGTGGCGACAAAGACCTACCGTACATGGATCTCCCACAAGAGATGAACCCATTCTTGGGTTGGCGCGCTGTACGTATCAGCCTAGACCGTCGTGAAATCCTACGCGACCAGCTGCGTGGCATCCTACGTGCCTCTGCACACGGTAAGCTGCGCATCATGTTCCCAATGATCATCTCTGTAGAAGAGATTCGTGAACTGAAAGCGGCGATTGAAGAATATAAAGCAGAGCTTCGTGCAGAAGGTCTGGCATTTGATGAAGAGATCGAGATCGGTGTCATGGTGGAAACACCAGCAGCGGCAGCGATTGCACCACACCTTGCAAAAGAAGTGGCCTTCTTCTCAATCGGTACCAACGATCTTACTCAGTACACACTCGCGGTAGACCGTGGTAACGAAATGATTTCTCACCTATACAACCCACTGTCACCAGCGGTTCTTACGGTCATCAAGCAAGTCATTGATGCATCGCACGCGGAAGGCAAATGGACTGGTATGTGTGGTGAGCTAGCGGGCGATGAGCGCGCAACGCTACTATTATTAGGTATGGGGCTGGATGAGTTCTCAATGAGCGGCATCTCTATTCCTAAAGTGAAGAAAGTGATTCGTAACTCTAACTACGCGGAAGTGAAAGCAATGGCGGAAGAGGCACTGTCTCTACCAACGGCGGCTGAAATTGAAGCGGTAGTTGAAAAGTTCATCGCTGAAAAATCACTATAACCGGCTAATACCAATCTCCGATCTGGGGGGAGCCTTGTTGCCTAATCAAGCGTTTGTAATGAACGAATCTGTTTAGGTAAGAAGGAGATAGACGACTAAAAATAGTCGTCTATCTCGTGAGATTGGTATACTATAATTCGACAGAATTAAATTAAACGTTAGGAGCATGACACAATGGGTCTGTTTGACAAACTTAAGAAGCTAGTATCAGATGACAGCGCTGACGCTGGTGCAATCGAGATCATCGCGCCACTTTCTGGTGAAATCGTAAATATCGAAGACGTGCCTGATGTGGTTTTCGCTGAGAAAATCGTTGGCGACGGTATTGCAATCAAACCAGCAGGCGACAAAATGGTTGCTCCTGTAAACGGTACTATCGGTAAGATCTTCGAAACAAACCACGCGTTTTCTATCGAATCTGACGATGGTGTTGAGCTTTTTGTTCACTTCGGTATCGATACCGTTGAACTGAAAGGCGAAGGCTTCAAGCGTATCGCTGAAGAAGGTCAAACAGTGAAAGCTGGTGACACTATCATTGAGTTCGATCTAGCACTTCTAGAAGAAAAAGCAAAATCAACGCTAACACCTGTTGTTATTTCTAACATGGATGAAATCAAAGAGTTGAACAAACTGTCTGGTTCTGTCACTGTTGGTGAAACACCTGTTCTACGTGTGACTAAGTAATTAGCGTCACGAGAATGACAAAACGCAGCTTTACGCTGCGTTTTTTGTTTTCTGGCCTAGAGTGAAGCGTCCATACCCAACGCATAACGCAATACTTGATGTTTGATGGGCCCAGAGTGCTCTGCCACTTTCAGCGCCGCATTTCTTATCCACTTAAGCGGTACCTTGTCATTGCTAAACCCTTTATAAAACAGATCCATCCCGGTTTGCATCAGCAAATTATCAGGCCGACGACGACGCTCATATTGCCCTAAGTGCGACAAAAGAATCTCTTCATGATCGCGCGTCACGTTCAGCAAAGCCTCCACATCTTTAAAGCCGAGATTCACCCCCTGCCCTGCCAGTGGATTGATGGTGTGCGCGGCATCGCCAACCAGGACGCAGTGGGGCGTATAGTAGCGCTGTGCATGACGGCGAGTTAACGGGAATGAGCCGGACTGAATCACCTCAATACCGCCAAGCTCAGCGGGAAAATGAGTCTTTATTTCGCTGGCAAGTTGAAGCGGCGTCATCGCCTTTAACTGACGAATACGCTTTGGCGTGTCGTACCAGACCAGAGAGCCTTGATGACCACATAGAGGTAAAAATGAGCGTGGTCCCGACGGCGTAAATTGCTGCCAAGTGATGTCTTGTTGAGGACGCTCGGTTTTGACATTAATCAGCATGCAATGCTGCCTATAGTCCCAAGCGGTGATGCCAATGCCCGCACTGCGTCTGACGCGAGAATGAGCACCATCGGCACCGACAATCAGCCCGGCTTCGATAACCTCACCGTCTGACAGCGTCACTTGATTCACTGGGCCATATTCGATGTGCTCGACCGTCACGGGGCAACGCAACGCCAGATTCGGCCATACAGAGAACTGCGACCAGAGTCCCAGTTGAATGATGCGGTTCTCAACGATGTAGCCCAATTGATCACAAGCGACATCGTCACTGTGAAAGCGGGTCCGGCATTCGGGATGCTCCCACGTTTCTAGACGTTTATAAGGACAGGCGCGCATCGACTGAATGGCTTGCCATGCCCCTAGCGACTCAAGTAGGGCAACCGAATGATTCGATATCGCGGAGACGCGGACATCCATCGCTTGTTGCGGTGCGTACGGCGTCGGCGCCTTCCCTTCAATCACCACGACACGTCGACCTTGCTCCGCAAACCCGAGCGCGACAGCTGCGCCTACCATTCCTCCGCCAATCACGGCCACATCATACTTGTTCATATTTTGTACTTCATCGTATTGATTCAAAGGCTGTTTTCGATTGTACGGTTTGAGTGCCAATTTGTAACTAAAAACCTTGATGGGGATACGGGCAAACCCTTGTAACCACAAGGCTAGAATTGCTTCTGGTCACTCGCCATTGAAAGCAGTACAATATGCCGCTTAACGCCGCACAGGCGGTGAAAAATCGGCCAATTGAGTCACTCAATACCTTGGCCAACTGGAACCAATGGGCGATTTGCTCCCTTAATTTAAACTAACGATCGAGCGAACAACATGAGTAAGAAACTGCTAATAAAAACCTGGGGCTGTCAGATGAACGAGTACGATTCATCAAAAATGGCCGATCTCCTGAATGCCGCAAACGGCTATGAACTCACAGAAGAACCAGACGAAGCAGACGTGTTGCTACTGAACACCTGTTCTATCCGTGAGAAGGCGCAAGAAAAGGTCTTCCACCAGCTCGGCCGTTGGAAGACGTTGAAAGATAAAAAGCCAGATGTGGTGATTGGCGTTGGTGGCTGTGTTGCCACTCAAGAAGGCGACCACATCCGTGAGCGTGCTCCTTACGTTGACGTCATTTTTGGCCCGCAAACTCTGCATCGCTTGCCAGAAATGATCAAGCAGTCGCAATCCGATGATGCGCCAGTGATGGACATCTCCTTCCCAGAAATTGAGAAATTTGACCGTCTGCCTGAGCCTCGCGCTGAAGGGGCAACAGCGTTCGTCTCTATCATGGAAGGTTGCTCGAAATACTGTACCTACTGCGTGGTACCATACACCCGTGGTGAAGAAGTCAGCCGTCCTATGGATGACGTCCTATTTGAAATCGCACAGTTAGCGGAGCAAGGCGTACGTGAAGTCAACTTGCTTGGCCAAAACGTGAACGCCTATCGTGGACCGACTCATGATGGTGAGATTTGCAGCTTCGCTGAATTGCTCCGTCTGGTCGCATCGATCGATGGCATTGATCGCATCCGCTTTACAACTAGTCACCCGCTCGAGTTCACCGATGACATTATCGCGGTTTACGAAGACACGCCAGAGCTTGTTAGCTTCTTGCACCTACCTGTGCAAAGCGGCAGCGATCGTATCTTGACGATGATGAAGCGCCCGCACACTGCTATCGAGTACAAATCGATCATTCGCAAACTACGTAAAGCGCGTCCTGACATTCAAATCAGTTCAGATTTCATTGTCGGCTTCCCAGGTGAAACAGACAAAGACTTCCAAGACACCATGAAGCTAATTAAAGATGTCGACTTCGACATGAGCTTTAGCTTTATCTTCTCACCACGTCCTGGTACGCCAGCGGCGGACTACCCGTGTGATGTCTCCGAGCAAGAGAAGAAAGAGCGCCTCTACGAATTGCAGCAAGTGATCAACAGTCAAGCGATGCGCTATTCGCGTTTGATGCTTGGCACTGAGCAACGTGTGCTGGTTGAAGGGCCATCGAAAAAGAATCTAATGGAGCTTCGCGCTCGTACAGAGAACAACCGAGTGGTGAACTTCGAAGGCAACGCCGAACTGATCGGTCAGTTTGTTGATGTTAAGATCACTGACGTGTTTGCCAACTCGCTACGTGGTGAAATCATCCGCACAGAGAAAGAGATGGATCTTCGCAGCGTCATTTCACCGACACAGATGATGGCAAAAACCAAACGCGAAGATGAGCTAGGTGTAGCAACCTTTACGCCTTAGTCTTGAAAATGCCTAACTAAGTAGCCATCTTAGTAATAGGAACTGTCGCCATTGGAAGCCCGGTCTCAATCGGGCTTTCTTAAATGGCCAATTATGTGAGGCAACTTTGAGCAATAAAATCGTTACGCTAGAAATCGATCTAGAACCTTCAGATAACCGCCGACTCGCCAGTCTATGCGGTCCATTCGATGACAACATCAAACACCTTGAGCGACGTTTAGGGGTAGAGATCAGCTACCGAGGCAACTTTTTTACCATCGTAGGTAAGCCTCATACTGCCGCAGCAGCGCTTGAAATCGTCAAAACACTCTACGTCAACACGGCGCCAGTACGTGGCACCATTCCTGATATTGAGCCTGACGAAATCCATCTTGCGATCAAAGAAACGGGCGTCCTTGAGCAAAATCTTGAGTCGAATATTGAGCATGGCAAAGAAGTCTTCATCAAAACGAAGAAGGGCGTCATCAAACCACGTACGCCAAACCAAGCCCAATATCTCGTCAACATGGTGACGCACGACATCAGCTTTGGTATTGGCCCTGCCGGTACGGGTAAAACCTACCTTGCGGTCGCCGCTGCAGTCGACGCATTAGAGCGCCAAGAAATTCGCCGTATTCTACTCACGCGTCCTGCGGTCGAAGCCGGTGAGAAGCTCGGTTTCCTGCCGGGTGATTTGAGCCAAAAAGTCGACCCTTATCTGCGCCCACTTTACGATGCGTTGTTTGAGATGCTCGGTTTTGAGAAGGTCGAGAAACTGATTGAACGTAATGTCATTGAAGTGGCGCCGCTTGCGTATATGCGCGGCCGAACCTTGAATGATGCGTTTATTATTCTCGACGAGAGCCAGAACACCACCGTCGAACAGATGAAAATGTTTTTGACTCGTATCGGCTTTAACTCACGTGCTGTGATCACCGGTGATGTCACGCAAATCGACTTACCACGCGGCGCGAAGTCTGGCCTTCGTCATGCGATTGAAGTGCTCAGTGACGTTGAGGAGATTAGCTTTAACTTCTTCCAGTCTGATGACGTTGTTCGCCACCCTGTCGTCGCTCGTATCGTCAACGCCTATGAAAAATGGGAAGCGCAAGATCAAAAAGAGCGCAAAGAGTATGAGAAGCGTCGCCGTGAAGAGCGCGAAGCGAAACTGCTCGACACTCAGGTCGCGTCTGCGCCTCAGGCTCACGTAGCCCCTTCAACAGAGAGTAAAGAGTCATGAGCATCGAACTCGATCTGCAACTCGCGGTCGAACAAGAAACAGGGCTACCGACATTCGAGCAGTTTAGCCAATGGCTAAACGCCGCGGTCACCCTTTTTCAATCGGATGCGGAAGTGACGATTCGCATCGTAGATAGCGAAGAGAGCCAACAGCTCAATCACGAATATCGCGGCAAAGACAAACCAACCAATGTGTTGTCTTTTCCTTTCGAAGCACCACCAGGCATCGAGATGGATTTACTGGGCGACCTGATCATCTGCCGCCAAGTGGTTGAACAAGAAGCCAATGAACAAGGTAAACCCTTGATGGCACATTGGGCGCATATGGTTGTACATGGTAGCTTGCATCTGCTAGGTTATGATCATATTGAGGATGACGAAGCCGAAGAAATGGAGTCTCTCGAAATCGAGATTCTAGACAAAATGGGCATCGCCAATCCTTATGAAACGGAAGATTGAGTGTCGGCTTTCGGCACTCAGCATCGTCACTTGACGCTCAATCACCTCCATGAGCGCGAGTGCCATGTGAGCTACCACACTTTGGTAGCGTGACTAAAATGAGAAACAATGAACGACGACAATTCTCCCTCTGCCTTAGAAGGTAAGAAAGAAAAATCTGAAGGTCCGAGTAGAAAGTCCTTCTTCGGACGCCTGGGCCAAATCTTCCAGGGCGACCCAAAAGATCGCCAAGAGTTAGTGGAAGTATTCCGCGACTCGGAAGTAAACGACGTAATTGACCATGACACCCGCGACATGCTCGAAGGCGTCATGGAGATTTCCGAGATGCGAGTGCGTGATATCATGCTGCCTCGCTCTCAGATGGTCACTATTGACCGCAATGACGATTTGGATGCGCTAGTGATGCTGATTACCGATGCACAGCACTCTCGCTACCCTGTCATTAGTGAAGACAAAGACCACGTTGAAGGCATCCTACTAGCGAAGGACTTATTAAAATACTTAGGCTCTGACAGCTCGCCATTTAACATTGAGGAAGTGATCCGCCCTGCGGTGGTTGTTCCTGAAAGTAAACGCGTTGACCGACTCCTTAAAGAGTTTCGTGAAGAGCGTTACCACATGGCGATTGTCGTCGACGAATTCGGTGGTGTGTCTGGATTGGTGACGATCGAAGACATCTTGGAAGAGATCGTCGGTGAAATCGAAGACGAATTCGACGATGAGGAAGAGATCGATATCCGCAAGTTGAGCAAACACACCTTTGCGGTGAAGGCGCTGACAACGATCGAAACCTTTAACACCACATTCGGCACTTCATTCAGCGATGAGGAAGTCGATACTGTGGGCGGCTTAGTCATGACGGCGTTCGGTCACTTACCTTCACGAGGGGAAGTGCTGGAAATCGACAACTACAGCTTTAAAGTCACCGCCGCAGACAACCGCCGCGTACTGCAACTTCAAGTGACGATCCCAGAAGAAGACGCTCAAGCTGAGCCTACTCAAGAGTAGTATTAGAGATCACATCCATGATGAATTCCCTCATTCATCGCCTAAAACGGCCGTTCGCGGCCGTTTTTGTTGGCGCCGCAACCACGTTTGCTTTTGCACCTTATCAACTGTGGCCCTTAGCGATTATCAGCCCTACACTGCTGCTGCTTCTCATCCACCAGCAGTCGAGTAAACGCAGTTTTGCGATTGGTTATGCTTGGGGACTTGGTCAATTTGCCACCGGCATCAGCTGGGTTCATGTCAGTATTGATACCTTCGGCGGCATGCCCAAAATCGCCAGTCTGTTTTTAATGGCGCTGTTGGTCGGCTATCTCGCTCTCTATTCGGCACTCGCCTGTTACCTGACAAATAAGTGGTTTCCTGCCCTATCAAGGCGCCGCTATTTCCTTGCGTTTCCGGCTCTTTGGCTGATCATGGATTGGTTACGAGGCTGGGTAATGACTGGCTTTCCATGGTTGTGGCTCGGCTACAGCCAAATCGACAGCCCGCTTGCCCAGTTCGCCCCGCTAGGTGGCGTTGAGCTGATTACCCTTTTGTGTGTGTTAAGCGCGAGTGCCTTAGCCTTCGCGTGGCTTCGCCGCCAATGGTCAATCCTGTGGGTTCCCCTTGTCATTCTCGCAACAGGCTTCGGTCTGCGCAGTGCACAGTGGGTAACACCAAACCCTGACAGTAGCACTCGTTTTGCGTTGATTCAGGGCAACATTGACCAAGCAATCAAATGGGTTCCGAGTCAGCGTTGGCCGACCATGATGAAGTACACCGATTTGACCCGTGAAAACTGGAATGCCGATATCATCATCTGGCCAGAAGCGGCGATTCCTGCGTTTGAATTTGAAATCGCCTCTTTTCTCTCCAACTTAGACTCAGCGGCGAAGATGAACGACAGCGCCGTGATCACGGGCGTCGTCAATATGGGTGAGCAGCGTCAGTTCTTCAATAGCATCTTGACCTTAGGTAAGTCTGGGCGTGACGAGTACCGTTATGATCTCAGCGAGCGCTACCACAAGCATCATCTTCTACCCTTTGGTGAGTTTGTGCCTTTTGAGGAGATATTACGCCCGCTGGCTCCATTCTTTAATCTGCCGATGTCTTCTTTCAGTAGCGGCGCGTTTATCCAACCCAATGTGTACGCCAACGGTCGCCATTTCGCGCCCGCGCTCTGTTATGAGATCATCTTTAACGACCAAGTAAGGCAAAACGTTAACGATGAGACCGACTTCATTTTGACTCTCTCCAATGACGCGTGGTTTGGTCACTCGATTGGCCCCCTGCAACACATGGAGATCGCAAGAATGCGTGCGTTAGAGCTGGGTAAGCCTGTGATTCGTTCGACCAATAATGGCGTCACGGCGGTAACAGACTATCAAGGAAGGATCACCGCGCAAATCCCGCAGTTTGAAACCGCAGTGCTCACTGCACAAGTGGTCTCCACCACAGGGCAAACGCCGTACCATCAATGGGGTACGTGGCCATTGTATTGCTGGGCGGCATTGAGTCTGTTGGGGGCGTTTCTGTCTTCAAGACGGGGCGAACGCCCCATCACTCAGTAAAACAACTACGCGGTTAAGGTTGTAGCGCTTGCCGCGTAAAGCCTTTGCAACCGCATTTAGTACAAGCAATGATAGTAGTGGGGTGGTTGTATTCGGTTTTGTGGCCACAATCATCACAAACCAACACCCCAAGCCCTATCACCTCACCGGCCTGATAAAGTCCTTGGTGCTCCAAGTCTGTAAATAGCTCCACCCACTCCACTTTGGTTCGATCGGTTATCTCAAGCAAGCCTTGCCAAATCGAGTCTGCAATCATCAGATAGAAAGGGCTGCTTTTCGAGCGGTCATAGTTGTCGGCAAACTCCTTCAAGTCTGATTTGACATAGGCGGAAACCAGCGCCAATTCGTCTTTAGTTAAATCGTTCGCCGCCTCGACCACCTTACCTGATGTCTCTAGCACATGGTTGACTTCTTCCGGGCTATGTTTGAGGGCTTCGAGAACATCCTCAAACATCTCCTCATAACCGGCTTTCTGTTTTGCCATGGTGACCTCCTTAGGAATAATCCAGAATTTCCGCTATTGTTGTGCACCTCTCCTTTAGGTATTCTATGACGATCTATTTATGTCTGTTCGAACTGAACTCACAATTTCCAAGATAACCGGATATCATCGATGCAAGAGCAATACAACCCGCAAGATATTGAACAGAAAGTTCAAAAGCACTGGGATGACAACAAGACCTTTGTTGTAAGTGAAGACCCAAATAAAGAAAAATTCTACTGTCTGTCTATGTTCCCTTACCCAAGTGGTCGTCTCCACATGGGTCACGTGCGTAACTACACCATCGGTGATGTGGTCTCTCGTTTCCAACGTCTGCAAGGCAAAAACGTCATGCAGCCTATCGGTTGGGATGCATTTGGTCTTCCGGCTGAAAACGCGGCGGTGAAAAACAACACGGCACCAGCGCCTTGGACTTACGAAAATATCGAGTACATGAAGAACCAGCTTAAGCTTCTTGGTTTCGGTTATGACTGGAACCGTGAGTTCGCGACATGTACGCCAGAGTACTACCGTTGGGAACAAGAGTTCTTCACTAAGCTTTATCAAAAAGGCCTTGTTTACAAGAAGACCTCTTCTGTTAACTGGTGTCCAAACGACCAAACCGTTCTTGCCAACGAGCAGGTTGAAGATGGCTGCTGCTGGCGTTGTGACACGCCTGTAGAGCAAAAAGAAATTCCACAGTGGTTCATCAAGATCACTGAATACGCTCAAGAGCTACTAGACGATCTCGACAACCTAGACGGCTGGCCTGAAATGGTGAAAACCATGCAGCGCAACTGGATCGGTCGCTCTGAAGGTGTTGAACTTAAGTTTAAAGTCAAGGGTCAACAAGACCTAGAAGTGTACACAACACGCCCTGACACACTCATGGGTGTGACGTACGTGGGCATCGCGGCAGGTCACCCTCTTGCTGCTCTAGCGGCTCAAACCAACCCAGAACTTGCTGCGTTTATCGATGAGTGTAAGAACAACAAAGTCGCGGAAGCGGAACTGGCGACCATGGAGAAGAAAGGTATGGCGACGGGCCTTACTGCTATTCATCCATTGAACGGTCGTGAAGTGCCAATCTTTGTGGCGAACTTCGTCCTGATGGATTACGGTACAGGCGCAGTTATGGCGGTACCGGCGCACGACCAACGTGACTACGAGTTCGCGACTAAATACGGTCTCGATATCGTACCGGTTATCAAACCCGTTGACGGCAGTGAGCTCGACATCTCTGAAGCGGCCTACACAGAAAAAGGCGTACTGTTCGATTCTGGTGAATTCGACGGTCTAGAATTCCAAGCGGCATTCGACGCAATCGCAGCGAAACTAGAAGCAGAAGGCAAAGGGACGAAGACCGTTAACTTCCGTCTGCGTGACTGGGGTGTATCTCGTCAGCGTTACTGGGGCGCACCAATCCCAATGGTCACCACAGAAGACGGTGAAGTTCACCCTGTCCCTGCTGACCAACTGCCAGTCATTCTGCCAGAAGACGTGATCATGGATGGCGTAACAAGCCCAATCAAAGCCGACAAAGAGTGGGCGAAGACCACATTCAATGGCGAACCTGCGCTGCGTGAGACAGACACCTTCGATACCTTTATGGAATCCTCTTGGTACTACGCGCGTTACTGTTCACCACAAGCGGACGACATCCTTGATCCTGAAAAAGCCAACTACTGGCTACCAGTTGATCAATACGTTGGTGGTATCGAGCACGCGTGTATGCACCTGCTCTACTCTCGCTTCTTCCACAAACTCCTGCGTGATGCTGGTTACGTCACCTCTGACGAGCCATTCAAGCAACTGCTATGTCAAGGCATGGTACTGGCAGACGCCTTCTACTTCGAGAACGAAAAAGGCGGTAAAGAGTGGGTAGCGCCGACCGATGTGGCTGTCGAACGTGACGGTAAAGGTCGCATTATTTCGGCCAAAGACAACGCGGGCCGTGATGTAACGCACTCAGGCATGATTAAGATGTCTAAGTCGAAAAATAACGGCATTGACCCACAAGAGATGGTCGACAAGTACGGCGCTGACACCGTACGTCTATTTATGATGTTTGCCTCGCCAGCCGATATGACATTGGAATGGCAAGAGTCTGGTGTAGAAGGCGCGAACCGCTTCCTGAAACGCGTGTGGAAACTGGTCAATGAGCACACATCAAAAGGCGCTGCTGAAACAGTGGATGCATCTTCCTTGTCGGGTGATCAAAAAGCATTACGTCGTGATGTCCACAAAACCATTGCGAAAGTGACCGATGATGTTGCACGTCGTCAAACTTTCAATACCGCTATTGCGGCGATCATGGAGCTGATGAACAAGCTATCAAAAGCGCCACAAGATTCAGCGCAAGATCGTGCGATTTTAGATGAAGCACTGAAAGCCGTGGTCGTGATGCTTTACCCTATCACTCCGCACATCTGTTTTGAAATGGGCAATGCGCTCAACATCACAGACATCGACAACGCGGCTTGGCCACAACATGACGAGAAAGCGCTGGTTGAAGACGAGAAACTGATCGTCGTTCAGGTCAACGGTAAACTACGTGCCAAACTCACTGTGGCGGCCGATGCCAGCAAAGAAGAAGTGGAAGCACTCGGTTTGGGTGATGAGAACGTCACCAAGTTCACAGAAGGTTTGACGATTCGTAAAGTGATTTACGTCCCGGGCAAACTTCTCAACATCGTGGCGAACTAATCCCATTAGTTCGAGTCTTAAGCAGGGCCTAGTGCCCTGCTTAACTTCGATGAGCGTTTTATTTTTGACAGAGCCCTCACCGAAGTTATCCAACCACTGTGGTCTATAACACTTTCGTTCATACTATTATTATTCTCAACCAAAGAGCCGTTCACTCATGCGTCTATTTTCAATCTCATCCGTTAAGCTAACCAGCGCACTGTTGGTTGCCTCGCTTCTTGCTGGTTGTGGTTTCCACTTACGTGGTGATTACTCGGTTCCAGAGGAGCTCGATAAGATGTCATTGACCAGTTACGACAAATACAGCACCTTTACCCGCATGATGAAAGCGCAGCTACGCATGAGTGAAATCGAGATCGTGCCACCGGCGGAAAACATCGCCAATTTGCACCTGATCAGCGAAGGCGTTGGCGAGCGCACCCTCTCGCTTTACCAAAACACGCGCGCAGCGGAAAAAGAGCTCACCTTCCGTGCCTCCTATCGCGTTACCGTGCCCGATCTTGGCACCAAAACCTTCTCTACCAGCGTCACCCGTAGCTACCTAGATAACCCACTATCAGCGCTAGCAAAATCGGTTGAACGCGACATGATCGAAGATGAAATGCGCAAGCTCGCAGCCACCCAAATCATTCGCCAGATGGCACGCCTTAAAGCCGATATCGAAGCCAACGAAATCGAGCTAGAAAACGAAGAACAAGTGCAACTCAAAGCGCAAGAAGAGCAATATCGCGTCAAGACCTTTTACAGCGATGATGCGCCCGCTCCGGTCACTGAGTAATCCCGAGTTCGTTATCGCGCATGAGAATTTTTGCAGATAGGTTAGCTCAGCACCTAAACCAACAACTTGATCCGCTGTTTTTGATATTCGGCAGCGAGCCGCTGCTGATTCAAGAGTCTCGCCAAGCCATACACGCCAAAGCTCGTGAAGCGGGTTTTGAAGAGCGTCACCGTTATACGGTCGACAGCCGTTTTGACTGGGCGCCCGTCTATGATGCCTGCCAAGCGATGAGCCTATTCAGCGCCCGGCAAGTGATCGAGCTGGAGCTTCCAGAGTCAGGTGTCAATGCCGCAATGGCCAAAGAACTACTGGCTATTGCTGAGCTTCTTCACAGCGACCTGTTGCTGATCATCATCGGCACCAAACTGACCAAAGCCCAAGAGAACGCCAAGTGGTTTAAGACGCTCAACCAACAGGGATGCTGGGTCAGCTGCGTCACGCCTGATTTGGCCAGATTGCCCCAATTTGTCCAAACTCGCTGCCGCGCCCTAGGCTTGCAGCCGGATGCCGAAGCGACCAAGATGCTTGCTCAGTGGCACGAGGGAAACCTCTTCGCTCTGACGCAAAGCCTAGAGAAACTTGCGCTGCTCTACCCAGATGGCAAGCTGACCTTAGTACGACTTGAAGAGTCGTTGAGCCGTCACAATCACTTCACCGCATTTCATTGGATTGATGCCCTGCTGGCAGGCAAAGCCAATCGCGCCGATCGTATTTTGCGCCAGCTTGAAGCGGAAGACGTCGAGGCTGTGATCCTTGTTCGCACGGTTCAAAAAGAGCTTGAGCAGCTACTGGCAATGAAATCGCTGATGCAAACTCTGCCATTGGCGCAAGTGCTGGAACGCTACAAAGTTTGGTCTTCCAAACGTCCGCTCTATTCCAGCGCTTTGCAAAGGTTGGATACTGCGCGCCTTATGGGCCTCCTGCAACTGCTGGCCCAGATTGAACTGACTGCCAAAACGCAATATGAGCAGAGCCCTTGGCCACAAATACATCAACTGAGTCTGGAAATTTGCTTGCCACAAGTGCACATTTGAAATGCGTGGTATACTTCGGCCCCAACAGAGTAGGCCGTGCAGAGCCCTGTCATCGCCGCTAGCCATACGCACATCCAAACAAGAGAGGAACAACACTTGCAACTAGAACAGCTTAACGAGTTTCTTGTCGACAAAGCCGACGACATGAAAGCGCAAAACATCACTGTGCTCGACGTACAAGGAAAATCAAGCATTACCGATTTTATGATTGTCTGCACAGGCACGTCGAAGCGTCATGTCTCGTCCATCGCTGATCACGTTGCAAAAGAGTCCAAACTGGCCGGCCTAGTGCCACTCGGTATTGATGGCCAAGATCTGGGTGAATGGGTGGTGCTGGATATGGGTTCAACCATTGTTCACGTCATGCAAGAAGAGCAGCGCGAGCTTTACCAACTGGAAAAACTCTGGAGCTGATCGATGAAACTTCAACTCATTGCTGTCGGCACCAAAATGCCCAAATGGGTAGAAGAGGGATTTCAAGAGTACCGCCGCCGCTTCCCTCACGATATGCCTTTAGAGTTGGTGGAAATTCCAGCAGGTAAACGAGGTAAAAACGCCGACATTGCAAGGATTTTGCAAAAAGAGGGCGAAGCCATGCTCGCCGCCGTGCCAAAAGGCAGCCGAATTGTTACTCTCGATATTCCTGGTAAAAAATGGGACACCCCCCAACTTGCAGAACAGCTGGAGAGTTGGAAGCTAGATGGTCGTGACGTGTCAATTTTGATCGGTGGCCCAGAAGGCTTAGCCCCTGCGTGCAAAGCCGCCGCGGATCAAAGCTGGTCACTGTCCGCGTTAACTTTACCTCACCCTCTGGTACGCATTGTGATGGCAGAAAGCCTGTACCGAGCGTGGAGCATTACCGCCAACCACCCATATCATCGAGAATAACCAATAGATGTTGCGAAAGCGTAGCCAAATTAGGGATTATCAGGAAGAAGCGCGGCTATTCAAAGGCCGTGCTATTGTCGCTTTCTTAGGCATTGTCGTCATGATGGGGCTACTGGTTGGTAACCTCTACAACATCCAGATCAATCAATACCAAGATTACAAAACTCGATCTAACGACAACCGCATCAAAGTGGTGCCGATCGCCCCCAATCGTGGTTTGATCTATGACAGAAACGGCAAGCTGCTGGCAGAAAACCGCCCAGTATTTAGCCTTGAGATCACCCCAGAGCAAATCGACGATATGGAAGATACCCTGAGTCGATTACAAAGCATCGTCACCATCACAGACGATCAGATTGAACGCTTTGAGCGCGAGCGCAGTCAAACTCGCCGCTTCAAATCGGTGCCGATTCTTACTCAGCTCACTCAAGAGCAAGTGGCTAAGTTTTCCGTGCATCAGCACAAGTTTCCTGGTGTCGCCGTGAACGCGGCGCTCAAACGTCACTACCCTTATGGTGAAGTCCTCACCCACGTGATTGGTTACGTCTCTCGAATCAACGATCGTGATATGCAGCGTTTGATACGTGAAGAGAAAGACGCCAATTACCAAGCCACTCGTGACATCGGTAAACTCGGTATCGAGCGCTACTATGAGGACGTACTGCATGGTATTGCCGGCTACCAAGAGGTGGAAGTCAACAGCCGTGGGCGCGTAATTCGTACTTTGAAATACGTGCCACCTGAGCCTGGCAAAGACATCGTGCTCAACCTTGATATCGACTTGCAGCTCTACATCCATGAGTTACTCGCCGACCGACGCGGCAGTGCCGTGGTTCTTGATCCACACGACAATGGCGTGCTCGCCATGGTCTCAAGCCCAAGTTACGATCCTAATGCCTTCGTGCATGGTATTTCAGGCAAAGATTACAACGCGCTATTGACCGATAAGAATCGTCCGTTGGTCAACCGGGCGACTCTGGGTATCTACCCGCCTGCATCAACCATCAAGCCATTTATGGCTGTCGCGGCGCTGCAAGAGGGTGTCGTCACCCCCTACACCACGCGCAACGATCCTGGCTACTGGAAGATACCCAATTCGAAGACGAAACCTTTTCGTGACTGGTTGCGTTGGGGGCATGGTCGCGTGAACATCGTGCAATCGATTGAAGAATCCGTCGACACCTTTTTCTACCAAATCGCTTACGACATGGGTATTGATCGCATCTCTCAATGGATGATGATGTTTGGCTTTGGCGACTATACCGGCATCGATATTCACGAAGAGAGCAAAGCGAACATGCCAACCAGAGAATGGAAAATGGCAAGGCATCGCGTGCCTTGGTATCAAGGCGATACGATTCCTGTTGGTATCGGTCAAGGCTACTGGACCGCAACGCCTATGCAAATTGCCAAGGCGACGTCTGTGCTGGTTAACCGCGGTAAAGTCATCGCCCCGCACCTATTGCGTGCCACCATTGACAATGGTGAAGAGTTTGCAAAACGTCAACTGGCCGACATCGACACCTACCCGCCCATCACCGGCGTGAAAGACAAATTTTGGGAGATGTCGATTGAAGGGATGCGTTTGGTGAACCACGGTAAGAAAGGCACTGCGCGACGCGCCTTTACCAACACAGAATACGTCAGTGGGGGTAAATCCGGTACCGCGCAGGTGTTTGGACTCGCGGAAGATCAAGAGTACAACGCAGAAGAGCTGGCCGAGCACCTGCGCGATCACGCCTTGTTCACTGGCTTTGCGCCACTGGAGGATCCTGAAGTGATTGTCACCATAGTGCTAGAGAATGCCGGCGGCGGCTCATCACAAGGAGGGCCTGTGGTCCGTAGCGTGTTTGATCATGTTCTCGTTGAGAAAAAACAGGAGGCGGCACAGTAATGGATTTCAATCCAGCCACCGGTCAGAACCGGGCGCTTTTTGAGCGCTTTCACCTCGATCTGCCTTTGTTACTTGGTCTACTCGTCCTGATGGGTTTTGGCTTAGTAGTGATGTACAGTGCCAGTGGTCAAAGCCTGGCGATGATGGACCGCCAAGCGATGCGCATGGCGCTGTCACTGGGTGTGATGTTGCTGCTCGCCCAAGTGCCGCCCAGGACCTATGAAGCCTTAGCGCCTGTCATGTTTATCGGCGGCGTTATCTTGTTGTTTGGCGTACTGTTTTTTGGTGAGGCCTCTAAAGGCGCGCAGCGCTGGCTCAACTTGGGCTTTGTGCGTTTTCAGCCATCAGAGCTGCTTAAATTGGCGGTGCCGCTGATGGTGGCGCGCTATATCGGTAAACGTGCGCTGCCACCGAGTTTTCAAACCTTGGTTGCGTCACTGGTAATGATGTTCGTGCCGACGATTTTGATCGCTAAACAGCCTGACCTTGGCACCTCGATTCTCATCGCAGCATCGGGGATTTTCGTGATTTTCCTTGCCGGGATCAGTTGGCGCATTATTTTCGCCGCGCTGTGCGCCGTTGGTGGTTTTTTACCGATCTTGTGGTTTTTCCTCATGCGCGAGTATCAGAAAGTGCGCGTGCGCACCCTATTCAATCCAGAATCCGACCCACTTGGCGCGGGCTATCACATCATCCAAAGTAAAATAGCCATCGGCTCGGGGGGAATTAACGGTAAAGGGTGGTTACAAGGCACTCAATCTCAGCTAGAGTTTCTACCCGAGCGCCACACCGACTTTATTTTTGCGGTGATCGCCGAAGAATGGGGATTGATCGGCATCTTAGTGCTGCTCAGTCTCTATCTGTTTATTATTGGTCGAGGTCTGTTTTTAGCGAGTAAAGCCCAAACCGCCTTTGGTCGTATGATGGCAGGCAGTATCGTTTTAAGCTTCTTCGTCTATGTATTTGTCAATATCGGTATGGTGAGTGGCATTTTGCCCGTGGTTGGCGTGCCATTACCGTTAATCAGTTATGGCGGGACCTCGATGGTGACGCTCATGGCAGGTTTTGGCATATTGATGTCAATCCATACCCATAGAAAAGCATTTTCAAAGGCAACCTAATCATGGCCATTACGCACCCTATTTTCGTCATGTTGGCATCGCTCCTGGTGCTTGCAGGCTGTTCATCCTCCAAACGCTACAGCATCGAGGATGACGTCGCGCCATCGAAACCAATTTCTGTTGACCATATTGAGGATGCACACCCGCAATATGAGCCCTACAGTTTAGGCGGCAATAAAAGTTATACCCTGCGCGGCCAAAGTTATTCAATCATCAAAGAGCCCGAAGGCTTTAAGCAAAAGGGACAAGCCTCTTGGTACGGCAAAAAGTTTCATGGCCATCTCACCTCCAATGGTGAGGTGTACGATATGTACTCGATGACGGCGGCCCATAAAACCTTGCCTCTGCCGAGCTACGTCAAAGTGACCAATTTAGACAATGGCAAAACCACCATCGTCCGCGTCAATGACCGTGGGCCGTTCCATCAGGGACGAATTATCGATCTCAGTTACGCGGCGGCGGTCAAACTAGACGTGGTGAAAACGGGCGTGGCCAATGTGGAGATCGAAGTGATCACCTCAGAAAAGCCGGACTCAGAGCTGAAGAAAAAAAGTCAGCCTAGTTATGTTGTCCAGGTCGCCTCTTCACAACATGAAGATCGCGTGCGAACTTTAGCGCAAGATCTGAGTCAAAAATTGTCGGTGAAAAGCCACGTCACCTCGGGCGATAAAATTCACCGTGTCTTTTTAGGTCCTTTTAAAGACTACTTGCTCACAGAGCAAACATTAGAACAAGTGAAAGAGCTGGGTTACTCCAGCGCCTTTATTCGCAATCAGTAGTCCTCAACCCAGTGTGTGGTCTTCCTTGCACTGGTTTGAGTGATTGTTTCTGTTAACATATGGACAGTGAAAAATAATTCTGACTTTGATATGAAAAAAACAACGCTAACTCAATCTGTTTTTGTCTCCTCCGTTGCACTTTGTGCAACCCTCGCGAATTCAGCGATTGCCTCCCCGATTGTTGTGCCTGACGCGCCGCAAATTGCCGCTAAGGGCTACGTGTTGATGGATTACCATTCAGGCAAAATCCTTGCTGAGAAAGAGATGAATACCAAGCTTTCTCCGGCAAGCCTGACCAAGATGATGACCAGCTATGTGATTGGTCAAGAGCTTGAACGTGGCAACATCAATCTCAATGATGACGTTACTATCAGCGAAAACGCTTGGGCGAAGAACTTCCCTGAGTCATCAAAAATGTTCATCGAAGTCGGCACCACAGTCAAAGTGGAAGACCTGAACCGTGGCATCATTATTCAATCGGGCAACGACGCCTGTGTCGCGATGGCCGAGCACATTGCAGGTTCTGAGGATGCATTTGTAGACTTGATGAACGCTTGGGCAAACTCACTGGGCATGGACAACACGCATTTCGCCAACGTTCACGGCCTCGATAACCCAAACCTCTACTCCACACCGTATGACATGGCGCTATTAGGCCAAGCCCTGATCCGTGACGTTCCGGAAGAGTACCGCATCTACTCAGAGAAGAGCTACACCTACAACGGCATTACTCAGTACAACCGAAACGGCTTGCTGTGGGATAAAAGCATGAGCGTGGATGGCATTAAAACCGGCCATACCAGCAATGCTGGCTACAGCCTCGTGAGCTCTGCGACCGAAGGGAAAATGCGCCTTGTCGCTGTTGTGATGGGCACACAGAGCGCCAATGCACGTAAGTCGGAAAGCAAAAAGCTGTTGAGCTACGGTTTCCGCTTCTTTGAAACCGTCGCACCGCACCAGGCTGGGGAAACCTTTGTCGAAGAGAAGATTTGGATGGGCGACAAAGACACCGTGAAGCTCGGTCTCGATCAAGACACCTTTGTGACCCTACCTCGTGGGCAAGCGAAAGAGCTGAAAGCCAGCTTTATCCTTGAAAAAGAACTCGAAGCCCCCATTAACAAGGGTGACGTCGTTGGTAAGCTATACTATCAACTTGAAGGCGAAGATGTGGCTGAATACCCACTGCTGGCACTGGAAAGTGTCGAGCAAGGCAGTTTGTTCAGCCGCCTGTGGGACTACATAGTGATGCTGTTTAAAAGCTTCCTATAAAGGCTAACCCTGCTGTCATGCTTAAAGCCGCCAAGGGCGGCTTTTCTATTTTTATCACCGCAGCCTAATACGCCCGTGCTCGGTACGCCAACCGCCTAACGTGGCCGCCAATCAGGCTCGGTTGAGGTTTGATGATTTTCGCAGTACTATGCACCGCTGCAAAAATCGACAGTCCAGTTTGGAGTAACAATATGCTGACTATTAATTCGGATGCAAAGCTAAAGGATTTACTCGAGTTCCCTTGCTCATTTACCTACAAAGTCATGGGCCACGCTAAACCTGAGCTACCAGAGAAAGTACTGGAAGTCATCCAGCGTCATGCTCCTGGTGACTACAGCCCAAGTGTGAAACCGAGCGCCAAAGGCAACTACCACTCGGTTTCCGTCAACATCACCGCCACCTCAATTGAACAGGTCGAAACCCTGTACAAAGAACTGGGTGAGATCGACATTGTTCGCATGGTTCTGTAATTATTTTTGATTTATTAAAATTTTTTTGAAAGCAGCGTAAGCTGCTTTCTTTTTAGATATCAAATAGATAATTATTCTAACCAAACTGATAGGTTAAAAATGTGTGGCTAGGTTGTAGTGCCTTTAGCAGAAGCAGTTTATAATCTTTCGACTTTATTAATGGATAACGGGCACAGCTATGCACAACCAGTTGGTGGTCAGACGACTAGGAAGACAAGATTACGAGCCGATTTGGCGCGCAATGCATGACTTCACTGACAGCCGAAATGACGACACCCAAGATGAAGTGTGGCTGGTTGAACACAATCCTGTGTTTACTCAAGGACAAGCGGGAAAAGCAGAGCACTTGCTCAGTACCGGTGATATTCCTGTGGTGCAAAGCGATCGTGGCGGGCAAGTGACCTACCATGGCCCGGGTCAGTTAGTGGCGTATTTTCTGATTAACCTACGGCGCAAAAAACTCGGCGTGCGTGATTTGGTCACACATATCGAAAACCTCGTTATCCAAACGCTCAAAGCGTACAACATTGAATCCAACGCACGCCCTGATGCACCTGGCGTGTATGTCGACGGACGTAAAATCTGTTCGTTGGGACTGCGAATCCGCAAAGGCTGCTCGTTTCATGGCCTAGCGCTCAATGTCGATATGGATTTGTCGCCTTTCCTGCGCATTAACCCCTGTGGCTATGCCGGAATGGAAATGGTGCAGGTTCGTCAGCTAAACACAGCGGCCTCTCTCCCTGACGTTGAAGAGTCGCTGATAAAAGAGCTCGTTACTTTACTTGGTTATGATCAAGTTGAATTTAGCACCACACGAGTAACGCCATAAAAAGTAAAGAGAAGTAAAGAGAAGCATGAGTAAACCGATTCAAATGGAAAAAGGCGTTAAGTATCGCGACGCTGACAAAATGGCCCTGATCCCTGTCAAGAACATGCCGACTGAGCAGAAGGAAGTCCTGCGTAAGCCTGAGTGGATGAAGATCAAGTTGCCTTCAGACAGTCAACGAATTCAAGACATCAAGTCAGCGATGCGCAAAAACAACCTGCACTCCGTTTGTGAAGAAGCCTCGTGTCCAAACCTGGCCGAGTGTTTTAACCACGGCACCGCCACCTTTATGATTCTTGGCGCGATTTGTACTCGCCGCTGTCCATTCTGCGATGTGGCCCACGGCCGCCCTCTTGCGCCAGAAGCCGAAGAACCAAAAAAATTGGCGAAAACCATCGCCGACATGAAACTCAAATACGTGGTGATCACCTCGGTGGATCGCGATGATCTACGTGATGGTGGTGCTCAGCACTTTGCCGACTGTAACCGCGAGATTCGCGCACTCAATCCGCACATTCGTATTGAAACCTTAGTACCGGATTTCCGTGGCCGCATGGATGTCGCGCTGGATCTGCTCAAAGACAATCCACCCGATGTTTTCAACCATAACCTTGAAACCGCGCCACGTCTGTACCGTAAAGCGCGCCCGGGTGCGAATTACAAGTGGTCACTTGAACTGCTACGTAAGTTTAAAGAGCAGCATCCAGATGTCCCGACTAAGTCAGGCTTGATGATGGGACTGGGTGAAACCAAAGAAGAGATCGTCGAAGTACTTAAAGATTTGCGTGCGCACGGCGTGACCATGCTCACGCTAGGTCAGTACCTTGCGCCAAGCCGTCACCACTTACCGGTGGAACGTTACGTGCCGCCATCAGAGTTTGATGAGTTGAAAGAGATTGCTCTAGAGCTTGGCTTTACTCACGCTGCGTGTGGTCCTTTTGTTCGCTCTTCCTACCATGCCGACCTTCAAGCGCAAGGCATTGAAGTCAGCTAACAAAGCGTAAAACCCATCGAATTTATCTAGGCTGGCCGATAGGTCAGCCTTTTTATTAGCCCAACTTATTGCCTTAAATAATCCCCCCAAAGCTTGAATGCCTTAGAGAGATTCTCTAAGCTAATGAAAAGATTATGAATCAAAGGGAATACGATGAAACTGACTGCACTTAGCATGGCCGCGATTGCCGTTGTCACAATCACCTCTGGCTGCGCCTCCAATACCAAACAAGACAACTTTCGTGAAGCTTCCTTTGAGCTGTGCAATACCGAGGTCGATCTCTATTCAGTCAGCGATGACGGCCGTGTCCGTATTATTTGTTCCGACGGGTCTAAATTTGCGCTAGACAGCGAGAACACGCTGGAAACCATGCGCGACATCAACATTGATTACTGCGACGGTGAAGGGCTCGGCAAGTTCAGCGAAAGTAGCAAGTATTACTCCTTCAAGTGTAAATCTGGCACCCTGCTCAGCATCTCTAAATAACCCCTAAACGCAAAAACGCCCTTTATGTATTCACATAAAGGGCGTTTTTCTTTGTTTCGCTCAGCCGTCGCTGAGCACAACAGGCGAGATACCGAGCGGTAAGATTACGCGTAAACAGGTAGACGCTTACAGATCTCTAGCACCTTCGCTTTCGTCGCTTCAATCACTTCTTCGTTACCGATGTTATCCAGTACGTCACACATCCAGTTCGCGAGCGCTTTCGCATCTTCTTCACTGAAACCGCGGCGAGTGATCGCTGGTGTACCCACACGAATACCCGAGGTCACAAACGGGCTGCGAGGGTCATTCGGAACTGAGTTTTTGTTGACGGTGATGTTGGCTGCGCCTAGTGCCGCATCCGCATCTTTACCTGTGATGTCTTTGTCAATCAAGTCAACCAAGAATAGGTGGTTCTCTGTACCGTTAGACACGATTTTGTAACCGCGCTCTTGGAACTGAGCCACCATCGCTTTGGCATTTTTCACCACGCGACCTTGGTACGCTTTAAATTCAGGTTCCATCGCTTCTTTAAACGCCACCGCTTTACCCGCGATAACGTGCATTAGAGGGCCACCTTGACCACCAGGGAACACCGCTGAATTCAGCTTCTTGTACATCTCCTCGCCAGCGTTAGACAGGATAAGGCCACCGCGTGGACCCGCTAGGGTTTTGTGTGTCGTGGTCGTCACAACGTGCGCGTGAGGCACTGGCGTTGGGTATTCGCCCGCGGCAATCAGACCCGCAACGTGCGCCATGTCGACAAATAGGTACGCATCCACTTTGTCTGCGATGTCACGCATGCGTTTCCAATCAACGATTTGAGAGTACGCAGAGAAACCGCCGATGATCATCTTAGGTTTGTGCTCAAGTGCTAGCGCTTCCATTTCGTCGTAGTTGATTTGACCCGCTTCATCAATGCCGTAAGGAATGACGTTGTAGTGTTTACCCGAGAAGTTAACAGGAGAACCGTGCGTTAGGTGACCACCGTGTGCCAAGCTCATGCCCAAGACCGTATCGCCTGGGTTAAGCAGCGCCATGTAAACAGCACTGTTGGCTTGTGAACCTGAGTGAGGCTGTACGTTCGCGTACTCACAACCAAATAGCTGACAAGCACGATCAATCGCTAGCGCTTCTGCTTTATCGACGTACTCACAACCACCGTAGTAACGCTTGCCTGGGTAGCCTTCTGCATATTTGTTGGTGAGCTGAGAGCCCTGAGCTTCCATTACACGTGGACTGGTGTAGTTTTCTGAAGCAATCAGTTCAATGTGCTCTTCCTGGCGAAGAGTTTCTTCTTGGATAGCTGCGAACAGTTCCGCATCGTAATCTGCGATGTTCATATCACGCTTTAGCATCTGTATCTCCTGACTCAGATTAAGACTTAAATTGGCAAAAAAACCGACTTACGACCCTGAGAATAACGTTTTTACGCTGACGCAAACGTTTGCATCGGGTTAATGACGCGCATTCTACATAATTTGATCTGGGTCATAAAGAGAAAAATACACTTTTTCTCATGCAGTTTTTTCATAATGTTTTACGAAGATTCTCATACGCGACATAACGTCAATCAATCACTTTGTCTGAATCCTACTCTGCTTGCACAATAAACAGAGATCTCAGCCACCGATGCTCAACCCAGTTAACGTCGATCAATGAGTGTCAATTTTCTCCTTTACACCCCGTAAAACAGTGATTACATAGGTTTACCTTAAATTTCCTTCTCAAGCTACCGAAAACCTAATTTTTTCACTAGTATGCGCGCCATTATTTCCGATGAAAGTTTCAAATTGATGGAAAAACACTCACGTAAAGAAGATTGGATCGCGATTCTCACCGGGACATTTCTCGTCGCTCAAGGGGTATTCTTTCTCCAATCCGCTCAGCTACTCACTGGCGGTACAACAGGTCTCGCTCTGTTGGTCAGCCAATTCAGCACTTGGTCATTCGGTACACTCTACTTTGCCATGAACCTGCCATTTTACGCGCTCGCTTGGCAGCGGTTTGGCGCTCGGTTTGCGGTCAATAGTGCCATTTCAGGTGCTCTGGTCTCCATATTCGCTGACCACCTCTATTTAGTGATAAAACTGGAGACCATTAATGAGATTTACTGTGCGCTGGCAGGTGGCTTGCTGATGGGGCTCGGGATGCTGATCCTATTTCGTCACCGCTCAAGCCTTGGCGGCTTCAACGTGCTCTGTTTATGGATTCAAGATCGTTTCGCCATCTCCGTAGGTAAAACTCAGTTGGCGATTGATGTGCTGATTTTAGTCGCTTCGTTCTTCTTTGTGACGCCTTACATCATTGGCTTGTCTATTCTGGGCGCTTTTTTGCTCAACCTCGTGCTCGCCATGAACCACAAACCGACGCGCTACACCGTTCAATACCGTTAACAAATACCACTAAAAAAAACAGCCCGCGAACGTGCGGGCCGAATCATTAATGCGCTTTACGCACTGTGACGTCTTGGCTGAGCTCTTTGTTGAGCTCCGCTTCAACATGGCCCGGTGATCGCGTGTTGGCCGAGATCAATCGGTACATGGCCGGAATGACAAACAAGGTCACTAAGGTGGCAAACGCCATACCAAAGAAGATCACCGTACCGACCGCAACGCGACTTTCATAGCCAGCGCCTGTCGAGAGTATCAATGGGATAGCGCCCGCTAGCGTGGTGAACGCCGTCATCATAATCGGACGAAGACGACGCGCCGCCGCATCAACAATCGCTTGCTCAAATTCAAACCCGCGGTCTCGAAGCTGGTTCGCGAACTCGACAATCAAAATGCCGTTTTTGGTCACCATACCAATCAACATAATCATGCCAATCTGGCTGTAGATGTTCATCCCCTCGCCCATAATCACCAGACCAAGGAAGCCACCAAACACACCCATCGGTACGGTAAACATCACAACTAACGGGTTGATGAAGCTTTCAAACTGCGCCGCCAACACCAAATACGCCACCAGCAAAGCCAAACCAAACACCATCAATATGCTCGACTGATTCTCTTTGTAGTCTTTTGACTCACCCGAGTAGCTGACCGAAATATCCCCAGGCAGCAGCTCTACCGCTTGCTGATCAAGAAAGTCCAGCGCCTCACCTAAGGTGTAGCCGTCCGAGAGGTTGGCAGTGATGGTGATTGCTTTTTGCTTGTTGTAGTGAGACAGACGTGTGGATGACGCCACCTCTTCAATCTTAGTCAAGGCATCGAGCGTCACTAGCTCACCGCCCGAGGTGCGCATGTAGATTTGACTCAAATCCGCGGCATTGTTGAAGCTGTTTTCATCACCGCGTAAATAGACGTCGTACTCTTCACCGCGTTCCACAAAGGTGGTTTCGCTTTTGCCGCCCAGCATGATCTCAAGAGTGTCTGAGATATCCTGAACGCTGATCCCAAGCTCTGCTGCGCGTTGACGGTCAACCGAGACCACCAACTCTGGTGTACGCTCAGAGTAGTTAATGTCTGCCCCTTCCATATAAGGGGACGCTTCGGCGATCGCTTCAAGTTTTTCCGCCCACGTTTTTAGTTCAGCGTAATCCGAGCCACCTAGCACAAATTGCACTGGCTCGCTCGAACCGCCTCTAAAGCCTGGCATGAACGGGAATACGCGCACATCGGCGATTCCTGATAGAGCTTTACGCACCTCACCCAGCGCCTCTTGTGCGGTGATGTCACGGTCATTCCAATCTTCCAGAATCATGATAACAAAACCGGTTTGGTCACCGGCATTGCCGCCAAACGCAGGCGATTGAATACTGAACGACTTCAAGAAGCCTTGGCCAAGCAGAGGCAGCAAACGCTTTTCGATGATGTCCATGTTCGCCGCCATGCGGTTGTAACTGGTCGCATCTGCGCCACGCGCAAAAGCAAAAATAACTCCGCGGTCTTCTGAGGGGGTGAGCTGTGCGGGCACTTGTTGCATCAAGCCCCAACTGCCGCCGATACAAGCCATGATCACCAGAGGTGCGGCCCATTTCCACTTCAATGCACCACGCAGCAGAGCACGGTACGCCGATTCGAGGTGGGCAAACATGCGATCAACAAACAGATTGAAACGATTCGGTTTGACGTTGGCTTTCAATAGATGGCTGCCAAGCACCGGAGTCAGCGTTAATGCCACCAGTGACGAGAAGATCACTGACATCGCCAGCAACACGGAGAACTCGGTAAACAGCAGCCCTACCATGCCATCCATAAAGGAGATCGGCAAAAACACCATCACCAATACCAAGGTGGTGGCAATGACAGCAAAGCCCACCTCACGCGTGCCTTTATACGCCGCAAGCAGTGGCTTCTCACCTTGCTCGATATGGTGGAAGATGTTTTCCACCACCACAATGGCATCATCCACCACCAGACCAATCGACAAAATCAGCGCCATCAGCGTGATCAAGTTGATGGAAAACCCAAAATAGTACGCAGCGATAAACGAAGAAATCAGTGAAACGGGCACAGTGACGGCCGGGATCAAGGTCGCTCTCGCTTGGCCGATAAAGATGTACAACACCAAGATCACCAAGCCGCCCGTGATAAAGAGCGTGTTGTAAACCTCGGAGATAGAACGTTCAATAAAGACCGTTGAGTCGTAGTCAATCGCCAAACGGGTACCAGCAGGTAAAAACTGCTGAATATTGTCGACCTCTTTGTGGACCAAAGTCGCCACATCTAAGGGGTTCGCATCAGACTGTGGCACAATCCCCATGCTGACGTTAACCACACCGTCGCTTTTAAAGGTCGAGTTTTCATTCTCGGCACCAATAAAGACGTCGGCGACATCTTTTAGATAGATGGGCGTATTGTCGCTGGCGCGTTTGACCACCAGGTATTCAAAATCCTCGGCCTGATTGTAGCTGCGCGCGGTGCGCACTGACATGACGATCTGATCGTTACGTACCTCGCCGCCTGGGCTTTCAATGTTTTCACTGCGCAGCGCTGAGGTAATGTCCGACGTCGTTACGCCGCGTCCGGCCATAAGCTCGGGCTTGAGCTTAACGTACATCACTTTGTACAAGCCGCCGGAAATATCGACCGAGCTCACCCCTGTGATCAAGCTGAAACGGTCGAGCAATACCCGCTCAACGTAGTCCGTCAACTGGGTGCGATCCATCTCGGACGAGCTTAGGTTGATGTAAAGTGACGCCTCACCGGAACCATTGTTCTTAAACACCACAGGATCGTCGGCTTCATCCGGCAAAGAGCGCTGGGCACGCGCCACCGCATCACGCACATCGCTCACCCCGGTGTTGAGGTCATACCCCAACTCAAACGTGATGGTGATGCGTGACATCCCGTTGCGTGTGGTCGAGGAGATCTCATCAATACCGCTAATACCCGAGAGCTGATCTTCCAACACTGAGGTAATCTGGCTTTCAATGATGGTGGCGGACGCGCCACTGTAGCGAGTGCTGATCGACACCACCGGGTTTTCGATGTCAGGCATTTCACGCACCGCCAGTTTGCTAAACGACACAATGCCAAACACGCACAGCAGCAAGCTCAGTACGATGGCGGCCACCGGTCTTTTAACCGAAACATCGGATAACAGCATCAGTTCGCCCCTTCTTGTGCTGCACGCTCAACCTGACTTTTGAGCGGCTTACCATCTGGCCCAAGCTCACTCACAGTCACGCCATCACGCATATTAACAATGCCCTGCACTACGATCTTCTCACCGATATCGAGTCCTTGCTCAATCACCACTTGGTTGCCGATGCGCGCGCCGAGTAAAACTTCGGTTCGAGTGGCTTTACCCTGCTCATCGATGACGTAGACAAAACGCTTCGTGCCCGAATATTCAAGCGCTTGTACTGGAATAATGGGCGCTTCGATCGGTGGAAAGTCCATCTCTGCGGAAACCAGCATGCCGGGTTTGAGCAGGTTGTCTGGGTTATCAAAGTGAATACGTACACGCAGGTTCAAGGTTTCAGCATTGATGCGCGAATCGATGCCGATCACCTCGCCTTCAAACACGCGACCTTGCCATGCTGCGTTGGTCGCTTTGACCTTCATACCACGTGAAATCTGCGGTAAATAGCGCTCTGGCACTTGAAGGTCTAACTGCATTACGGTGAGGTCGTCGAGCGTCAGCAGCTCTGAGCCAACGCTGACCAATTTGCCGCGACTGAAATCAATAAAGCCAACCGTACCGGAAAAAGGAGCACTAATATGGAGGTCATTCAGATTGGCATTGGCGGCGTCGAGGCGCGCTTTGGCAATATCGACGCTCGCTTTTTGCGCGTCGATTTCGGTTTGCGTAATGGCGTTACGTGACACCAAACGCTCAAATTCTTTGAGTTTACGCTGCTCATCTTTGAGGTAAGCCTGCGCTTCCACCACCGCTGCGCGTGCTTTATCGTCATCAAGCTTCACGAGCAGTTGCCCTTGCTGAACTTCTTGATTCGCCAGTACCGCAATGGTGTCCACTTTACCGGCCACTTCTGAGGCGATAGTGACCGATTGATCCGCTTTCAGTTTGCCGACCAAAGAAAGAGATTGCGATACTTGATGAATATCCACAGATTCTGTGATCACACTGATACTCGGACCACGCGCGAACGCGACGGATGTGTTGGCCAACATCGATAATGACAACAGACTTACAAAAATTTTCTTTTTCATGATGATAGTTCAGTCCAATTAAACCCAACTTATTCTAGCGCTTTATACGTAGATACAACGTCAAGTAATGTAAAGAGTGAGAAATAAACAGTAAGAGAAGCGCGACTTTTGTGTCCTTTATGGTGAATAAATCCCGTCTTTGCCCAAAAAGGCACCATTCAGTTCAAAATGCTAAGAAAAGGCTTTACAGCTTGGGCGAGTTTGCTATGATTCGCTCCGCACTTGATTGATGGGTTGGGAAATCATCCGTTAAGTATAAAAATTCCTGGAGGGGTTCCCGAGTGGCCAAAGGGAGCAGACTGTAAATCTGCCGGCACTGC
>JACGDM010000008.1:0-188896 GCA_036903855.1 Vibrio cholerae | reverse complement strand
AATTCATAGCTGATTTTTACCCATAGTTCGGTTATGATATAAACAAAGCGGAAGTGGCGGAATTGGTAGACGCACCAGATTTAGGTTCTGGCGCCGCAAGGTGTGAGAGTTCAAGTCTCTCCTTCCGCACCATCATCCGATAGCATCGCTATCACCTGCAGGTCTATCGCCAAGTGGTAAGGCAGCGGCTTTTGATGCCGCCATTCCCTGGTTCGAATCCAGGTAGACCTGCCATATTAAAACCCAGCCTTTTGGCTGGGTTTTCTCGTTTCAGCCCAGTTGCTTTTTTTTCTTCTCTTCTGCACAAAAAAATCCAGCCCTTGGGCTGGATTTAACATTAAGTCATGACTTTTTAGATGCTAGAAATCACTTTCTTAGCCTAAAAGCCCCAACGCTGAGTTGGGCGCTTGCTTTGCCTGAGCAAGTACAGAGCTTGACGCTTGAGACAAGATCTGAGACTTAGTCAATGCGGTGGTTTCTTTGGCGAAGTCCGTATCTTTAATGCGGCTCTTCGACGCGTTAACATTCTCATTGATGTTGTCTAAGTTATTGATTGCGTGATTGAATCGGTTTTGGAATGCACCCAATTCAGCACGGTGACTATCAACAAACTTAAGCGCAGCATCGACGATGGCAACCGACTCTTGAGCGCCGCCGACGGTGCGAACGTCAATGGTATCAACGGTGACCGCTTTAGCTGGGCCAATGCTCAGTTCACCTGCTAGACTACCTCCAAAGGTCGCCGTGCCTTCTACTGTGTTGTTATCGGTGAACAATTGAAGTTGACCATCTTCATTAACCGACGCTTTCACCATGTCCGTTTGACCGTTGATGTAAGTCGCAAGCTGCTCAATATCATCCCCCTCTTTTGCGGTGATGGTGATGTCTTGCACGCCGCCAAACTTATCAGTGACGTTGATGGTCAAGTCATTAGCACCCGCTTGCACTGCCCAGTCTTTATCTTGGCCGTTGGCTGCAACGTAGCTGTTACCGCCCATCATTGTGTTGTCGCTGCGCATGTTGTTCATCGTCAACATAACCGCTTCACCATTGTCCGCACCAATCTGGAACGATTTGGTGGCGAACGTACCGTTAAGTAGCTTGTTGCCACCAAACGAGGTGGTCTCAGCGATACGATTCAATTCATCGTTCAACGCAGTGATCTCTTCTTGAATAGCCACACGCTCAGACTTAGAGTTCGAGCCATTCGCCGATTGTAGCGAGAGGTCACGCATACGTTGCAGGATGTTAGTGGTTTCATTCATCGCGCCTTCCGCTGTTTGCGCCATCGAAATGCCGTCGTTCGCATTTCGTACCGCGACGTCTAGGCCACGACTTTGGACATTCAAACGGTTCGAGATTTGCAGACCCGCTGCGTCATCTTTCGCACTATTAATTTTGAAACCAGACGACAATTTTTCCATTGATGCTTGCTGCGCTGTTGTTGCTGAGTTCAAGTAGCGCTGAGCTGTCATCGCCGAAACGTTGGTATTTACATTAACCGCCATAGTGGTGTCTCCTATTGATTTCCGTAGAGCGGAGGTCCAAAGGTTTCCGACGTCTCGGTAAACCAATTAGTTCTCTCAAAGTACCCTTATAGCGACGCCAACTTGATTATCTTTAGAGCATTTTGATAAATCCTCCTCGTTGCATAGCAAAAAACGATAGAATTTGAGCAAGCTCAGAGTTCGATAAAATATCATTAAAGTTTTGGGGCTCTTGACCGAGCGTGTGCACTTAAGAAATCAGTGCGAAAGAAATGCGATTGATTGAAGAAAGAGATATTTGGAGATAAAAGAAAAGCCCCTTTTCCTTTGAGAGAACCGGGGCTATAGAGGTCACCAGTGCCTTTGGAGATCGAGAGAAATGATTCCGGGCTGGTGACCAAGACATAGGTAAAGCGGTTAAGCAGAGCAGGTTTGAGAGAGAACTCTGCTTATCCAATCACCCATGTTTGCCTGAATGCCTTCAAAAGCCCCACGTCTGGGTCTGCGCTAATGAAGATATTCGCAACTACTGCAATAGTGACATCGCAGAGTTTGGCAACTGTTTTGCTTGAGCGAGAATCGATGTCCCCGCCTGCTGCAGAATTTGTGCTTTGGTCATTGCCGTCGTCTCTTTGGCAAAATCCGTATCGCGGATTCGGCTGTTTGACGCTTCAACGTTTTCTTGGATGTTGGCCAAGTTATTAATACTGTGGCTGAGTCGGTTCTGCTTCGCACCCAGATCGGCACGCTGAGAGTCTACGTAACGTAGTGCCGCATCCAAGATACCGACCGCGTTTTGTGCGCCACCCACAGTATTGACGTCAATGTTCTGTACTGTGGTTTGAACACCAGGGCCACCATTGAGGCCAATCTCGGTCGCTAAGCCACCAGAGATATTCATATTGCCTTCCAAGTTAGGCTCAGCGGCAAAGATTTGCAGTCTGCCATCTTGATCGACCGACGCTTTCAGTTTGTCGGTTTGACCGTTGATGTACGTCGCTAGCTCTTCGATGTCATCCCCTTCTTTCGCGAGGATATCGAGCGTCACTGCTTCGCCATCTTTGGTGGTGAATTCAAATTTAAGATCTCGCGCGGTGGCAGGTACGCCCCAGTCTTTGTCTTTACCCTTCTCGGCATCGGAGATGAACGACTGGCCTCCCATGCGGAAATCATCGGCACGAATGCTGGTCAATCCCATGATGATCGCTTCACCCGAGCTGGCACCGATCTGGAATGACGCTTCACCAAATGATCCGTTGAGCAGCTTACGTCCACCAAAAGAGGTCGTTTCTGCAATACGGTTAAGCTCATCTTGCAGCGCGGACACTTCTTCGTTCAGCGCTTGACGCTCTGAAGCGGAGTTGGTGCCGTTCGCTGATTGTAGCGACAAATCACGCATACGTTGCAGAATCGAGGTCGACTCATTCATCGCCCCTTCTGCGGTTTGTGCAATCGAGATACCGTCGTTGGCGTTACGCATCGCGACATCTAAACCACGAGACTGAGCGGTCAAACGGTTTGAGATTTGCAGACCCGCTGCATCGTCTTTCGCACTGTTGATTTTTTGACCTGAAGATAGGCGCTCCATCGACGTATTCAAATCGCCAGTCGCTTTGTTCAGGTAACGCTGAGCGGTCATTGCTGACACGTTAGTGTTGACTGTAATGGTCATAGTTTGCTCTCCTAGTGAGTCGCAAGTTCTTGCGAAGCGGCCAGCTTAATCTCATTTGGAAGCACTGACCGTGTATGACTTGCTAAGCAGGCGGTAGCCGGCTTAAAAATTTCTGCTCTGATTTTACTAATTCAAGTTGTATGCCAACTTAACAAAAAATAGCCAAACCAATTTATTTCAATTAACTATCAATAAGTTATAAATATCACTTCCATCGAACTGCGCTTAGTTACTCTGTGCTTGCTAGTGAGCGGCACTCGATGATTGCCGCTCGGTGGCAAGGTTTGCCGATACACAGGCTAGCGGGTTTTGCTCGGCGCTTAAGGCATAGCACATAAGGCATGGAGCGAACCCATTGGTTATCCTGAACTTGTGTCAGACAACCCAATCACCGAAAGTGTTAAGCATCAACTTAGGCGATAAAGATCCATTTAGAGATAGTTAAACAGGGTTAAGTCTTTTGTTTTTCCGAACGCTTGCTGCGATGCCTGCAACGCGCGCGTGTTTTCGTTAAATTCGATGATCGCTTCCGAGTAATCCAAATCTTCAAAGTTGCTTTTCGATTTGGCGAGCGTCATCTTAAAATCTTCATGTTGCTCTTCTTGAATATCGAGCGTGCTCAACCTTGCCCCCACATCCGTGCGAGCTTTATTGAGATGAATAAACGCCGAATGAAATTCTTGAGTCATTCGATGCAAACGTGCGGTATTGGACGTATCTGACACAGACCCTTGTGACAAGGCCATTGCTTCTTGAAAGGTATCGAAAATGCTGTAGCTTTTGCGCGGCTCAAGCGTGATTTCATCGCCCTTCTCGATTTGGCCTTTGACCTGAATCGTCAACTCCTGGTACTTGATCCCTTTCGCTGGGTCAAAGGTATCGGCCTGAACCACACTGCCGTCGCGCTCGAGTTGATAGCCATATTTACCACCGGGCATATCAACAAACGTGATCTTATAGCTCGAGTCATCATCAGGATTAAAGTTGGTCGCGCGCTCAAGTAGCAACTCAGAGGTATCACCCAGGTTGTAGTCCGGCGAGTAATCACCGAAGGGGTTATCTATTTCCATGAACAGCTTGCTACCTGGATCATTGATCGGCATTTCAAGCGTGTTGGAAATTTTCATCTTGCGTTGGTAGTCATCGCCTGCATACACCACAGCGCCATCTTTATCCCGAAAGAAGGGTTGGTTTTTCGGCTTAGTCCCGGCAAAAATATAGTTGCCCGATTCATCTTGAACGTTCACCAAGTTAAGGAAATTATTGCTGATTTCCTCAAGCTCTCGACGTTTCGCGATGCGGTCTTCAGGGGACAGCGCACCGTTGATCATTTCCATCACGGTTCGTTTTGCTTCATCGGCGTACTCTTCCGCATTGGAAATAATCACTTCGTGGTGCTCAAGGCGATTACGCGTCAGCACGATGGCATCGGTGTATTGACGCAATTGCTCTTTCTGCTGGCCGATATTCTGGATGTAGTGCGTGGCCAAGGGATCATCACTGGCGCGCATCAACTTCTTACCTGAAGCGAGCTGCGCTTGGTTATGATGGACTTTTGCTTCTTGACGACGCAGATCGTTTTGCACCGACTGATAATTATGGAAGCTGGAAATACGGTTGATCATTTACGCCCCCTATCTCAATGCCAAAATCGTGTTAAAGGTGTCGTTTGCCGCTTGCATGATACGTGAAGACGCCATGTACGCTTGCTGAAACTTCATCATGTTGGCGGCTTCCTCATCCAAGTTCACTCCGGAGATAGACGCCACACGCTCTTGTGCCGCCTCTTTCTCTAACCTTGACACATCGGTTAAGCGTGATGCGGTAGACATCTGTAACCCGACGTTGGTGTTGAGGTTGTGATAGATATCGAGAATGGTCGACTCACCATCATTGAGTTTTTTCTCGGTTTGGATGTTTTGCATTTTGAGCAAGTTGCCGTTGTCCCCCTCGGAAGGGACAAGGTTTGCCGTAAATTTATCGTTCGGCAATGCCCCATCGGTCAGTTCAAAAATCGTACCTTGAACCTCGACAGGACCAAACGGTGGGTAATCTTGAGGCGGCAAGAGAATTTTGCCTTTTGTGTCCGTGACGGCAAACTGCTTCCCATCCGGCGATACCACCACTTCAAACTCGCGCAAATCCCCTACTTCTTCGATATTGAATTTCGCTTTACCTTGCGCGAAAGTGGTCGAAGCTTCATAACTCTGCGCGGCGATTGCGGTCGGATCATTGGTGGCCATTTTCATTTGCGCAGCGCCACTGCGGGTCGGACGAATCAACACGCGTTCGCCCGGCGCTAAATCTTGATTGATTTCAATACGTAAGCCATCAATTTGCAGTGCATTACCTACTTGAGGTACGGCAAACTGCTCACCGGATGGGCGAGTAATGATGTAATCACCGTCGTGATACTGGAGCGAATACTCGCCACCTTCAAGCCGAGTGGTATCTTCAATATACACGGCTAAGTCCGCATTAGAATTTGATGCTGTCACCACACGTGATTTGGCTATGATGTCTGAATTGACATCAGTAAAAATCAGTCCACCAATTTCCCCCCTAAGATCAAGACCTTGAGATTGCAATCTATTCACTTCATAAGAAAACGACGTGGCGAGTTTGCCAAGCTCATCCATCAGCTGGGGGATCTTGTCATCACGCATCGTGAGCATAGCGCCCATTTTGCCATCAATATCTTTGGTGGTAATCGCTTTGATGCCTTTACCTTCAATCATGGCTAAACGGCGCTGATGTACATCTGGATAACCATCGATCATGGTTAAGCGACTCGCTTCCGTTCCTGACACTAAGGTATGCCCGTTACCGATATGGATGTTGAACCCTTCCGCATTCTTGCGCGGAGTCACGGTCACTTTGGTGTACTCAGACAGCTCAGCCACCAGCTTTTCGTGTTGGTCCATCAAATCGTTGTGCGGCCCAGGCGTTCTCATCATCAAACGATGCAAATCACGAATTTCAAGCGCCAGTTGATTCATTCGCTCGACACCAAGATCGAGTTTTTTGTTGGTCACATCCGACTGACGGCGAATGGTCTCATGGAAATCATTGAGGTTTTGGGTGATCAAATTGGCTTTTTCGAGCACCACTTTACGTGCCCCGACATCGTTGGGGCTGTCGGCAAGCGACTTCACCGCATCAAACCACTCATTGAGATTTTCTGGGATTTTTTTCGAGGCAACCGAGGAGAGCATGTTCGACAGCATTTCTAAGTTCGCTTCATCGTCGACTTTATGCGCGTAATTGGTAGTCGAGACATTAAGTTCATTAACGGCAAATTGATCCCATGAGCGGCGAACTTTTTCCACATGCACGCCCATACCGTAGGTTTCCCCGCCATATTGACGCGGCATGTTTGTGCCTTGTATCACCGACTGACGGCTATAACCCTCGGTATTCACGTTCGAGATGTTGTGCCCTGTGGTGTTCAATTGTCTCTGAGCCGTCAGCACGCTTTGCGAACCAAGATTCAGAAGATCAGACGCCATATTGCCCCCAAGAAACCTTTATTTATCAGTGTTTACTGATTGCCTATAGGCTTAGATAGCAATATGTGTGCCAGGGCCAATTTTCGAGAGTGTGTGTTGGCGAAGATTGACTGGATTATGGGTGATGGATTATGGGTGGTGGGTGGTGGGTGGTGGGTGGTGGGTGGTGGGTGGTGATAGGGTCTGCTTAGGGACCCTATCGGTCAAGCTATTACATGCTATCAATGCGTCGTTTGACACTCAGCACTTTATCCGCGTAATCCGGGTCTGTGGCATAACCGGCATCATGAATGCCGCGAATAAACGCCTCATCGTCGCCATTGTGCTTGAGCGCAGTGGTGTAGCGAGGATTTTGATTGAGGAAGCGCACATAGTCGTTAAAACTCTCTTCAAAGTTGGCATAAGAACGAAATGCTGCTCGCTCTTGTACTGGCACCCCCTGATGATATTCAAGAGTTTGAGTGGACATCTTATTGCCTGCCCAGCTGCGGTCCGCTTTGATATTGAAGAGGTTGTTACTGCTACCACGCGAATTGTTGATGACTTTTTGGCCCCAGCCGGTTTCGAGCGCCGCTTGGGCAAGTAGCAATGATGAGTCCACGCCCAGCGCCTGAGCGGCCTTTTCCGCATAAGGCGACATCGACGCTACAAACGATTCTGGAGAGTCGAATGTGCTCGCTTGTTCCTTTCCAGTAGCACGCATTTCAGCAGGCGCATTGGCACGCTCTTCACGAATACGAGAGACTTTGTCCATCATGGCTTCAAAATCAGGGTTGCGGTTGTTCGCCGTTTCATTATCCACTTGGCCCGTGGAAAGCTGCGCCACAATCATGTCGGCAAGACCGAGTGAGCCAGAGGCACTCAATTCACTCGCCATCTGATCATCCATCATCTGACGATAAAACTGTTGGTTCTGGCTATCCATCAAGCCGGATTCAAAGGTTGAATTGGCATCACGCATCGATTTGAACAGCATAGAGGTAAAAATCGCTTCAAACTGTTTGGCGGCGGCGTTGAGCGCTTCTTGCTCTGCCCCTTCCTCACCATTGACCGCTTTACGGCGCAGTGAGTCTAGGTTGGCGATATCATGAATAAAACCGATGTCATTTCCGTTATTGATCATATCGCCCCCGTTAAATGATGATCAGCTGACCTTCAATCGCGCCCGCTTGTTTCAGCGCTTGCAAGATTGCCATCAGATCAGACGGCGCCGCGCCGACTTCATTTACCGCACGAACCAGATCGTCTAGAGTCAATCCAGGCTCAAACTTAAACATCTTGCCTTGTTCTTCGGTGACTTCGATATCGCTGTCGGGGACGACAACCGTCTCACCACCACCAAACGCATTCGGTTGACTCACGTTGAGATTTTCTTTGATTGCCACTGTCATGCCACCATGAGTCACGGCAGCCGGCTTCAAGCGCACGTGCTGGCCGACAACGATGGTTCCTGTACGTGAGTTAACAATGATCTTCGCTGCACCATCGGCGGGGTTAAATTCGAGGTTTTCAATCGCTGATAAGAAGGCCACACGCTGAGTGACATCGCGAGGCGCACGCACTTTCACCGATGTGGCATCCACCGCTGAGGCCATCTGAGGACCCAGGAAGTTATTAACGGCATCCGCCATACGCTGAGCAGTAGTGAAATCAGATTCAAGCAAGTTAAACGTGATGTAATCACCACGACTAAACGGCGATGGGATTTCTCTCTCAACGATGGCTCCGCTGGAAATCATACCTGCTGTCGGGTTGTTGCCGACAATTTTAGAACCATCGGCGCCAGTCGCACTAAAGCCACTCACCACCAAATTGCCTTGCGCCACCGCATATACTTGCCCATCCAGACCTTTGAGCATGGTCTGCATCAGTGTACCGCCACGCAAGCTTTTCGCCGAACCTATCGAGGAAACCGTCACATCAACCGTCTGACCTTGCTTAGAAAAGGGCGGCAACTCAGCCGTCACAATCACAGCGGCAACGTTTTTGGTCTTTGGCTTAGTGCCGGGCGGCAATTGAATGCCAAAGTTTTGCAGCATGGCGTTAAAGCTTTGATCGGTAAAGGGTGTCGATTCTCCTGTGCCCGGCAAACCTGTGACCAATCCGTAACCGACAAGTTGGTTACTACGAACACCGGCAATTTGAGCCACGTCTTTAATACGCGCGGCCTGAGCTTGTGTCACAACAAGCAGCGAGCTAATTAGGAAGACAAACAACGTTTTCATGGGGACACCTTTTTCTCTAACGCAACGCCAAAACATCGACATCAAACGGGATTAAAGAGCGACATTAAAAAATCGTGCCAAGAATCCAGGTTCTTGCATATCTTGTTGCGTTCCCGTACCAGAGTACTGGATCCGGGCATTCGAAATACGCGTTGACGCAATGGTATTGTCGTAGTCGATGTCATCCGGACGGATGGTGCCGCTTAAGCGGATGTATTCGTCCCCTGTGTTGAGGGTCAACCACTTTTCACCGCGAATCACCAAGTTTCCGTTGGCCAGAACTTCAATCACTTCGACCGAAATCGAGCCTGAAATGCTGTTACTTTGGTTCGCCGCCGCGCTGCCACTGAACGAATTATCATTGCTTAAGTTATACGAAAAATTGTAGTCGCCAATGGTCAACTGCTGACCACCCACTTCCAGCGGGTCCATCGACGCATCATTATTTTTTGACAGATCAGCGTCTGAGCTTTTCGCCGCTTTGGTACTTTCATCCAAAGTGACGGTGATGATGTCTCCGATGCCTCTCGGTTTAGAATCGTCGTACAAACTGACGGTCATTTTACCGGTATTAAATAGAGAACCGGTTGCCGCTGCGTAGTGCTCCGGCTCATGCTTAGGATGAATGGGGGCCCAAGCGGGATCGCCAGCGACAGGGTCGGTGCGTCCTCGCAGAGTATCAACAATCCCAGAGCTATCATCGGAAGATTTATCTCCTTCTACAGCATCAACGGTAGTTGTACCTTGAACCACATCCGGTGTCTCGATTGGCATATCCAGCATGGTACAGCCTGAGAGCAGTGCTATCAGTATTACACTAATGACTCGCATCATCACAATCCCCTTACTCATCCAGTTATAGCTGTTGGTTTACGAAGCTCATCATCTTATCGACGGCAGAGATAACTTTTGAGTTCATTTCATACACGCGCTGCGCTTCAATCATGTTGACCAGCTCTTCCGTCACGTTCACGTTTGAGGTCTCTAGCATCGATTGACGTACTTCACCAAACCCATCAAAACCCGGTACGCCTTCTTGAGGGTCACCACTGGCACCGGTTGGCAAGTACAGGTTTTGACCAATAGGCTCAAGACCACCAGGGTTGATAAAATCAACCGTAGTAATTTGCCCCAGAACTTGGTTATCTTGCTGACCTCTCACGCGCACAGAGACTTCCCCATCCGTACCAACGGTAATGCTGATGGCATCGTCTGGAATCGTGATTTCAGGCTCTAAGGAATACCCCGCGCCAGACGTGACAATCACACCTTCACTGTTGACGGTGAACTGACCATTGCGCGTGTAACCAATGTTGCCATCCGGCATCAATATTTGGAAAAAACCGTCGCCTTCGATCATCATGTCGAGGCTGTTGTTGGTCGTTTGCGTATTCCCTTGGGTATGCACTTTCTGCGTTGCCACGACCTTAGAGCCCGCGCCGAGCATTAAGCCACTTGGCAATTCGGTATTTTGCGAAGATTGGCCACCCGGCTGGTTGATGTTTTGATAGAACAAATCTTCAAACACAGGACGGCTTTTCTTAAAACCCACCGTCGAGGCGTTAGCCAAGTTGTTGGAAATGGTCGAAATATTGGTTTGCTGAGCATCTAAGCCCGTCTTACTTACCCATAATGCCGGTTGCATAATTCTCTCCTAGAAACTGTCTTAGCTCATACGAAGCAGAGAATCAGACGCTTTGTCCATGTCTTCTGCTGTGCTCATCATCTTGACCTGCATTTCGAATTGTCGTTGAAGATCAATCAAGCTGGTCATCTCTCCGATGGCATTCACGTTGCTGCCCTCTAACGCGCCCTTGAGCAATTTTACGCCGGCATCCGCCTCGTAAGCTGCATTGGGATCTTTGGCGCGGAAGAGGCCATTGACATCTTTGTACAGTGATTGGTTGTCGTTGCGTGTCAGTTTGATGCGATCAACGATTTCGATCGCATCCGCTGGGGCGCCTTGTGGAACAACAGAAATCGTCCCATCGGTACCGATTTCCACTTTGCTCAACGGAATCGGTAGGGTGATCGGTGCGCCTGTCTCGCCCAAAACTAAGTTACCGTTACCATTGGTAAGCAAGCCATTGACGTCAATGTTGAGGTTACCGTTTCGGGTCAGGCCTTCTTTGCCCGTCTTGTCCATAACGGCAATCCAACCTTGACCTTCAATAGTGACATCGAGATCTCGCCCAGTGGTAATCACACTGCCTTGCTGAAAATTATGGCCAGGTCGCTCTGTCATGCTAAATACGCGGCTTGGCAAACCATCACCGTATGCTTGCATCGAGCGGGCTTGCGCCAAATCAGCACGGAACCCCGTGGTACTGACGTTTGCCAGGTTATTCGCTCTTAGCTGCATCGCTTGCATATTTTGCTTTGCTCCGCTCATAGCGAGAAACAGTGCACGATCCATAATTTGCTCCAACAATCACAATTTAGATCATTTAAAGCAATTGGCATGCCAATAAAAATAAACAAACATTATCAATCAATTACAAAGAGAAATGGCAATATGGAATGAGATTGAGGCGGCAATTGCCGCTAGAGGCAACAATAGCAAACCAACGATTGCCGTTAGTTTGCTATTCAGAAGATTGCGTGTGATTCGATTAACGAATCTGAAGGATATTTTGTTGAGTTTGGTTGTGCACTTCAAGTGAACGTGAGTTCGCTTGGAAGTTGCGCTGGGCTGAAATCAGATCCACTAGCTCTTGAGTCATATCAATATTGGACTGTTCAAGCACACCACTATTGATTGTACCAAATGAGCCTTTGTTCGATTCACCCCATACTTTGGCGCCAGAGTTTTGAGTGGCATCCCATTGAGTTCCCCCCTTCTTATCTAGGCCTTGTTCATTGGCTACTCGAACCAACGCGACACGTCCCAAGGTGATATTCTCACCGTTAGAGTATGTGCCAAGGACACTACCGTTTTCATCAAAGTCAACCTTAGTCAAGAAGCCCGTGGTTGCACCATCTTCGTCAAACTTAGTCAATTCAAACGGAGCCGCAAACTGAGTGGCACTATCAAGGCCAAACGACAATGTTTGGTTGATGTCTGCACCGTTCAAGTCAATCGGGTTAGCACCCGCCCCCAAAGGCTCAGAGACGATATTCTGCCCATTGTTTAAACTGGCTAGCGTACCATCATTGTTGAAACGCATTGTGTGACCGACATGCCCCGTAGGACTCGTTGCATCACCACCAACGATGTTCAGTGGCTTCTCACCGGCACTGTCCGTCACCGTGTAGTATGTCTGCCACGTATTCGCCTGATTTTGATCTTTTAAATAGTAGGTCGTCAGTTTGTACGACTGGCCCATCGAATCATAAATCGTCGAGGACGTTGAGCGGTTGTACGTCTCGGGATCGGAATAATCAAACAAGGTTGGGTCCTTCAAATCCCCACCAGCAGGTAAGTTCACCCCTACTTCAATGTTTGATGTTTGCTTTGGCTTACCAAACTCTTTTGGAATGTTAAGTGGCGAAGGCTCATAAGAGAGAACATCACCGGTATCTGGATTGACTTGATAACCGAGTAAGAACTCGTCATTGGCGGTCACCATGTAGTTATTTTTATCCAAATGAAACGCGCCATTACGAGTCAGTTCATTGGATGTTGGGGTTAATCTGTCTTTTGCTACAGCAAAGAACCCCGTACCAGATACACGCAAGTCCATCGGGTTATTGGTATAAATACTGGAACCTTCATGGAACTGCTGAGCAACCTGTGCTGCCTGCACACCTTGCCCTGGCGTTGTTTTCGCATGGGTAAAGAGTGAATTTGAGTACACATCGCCAAACTCTGCACGTGACTCTTTGAAGCCGTATGTGTTTGCGTTCGCAATGTTGTTACTGGTAGTGTTCAGATCTAACTGAGCTGCGGATAACCCGCTAAGTGCAACATATGACATTCCAAAATCTCCTATCTAGCTAGCGTCGTTTATCACTAACACGTTACGCTTTGCCAACTTCTAGTACTTCAGCAAGTCGAACTGGCGACTCGAAGCCAGCCAGATTGAGTAGTACGTTACCATCGCCTTTACCTAAGAGAACACTATTGACGTTTGCATAGGTCGATACCTCAAACTCTTTAGATTCTCCATCCAGCAAACCCGCGGCTCTCACCTTGTATTTGCCAGCCGGCAATGGATTACCGTTTTGATCCTTGCCGTCCCATTCGACTCGGTTGTCGCCCGCAGGCTTAGCACCGGCATCGAAGGTTCGAACAAGTTGGCCCATTTGGTCTTCAATGCGCACCATCATGTTATCTACGGATTGCGGAAGCTTGACCATCGCAGCCATGCTGCCAGTGTCCTTCTTCACACCCGAAGCGCCAGGGACTAATACATCACGCCCTACTAATGATGAGGCTTGAAGCGCTTGGTTCGACGTCATAGAGGTATTGAGCGTTTCGAACTGAGTGTTCATTTTGCCAATCCCGTCTACCGTCGCAAATGACGCCATTTGCGCAATCATCTGGTCATTACTGACCGGCTTAAACGGATCTTGCTGAGCAAGCTGCTTAGTGAGTAGTGATAAGAAGTCTTCTTGTTTAAGATCTTGCTTACCTGTGGTCTCATTGGGCTTATTCTTGTCTTGAAGCTGTTTAAGCTGGTCGATATAGGACAAGCCGTTTTGACCAACATTATTTATGCCATCGGCCATACGTTACCTCCTATCCCTATTGACCCATCTGCAGCGTACGCAGCAGCATTTGTTTGCTTGCATCTGCCACTTGAACATTCGTTTGGTATGAACGAGAAGCAGAAATCATGTTGGCCATTTCTTCCATCACATTGACGTTGGGTTTGTAGATATACCCTTCATCATTGGCAAGTGGGTGGTCAGGGTTGTACTCCGCGGTGAGCGGTTTATCACTTTCAATAATCCCCATTACCTTCACCGGCACCATATGGTCGCGGCCATACTTTGCCTTACTTAACTCAGCACCAAATACTGCATGGCGAGCCTTGTAGGTATCTTTCGCAGAGCTTGAGATACTGTCCGCGTTCGCCAAGTTGCTCGAGGTGGTATTTAGACGAACAGATTCAGCGCTCATCGCAGAACCAGTGACATTGAAAACGTTAAATAAGCTCATCTATTAATCCCCTTTGATTGCCTTGGTTAAGTTCTTGAACTTACTGCCTAGGAAGTCCAGTGACGCCTGGTGCCTGATTTGGTTTTGCATAAACAAGTTACGCTCTAAATCCACATCCACCGTGTTGCCGTCACCTGTGTCAGGTTGGGTTGGAAGACGATACATGACTTCCCCTGTCACCTGAGTAGAGGCAGGAATATGCCGACCATCCGTACGGCTAAGACTAATGCTTGCCCCCGACGTTGCCGCCTGTAATGCCTTTTGAAAGTCCATCCCTTTCGATTTATACCCAGGCGTGTTGGCTTGCGCAATGTTGGTGGAAATCACCTCAGCATTACGCTCACGTACACCCACCGTATGTTGGTGGATACCTAGTGCATTGTCGAAAGAAATAGCCATGTTGACCTCTACTCAAAGAACTGACCGATATTATTAAATGAATTAGCAATTAGCGTACCAACTTTTAGAACTACCATTGTTAAGCCATTTAATCATGTGCACAGAGGCACTCATGTTTTGTTTTGCAATTACCGAGCCAATTTCCGCTCCGTTAGGAACCCGTGTTTGTCGTTGTCACCGTTGCTACGGATAGGCATTTTGCTACGAATAGATACTTCAAAGTATGGCAGGATAAAAATCCCAGCCACAAGGCTGGGATTTGAATGAGAGCGAGAGGACTACTTGAGCTTGTAAATGATGCCGGGGTTGCAACGTACCATCTCAAAACGGTCTGTCAGCCCAGTGAGTGACTCCGATGCGCCAAGCAACAAATAACCACCGGGGTTAAGACTGTTGGCCATCTGGTTGAGCACTTTTGATTTCATATCCGGCGAGAAGTAGATCAACACGTTACGACAGAAAATGATGTCAAATTTACCCAGTAACGCATAACTTTCCATTAAGTTCTGCGGTCGAAAGTTCACCAAACGCTTCACATTGTCTTTCACTTTCATTCGGCCGTCTCCGGCATCTTCAAAGAAGGTACGACGACGCTCGGGTGAGAGACCTCGCCCTAGCGCAAGGTTGTCATAGATACCCGCTCGACACATATCCAACATGCTAGATGAGATGTCCGTTGCCGTAATGGCCACACTCGGCAGCAAACCTGGTTTGCGTTGCTGCGTCTCTAACACTGTCATTGCCATAGAGTAGGGCTCTTGACCCGACGAGCTAGCCGCTGACCATATTTTGATTGGGCGCTTATTCGCGGCCACTTCAGGCAGAAGCTTGTCGGCCAATACTGTAAATGGGTAACCATCACGAAACCATAAGGTTTCGTTGGTCGTCATCGCATCCACAGCGGCAACACGCAACTCACGGTTTCTCCCAGTGACGACATCTCTCAATAGGTCAGACAAAGAGGCCAACTTAAACTTAGTCACCAGTGGACTCAAGCGGCTCCGAACAAGATACTGTTTGCTATCCCCAAGCACAATGCCACATTGCGCTTCGAGGAAACGGCTGAAATCACGATATTCTTGATCGCTTATTGTTATGGCTGTCATTCAGTTCTCTTTAGTTAGTCAGCGCAGATTTCACTGCATTACCTAGCTCATCAGGATTGAATTTCGCAATAAATGAGTTGGCACCTACCCGCTCAACCATCGCTTGGTTAAAGACACCACTGAGTGATGAGTGAAGGATAACGTACAAATTTTTCAAATCCGCATTGCGGCGAATTTCGGCCGTTAACGTGTAACCATCCATCTCTGGCATTTCGATGTCTGAGATCACCAAGGAAATCTGGTCATAAATACTGCCTTCAGCGGCCATTTCCACCAGCTTTTCGTACGCTTCTTTCCCATCTTTAACCGCAATAACCTCAAAGCCAATTGACGTAATCGCTCTTTCTACCTGCTTACGTGCCACAGTGGAGTCATCGGCAATGAGAATTCGGCGAACGATCTGTTTTTCTGTCTCTGCTTGGGCGATTTCCTCACCGATGGATGCATCCATGGTTTCATCAACCGGCGCGATTTCTGCAAGGATTTTCTCTACGTCGAGGATTTCAACCAACTCGTTATCGATGTTGGTGACCGCGGTGAGGTAGTTTGCTTTACCAGCGCCATCTGGCGGCGGCAAGATCGCTTCCCAATGCATGTTGATGATGCGCTCTACAGAGGTAACCAAAAACGCTTGAATAGAGCGGTTGAACTCGGCAATGACAACGAAAGCTTTTTCTACATCTGTGGTCGGACGTCCACCGATGGCTAAACTTAAATCAATGACAGAAACCGTATGGCCACGAATGTGGGCGACCCCTTTCACCAAACGGTGCAGATTTGGCATAGAAGTAAGCTTAGGACATTGGAGCACCTCTTTTACTTTAAATACGTTTATTCCATAACGCTGACGCCCCATCAGGCGGAAGGTAAGGAGTTCCAATCGGTTTTGACCGACGAGTTGCGTACGCTGATTCACAGAATCAAGAATACCGGTCATAAGCTCATCTCCATCTAAAACTTTCGTGTCAAAAAATGATAGTCTACTACAAGCTAAGAAATTCTAGGAAACAGAATGAAGAACCTAAAATCACAGTTTTGTTCAATTTCCACTAGTTGTTCTTTCACTAAGTGTAGAGCTTTATTTAAAAGAGTTTATACGTCTATCGGTGTTTTGTGTATTTTCTTTAGCTTTTCAGTCAATTCCGCTACCGAAGCTCAGATATTTGCCATACAAAATACCGCTCAAGAGTACATTTTAGCCAATGTCGAATGGCCGACAGGTGGTACTTTGGAGGCAGACGCCGCCTCCATCGATAGTCGTATTTTTGCCACAGATTGCCCTGAGCCGCTCTTGGCATCCTCTAGCTCCACCAATCCGATGGCCAGTAATATTACCGTCCAAGTCGAGTGTGAAGCGGATAACTGGCGGGTCTATGTGCCCGTTCGCCTGACGAGAACCGGTCCACAAGTCACTCTACTGAGCCCAATTTCCCGTGGGCAAATCATCGCAGCGCACGACATTACAATCAGCATGGTCGATTTGCAACGCTTCAGACGGCAAGGTTTTTCCTCGCTCGATGCGGTCATTGGAGCCAAAGCCAAAAAAAATATGAACGCCGGTGACGTAGTCGAAAACCGTGATATTTGCGTGGTGTGCCGCAATGAAACCGTCACCATTCGCGCCGTACAGTCTGGTATGACCATCACCACCAAAGGCGTGGCTTTGACAGATGGATCTCATGGTGAGCAGATAAGAGTGAAAAATAGTAAATCCAACCGTATAATTGAAGGCAGAGTAACAGGCATTTCAGAAGTCACGGTTATTTTTTAACTTTGGTTTAAAAAGCACTAAAGTTATTCGCCCTGTAGTCGATAGTGACAGTACAGGTCATCCTCTAATTAAAAGGCTCAAACATGGCAGGTATTGATAACATTCGTGCAGGGCAGACGTTAACCACGTCCACTCGTAGCCCCTCGCGTAGTGAAACGAACGCAACATCCAGTACAAGTGACTCTTCGAGCAAGTCGGGTGTGGCGCAAGATTCGGTGTCCCTCAGCACACAAGGTAAAGCGGTGGGCGAGATGCATAATCAAATGGCAAGTCAACCCAGCTTTGACAAAGCAAAAGTGGCGGCAATCAAAGAAGCGATTGCAAACGGCTCTTATTCCGTGGATCCGGAAAAGCTGGCTGACAACATGATGAAATTCGAAAAAGAGCTTGGTGGTTTTTAACCACTGAATTCGGAACTGAAGAAACAATACCACCATGGCAGCGTTAAAAGGGCTTGTAGAATTCCAATTGCAAAGCGCAACCGAATTGTCGGCACTGTTAGAGCAAGAAAAAGTGGCGATAGCCAGTCGCGTCTCTAAAGATATCGAACAGGTTGCGAAAGCGAAGGTCGATCTGATCGCTAAGCTTCAACAAACCGATCAACGCATTCAGAAACACCCCGATGTTGAGACGCTAACGAGCGATCCAGAGTTGAGCCCTCTGGTCGACAAGATCCGCAGCATCATCTCTGATTGCCAGCAGGCCAATGCCGTTAACGGTGAAGCATTGCAACGTGCTCAATTGAGCTTCAATAAACTCAACAATCTCATGAAACAGTCCCAGGGTAAGCTTGGTATGACGTACACTGCCGAAGGGCAAACCAGTAACGTCACCACCCTTGGCACTAATATTAAAGCCTAACGTCGCTATCGCGTTACATAGCTAGTACGATATAAAAACGGCGCTCATAAGAGCGCCGTTTTTATATCGGAAATCAGAGAAAAAATTGGGCTAGAATAACGTCTGCTGGCGTTTTTCTGGAACTTGCTGCACTTCCCCGTAGTCTCGCAACTGATTCATTTTTTTGACATCAAGTCGAAGTTCCGTGACGTAACTGTCACCGACTTTATAACTACGTACTACTTCAGCACCACGAATGACCCCATCTACGGCTCCCGATGTCAGCTCTGTCCCTAAGCGTTGATCTTTCAAATCTGCTCTGGCACTCACTCTCAAACCATACACCTGTTCGGCGAGCTCTCGATAAGCGTCAATCTTAGAGGCTCGCATCGCCCGAACTTGCTTCTCTTCTTCATTGTTGCCTTTTTGCTCACTTATGCTTGCGTAACCAACAGCAGTGAGCCAATCTTCAGGCCGCATATTTTGAATCGGCTGACAGCCCACCATAATGAGAGCAACTATCAGTAGTATCACTTTTTTCATCATGTCTCCCTACTATGGTCGCAAAATAACAGTGTATGGCTGAGTCATCGTTGGGTCAGAACGAATCAACACTCCATCTTGAGTACGGATACTATTCAATGTATCCAAATCGCGACCAATTCGGTCAGCCGGTAAGAAACCCTGTGCGGTGGCGACAACAACTCTAGACTGCATCCCCACAACTCGCGCATTCACGATCACCCCCCCTTCTTGGCGAAGCATGGTGCCCGTTAACACATACTGGATATCTTGCTCCTGAGCAAGATCCTTCCAATCGCGGCTAAACGCAAAATCACCCGAATGTGTGACCTGAATCGATCCCGTCGTTTTAAAATCAACAACTTTAAAACCGCGGCGTTGAAATTGATGGATGAACCCCTCTGACACGGAATTTCCAAGCCAGTTCGTCGCATCCATGTTTTGCAAGTCGACAAAAGAGGTCACGGCGATGGGCGTTCGTGCTGATACACTCGTGTTTGAAATCATCAAGTCTTCTGTCATGCTCTCAACAAAGAAGTCAAGAGTATGACGCGGACTTTCCATCAACATAAATTGTGAACCACGGTAAGCTTCTTTACCGTTGTATATTGGGGCGTAAGCACAAGCCGTCAGCATGACGACTGGTACAAGCAATAACCATTTTTTCATTCTCTTATCTCCGATAACTCTAGGCATTCTTCGTTCCGACCGTTTTTAGTTGAAAAAGTGGAACGCTCTTTGCTTTTCTAATTGTGCAATCATTTAGAATCACAATGCCTAAATCAGCTAAGATTAACTAAGCAAAAAACGAACCAAGTTGGTAATCGAACATGAAAAAAACACTTCTGACCGTTATCTCTGGCTTGTATCTTAGCCTCTTCTCCTCGATCGCGAATGCAGGCTGGTATGAGGTCACCGGCGTCGCTACCGTGGTGTCATCAGAAGAGGTGGCAAGAATACATGCGTTAGAAGATGCGCTTTATAAAGCAGTCAGCTTTTCTGGCGCAGACATCGGCAGCATTAGTAACTTGCGTCCCTTCTTGGAGACATCGCAAAAAGAGTATCAATTTACTAACAGTGAAGTACGTTACATCTTGATTGATGAGCAGAGAGTACGCAGCGGCACCATGTACTTACGTGCGCGTATTGACATCTATCCATCGGCAACAGGTTGCCACGTGAGTCAATACAAGAAGACCCTCTTAGTCGGCAATATCGATTTAGCTTCACCCCAGCAAGCGGTCATGGGGCAAATCTATAGTGTCGGGGACGACTTCGCCCAAGTCATCAACCGCCAACTCGACAATGAATCGGCAAGTTTTGTATCGGTAGGCACCACAGATTTTGAAATCAACAAAGATTACCCAGAAAGATTAAAAATGATCGCGCAAGATACTGGCGCGCAGTACATCATTGGCGGCGTTATCAACGACTTGACAGCGACCATTGAACAAAAATTGCTGCAAGACGACATCATCAACCGACAGTTCTCACTCGAGATGACGGTGTACGACGGCAAAACGGGTAATGAGGTTTACCACCGCAACTATCGTGAAGTGGCAAAATGGCCGTTCCCTAAAACCAGCCAAGTGGACACCAAGAGCGCGCGTTTTTGGGCGTCGACCTACGGCAGTATGATGTTGCGCGTAAGCCGAAACATCATGTTGGATCTTGAATCTGAAATCTCTTGTAAAATCACCTTACCTGAAGTGGTCGCCAAGTGGGGCAACACCATTACCATGGATCTCGGTCGTGTACATGGCGTCGTCGAAGGCGATAAGTTGCAGCTATGGCATACAGGTTCTTTCATCGACCAACGTGGGTTACCACGCAATAAAGTCACAGAAACGGACATCACACTGACGGTAACTCGTGTGTATGAAAACGAAGCTGAGCTTACTATTGACCAACCCGAGTTACTGGGGAGTATTCAAATTGGCGATGTGATGCACAAACTGCTCTAGCGATGTTCAAAAGTAAATCAGATCATAGTGTTACCTCTTAACAACAGCACAAATTGGGGTATCATACTCCTGAGCTCCCGTGGCACAGCTGGATAGCGCGGCCCCCTCCTAAGGGGCAGGTCACAGGTTCGAATCCTGTCGGGAGCGCCAATATTCAAGAGCGGGTATCCACTCGCTCTTTTGCTTTCATTGTGAGCCTCTGCGCAATTACTTTTACTCTCTATTTTCCCTTGCGGCGAATCTCTTCTAAACTAGTAATTAACAAAGTTGTAGATAACCGCACAATGACAAAAAGCAACCTCATTACCAATACAGGCCATCGTTTTATTTCAAAAGCGAAAACCGCCTACAAAATTCATATCCATACGCCGGATGATAAGGTGTTGCACCGTTCGGTTGGCTATGTGCGTATCGGTGAAAAAAAAGGGCTGCAAAAAGCTATTCGCCTGAGAAATGAGCTAGGCAGCGAAATGTGGGGCAAATTCTGGCGTCGCATCCTCAAAGACCCCTACCTGATCACGCGCCTCCCCCACTCGCTGGAACCTAAAATTATTTATAAACCTCGACCCACAAAACACGATCCAGAGGCGAGAGACGAATGCTATATCGCCGCTTGGAGAAACTATGATGACAATGGCCGTTTAATCTATAAAAGTGTCGTCTGTTCTATCAAAAAGCATGGTCGCTTGGGTGCCTACACCAAAACCAAAAAAGCTCTATTGGAAGCCAATAAGGATAATCTGGAAATACTCGAATTCATGGGGCGATTAACGAGTATTGATCTCAAGTAACCAAACCAAGCCCTCAAATAATCAAACTACATTCTCAAACCATAACGTAAAAAGCCTTGGCAGATGCCAAGGCTTTAGTATCAACATAGTGATCAACTTACTCTTCGTATTCAAACTCAGGAACGTTGATTTCGACGCGACGGTTCTTTTGACGACCTTCGCTAGTCTCATTTGACGCGATAGGGCTAGATTCACCTTTGCCCTCTGCAGTGATGCGCGAAGCATCGATGCCTTCATTTTCAAGCAAGCCGGCGATCGCTTGCGCACGCTTCTCTGACAACGTCTGGTTATACGCCGCTGAACCTGTGGAGTCCGTGTGACCTGTGATGGTAACCGTGGATTGCGGATACTGCTTCATCATGGCAATAAGTTTGTCGAGCATCGCGACACTTTCTGACTTTAGCTCAGCGCTGTTGACTTCGAAGATACCGGCATCAACCAATTGCGCAGTGAACTTCTTGGTTGCTGGCTCAGCGACCACTTCTTGCACTGGCTCTGTTGCCATCACCTCGGCGACTGGCTCTTCCGTTGTCATCGGCTGCTCACTCGCACCGAAGCGATAAACAAAGTTCATCGTAGCAGAGTTTATTGCTGCGCGAGCACTATCATTATTAACATCAGTCAAACGCTGATATTCAATACGTACGCTGCTGGACTTGCTCGCGTTGAGCTCAACACCCACAGCCCCTAAGAATGACGCATCATTCTCACTTCCGTAATCGACATAAGCACCGCCGACTTTACCGTAGAGTGAAATCACATCGGTAAGTGGCACACTGAGTTTCGGCGCAAGCGTGAACGCACTAGCCGACTCATCATCGATACCATCAGCAGTGTACTTGCCGAGATAGTCATAGCCGGCTTCTAGACCAAGCCAATCCATAAACTGGTAACCCGCAAACACACCGCCTGTGATAGCATCATCATCACAATCCGCGGTCATGTCACACGCATCATTTAACCAAGATTTACCGACTTTACCCCCTAAGTACACATCAGCGAATGAAGGCGCTGAAGAGAAAGCGAGAGCACTTGCTACAACCACTGCTACTGTTTTTATTTTCATTGGGATTCTCCTTAATGCGCGGCCCGTTGGCCACCACTTCCATTGGAAGACTTCTTTCAGAGTATGTGAAGAATCGCCAAATGTCTTGTCTCAAAGGTTAAAATAACGTGAAAAATTATATTGATAAGTCAGTAATTAGTTAGATAAAGAGAACAAAAAATAATGAACACCCTTCAAATGTAAAAAAGCCGCAGGGGTTAACCACTGCGGCTAGTGTCTTACTCTACTTAACGCGCGACTTACGCGTTCGCTTCACGCTCAGTAATAAAGGCGAGTGCCAATTCAATACGAGCGACTACGCGTTCTTTACCGATAAGCGCCATCACGGCATCCACTGATGGTGATTGACCACCGCCAGTCACAGCCACGCGCAGCGGCATACCAATTTTACCCATGCCGATCTCAAGCTCTTCACACACAGCGGCAATGATCGCTTGCTTAATGTTGTCGGTTGTCCACTCAGTCAGGGCTTTGGCTTTCTCTAGTGCAAGTTGCAGAGGCTCCTTGGCAACGCCACGAAGGTGCTTCTTCGCCGCCCCGGCTTCGAACTCCGAAAAGTCTTCGTAGAAGTATCGAATTTGCTCAGCCAGTTCCACTAATGTGTGACAACGCTCGCCGACCAGTTGAATCACATCTGTGATCGCAGGGCCATTTGAGATATCGAGTTTTTGGTTATCCAAATGCCATTGAAGATGCGTTGCAACGTACGCTGGATCGGAGGTTTTGATGTAGTGGTTGTTCAACCAAAGTAATTTATCTGTGTTAAACGCAGAAGCAGACTTAGAAATCGCCTTCAAGGAGAAATGTTCAATCATCTCTTCGCGTGAGAAGATCTCTTGATCGCCATGAGACCAGCCCAAACGCACTAGGTAGTTGTTGAGTGCATTCGGCAGATAACCTTCATCACGGTATTGCATCACAGAGACTGCACCGTGGCGTTTTGACAGCTTCGCACCGTCATCACCCAAAATCATGGCACAGTGGGCAAACGTTGGCACGGGTGCACCAAGCGCTTTGTATATATTGATTTGACGAGGCGTGTTGTTGATGTGGTCTTCACCGCGAACAACGTGCGTGATGCCCATGTCCCAATCGTCAACAACAACCACAAAGTTGTAGGTTGGCGCGCCATCCGTACGACGAATAATCAGATCATCCAACTGATCGTTGCCAATTTCGATGCGACCGCGAATTTGGTCGTCAAACACCACGCTGCCTTCTTTCGGGTTGCGGAAACGAATCACACAAGGATCACCCTCTTTTGCTGCCGCGTTGGCAGCAATGATTTTCGGGTGGTTGGCGTCGTAGCGCGGCATCTGCTTTGCTTCTTCTTGTTCTGCGCGAATTTCGTCAAGCAGCTCTTTCGATGCGTAACATTTGTACGCTTTGTCTTCAGCCAGCAGTTTATCGACCATTTCATTGTAACGATCAAAACGCTTAGATTGGTAGTACGGGCCCTCGTCCCACTCAAGTCCCATCCATTGCATACCTTCAAGAATCGCATCGACAGCTTCTTGTGAATTACGCTCAAGGTCGGTGTCTTCAATACGAAGTACAAATTCACCGCCTTGGCTTTTTGCGTAGAGCCAAGAATAAAGAGCAGTACGAGCGCCACCCACATGGAGGTAGCCTGTCGGGCTTGGAGCAAAACGAGTTTTAACCGTCATGTAAAATACCTTGATTGTCTGAATGACTGCGCCGCCTTCCGTTTGCGAGGAGTGTGACGCCAAAATTGCGCGTTATTTTAGCACCGATATGTAAATCTACAATCCGTGGTTAAGGTGTTTTACTGCCCAAGAGAGAAACTCTTGGCGTTCTGAGGCTGGAAGCGTGAGAAAATCATGTTGCAACCGCGATGTGCGTGTCGATTCCTCCTGATCCGTCAAACTCGGCGTCGCTTCTAGGACAGCGTCGGATGGCGCTGGAGACGTAGCAGCTGTCGCAGTTGATTTTAATGTTGAGGTACGGAACTGCGCTTTACCATCACCAAGTTCGTTGTAGCTTGCTAACATTTCATCGTAATTTTTGGTCAGAGAAAAACTCTGGTCGTAGATTTCATCGGATTGATACGGCAAAGGCTGTCCATTGACGTGTAAATGGACACTCGGTGCCCGTTTATACCGCTCTACCCCTCTTTGATCGCGGATAACAAAGGGTTCTGCAATGGTCACCGCTTGATCGTGCGCCTCAAATGTGACCACTAGAGGTAAGCCATTAAACTTCTGTTTACCTCCGTTAGTGTCGATCATCCCACTGACTCGCACTAACAGTTGATTGGTGCCGTTGGGCAGTTGCCATTCACCCGGTTTAACATGAACAATGGTATCGGTTGAGTTGAGCGCTAATACCTCCACTCTCCCCTCGGTCGTCAATTGCACGCTGGCCCACAGTGACTGACAGACAAACAAACTCAGCAGCGTTAATGATCTCATCACGATCTTTCCTCTATTTTTATAATGGCAAACACATAGCAGTGGCAAAAAGTACAAAAACGACAAAAGGCGGACAGAGCCCGCCTTGCCTTTCTTGCTCTAAATTAGAATACCCATTCGGTACCGATACGAATCATCAAATCGTCATCAAACGCTGCGTCGTCTTGTTGTGTTAAACGAACGAAGGTGTAGACAGAGTTAAATGAGTAACCGAATTCACCACTGATAGAGGTGGAATCCAGATCCTTATCTTTTCGGCCATCTTGCTTACCGGTTTGATCCGCATAGCCAACACGAATATTGGCATTGCCAAAGTAGTAGTTCGCTTGAATGGAGTAGGCGTCGATTTCACGCTCTTTGTAGCCGTAGCCGCCACCATTGTTGGTCGAGTCGTAAGAGCCAGACTTGTACGCACCTAATAGGTTGAAGTTGTCGAGTGGGCGAAGCTCAAAACCGACAAAGTACGCATCTGTGTCACCAATTGATGCTGCAACTCCTGGTTTCCATGAAGGCTGACCATTTGGATCTGGGTTATTCGTATCCCAAATGCCAGATTCGCCACCTTCAAACGTCGTTCCTTCTGCGGTTTCAAACGCCGCATGTAGGGTCAACATATCCATTGGCGTCACCGAGATAGAACCACCAAAGAAGTTTGAGTCTTCGTGATTTTCACTACCGTTACCACCGGCCAAGCTAAATTTCACCATCTCACCGAACACTGGCGAATCGTAGCGGAACATTTGGCTCTTACGGTCAAAATGGTAACGCTCACCGCTTCGCCATGCGCGGTCAAATGTGCGGCCTAAGTTCGATGCTGAGTATGGCCAGTCCACCAATTCATACATAGGTGTCAACATACGACCAAAACGCACGGAGCCCCAATCATCGCCGCGCAGGCCAACGAAGGTATCACGGTTGCCGAGCTTAGCGCCGTCATCCAGAACCCAACCCGATTCCACTTGAGCAAATGCCGTGACACTATCCGTCATCACTTTCGCAGCGCGAAAACCAACACGCGTTTCATTCTCTAGTGCCCAGCCTGCATCCGGCCCTGCATCATTCGATGCGCCGTAATCCACCGCTGAAATGGAGACCACACCATACACTTCAACATTGGCATCATTTGGGTCACCTAACATGTAAGCGTGTGCAGCGCCCGCAGTCAGAGTCGCCGCAGCAACTGCTGCGCTAAGAAACGTTTTTTTAAAGTGAGACATAAGATTAACCCCTATATAGTCATTTTTTGAATTTTTCTCTTGCCTCACCACCGCGCTGATGAATTCACAGTGGTGAGGACTCTTTATGGACGGGCTCATCTTGGCAAACTTTTTTTGCCTTAAAAAACAAACCAAATTATTTTTCGACTCACTTCAAATTTGTCATTGAGAGGATATCTAAACCAACGATATTTCAATGGGTTAATAAAAACCTAAAGCGATAAAAACGGCAATTTTGAGCTTTTTCTCCCTGCAAAGCGGTGAGATTGTTAACGCCGTCAAAGCCTATTTGCGTTTCTTTAGCTCACTTTATATTTGTGATAAAAAAAGAGTGAACACGATCTCACTTGATGCAAGTCACTGATTTTGTTTGATACGTGGATTTCAACGAATTTGACGTCATTCGGGCTCCAATGCTTGACCTTTCCCCTGAGGGAAGGTTTATGCTTATCGAACTCACATCGAATAACAGTGAAAGGCCGTCGCTATGTACAGGTTTGATATTCCATTACAAGGTTTGAGTTGCATGGGCTGCGCACGCAAAGTAGAGCGAGCGCTGATAGAGCATCATGCGCTCACCGTCCTCGACGTATCGAAAAAACACATTGAAGTCGAAAGTCACGCCCCTTATGGCGAACTGGCGAAAACGGTGGCGTCTTTAGGCTATCAATCAGGAACAAGCTGTGCGTTTTCACTCTCAGGGCTAAACTGTGGCCGATGCGTGGCCAAGCTGCGAACGGCGCTCGAATCCCATCCGTCTATCGGTGATGTCGATATCTCCACCACCAAGCTCACCGTGACCGGTCTACTCACAGCAGACGAGCTCATCGCCCTAGTGCAAGAGACGGGTTACGACGCAGTGCCGATTGAAGATTCCCCGCTCATATTGGAAGACACAGTTGGTGAAGACCTTATCGGTGAAGAGCCTATCAAGGAGAGTGGCGATGAACCGCAGAGCGCCTCGCAAAGAAATAGTAATGAGCACCGCCTCTATTTCGCTATTTCAGGGATGACGTGCGCCAGTTGCGTCAGCTCAGTGGAAAAAGCCTTACTCTCCGTCGAGGGCGTGAACAGAGTCAGCGTTAATCTAGCCGAGCAAACCGCCTCAGTATTCAGTCAACGAGAAAGCGCACAGATACTGGCTGATCTTGTAGAAGCGAGCCAGAGCGCGGGTTATCAAGCCACACATATCGCCGATCCTAACACTCAGCAGGACGAGCAAGCGGCAAATTTGGCAAAGCAGCAAGCGCAGCACAAGCGTAGCGCACTGGCCGGTTTAATCGTCGGGGCGCCACTCATGCTATGGGGCGTTCTCGGTGGCAGTATGATGATCCAAAACCGCAGCGACCAATGGGCGTGGGGCATTGTTGGCTTGATCTGTTTTGCGCTGCTGGCGAGTGCAGGAAGAGGATTTTTTGTTAACGCTATCGCGGCACTGCGCCATAAACGAGCGACCATGGATACCTTAGTCGCTCTGGGGACTGGCGCTGCATGGCTCTTTTCGATGCTTGTGGTTGTCGTGCCACAGTGGTTCCCTGTTGCCTCAAGACACGTCTACTTTGAAGCCAGTGCCATGATTATCGGCCTGATTTCGCTCGGCCACTATATTGAAGCGAAAGCGAAAGCCAAAACCACCCAATCGCTTAAAGCACTGATCAATTTGCAAAGTAACGACGCGCTGTTGGTCGACGAGCAAGGTGAACGAACCATCCCTATCGACCAAATCACCCAAGGTATGATGCTGCGCGCCATGCCTGGGGCTCAATTCGCAGTCGATGGCGTTGTCACCGACGGGGAGTCCTATGTCGATGAATCAATGCTTACCGGTGAGCCGATCCCAGTCTTCAAGCGCAGCGGTGACACTGTTCATGCCGGCACCTTGAACCAAGATGGTAGCTTGCTATATAAAGCCACCAGCGTAGGCAGTCACACCATGCTGGCAAAAATCATCAAATTAGTCAGAGACGCGCAAAGCAGTAAACCGCAGATTGCCAAACTGGCCGATCAGATTTCATCCGTGTTTGTGCCTGTCGTCGTCGCGATTGCTCTGATTGCGGCCGCGGTCTGGTTCTTTGTTGGCCCTGAGCCCAAAGCCAGCTATATGCTGGTCACGGCGACTACTGTATTAATCATCGCCTGTCCATGTGCGCTCGGCCTTGCGACGCCACTGTCTGTCACGGTTGGGATTGGCAAAGCGGCGGAGCTAGGGATCTTAATTAAAGATGCGGATGTGTTGCAGTCGGCCAGTCGCATCGATACGGTCGTCTTTGACAAAACGGGCACCTTGACGCAAGGTAAACCTGAAGTGCAGTTTCACGCCCGCTACCATATCGATGACGAGACGCTTTTAGCTCTCAGCGCGGGTATCGAACGTCACTCGGAACACCCATTGGCAAAAGCCATCGTGCACTACGCCAAAGCGTCACACATCACACCGCTGCCTATCACACACTTCACTAACCTGCGCGGGCAAGGGGTGACCGGACACTATCAAAAGCAATCTCTAAGTGCTGTCTCTCTCAACTATGCCAAGGCACAAGGCTGGGATCTTAGCCTCGCCGACGCAGACATTAAACGCGCGGCTGACCAGGCTTACACGCCAATCATTATTGCTTTGGATGAGCAGGTTGTCGGTGTGATGGCGATCGCCGATGGCATTAAACCTGATTCCGCGCGCACGATAACCACTTTAAAAAATATGGGGATTACCCCTGTGCTACTGACTGGAGACAACGCTCATGTCGCCAACGCTATCGCAAAGCAGCTCGGTATTGATGAGGTCATCGCCGAAGTGCTGCCAGATCAAAAAGCGCAGCATATTGAGTCACAGAAAGCGCGCGGTCAACGTGTCGCCATGGTCGGTGATGGCGTCAACGATGCACCCGCGCTCGCCTTAGCTGACATCGGTATTGCAATGGGCAGTGGCAGTGATGTGGCGATTGAAAGCGCGCAAATGACGTTACTCAACGCCTCGCCGATGGCGGTGGTGCAGGCCATCGAGCTCTCAAAAGCTACTCTCAAAAACATGAAACAGAACTTATTTGGTGCTTTCATCTATAACTCACTGGGCATTCCCGTCGCCGCTGGCGTGTTATACCCACTCTTTGGTTTCTTGCTCAGCCCCGTCATTGCTGGCGCCGCGATGGCTTTATCGTCGATTACTGTTGTCAGCAACGCCAATCGACTTCGACTTTTTAAAACCTCAACTCAGCTTGGAGATCGCTCATGAACAGATTGCTGAAAACCTCAATGTTGACCGCCCTACTCACTATAGCGCCGCAGGTACTGGCGGCCGATGTGGTCAACCATAAATCGCCGTACTGTGGCTGTTGTAGCGAGTGGACCAAACACATGGAGCAGGCAGGGTTCAGCGTCAAAGAAGTACTGCATGACAACATGAACCCAATTAAAGAACAGCTCGGTATTACCTCGCAGCTTGCCTCTTGCCATACCGCCGAAATCGACGGTTATGTATTTGAAGGCCACATCCCCGCCAGTGACATTCAAGCGTTTCTCGCCAATCCTCCCAAAGGGGCAAAAGGATTAGCGGTGCCGGGCATGCCGATGGGCTCACCCGGTATGGAATATGGAGAGAAAAGCGACGCCTATTCAATTTATGCGTTCAATGAGCAAGGGCAGGTGTTTGAATATCGTCATTATGAAGCGAAAGAATAAAAAGCGAGTCAGTCACCATCAAGGCGGCTGACATGAGGTGTAAAAAAGCCAGTCAAGAACACATCAGGCTCTTGGCTGCCTTAACATCGCCTCTCATTATTCTCCTTGGAGATTATTTGCGTTGAGCATCATTCTCCTTGAACTAAGGCTGCCATCATCTCGATATGCAGCTCATCATCATTAAGGCAAGGAATAAAATTAAACTGCTCTCCCCCATGCTCTTCATACAACTCACGACACTGCTCGGAAATCTCCTCTAAGGTCTCCAAACAATCGGCAGAAAAGGCAGGGGTCATAATATCGAGCTTTTTGATGCCAGCGCTCGGCAACTGTTCAATGGTTTTGTCCGTATAGGGCTGAAGCCACTCTTCTCGACCAAAGCGCGACTGAAACGTGGTGCCAATTTGTTCACTGGTTAATCCCAGCGCCTTACCCAAAAGCTCAGTGGTTCGCAAACAGTGCTGTGGATAGATGTCACCATTATCGGCGTAGCGTTTAGGAATGCCATGATACGAACAGAGCAAGTAATCCCCACGCCCATGTTGGCGCCAAGAGGCTTCAACACTGGCCGCCAGCGCTTTGATATACAGAGGATGATCGTGATAATCGCGCAACATTCGATAATTGGGTAACACGGGCATCGTTTTAAAGGCTTTCGCTAAGCCATCGTTGACCGCGCCAGTAGTGGTGCCGGAATACTGAGGGTAAAGAGGCAGAACAATGATCTCTTCGACGCCTTGTGCAAGCAGTGCCTCAACGCCAGATTGCAAACTAGGATTGCCATAAGTCATGCCAAGCTCGACTGGCATCGATAAAAAATCAGCCAGACGCGCCGCTTGTCGCTTAGAGTACACCATCAGCGGTGACCCTTCTTCCATCCACACGCTTTGATATAACTTGGCGACTTTGGGCGAGCGAATGGGCAATATCACACCATGTAAAATAGGGCACCACAGCCAGCGGCTCATGTCGACGACTCGATGATCATGAAGGAACTGACTTAGAAAGCGCTTCACGGCTGGTGCGGTGGGTTCATCGGGTGTGCCCAAGTTCACCAATAGCACACCTTGTTGTTTTTTATTCTGCATAGAGTCCGCCGATCCTGTGTTGAATCCAGTCTTAATTGTCTGAAAGATACGTTGCCTAGCCGCGTTAAGTTCAAGAGAAATATAAAAAAAGCGACCGGATTAGGTCGCTTCACTATAACAAATTTCACAAAAGTGATGATAATAGGTATTGCCTATTATGCTAATGCCTTCTCGATATCAGCGCTCACTTCCGCCACTTGCTTGGTACCATCGAATTTCAAGTACTTAGTGTTACCTGCTGCCGCTTCTTTACCGTAGTATTCGATCAGTGGCGCAGTTTGATCGTGGTAGACACCTAAGCGAGCGCGAACGGTCTCTTCTTTGTCGTCATCACGAACCACAAGGTCTTCACCCGTCACGTCATCTTTACCTTCCACTTTTGGTGGGTTGTACACAACGTGGTAAGTACGGCCTGACGCTAGGTGAGCACGACGGCCCGCCATACGCTCAACAATCACATCGTCAGCGACATCAAACTCAATCACGTAATCAACATCAACACCCATCTCTTTCAGGCCATCCGCTTGAGGGATAGTGCGAGGGAAGCCGTCTAGAAGGAAGCCTTTCTCACAATCGTCTTGAGCGATACGCTCTTTGATAAGACCCAGGATGATTTCATCCGATACTAGTTGACCAGCATCAATCACAGCTTTTGCTTGTTTACCAAGCTCTGTCCCTGCTTTGATCGCAGCACGCAGCATGTCACCAGTAGAGATTTGTGGAATACCGTACTTCTCCATGATGAATTGAGCCTGTGTGCCTTTACCTGCACCTGGAGCACCTAGAAGAATGATGCGCATGTTAAATCCTCTTAAGATAATAATGGTTTATACCGAAGCTCACAGCGGCTTGCCACTTGGAGCCAGATCATCGGTAAGTTTCGGTATAACGGTTGTCATAATCAGCCGTTGCGTCTTGCAAGGCACAATGGACAACGTCCTCATACAAACACGGTTTATAATAGATACTGTCATAATAAACAGTAAAACAGGCGTGCACATTACACGCCTGTTTGATCGGTTTCAAGCTGGCATTCTATCATACAATTTAGGCTCAACGCGCCTATTACGACTAAAGAATGCTTAAACACTCACATTCGCCTGCAACATCATGAGTTTTTATGCATTTTGAGTGCAAGGTCCTCACTATTTCCTGCAGGTTCGAACCAATAGACGTAAAAAGCCCGCAAGATACGGGCTTTTGCACGACGTTATGCCATTATCCTTTAGTCAAAAGGGTATTAATGGCGCCAAGGAACTGAGACGGGTCCGCCATCGAACCACGCTCTGCCAGCATGGCTTGACCAAGCAGTACCTCGACCCAACGGCCAAAGGCTTCCTCATCGGCCTCATCCGCCATACGCTTAACCAGCGCGTGCTCTGGGTTAAGTTCAAAGATGTACTTCACTTCTGGCGCGGCTTGACCTGCGGCTTCCAGCAGTTTGGCCATCTGTGTACCCATTTCGAAATCATCGGTAACAACGACCGCTGGCGTCGATGCGAGTTTAAAGGTGGTGCGAACCTCTTTCACGCGATCGCCTAAGTAAGCCTTGGTGCGCTCGACAACCGACTTAAACTCTTCCTCGGTCTCTTTTTGTTTCTCTTTCTCCGCTTCGTCTTCGAACTGGCTAAGATCGAGACCCGCTTTCGTAATGGACTGGAACTGCTTACCATCGAACTCAGATAAGTAGTTCATCAGCCACTCGTCGATGCGGTCATACATCAAGATAACTTCAATGCCCTTGGCCTTAAACTGCTCAAGGTGAGGGCTGTTTTTCGCCGCCGCGTAGCTGTCTGCGGTGAGGTAGTAAATCTTATCTTGGCCCTCTTTCATACGCTCAACGTAAGAAGCGAGGTCAACCGTTTGCTCTGCCGAGTCCACTTCCGTGGACGCAAAACGCAGCAAACCGGCTACTTTCTCTTTGTTCGCCATGTCCTCAGCTGGGCCCTCTTTGAGCACCAAGCCAAACTCTTTCCAGAATGACTGATATTTCTCGCTGTCATTCTTAGCCATGCGTTCAAGCATGGTCAAAACACGTTTGGTACACGCATTACGCAGGGATTGAGTCACCTTGTTGTCTTGAAGAATTTCACGTGACACGTTGAGTGGCAAATCGTTGGAATCGATCAAGCCGCGTACAAAGCGCAGGTATGACGGCATGAATTGCTCAGCATCATCCATGATAAACACACGCTGCACATACAGCTTGAGACCCGATTTGTGGTCACGGTTCATCATATCCCAAGGTGCTTTTGATGGAATGTAAAGCAAACTGGTGTAGTCATTTTTACCTTCCACTCGGTTGTGGCTCCATACTAGCGGATCGGCAAAATCGTGCGATACGTGCTTATAAAACTCTTGGTACTCTTCCTCTGAGATGTCCGACTTATTACGCGTCCATAGTGCTTGCGCTTTGTTGATCTGCTCCCACTTCTTCTCGTCGGTCTCTTTACCTTCGTCATCACGAACGGCCGTTTGAATTGAGACTGGAATACCGATGTGATCGGAGTATTTACTGATCACATCACGCAAGCGCCATTCGTTTAGGAACTCTTTACCCTCTTCACGCATATGAAGAATGATGTCGGTACCACGCTGTTCTTTGACGATATCTTCGATGGTGTACTCGCCTTCACCTGCTGAGTGCCATTGCACCGCTTGATCAGCAGCCAAGCCAGCTGCGCGAGTGCGCACCGTCACGGCATCTGCGACGATAAAGGCGGAGTAGAAACCCACACCAAATTGACCGATTAATTGCGAATCTTTGCTTTGCTCTTCCGACAGCTTAGAGAAAAACTCTGCAGTGCCCGACTTAGCGATCGTACCTAGATGTTCAATCACGTCATCACGACTCATACCGATGCCGTTATCGGAAATGGTCAGCGTGTTTGCCTCTTGATCAAAAGAGAGCTTCACACCCAATTCGGCGTCACCTTGATATAAATCGGGATTGGACAAGGCTTGGAAACGCAGTTTATCCGACGCGTCTGAAGCATTAGAAATCAACTCACGAAGAAAGATCTCTTTGTTTGAGTAGAGAGAATGGATCATCAGGTGAAGCAGTTGTTTGACTTCAGACTGAAAACCACGAGTTTCTTTGTTATTCGTTGCTGTTTCGCTCATGATAACTCCACATTTGGTGCTTTTTATTCCAAGGCCACCTGCCTGTTCGCAGGAATATTGGCGCTAAATCTGACAGTTAAGATGAGGGTGGAGAGTGTAAATTCAAGGTCAAAAAACATAAAAACAGTGTTTTTTTGGTTTTATTTTGATTATTCTTGCACATCTAAAAATGAATAAATCATAAAGAGACGCCAAGATTTGCGCTGTTTTGTTCAATCAGCACAGCTTGGTGGCGAATGGATGCGCATTACGTTACTTGAACCTTTTTATAGAAATGGCCAACCTCAATGAGCAACATAGGTACTAAGTTCAATCTCGCGAACCGATTCACGTTTGACCCAAACACCAACTCTCTAACCGATAAAGAGAGTGACAACGAGGTGATTCGTCTGGGCAGCAATGAAAGTCGCATTCTCCTTTTATTGGCAGAAAAACCCAATGAAGTTGTCTCCCGCAACGAGCTGCACGATTTCGTCTGGCGAGAGCAAGGGTTTGAAGTTGACGACTCTAGCCTTACTCAAGCCATTTCTACGCTAAGAAAGCTATTGCAAGACTCCACCAAGTCGCCTCAATACGTCAAAACAGTGCCAAAACGCGGCTACCAGTTGATCTGTACGGTTGAAAGAGCGTTACCTCAAGTCACCAATGACGATCTCGACGAGATGGACGACAGCCAAGACGCTGCCGTTGCAGGATTCGACACCAACGAGAGTGCAACAGCGTCATTGTCTCAGACCGTTGATACCACTGCCGGCACGGTGGACACCAAGAAACCTAAAACCAACAACAAGCCCTTGATGATAGTATTGCTTGTCATTACCGTCATGCTGCCTATCCTTGCCATCCTGCTAGCAAAACCGGCGCAAACGCAGTTCCGTGAGCTAACGGTGGTCGATAGTACACCGGTGAGAACGCCGCTGAACCACCCTGATTTAAGCGTGTGGATGCCCTCTATCGAGCAGTGCGTCAAACGTTACAACGAAACACGCCAAGGGGATTTAGCGCCTGTTGAGGTGATCGCTACGGGTGGTCAAAACAATCAGTTAGTCTTGAACTACATCCACTCTCTTCAACAATCGGGTGAAAACATCACCTTGCGCATTGTTGCCGAGCAAGACGATCTCTCTCGAGTATGCCAGTAGGAGTTACCCATGAATCATAGAATCGCCGCTGGCCTCGCCATTATCTCTGCTGCGTTAAGTAGCTGGCTCTACTGGGGCAGTGATATCAAAATTGAGAAAATCCTCACCTCAAGTGAATGGCAATCGAAAATGGTCACCCTAATTGACCAAATGCGCCATGAAGAAGATATCGGTCCTTTGCGTAAAGTGGACGTGGTGTCAAACGTTAAATATTTACCGAATAACACCTACATCCGCGTCTCTACCGTCCGCCTTTTTCCAGACACCGACTCACTGGAAAGCATCATCAATATCTCGGAAAGCGGTAAGTGGGACATCAGTGACAATTACTTGCTGATCTCTCCAAGTGAGTTCAAAGATGTCTCGTCTGCGCAAACGCGCGACTTTTCCGAGCAGCAGTTAGAGCTCATCACACAGATCTTCAGAATGGATGCTCAGCAAAGTCGCCGCATAGATATTGTCAATGACAAGACCTTGCTTCTGACCAGCCTCAGCCACGGCTCGACGGTGCTGTTCACCAATTAATACCTCTAGGGAGCTTCGGCTCCCTTCTTTGTGGAGAACATATGCTAAAAGCACACATTGATATTTACTACTGTCGCCAATGTAATTGGATGCTACGTGCCACTTGGCTCAGCCAGGAGCTACTGCACACCTTTAGTGAAGAGATCGATACGCTGTCATTACACCCAGACACCGGTGGCCGATTTGAAATTCACTGCAATGGCGTGATGGTGTGGGAAAGAAAGCGCGATAATGGTTTTCCTGAAGCGAAAGTGTTGAAACAACGAGTGCGCGACATCATTGATCCACAAAGAGATTTGGGCCACAGTGATACCAAGTAGCCCAAAGGTGTACTCGCCTTATTCTCACATATTCCGTGTTTACAACTGACAGCTCACGATGCTCTCACCGTCAAAAGTCACGGTTTTCAGCTCGCCATCGTCATAAAGTCCGTAGCTAGGCGCAAAGCCGTTACGAGGGAAGGTCACCGAGCCTGGGTTAAACACGAAGTGTTCACCATCGCGCTGCGCCACTGGGATATGAGTATGGCCATGAACCAGCACATCATTGGGGCTCAGAGCTGGACGCTTGTCCGCGTTGTAAAGATGACCGTGGGTTAAAAACAGTCGAGTGCCCGACTCCAATACCAGCCAGGCGTAATCGGCCATGATAGGGAAATCGAGCAACATCTGATCCACTTCACTATCGCAGTTGCCACGCACGGCAATGATCTGCGCGGCAAACTCATTGAGCCGACGGGCGACCTCGGTCGGGTTGTACCCCTCTGGGATCGGGTTTCTTGGTCCGTGATTCAGTATGTCCCCAAGCAGTACCAAAGTCTTAGCACCCGATGCTGAAAAGGCTGATAACAGTGCTTCGGTGGCAGGAAGGCTGCCGTGTATGTCTGACGCGATAAAAATAGTCACCTAATGCTTACCCTTAACGTAAATAAGGCTATTGTACGCACTGAGCTACACATCGTCATCATTGAGCATGCCGTTAATCACAATGTTGTTGTAACTGACCATCCCAATAATCTGGCCATGCTCGATCACCGGCGCTCGGCTGATACCAAAACGCTCAAAGAGGCGCGCGCAATATTTCACATTCATATCAGGGCTGACGGAGAGTGCAGGCTTGGTCATAATTTCATAGATGTTCGTCCGCTCTGCCGAGCGATTCTGCGCCAACACTTTTTTCGCGATGTCGTTCATCAGCACAATGCCGTATTCATCCCCTTCGTGCCGCTTATCAACCACCAGCGCTTTGACTTGGTGTTGGCGCGCAAGCTGGATCCCTTCCTTGACGGTCGTTAAGCCATCAATGATGACATAAGTATTGGCCATCACATCCCGCACTTGCACTCTATCATGACTGTTCATAACTCATCCTCCACCACTTTGGTCAATGTTTCTACTTGGTGGGCGACCCCCACCGCATCTTCAATATCAATTTGAATCGCGATGCCTTGCCCAGAGGTTTGATCAAACTCTCCAACCTCGTTGATCGTCTCCAGTATGTGTCTCGATAGATGCTCCTCGACCACAAACAACAGCACATCCTTTTGCACATCGAGCGTCAGACCAAAAAAGGTTTTCTTCTGTTTTAATCCTTCGCCACGGGCATTGTTAATGACCGTGGCCCCCGTAGCGCCCGCAGTTCGCGCCGCATCAAGCACCACATCGGTTTTGCTGTCTTCGACAAACGCAATAATGAGTTTAAAGCGCATTAGTTTCATCCTCCTGATTGGCGCGTTTATTCAGCCAATCTGTCATTTGTGCATAGCCCATGACTGAAATAATAGGGAATAAGCTGGCAAAGGCGATAAGGCCAAAGCCATCGATCATCGGATTTCGGCCCGGTACCGTAGAAGCAAGCCCAAGACCAAGCGCGGCCACCAAAGGTACGGTGACCGTTGAGGTCGTCACGCCGCCAGAGTCGTAAGCCAATGGGATAATCAACTTAGGGGCGTAAAAGGTTTGAATCACTACCACAATGTAGCCGACGATGATGTAGTAGTGGATAGGATCGCCCACCACAATTCGGTAGCTGCCAAGCGAGATACCAAACGCCACCCCAAGCGCCACCGCGATACGTAACCCATTAACACTGATACTCCCCGCCGAGACTTGATTGGCTTTGATGGCAACGGCGATCAGTGACGGCTCTGCTATGGTGGTACTAAAGCCAATAAAAAAGGCAAATAAGTAGACCCAATAGTAGTCAAACCACTCTAGTGGTGCGGTGAGGTTATCTCGAAACAGATCGATAAAGCTGGGCGCCGTTAACTGGGTGGCCATCGTCTCGCCAAGCGGAAACAACGCAAGCTCCAAGCCAATAAGAAACAGCGATAAGCCGAGAATGACATAGACAAAACCGAGCAATACCTTAGCAAGGTTGGTGACCGGGCGTCGTAACACGGCAAACTGGAATCCGAAAATAATGGTCGCAATCGGCACCACATCGGTGATGGTGCCAAGCAGAGTATGAAAAAAGTGTTGCCATTCCATCATGCCACCACCATGCCGTATACCATGACGAACATCATCGGCAGCAATGAGGCAAACGCAATCAAGCCAAACCCATCGATCATGGGGTTACGTCCTTTGATCGCGCTTGCAAGCCCAACCCCCAGCGCCGTGACGAGAGGCACTGTAATGGTGGAGGTCGTAACACCGCCGGAGTCGTAAGCGACGCCAATGATGCTCTCCGGCGCAAACATCGTCAGTACCACTACGCCAATGTAGCCACCAATGATCAGATACTGAATGGGCCAACCTTTTAAAATTCTCAGCACACCCAACATGATCGCAAAGCCCACCGAGAGGGCGACGGTGTAGCGCAAGCCATTGGCGTAATCATCCATCGCCTCCGGCCTGTCGGCAATCATCCCTCCTTGCGCCGCCACTTGTGCGGCTTCTGAAGCAACTGCTGTCAGAGCGGGCTCAGCAACGGTGGTCCCAAACCCTAAACAGAACGAAAACAGCAGCAACCAAAAGACACTCCCTTTGCGCGCGAACGCTTGCGCCATGGATTCACCGATGGGAAACAGCCCCATCTCTAAGCCAAAAATAAAAAAACTCAGCCCAAGTACCACCAACACGAGTCCAAATACGATTGAAGGGAGGTTGGGAAGTGGCTCTTGCAAAACAACCAATTGGAAAAAAGCAATCACAGCAATGATGGGCAGCAAGTCACGTAAACTGCCCATTAAAGAACGAAATAGCGCCCTTATTGCTTCCATACTCTCTCCGCCGCGATAAAATCCACACTATTTATCATGGCAAAGGAATTCATCCTTAAGTGTGATAAATCTGGCATCTCTCCCGATAGAACGCACGAATGTTTCATTTTGTGAGTTGGCGAGTGAGCCAATAAGCAAAGATGCGGTCAAACCAAGTGAAGAGCGATCTATTCATGCTTGAGATCGCTATAATGATTCGAGAAATCAAAAAGAAGGGACAGCAATGAAAATTTTGCTCACCGGAGGAACCGGGTTTATTGGCAGAGAGCTGCTTAAGCAGTTGACCACTCATGAAGTGACAGTATTGACCCGATCTCCCTCGCGCGCTCGGCAAGTCCTCGCCCACCTAAAACAAGGCAACCTCTCCTTCATCGACAGTTTGGACGACTTTCATGATCTCAATCCCTTCGACGCCGTCATCAATTTGGCCGGAGAGCCCATTGCCGACAAACGCTGGACCGACACCCAAAAATCCTTGATTTGTGAAAGTCGCTGGCAACTGACAGAGCAATTGGTCGCTTTGATTCATGCCAGCACCGCGCCGCCCTCGGTATTTCTCAGTGGCTCAGCGGTGGGATACTACGGTGACCAACAAGCGCATCCGTTTGACGAAAGCCTGCAGGTGCAAAGCAATGACGATTTCGCTCATCAAGTCTGTGCACGTTGGGAACAGATCGCTCTGCGCGCACAGTCTCAGCACACGCGAGTGTGTTTGATGAGAACAGGCATTGTACTTGGTCTTGATGGTGGGGCTCTGAAGAAAATGCTGCCCCCCTATCGCCTTGGTTTAGGTGGCCCAATAGGCACGGGCAAGCAGTATATGCCTTGGATACACCTGATGGATATGGTGCGTGCCATTGTCTATTTGTTGGATACCGAACATGCCCAAGGCGTGTTCAACTTCACTGCGCCTCACCCTGTCACCAATACTCTGTTTAGTCAGACGCTGGCTCGGAGCCTGCGCCGACCGCATGTGCTTTTTACACCAGCATGGGTAATGAAGCTGATGATGGGCGAGAGCGCGACCTTGCTGTTTGATAGCATCCGCGCGAAACCCAAAAAGCTCACCGAACTGGGCTTCACTTTCCAATACTCACGACTTGAGCCCGCCCTCAAGCACCTTTTGCAGCCCGTAGGGCGCTAACAACGAATCATAGATACGACAACCATGACTCAACACATTTTGATTACAGGCTGCTCGAGCGGCATAGGCTATACGGTTGCCCACGCCCTTCGTCAGCGAGGATACCAAGTGATTGCGTCTTGTCGCCAAGCACAAGACGTCGAGCGATTAAAACAAGAGGGGTTGTTGTCGGTACAACTGGATCTCTCTGATCCACAAAGTATCGAAAACGGCTTTAGTGAAGCCTTAGCATTAAGTAACGGCCAACTTGATGCTCTGTTCAATAACGGGGCCTACGGTCAACCTGGGGCATTGGAAGATCTCCCGACAGAAGCCCTGCGCGCCCAGTTTGAAAGCAATTTTTTTGGCTGGCATCACCTTGTTTCTTTGGCCCTGCCGATAATGAGAGCACAAGGCGCTGGGCGAATCGTGCAAAACAGCTCGGTACTTGGCTTTGCAGCCATGAAATATCGCGGTGCGTACAACGCCTCCAAGTTTGCTCTTGAGGGGTGGACAGACACACTCAGACTCGAACTGGCCGACACCAACATTCACATCAGCCTCATCGAACCAGGTCCCATAGAGACGCAGTTTCGCGCCAACGCCTTGGTGGCATTTCAACGTTGGATTAAGGTGGAAGAGAGCGCGCATCGTGCGCACTATGAGCAACAATTAGCCAGACTTGGCAACGATACTTCAAGCAACCGCTTTGTTCTTCCTGCCTCTGCCTGTATTGCACCTGTGGTTCATGCTTTGGAGTCCGACAAACCCAAAATTCGCTACAGAATTACCACGCCAACGCGAGTGCTTTGGTGGCTAAAACGTCTACTATCGAGCCGAGCCTTAGATCGACTATTGAGCAAGGCTGCATAAAAAAACGTCTGTATGTAATTTAATCGTAATATTGAGACAGTATGATTTACACCATTGCCCTTGAGCCACTAACGAACTCCCATCGTTGGTAGTTTGGACAAATAAAACACTCATTATTACAGCGTTACATTCGGATAAGACTATGTCATTAAACCAGTTGAACTGGCTGAGTGTCGGTGTTGCGCTAACGTTACTGATGTTCTTGTAACACCTTCGCTTGCACATTGTAAAAAAGGTAGGATAACCCTTCGGTTTCCTACCTTTTTTGCTGTGTTACCGCTTTGAATTCAGCTTGTGCGTTAGCTGGTCAAATCATCGAAAAACTTCTTCACACCATTGAAAAAGCCTTCTGATTTCGGCTTGTGCTTGGTCGCCGCTTCGCCACCGCAAGACTCTTCAAACTCTTTGAGTAGCTCTTTTTGACGGGCACTGAGATTCACTGGCGTCTCTACTACAAGCTTGACAATCAAATCGCCAATACCACCGCCACGAACACCTTTTACGCCTTTGCCGCGCATACGGAACATACGCCCTGTTTGCGTCTCCGTTGGCACTTTAAGGTTCACTCGGCCGTCCAATGTTGGGACTTCCACCTCACCACCGAGTGCTGCCATAGCAAAGCTCACAGGCACTTCACAGTAGAGGTTATTACCATCACGCTCAAAGATGTGGTGCTCTTTCACATGTACTTGTACATACAAGTCGCCCGCTGGCGCGCCCATCTCTCCCGCTTCACCTTCACCTGAAAGACGAATGCGATCGCCAGTATCCACACCAGCTGGGATCTTAACATTAAGGGTCTTAGTCTTCTGCTTACGACCTTGACCATGACACACATTACATGGGTCTTTAATGATCTTGCCTTTACCGTGACAGGTTGGACAGGTTTGTTGAACCGCAAAGAAACCTTGGCGCATCTGAACTTGACCATGGCCATGACAGGTGCCACATGTCTCAGGTGATGTACCTTTCTTCGCTCCGCTGCCGTCACAGCTGTCACAATGCACTAAAGTAGGAACTTCAATCTCTTTCGACACGCCGCGTACGGCTTCTTCAAGCGTCAATTCCATGTTGTAGCGTAAATCAGCGCCACGCTGAGCGCGCGCTTGACCGCCGCCACGACGACCGCCACCAAAGATGTCACCAAACACGTCGCCAAAGATGTCACCGAAATCGGCACCACCGCCACCGAAGCCGCCGCCTCCCATACCACCTTGTTCAAAGGCTGCATGGCCGTACTGGTCATAAGCGGCTTTCTTCTGTGGATCGAGCAGAACTTCGTACGCTTCTTTTACTTCTTTAAACTTATCTGCGGCGCTGTCATCACCCTGATTACGGTCTGGGTGGAATTTCATCGCTAGGCGTTTGTACGCCTTTTTGATATCACGCTCTGATGCATCGCGGCTTACGCCTAATACTTCGTAAAAATCACGTTTTGACATGTTTCTCGTCACCAAATTTATTACTGCAAACGGTCAACACCGCTTGGTGTTATATCTACCTAACTAATGGCTCTGGATTTTAGCGATCCCACACCAAAAAGACACTTTTAGTTAGATGGACATAATGTACAAACATACGGGCGTAAGAGTCTCCTCAAACGCCCGCATCATAGTTAAGTTAAGTCAGAATCAAGAATTACTTCTTGTCGTCTTTGACTTCTTCGAACTCTGCGTCAACCACATCGTCTTGAGCGTCGCTGCTTGCTTGCTCGCCACCTTGTGCTTGCGCTTGCTGCTGAGCGATTTCCATCAGTTTCTGAGCCGCAGTCATCAGTGCTTGAACTTTCGCGTCGATCGCTTCTTTGTCTTCACCTTTACGTGCTGTTTCTAGCTCAGAAATCGCGGCTTCAATCTTCTCTTTCTCGTCCGCTGGAAGCGCATCACCCGCTTCTTCTACTTGCTTACGAGTACCGTGAATCATTTGGTCCGCTTGGTTACGTGCAGTCGCTAGCTCTTCGAACTTCTTGTCCGCTTCTTTGTTCGCTTCTGCTTCTTGAACCATTTTCTCGATGTCTTCATCGCTTAGACCACCAGACGCTTGGATAGTGATCTTCTGCTCTTTGCCAGTCTGCTTGTCTTTCGCTGACACGTGTAGAATACCGTCCGCATCAAGGTCGAAAGTCACTTCGATTTGTGGCATGCCACGTGGCGCAGGCTGAATGCCTTCTAGGTTAAATTGACCTAGAGACTTGTTGTACATCGCTTGCTTACGCTCACCTTGAAGAACGTGGATGGTTACCGCGTTCTGGTTGTCTTCCGCTGTTGAGAAAACTTGGTTCGCTTTGGTTGGGATAGTGGTGTTCTTCTCAACCAACTTAGTCATTACGCCACCCATTGTCTCGATACCTAGAGACAGAGGCGTAACGTCAAGTAGAAGTACATCTTTCACGTCACCCGCAAGTACGCCACCTTGAACTGCAGCACCCATAGCTACGGCTTCGTCAGGGTTCACGTCACGACGCGCTTCTTTACCGAAGAACTCTGCGACTTTCTTCTGAACCATAGGCATACGAGTCTGACCACCGACTAGGATAACGTCAGTGATTTCATTTACTGAAAGATCCGCATCCGCTAGTGCCACTTTTAGTGGCTCAAGTGAACGTTGAACAAGGTCTTCAACTAGAGATTCTAGTTTCGCACGCGTCACTTTCACGTTCATGTGCTTAGGACCTGTCGCATCCGCTGTCACGTATGGTAGGTTTACGTCAGTTTGAGAAGTCGAAGAAAGCTCGATCTTCGCTTTTTCTGCCGCTTCTTTCACACGCTGCATCGCTAGAGGATCTTTCTTAAGATCGATGCCTTGCTCTTTCTTAAACTCTTCAACTAGGTAGTTGATAAGGCGGTTATCAAAGTCTTCACCACCTAGGTGAGTATCACCGTTGGTTGCAAGAACTTCGAACGTTTTCTCACCTTCAACTTCATCGATTTCGATGATAGAGATATCGAACGTACCACCACCTAAGTCATAAACCGCGATAGTGCGATCGCCACCTTTCTTGTCTAGACCGTATGCCAACGCTGCCGCTGTCGGTTCGTTGATGATACGTTTTACTTCTAGACCTGCGATGCGACCTGCATCTTTGGTTGCTTGACGCTGAGCATCGTTAAAGTAAGCCGGTACAGTGATTACCGCACCTGTTACTTCTTCACCTAGGAAGTCTTCCGCTGTTTTCTTCATTTTCTTCAGAACTTCAGCAGAAACTTGAGGTGCTGCCATTTTTTGGCCTTTCACTTCAACCCAAGCGTCACCGTTATCAGCCTTAACAATCTTGTATGGCATGATTTCGATGTCGCGCTGAACTTCTTCGTCTTCAAAACGACGACCGATCAAACGCTTGATTGCAAATAGCGTGTTTTCAGGGTTAGTAACTGCTTGACGTTTCGCAGGCTGACCAACCAATGTCTCGCCGTCTGTGTAAGCAATTACCGATGCAGTAGTACGTTCACCTTCTGCGTTTTCAATCACGCGTGGTTTGTCGCCGTCTAATACAGCAACACAAGAGTTAGTAGTACCTAAGTCAATACCAATGATTTTACCCATCAGGCTATCTCCGAATAAATTCTATTTTCGTTGTGCTATATCCCCCTATGTGGGGATGGAGAATCGGGTTTCAACCCTTGCTCACAAACAAAAATAATCATGTTTGCTTCTCTATGCCCCTTAGATAAGGTCTGGAATTACCTTTTCAAGGGACAAAATGAAAAAAATCGTAATTTTTGTTTAGAAACAACAAAGCGAGGCCGAAGCCTCGCTTTGTTCGCTACTCTATCGCGCATAATGTCGCGATTATTTCGCTACCATCTCGGTTTACTTCGCTACCATCACCATGGCAGGACGAATCACGCGTCCGTTCAACTCATACCCTTTTTGCATCACAAACATTACCGTGTTCGATTCATGATCAGGGCTTTCCTGAATGGACATCGCTTGGTGCTGCTCAGGGTTGAACGCTTCACCTTCTGGGTTGATCTCTTTCAAGCCAAACTTAGACACGGTATCGACAAACGTTTTGTGCGTCAGTTCAACTCCTTCAAGAATCGGCTTGACCGCTTCATTCTCACCGTCTGCCGCTTGAATCGCACGCTCTAGGTTATCAATCACCGGTAACAGCTCTTCAGCAAACTTATTCAATGCGTATTTACGCGCTTTGTCGATCTCGGTTTCCGTACGACGACGCATGTTTTCGACTTCTGCTTTCGCTCGCAATACACCGTCTTGCTGTTCTTGAATTTTCGCTTCGCTTGTCAGTAGCGCCGCTTCTAGTTGAGCAATCTTCGCGTCTTTTTCATCACCCATCTCTTCAAGCTCAGCTTCCACTTCTTGTGCTGCCGCTTCGGCTTTTTCCGCTTCTTCGATGATTTGATCAAGCTCTTCTTCTTTAATCTTATTTTCTTCGTTGCTCATGGTCTCTCCAGAATTCAATGTTCTTTGTACTTAACGGCTCAGTTTGCCACCACCAAATACAAAAAATTCGCACAATTAGCTAACTTGCCATTATTATGGGGATGTAGATTGTCGATTCAAGCCTATTTAGTGCGGAAAACTTATGAAAAAACCTTTTGAAGTGATCGCTATCATTGGTAAGCCCAGAGATCAGCAGGCTATCCAAACGCACCGAGAACTGTACACTTGGTTAAAATCAGAAGGTTATCAGGTTCTTATCGATGATCGTCTCAGCGAAATCTTAGATGACTTACCGCAACAAGATTTCGCCAGTTTGATTCGGCTGGGTAACGTTGCAGACTTGGCCATTGTCGTTGGTGGTGACGGCAACATGCTAGGCGCCGCTCGTGTACTGTCGCGTTTTGACGTGCGCGTCATTGGTGTTAATCGTGGAAACCTTGGCTTTTTGACGGACTTAAATCCCGAAGACTTTCAAGCGGCGCTGAAAACCGTGCTAGCGGGAGACTACATTGAAGAAGAGCGCTTTTTACTTGAAGCGGAAGTCCATCGTCATGGCCAAGTTAAAAGCCACAACGCTGCGCTAAACGAAGCGGTGCTTCACCCTGGGCAAATTGCGCACATGATTGAATTCGAGGTCTATATCGATAACAGCTTCGCGTTTTCTCTGCGTGCGGATGGCATCATAGTCTCAACACCGACCGGCTCTACGGCTTATTCGCTCTCTGGGGGCGGCCCAATTCTGTCGCCTAGCCTCAACGCTATCTCGCTTGTCCCTATGTTTCCCCATACTTTGTCGAGTCGACCTTTGGTGGTTGACGGAAAAAGGCGTATCAAGCTACTGGTGTCGCCCGATAACCGAGGCACACAGGAAGTCAGTTGTGATGGTCAAGTGTCATTGCCCGTCTCACCGGGGGATGAAATCCATATTTATCAAAGCCCGAACGTCCTGAAACTTATCCACCCAACGGAATACAGCTACTATCATGTGCTGAGGAACAAACTGGGCTGGTCCAGCAAGCTTTTCTAGCAAGCGCCCCTAAATAGAGATGAACACTGAAAGGTTGATGTGCGCGCATCAACCTTTTTTAATCGCCCTCACAAAATTTGTTGCCACCACCTTTACTGTATAAAGAAACAGTATATACTGTTTTCTTATACAGTATTGTTCATTTAAACAGGTGCTAAAAATGCTGGCTCATCTAAGTGTGAATAATTTTGCGATTGTAAAATCTCTACAACTTGAACTCTCTAAAGGAATGACAACCATCACCGGTGAAACGGGCGCAGGCAAGTCCATTGCAATCGATGCGCTCGGCTTATGCCTTGGCGGCAGAGCGGAAGCCAGCATGGTTCGCCAAGGTGAAGATAAAACAGAAGTCAGTGCCGCGTTCTCACTAGAAAACAATATTCACGCAACACGATGGCTAGAAGATAACGACCTGCTCGATGGTAGCGACTGCATTTTGCGTCGTATCATTAGCAAAGAAGGCCGTTCACGAGCCTTCATTAATGGTAGCCCAGTCCCTCTCTCCCAGCTCAAGTCGCTCGGACAACTGCTGATCAATATTCATGGCCAACACGCGCATCATCAATTGATGAAACCTGAGCACCAACTCGCCATGCTCGATCAGTACGCTGGGCATATACACTTGCTCAAAAGCACTCGTAATGCTTACCAACTCTGGCGTCAGGCGGACATTCATTTCAAGCAACTTAAAGAAAATAGCGCGGCAAACCTTGCGCAAAAACAGTTGCTTGAATACCAAATTAAAGAGTTAAACGAACTCTCTCTAGGGGAGGAAGAATATGAAGAGCTCGAACAAGAACACAAACGCCTCTCCAACAGCGGAGAGCTCGCCACCACCTGCCAACAAGCCATTGAGCTTATTTACGAAGGTGAAGAAGTTAATGCGCTTGGTATTCTCCAATCAGCCAGTCAGTCCTTGATTCAACTTGCAGAACTCGACGATAAGTTAGCTGCACTGCCTAATATGCTGGCGGAAGCCCTGATTCAGATTGAAGAAGCCAACAATGAACTTCGCAACTACCTCGACAATATTGACGTTGACCCTGCGCGCATGGCTTATGTGGAAGAGCGATTCTCCAAAGTGATGTCTATCGCACGTAAACATCATGTGATGCCAGAAGCTTTATATCAACATCACCAAGAGTTGTTGGCACAAATCGACGCGCTAGACTGCTCCGATGAAAAACTCGAGCAACTGGAAAATGAGGTGAGCCAGACTTTTGCAACTTTTGTGGAGCACGCAGAAAAACTGAGTAAATCACGTTCACGATACGCCAAAGAGCTCAACAAGCTGATCTCAGCCAGCATGCACGAGTTGAGTATGGAAAAAGCGAAGTTTTGTATCGATGTGGTCAGTGACACGGCGCATCCTTCACCACTTGGCCTCGACCAAGTATGTTTCTTAGTCTCAACGAACCCCGGCCAACCACTTCAACCGATTGCCAAAGTGGCATCTGGGGGGGAACTTTCACGTATTTCCCTAGCCATTCAAGTCATTACCGCGCAGAAAGTCGACACACCAAGCCTCATTTTTGATGAAGTGGATGTCGGTATCAGTGGGCCAACCGCCGCCGTAGTCGGTAAAATGCTGCGAAAATTAGGCGAATCTACCCAGGTTCTCTGTGTGACTCACTTACCGCAGGTCGCCGGATGTGGCCACCAGCAACTGTTTGTTGCCAAAAGCACTAAAGCAGGAAAAACAGAGACACAGATGCGTGTTCTCGATCGCAATCAGCGCATTAGCGAGCTTGCCCGCTTGTTAGGTGGAAGTGAAATTACCGACTCAACCTTAGCCAATGCAAAAGAGCTCCTAGTCGCCGCTTAGGGTGACTAAACAATAGATCCCGCTCAGGTTAGGTAGCCAAAGTTCCCTGGCTCAGGAATTTTGGCTCGAATTTGCAACCTAATTCAAAAATCATGGTCTGAAACAGTTCAAATGCCGATGAGCTTTTTACATTACAAGCAAGCTTGTTTATTATCGGCTCAGTTTTAGAACCCTCTGCAGTAAGAATACTCGTATGCAACTAACTAAGTGGCTTATCGCATTACCACTCGCGATCACAACCCTGACTGGCTGTTCATTATTAGAGAAGCTGGTGTATCGCATTGACATCAACCAGGGCAACTATGTTGAGCAAGAAGCGGTAGAAAAACTTAAATTCGGTATGACCAAAGAGCAAGTACGTTATGTGATGGGCTCACCGATGTTGGTTGAAAATGGCTACCCTGACACTTGGTACTATATTTACCATCACACTAAAGGCCACCATGACTCGATTCAAAAAAACTTAGTGGTCAACTTCAATGGCAATGGTCAATTGGTTGATGTGACTGGCGACTTCACCGCCAGTGACGATTTTTTTGAAAGTATCAATTAATAAAGTGTCTGTTCGTTGAGGCGCTATTCGCGCAAAAATGTAAAACGCTGACAAGATGTCAGCGTTTTTTGATTAGGCCTGTTCTTTCCTAAGCGGGTTCTTTTTGCCCCCTGTCACTGGGTCTGCGCTTCCGGCCGCTTTGGCTTGTTCTGCTCGCTTGCGTCGGATCTCTTTCGGGTCCGCTAATAAAGGTCGATAAATTTCGATTCTATCTTTGTCTCGAACAGTCGCATCCAACTTCACATTGCGACTAAACACCCCAACTTTATTTTTTGTTAGGTCAATATCGGGATAGCGTTCCAAAACGCCAGACTGCTTGATGATTTCCTCAACCGTCATCGACTTGTTGACCACCAAAGTGTAGACCCGCTGCTCATTGGGTAGCGCATACACCACCTCAACATGGATCATATCAGACTCAATACTCATAGCAGTTATACACCTGTTTCGCTCTTGCGGTAAAAGCATTGACCATATTGCTCGTCAACTCATTGAAGATTTTACCAAAGGCCATCTCAATCATTTTGCTGGAAAACTCAAACTCTAACTTAAGCTCTACTTTACAGGCTCGCTCATCCAGCGGTGTAAAATACCACCCCCCTTTCAAGGTTTTGAATGGGCCATCGACCAAATTCATGATGATCGCCTCGCCAAAGTGCAAGGTGTTTGAGGTGGTAAATGTCTTGCTGATACCCGCTTTAGACACATCGACCGACGCTACCATGGCATCCTGACTCTCTTCAATCACTCGAGAACCGGAACAACCTGGAAGAAACTCGGGATAACTCGCCACGTCATTGACCAACTCATACATCTGCTCTGCGCTAAAAGATACCAGCGCTGAGCGACTGACTTGCTTCATATTGACTCCTTACGACTAAGCTTGGGCATCAAGCTGGCGATAATTTTACTTTTATTTGCACTCAGCGCAAACAAAGGGATTTGCTAAGCACTCAACCCTCTTTATAATGACCGTATTATGGCAAAGAAAAACTCAAAACAAAAAGCGGGTAGCAATACCATCGCGCTCAATAAAAAGGCTCGCCACGAATACTTCATCGAAGATGAGATCGAAGCAGGTCTAGAGCTACAAGGGTGGGAAGTGAAAGCCCTTCGCCAAGGTAAAGCCAATATTTCAGAAAGTTACGTATTTATGCGTAACGGTGAAGCCTTTGTGAGTGGAATGACGATCACTCCTCTAAATCAGGCATCGACACACGTAGTGGCGAACCCTACTCGTGTGCGAAAACTACTTATGAGCCGTCGAGAGCTCGACAACTTAACCGGACGCATCAACCGTGAAGGCATGACGCTTATCGCCTTGTCTCTCTACTGGTCTAAATCTTGGGTCAAAATGAAAATCGGCGTAGCAAAAGGTAAAAAGCTACACGACAAACGTGATGACATCAAAGATCGCGACTGGCAGCGTCAAAAAGCTCGAGTAATGAAAAGCGCGCTGCGCTAATCTTAACCACTTAAACGCATAGTGCTAGACAGGCATCACTAATCTGGTACTATGCACCAACAACCTTGGGGCTGATTCAGGATTCGACGGGAATTTTGCAGTCTAAGGTGCATGCCGAGGTGCGGTAGGCCTCGTTAACAAACCGCAAAAAAATAGTCGCAAACGACGAAAACTACGCACTAGCAGCTTAATACCCTGCTGAGAGCTCTCTCGCCCTAGCTTCCGCACGTAAGACGGGGACCAACGAGGGATCAAACCCAAACGCGCTAGCCCGGATTCTCCCACCTGAGAGATGAACGGCGAATTATAATTCAGGTTAGTCATTCATTCGCGTGTCGGTTCGCAGGTGGGTGGCGAAACTAAAGATCGACTAAGCATGTAGTACCAAAGATGAATGATTTTCGGACGCGGGTTCAACTCCCGCCAGCTCCACCAAACGTTTGGAAAGGCGGTAAGTTATTGACTTACCGCCTTTTTTGTCTTTATTTTTCGTTCGTGTGCCACTTGTACTAAAAGTTGGTACTAAAAATGCGCTATCTAGAGATATCCTCATCTGGTCTTTGGCAGTTAACGTCCCCTATCGCAGCTTTCATAGCTAAAGCAATCCATTCTGCTCATCAACAGTTTTAATTTACGTTTTATGAGTAATTATTTACTCATAAATAGGCTTTCTACACATTAACGAGTAAATTTTTACTCGTTAATTGAAAAAAAACGACTTTACGAGTAAAGTTTTACTCATTGATAAGTAGAGGTGTTGTCAATGGAAGAACTAACCGTACAAGCTTTTATCAGAGGTGAATGGATAGATATCGGTATCATCTCATTCCCTAAAAGTAGCCAACATAATTTCCGAGTGACTGAACTCAACTACCTCAGCGACTATGCGCTAGAACATCACGATAAAGATGACTTTCACGCCGTTTCACTAAATCATCCTGTCTCATTCTTTTTTAATGACATGGGTAAACCTGGATGGTTAACGTTTCTCGACGATATTATGCCTAGTGGTGCTAGTAGACGATACTGGGTCAAACACCTAGATATTGACGACCTTAGTTCTGATGAACAAGATTATGTTTTGCTCAAGTTTGGCACAATGTCGCCTATTGGTAACTTAAGAGTAAAAGACTCTCTTCCTGAGCGCTACGAAGTAGCAGACAACCTCTACTTCTCTGTTGATGATGTTAAAAATCGAGCTGGTGATTTCCTCGACTATGCACAACAAAGAGGGGCCGCCGCAGGTGGTGCAACAGGGGCTGGAGGTGAAGCGCCAAAACTGATCCTCCGATGCGGTTTCGATCATGGCTCTGGCAGCGAAAAAATATGGATTGATCCATACCAAGATGACAATAGCAACCACGACTTACATTACTTAGTAAAGTACCCTAGAGGCTCAAGAAGCACCATCGACTGTAATATTCTAAGAGCAGAGTTCTACTTCTACCACGAGCTAACTGAAATGGGAGTTGAAACGATCTCCACCGACGGTATGCGCTTGGAGGAAGGATTAAACTACCCTTCCTTATGGCTTCCTCGATTTGATGTTCAAATTAATGAGCAACAAATCGAGAGATTTGGCATGGAATCTGTGTATTCCATTTTGAACAAAGGCGCTGGGGTCACGCTTGATCACGAAACAACAATCCGAACTCTCATAGAAAAAATTACTGAAAGCAATATGGTTAAACACCAAGGGTATAGGTTTGATACCCAAGCTTTCGTCATTGAATGGGTGAAGAGAGATTTACTCAACATCTTGTTTGGTAATAGTGATAACCATGGCAGAAACACTTCATTGTTAAAAGGTGATGGAGTCATAAAGCTTGCTCCCGTTTACGACTTCGCACCAATGAAAGCTGACCCTGAAGGCATTCCAAGAACAACAAAATGGAGAGCCCCACTAGAGGTTGGCGGCACTTACGACTTCGTAGGAATAGCGGATACCTTATCTGATCTCGTGCCAAAAGAAGTGTTATTACAAGAGCTAGAGGTTACTGCAAGTAAATGCATTGACTTAAAGCAGAGACTAGCATTACGGGGAGTGCCAGAACAAATCTTAGAGATGCCAGCCGTTGGACTTAATCATATATCAGAAAAGCTCACTAAATGGGGGCTACTATGAATCAGCCAAGCAATAAAGAGTCCGTACAAGATACAGTGGCTCGTCTAAGAGCAAAGCGAAATCAACATCAGTCCAAGACTGGGACGAATGCAACTCATTCGACCAAAGAACGATCGCAACTTAATACTCCGACGAGATCGAAAACCTCAAAAAACGCCAAAGCAGTCAGTGCAGCAAAACGCAACACAGAGGCAAACAAAATCATCAAACACTTATTGCTTGGAGAGCTAACACAAGGCCAAGCGTTGAAAAGTTTACGCATTAATATACTGGGACTCAAACAGGATGTATTCGCAAGACTTGTCGATGTCTCAAGAAAAACACTCTCAGATATAGAGAATGATCGGGGCAGCTACAACACAGAGATTCTCAACAAGGTGTTCAAACCATTTGGCTTAAAAGTCGGACTGCTCCCTACTTCTGTCAGTACGTTAAAATCGCTGATAGATGATAAGCAAGCAGACTAAATTAGGCTTATGACGCTCACTGAGCCTCAACGGCTTGTTGGCTTAGCTGATGCTTCATATGACCGAGTACATAGCGCAGCGTGCCGTAGTCGTATTGTTCATTGAACGCTTCAAACAGAGGCTTTAGCTTGTTTTCATTGATGCTGTTAAGCGCAGTCGCTTTCTGTTCAATGTCGCTGAGCGCATCAGGGCTAAGGTCCACCAATTGTTCGAGTTGGCACGCCCCGCTCTCAATGGCGGCGCTGAGGTGATTCTGTATCGTGGTCTCGGCCAGTTGACGATGGGCAGCGACACTCGCAACCGACCCCATCTGGTGAAAGAGCTCAACCGACTGTTGCTCGGTATCGTTCAAGCGGCGCAGCTCAACGGGTTTGTCTTCCATTACGGCTAACAGCGCTTCACCATATTGACTCACTTTGGTATCACCAAACCCTGAAATCTGACGAAGCTGATCCAATGTTTGGGGTCGAGCTTTGGCCATGGCTTTCAAACTGACATCTTGACAGATCACATACGCTGGCACGTTTTGCTCTGTCGCCAAGCGAGCACGTACGGCTTTCAAAGAAAGAAATTGCTCCGTATCTGAAGGAGATAACGACTCTGCGGCGCTCGATTTCGTCGATTGGTTCGACTTCGCTTTGCGCAGTGCGCGCAACTGGACGCTCTGCTCGCCTTTTAAGATCGAACGACATTGCGGCGTGAGCACTAAACGGTTGTACTCACCTTCCACCCGTAGGTAGTTCATCGCGATGAGTTGACGAAAGACGCCCTTCCATTGATTGGCATTAAGCTCGGTGCCAATCCCAAAGGTAGACACCTTGTCGTGACCGAATCGTTCAATGCGATCGTCGCGCTTGCCCAACAAGACATTGATAAGATATGTGACACCAAAACGCTGCTCGCATCGGTATACCGTCGACAACGCCTTTTGAGCCGCCTCTGTGCCATCCCAAGTGGTTGGCGGCGTCAGGCAGTTGTCGCAGTGGCCACACGGTTCCTTCATCTGCTCATCAAAGTAAGCGAGAAGGGTTTGCCGGCGGCACGTCACCAACTCACAGTAACCAAGCAGGGCATTCAGTTTTTGAATTTGCACTTGTTTATAGGCGTCACCACCGTCTGAGTTTTCTACCATCTGGCGCTGCATAACCATATCTTGCATCCCGTAGGCCATCCAAGCATTGGCGGGTTCACCATCTCGGCCCGCGCGACCCGTCTCTTGATAGTAGGACTCCAAGCTTTTCGGTAAACTCAAGTGAGCGACAAAACGCACGTCGGGTTTATCGATGCCCATACCAAACGCAATGGTCGCGACGATGATCACTCCTTCCTCACGCAGAAAACGTTGTTGATGCTCATTGCGCTTTTCAACCGACATTCCGGCATGATACGCCAATGCGGTTCGACCTTTGCTCGCTAACCACTCTGCTGTCTCCTCCACTTTTTTACGCGATAGACAGTAGACGACGCCCGCATCGTTCGCGTGATGCGCAGAGATGAATGACCACAAGTCATTCTTTGCATTGCTTGGCTCATTGACGTAGTAGCAAATATTGGGGCGATCAAAACTGTGGACAAACACTTGGGCCGATTGAAGCGCTAGCTGACTGATGATCTCTTGCTGCGTACGCTTATCAGCCGTTGCGGTAAGTGCAATGCGCGGCACGTTCGGAAAGCGTTGATGTAAAACAGAAAGCTGTTGATATTCCGGTCGAAAATCATGTCCCCATTGGCTCACACAGTGTGCCTCATCAATTGCAAAGAGCGATACGCGGCACTCGGAGAGCAAGTCGAGGGTTTGCGGCATCATCAAACGCTCTGGGGCGATGTATAGAAGCTGAATCTCTTCGCGTCGAATCTGATCTTCAACTTCACGCTGTTCATAGCGATCTAATGTGGAGTTGAGATAGGCAGCGGCCACACCGACTTGCGCTAATGCATCAACCTGATCCTTCATCAAGGCAATCAACGGCGACACAACCACCCCCACGCCTTCTCGTACAATGGCTGGGATTTGGTAGCAGAGCGACTTTCCCCCGCCTGTCGGCATCAAGGTGAGCACATCACCGCCTTCAACCAACGTCTCGATGATCGATTGTTGCTGATGACGAAACTGATCGTAACCAAATACAGAATTGAGTACCTCTAAAGGGGTCGGGCGATGCACGGCGAATATCCAAAGTCTGAAAAACAGTGTCACTATCCTACCTCAATAGGCGCATCAATTCAGAGGAGATAACTAAGGTGTCTGCGGGTAACATCACCTCTTTCCATACTTACGTGCAGCCGTTTCATTCACTAACTTGACTCAGCAAATATGATCCAGCTCTCCCAATGCAGGTTAATCTTGTCGTACAATATGAAGTGAAACGCAATTTTAAAAAACTTTACTCCCTCTTTTATAGTTAGGTTCCCTTGTGACACATCTCGACTGGTTCGTACTTGCGCTCTATTTCGTTTTCTTACTGATCGTGACTAACGCGTTCAAACGCCACGCTTCCAATGCCGACGGCTTTATTAAAGGCAATGGCGCGATGACGTGGTGGATGGCGGGCGCCACCGCCTTCATGACGCAGTTTTCGGCATGGACATTTACTGGCGCGGCGGCCAAAGCGTTTGAAGATGGTCTCAGCATCATGTTTGTCTTTTGGGGCAATGCGTTAGGCTTTTTTGTCTCAGCGCTCTTTTTTGCGTCGCGTTACCGCCGCTTAAGGGTTGCCACGGCGATGGATGTCGTGCGTCTGCGTTTTGACAAGTTGTCTGAGCAAGTCTTCACTTGGTCGAGTTTTCCCATCACACTGATTGGCGCAGCGATTTGGCTCAATGGATTAGGCGCCTTTTTGTCGGCCACCTTTGGCATTAGTATCGACGTCACCATCGTCTCTATTTCTCTGCTGGTGACCTTTATTGCCCTCACCGGGGGGGTTTGGACGGTCTCTGCGACCAATGTGATCCAACTGGTGCTATTGGTCACTATCACCATGGTCGTTGGGGCCACTGCGGCCAAGCACGTCGTGAGCCTACCGGTTGAATCTTTGTCAAACACCGTCATGGGCGAGAGCATGCACACCTGGCAGATTTTCATTGCTTGGGTGGCCATCATGCTGCTGAAACAAACCTTAACCACGAATAATGCCCTCAGCAGCTATCGATTCCTCACCACCAGCAATGAGAAAGAGGCATCACGCTCGGCGTTGCTGGCTGGCGCGCTGTTTCTCGTCGCACCGCTGCTTTGGTTTGCCCCGCCTTGGTTTGTTGCTTCACTCAATATTGATTTGGGCTTGAGCTACCCAGAGCTCGGAGGTGGAGCCAACAACGCCGCCTACCTTTACTATATCGAACACTACATGCCACAAGGGCTATTGGGGCTGGTGATGGTGGCGATGTTAGCGGCGACCGTGTCTCCGATGACCACTGCGCTCAATCGCAACGCCGGCATTGTGGTCAACAATGTCTATCTTTCCCTAATCAATCCGCACGCGAGCAGCGAGCAACAGATGCGTCTGGGTAAAATCGCCACGGTCCTGACCGGCCTGTTGGCTTGCGGCGTAGCGCTGTTGTTTGCTCGTATCGAAGACTACAGCCTGTTCGACATCATGATGATCTTCTCTGCTTTGCTGCACATGCCGATGTCGATTCCCTCGCTTTTGGCCATGATCAACTTACGTACGCCGCCTTGGTCTGGCTGGGCGACGGTTCTGGTCGGCATCCTAGTTTCCGCATGGATGCATTTTGTGTTCGATGTTCATTGGCTTGAGCCTTTCATCGGCCCGCTTAATCATAGAGAAAGCGTTGATATGATGGTGGTATGCAGTCTCTTGGCGCATGTTATCGTCACTGGTGGTTTTTTCCTTTCTACCGCTTTGATGACCAAACGCCCCTATTTCAATCACGCCGTGAGTGAGCGAATCCACACACCGATTTCCAAGCAAGAGCAAACGCCGATTGATCACGCCAACGGTATTTTTATGGGGAAAGCAATGACGGCGCTGGGCGTCATCGTGGCGCTGTTTGCTGTCACCACCGACAGCTTTGCCGACGGCACGATTTTCGTCGCGATTGGCGGTGCGATATTGGTGTGCGGTTTTGCGTTGATGTCGATGTCGCTGCGTTTGCGAAAACTCGATTCAGCTCGCGCGGCTGAGTGTTAATTGCTAGCACTCTCCATTTAAGTGAGCACGTGCTTATCTCACGGTGCAGAGTTAGGCTGCACCTTTTTATGGGTTGTGGGTTGTGGGTTGTGGGTTGTGGGTTGTGGATTGTGACAAGATTTGATGGAAACCTTACACAGAATCAAGCACTTCGCAAAACGAGGTTCGCCTAGCGATGTAAAAAGGAAAATAAGCATCGCAAATTTGAAAAAGATAGCTAAAATGTGCGTTTGCTTTGATTTGGTCAGAGCAAACATGCCTATGTAACCGTCCGTTTTTCTGAGGAAGTGACATTGAAAACGCTACATCTTTCCGCACAAAACCAAAACGATATCGAACAAGCGAAGTCGCTTCTTGCTTCTGGCGAGTTGGTGGCGATTCCGACCGAAACCGTTTATGGACTCGCGGCAGATGCCACCAACCCAGAAGCGGTAAAGAAGATTTTCGCGGCGAAAGGCAGACCGGCAAACCACCCGTTAATCGTACACATTGGCCAAGTTCAGCAGTTATCCGATTGGGCGACGGAGATCCCAGAGGAAGCGTACACCATTGCAAGTGCCTTTTGGCCTGGTCCGGTTACCCTGCTACTAAAGAAATCGCCACAAGCCAATTCGGTCGTCACGGGCGGTCTAGAGACCATTGGCGTTCGCATGCCAGCACACGACGTGTTTAACGAGCTGCTCTCAAGCGGGCTGGCCGTTGCCGCCCCATCCGCTAACCCTTATAAGAAACTGAGTCCAACCTCAGCGTCGCACGTACTCAATTCTCTAGGCGGTCATATCGCTGCGGTGCTTGATGGCGGAGATTGTGCTCATGGCCTTGAGTCAACGATTGTCGATCTCACTCAACGTCCATTTCGAATCCTTCGCGCAGGCCCCATTAGCGCTGCGCAATTGTCACACACATTGGGTGAGGAGGTGTGTTCGCCTCAAGCGCACAATGTCGCCGTCCCGGGTAACGTGACCAGCCATTATCAACCTAACACCTCAGTGAAGTTGGTCGACATTGATCATCTACCGGAAGTAAAGGGAGAGGTGGCTTTGCTGCACTACTCACCGTTACCTACGAATTTGAATGTTCGAGCAATTAAAATGGCGGACAACGTGGCTCAGTACGCACACGATCTGTACCGCGCGCTTGATGATGCAGACCAATGGCACTGCGATGAGATTTGGGTAGAAACGCCACCACGCAGTGACGAGTGGGTCGCGGTGCACGACCGCCTCGGCCGTGCACAATCCAAGCTGTAATTGGGGCAGGCTGCGCTAGCGGGTCATTTTTTTTACAAACACCACCACAAACAGGGCCATGGTGAAACTGCCTAAAAAGGCCTCAAGCGCAGCGATAAATCTCGCAACACCAACCGGTGAGATATCGCCGTAACCGAGCGTGGTAAAGGTCACCACACTGAAATAGAGCGAGTTAAAAAACTCCAACAGATAAAAACGCCAGCCCGTCACCCCTTCGTAAATCGGATGCGCCCCTGTGGTATCAAGAAAGAAATAGGCCATCGCGCACACCATGATCAAAAAGATCGAAAACAGCACCACGCGGACAGGATCTTCGCCATAGCCACAAAACAGATCGACCGCTTTGGATATACACCGTTTGGTACTGAACTTGGGTAACTGATAGCGACGAAAACGCATCTCACGTTTAAAGAAGTCTCCCGCCATCTCAAACAGTCCTTGTTTTTCGCACTGTTTACGAATGTTACGACACACCTCTTCCGCCTCCTGATAGAGACTGGCGGTGAGCGTTCTATCGTGCTTTTTCTTTGCTTGCTTGGCATCGAGTTCTTGCTTTAGGTAGCGTCCCCACTCGACATTTTCGAGCTTGGCACGCCCAAGATCTGCACCCAATAAATTGCATTTATCCAATTTCGCGCAGTGCAGATTGGCGCCGAGCATCTTGGCTTTCATCAAAGAAGAGCCGCGAAGATCTAAGCCGAAAAAATGCGCATCGGTGAGGTCTGCTCGATAAAAATCGGCCTCACGACAAAGATACCCGTCTTTACTGCCTCTATTGACCAAGTCTACATCCGTCAAATCGGTTTTCGCTAACTGAAAGCCATCCAGTGGCTTGCCCTCTGCGGCCCATTGCTCCACTTGCTGTTTGATGTCGTCATTACTTTTATCGATGTTCGGATCATGCCAATAGCACAGTCCTGACTCACCACTAATTTGATCGCAGCACCAACCATCTGGATTACGATAGCTGCATAACTGCTCATTCGAATTCATACATGCCGCTCCCTCACTCTGCCAACAAAAGGCTATCCCGTTGACTTTTTTAAGTGTAGAGCCAATAAGACGCAGCGCCAGATTAATTGGCGATGGTGACCATCTCCGTGGTTTACTCACCCACATCGCACTGTGCTCTTAACCACTGTTTGAAGACCCGCGTGTGGGCGTTGTCCACATGGGTCAACACAAAGTACCCCGCGCCAGCCGGGATGGGCTCATAAGGTGCGACTAACCTTTGCATTGAGATCTCATCGCCCAGCAATGCCATACGAGCCAAAGCGACACCCACGTTAGCCTCTGCTGCCGACATCGCCATATCGGTGCGATTGAAAAAGTGACCATGTTGGCAGTCAAAATCCATCCCTTGCTGCTTGGACCAATAGCGCCACTCATGATCTCGAACGGCCCCTTGCCAAAGCATCGCATCATGCAGCAACGTCACCCGCGACCACGCCTCATTGGACGAATGCGACGAAAAATGCTGCTGATAGTAATAGGGGCTCATCACAGGGAGCAGTGACTCCGCCATTAACAGTTCAGCGCGATCATCTTTATAGGGGATTGGGCCATAGTCGATCGCAATATCAAAGTCCTTATGCTGGCTATCCACCAATGCGCCCTCGGCAAAGGTGTGAACCTGAATCGTCGGGTGTAATCGATAGAAACTCTCTAAACGAGGGACGAGCCATTTAAACGCGAAAGAGGGGGTTAGCTTCAGACGAATCTGAGCTGCTTCGCCGGAGGATCTCACTTGCGCGGTCACTTCTTCAATGGCTAACAGATGCGGCGTTACCCCCTCGATCAGTTTTCTCCCCTGCTCGGTTAAGCGAATCCCGCGCGGATGGCGTTCAAAAACACTAAAACCCAAATGTTGTTCAATGGACTTTACCTGCTGACTGATGGCTCCCGGCGTGAGGTTTAGACGACTTGCTGCTTGGCTTATCGTCGGGTACTGCGCGACTTGGCACAGTAAATGAACACCTTGAAATAACATCTGGGTCATGAGCGCGCTTTTAGTTTTTCTAAATGATGTGTTTAATTTTTATCGATTGTTACGCAAATGTAAATCACAGATTCTTAGCCAAAATACCAATGAGGAGAATGATGTGAAGGTTGTGGTGATGGGCAGTGGAGTCATCGGACTCACGAGCGCTTGGATGCTCAATCAAGCAGGATGTGATGTGACGGTTATCGATCGTCAATCTCGCGCCGGCGAAGAAACCAGTTTTGCCAACGCAGGGCAAATCTCTTATGGCTACTCTTCTCCTTGGGCCGCTCCCGGCATTCCGCTCAAGGCGATCAAATGGTTATTCGAGCAACATGCGCCGCTAAAGATCAAACCTATGGTGAGCCGCGAGCTATTCATTTGGATGACGCAAATGTTGCGTAACTGCCAGCTAGAGCGCTATCGAGTGAACAAAGCCCGCATGTTGACGATCGCAAGTCGCAGCCAGAAGAGCTTAAAAAGGCTCAACCAAACGCACAAGCTCGATTATCAAGGACGCCAGAAAGGCACACTGCAACTGTTTCGTCATACTCAGCAATTGCAAGCGGTAGAAAAGGACATGGCGCTGCTTGCCGAGGCAGGCACTCGCTTTGAACTGCTCGATGCTAATCAATGCCTGAACCAAGAGCCCGGTTTGGCTCATATGCAGGGAGAGCTGGTCGGTGGCCTCTATCTACCGGACGATGAAACCGGTGATTGCCACCTTTTTTGCCAAGAGCTCCAGCGTCTGTGTGAAGAGGCTGGCGTGGAGTTTCATTTCAATACCCGCATTCAACGTCTAACTGCATCTCATCAACGTGTCTGCGCCATTCACACGGATGCTGGTGATTTCACCGCCGATACCTTCGTTGTCGCAATGGGCAGTTATAGCAATGCATTATTAGAGCCACTGGGGCTAACCCTCCCGATATACCCCGTTAAAGGCTATTCGCTTACCTTACCTGTCAGCGATGATCAGTATGCCCCCTCTTCCACCATTATGGACGAGACCTACAAAGTCGCCCTAACGCGTTTTGATGACAGAATCCGCGTGGCAGGTATGGCTGAATTGGCAGGCTTTGACGAAAAGCTAACGGCCAAACGCCTGGCGACGCTCAATCATGTCGTCAGCAACCTCTTCCCTCGCGGTGCCTCTTTTGAGCATGCACAATATTGGAGTGGGTTTCGCCCAATGACGCCCGATGGCACGCCGATCATTGGCCCAACACCACTGAGTAACCTCTTCACTAATACTGGTCACGGTACGCTAGGATGGACGATGGCGTGTGGCTCCGCCGAAATATTAACCGACCTTGTCACCGGAGATCGTCATCAATACCCGCAACTGAGCATGAGCCGCTATGGCAAATAGTAGCATTCACTAAATTAAACGACATTATCAGCACATTTAACAAATAGAATTTGCGCTTTTCCATAAAACGCATCGACCACCAGATGCGTTTTACCATTCTCAGTTTTGGCACGAGAAGACTAAACGATGAAGTTTTAACCTATCATTTCTCTTCTGATTGGAATTTTGTGGATGGAGTCACGCCAAACAAGATTAATAGATAAATGATTTAACATTAAGGTTACAAAAAGGTTAATATGCTGTTCGCAATTAAACACAACACCCCTTTAAACGATATGCCGTTTTGTCGCTAAAGGGACTCAACAACTAACAGGGAAATTCATATGCAGTCATTTGTTGATTTTATGAATGGGATTATCTGGAGCCCGGCACTGATTTACTTGTGCTTGGGGGCGGGTTTGTTCTATTCAATCATGACTCGATTTGTACAAGTTCGACACTTCACCGAAATGTGGCGTTTGCTTCTGTCTGGGAAAAGTTCTTCTAAAGGCATCTCTTCATTCCAGGCTCTGGCCGTTTCACTCTCTGGTCGTGTCGGTACAGGTAACATTGCAGGTGTCGCTGCAGCGATCGGTTTTGGCGGCCCAGGTGCTGTCTTCTGGATGTGGACAGTAGCATTTTTTGGCGCGGCAACCGCGTATGCAGAATCGACACTGGCGCAAATCTATAAAGAAGAAGATAACGGCGAATTCCGTGGTGGTCCGGCTTACTACATCGAAAAAGCAATGGGTCAAAAATGGTATGCGTGGATTTTCGCAGTCGCGACCATTTTTGCGTGTGGCTTCCTACTTCCGGGTGTGCAATCGAACAGCATCGGTAACGCAGTCGAAGCTGCATTTGGCTCAGGTGACATGATCGAAACGGCCATCGGCACCTTCAGTTTCGCGAAAATCTTCACCGGCACACTGATTTCTATCATTCTTGCGTTCATCATTTTTGGTGGTGTAAAACGCATTGCGAGCTTCACTCAGATTGTCGTGCCTTTCATGGCATTGGCGTACATCGTCACCGCTTTCATCATCATCCTACTGAACATTGGTGAAGTGCCACGCATCTTCTCAATGATCATCGGTGATGCATTCACGCCGATGGCCGGTGTGGGTGCCGCGATTGGCTGGGGTGTTAAACGTGGTGTTTACTCAAACGAAGCGGGTCAAGGTACAGGGCCTCATGCGGCGGCAGCGGCAAGTGTTGAGCACCCAGCTCAGCAGGGCCTAGTGCAATCTTTCTCTATCTACATTGATACTTTGCTTGTTTGTTCAGCCACCGCGTTCATGATCTTGATCACTGGCGCGTATAACGTTCACGGTGCAGAGGGCTTCATCATCCAGAATGTCGCGGCTGATATCGCGGCGAACGGCCCAGTGTTTACTCAAATGGCGATTGAAAGTGCACTGCCAGGCATCGGCAAACCGTTCATCGCTATCGCGCTGTTCTTCTTTGCCTTCACAACGATTCTGGCTTACTACTACATCGCCGAAACCAACGTTGCGTACATCCGTCGCCACTTCAAAGTTGACGGCTTGATGTTCATCCTTAAAGTCGCGTTGATTGCCGTGGTGTTCTACGGCACCGTCAAAACCGCCAACCTCGCATGGGCGATGGGTGACGTCGGTGTAGGCTTGATGGCGTGGTTAAACATTGTCGGTATTTTGATCATCTTCTTTATGTCAAAACCTGCCCTAAAAGCACTGAATGACTACGAAGAGCAGCAAAAACAAGGTGTTGAAGAGTACACGTTCAACCCAGTGAAACTTGGCATCAAAGGCGCTGACTACTGGGAAGAAAAATACCGCAGAAAAACAGGACTCGATCCGAAAGCAGAAGCGGAATCAAAAACCAAAAGCGTTGAGCAGCCTTCAACCTAATCGATAAATAAAAAGCAGTGGACGACCGTTTCGGTCATCAATAGAGGCAAACCAAGGTTTGCCTCTATTTTTTTTTGGCGCTCATCCAAAGACGAAAAAAAACCAGCTTGATAGGCTGGTTTTTAACATTTAGTCGGAAAAATTATTCCCACTCAATCGTCGCTGGCGGCTTACCTGAGATGTCGTAAACCACGCGAGAAATACCGTCTACTTCGTTGATGATACGGTTAGAGACTTTACCAAGGAAGTCATACGGTAGGTGTGCCCAATGCGCTGTCATAAAGTCAATGGTTTCGACTGCACGCAGTGACACAACCCAGTCGTACTTACGACCATCACCCATAACGCCTACAGAACGAACCGGTAGGAATACCGTGAACGCTTGAGACACTTTGTGGTAAAGGTCAGCAGCATGCAGCTCTTCAATGAAGATCGCATCCGCACGACGCAGTAAATCACAGTACTCTTTCTTGATTTCACCAAGTACGCGCACACCAAGACCCGGTCCTGGGAATGGGTGGCGATATAGCATGTCGTAAGGTAGACCTAATTCTAGACCGATCTTACGTACTTCATCTTTAAACAGCTCACGTAGTGGCTCAACCAAGCCCATCGCCATATCTTCAGGTAGACCACCCACGTTATGGTGAGATTTGATCACATGTGCTTTGCCCGTCTTTGACGCCGCAGACTCAATCACGTCTGGGTAGATGGTGCCTTGCGCGAGCCATTTCGCGTTTTTCAGCTTCTTCGACTCTTCATCAAACACGTCAACAAAGACGTGACCGATGGTCTTACGCTTCTCTTCAGGATCCGACTTGCCTTCTAGTGCGGTAAGGAAACGCTCTTCTGCGTCGACTTTGATGATGTTTAGGCCAAATTTATCGCCAAACATTTCCATCACTTGTTGACCTTCGTTTAGGCGTAGCAGACCGTTATCAACGAAGACACAGGTTAACTTGTCGCCAATTGCACGGTGAACCAACATCGCCACAACCGAAGAGTCAACACCGCCTGATAGACCAAGGATAACTTCGTCGTCACCCACTTGCTCTTTGATGCGCGCAACCGCATCTTCAATGATGGATTCAGAGGTCCATAGACGCTCACAGCCACACACGCCAAGAACAAAGTTCTCAAGCATTTGTAGGCCTTGCTTGGTGTGTGTCACTTCAGGGTGGAACTGCACGCCGAAGTATTTTTTCTCTTCATTGGCCATCGCCGCGTAAGGACAGGTGTCCGTTTCGCCCACTTTGACGAAGTCTGCTGGAATCTCAACAACCTTGTCACCGTGACTCATCCAAACATCTTGGGTCAGGTCTAGGTCTTTAAATAGTGAAGATTCACCTGACACTTTGACTTGCGCATAGCCAAATTCGCGTTCATTGGAACCGGCAACTTTACCACCTAGCTGCTCTGCCATTGTCTGCATGCCGTAGCACACACCGAGCACTGGCACGCCAGAGTCAAATACATATTGAGGAGCACGTGGAGAGTTCTCTTCGGTGACGCTTTCTGGTCCACCAGATAGGATGATACCGTCTGGGTTGAACTCACGAATATCTGATTCTTCAACGTCCCAGCTCCACAGTTCACAGTAGACACCGATTTCACGTACACGACGTGCGACAAGTTGGGTGTATTGCGATCCGAAATCGAGGATCAAGATACGTTGGTCATGAATATTTTTGGTCATTTGAGCAGTCTTTTTAAGCTGGGTTAAGAAAACGAGGCGAGTGTACCCGCCTCTCTTCAATGCTTCAAGGAAAAAGCAAACGTTTTCGTCGAGGGTTTCTTGTCTAAGAAATTAACCGCGACGGTAGTTTGGTGCTTCCTTAGTAATTTGAACATCGTGGACGTGAGATTCCGCCATACCAGCACCAGAGATACGAACGAACTCGGCTTTGGTACGCATATCCTCAATCGTCGCGCTGCCCGTTAGGCCCATGCTTGAGCGTAGACCACCCATTTGCTGGTGAACGATCTCTTTTAGGCGGCCTTTGTACGCGATACGTCCTTCGATACCTTCAGGGACAAGCTTGTCTGCGGCGTTGTCCGTTTGGAAGTAACGGTCAGAAGAACCTTGAGACATCGCGCCCAATGAGCCCATACCACGATAGGCTTTGTAAGAACGACCGTTGTAAAGAATCACTTCACCCGGAGCTTCTTCAGTACCCGCAAACATCGAGCCCACCATCACACACGATGCGCCAGCAACGATAGCTTTACAGATGTCGCCCGAGAAACGGATACCGCCGTCAGCGATAACAGGAATACCGTGTTGATTGGCCACTTCCGCCGCATCAGCGATGGCCGTTACCTGAGGGACACCCACGCCCGTTACGATGCGAGTGGTACAGATAGAACCTGGGCCGATACCGACTTTCACTGCGCTAACGCCTGCATCGATAAGGGCTTTCGCACCGGCACCCGTTGCGACGTTACCGCCAATGATATCGAGGTTAGGGTATGCCGCGCGAGTTTCACGGATACGGTTAAGAACGCCTTCAGAGTGGCCGTGTGAAGAGTCGATCAAAAGCACGTCAACACCCGCTTCAACCAATGCCGCAACACGCTCTTCGTTGCCCGCGCCAGCACCAACTGCCGCACCAACACGAAGACGACCGCGCTCATCTTTACACGCGTTCGGTTTACGTTCTGCTTTGTGGAAGTCTTTTGCGGTGATCATGCCCGTGAGTTGGAACTCATCGTTAACCACCAACACTTTTTCAACGCGCGCTTCGTGCATCTTCTCTTGCACTTCAGCACGAGTTGCCCCTTCTTTTACTGAAGCAAGGCTCTCTTTTGGCGTCATCACTGAAGAGACTTTCTTAGTGAGGTCCGTAACAAAGCGCACGTCACGACCGGTGATAATACCGACCAGCTCGTTGTTCTCTGTGACGACAGGGAAGCCTGCAAAGCCGTGCTTGTCTGTCAGTGCAACCACATCCGCGATGGTCGCTTCAGGGTTAACGGTAACAGGGTCAGTGACCACACCCGCTTCAAATTTCTTAACTTTACGAACTTCTGCCGCTTGCTGCTCAATCGACATGTTCTTGTGGATAAAGCCAATGCCACCTTCCTGCGCAAGAGCGATAGCCAGACGGGCTTCCGTCACGGTATCCATAGACGCAGAAATCATCGGAATATTAAGAGTGATATTTTTCGTCAACTGAGTGCGAAGATCAGCTGTGTTTGGGAGAACGGTGGAGTGTGCTGGCACAAGCAGTACGTCGTCGAATGTCAGCGCTTCTTTGGCAATTCTTAGCATTTGCAATATCTCACAATTAGAGGAGTAAAAAGAACAATCCAATCTCATCGTTTCGCATAATGAGGGCAACCTATTCACACTAGAGTGTGCGAGAACAATGTTGCATTTGGATTAGATATTGCGGACGGATTATACGGTCAACGCAAACGCTTGGCTACACATTTTTCTACTTTTTATTTGCAATCACCCCCTTGCTATGTATTATATTGCTGCTAATTTCCATACCCACGTCCATGGGATTAGCTGTGCCTGCATCCACCAATCAAAACATTTTCACTGTCTCTCGCCTCAACGCAGAAGTTCGCCTGCTGCTTGAAAACGAAATGGGTATCGTTTGGTTGGTCGGAGAGATCTCCAACTTCTCTGCCCCGGTGTCTGGTCACTGGTATCTCACCCTTAAAGACTCCCGATCTCAAGTCAAATGCGCGATGTTTCGCGGCAATAATCGTCGTGTCACGTTCAAACCGGCCAACGGCAATCAAGTATTAGTCAAAGCGCGTCTCTCGTTGTATGAACCTCGCGGCGACTATCAGTTGATCATTGAAAGCATGCAGCCGGAAGGCGATGGCCGACTCCAGCAAGAGTTTGAAGCGCTTAAAATGAAGCTAGCTGCTGAAGGCTTGTTTGCACAGACTAATAAGAAGCCACTACCTGAGCATCCAAAACGGGTCGGCATCATTACCTCGAAAACCGGTGCGGCGCTCTACGATATTTTGGATGTACTGAAGCGACGTGACCCTTCACTGCCGGTGATTATTTACCCGACATTGGTACAAGGTGACGATGCCGCGATTCAAATCGCGCAAGCCATTGGCTGTGCCAACAGCCGTAACGAATGTGATGTCTTGATCGTCGGTCGTGGTGGGGGCTCTCTAGAAGATTTGTGGTGCTTTAACCACGAGGTCGTAGCGCGAACAATTGCAGCGAGTCAAATCCCGATTATCAGTGCGGTTGGGCATGAAGTGGATGTGACCATCGCCGATTTCGTCGCCGATATGCGCGCGCCTACCCCCTCGGCAGCCGCTGAGCTAGTGAGCCGCGATAACAGCCATAAAGAGCAAGCACTCGCTAGTCGTGAGCATAAACTGCTCAGTGCGTGGCGCCAGAGAGTGTCTGAGCAACAACGCAGCCTGACTGGCCTGCTGCATCGTCTCGAACGCCAACATCCCACTCATCAACTTCAACGTCAGAGCCAGCAGTTAGATGAACTCGAAATTCGCCTCAAGCGAGCGATGGATAATGGATTGCGCAGTGCAGAGCAACGAGTCGAGCGACTGCACTACAAACTCAACCTGCATAGCCCTGCACATAAACTCGAGAATCAACAAGCAAGCATGATCCGTTTAGAGCAACAACTGATCGACGCGATGAATAAACGTTTGACCTATCAACGCCATCAACTCGCATTGGCGGCGGAAACGTTAGATGCGGTTAGCCCGCTCGCGACATTAAAACGTGGCTACTCGATCAGCCAAAACGCACAAGGCGATGTGGTGACCTCCACAAAGCAAATGAAATCAGGTGACACCTTAGTCACCCGTTTAGCCGATGGCACCCTCTTCTCTACGATTTCTTCGAGTCAATAGAACGGAACTCAAATCGAATCGCTGATTTCGATTTGAGTTCATTGCACTGATTACAAAAATAATTTGCCGCCCCGCACGCTTGCAGCTTCTCTAATTCACTGTCGCACTGTGGGCACCAACCGATCTTGTTGTAATCATGTTGGCACTGTGTGCAGTGGTAGTGGCCATTCCACTCCAGCTCTTGCTGACAACTTGGGCATAGATTGGTGTTCATGATCTGTGTTACCTTTTTAATTTAGCTTAAACTAATATACAAAAATCCCATCTCCAACTCAATATCACACCGACTAGCTTGCTCTCGTCGCTCTATGCTTCTATAAATGATCATAACAAGATCATCGGCAAAAGCCGCTGTGATCAGCGATCTCCCCCTAAAAGAACATTTATATAACCACACACCGAAAGCATAAGTTACATATGCTGCATTTCAATTTTAGAAAGCACAATTAACCAATCAAGATTAAAATAGCACACCAAAACCAGACTTAATAAAATGATCACTTATCCAAATACACAGTATGTAACTCGAAAATCAGTGGAAAAGAGGGATAGGCTCTTTGGTGGAGCCCATTGATGACATAAAAAAACGCCTTAGCAAGCTAAGGCGTTTTGACCATCATGTGATTATTCAGATAGGGCTACTTCTTACGGTTTTTCACCATGCCCATTAAGCGTTTGCGTTTACGCTCTTGTGATAGGGTCATCTTGCTCGATTTACCTTCATACGGGTTTTCACTGTTCTGGAAAGTAATTCGAATCGGTGTGCCCATAATCTCAAGCGATTTACGGAAGTAGTTCATCAAAAAGCGCTTGTAAGAGTCTGGAAGCTCATTCACTTGGTTGCCGTGAATCACCACGATCGGTGGGTTGTATCCACCAGCGTGAGCGTATTTTAGCTTCACACGACGTCCACGTACCAAAGGTGGCTGGTGATCGTCCGTTGCCATCTTCATGATTCGGGTCAGAACAGAGGTACCCACGCGAGTGGTGGCAGACTTGTACGCCTCTTGAACCGATTCAAACAGGTGTCCTACACCCGTACCATGCAACGCCGAAATAAAGTGAATGCGTGCAAAATCAACGAAGCCTAAGCGGCGATCCAGCTCTTTCTTGACGTGCTCTTTCACGTCCATATCAAGGCCATCCCACTTATTAACCGCAATCACGATCGAACGTCCAGCGTTGAGCGCAAAACCGAGTAGGCTTAAGTCTTGGTCTGATATGTTTTCACGCGCATCAATGACCAGAAGAACCACGTTAGCATCTTCAATCGCTTTCAATGTTTTCACCACCGAGAACTTCTCAACGGTTTCATTGATGCGTTTACGACGACGCACACCAGCGGTGTCAATTAGGACATATTCACGGCCATCGCGTTCCATCGGAATGTAGATAGAGTCACGAGTGGTACCCGGCATATCGTACACAACCACACGCTCTTCACCCAGAATACGGTTAGTGAGTGTCGACTTGCCAACGTTAGGTCGACCGATGATCGCCAATTTAATCGGCTGATCTTGTAGGCGTTTAAACTCTTGTTCCGCCTCTTCCTCGCTGTATTCCAGTTTTTCTTCTTCATCAATGAAGTCAGTGAGGTCTTCAATTTCGCCGTTGGCTTCTTCAAGCAACTGCTCAGCAAACGGGTTAAGCGCACGGTCAATCAGTGCACCAACACCACGGCCGTGAGCGGCAGCAATTTGGTACATGTTGTCCATACCCAGTTGCCAAAACTCAGCGCTGGCGGCTTCGGCATCAATACCGTCGACTTTGTTTACCACCAGCATCGCTGGCTTTTCAATCTTACGTAGATGAAGAGCAATGGCTTCGTCCGCCACAGTCAGACCTGCGCGGCCGTCCACCATGAATAGCACAACATCCGCTTCATCAATCGCGGCGAGTGACTGCTGGGCCATTTTGGTTTCAACGCCCTCTTCGGTGCCGTCGATACCGCCAGTGTCTACGACGATAAATTCATGCTCACCAAGTTTCGCTTGGCCATATTTACGGTCGCGAGTTAAGCCAGGGAAATCCGCCACTAACGCATCACGCGTACGCGTTAGTCGGTTAAACAACGTCGATTTACCAACGTTTGGACGCCCTACAAGAGCAACAACAGGTACCATAACAACCTCTACAATCTTTTTCTCATATGTAGTTATAGGTAAGGACTGATGACGAGACCAATTTTTACCTATAACTACGTAGCGTTAACAATAAAACGGCTCCCAACTGAGTAACCAGCTAGGAGCCGAATGTGAATTATATCACATGATTATGGGTTGATCGTCTGTTTCTTTACATCGCCATTGCGAGTAACCGTGACAAATCCACCCGGTACGGCGATAGGTGCGACCGCGAAGCCGCTGTCATCTAATTGCTGCTGAGCAACAAATTCGCCGGTACGTCGATCAATCCAGTGCAAGAAGCCTAGACTATCACCCACGACTACGTAACCATTGAGCATGACTGGCGCCGTTAACAAACGGTGCTCAAGCTGATCATTGCTCCAAAGCTCAGTACCGCTGCGCGCATCAACCGAGACAATGTGGTCTTTATCAGTCACCAAGAATAAACGACTGCCTTCACTCGCCATATCGGTGGATGAAGAGTAGTTACGCTTCCAGCTTGGAGTGCCTGATCGCAGATCAATTGCGGTCAACTGCCCGTTGTAACCGACAATGTATAGCGTGCTGCCCAAAATCAGTGGTGAAGCATCAACATCCACCAAACGATCGATTTCGGTCGCCCCTTGCGGTGTACCAATGGGTTGCTGCCAAATCAATTGACCACGCTCGACAATCGCTGCCGCCAAACGTCCGTTCGCCGTTCCCCAGAAGACGCCACCAGACACCGTCACTGGCGCGCTGTTACCACGCAGAGTCAGGTTCGGCACTTCAGTGCTGATGGTCCATTTGCTCTCGCCCGATTCTTTATCGAGAGCGATAAGCACACCGTCACTGGTATGAACAATCACTAAGTTACTGTCTACTGCAGGGGCAGCAAGCACTTCACCTTTGACAGCGGTCTGCCAATTGAGCGCACCGGTTTCTTCATCAAGGGCAATCACCTGGCCATTTTCACTGCCAATAAACAGCCGACCATAACCGGCGGTAATACCACCAGATAAACGTGCAGAGCCCTCTTTTTCCAGGTCCGTTTGCCAAATCGCTTTGCCCGTTTCAGGGTTGAGTGCTTTCACCACACCATCACGACTGGCAACAAACACTTTATCGTAAGCGTATTCGGGTGAAAGTTGCGAGTAGTACATGCCCACACCTTTCCCTGCCGACGCACTCCATGCGCTCTTGGTCGTGAACTCATTGTCCACAACCGGTGTCGGCGCCATGATAATGGTGTCTTCCTCTCCAGCACACCCTGCAAGCAAGCCAAGAACCAGCGCCGTAGAGAGTGCTTTATTGAGCATTGTCTTCATGCGCATCCTTACTTAGCGAGATCGTCCAGCTTCATTTGTAGAGCCTGACTTGGCTCGCCAGACTGTTGAGCTTGGGTGTAGGCGGCATACGCCCCTTCTTCATCACCCTTGAGTAAAAGAATATCGCCTTTCAACTCTTCTACGCGTCCCATCCAACTTTCGTCGTTGATGTTAGCCAACTCTGAGATCGCCGCATCAAAGTCTGTTTGCTGAGCTTGAATACGCGCGATTCGGTAGTGAAGGACACTCAGCAGAGCTTGGTCTTTAGTGGCCGATTTTGCCCACTCGAGCTGTGCTAGTGCTTCATCCAAATTACCTGCATCAACCTGAGCTTTCGCCAATTGCATCGCCGCCAATACCGCGTATTGCGACTCGCCATTCGCCTCAATAAACCCTTGCACGTTAGCACTGGCATCTACGCCTTTGGCTGCCAACTCTTGAATCACTGTGGTGTAACTCTCAGAGGCCGCTTCCTGAGCTGCTGTGACGGAGTCTTGGTAATAACGCCAACCAAACAGACCACCCAAACCAATGACGGCACCGAAAATGACCGCTTTGCCATTTTCTTTCCACCAATCTTTAATCGCTTCTACTTGTTGTTCTTCAGAATCGTAGAGTTCCACTTCCTGTCCTCTTAAAATCGAAAAAAGTGGCGCATAAAGGTCGCCACTTCCTGTTATCGGGTTATAGCAACTGTGCTAGTTTGCTCGCCACATCGGCATGGCTGATGGTTTCTTGTGTACCACCAATCAGATCTTTCACGACGACCGTGCTGTCTGCGACTTCATTCTCGCCGAGAACCAGCGCCACCGCTGCGCCCACTTTGTCCGCACGCTTGAATTGCTTCTTAAAGTTGCCGCCGCCAAAGTGATTCATCACTCGCAGCCCTGGCACTTGCTCGCGCAACTGCTCAGCCAATTTCATTCCAGCCATCATGGTGCCTTCACCCGCGGTGACCATGTAAACATCGACGCTGCGACGCACATCGGTCAACTCAAGGGTTTCCAACATCAGAACCAAACGCTCAAGGCCCATAGCAAAACCAACCGCAGGCGTTGCCTTGCCACCGAGTTGCTCAACCAGGCCGTCGTAGCGACCACCGCCACACACCGTACCTTGCGCACCAAGGCTTTCCGTTATCCACTCAAATACCGTGCGGTTGTAGTAATCCAAACCACGCACCAAACGCTCATTGACTGTGTATTCGATACCTGCTGCGTCGAGAAGTTCACAAAGGCCGGCAAAATGTTGCTTTGAGTCTGCGTCTAAGTAGTCAGACAGACGAGGGGCATCACCGAGTACCGCTTGGATTTCTGGGTTCTTGGTATCCAAAACTCTCAGCGGGTTAGTGTGCATGCGACGCTTGCAATCATCGTCCAGAATATCCATGTGCTGAGTAAGAAACTCGATTAACGCTTCGCGGTATTCAGCACGCGCGTCAAGAGAGCCAATCGAGTTCAACTCTAGACGTACATGTTTATCAATACCAAGCTCACGCCACAGACGCGCCGTCATCATGATCAGCTCTGCGTCGACGTCAGGGCCATCGAGACCAAACACTTCGACACCACATTGGTGGAATTGACGGTAGCGACCTTTCTGCGGACGTTCATGACGGAACATTGGGCCCATATACCATAGGCGCTGCTCTTGATTGTAGAGCAAGCCATTTTCAATTCCGGCGCGAACACAACCCGCCGTGCCTTCTGGGCGAAGGGTTAAACTGTCACCATTGCGGTCTTCAAAGGTGTACATCTCTTTTTCAACCACGTCGGTGACTTCACCAATCGCGCGGCTAAATAGATGAGTCATCTCAACAATCGGCATGCGCACTTCATTGTAACCGTAAGCGCTGATTACGTTTTTCACTGCGGTTTCAAGTTTTTGCCACAGTGGAGATTGAGTTGGGAGACAATCGTTCATGCCTCGGATTGCTTGAATTGTTTTTGCCACAATAATTACCGTAATCGTTGGTTGAGAGTTATTACTCTTGTACTTTTACATCAATGCGATTTTGCGAATCCATCAACGCGGCTTTAGCGCGGATCTTCGCTTCGAGTTGACTCACGAGATCGTCGTTATCAAATCTCTCTTTTTGACGTTTGCCATCTTCATAGAAGGCACTTTTCTTGTTACTGCCTGCCAAGCCCAAATGCGACACTTCCGCCTCACCGGGTCCATTGACCACACAGCCAATAATTGAAACATCCATCGGTGTGATGATGTCTTCAAGGCGCTGCTCTAGCGCATTGACCGTACCAATCACATCAAATTCTTGGCGAGAACAACTCGGACATGCAATAAAGTTGATCCCACGAGAGCGGATGCGCAGCGATTTTAAGATATCAAAACCGACCTTGATCTCTTCAACCGGGTTCGCCGCAAGCGAGATGCGCAGCGTATCGCCAATCCCTTCTGCCAGCAGCATGCCGAGTCCAACCGCAGATTTGACTGAACCCGCTCGCGCTCCGCCTGCCTCAGTAATACCTAGGTGTAGTGGCTGATCGATTTTTTTCGCCAACAGTCGGTAGGAATCCACCGCAAGGAAAACATCGGATGCTTTGACACTCACTTTAAACTGATCAAAGTTGAGGCGATCTAAGATATCAACATGACGCATCGCCGATTCCACCAAGGCTTCTGGGGTCGGCTCGCCATATTTCATCTGGATATCTTTTTCCAAAGAACCGCCGTTCACACCGATACGAATTGGAATGTTTTTATCCCTTGCACAATCGACGACCGCACGAATGCGATCTTCTTTACCGATGTTACCTGGGTTGATACGCAAACAATCGACGCCGTATTCCGCAACCTTGAGTGCGATGCGGTAGTCAAAGTGAATATCCGCCACCAGCGGAATCGACACTTGCTGCTTGATCTGCTTGAAAGCCTCGGCAGCATCCATGGTCGGCACCGAGACACGGACGATATCCGCACCCACATTTTCAAGGGCACGAATTTGCGCCACGGTGGCGTCAACGTCTGTAGTACGAGTGTTGGTCATCGACTGCACCGCAATCGGCGCACCGTCACCAATAGGTACGTCGCCCACATAGATACGAGTCGAGGGGCGACGTTTGATAGGAGATTCGTGTTGCATAGTAATGTCTAAGGTAAGGTGAATCTTGCTACTTTGCCTGAAGTATACCCAGAAAGGTCGACAGGTTCACTCGCTAATGTCATTGAAACGTTTTCTGGTGCACCTAAAATCACGCTGTAAGGAGACTGACCATCCAACGCCACCGACTCGCCGGCATTTTTGATGCCGGTAACGAGGGTTTTACCACTGGCGTCTTTCACCTGAACCCAGCAATCATCGCTAAAGCTCATCTCTAGACGGTTCGTCACTGCAACCGCCGTATCTGTTGTGCTCTCTTGCGGCGCGTCAGCTTGTTCTGTTGAGTCTGATGCGGTCACTGTGTCTTCTGGGGACTCTAGCGCGCTCTCTTCACGGATGATTTCAGTCTCTGACGACATCTCAGTTTGCGTGTTTTCGATCGTCTCAATACCGCTCACATCGGAATCTTCACTAAGGATGGGTTCCATCGTTTCTTGAGTCTCTTGCGAAGGCTCATCTGGCATCGCCTCATCAAGCGAAACAAAGTCCAAGGTGTCACTGCTGCTTGGGTCTGCACTCTGCTGTGTGGTTTCCTGCGCAGAAGGTTGGCTTAAATCCAACATGTCATCCTGCTGATTTTGCCACCACCATAAGGAAGAGATCCCGGCAATCACGGCAAAAATACCCCACGTCAGAATCATAATGCGGCTGTCGTGCTTCTCTCGCTTGGTTTTACGTGAAAAGCTCTGCATTGATTGCTCTTTATGCAGAGCGGTGCCGCTGTGATCGAGCGCCGCCAATACGACTGACTCTTTTAGCCCCACTGCCTTTGCGTACGAGCGAAGGTAACCGCGGGTAAAGGTAGCAACTTGATCAGACTCGAAGTCATTTTTTTCCAAGTTTTCGATGATCGAGAGGCGAAGACGAAGCCTATCGGCAATCTGCTTTTGCGTTAATCCTAACTGCTCGCGCTTTTGCTTAAGTAGTGTACCCGCTTCAATATGTTCTTGTGGTTGATTGGTTTCTGTCGTTTCGTGTTCGGCAGTCATTATGAATTCATCTCTTTTATGTGCAGGGCCACTTCCGCGCGTGCTTTCGTTATTCATTATTGGTAGCAATGGGGCAGAATTGGCGAAGTATCCGGGCAGCTAACTCATCAAAGAGGCAATATAAGCCATCAAAAGTGTGAGGAAACCACCAAAAGCATTAACTTTCAATTCTAATCTATATCAGAGATGAAACAACATGACAAAAGGTGATAATTCACAGCCAGCTCAAGGTTTTTCCTTAAATTGACATTAAGACGCAACATCTGATTACAAATTGTCGATAAAAAAGCCAGAGCAAAGCTCTGGCCTCTGGATTCATGCACATTTAAGCATTCAATATGCGGTTAAACGGCTTTCACCTCGATGGTTTCACCTTTGGCCGCTTTTAACATGGCAGTACGTTTGGTGCGGTCAATAACATCGCCGACCAGCTGTCCGCACGCCGCATCGATGTCATCCCCACGCGTCTTACGCACGGTCACAGTGTGATCGTACTGCATTAAGGTTTTCTGGAAACGATCGATGCGAGAGTTGCTTGGTTTTTTATAAGGCGAGCCCGGATACGGGTTAAATGGAATCAAGTTGATTTTACATGGTGTGTCTTTCAACAGCTCTGCCAGTTCGCGTGCATGGTCCATATCATCGTTAACATGGTCAAGCAGGACGTACTCCACGGTCACTTTGCCACGGTTCGCATTGGAAGAGGCAATGTAACGGCGCACAGACGCAAGAAAATCCTCGATATCCCATCGATCGTTAATCGGCATGATGTCACTGCGCAGCTTATCATTCGGCGCGTGCAAAGAGATCGCCAACGCGACATCGATCTTACCTGTCATCTGATCAAGACCAGAGACGACGCCAGAGGTGGATACGGTAACGCGACGTTTAGACAAACCAAAACCGAGATCATCTAGCATAATCTCTAAGGCTGGAATGAGGTTTTTCATGTTCAGCAGAGGCTCACCCATGCCCATCATCACGACGTTGGTAATCGGGCGACGACCGGTCTCTTTTTCTAAGCCGATCTCGCGGGCTGCTCGCCATACCTGACCAATGATTTCTGAGACTTTGAGGTTGCGGTTGAACCCTTGTTGAGCCGTCGAGCAGAACTTACATTCCAGTGCACAGCCCACCTGAGAAGAGACACACAAGGTCGCGCGATCGTCTTCAGGAATGTAGACCGTCTCTACATCTTGATCGCCCACCTTCATTGCCCACTTAATGGTGCCATCAGAAGAGTGTTGCGCCTCAGCGACGACCGGCGCTTTGATCTCACAGCGCGCGTGCAGTTTCTCGCGTAGCTTTTTGTTAATGTTGGTCATGTTGTCGAAGTCATCGACACCAAAATGGTAGATCCACTTCATAACTTGATCGGCGCGGAATGCTTTTTCACCTAATTCTTCAGCGAAAAATTCACGCAAGCCCTTGCGATCGAAGTCGAGTAGATTGATTTTTTCAGTGCTCATGTAACCTCACAAACGACAGAACATTAATTAAGGGCGCGAATTGTACAGCCTTTATTCAGCGACAACAAGCGTTGTAAAGCCCTGTATTTCCTAAGGCGTTAATTCAACTTTGTTTATTAATTGAACACGCCATTTACGCCGCGGTGATTTGCTTAATTTGCTCCACAATCGCTTTCAGCCCATTGCCGCGCGAAGGGCTAAGGTGAGCGATGAGTCCAAGCTTTTCAAAGTACTCATCCATATCAAAATGTTGGATCTGCTGCGCTGTTTTGTGGTTGTAAGCCGCCATCACGAGGGCAATTAAACCACGTACAATACGAGCGTCAGAATCGGCACAAAAGGTCCACACGCCGTCGTGCTGCTGGCAGACCAGCCACACTTGGCTCTCACAGCCTGACACCGTCACTTGTTCACTTTTCAGCGCATCAGGCATCACAGGGAGTTGCTTACCCCACTGAATCACTTGTCGGTAGCGATCTTCCCAGCCTTTTAATCCTGACATCGTTCGAATAACGTCGTCCGCCGTTATCGTCTGGCCAAACACTGAGGATGGTGCTTCACTCATTTCATTTCCACTCATTAGCGATATTTCTGAATCAATTTTTCCACAATACGCGAGACCGCCACAAAACCAAAAGTGGCCGTCACCACCGTGGCGGCACCAAAGCCACTGGCGCAATCCATTCGCTTTGGCCCTTCTGCCGTTGACTTCACCCCACACACGCTGCCATCGGCTTGCGGGTACTTCAACTGCTCAGTGGAAAAGACGCAATCGATGCCAAACTTACGCTGCGGATTTTTGGGGAAATTATGGTGTCGGCGCAAGGTATCTTTGATCTTTTTCGCTAGCGGATCTTGAATGGTCTTGGTTAAGTCCGCGACTTGAATTTGAGTCGGGTCAACCTGGCCACCTGCGCCGCCCGTCGTAATCACTTTGATTTTGTTACTGCGGCAGTAGGCGAGCAACGCAGCTTTTGCTTTGACGCTATCAATCGCATCCAGCACATAATCAAACTCTTTGCTGAGATACTCATGCTGATTGTCTGGCGTAATGAAGTCATCAATTAAATTGACTTTGCATTCTGGATTGATGAGTTTGACGCGCTCTGCCATGACCTCAATTTTGCTCTGCCCAACAGTGCCTGACATCGCATGAATCTGGCGATTAATGTTGGTCACACAGACATCATCCATGTCAATCAAGGTCAACTCACCAATCCCTGTGCGAGCCAACGCCTCTACAGCCCAAGAGCCAACGCCGCCTATTCCGATAACACACACGTGCGCAGCGCGCAGGATCTCCACTTCACTGTGTCCGTAGAGTCGGCGTGTACCGCCAAAACGTTGGTTATAGCTGTCCGAGGCGGGGGTATCAAGTTGGCGCATGGCAAGGCTTCTCCGCTACAAATTTGGTGATGAGTAAATAGAAAGAGTGCGATTTATACGCACTCTTGTTTCAAATGTCTAGAATTGGCCAAGCCGAAGGGAAAGATCCCCCTAACCAGCGGCCACTATTCTTGCTTCTCTGGCGGCATGGCCCAGGGCGCTTCAGTCGCGCTACCTTCTAATCCGAGTTTCCACACCCGGCCAAAGTGTTTGTAATGGCCCGCCTCAATACCGGCTCTCGGCCCCATGCCGTGGTACAGGTCAAGGTGATTCTGTTTCACTGCGCCACCAGTATCGAGTACGATCAACAACCGAAGTTGATGGGCACCACTCCAACTGCCGTCAGGGTTGAGCAGTGGCACTTCAGCTAAGATAGGCGTACCCATTGGAAAGAGGGTGCGATCCCCTGCCACCGACGCCATCGCCAATAACGGGATACCCGCCGAACCGGTCACTGGCGCATCGGCGCGGGGCTCAAAGAACACAAACGATGGGTTTTGCTCTAACAGCTCACGCACCGTGGCTTCATCGTTGGCCATCACCCACTCTTTGATCGCTTTCATCGACATGTTTTCGCGAGCAACGAGTCCGCGGTCAATCAGAACTCGACCGATGCTCACATACGCTTTGTTGTTTTTACCGCCGTAGGCAAAATACTCCAGCGTGTCGTCATCTTCAAAATGGACAAAACCGCTGCCCTGAACTTCCATCAAAAAGGGGTCGATAAGATTCGCGGCATACCCAAGTTCGAGCCCTTGTCCTTCCAAGGCACCTGCATAGATTTGCGCGCGAGTTGGGCAGTCTTGGCTGCACTCAGGTTTGCCATACACTGGGTACTTAAAGACATCATTCGGTTGATGACGAAGTTCCATCACTGGTGAAAAATACCCCGTAAACAGCACGTTACCCTGCTTGTCCCCGCCCCCTAATTGCGCTGCCTGAATGCCGTATTGGCCAAGCTCTGTCGGCTCTCCACTGAGTAAAACCCACTCGTTGAGCTTGTCATAAAGCGGTTGATAGAGCGAAGCCATACTTGGTGAGTTGATGACCACTTGCTCCGCCTGACGATGAAATTCGGTGAAATCTCGTGGTTTGTCGGACACCACTAAATCGGCTGGATTGAGCACATTGGTCAACTCGCCATCGAGATACTGCTGAGCGCGATCGGTTGGCTGGGCACAGCCAAACAAAACACCGGCCGCAAGCAGAGGTAAGATTTTTTTGAGCACGTTGGTTTTCCCTTATTGTCGTAGGCATTAAGCATGGCAAAGTGCCTTGCCGATAGCAACGAAAAAGCGTTAGCGAATGTTATGCTGGTATTTGGCGTCAAGACGATAGATAGGTTGATAATGAGGCTGTGAAATCAACTTCATTTCAGAGAACTCTTGGTTGAGGATCTGAAAGCGCTTGGTGTCATCACCGAAACGGTATTCAAAGAACTGACCATCAAAGGCAAAATTGGTATCCACGACCCGCCCGTTGATCACGACACCATTTTCATTGAGGACGAAACGATCCGTCGCATACCCGGCGACATTTTGCTCAATCCAAGTACCGTAAAGGAAGGACTTAGGATAGGTGACTTGCAAGTAATATTGATAGAGCTGCGTGCCCAGCAGCGCAACCACTAACGCAAGTCCGGCAGCCATCAAAAAGAAGCTGCGCTCTTTCAGTTTGTTTTTTATCGCGCCGTTTGCGTCGATGTTACTCTTCATGAATGGGTTCCAAACTTGCTCTTAATAGTAAGTCTTAGACCAAAATGCGCACTTTGGCGAGTCTAGCCAAGGTCACTGTTTACTTTCCATCTCAAGAAAATCCGCTCGAGATAAGAAAAGCACTTGCCGAAACAAGAATAAAATTGCAATATTTCCACATACTAATTCACTTGTAACTTTGGACGCTTCTGTGAAAATTCGAAATACCGCCCTTGTGAAAGGGTTCAGACAATCGGCACCTTACGTCAATGCTCACCGCGGTAAAACCATGGTAGTGATGCTCGGAGGTGAGGCCGTCGCAGATGCAAATTTTCCGAATATTATCAGTGATCTTGCTCTACTTCATAGCTTGGGCGTGAAAATCGTCGTCGTCCATGGAGCAAGGCCACAAATTAACGACATTTTGCAGCACAATCATAGCGAAACCCCGTATCACAAAGGGGTGCGAGTAACGCAAGAAACCAACTTGAGTTACGTGATGCAAGCCGCCGGTCAACTGCAACTGGCCATCACGGCGCAGTTTTCCATGAGCATGAGCAACACGCCGATGGCGGGAACACAGCTCAACGTCGTCAGCGGCAACTTTATTATTGCCCAACCGTTGGGCGTCGATGATGGTGTGGACTACTGTCACAGTGGCCGCATTCGTCGTATTGATGTCGAAGGCATCAATCGCATGCTCGACCATGGCTCCATTGTGCTGCTTGGCCCGATCGCCAGTTCAGTGACTGGCGAGTCATTCAACCTACTTTCGGAAGAGGTGGCAACGCAAGTCGCCATCAAGCTCAAAGCCGATAAGCTGATCGGTTTTTGTTCTGAGCAAGGGGTCATTGATGCCAATGGCAATGTCGTGGCAGAGCTGTTTCCTAAAGATGCCGAGGCCATTTTGTCCTCACTGGAAACGGAAGCCAACTCTAGCAGCGACGACACCTCTGGGACACTGCGTTTTTTGCGTGCCGCCACCAAAGCCTGCCGAGCTGGAGTACCACGCAGTCATTTGGTCAGTTATAAGGTGGATGGCGCGCTGATTCAGGAACTCTTCTCGCTTGATGGTATCGGTACCCAGATCGTTCATGCCAGCGCTGAGCAAGTGCGAATGGCGGACATCAATGACATCGGTGGGATACTCGAGCTAATTAGGCCACTGGAAGAGCAAGGAGTACTGGTCAGACGCTCTCGTGAACAACTGGAGCAAGAGATTCATCAGTTCACGATCATAGAAAAAGACGGCTTGATCATCGGCTGTGCGGCCCTTTACCCCTACCCGCAGGAAAAAATGGCCGAGATGGCCTGTGTCGCGATTCATCCAGAATATCGTGATGGTAACCGCGGCCTGCTGTTACTTAACCACATGAAGCTGCAATCCAAAGCACAAGGGATTGAGAAGATTTTTGTATTAACCACTCACAGTTTGCACTGGTTTAGGGAACAAGGTTTCTTCGAAATGGGCGTTGAGTGCCTACCATCTCAAAAACAGAATTTGTACAACTATCAACGCAAATCAAAGATTTTAAGCATCAAACTTTGATTTTTTACTGCCGTTTTTCTCATTAGGAATGAAGGGAAAAACGGCAGTTGCCAAAATTTTCAAAACTAAATTATTAGCCATTTTAATAGGTTAGCCACTGAGCTATCGATTTTTATCGATAAGCACTTTATTTAATATATTGGATTGGTTAATATTTGCGCTCCCAAATTTTGGGAACCAACGGACTCATCTTCCCTTACCGCTAAAATTACTTAGCGTAAGTCGCACGGATTGCTTGAAGTAGATAAACACGATACTAAGAGCATGTAACTTGATGAAAACCATCATCTGTAACTCGATTCAAAGTTTTTGGGATATGGCAGACAACGAACTGTTAGCCGGGCTCGACGTACATTGTGTCTTCCCAGTCACAGAAGGGTTGAAGGCGTTTATCCTCAATTACCAAGAAAAATACGCGATTCGCAGCATCTCATTTACTCAAGCGCTGTAACCGACGGCGCTCGACGCTGCCCAAGCGCAGCCAGCAATCAGGGACGATTGCTCATCCCTTCTCTCACCTTACTCTTTTTCCTTCAAGCGCTGTGTCAAACCACTGGCCCGAACCGTTCGCACTTTTATTCCTCTTGCCATCACTGACTCATCCACATACAGACTTAAACGTGACTTAGCGCGAGTGACGCCAGTATAAATGAGCTCTCGAGTTAAGATAGGGCTAAACTCCGGCGGCAAAATCATCAAGGTATGATCAAATTCACTGCCCTGCGATTTGTGAATCGTCATCGCGTAGGCGGTTTCATGTTCAGGCACACGGCTCGGTAACACCGCCTTGACACTGCCATCTGGCAGTTCAAAAAAGACTTTCAGCTTGTGCCCTTCTTCGTCAGGATCACGAATGCACAAACCAATGTCTCCATTGTAGAGGCCTAACGCGTGATCGTTGCGCGTCACCATCACGGGCCTACCGTGGTACCAAAGCTCATCTTGTACCTGAATCAGCTTGCGAGCAGCCAAAGCGCGCTCAATACGAGCATTGAGCCCTTGCACACCAAAGTCCCCTTCTCGAACGGCGCACAACAAACGACAACGTGCAAATGCCGATAACGCCCTGCGAGCGAGCGTATTGAGATCTTCCTGCGCCTGATTCGCCTCATTTAACAGCGCAAGGTAGCCGCGATACTCTTCCACCAGAGATTTTATCAACTGCTGGTAGTGCTCTGTGTCGATAGGGTACTTGGCAATATCCTCAAACCCTTGCCGCCAAACTTGCTCAACCTTGCTTACGCCTCCCGAGTTGATGGCTTTGGCCAATTGACCAATCCCCGAACGCGCATCGAATCGATAACTCTTTTGCAGCATGCAGAGGCTGTCCGCCATCCCTGATTGGCTGGCGCTTGCTCCATGCGCGAGTGAATCAAACCCTGTCAGTTGGGCGAGTAGTTTGCCATGCAAGGCGCTATATCCCTCTTGATGGAAAGAGCAGATGTCGCCCAATACCGCGCCCGCTTCCACTGACGAAAGCTGATCTTTATCGCCAAGTAAAATCAGCCGAGCCTGCTTGGGCATCGCATCCACCAGCTTATGCATCATAGAGAGATCGACCATCGACGCCTCATCGACGACCAAAATGTCCAAATGCAGAGGGTTATCGTGATGATGGCGAAACTCGGCGCTATCCGGAATCGCGCCAAGCAAGCGGTGAATGGTGCTGGCTTGTGTCGGTATGGCCGCTTTCAACTCTGGACTCACCGCCAATTGCTCCACCGCTTGGCCAATCGATTCAGTCAGGCGCGCGGCGGCCTTTCCTGTCGGCGCCACCAATTTGATGGTTGGCACATGACCATTGATGCGGTCTTGTTTTGCTTGCTCAATCAAGGCAGCGAGTAACTTGGTCACGGTGGTCGTTTTGCCTGTACCGGGTCCACCAGAAATCACTGCAAATCGACGAGTGAGCGCCACCGCCGCCGCCACCTTTTGCCAACTGACGCATACCGCTTGGGGGACGAGCTTATCCAAAGCAGACAACTCAGCCACGCTTTTGGCCTGCTGGAGTATTTGGCCTATGGCAACCCAATCGAGCTCATCAGGCGTAACCACATCTAGATGGTCATACACTAATTGCTGAATTATGACGGGGGTTACCGAGTGACTTTTTTTAATATCGTCAAATAGATAGCGATAATTTCTCGCAAATAGATGATCAAGAAGCTCAGTCAGCTTCGCTTGCTCATCAGGCTTTAGGATCATAGGTAACCCAAAGCTCAATAAGCGTTCGGATAAAGTCGTTTCATAATGCCAGAAACGGTGCAAGTAGAGTCGCTCACCATCGAACATCAAAGGCAACGGCTCACCCGCACTCCCCACCCACGGCGAATTCGCTAAATGGGCAGCCCAATCAAATGTATGTAAGGTCTGATTGAGATTCAGCGCTGCCTCGCCATACAAACCGAGCTTGTGTGCCAGATCCGCCTTTTGGCCATTGGCATCAAAAAGGGGTAAACAGATATTGCCTTTCGCCTGCTCTGCACTGGTCAATCCGGCGATAAACGCCAGGTGGTCATCGTTAGACTGCTGATGGATAAAACGCGCAAATTGGTAGTCCAACTGGCGAATCACGCCTTTTGCTGCCAAGAGTTGCAGCTGTGAAACAAGTAGCGCCATGTCTAGATCAACTCCCCTTGGCCCGCTGGGTTAAATTTGGTTTCAATCGGCTTACCCTCTATCAATCGATCTAAATCCTCCAACATGGCTAAGCTCGGTTTCGCCGAAAAAATGCCGTGTTCACTCTGGCCATCCATACCACGTAAAAAGAGATAATAGACACCGCCAAAGTGACGTTGATAGTCATAATTCGCCAAGCGACTGCGCAAGAAACGGTGTAGGGCTAAGGCATAAATCTGATACTGGAGATCGTAGCGATGATTGGCCATCGCTTGGTTAAGCGCCTCACCATGGTAATCGCTGACATCACTGCCAAGGTGGTTCGACTTCCAATCCAGTACGTAGTAGCGACCTTGGTGCTCAAACACCAAATCGATGAACCCTTTTAACATGCCGCGCACTGTTTGGAACCCGAGCTCACCGGCGCGCGCGGACAGGGTATCGTGACGCGTGATCACTCGATTCAGGGATGGCGCGTCTAAAACGGTAATGGGCAGTAAAAACTCCATCTCCACCAAACGCTGAGATGGCCCTTTTTCATTCAGTCGCAGTGCATCACCATCTAAGGGCGTCGCTAGCACGGTATCGACCAGCGATTGCAATACAGGAAGCCAGCTCTCATCCAACTGCTCCGCTTGCAACAGCGATTCGATGATGGCGCGATTGTGATCGCTATGGGCAGACTCGGTAAATTCAACGTCTTCAAATAACGTATGTAAGAAAGTGCCCGGCCTTGCGCCGCGGGGAAAGGTGAAAATCGACTTTTCTGGTTCAGTGAGTGACGCTTCGTCGTGATCCTGCGCCGAGTCCACATCAAGGCGCAGTACATCCTCAAACCCTTGCGCCGCATGACTAGACGATTGTTTAACGAGACCGGAATAACTGGTGATGCGCCAATAGCGGTCCAGTGGTGTGGTAAATGCTTTGGCGCCAAGTGGAGGCATCTCTGGTGGCGGAATCATCAGCGGCTGAGCGTGCGAATTTGGCAGGTCCGCCACAGCAACACAAGCCAACGCCTCACTTTGCCGGCAAAGCGCATTGGTCAAATCTGAGATGCCCCCCTCTTGGCCATCTTGCAGTAGATAACCCATCGCACTTTTGTGTACGCCCGTCGGCTCTTTGGTCGAGCGACCATTACGCAGTGGCGCGGCGCCGACAAAACAGCCATATACCGCACGCGTCAATGCCACGTAAATCAGACGCAGATCTTCTGCAAGACGCTCGTTATCCGCAAGTGCCAAAGCCGCGCTTTGCCCCGTAATATCAAGCATGGTCATATCTTGCTCAGCATCGTAATACTTCGCCTCGCTCGCTTCACGATAGCTCAATGCAAACGGCAGAAAGACTAAGTCGTACTCTAACCCTTTCGATTTGTGGATGGTGACGATCTGCACCAGATTACGCTCCGATTCCAAGCGCTGAATTTGCTCATCACTGCCACCAAGCCCTTGCTCCGCATCGCTGATGGATTGCGCCAACCAACGCAACAAGCCATGATCGCTGTCGAGTTCACCACTCATCTGTTGCAATAACTCACCCATGTGCATCAGATCCGTCAAGGTTCGCTCACCGTTTTGCTCTTCTAGCAGGCGCTCTGCAATATGACGCTTGCTGATCACGCTGCGCAACATCGGCAATACGCCGCGTTGCTGCCAAAGTTGGCGGTAACCTTTAAACTCATTGATCGCGTTTTCCCACTCGTTTTCATCGTTGTTCAAGCTATCGAGTGTTGCCGCATCAAGGGCGAACAGTTCGCTGGCTAAGCACGCTCTTAACGCTCTGTCGTACTCGGGCGTCAGCACCGCTTGCAATAAACGCTGCACATCGCTGGCAACAACAGAACTGAACACACTGTCTCGGTTGGAGAGATAGACACTGGCAATGCCTTGATCGGCCAGCGCTTGTTTGATCATCCGACCTTCATTTCCAGTGCGCACCAACACAGCAATATCACCGGCCTCAATCGCCTGCTCGCCTTTCGCGCCTACCAGCATGGCTTCATTATTAGCCGCAGCCTGAAGAATTGTCTGGATCTGATTGGCCGTCGCACTCGCCATCGCCTCGAGGTACTCACCTTTGGCGAGCGGTTTCTCTTCGGCTTCTTGTAACCAATACGTCAACGCAGGTTGTCGTGTGCCGCTTAAAGTCCAACCTTTGCGATCAGAGCCCGGAGAGGCGTTAACGGGATAAAAAGGAATATCTTGATCGTAGATAAACGGACTTTGCGGCATTGAAAACACTTGATTGACCGCTGCCACCATATCGGCGCTTGAACGCCAGTTCGTGCCTAAAGTGAAATGCGACGTCACTTGTTGGCGCGCTTTAATGTAGGTAAAAATATCCGCGCCACGAAACGCGTAAATCGCCTGTTTCGGGTCGCCAATCATAAACAGACCGCACTTAGGGCGATCAAGGTAAATACGACTGAAAATACTGTATTGCAGCGGGTCGGTATCTTGGAATTCGTCGATCATCGCAACGGGATAGAGAGTGCGAATGCGCTCACGCAGCAACTCCGTATCATCAAGGTCGATCGCCGCAGAGAGCTGAGTCAACAAGTCATCAAACGAGAGCCACTGCTTCTGAGCTTTGGCCGCTGCCAGCATTGCGCGGCAATGCTCTATCGCATGAGCCAACATCGGCGCTTTCAGATCCACCGGGTGAGCAAGGTGCGCTTCAATACGTGCAAATAACGGGTGCTCAGGCGCTTTGCCTTTCGGTGTTTTTTCAAGCAGTGCGTTTTGCGCAAACTTCTCCAGCGCCGTGGGTATCTCATAGTTTGTCGTCGCTTGGGCTGCCCAGGCAGAAACACTCTCTATCCAGGTCGGTAGCGATTTTTTACTGTAACTGCGCTTATTGACGTCTGACTCGTTGATGATCGCCAGCACCTCGTCTTGGTGCGCTCGCCAAAGTGCCTTGAGTTCATCAATTTGAGCCAGATTACGCTCATGCAGATCCGCTAAGCTGCCCTGCATTGCAGGCACGCTTAACGCCAAAGGAGCGCCAGTCAAATAGTTCGAAATCGCGGCTAACAGCTCATTCGGCGCCCGCCAAATTCGGCGAATTTCACCTGCCAGTTGCGGGGGTAATGGATAGAAATTACGCCGCCAATAATCTGCGACCACTTGCGCTTTTAGATGGCTTTCATCAGTGACAAATTCATTGCTAAATCGACTGCCTGACTCAAACGCATTTTGCGTCAGCATCCGCTGGCAGAAACCATGAATCGTGTAGACGGCGGCTTCATCCATCTGCCTTTCCGCTTGCAGCAATATTTGCGCAGCTTGGGCGTGATCCGTCACCGCTTCCAGCAAAGGCTCGATCACTGGGTCGTTGCTTTGGCCACGAGCAAAAGCAAGGCGCGCGTCATGAATACGCGCCCGGATTCTATCGCGCAGCTCCGCCGTGGCAGCCTCAGTAAAGGTCACCACCAAAATCTGATCCACAGTGAGCGGATGCGCGTGCCGAGTCTGATCGTCGCCATGCCCGAGTAGCAAGCGCAAATAGAGCCCAGCAATGGTAAAGGTTTTTCCTGTCCCAGCGGAGGCTTCAATCAGCCGAGCGCCGTGCAATGGAAAAGTCATCGTATCGAGTGCGGTCGGTGTGATATCACCGCCACTAGAAAGAGTGGAACGAGACGATGCGGTCATAAAATTCTGCCCTTTAACTGTGCGAGTTCACACATTGGCTCAATGGCACATTGTATGAATTCATGGATGTTTCACCTATCACGATTCAGCTCGCCAATATTAGTGCTAATACTCAATGTGATCCGGTTAATAAAACGCTATTTTATCTGTTAACCCCATAAAAATACGGGGAGTTCTGCGATCTTACTCACAGCAGCCTATAGAGTGAGTCGTTAGTATTCGCAGCACGAGTTGAGGCAGTGTGTCTGCCCATCAACCCAACGAATCATGGTCCCTCTGACCTGTGGCCGTACAGCGAACGCCCTACACTATAATGATTTTCTGGCGGCCACTTTACCTTCTGCTATTTTTACTTTTCATCTTCTATTTTTGCTCTTCATCTTCACTGACCCTTTACGACACATCGGCAGCATCTTGTGCAGCGAGACGAGGTGCTTGAATGACGCGAGCAGCCAATGTACGCACTCGAGCAGCCAGTTCCTCATCCCATTGCGGCCAAATACGACGAATATAACTGTCGTTGCCTTCACCACTCGACATGTAGCCATCATTGAACGTATCGGCCATTTTTTTCAGCGATTTGTCTTCATCGTCCGCCCACTTACCGCGACTAAAGCCCGCCTCTATCGCCGCTAAAGCGGTACGGGGGAAATAAGGTAAAGGCTCACTCATGCCTTGGTAGTACAGACCCACCAGCTCATTGAGTAGTGCGTACGCTTGCTCACGAGACTCTAGTGCAGGGTAGATTAGATGCTGCGCCCCTTCATTTTTGTCATAGCCGATCAGGTGAGTGCGCAGCGCACGACCACTGGCGGCCATGGCCAAATGATCCAGCCAAGCGGAGAGATAGTCTTGAGATCGAATCCGCCCAGTGCGAAAACGCACTAGCCCAGATTGGTACACTTGAGTCAACCAGCCGACCAGCTGTACGGGTTTGCCATCGCCAAGCACATCCAACGTGAGAGTGACTTCATGATCCTCACAAGGCGCTTGACACAATCCGTGCAAGGTTTTCGCTAACTCTTCACTTTGCACTCGGTTGGTTTCAAACTCAATGTCACCAAAGGCGCCAATAGGCAAACGCCCTTCGGCGCGATGTTTCGCCACACATTGCGCCATCAAGCGACTAGGATCGCTATCAGGTAATGTGTGAGTGGTCAGCAGTGTCGTGAGCAGCTCATCGCGCAACTGATAGCTTTCCAATCCGCCCAGCACAAAAGGCTCTTCATCGTTCATCACAGGTTGCGGCGGCTCAAACGTCACCTTTAAGCGGCGGTTGAAAAAGTACTGAACAGGCAGGCGCCAAAAGCGTTGCAGCTCGACTAAATCCAACTCGAGTGGAAAGTGCGCGCCGAGTAAGTAGTCACTCAACTGACGCTGGAAGTCACCACTTTTTTGCCCCTGGCGCAAGGCGGCAGGTAACCACTCTTGGGCATAACTCGCCTGCTCGCCAAGAAACGCCTCAGCGCTAAACGGCACCATAGGATGAGACATGCTCAAGTGGTGAACAAGGCGCGAGCCGGACTCATCACAGCCTAGATCTGAATCGCCTTCCAAACAGTAGTTTTGATGGCAGTATTCCATTAACTCAGAGACCAACACCGATGGCATGCGCGGCGTGTTGTCTTGAATTGAGCGCCCGACATAACTGATGTAGAGCGTGTCCTGCGCCGATAACAGCGCCTCTAAGAAAAGGTAGCGGTCATCATCACGGCGCGAACGGTCGCCATGCTTGGCGCGACCATTCATCAAATCAAACCCTTCCGGCGGCACAGACCTTGGGTAAACGCCTTCATTCATTCCCAATAGACACACAGTCTTAAATGGGATGGAGCGCATCGGCATGAGGGTACAGAAGTTGACTTGGCCGGCAAGAAAACGCTGACTTACCCGCGTACCAGAGAGTTTGTCACGCAAATATTGTGTCACAATCGCAGCAGAGAGCGGCGCACTAAACGCAGCATCATTCAGCTGCTCTTTGAGCATCGCCAACGTATCACGAATGGATTTGAGCGCCGCTTCGCCATCCAAATCCACTAAAAAGAAATCATCCAACAGCTGAGTCAGCACTTCGCGCCACTGATCCACATCCTGGCTCTGCGCTAACTTGGCGCGATAACGCGCAACGGTTTCAATATAGTGAGCCAGTTTGCCCGCCAGTTCAGCGCCAAGACCTTGAACTTCGTTAAATGGCGCCAGTTCACCTTGTTCGGTGCTCAGCAGCCCTGCCGATGCAGGCATCGCATAGCCTAACAACATGCGGTTGATACCAAATTGCCATGTATTTTGGCCAGTTTTAGGCAAATCAAATTCTTGCGCGGTGTGGCCGTCGAGCCCCCAGCGAATCCCCGATTGTTCTACCCACTGTTTTGCGCGAATAAACTCGTTATCGTCGAGACCAAATCGCGCCAAGATCGCCGGTGTTTCCAGCAGTTCAAGCAGCTCCGAGGCCAAACAGCGCGATTGCGGCAGCATGGTCAATAATAAGAAAGCGTTCAAGATCGGGCTTTCTTGGTTGGCACTGCGATCCGAGATAGAAAAAGGGATGAATCGTTCACCCGGCGCATTGCCAAACACCGCTTGAATAGCCGGACTGTAGGCATTGATGTCCGCCACCATCACAATCACATCACGCGGTTTGAGCGACGGATCCGCTTCAAACATTGCTAACAGTTGATCGTGCAGCACTTCCACTTCTCGCATTGGGCTATGACAAGCATGCAAGGTCAGGGAGCGGTCTTGCAGCGAAACGCGACGTTTATGGTGGCTTGTGTCGAGCAACCTGTCATCTTGATGCTCTTCAAGATTGAGAATATCGGCCTGCAATTCGTGCAGCAATGAGTCTCGCTCGATATCCACAAAGGCTTCAATCTCATGGGATTCCAACTGAGAAAGCAGATACATGTTGTCGCGCCCCAATTTGCCCATTGAGGCCAGCAAGCTGTTCCCCACCACATCGGTGTGCAGTTCATCCACTGTATTCTCTTCAAGGCTACCTTTGAGCGGTTCGCTCTCGCCTTGCCACTCTGAGTGATCCTCTTGCCACACCAGATGTTTGCGCCGCTTCGCCGCCAATTTTGCTAAGAATTTACGGTCACGGACCTCCCCCCAATAGTAGCGACACGGATTGGTGAACATGAGGTGGACATCAATGTGCTCACCGATCGCTTTAAGCGCATCCATATAGCGAGGTGGCAAAGAAGTGATACCAAACACAAACAAGCGTTTAGGCAGATGGTCAAAACCACCCGTTCGATGTTCAAGCGCTTCGATAAATTCTTGATAGAGGTTGGCACGATGGTAAGGCGATTGCCCTAGCGCCAGCGTCTGATCGTAGAGCGCTTGCCAAAGGATGGGTTGCCAAGGGTGTTCATCATGTATTTCAGCGACACCTTGCCCCGCCTCCCAACTGGCGATCCACTCAGGTCGATAAACCAGATACCCATCAAAGATGTCGGCAATTTTTTCTGCCAATTGATAGCATTTACTGCTGTCTTGATCGTCAGCCAAGTAACGGCGCAACGGTTCAAATTCGTCCCTTTCTAGCTGAGATGGCAACACTTGCATCAGCTTCCATGTCATCGCCTCTTTATTAAACGCACTGCGAGTCGGCACATCGGGCAAGACCTGGGTAAACAAGTTCCAGATAAAGGTCGCGGGAAGAGGAAACTCTATGTTTGCAGCCACACCGAACGCTTTCGCCAGTTCCATTTTCAGCCATTGAGACATGCCGGGGCTCTGAACTAAAATCTGCTCGGCTTCAAACGGATTCTCAAGCGGCTGATGGCGAATGAGCTCCACCAACAAAGATTTCAACACATCGACTTGATTGGAATGATAGACAGTAAACACAAGGCGCTCACACGATAAGAGGACGATAGGGTGAGATTAGCATAAGCCGCCCGTAAGAGAGAGTATTTGTAACCATCTGATATCGTTCAAACAAAAATACCCATGGGCGCGAGCCTCATGGGTATTATACAAATCAATGTCGAGTTACTGGCCAATCAAATCTTTGTATGCAATGGTCTTGCCTTGAGGTTTCTCATTGGCGAGTTTAGGCTTCGGTGCACCAGGTTGAGACAACCAGTACTCTCTGTCCTTTTTCGGATTCAGTTTAGGTCCGCACTCACCTTGTGCTCCACTGCGCTCTAGGCGTTGCAACACGCGATCTTGCGCTTCAGCTAATCCATCCAAAGCCTCTTGTGGCGTTTTCTCACCACTGGCAGCTTCAGATACGTATTGCCACCAGAGCTGAGCCAGTTTCGGATAATCTGGAACATTAGTCCCTGTCGGGGTCCATTGTTTGCGCGCATCACTGCGGTAAAACTCCACTAAGCCGCCCAACATCGGTGCCGCATCGGTCATCGCTTGAGAGTTGATGTCCGATTCACGAATAGGTGTTAACCCTACAAGCGTCTTCTTCAAACTGACAGATTTTGAGACAACAAACTGAGCATACAGCCAAGCTGCTTGGCGACGATCCACTGGCGTGCTGTTGAGGAAAGTCCAAGCGCCAGCATCTTGATAGCCGAGTTTCATGCCCTCTTCCCAGTATGGTCCACGCGGTGACGGGGCCATGCGCCATTTTGGCGTACCGTCTTCGTTGACGACTGGTAACCCAGGCTTGGTCATATCCGCGGTGAAGGCGGTATACCAGAAGATTTGCTGTGCAATTGCGCCTTGAGCGGGCACAGGTCCAGCTTCACCAAAGGTCATGCCTTGCGCTTCAGGTGGCGCATATTGTTTTAACCAATCTACGTATTTCTGTGTCGCATATACCGCCGCAGGACCATTGGTAGCACCACCACGTGCAACATCAGAGCCGACAGGACTGCACCCTTCGATACGTATTCCCCATTCATCAACAGGTAAACCGTTAGGGATGCCTTTGTCACCCGCCCCAGCCATCGAGAACCACGAGTCGGTGAAACGCCAACCCAATGATGGATCTTTCTTACCATAGTCCATATGACCGTAGACACGTTCACCATCAATAGTTTTTACTTTGTTGCTGAAAAACTCGGCGATATCTTCATACGCTGACCAGTTCAAAGGTACGCCAAGCTCATACCCATACTCTTTTCGGAATCGATCTTTTAAATCATCACGCTCAAACCAGTCTGCGCGGAACCAATACAAGTTAGCAAACTGCTGATCTGGCAACTGATATACTTTTCCGTCAGGTCCAGTCGTAAAGTCTAGCCCGATAAAGTCATCCAGATCTAAATAAGGGTTGGTCACACTCTTCCCTTCACCCTGAATGAAATCTGATATCGGAACCACTTTACCGTAGCGCACGTGGGTACCAATCAAGTCAGAGTCATTAATGTAACCGTCATAGATGTTGCGTCCCGTCTGCATTTGCGTTTGCAACTTCTCAACCACATCCCCTTCTTGAATCAAGTCATGATTCACTTTGATACCTGTGATTTCGTAGAAGGCTTTCGCCAATACTTTGGCTTCATACTCATGCGTCGTGATAGTTTCCGATGCGACATTGATCTCCATCCCTTGGAACGGCTTGGCGGCGTCAATGAACCATTGCATCTCTTGTTCCTGCTCTGAACTGGACAAAGTCGATGGGGTAAACTCTTCACTCATCCATTTTTTTGCTGCCGCCATGTCTGCGTAAGCACTCGGAACCAATGCCAGCGTCCCTAAAGAGAGCGCTAAGCAGTGTGCAAGGTACGATTTTCTAATATCCTTTTTCATTATTGTTTCACTCCAGATTTGAGTCTTCTCGTTTTCGTCAGGAGAGCCGTCATACGATTTAGCTTCCTTCGGTTCACGTCGTTATTGGTAGTACTCGCGATCTCAAACGACCACACACTGTCTGTCACGAGTGATGGTGCAATCTGTTGTTATCCCCATTTCAATACTGTGCCTAGCCAAATTACGCACAACGTAAATGGCACCCAAATGGATAAGTCTGTTAGCCCCACAAACCCCAAGTGAACAAATGCAGAGCTAAGCAAACCAATAAATAGTCGGTCACCTCGTGTTGTCGATATAGGGAGAAAACCTTTTCTCTCCACACAAGGAGAACGAATCTCTCGAATTGTCATGGTGAGCAATATCAAAGCGATGCCGAGAAAAAACAGCGCCGACGGTGTTGTCCAAGCCATCCAAGCCATGTGTGCCTCCTTACACTCGTCCGAGGGCGAAACCTTTCGCCACGTGGTTACGAACAAACCAAATCACCAAAATACCGGGCAAAATGGTCAACACACCAGCGGCGGCAAGCACCCCCCAGTCAATCCCTGACGCACTGACCGTGCGCGTCATAACGGCAGAAATAGGTTTGGCGTCAACGGACGTCAGCGTTCTTGCCAACAACAGTTCCACCCAGCTGAACATGAAACAAAAAAACGCCGAGACACCAATACCAGAACGAATCATCGGGAGAAAAATCTTGATAAAGAATTTCGGAAAACTGTAGCCATCAATGTAGGCGGTTTCATCGATTTCTCTTGGCACGCCCGACATGAAGCCTTCTAGAATCCATACTGCTAATGGCACGTTGAATAAACAGTGCGCCAACGCGACCGCGATGTGGGTATCAAAAAGTCCAACGGACGAATAAAGCTGAAAGAATGGCAATAGAAAAACAGCAGGTGGCGCCATTCGGTTAGTAAGCAACCAGAAAAATAGGTGCTTATCACCGACAAACTTGTAGCGAGAAAACGCATACGCTGCTGGCAGTGCCACGGTGAGCGTGATGACCATATTCATCACCACATAGGTGATAGAGTTGACGTACCCCATGTACCAACTCGAGTCAGAAAAAATAGTGTGGTAGTTCTTAAACGTCCAATGTTGAGGAAAGAAACTCAAGCTACCGAGGATTTCCTGATTCTCTTTGAATGACATATTGAGCAGCCAATAAATAGGCAGCATCAAACATAAGATATAAAGCGCTAAACCAATGATCTGTGTATAACGTGTGTATTTGGACTTGGTCTTATTCATGGTATTCCCTTACTTGTTCTCTCCGTGGGTCATCGCGGTGTAGAACAGCCAACTCACCAAAAGAATGATTAAGAAGTAAATGATTGAAAACGCGGCGGCGGGGCCGATATCAAACTGACCGACGGCCATTTTGGTTAATGTTTGGCTGAGAAAAGTCGTCGAATTACCCGGCCCTCCCCCTGTGAGAACAAAAGGTTCGGTGTAAATCATAAAACTGTCCATAAAACGAATCAGAACCCCGATAAGTAGAACGCTCTTGAGTTTGGGTAGCTGGATATAGCGGATAATGGACCATGTTGAAGCGCGATCGATGTTCGCCGCTTGGTAATAGGCATCTGGAATGGCGCGTAGCCCTGAATAACACAACAACGCGATCAACGAAGTCCAATGCCACACATCCATTAAAATCACTGTCAACCAGGCATCGAGTGGATCACCGGCATAGTTATAGTCAATGCCAATACTGTTGAGTGCCCAACCAAAAAGACCAATATCTGCACGACCAAAAATCTGCCAAATCGTACCGACGACATTGAGAGGGATCAGCAACGGGATCGCCAATACGATTAAGCAAAAGGCCGACCAACGACCTTTAGTTGGCATGGTAAGTGCGACGATAATGCCCAGGGGCACTTCAATCAGCAAAATGGTTAACGTAAAACCAAATTGACGAAACAGCGCATCGTGAAGGCGTTCATCATTGAGCGTTTCTCGATACCACTCGGTGCCGACAAAATAAGCTGTATTGGCATCGAATATATCTTGTAGCGAGTAGTTAACTACCGTCATCAGCGGCACAATGGCGCTGAAGGCGACCAATGCAAAAACAGGTAGCACAAGAAGCCATGCTTTGTTATTTGTCACTTTATCCATTACTCGTCTCCTACTTTAACCAAGAACTCATCGGCATAGAGCATGGTCCATTGCTCAGGAAAACTGATGTAGGCGTGACCACGTGGCACAGGTTGATCTTCTTGTAATCGCGCCTTGATCGTTTGAGTGCCGATACTGAGTGTGACAATTTTGTAGGTACCTAAATCTTCAATATGCTCTACCTGACATCGTAAGGCGGCATCGTTGGCTTTCTCCCAGACATGAACAAACTCGGGGCGAATACCAATTTTTATGTTATCTGTATTCAGTTGACGAATAGCGTGCTGATAGGCTTGAGATACAGGCAGCTCAATGCCATCAAACGAAACGCCATTCGCCGACGGCGTCACCTCGATAAGATTCATCCCTGGGCTACCGATGAAGTAGCCAACAAATGTATGATTGGGTTTTTCAAACAGCGCTCTGGGCGTACCAAACTGGACAATTTGGCCGTTGTACATAACGGCGATCTCATCGGCAAACGTCGAAGCCTCTAACTGGTCGTGAGTGACGTAAATCATGGTGATGTTGAACTGCTGATGTATTTGCTTAAGCTTTCGGCGCAGCTTCCATTTCAGCTGGGGATCGATGACGGTGAGCGGCTCATCAAATAAAATCGCAGAGACATCATCACGAACTAAACCGCGCCCCATCGAGACTTTTTGCTTTTCATCGGCGGTGAGATGTTGAGCCTTCTTACTCAAAACATTAGTGAGCTCGAGAATGTCAGCAATTTCCGTTACTTTGGTGTGTATTTTGGCTTTGTGCACTTTCATGTTACGCAGTGGAAAAGCCAAATTGTCATACACAGTCATGGTGTCGTAGATCACCGGGAACTGGAAAACCTGAGCGATATTTCTGTCTTGCGGTCTGAGTTCATTTACACGGGTTTCATCAAACAATACATCTCCTTGAGATGGGCTCATCAAGCCAGAAATGATGTTCAAAAGCGTTGATTTACCACAGCCTGATGGCCCAAGTAACGCATACGCTCCCCCCTGTCTCCATACATGATTCATCTCTTTGATGGCATAGAGTGAATCAGGAGAGGGCTTTTTGTCGTAAGTATGCGCCAGTGAATTCAAAGTAATTTGGACCATCTTATTGCCCTCTTACATCACGGTTCGGGGCATGGATAAGGTGGTTATCCATACCAAATACGTAAAATTTGTGGATTGGAATATAGATTTTGATGCTTTCGTCCACGTCATAGCTGTGTACACCAGGTAGGTGAAGAACCATGTCTAAGTGAGCGTTTCGCACATGAAGGAACGTTTCTGAACCACTGATTTCCGCGACTTCAACCTGAACCGTTAACTCAACATCGTCATCATTTTTCGGTAGCAGGCTTAAGTGGCTCGGACGAATACCGAAGCAATACTTGCCAGGCTCCAAGCTACTTAAAGCATGATTGAGTGGGAAATGCGTCGTTTGATCGAAGGTCACTTCGCTGGTATTGACCTCCCCTGCAATTAAATTGATGGGGGGCTCACTGAACAAAGTCGCGGACTCGACGTTGTCTGGTTGATGGTATACGGAAGATGTCGGGCCCGCTTGAATCACTCGGCCTTCATGCAATATCGTGGTGGTTCCACCTAATGCTAGCGCTTCATTCGGCTCCGTTGTGGCATAGATGGCAATCGTGTTGCGTGTTTTGAATAGCTCGCGCATCTCTTGGCGTAACTCTTCTCGCAACTTGTAATCAAGGTTGACCAAAGGTTCATCGAAGAGAATGATATCGGCATCTTTCACCAGCGCTCTGGCCATTGCAGTACGCTGCTGCTGGCCACCAGACAACTCAAGTGGGTGCTTATTCAAATGCTCAGTGATCCGCAACATTTTGGCCGTTTCATGGACACGTTGCGCAATTTCATCATCAGACATCCCCGCTAAGCGGAGCGGAGACGCGACATTCTCGTATACCGTTAAATTAGGGTAATTGATGAACTGCTGGTACACCATCGAGATGTTTCGTTCACGAACCGAAATCCCCGTCACATCGATACCATTCATGAGTACACGACCAGAGGTTGGCTTATCTAGGCCTGCGATCAGCCTCATCAAAGAGGTTTTACCTGCTAAAGTCCGGCCCAGCAGTACATTGAATGATCCTGGCTCAAAGATCAGGTTAACATCGCTAAGATGTCTTTCACCGTCGACGATTTTGTTGATTTGTTCGAGTGTTAATGACACTAAAAGACTCCTTTCAATTCGAACACTATGCATCCATTACTGCTCAAATTGCGAAAGGCGTGCCAACAAAACAAAATCGAAACATTTATTTAACAATTATCATTAAAAACTCAGTAAAAGCCTCGCCATAGCTTCCCAACTCATTAAATTACAAAACATTACCCAGTAAAACCAGAGGTGCGATCACTCGCACATTTGTTAACAAAATGTGCTCAAGTCGTGTTCAAAGTGTTCAACTTGATGTTATGGTTATTGAGCGAATTATGAACACTAAATGTTCACTCGAAATAAAAACAATAATAAACATCTCATCTACGCTTGTTATTTGGCTAATCTATGAACGACGAACATCAACACATTATCAAAGAGTCTTGGCAACGCTGTAGACAAGCCGGGCTAGGTCATAGCAGTGCTCCAATCATTGAACAGCAGTCCCACCAGTTGGTCGCGCTTGCTCAAGATGAACACTCAGGGCTTATCACCACCACTCAACAAAAAGTTCTGCCGTTTTACGACAGTCTCCTGGCCAATAGCAACTGCTTAATTACGCTAGCTAACACGCAAGGGCACGTACTCAACAGTTGGGGGGAACAACGTTTTTTCTCTCAGCGACAGCCGCACGTCTTTGAAAATGGCGTCAGTTGGCAAGAAAGCTTAATCGGGACCAATGCAATTGGAACCGCACTCGAAACGGGTTCAATTGTGCAGGTGTTTCATGATGAGCACTTCCTCACATCAAATCGCTTTATGACTGGTAGCGCTGCACCTATTTTCGATGCACAACGAACAATGACGGGGGTATTGTCGATTTCAAGTGACGCCTACATGCCTACGGCACATACGTTGGGCATGGTTAAACTGATGTCACAAGCCATTGAAAATCAACTCATCACGAGCCACTTTCAACAGCAACACTTTATGTTGTGGTTTAACTCTTCTCCTGAAAACATCGATAGTCAATGGTCTTCGATTTTAGTGTTTGATGGTTCTGGTACTGTGATTTCGGCGAATCGACGTGCCGAGGTCGTTCTCGGTCAAGATCTAGCGCTGGTGAACCTTAATCAGCTGTTTGATATCCAACTCGACAAACTCCTTTCCCACCCTGCATACACTCCTGTATCGATAACAAGCCACACTGGGCATCGTTTTTTCGCCATCATCACACCGCCAAGGCAACCGCAGGCTAGAGCCCTTGATTACCGTCTAAAGCCCATACAATCGGATCGTCAAACCAACGACAAGCACATTGACTTAAAACGCCTCAACACCGGTGACCCTCGTTTATCCAAAGCGATTAATCAAGCTGAGCGGATCTTAAATACCGATATTCCCATATTAATTCACGGTGAAACGGGCGTCGGAAAAGAAGTGTTTGTCAACGCTCTCCATCGCTCAAGTGAACGTCAGGCACAACCATTAATTGCGGTAAACTGCGCAGCGATTCCTGCTGAATTGGTAGAGTCAGAGCTGTTTGGGTATGAGAAAGGCGCGTTTACTGGAGCGAGCAATAAAGGCTACATCGGCCTGATTCGCAAAGCGAACAAAGGCACGCTTTTTCTTGATGAACTGGGCGACATGCCGCTCAATGTTCAAGCACGTTTGTTACGCGTGTTGCAAGAAAGGAAAGTTACCCCTCTTGGCTCAACAACCGCTTACCCAGTTGATTTCAAACTTGTCTCCGCAACAAACCGACAATTGAAGCTCGATGTCGACAAGGGACACTTTCGCCAAGACCTCTATTATCGCGTGACAGGACTCAACTTAACACTCCCTCCTCTGCGTGAGCGAACCGACAAAGAGGCGCTAATCAAGGTGTTGCTGCGTCAGTTCTCCCCATCAGACTCTATAGCAACTCTCAGCTTGGAGGTATTGGCGATGTTTAAAGCCCATCCGTGGCCAGGCAACATTCGTCAAATGGTCAGCGTCATCCAAATTGCAGCTGCCATGGCTGAAGGGGGACGCATCAGTGTTGAGCACTTGCCCGATGATTTCCTCGCCGATCTCAAACGCAATAATGAGTGTGTCGACAACAAAGAACCAAAAGCGAGAGAGCAAGTCACCACTCACCTCTCCGTCATCAAGTCTCCGGCAGAAAATTGGCTAGACGTATATGAAGCAAATGGTAGAAATGTATCCGCTACGGCTAAATCGCTTAATATCAGCCGTAATACACTCTATAAACGCTTACGAGAGGAAGGATTGCGTTAGGTTGCGCATCTACTGACTATCTGTGACACTAACGATAATGTCCCGTACCTCTATCCACTAACGTATGGCTGTAAACCTCACACTGAAACAACTGAAGGTGTTCCTCGCTGTCACCCGGCATGACACTCTCACCCACGCTGCTAACGCGCTATATCTCTCCAAAGCGGCGGTTAGCATGACCTTGTCAGAGCTTGAGAAACAGCTCGGACACTCGTTGTTTGATCGTGTGAATAACCGTCTGCTGATCAATCAAGAGGGCATCAAACTACTGCCGATGGCCGATGAACTGTTAGAACGAGCCAGAGATATAGAACATCTGTTTGATGACACTCAAGGGTTAAGCGGCGAGCTGAGAATTGGCGCTAGCGATACCATCGGCAATCAAGTAGCACCGTTTCTCCTGCGCTCCTTTCGTGACGCCACTGGCCATGAGCAACAAAGCTTATTGATCTCCAACTCCGCTTTGATCTGTGAAAAGCTGGTCGACTATGAACTGGATATCGCCTTGATTGAGGGTAAAACGCTTCATCCGGCTCTAAACTCTACCCCATTTAGTCGCGACGAGATGTGCGTTATTTGTTCGCCCTCATCACCGCTCGCACGTCACGAACGAGTAGCAATGGATGAGTTGGAACACAGCCGCTGGGTACTGCGCGAGGCGGGGTCTGGCTCTCGCGAGTTCTTTCTGCGCGTTATCGCGCCGCGATTAGAGCGATGGCAGGAATCATTTGAACTCAATACCACTGAAGCGCTGATCAACAGTGTCGCCGCTGATTTAGGTTTGGGCTGCCTATCGCGCTTATCGGCACAACCGGCGATCAATGATGGCCGAGTGATTGAGTTACCGCTGCCCCTCGATATGACACGCCGCTTTTGGTTATTGGTGCACAAAGAAAAGTATCAAAGCCCGCTACTCAAATCCTTTATTGCTTTTTGTCAGCAGTGGAAAAATTAAGCATCTGTCTCTCATAGCGCGCACGCACACCTAGACTTAAGTGGCTCAAACCTGTATAAACAGCCAGTAATAAAACCTATCAATTTAAGTTAGAGGACCAACCATGGCTGTAATCGTCAAGTACGTGGTAGAACGCAACGGAGAAGAGAAAATGACTTTTACCTCTAAAGCGGAAGCGGACGCCTATGACAAAATGCTCGATATGGCGGACGAGCTTTTCGAGCTTCTAGGTAAAAGTGAACTGATGGAAGATGAAGCCAAGCAAGAAGATTTGGCGATGTTCCTAGCGCAAAATAAAGAAGAAGTGCTCTATGCATTAGGGGCAAAGCGCAAACCCACTCCGAAGAAGAAAAAAGTGGTGGCCGTGGACACGGAAAACACCCTAGAAGAACAAGACGACGCGGCGTAATGCCCTCTCTTTATCGTTACCAAGCCTCTGCGATTGCAGGGGCTTTGTTTTTTATACATCCTCATAAATACCATGCTGATAAACAGAGCATCCTCAGAAACAAGGTCCCCATAAACAAGACCCTCATAAACAAGGAAAATATCCTTGCAGCACTTTACCCTAATACCCAACACGTTCTCTCGCTACAATAACGTAAATCCCTTTGGTAACAGAGCCTATGACCACACACATTGAAGTCTGTATCGATCACATTGAATCTCTTCATCACGCCCTCAAGGGCGGTGCGACACGAATTGAGTTGTGCAGCGCGTTAGCGCTTGGCGGCCTCACCCCCAGTGCTGGTTTGATGCGCCTGGCGGGCCGTTACCGTGCCCTAAGAGATAGTACACAGAGAGAGAATACCCAGAGAGGCTTAGATTCAAACGCAAAAGGCATCCCTATTTACGCCATGATTCGCCCTCGCCAAGGCGACTTTATTTTCAGCGAACAGGATTTAGAGTGCATGTTGCACGATATCGACACCGCCGCGCAAAGTGGCCTGCAAGGCGTCGTGATTGGCGCGCTGACTGCCGATGGGAAAGTGGACACCCATATGACCTCACAACTCGTCGAACGCGCGCACGCCCATCAGTTGGGCGTGACCTTCCATCGCGCGTTTGATCAATGCCAAGATCCCGATGAAGCCTTGGAAACCATTATCTCGTTAGGCTGTGAGCGCGTCTTAACCTCAGGCCTTGCGTTAACAGCCCCAGAAGGTGTTACGGTGCTAAAACAGTTAGTGATCCAAGCGCGCGAGCGTATTGTGATTATGGCGGGGGCGGGAGTGAATGCCAGCAACGCGCACGAGCTCATCAACCAAACCGGTGTGACTGAGTTGCACCTATCAGGAAAAACCCTGCGTCCAAGCTTAATGCGCTCACACTCCCAAGCGGCGATGGGCGAGATTGATGACTATCAGATCCCAGTCACGGATCCAGATGCGATTGCCCAAGTGGTGAAAGCGGTAAAATGTGCCCATGCAAACACTATTGTCCCGAATAAGTGCTAACATATTGATAATAATAAAAGCTTAAAGGGATGCCCCATGGCGAAGAACAAACTTGATAAAGCCTTTTACGAGAGTGAACTGGAACGCTTGCAGATTGAACTGGTCAAGTTGCAAGAGTGGGTAAAGCAAGAAGGTCTGAAAGTCGTGGTGATCTTTGAAGGCAGAGACGCGGCTGGAAAAGGGGGCGTGATTAAGCGCATTACAGAAAAGCTCAACCCGCGCGTGTGTCGCGTCACAGCGCTCCCTGCCCCAACAGAAAAAGAGAAAACGCAGTGGTATTTTCAGCGCTATGTCGCGCACTTACCTAGCGCTGGCGAAATAGTACTGTTTGACCGCAGCTGGTATAACCGCGCTGGTGTTGAAAAAGTGATGGGCTTTTGTAGCGAAGCGCAATACGAAGAGTTTCTCCACTCTTGTCCGGAATTCGAGCGCATGTTGCAGCGCTCAGGCATCATCTTGATTAAGTACTGGTTTTCCGTCTCAGACGAAGAACAAGAAAAGCGCTTTCTTGGTCGTATCAATACCCCCATCAAACGTTGGAAATTCTCGCCTATGGATCTTGAGTCCCGTAACCGCTGGGCGGAATATTCAGAAGCGAAGGATAAGATGTTTGCCTACACAGACACCAAACAATCGCCGTGGTGGGTCGTCCCTTCAGATGATAAAAAACGCGCGCGCCTCAATTGCATCAGCCATCTCTTAAGCCAAATTGACTATAAAGAAATCTCTTATCCAGAGATCGTGTTACCGGACATCAACAAAGAAGGCTATATTCGTAAACCAATGGACGACCAGACGTTTGTCCCAGAGAAGTATTAACGCTCATGGCGGCAAAAGATTTATATCACAGTCTAGATCTCAACTTACTGCGGACCTTTCTGGTGCTCTCGCAAGAGTTGAACATGCGCAAAGCCTCTCAAAGGCTCTTTGTCTCTCAGCCAGCGATCAGTCAATCGCTGCAGAAGCTGCGCCGTCACTTTAATGATGAGCTGTTTGTCAAAGTAGCGAAGGGATTAGAGCCAACCCCTTTTGCCGATGAACTCACCCATAAACTCACACCTTTGTTTGATGATCTCGCTGGCACACTCAACGAAGTGGAAGCATTCGATCCCAGCACACTAGAGCGAACGCTGCGCATTGCTGTTGCGCCTATTGTCCTGACCTGTCTATCAGGCACCTTGTTTCCACTCCTCAAAACCCAGGCGCCGAACTGCACCATTGAGTTGGTAGGCTGGTCAAAAGAAACACTGTCTGAGATTCAGAAAGGGGAGGTATTGATGGGGGTGAACCTAGAAACGGACATCCCACAAAGTATTTACACTCAGCGCTTAGTGGAATTAACTGGGAAAATCGTGCTGCGCAGCGGCCATCCACTCACCAAAGCTAGCCTCAACCCAGAGGACTTAGAACCCTATCCAATTGCTTCCATTATTACACCTGGGTGGAACGACAACCATGTTCCGGCAGCAGATATCATGCGGGCGATGGGCTTGACGCCCACGGTTGGCTTCCGCTCTGAATTTGTCATGGCGGTCGTCGATGTCCTTCAGCACTCCGACTTTTTTATGCCCCATTCCGACTTGTTCCCAATTCACCAGTTTCCTTTTCTCAAAATGGCGAACATCAACCTCGATGGAAAACCCTACTTCCATCATGTGGAAAGCTACTACCACAGCAAGTATCGCCACAGTCCATTGATTCACTGGTTGTTTTCACAAGTGCAAGACGCATTAAACGCACAGCTTCAATTTAATGATAAGCAGGGCTTATTGACCAAATACGAATAGCGCATTAGAAGCAGGCTCGGTTATCTCCTACATTAGCGCCATCAGGATTACTCAGTTCCAGGATGGACGCTTACAGACTCAACTGGGATAACAGTATGAAATACACCAACCTTCTTGCTTTAACTTCCGTCCTAGCAACTGGCAGTGTGCTTGCCGACATACAGGGACACCGAATCGGTGTAGGATTTAATAACACCAAGATTGAAGATGCGCTTTATGATGAAGACTACAAAGTGTCAGGCTTGAAACTAGAGTATGGCTATGAATTTAACTCTATCGTCGGAATAAATCTCTCCTACACGAAAGGGAAAGAGACCTTTTATGAGTACTTTGAAAGTGATACCTCGACACTCAAGATCGATGCAGATATCGGCTATACCTTTCAACTCGATAATAGCCTAGCTATCAAGCCCTATGCTGCTATCGGATTGGTCAAGTTAAAAGAAAAATTCAACGCGTTCGATTATCCTATCGACTCTTGGTCTGACAACGCCCTCTTTGTTGGACTTGGCACCAGAGCGACCTTTGCTGAACACTTCTATGCCGACTTACGCCTTGATTACATGAATCTAGACGATGACGGTGATGACATCTTCGTCGACCAGTTCTCCCTCACTTTCGGCTACAAATTCTAACTCTATGCCCGCCAACAGGCGGGTACTACCTTTAAGAAGTATTTATGAAAAAGATCTGTTTATTGACTCTTTTACTTCTCTCATCCACACCTTTGATGGCGCAGACCTTTCACCTATCTCCTGAGATCAAAATGGGACCTTACATCACGTCAGGCTTATCTGGGGGCGGCCTTCAAATTGGCGTGCGAGATCAACTCGGCTTGGACGCGCTTTATGTGAGTTACTCCCATACTTCGGCGACGATTCTCACCGACAAAGATAGACTGAAAACCTATCGAGTCGGCGGGCAATATATGATGCCTCACCTGCCATTCCTTGGCGTCCAGTTAGAGATGGGGGGCGTGGAGTATTGGGGATCGCGAGCAATTCCAGGTCGGCCAGACAAGACCGCTACTGGAGTCAGTATTGCTGCCTCTTGGGTAGCCAAGCTCAATGATCACTGGGCACTTCGAGCGGGAATCGATGTGAACTACCTTGACCGTGCGAACACCTACCTGGGTTATCACACCTCAGCGACATTTAGCTCGGGGGTTGTGCTCTCTTTTTAATCTTTTCTTAGCGCGTCATCAATGCTCTGTTCGCCCAAGTGGCGAACATCTTTGCCTTTGACAAAGTAAATGATGTATTCGCAAATGTTTTGGCAACGGTCACCCACACGTTCAATTGCCCGGGCAGACCACATCACTTGGAGGATGTTGGGGATGTTTTTCGGGTCTTCCATCATGTAAGTCATCAACTGACGAATCACGGCTTCGTACTCCGCATCTAACTTATCATCGAGCTTATACACTTCTGCGGCGGCATCGACATCCATACGAGCGAAGGCGTCCAACACTTGATGAAGCATGGCAATCGCTTGGCGACACAAAGGCTCGAGGGAAACTTGAAATTGGCGCTCCTTAGACGATGGGCTCTCAATTGCAACATAAGCCATCTTGGTGGCAACGTCGCCAATACGTTCCAGATCGGTAATGGTTTTGATGATGGCCATAATCAGGCGAAGATCTTTTGCGGTCGGCTGACGCTTAGCGATGATCCGAGTACACGCCTCATCAATCGATACCTCCATCGCGTTCACTTTGTGATCGTCACGTACCACTTTTCGCGCCAATTCGATGTCCTCTTTGTGCAGCGCTTGCATAGCAAAAGAGAGCTGCTGCTCAACTAAGCCTCCCATGGTAAGCACGTGGGTACGAATCGACTCTAGTTCGACATTAAACTGACCTGAAATATGACGACCAAAATTCATAAACTGTGTGTGACTCCTCTTTGATTATCCGTAACGTCCGGTGATGTAATCTTCGGTTTGCTTTTTCATTGGTGAGGTAAAGATTGAGTCGGTATCGGAGTACTCAATCAGTTTCCCCATATGAATAAATGCAGTGTGATCGCTAACCCGCGCCGCCTGTTGCATGTTATGCGTGACAATCACCACAGTATATTTGGTTTTGAGGTCATTGATCAGCTCTTCTATCGTCAAAGTGGAGATAGGATCAAGTGCCGATGTCGGTTCATCGAGCAAAAGGACCTCTGGCTCTATGGCAATCGCGCGCGCAATCACCAAACGCTGCTGCTGACCACCCGATAATCCAAACGCATTTTCGTGCAAGCGATCTTTCACTTCGTCCCATAATGCTGCGGCGCGAAGCGAGCGTTCAACCGCATCATCAAGAATTCGGCTGTTTTTGACGCCTTGCAGACGCAAGCCATACACCACGTTTTCATAAATGGATTTGGGAAAAGGGTTAGGACGTTGAAACACCATCCCAACTCGGCGGCGCAACGTCGCAACATCGACACCCGGATGGTAGACGTTTTTTTTATGCAGTTTAACTTTGCCTTCGACGCGGCAGCCTTCGACCAAGTCGTTCATACGATTAATGCAACGCAGCAAGGTCGACTTTCCGCAACCCGATGGGCCGATGAACGCCGTCACCTGACCTTTAGGGATGCGCATTGAAATATCACTGAGCGCTTGCTTGTGACGATAAAACAAGTTGAGGCCATCAATCTCGATCGCCGTTTGTTCATCGCTTAGGTTACGCACATCTAGCGGCGCTCGGTAGCCTAAGGTTTGGTTCACTGAAAACATGCTTAATCTTGTCCAAAGGTTCGATATTTTTCGCGTAAATTATTGCGAATACTGATGGCGGTTAAATTGAGCCCGATGATGACCGTGACCAATAAAAAAGAGGTGGCGTACACTAAGGGACGCGCGCTTTCGATATTGGTGGTCTGAAAACCGACATCGTAGATATGAAAGCCCAAATGCATAAACTTACGCTCAAGGTGCAAAAAGGGAAACTGGCTGTCAACGGGCAAGCTGGAGGCCAACTTCACCGCCCCGACCAACATTAGCGGCGCCACTTCTCCCGCGGCGCGAGCCACGGCGAGAATCAATCCGGTAATAATCGCAGGGCTAGCCATCGGCAGAACGATGCGCCACATGGTCTCGAACTGTGTCGCGCCTAACGCCAAAGAGCCGTGGCGTACCGAGTTCGGGATGCGGCTCAAGCCCTCTTCCGTGGCCACAATAACCACAGGCAAGGTCAATACCGCCAAGGTGAGCGCAGACCAAAGTAGGCCTGGCGTTCCAAACGTCGGACTGGGCAGCTTTTCAGAATAGAAGAGCGCATCAATCGAGCCACCTAAGGTGTAGACGAAAAAGCCTAACCCAAAGACACCATAAACGATCGAAGGCACCCCAGCCAAGTTGATCACCGCCACACGAATCACTCGAGTAAACGCGTTGTTGTGCGCATACTCATGTAAGTAGACTGCCGCAATCACGCCCAGTGGCATAACAATAATCGACATGATGATCACCAGTAACACGGTACCAAACATGGCCGGAAATACGCCCCCTTCCGAGTTGGACTCTCTGGGGTCATCGGTCAGAAACTTCCAAGCTTGCAGCGACCACTGGCCAAGTTTTTCGAGCAGAGACATATCATTGGGATACCACACATCCAACATCTCTCGCAGTGGAATCGTCACCTGTGTGCCCTGCATATCCACCACAACTAGTCCTTGAAGATCAAGCTCGTCACGCCAATCATCAAGCCTTGCTTCCATCGCCATCAACTGCTGACTAAAGCCTTGGGATTGCTGCTGATAACGCAGCAAAAAGGCATCGTCCAAATTTCCGTTGAGTTCTCGCTTTCGATACTCCAAGCGTAGCTTATCTGCCTGCGCGCTGAGCACTTTGATCTGCTTCTCGACCAGATTCTCAATGTCGCCCCGCACCTCTTTTGCAAACGCCAGTCCACGACCAATCGCCACATCCACATTTTGGCTCATCTCGCCATCGGCTTGTCGATAAGCGATAGGTCGACCAAAAAAATCACCGCCGCGCGTGCGCTCAATCACCGCCCACCCGGAAGGGGTCGTGCGATCTAACACTTCAGTTTCAAGTACAGACACAAAATCGGCAGAATAGAGATCGCGGTTGGCGACTTTAATACTCAAGCGCTCAACCAACCCTCGCTCTTCCACCTCATCTGACAATTCAATAGCCATCTCTTGTAAATGATTAATGGGCACCGATTCAGTCGCGTAGAGTTGCCCCACCAGCACCTCACCTTGAGAGGTCTGCCATTGATAGAGTGGAGAGGGCCAGAAAAACGAGAGACCTTTCCAACCAATCAGCAGCAATAAGCCCAGTACCGAGAGTAAGCTCACGCTGACCGCACCGCCGGTGAGCCAAATCCAAGGAGAACCGGATTTCAGCCATTGATAACCCGATTTCATACTAATCATGGCTCACCGCCTGAGCGGTTTTGACTCGCTTACAATGCACGATACTTCTCTCTTAACCTCTGACGCACCCACTCCGCCATCGAGTTCACTGCAAAAGTGAACATCAGCAAAATCAACGCAGCTAGGAATAGCAATCGGTAATGGGAACTGCCCACTTCCGACTCCGGCATCTCAACCGCGATTGTCGCGGACAATGTGCGCATTCCTTCCAATATGTTCCAATCAAGGATCGGGGTGTTACCGGTGGCCATCAGCACAATCATCGTCTCACCAACAGCGCGGCCAAGCCCCATCATGACGGCCGAAAAAATACCCGGACTGGCGGTAAGCAACACCACATGTACTAAGGTTTGCCACTGCGTCGCCCCCAAGGCCAATGATCCGTCCGATAAGTGTTTCGGTACCGAGAAGATGGCGTCTTCTGCAATGGTAAAGATGGTCGGGATCACCGCAAACCCCATCGCAAAACCGACCACTAAGGCATTGCGCTGATCAAAACCAATCCCGTGCTGCGCCAAATACGCACGCACATCGCCATCAAACAACCACTCTTCTAAACCGCTAGTGTGAGACAGCACCACCACCGTCAGCAAGATGATCACCGGCATAAGAATCACCGCATGCCAGCCATTGGCAAAGTGACGCTTCCACATTTTGGGTAGACTTTGCCACAACGCCCCGGACACTGCAGTAGACAGCGGCAAAGCGATCAACAGCACCACCACAGACGCGAGATAATTCTCAACAATCGGTGCAAACCACAGCCCCGCCAGAAAGCCGATGATGACCGTCGGTAGCGCCTCCATCAGCTCGATAGAGGGCTTGACGACTCGGCGCATCGCTGGCGTCATAAAATAAGCGGTATAAATGGCGCCCAATACCGCAATCGGTACCGCGAACATCATGGCGAACAATGCCGCTTTGATGGTGCCAAACGCGATCGGCACCAAGCTGAATTTGGCTTCAAATTCATCATTGGCTGAGGTGGTTTGCCAAACAAACTCTGGCTCTGGGTAGCCTTCGTACCACACTTTTTGCCACAGAGAAGACAACGAGATTTCGGGGTATGGATTATCGAGATGTGAGACAGACAACTGGTCGCCACTTTGGGTCAACAAGTATTGTTCATTGTTGGACATCGCCGCTAAGGTGGGTGCTTTATCAAAGGCTCGGTTAAACAGCACCAACTTTTCACTGGTGGTGTAGTGGCTTTGAACCGTGCCATTGGTATAAAAACTGTAGAACCCTTTGCGATAGGTATCAGGCAGCAGCAGTTGTAGTTGCGGTGCGAGTTGAAACTCTCGAATCGGCATCAAGTAGCGCTCACCCTCTTTGAGCACATCAAACCACTGCGACACTTTGCCGTCTTGGTGGCTAACTAACAAAGAGTAAGCACCCGCTAACAGCTGCACCTCACTCACCGCATGTTTGACGTTGCCTGCACTTAAATCGACCACTTCACGAACGGAGAACCCCTGACGCTGTTTGGTGGCAATGACCAGCTCAGATGCGCTGCGCAAATATAGCGTGTCACCATTTGGGGTGAGCAAAAGCTGATCTAAATCGATAAAAGGCTGTGGAAACTCAAATTCTTGGCGTTTCCCATTGGAATCTAACCAACGGACACGGATGCGATTGTCGTCATAGTAGCCGACCAAAGTGAAAGTATCGTGCGTGAAGGCATCGCGGTCTGCAAAAGCAAACGCGCGCAACTGAGCGTCAGTGGCTGACTCACCGAGGAGCAAATCCAGCGGCGGCGTAACGACATCGACACTCGGGGTGAGTACTCGCTCACCATTTGCCAACCTGCTGCTTAATTCAGGGCGAAAGAGCGTCACCTGCCCTGATGGCGTCGCCATCGCATGCCAAGGGTTTACACCAATACCAGAGGCAAACAAGGTGTGCTGCGCCCCCAAGTCATAGTGATAAATCGCGTCGCGGCGCTCATCATTGAGCGCCCAAAACTTGAGTGTACCGAGAGAGGATAAGGTATAAGCGGAGTGGCCATAGTCATCGACGCCCAGCGCAACGATAGACTGCTCATCTATCGTTTTAGTCGCCAAATTGGGCGTGATCTTGGCGTCAGAAAACAGAGGCAAGACCATCATGGCCAGATAAACAAAGATCAGCACCAGCGCCGCAAGCACGCCGACGCCACCCGCAGAGACAGCCAGTTTTACGATTTTATCTTTAATAAGTCGTTTTCTGTCACGTTCTCGTAACGAAAAATCGCCTTTAACCATCTGTCCCACTTACCTAAATTAACCCATGCGTATAATATTTCTATTAGGTGACAATTATATTACAGCTCACATTAAGCAACTGAAAGTAGTGTAATAAAAACCTGCAATAAAAATGTCATATAAAGATCTTAGCTTGACTACCAGTTTGGTCTTATTAAGTCCTTACTCTATAGCGCCCCTTAGAGAAGGCACGTTGCAAAGGTTGGGTTATGAGTGCTGAAAAACTGTATATCGAAAAAGAGCTAAGTTGGCTGTCGTTTAATGAACGGGTCCTTCAAGAAGCAGCGGATAAAGAGGTGCCACTCATCGAAAGAATTCGATTTTTAGGCATATTTTCCAACAACTTGGACGAGTTTTATAAAGTTCGATTTTCCGATGTCAAACGTCGCATATTGATCAATCAAGAGCGCGGTGGCAGCGACAATCCCAAACACCTGCTGAGTAAAATGCAGAGCAAAGCGCTCAAACTGAATGATAAATTTGATGAGCTCTACTCTGAGCTGATCCGCGAAATGGCGCGTCGGCGGATTTTTTTAGTCAACGAAACTCAGCTCAGTGACGCACAACAAAAGTGGGTAAAAAAGTATTTTCGCAATGAAGTGGTTCCGCATATCACCCCGCTTTTGATGCGTGACGACATCGATGTGCTGCAATTCCTCAAAGATGAATACGCCTACATCGCTGTCGACTTACGCAAAGGCGAACACAATCAATATGCCTTGATAGAGATCCCCACCGACCACTTGCCTCGCTTTGTCATGGTGCCAGAGCAAAAAGGCAAACGGCGCAAAACCATCATTCTGCTCGATAACATCATCCGATACTGTTTGGACGAACTCTTCAGCGGCTTTTTTGATTATGACGAACTGAACGGCTACGCGATGAAAATGACGCGTGACGCCGAGTACGACCTCAGTCACGAAGTCGAGCACAGCCTTCTTGAGCAAATGTCTGAAGGGGTCAGCCAGCGCTTAACCGCGATGCCGGTTCGCTTTGTCTATGAGCGTGACATGCCCACCGAAATGCTGAGCTTTTTGTGCGATAAGCTGAAAATATCCAACTACGACAGTTTGATCCCAGGGGGTCGCTACCACAATTTTAAAGACTTTATTGGTTTTCCCAATGTGGGCCGAGACTACCTGGAAAACAAACCCTTACCGCCGATGAAATGCGCCGATTTCGACGGTTATGCCAACGCCTTTGATGCCATCAAAGCGCAAGATATCTTGCTCTATTACCCCTATCACACCTTTGAGCACATCAGCGAAATGGTGAGGCAGGCATCGTTCGACCCGAAAGTACTGAGCATCAAGATCAATATCTATCGCGTTGCCAAAGATTCGCGCCTGATGAACTCGATTATCGATGCAGTGCACAATGGCAAAAGTGTTACGGTAATCGTAGAGCTTCAGGCTCGATTTGATGAAGAAGCCAACATTGAGTGGTCACGGATTCTGACCGAAGCCGGCGTGCATGTCATTTTTGGCGCGCCCGGATTAAAAATCCACTCTAAATTGCTCTTGATTACACGCCGCGAAGATGACGACATCGTCCGCTATGCGCACATCGGCACTGGCAACTTCCATGAAAAAACCGCCCGGATCTATACGGACTTCTCGCTGCTCACCGCAGACCCTGAGCTCACCAACGAAGTGCGCAATGTGTTTGGCTACATTGAGAACCCGTATCGTCCGGTGCGCTTTAATCACCTAATTGTCTCACCACAAAACTCTCGCAAGCAGCTCTATCGCCTCATCGACGCTGAAATTGCCAATGCGAAAGAGGGTAAAAAAGCCGCCATTACTCTGAAAGTCAACAACCTAGTGGATCGCGGGCTGGCCAATAAACTCTACGGCGCGAGCAGCGCAGGAGTAGAGATAAAGATGATCATTCGTGGCATGTGCTCATTGGTGCCGGGTATTGATGGCGTGAGCGACAACATCAAAATCATCAGCATCGTCGACCGATTCTTAGAACATCCGCGCGTTCTCATCACACACAATGATGGTGACCCCAAAGTGTACATCTCATCGGCAGATTGGATGACACGGAACATCGACTATCGAATCGAGGTGGGCACACCAGTGCGTGACGAACGTCTTAAACAGCGCATTATCGATATCATCAACATCCACTTTACCGATACAGTAAAGGCGAGATGGATAGACAAAGAGATGAGCAATACCTATGTGCCACGCGGAAACCGAAAGAAAATTCGCTCACAGATTGCCATTTACGACTATCTTAAGAATGTAGAAAAACAGACAAAGAAACAGAAAGAGCTTTCAATCACTCATGACCCAAACACCGGAAATTCGTGATGTTGCCGCGATTGACCTTGGCTCAAACAGCTTCCACATGGTGGTCGCCAAAGTTGTAGACCAAGACTTGCAACTGGTAAGTCGACACAAGCAGCGAGTCCGTCTCGCGGCTGGGTTAGATGCACAAAAAAATTTAGACAACGCTGCCATTGAACGTGGCTTAGAATGTTTGACCATCTTCGCTGAGCGACTGCAAGGGTTTGAAGAGAGCAATGTCCGTATCGCCGCGACGCACACTCTTCGTCAGGCTAACAACGCGCATATCTTTTTGCAGCGAGCCCGTGAAGTGCTGCCCTTCCCCATCGAGATCATCCCCGGCATTGAAGAAGCACGCCTGATTTATCTGGGAGTTGCCCACACGCAACCTGCCTCTGACTCCAAGTTGGTGGTAGACATTGGCGGTGGCAGTACCGAAATGATCATAGGGCAAGGCTTCGAACCGCATTTAGTCAACAGTAAACAGATGGGGTGCGTCAGCTTTACTAAGCACTATTTTAAGAACAATAAGCTGTCGAAGAAGAACTTTGCCAAAGCGACCTTAGCGGCCGAGCAAAAGTTGGAGTCGATTGCCCATCAATATCGCAAAAAAGGCTGGGAAGTCGCGTTTGGCTCCTCAGGGACCATTAAGGCCATTCGTGATGTACTGGTCGGAATGGGCTTTGAAGATGGCATTATTGACAGCAAACGACTCGACAAGCTCATCGAAAAACTGTGTGAGTGGGAGACGATTGATGACATCAACCTCACGGGCCTCACTCCGGAACGTCAGCCTGTGTTTGCAGCAGGAGTGGCGATCCTTGCCGCCATTTTCAAAGATTTCAAAATCAGCGAAATGCACTTTTCAGAGGGCGCACTGCGAGAAGGCTTACTCTACGAAATGGAATCGCGCTTTAAGCGCTCCGACATCCGCATGCGCACCACGGAAAACCTCGCCAGTAAACATCTGGTCGATTTAGAGCATGCGGCCAAAGTCAAAGGCCATGCCCGCGAGTTTTTGGATCAAACCCACCAAGAGCTTGGCATTAACAAACACTCTGAGCTGTTTGATTTGCTCGAATGGAGCGCGTTACTGCATGAAGTGGGGCTTAGCATCAGCTTACAAGCCTTCCACCGCCATTCGGCTTACATTCTCAAACATACCTACATGCCCGGCTTTAACCGAGAGCAGCAAACCATTCTCGCCATGTTAGCGCGCTTTCAGCGCAAAGCGTTAAAGCTCAATGAAATGGAAGAGTTTTCGCTGTTTAAGAAAAAGCACGTCATCAGTTTAATTCGTATTCTGCGCCTCGCCATCTTGCTCAACGGTCAGCGTAACGATGACCCACTGCCAGCCCTGACACTGAAAGTCGATGGCGACAGTTGGACCTTGAAGTGTGATGAAGACCAGTGGTTGGAACACAACAAGCTGCTCCATGCCGATCTGCTTTGCGAGCAAGAATACTGGAACAGTGTCGGCTGGGAACTGACCTTTTAGACCCAGTCTCTCTCATCAAACGAAAAAACGCCGCGTTACAAGTGAACGCGGCGTTTTTTTAACCTTATGATGACGACGTCTTCGTCATTTCAATTACGTAGAGAAAGGCCGACTTTTTCTAACTCCTGCTGCGCGATTTCAGGCGATAGAGGGACATAACCATCTTTGCTCACCAAAGCTTGCCCCTGTTTAGAGTAAATAAAGCGAATGAACTCTCGTTCGATAGGAGGCAGCGGTTTGTCAGGGTGCTTGTTGACATACACATACAGGTAACGCGACAAAGGATAGCGACCAGTCAAAATGTTTTGATAACTCGGCGCGATGTAATCCTCGCCCTCTTTGGCAATCGGCAGCAGCTTCACACCTGAGACTTGATAGCCCACGCCAGAGTAGCCGATCGTATTGATCGCCGAGGCCACCGATTGGACGACCGATGCCGAGCCCGGCTGCTCATTGACGTTATTTTTAAAGTCACCGCCGCATAAGGCGTTGTTTTTAAAATAGCCGTACGTACCGGAGACCGAGTTACGACCAAACATTTGAATCGCACGCTTTGCCCATTGGTAGTCGAGTCCTAGTTGGGTCCAAAATTCGATACTCTCCGTACCGCCACAACGTAAAGTCGCAGAAAAAATACGATCAAGCTGAGAAAAATTGAGCCCTTCAATCGGATTGTCGCGGTGGACAAAAACGCCAATCGCATCGATGGCGACGCGTAACTCCGTTGGTTTGTAACCATGCTCGCGCTCAAAGGCCTCAATTTCACGGTTGCGCATTTCGCGGCTCATCGGGCCAAATTGCGCCGTTCGCTCAGTTAATGCAGGGGGAGCGGTGGAAGAGCCAGACGCCTGGACTTGACCATTAATACTGGGGTAAATCAGCGTAAACTCTTCCATCCATAAGGTGGTCATACCGGCAAGCGTATCAGAGCCAACACTGCTCAGGCTTCCGCTAACGCCGCGTACTTTTTGATACTCTTGCAATCCTGTCGCTCGAGCAGGGCTAGTCAATAGCCCCAATACCGCCACGCCAATCGTGATGATGATTGGCCACGCTTTTTGGCGCCCCATTACTTCACCACCAAACGTTTTGGCAACAAGAAGGAAAACTTACTGCCCACACCGACTTGCGACTCAATTTCAAGATGCGAATCGTGGTGAGTTAACGCATGTTTAACGATGGCAAGACCGAGTCCACTTCCGCCGGTATCACGCGAGCGTGCCTTATCCACTCGGTAAAAACGCTCGGTTAAACGGTGAATATGCTGTTTCTCGATCCCTTCACCGCTGTCTTCCACTTCAAGCCTCGCCCCTTGTGCCGTTTCATACCAACGCACATTGACCGTTGCACCGGCTGGGGTGTATTTCACGGCGTTGTAGACCAGATTAGAAATAGCGCTGCGCAGTTGGTCTTCATCGCCAAGCACTCGTAGCGTGTCATCAACATCAAAGTGGAGCTGATGGTTTTGCTCGCCACTGAGACTCGCCGCTTCTTTCTCAAGCACATCAAGCATCGCGGGGACGTTCACGACATCTTCAAGCTCATGCATGGGCGCCGCTTCGATCTTAGAGAGAGTCAACAACTGATTGACCAAACTGTTCATGCGGTTTAGCTGCTCGGTCATTACGCCGTGTGCTTTACTCCACATCGGGCCGACCACCATGTCCGGGTCTTCCGTCATTTCCAGATACCCTTGCAGCACAGTCATCGGCGTGCGAAGTTCATGAGACACGTTGGCGAAAAAGTTGCGGCGCATCCCCTCAAGCTGCTTGAGCTGAGTGACGTCACGCACCACCATCAAGTGCTCCCCTTCGGTATAAGGCACAATACGTAGCTCGAGCATTCGCTCCACGTTCAATGGTGAACGCATTTCCAAAGGGACAGAGAAATCTTGCTTATTGAGATATTTGATGAAATCAGGGGTACGAATTAGATTCGATATCGGCTGGCCCGAATCGTCTGGCCAGCGAAATCCAAGCAGATGCTGGGCGAGTTTGTTGCACCAGACAATGTTGCCTTCACTGCGAAACACCACGACTGCATCGGGCAAGGATTCGGCACCGTTTCGGAAACGGCGGATGAGGTTGGTCAGCTCTTTGCGCTTTTTGCGCTGACGCTGCTGCAAGCGGTAAATGCCGTTAAATAGCGACTCCCAGTTACCAGACCCCGACGGTGGCGTCAGGCGTTTTTCGTCCCACAGCCAAGCAGATAAACGCAGTTGATTGTGCAGATGCCACAGCAACTGAATCGCCGTCGCGGCTAACAACAGCCACGGCAGATAGCCAAATACCCAACCAATGAGTACCCAAGGGGTGTAAAAAAAAGCCAGCTCCCAGGCCAGCTTTTTCCAAGTTAACCGTTCTACCACTTACCTCTCCGTTTTGCTTTCCTTATGACCTCACACGTTTAATGTGATTATGCTTTGGTGGAGAAGCGATAGCCTGCACCGCGCACCGTTTGGATCAACTTATCGTGCCCGGCTGCTTCGAGTGCTTTGCGTAAACGACGGATATGAACGTCAACCGTACGATCTTCCACGTACACGTTGGTTCCCCAGACGTTATTGAGCAACTGCTCGCGGCTGTAGACACGCTCTTGGTGAGTCATAAAGAAGTGCAACATTTTGAATTCCGTTGGCCCCATATCGACAGGCTCATCGTTCGCTGTCACGCGGTGAGAAACGGGATCCAATTTAAGTCCTTGCACATCAATCACATCTTCTAGCGCAGTGGGCGTCACGCGGCGAATTACCGCTTTAAGCCTCGCCACCAGCTCTTTCGGTGAAAATGGCTTGGTGATGTAATCATCCGCACCCACTTCAAGGCCACGAACCTTGTCTTCTTCTTCACCACGCGCTGTCAGCATCACTACCGGAATGTTGCGTGTCAGCTCTTCACGCTTCATGTGTTTGATGAAATTAATACCGCTGCCGCCAGGGAGCATCCAATCTAGCAGCACTAGATCAGGGAAGGGTTCAGCCAATTTGGTTACTGCAGTATCGTAATCTTCTGCTTCTACTGCTTGGTAACCTTTTTGTTCAAGAACAAAACACAGCATTTCACGAATCGGTGCCTCGTCTTCAACAACCAGAATCCTTCTAGACATAATCATTTAACCTTATGTTCGTTGAGTTTACTCAATGATTAGGGCGGGCAGCCTGCCGCCTCTTGATGCATAGGCATTATTACTAGCAATTATGACACTTTTGTGACCTTTGAAAACAAATTTTCATATAACTTTTATTCTGGATTCATCTTCATATTTTGCATTTCGGCTAGGACAATCTGGTTGAAATTCCTTATTATTGCCGACTTACTTGTAGCACTAGAGAGATCATATGTGGTTTAAAAACTGTCTGGTTTATCGCTTTAACCGCGATATTGAGTTCAATGCAGACCAATTAGAAAAACAGCTCCAAGAGTTTCGTTTTACGCCATGTGGCAGCCAAGACAAACAAAAATTCGGTTGGGTCACCGCTATGGGGAAACACGGCGACATGATGACGCACGTTTCCGAAAACCGCATTCTTATCTGCGCCAAGAAAGAAGAGAAAATGCTGCCCGCTTCCGTGATCAAAGAGTCACTGAGCGCTAAAGTGGATGCCATGGAAGCGCAAGAAGGTCGCCCACTGAAAAAGAAAGAAAAAGAGACCTTAAAAGATGACATCGTGATGGATCTGCTACCACGTGCCTTTAGCCGCAGTAACCACACCTATGTGCTGATTTTGCCGAGCGAAGGCTTTATTTTGGTGGATGCGAGCAGCTACAAAAAAGCCGAAGATGTCTTAGCTCTACTGCGTAAAACCATGGGAAGCTTACCCGTCGTGCCTGCCATCCCGGAAAAACCGCTCGAACTTACAATGACAGAATGGGTAAAAAGCGGCGACCTCCCAGCAGGCTTACAAATGCTTGACGAGGCCGAACTAAAATCGGTACTAGAAGAAGGCGGTATTATCCGTTGTAAGAAGCAAGAGCTCACCAGTGATGAGATTCGCAGCCACATTGAAGCGGATAAGCAAGTCACCAAACTCGCCTTGTGGTGGCAAGAGCGCTTGGAGTTTATTTTGGCCGACGACGGCAGCATCAAACGCCTCAAGTTTTCAGATGAACTGAGAGATCAGAACGAAGATATTCCTCGTGAAGATCAAGCAGCGCGCTTTGATGCCGACTTTTCACTGATGTGCGGCGAAATGAGCACCTTCTTACCAGATCTCTACCGCATGCTTGGCGGACTACCGCACCCGAACGCGTAATCTTCTGCCCCCAACTCTCTTCAACGCCTTCGCTTCGAAGGCGTTTCATTATCCTCCCTTATGTTTTCCTAGTCACCACAGCGTATTTGACGTAAAATTTGCGCCCCTGATTCCATATGGTGGAATCGGCCTGACTTGAGATCAGATTGAAGAGAAATGACTATGACCACTGAGAAAGCTTTTGTTCCTGAGCTACTGTCACCGGCAGGCAGCTTGAAAAACATGCGTTATGCCTTTGCCTACGGCGCTGATGCCGTTTACGCGGGCCAACCTCGTTACAGCCTGCGCGTTCGTAACAACGAGTTCAACCACGAAAACCTAAAAATCGGTATCGATGAAGCGCATGCGCTGGGTAAAAAACTCTACGTGGTGTGCAACATTCAGCCGCACAACTCAAAGCTGAAAACCTTTATCCGCGACCTTAAACCTGTGGTCGAAATGGGCCCTGACGCTTTAATCATGTCTGACCCTGGTCTGATTATGATGGTACGTGAAGCCTTCCCTGATATGCCAATCCACTTATCAGTGCAAGCGAACGCGGTGAACTGGGCGACGGTAAAATTCTGGGCTGCCAACGGCGTTGAACGTGTGATTGTTTCTCGTGAGCTTTCTCTAGAAGAGATCGAAGAGATCCGTGAACACTGCCCTGAAACAGAGCTCGAAGTCTTTGTTCACGGCGCACTTTGCATGGCGTATTCTGGCCGCTGTCTGCTTTCTGGCTACATCAACAAACGTGACCCGAACCAAGGTACATGCACGAACGCATGTCGTTGGGAATACAAAGTTGAACAAGGCAAAGAAAACGACACTGGTGACATCGTTGAGAAGTTTGATCCATCACAGGCGCAGCCTGTTGAAGTTCAAGACGAGCGCCCTGAAACCACTATTGGTCGTGGCAAACCAACCGATGAAGTGGTGCTGCTTTCTGAAGCTCACCGTCCAGAAGAAAAGATGGCCGCTTACGAAGATGAGCACGGCACTTACATCATGAACTCGAAAGATCTCCGTGCGGTTCAGCACGTTGAGCGTCTAACCAAGATGGGTGTTCACTCGCTGAAAATCGAAGGACGTACTAAGTCTTTCTACTACTGTGCTCGCACCGCGCAAGTCTACCGTAAAGCGATTGATGATGCGGTTGCAGGTCGTCCATTTGATGAGAGCCTAATGGGCACACTTGAAAGCCTCGCTCACCGTGGTTACACCGAAGGCTTCCTTCGTCGCCACACTCACGATGCTTACCAAAACTACGACTACGGCTACTCTGTTTCCGATTCTCAGCAGTTTGTCGGTGAGTTCACCGGTAAACGTCGCGGTGACATGGCAGAAGTAGAAGTGAAGAACAAATTCGTGGTTGGTGATAGCCTTGAGCTTATGACACCTAAAGGCAATGTGGTCTTCACACTTGAAGCGATGGAAAACCGCAAGTCTGAGTCTATCGATGACGCAAAAGGCAATGGCCACTTTGTCTTCATTCCAGTACCACAGGATTTGGATCTGGAATTTGGTCTATTGATGCGTAACCTTAATGCTGGTCAGGATACCCGTAACCCAACAGGTAAATAACCATGGCGTTGCTGATCACGGATAAGTGCATTAACTGCGATATGTGTGACCCTGAGTGCCCTAACGGCGCTATCTCTATGGGTGACAGCATATTCGAGATCGACCCTGATCTCTGTACAGAGTGTAAAGGGCACTACGACAAACCCACCTGTCAGTCTGTATGTCCGATCACCAAATGCATTATCACGGACCCAAACCATATTGAGACCGAAGAGGAACTGCTCGAAAAGTTCGTCATCATTCAAGGGTTAGCCTAATACCAAAAACGCCGCTCATCGAAGCGGCGTTTTTTATTCCTACCTTTTCACTGCTCAAGCAAAGCTTGGCATTGACTCGGCATCACCTTTGGCTTTCGTTTTACTGACGCCGTGGTGCTGCTCGTTTTCGTGCTAGGTTTGGGCTGTGGTTTCCAACTGGCAAGCTCTGCGCCGCAACCATCCCCCGCAGGAGGCGCGGCTTGAGGTTGACAGGCATCACTGCCCTCAGGGCAGCGAAGCCGAACATGCATGTGGTAATGATGCCCCCACCAAGGCCTGACTTTGCGAAGCCATGTTCTGTCTTGGCTCTCTTCGCTGCGGCACAAGGTGTCTTTGATAACGGGGTGAACAAAAATTCGAGCGACGTCGTCATCACTGGCTGCAAGCTTGATCAAATCGAAATGACGACGGTCCCAGCTCGCTTTCACTAAGCGGTATTGCTCTAGGTTGACCACGCTCACAGGCTCAGGTTTGGCCAACTGAGGGGTACTCAGTGGCGCATCTGCCAACCTAAGCCAAATGTCGATATCAAGCCCCGTTTGATGACTTGAATGGCCCGACGAAAAGCGCCCGCCTTGTGGCAGCGAGAGATCGCCAATCAAGAGTGAGGTGTTCAACGTTCGATGCGCTTGCTCAGCCAAATGTTCGATGTAGCGAATCGCACTGGGGTGAGCGTAGTATCGGGCGCGCTGGCTGCGCAGCACTTGATACCCTTTCCCTTCAAGCGGTAGCGCCTTGGCCCCGGCCAAGCACCCATTAGCGTAGCTTCCTATCGCCTGCGGCTGAGATTGAGACGGAGATGAAATGGCCTCCCAAGGCGTGGCACTGACCGATGAGACCAGGCTCATCACCAAGGCGATAGGTAGCAAGACGCTAAGTCGCCAAATCGTCCCTGTTTGCATGACTCGTCCCTTCTCTCAGTTCACCGTTGCCGCTCAGCGTTTAATAATGGTCACCGTTATCATAATAGCCTCTGGCTTCAAGCGCCGTGAAAATTACCGCCACATCAACCTCTTCGCCAAGCACGCCGCGAACCTGACGAGTAATGATGCTCGCAACCGCATCTTGGGTCTCTTGGCCGCGATCAAACCACAACACTTCGACAAACGGATACGCTTGGCTGACCTCTCCATCATAAAAAAACGTGGTATAGATGTATTCAAAGGTGAAATCCTCTTTGGGGCAATCCATGTGCGGTTGCAGCTCATCAAGCAGTGTTGAGGATAAGGTTTGAACCGTTTGCGGCTCCACTGCTCGAAAACGTAGATGAGGCATAGATAAGATCCTATTGTTGAGTTTGATCCATAATAACAAGATATTGAGCAATGCCCATCGCATTCCTGCATGCGGCGACCTCTAACATTATCGCGGCTCGAACGTCACGCGAAGAACCCCATTCTGACTGACGATCATCGCTCGCCAATCTGGATGTTGATAGACCAGGCGCTGGGTCGACTCAGGCGAGGCTTGCCCCAGAAGCCGCACTATTTTGGTTTCGACCGCTTGGTTTGACGCAAGCGCGAGTTCTGTCTCGATATCTACACTCTGATCATCGATGGTGACGTGGTTGAGTACAAAACCATCTTGGCGAAGATGTAACTGCAGCTGACTCCATTGATGGGTTGAAAACGATGATAGCAATGTGATTGAGAACGTTGCGCCGTCTAAGTTGGCTTCAGCGATATAATGCTCTTTGTGATAGTCCAGCGCCATCTCACACCAAGTATCGCGCTCACACGCCTGCCAAGTTTCCTGGATCTCTTGGCGCATTGCATCGCCATTCAATATCGGTATCAACAACGTATTGGCGCAGGCCAGTGGACTCACCAGCATCACTATCAACAATCGGATTCTCATCACTCTTCCTTAGGTGAGTAGGAACAAAAAAGCCGCTGACATCAGCGGCTTTCGAGTAGCTCAAATAGAAATAGCGAGCACGGAGAATGCAAGAGAGCCATTAAGGCATCTCATCAAACTCAGCGCCCTCTTTTTCAACTTGAGGTGGCATTAGGTGCTCTCGGGTGATGCCCAGCTTCAATGCCAGCGCAGAGGCGACATAGATAGAAGAGTAAGTACCCACTGTGATACCAAGCAATAGCGCAGTGGCAAAACCGTGAATCATCGCACCACCTTGGGTGAACAAGGCGATGACCACAAACAAAGTCGTGCCCGAAGTGATCAAGGTACGGCTTAGTGTTTGGGTAATGGAGTTGTTCATGACCTCAGCCGCTTCGCCTTTGCGCATCTTGCGGAAGTTTTCACGGATACGGTCAAAGACAACAATCGTATCGTTGAGCGAGTAACCGACCACCGTCAGCAAGGCTGCAACAATGGTAAGATCCACTTCAATTTGCATCAAAGAGAAGATGCCCAAGGTGATGATAACGTCGTGCGCCAGAGCAAGTACCGCGCCCGCCGCCAAACGCCACTCAAAGCGTACCGAGACGTAAATCAAGATACAGATCAGCGACACTAAGATCGCCAGACCGCCCGCTTCTGTCAGCTCATCACCCACGTTCGGGCCGACAAACTCGATACGGCGCATCTCTACGTTTTCACCCGTGCCCTCTTTGATGGCGCTGATGATTTGGTTGCCTAAAGTCTCACCTGAAGCGTCATCACGAGGACGCAAACGCACCATGACATCACGGGCGCTACCAAAGTTTTGCACCGTAGCGTCACCGAAGCCTTTGGCATCAAGCGCACCACGAATCTCTTCAAGGTTTGCCGGTTGCTCAAAGCCCACTTCAATCAGCGTACCGCCAGTGAAGTCTAAGCCCCAATTCAACCATTTAGTTGATAGCGTGAAGAGCGCCGCAGCGATCATCACAATAGACAGCGCGAATGCTGCCTTTGACCAACGCATAAAGTCGATCGTTTTCTCTGCTTTTAGAATCTGAAACATACGTATTCCTAGCCCTAGATCGACAGTTTATTAATGCGCTTACCGCCGTACAGTAGGTTAACCACACAACGGGTACCGACGATAGCAGTAAACATGGAGGTCAAAATACCGATAGACAGCGTGACCGCAAAGCCTTTGATGGCACCAGTACCGACGGCAAACAAGATGATCGCGGTGATCAGCGTCGTGATGTTTGCATCCGCAATAGTACTGAACGCGTTGGCGTAACCTTGGTGAATCGCTTGTTGTGGATTGCGTCCATCACGCAGCTCTTCTCGGATACGCTCAAAAATCAGCACGTTGGCATCCACCGCCATACCGACCGTCAAGACAATACCAGCAATCCCTGGCAGCGTCATGGTTGCCCCTGGAATCATCGACATGACCCCGATGATCAACACCAAGTTCGCCATCAGCGCCATGTTGGCAATCAAGCCAAACTTGCGGTAGTAGAGCAAGGTAAACAGCATCACTGCGACCATACCCCAAATACACGCTTGGACACCCATATCGATGTTCTGCTGTCCCATTGATGGACCAATGGTACGCTCTTCAACAATCGAGATTGGCGCAATCAGAGCCCCCGCACGGAGCAGCAACGCAAGGTTGTGCGCTTCGGCGGCAGAATCGATACCTGTGATACGGAAGTTACGCCCAAGTGCCGATTGAATGGTCGCTTGGTTGATCACTTCTTCATGCTTAGACAGAATCACTTTGCCTTCAGGAGTGCGTTTACCGCTGTCTTTGTACTCTGCAAATACCGTCGCCATCAGCTTACCGATATTTTGACGCGAGAACGCCGACATCTTGTTACCACCTTCACTGTCGAGTGAGATGTTCACCTGTGGGCGACCGTACTCATCCACGCTGGAGCTCGCATCCGTGATGCTTGAACCACCAAGAATGACACGCTTTTTCAGCACGACAGGGCGACCATCGCGATCTTGCTTGATTTCACTGCCCGCTGGCGCGCGGCCACTGGCAGCGGCAGCGAGGTCAGCGCTCGCATCCACTTCACGGAACTCAAGCGTCGCCGTCGCACCGAGAATTTCTTTCGCGCGAGCGGTGTCTTGTACGCCCGGAAGCTCGACCACAATGCGGCTTGCACCTTGACGCTGGACCAATGGCTCCGCGACACCCAGTTCGTTCACACGGTTACGCAAAATCGTAATGTTCTGCTCGACCGCATAGTTGCGAATTTCGGTGAGACGTTGCTCGGTAAAGGTTGCTTTGAGTGCAAAGCGGCTCTCGCTGCCTGACTCCACAAACAGCATGTCAGGGTGTAGACCTTCGAGAACACGTTTCGCTTGCGCTAGCTGCTCGCCATCACGAAGCAGCACTTCGACCGCATCTTTGCCCAATGGGCGAATGGCGCGGTAACGAATTTTCTCTTCGCGAAGCTCACTACGAAACGCTTCTTCTTGCTGGCCGACGAGTTTTTCCATCGCCGCGTCCATATCCACTTCCATCAGGAAGTGAACACCACCACGCAAGTCTAGACCTAACTTCATTGGCGCAGCGCCAATCGCTTCTAGCCAGTCCGGTGTGGATGGTGCAAGGTTAAGCGCGACAATAGTATCGTTACCGAGCGCTTCGCTGATGACGTCGCGCGCACTGATTTGCGTATCGGTACTCGTAAAGCGTACAAGGATGGATCCATTTTCTAGAGCAATGGATTTATGAGATAAGCCCTCTTTTTCAAGAGCTTGAGTGACAGAGTCCAGCGTTGACAGATCAACAGAGGCGCCGCGCGCCCCTGTCACTTGAATTGCCGGATCTTCACCGTATAAATTCGGAAGTGCGTACAACGCAGCGATAGCGATGGTTAGCACCACCATCAAATACTTCCATAACGGATAGCGGTTAAGCACAGCGAGGATCCTCTAGCTGTTTATAGAGATTTCAGCGTACCTTTTGGTAGCACTGCAGTCACGAAGTCTTTCTTGATCACAACTTCGTTATTCGCGTTAAGTTCGATTGAGATGTAATCGTTGTCTTCTGCAATCTTAGTGATCTTACCCACTAGACCACCGCTCGTCAGCACTTCGTCACCTTTGCCCATAGAAGCCATTAGGTTCTTGTGCTCTTTCACACGCTTAGACTGTGGGCGGTAGATCATGAAGTAAAAGATAACCGCGAACATACCTAGCATGATCAACATTTCGAAACCGCCACCTGCTGGTGCGCCTTCAGCGGCTGCGTGAGCTTGAGAAATAAACATTAAAATAATCCTCTATTTATATTTTATTGATATCCAAATTGGGCTTTAGCCAAACACTTTCAAGGGTCAGATTAAACAATAGAGATCACCCTCTCAAAAATGCACGCTGTTTGCCTATTTTATTAGCAAAAGCCTCTGACCATAGGTCAAAGGCTTTCAATCGTTATGCTTTCGTCAGTGGCGGCACTTCGCGGTCACGACGTGCATAGAACTCTTCCACAAACGCATCAAAGCGGTCTTCATCAATCGCCTTACGGATGCTTGCCATCAGGCGTTGGTAATAGCGCAGATTGTGAATCGTGTTCAAACGCGCGCCCAAAATCTCATTGCAGCGCTCGAGGTGATGCAAATAGGACTTCGAGTAGTTTTGGCAAGTGTAACAGTCACAATGTGGATCCAGTGGCGTTGTATCCGTTTTGTGTTTTGCATTACGGATCTTGATCACACCGCCAGTGACAAACAGGTGGCCATTACGAGCGTTGCGCGTTGGCATCACACAGTCAAACATGTCAATACCACGGCGAACACCTTCTACCAAATCTTCCGGTTTGCCAACCCCCATTAAGTAACGAGGTTTGTCTTCAGGCAGTTGCGGACAGGTGTGCTCAAGAATTCGGTGCATGTCTTCTTTTGGCTCACCCACGGCCAAACCGCCCACAGCGTAACCATCAAAGCCAATGTCTGTCAGACCTTTCACTGACACATCACGCAAGTCTTCGTATACGCCGCCCTGAACAATACCAAAGAGGCTATTCGGGTTTTCTAGCTTATCAAAATGATCGCGTGAACGCTGCGCCCAACGCAGTGACATTTCCATCGATTTCTTCGCTTCATCGTGTGTCGCTGGGTATGGCGTACACTCGTCAAAGATCATCACAATATCAGAGCCCAGATCGTATTGAATTTCCATCGACTTCTCTGCGTCCATGAAAATTTTGTCACCGTTCACTGGGTTACGAAAGTGAACCCCCTCTTCGGTGATCTTACGAATATCGCCAAGACTGAAGACCTGGAAGCCACCAGAGTCAGTCAAAATCGGCCCTTGCCAGTTCATAAAGTCATGCAGGTCACCATGCAGCTTCATCACTTCTTGCCCCGGGCGTAACCACAGGTGGAAAGTGTTACCAAGCAAGATCTCGGCGCCGATCCCTTTTACTTCTTCCGGGGTCATGCCTTTCACCGTACCATAGGTACCCACAGGCATAAACGCTGGCGTTTGCACGGTTCCGCGCTCAAAGGTCAATTGACCACGGCGCGCAACGCCATCTTTTTTCTTAAGTTCAAATGTTAACTTCACGAAGCCTCCAGTGTCAGAGAAACAGTCTGACGGTTTAATATCGCACCAACGCCAATTACGCGTTAGCGCTCTGAGTCTTTTTGGTGATGAACATGGCATCGCCATAAGAGAAAAAGCGATATTGCTTCTTCACCGCGTGGCGGTAGGCGTTCATCGTATTGTCGTAGCCCGCAAATGCGCTCACTAGCATGATGAGCGTCGACTCTGGGAGATGGAAATTGGTGATAAGCGCATCCACCAATTGATACTCATAGCCAGGATAGATGAAGATTTCCGTATCACCGAAAAATGGCGCCAGTGGCGTGCCTTTTTTCAACGCATCTTGCGCGGCACTTTCTAAAGAGCGTACCGACGTGGTACCGACCGCAATCACTCGACCGCCGCGTGCTCGAGTGGCTTCAATCGCCTCGACCACCTCTTGTGGTACTTCAACGTATTCTGCGTGCATGTGGTGGTCATTAATGTTCTCAACCTTCACTGGCTGAAATGTCCCCGCCCCAACGTGCAACGTCACGTAAGCAAATTCTGCCCCTTTCTGAGCTATTTTATCCAGTAGCGGCTGGTCAAAGTGCAAGCCTGCTGTCGGCGCCGCGACGGCACCAGGTTTTTGGTTGTAAACCGTTTGATAACGCTCTTTGTCTGAGTCTTCGTCTGGGCGATCAATGTAAGGTGGCAGCGGCATATGCCCTATCTGCTCTAAGATGGAGAGTACATTGAGATCGGATTGAAAATCGAGTTCAAACAAGGCGTCATGACGCGCGACCATCAGGGCAGAAAATTCATCATTGTCACCGACAAAAATGGTCGAGCCCGGCTTGGGTGATTTTGAGCAGCGCACATGGGCGAGAATGCGCGTTTCGTCGAGCACTCGCTCAACCAACACCTCAAGTTTGCCGCCCGATGCTTTACGCCCAAAGAGGCGCGCGGGAATCACTCGCGTATTATTAAACACCACTAAGTCGCCAGGCTGAATCTTGTCGAGAACATCGGTAAATGTGCCATCAACCAATTCACCGCTGTTGCCATCCAATTGCAGTAAACGGCTCGCCGTACGCTCTGGTTGTGGGTAACGAGCAATCAGCTCATCAGGCAGGTCAAAATGAAAATCGGATACTTGCATATTACTAGTCTATCGCAGTGCATGAATGAGGCCGCAAAGAAGGCGCCCCAATTCAGGGTTAGATTCAAATGCTTGCTCGCTCTGATTCTGTCACAAACAGACGACAAGTTTTTCGCAGCCGACTAGTATATGCGCCGCACGGTCAATAGCAAGAAAAGAGAGTGGATTTATTCCGATCCGTACCAGAATAAGGTTAAGCAAAAGAGCGAGTTTTGCACCTTGTCACGCCGCATCAATTCGCTGCATCAAAGAGCATAAAAATAGGTCGAGCTCTCACATTCAACGCTGGAAAGTGACTATATTTAAAGAGTAAAAAATAACAACTCAGGAGGCAGCCATGATCAAGGTCGAAGACATGATGACGCGTAATCCACACACGCTTCTCCGCTCTCACAATCTTGGCGACGCAAAGAACATGATGACCGCACTGGACATCCGCCACATTCCCATTGTCGATGCGAATAAAAAACTGCTTGGTGTGGTGTCACATCGCGATGTGTTAGCCGCCCAAGAATCAAGCTTACAAGACCTACCAGAGAGCCAATCTTATACGCTACAAACGCCACTATACGAAGTGATGAAAACCAGTGTGATGACGGTTGATCCACAAGCAGGGCTCAAAGAGAGCGCCGTCTACATGCAAAAACACAAAGTGGGCTGCTTGCCCGTGGTGCACAAAGGCCACTTGGTCGGCATCATTACCGACAGTGACTTTGTCTCTATCGCCATCAATTTGCTCGAGCTGCAAGAAGAGTCTGAGCCGGAGGAGATGGAATAAGTCCATATCGATGAAATAGGGACGATAAACAAAAGAGTGAGACGCACTGGCGGCTCACTCTTTTTAGAAGTCGGACTCAGGCTTGAAGAGCGCCGAGGCAATCCGTCAAAAGCTAACGCGTTTTTGCTTCACCAGTAGCGCCGAAAGAATACAGATCACACCACCAAGGCCAACATAACGCACTGCGCACTGGGCTTGCTGCTCCACCTTAGGTTTGGCGTGATAAGCAATACCAAGCCCCGCCCGCTCCATCATCACAAGATCGTTGGCGCCATCACCAATGGCTATGGTGTTGTGTGGCTCGATATCATACTGCTCGGCCAACCTATCCACGATGTCCGCTTTGGTTTGCGCGCCGACGATGTCGCCGAGGACATTGCCGGTCAACTTGCCCTGCACAATCTCCAATTGGTTTGACTGAGCATGGTCAAGTGCTAGCGTCTCTTTCAAATAGTCCGAGAAGTAGGTAAAGCCACCAGAGGCAATAGCGGTTTTCCAACCAAACGCTTTGAAGGTCGCCACCAGCTCGGGTAAATCAGGCATCAGTGGCAACTCAGCGCGTACCGCGCCTAAAATGGACTCGTCGGCTCCTTTTAACTTGCCGACACGCTGACGAAGGCTCTGTTCAAAATCCAGTTCTCCTTGCATCGCGCGCTCGGTCACCTCGGCGACCTCTTCGCCCACACCAGCTAGTTTGGCGATTTCATCAATGCATTCAATTTGAATCGCGGTGGAGTCCATATCCATCACCACCAATCCGGGTTTGCTCAGCTCTGGAATGTCGTTCAGGCGAGCGTAATCCAGCTCAATCGCTTGGAGAATTTCTTCATGTTCAGTGGTGAGTTCGCCGGCCATTAAAGCCACTTCGTATTGACCGACTTTCCACACTTCGACAATCGCGTTGTACTGCCCGGTGTAAAAATCGATATCTTCAAAGAGATTGGCGCTTAAGTAGTGACCGAAAACAATCCAGTTGGCTTTATTGATATCAAAGCGGCTGGTGTGTCGGGTTTCTGGTATACGATTGCACAGTGGGATGTGCTTACGAATTGAAAGCGGTTTGCTGGCCGAGAGAGCAGCGTGTATATCGGTGTTGAACGTGTCCATGTATCACTTCCCTAGAATTTCTCTCCACACGTTAACCTATTGCAATTTATCTGTGCAAGTATCAATATGCCGATTGGTGTAATTAAACTCGCGGGGCTTTCATGGACACCTCACTCTTCTCATTTCGGATGGCCATTCGCGCCGTCGCGATCTTAGCCTTGATTGCGATGGTGGTGGCGATTGGCGTCAACAGCGTCAAAATTACTCAGGGTAATGAGGAAATCCAAGCCAACCAGCTTGAGACATTGACCAAAATCTTGATCTCGCAAGCCTCTCTCTCTTCCAGCGATATGATTTTAAACGACGACCAAGAACGTCTGTTGGCACTGGCCAACCAATTGGCCAACGATCGTTTGGTGTATGATGCGACCATTTATGATGCCGAAGGCATTCGTCTTGCGGCAAGCGATCAAGCCAAGTCGGTGCGGGAAACATTGGGGCTGGACACGCCACTGCAAACCGCCAGCATCGGCAAACAGCAGCTGGTCGAGCCTATCTACAACGACGGCGTAGTGATTGGTTTTGTGCGCATCACGTTCGAAACAGGGCGCTTAACCGCGTTTTCCGATCACTACTATCGGAAAAGTGACCGCTACATGGTCACCATGGTGGCGATGAGTTTTATTGCCGGCCTCCTACTTGCGATCATCATCCGCAGAAAGCCAAAAGTGAAACAAGAGAATTTACTGCTCAAAGAGATGAGTTAGCCCTCCTCCCCCACACGCTAAGCCACAAGTCAGCATTCAAAAAAAAGAGCCCCGCAATTGCGGGGCTCTTTGTACAACAAAGCAAGAATACTTACAGAGTATCGCCAATCAGTACAGAATCGAGCGCGACCACCATCATGTCATTGAAGGTCGTTTGACGCTCATCGGATGTGGTTTGCTCGCCAGTTTTGATGTGGTCAGAAACGGTACAGATGGTCAGTGCTTTCGCGCCGTACTCGGCACACACACCGTAGATGCCTGCCGCTTCCATTTCCACACCCACGATGCCGTACTTATCCATCACATCAAACATCTCTGGATCCGGCGTGTAGAACAACTCAGCCGAGAACAGGTTACCGACTTTAACGTCAATACCACGTGCCTTTGCGGCTTCTTCTGCCGCGCGCACCATTTTGTAATCTGCTATCGCTGCGAAGTCATGACCTTTGAAGCGGATGCGGTTCACTTTCGAATCCGTACAGGCTCCCATGCCGATCACGACGTCACGCACTTTGATATCGGTGCTCACCGCGCCGCAGCTACCCACACGAATGATCTTTTTCACACCGAAGTCTTTGATAAGCTCAGTGGCGTAAATCGAGCAAGACGGAATGCCCATGCCGTGTCCCATTACTGAAACTTTGCGGCCTTTATACGTGCCCGTGTAACCGAACATATTACGCACATCACACACTTGAACGACATCATCGAGGAAGGTTTCCGCGATGTATTTTGCACGTAGTGGGTCACCTGGCATCAATACGACGTCAGCAAATGCCCCCATTTCTGCGTTAATATGTGGAGTTGCCATAATCCAATGTCCTTAGTTGAAACGAATGAAATAAAGCAGAGGTGCGCTGCTATCGCTTGCAACCTCTGCGTGAGAGTTAGGGAAAAACCGCCTCTTTTAAAGGAAGTTCTTACCGTAATCCATTGGCGAAGTGCCAAAATAGCTCGCGAGCGTTTGGCCGATATCGGCAAATGACTCTCGGCGACCCAATGACCCAGCCGGCACTTTTTGCCCGTAGACAATCACAGGAATGTGCTCACGGGTATGATCGGTTCCTGGCCAAGTCGGATCGCAGCCGTGGTCCGCCGTCAAAATCAGCACATCGTCTTCCTGCATCAACGCCATCACTTCGTTGATGCGACCATCAAAGTATTCCAATGCCGCCGCATAACCTGCAACATCACGGCGGTGGCCGTAGGCAGAATCAAAGTCAACAAAGTTGGTGAACACAATGGTGTTGTCCTGTGCGGCTTTGATTTGCTCAAGAGTCGCTTCAAACAAAGCAGGAATACCCGTGGCTTTCACTTTTTTGGTGATGCCACAATTGGCGTAGATGTCGGCAATCTTACCAATCGAGACCACTTCACCTTGCTTCTCTTCAACCAGTTTTTGCAACACGGTCGCAGAGGGCGGCTCAACAGAGAGATCGCGACGATTACCCGTGCGCTCAAATTGACCTTTACCCGGACCAATAAATGGACGCGCAATGACGCGACCAATGTTGTAGTCTTCAAGCTCTTCACGAGCGATTTGGCAAAGCTCAAGCAATCTATCAAGACCAAACGTCTCTTCATGACAGGCGATTTGGAATACCGAATCAGCCGACGTATAGAAGATAGGTTTGCCGGTTTTCATGTGCTCTTCACCAAGATCATCGAGCACTTGCGTGCCTGATGCATGGCAGTTGCCAAGAAATCCATCTAAACCCGCACGCTCAAGAATGCGATCCGTCAGCGCTGACGGGAAGCTGTTCGATTTGTCGCTAAAATAGCCCCAATCAAACAGAACGGGTACACCTGCGATCTCCCAGTGACCCGATGGGGTATCTTTACCGGAAGAGAGCTCTGCCGCATGACCGTAGGCACCGATAATCTCTGCGTTAGCATCAAGCCCCGGCGCGAAGCGTCCGGTAGATTCTTTATGCGCCATCGCCAAGCCGAGCTTAGACAGGTTCGGCAGGCGCAACGCCCCTTGGCGTTGCTCATTGTCCGCTAGGCCTTGCTCACACTGATCCGCAATATGACCCAGTGTGTCGGAGCCCACATCGCCAAACTTATCCGCATCCGCCGTCGCGCCGATACCGAATGAGTCTAGGACTAAAATAAATGCTCTTTTCATTGCGTATTCCTTTCGCCCACTCAGCCACTGTGTGCCTGAATGGGCCTAATGTAATGATGTCGTCGATTAAATGTCTTCTGCGCGAATCTGACGGTAAACCTCAGGGGTTGGGGTGTATTCACCACCAATTTTGATTGCACTGCGCAGCGCCTGCGCGGCCTCTTCCCACTGAGCCTCATTGCGTGCATGAATCACGGCAAGAGGTTGTTCTCTGCTAGCGATCTCACCTAGGCGAATGAATTGATCAAAGCCCACGGCGTAATCAATCTTGTCGCTGGCCACCCGGCGTCCGCCGCCCATGGCAACCACCGCCATTCCAATCGCGCGCGTATCCATCGCCGAAACGACACCGGACTCTTGCGCGTAAACCGGTTTAATAATGTCCGCTTTTTCTAGGTATTGCTCATAGTTCTCAACAAAATCCGCTGGGCCACCTAGGCCTGCCACCATTTTGCCAAAACACTCTGCCGCTTTACCGTTATCGAGTACCTTCATCAATTTAGCGCGCGCGTCTTGTGTATCGTCGGCTAATTTGCCGAGCACCAGCATTTCTGCACAAGAAGCCAGCGTCACTTCAAGAAGGCGTGGATTGCGATATTCACCCGTTAGGAAGCGCACCGCTTCGCGCACTTCCACGGCGTTGCCAGCAGACGAGGCAAGGACCTGGTTCATGTCCGTCAAAATTGCGGTGGTTTTAGTGCCCGCACCATTGGCCACCGCCACAATAGACTTTGCCAACTCTTCTGACGCTTCATACGTTGGCATAAAGGCGCCCGATCCAACTTTCACGTCCATCACCAAAGACTCAAGACCCGCGGCGAGTTTCTTAGACAGGATGGAGGCTGTGATCAAGGAGATGTTATCGACCGTCGCAGTGATGTCACGCGTCGCGTAAACGCGCTTATCAGCCGGCGCTAGATCGCCGGTTTGACCGATGATCGCCACACCCGCGTCTTTGGTCACTTGACCAAACACCTCATTGCTCGGCGTGATGTTGTAGCCGGGAATCGATTCCAGTTTGTCCAGTGTGCCACCGGTATGACCGAGGCCACGCCCCGAGATCATAGGAACAAAACCGCCACAGGCAGCGACCATTGGCCCTAACATCAGCGAGGTCACATCACCCACACCACCGGTGGAATGCTTATCGACAATCGGGCCATCAAAGTTCATGTGGCTCCAGTCGATCACCATGCCAGAGTCACGCATCGCACAAGTCAGTGCAATGCGCTCGGGCATGGTCATTTCATTGAAGAAAACAGCCATCGCGAACGCCGCTATCTGACCTTCAGATACGCTGTCGTTTGCAACGCCTTGGATAAAAAAGTTAATTTCGTCTGCGGTGAGCACTTCACCGTCACGTTTTTTACGAATGATTTCTTGAGGTAAGTACATTAGAGCCTCCCACGCATTGAATGCGGTGGTAATAGGGTAAAGAGGTAAGGTGGCGCAACAACGCGCCACCGAACAAACCGACGTCGCTTAGTAAGCGCTTGGATCCGCCGTTTCGTCTGTTACTTCTAATGTATTGAGTAGGTTTGTCAGCAGGCTAGACGCACCAAAGCGGTAGTGACGCGCATCGACCCAGTTGTCGCCTAGGATCTCATCGGCCATCGCTAGGTACGCGGCAGCATCTTCTGCGGTACGTACGCCGCCTGCAGGTTTGAAGCCAACGCTCTCAGCCACTCCCATATCGCGGATGACTTCTAGCATCATGCGAGCGTATTCAGGTGTTGCATTCACCGGCACTTTGCCTGTTGAGGTTTTAATAAAATCAGCGCCTGCTTTGATGCAGATTTCTGACGCTTTCTTAATTAGCGCTTCTTCTTTCAGTTCACCGGTTTCGATGATCACTTTTAGCAAGATATCGCCACACGCTTCTTTACATTGCTTAACCAATTCGAAGCCCACTTCCTCATTGCCCGCCATCAGTGCGCGGTATGGGAACACCACATCGACCTCATCAGCACCATAAGCCACAGCGGCTTTAGTTTCCGCTACCGCAATCTCGATATCGTCATTGCCGTGTGGGAAGTTCGTTACCGTTGCGATACGAACGTCAGGTGTGCCTTGCTCACGAAGGGTCTTCTTAGCAATAGGAATAAAGCGAGGGTAAATACAGATGGCAGCTGTGTTACCTACCGCTGATTTTGCATCATGACACAGTGAAATAACTTTCGCGTCAGTGTCATCGTCATTCAGCGTAGTTAGGTCCATAAGTTTTAGTGCACGTAGTGCAGCTGCTTTTAAATCGCTCATTTCTATCTCCGATCAATATTCAAAAATTTCACCGCCTTAATCCCTATGATTAAGGTGTAATCATTAATGAACGGACTTGGTTCCTTGAAGACTTGCTACATACAGCGAACATGTACCAATTGCTATCCTTGTCACCGCACAGTACCAATTTGGTCTATGGCACAACAATCTGCGATTGCGGTGTCTAACGTGTATAGGCGCTTTGTGACGCCTCAGGCAACCGATGTTGCCGCGCTAATCATACTCCTTGTATTAATTAGCGTTAACTAAAAAACCGCTCAATGATCCATTGAAAGGTTACACCACCAAGATAAACGCCCACAATTCCCATCACTCCCGGTAATACTGGAGGTGCTGGAATGGGCAGCTTGATAGCGGAAAACAGGATTCCGACAACAAAGCCCGCTAACGTCGCGAGAATCACATCATTCATCAGTTTAGGCCTATTTTCTTTACACCTATACAGTATAGATATTTATCGCAAAACTGTAGTCGCACACAGAGCGCAAACGGTTTGTATCTCAAAAAAGATCCGGCTTAACGATTGCTGGGTTTTATCCACTGCACAAACGTTATGAATCTTGTTGTCTGGACTCACTCCAGACCTTTAAACAACGAAAAAACCCCGTAGTACATAGCAAGCTATGCAACTACGGGGTCTTATAAAACGGCGTCTATATAATCTATCGCTTCTTAAATTAGAAAGATAGGAAGAAGCCAGCGATGGTTGCTGCCATCAAGTTAGACAGGGTACCTGCTGCGACCGCTTTCACACCCATACGAGCGATGTCGTGACGACGGTTTGGCGCTAGACCACCTAGACCACCTAGTAGAATCGCAATTGAAGAAAGGTTTGCGAAACCACATAGAGCGAACGAGATGATAGCGGCTGTCTTAGTCGACATCACTTCACCGGTTGCTGGTACAACTTGAGCTGCATCACCAACGTAAGGAACGAAGTTTAGGTAAGCAACGAATTCGTTCACCACCAGTTTCTGACCGATGAATGAACCCGCTAGCGTCGCTTCTTCCCAAGGCACACCGATTAGGAATGCAAGTGGTGAGAAGATGTAACCTAGAAGAATTTCTAGTGTCAGTTCAGGCATACCGAACCAACCGCCAACGCCACCTAGGATGCCGTTGATAAGAGCGATAAGGCCGATGAACGCAAGTAGCATTGCACCCACGTTTAGCGCAAGCTGTAGACCGACAGACGCACCGCCAGCTGCTGCATCGATAACGTTAGCAGGCTTGTCGTCACCACCGTCGATGTCCGCGCCTAGATCGTCATTTGGCGTGTCAGTTTCAGGTTTGATGATTTTAGCGAACAGTAGACCACCTGGTGCTGCCATGAATGATGCGGCAACAAGGTACTCTAGAGGTACACCCATTGAAGCATAACCAGCAAGTACACCACCTGCTACAGACGCTAGACCACCACACATCACTGCAAACAGCTCAGACTGAGTCATTTTAGGTACAAACGGACGAACCACAAGTGGTGCCTCAGTTTGACCTACGAAAATGTTCGCTGCTGCAGACATAGACTCGGCACGTGATGTACCCAGTGCTTTTTGTAGACCGCCACCAAGAATCTTGATAACCCACTGCATCACACCGATGTAGTAAAGTACAGAAATTAGCGCAGAGAAGAAGATTAGCGTTGGTAGTACTTGGAAAGCAAAGATGAAACCGATACCGTCAACTGAGAAGTTAACTAGGCTGCCGAATAGGAAACCAGTACCGTCTTTACCGTAGTCGATCACGTTTTGTACACCAGCTGAGAAACCAGCTAGAAGATCACGACCCCATGGTACGTACAGAACGAAACCACCGATGATGAATTGGATAGCAAAAGCGCCACCCACAGTTCTTAGATTGATAGCTTTGCGGTTATCAGACAGTAGAAGCGCGATAGCGATCAAAACTGCCATACCGACTAGGCTCATAAACAGGCTCATAGTTTATGACTTCCTTATTAAGTTATTTGTTGGCGTGTTACAAAATGGAGCTCAAAAGCACGGGCAATTATACTCATCCGTCCACCGATAAAGTAATGCCGCGTTCACAGTTTCTGATAAGATTCACCACTCATTCACTCACAAGTGTGACAGCAATCACAACTAAAGTTTACGGAAATCATAAAAAGCACATTTTATTTAGAATTCATTCACAAATAGAAAGTGCCAAAAAGCTGTTTTTCCAAACGTTTTCCGCAACCGTTTGCTCACAACTCTGCTTCAGTTGCGCCAATGTCGTTAACACTTGGGGTAAACGCTTAGGATGATTGGCTTGACCTTGATACCCCGACAACGGCATGTCCGGCGCGTCAGTTTCCAAAACAAGATGGTCGATGGGCACCTGCGTCACCGCTTGACGCGTCTTATTCGCTCTTGGGTAGGTAATCACTCCGCCCACACCGATGTAGAAACCGAGCTCAACAAATTGCATCGCTTGCTGATAGCTGCCGGAAAACCCATGCAAAATCCCACCGTAGTGAAAACGGTGCTGCTTAAGCAGTTGCAACAAGCGGTGATAGGTTTTTCGCCCGTGAAGAATCAAGGGCCGCCGCAGGTTCTTGGCCACGCTGATCTGCGCCTCAAACACCGCTTCTTGTCGCTGCGCGTCGACATCGATCATGGCGTCTAAGCCGCACTCTCCGACTGCGATACACACCGAGCCTGCCAAGTCACATTGAGCTTCAAGGCGACTGACCTCAATCAATGAGTCGGTGTGAACAAAATAGGGATGGCACCCCAAACTGATGTACAAGTTCGTGTGCTGTTGGGATAGCGCAATAAGATCGCTCCAATTGCTTTCGCCAATCGCAGGAACAAGAAAACGCTCGACTCCTTGCTCACTGGCTTCTTGCAATGTTGCCCCTAATTGAGCCTTAAAGGGGGCAAAATCGAGATGACAGTGAGTATCAAAAAGGCGCATTACTGCTGCGCCTTTGAAGTGGGTGATGGGGACGAAGTGGCAGCGTCGCTCTGCCTTGCATCATCAGAGCGGTACGGCACGCAACTGCGCTTTTGCCCAGGAGTAAGTCCCATAGAGTGGCACCAAGCGTCGTAGCGCTCAAGCCAATGCTTTAATCTCTTCCACATGTGCATGACTCCCCTGCCCGATGCTAGCAACGATGACCACTCGCCTTCACTACTGCTCTTCACGTTTGAAGACTAACTCAGTCGCGCTCGACTCATCCTCAGCAAAGGTGTAACCCGCCGTGTTGAACTGAGTCAAATCTGCGACACTCTCGATGCGGTTTTCGATAATAAAACGCGCCATCATGCCACGCGCTTTTTTGGCATAAAAGCTGATCACTTTATATTGGCCGTTTTTGCAGTCTTTAAACACCGGCGTAATCACCTGTGCATCCAAGTTCTTTTGCTTAACCGCCTTAAAATACTCATTGGAGGCCAAGTTGATCAAGACGTTGTCCCCTTGTTCGGTGATCGCTTGATTGAGCTTGTCGGTAATCACATTCCCCCAGAACTGATACAAGTTGGTGCCTTTCTCATTGGCAAGCTTAGTGCCCATTTCAAGGCGGTACGGTTGCATCAGGTCAAGCGGCTTAAGCAGACCATAAAGGCCAGACAACATACGTAAATGGCGCTGAGCGTACTCAAAATCCGCCTCTGTGAGTGTCTGGGCATCAAGACCTGTATAGACATCGCCTTTGAACGCCAAAATCGCTTGGCGGGCATTGTCGAGTGTGAATGTCTCGCTCCACTCTTGGAAGCGGCCAACGTTCAGATCGGCGATTTTGTCACTGACCTTCATCAAACTCGCCACATCGGCTGGCGTCAATTTACGGCACACCTCAATCAACTGCTTGGAGTAGTCAATTAACTCAGGCTGTGTGTAGGTCTCGGTCACCAAGGGTGATTCGTAATCTAAGGTTTTCGCTGGAGAAACGACGATTAACATGACTTTACTCTTATTGATTGTTTACCTTAGGGTACAAAAAAAGCCGTGCAATGTCTGCACGGCTTTATGAATCATTTCAATAGTATTCAGCTATCAATTCTTTTCTTTTTGATCCCAAATGCCATCTTCAAGCTGAGATTTCAGCTCTGGGAAATCATTGGCATCAAAGGTCGGAACTTTGCCTTCATCAAGCTGACGGTTGTAGTCTTTTGCTAGCTTAACCACGGTGCCAGAGAGCAAGATAATCGCGACTAGGTTCACCAGTGCCATCAAGCCCATTGATGCATCGGCCATATCCCAAACCACTGGCAACGCTGCCACAGAACCAAACATCACCATACCCAGAACCACGATACGGAACAGGCCAAGGCCCGCCTTATGATTGTGCTCTAGGAAGATAAGGTTGGTTTCTGCGTATGAGTAGTTTGCAATGATCGAGGTAAACGCGAAGAAGAAGATCGCTACCGCTACAAAAATGCCACCCCAATCACCCACTTGTGAGCTTAGCGCACGCTGAGTCAGCTCGATACCTGTCACCGCCGTTTCAGTACCTAGGTACTCACCCGACATCAAGATGATCGCTACCGTTGCTGAACAGATCACAATGGTGTCCATGAATACGCCCAACATTTGCACGTAACCTTGTGACGCTGGGTGTGGTGGGTAAGGCGTTGCAGAAGCTGCTGCATTAGGCGCAGAGCCCATACCCGCTTCGTTTGAGAACAGGCCACGCTTGATGCCGTTGATCATCGCTTGAGCAATCGCATAACCTAGGCCACCAGCCGCCGCTTCTTGCAGACCAAATGCGCTCTTAATAATCAGTGAAAGCACGCCTGGCAACTTCTCAAGGTTGGTCAGCATGATAAACATCGCCAATAGCAAGTAAGCCAGCGCCATAACCGGCACAATAAGCTCAGCCACTTTTGCAATACGCTTAATACCGCCAAAGATAACCACAGCAGACAGCAATACCACTGCAATGCCAACGACTTTGGTATCCCAACCAAACGCGGTATTCATCGCGCTAGCAATCGAGTTTGCTTGCACGGCATTGAAGACCAAACCAAAGGCAATAATAAGGAAGATGGAGAACATCACGCCCATCCAGCGCATGCCCAAGCCTTTTTCCATGTAATAAGCAGGACCACCACGGTAGTTACCGTCATCGTCTTTCGTTTTGTATAGCTGTGCCAATGTGCTCTCTGCAAATGACGTGGCCATACCTAGCATGGCAATCAACCACATCCAGAAAATAGCGCCAGGGCCGCCAACGGTGAGTGCAACGGCCACACCCGCCATGTTACCCGTGCCGACACGCGCCGCCAAACTGGTACAAAGGGCTTGGAAAGAGGAGATACCCGCTTGGTCGGCTTTACGGCTGTTTTTCAGCACTGAGAACATGTGGCCAAAGTGGCGGAACTGGATAAAGCCCAGTCTTACAGTGAAGTAAACGCCGACACCAACCAGTAGATAAACGAGAATTGACCCCCACAGCAGGTCATTCATCAAATTAATTAAGTCTGTCATAGGATCCTCATAGTGAGTGTTCGCTGGCTAGGCATCCGAGCCTACGTTGGGTTGCGCTGTTGAGTGTCAAAGTGTAGCTCAAACTAAATATTATCATTGTCTGCAACCTCAGCGTGTCACGTCCCAAAGGCACGTCCTTTACATCTCAGCGGAAATTTTGACGGCGCGATAATGCAACCTGAGCAAACAAAAATCAATACGCAACAGTGAGACTAAGCTTGTTATTTTTCACTGTAAAATCACCAATAATTAACACAAACAAGCACAATAACCACACAACAACAAAACAACTCAATAAAAAATTAACAACGCACAGAGTCTTGCCAATGACGACCTATCAACGCCGCCAAAGCAACAGACAACCCCTTACTCCGCATAGCTTGCGACGCTATCGATGCACTGAGCATCAAGATAAAAAATGAAGTACGGTTTAATAGCGCTCTTGTATGACAAGAGACACTCACAACCCTAATCACCTCCACAAGCCTTTAACATCCACTTTTTTCGCATTTAATCGTTTGCGTGAACTCGTTTGAACAAATTTCAACCACCTCAAGCACGGTTTTTTGTGATTCAGTGACGAAAAGTCAGAAAAAACTTCATCGAAACGTAACAAATGAGAAACGAATCATGGTTAGTCTCCACGTTGAGTGGTATTAAGAATTTACCCCGTTTAGGACGGTCATAACGATAAAATGAGGTAGCTTATGGAAGGCTTAAATTTTGATGACTTTATGGACTATGAGGTGCCGCGCGCACGAGCAGCGCGCTCTAAACCCGTTAAACGTAAGTGGCGAGAAATCGAAGCAATCAAAGATCGTCAACGGCTTAAGAAAGAGCTGATGGATATGGATATCGGTTTTGACGATGTGGAGAGCATCGAATACTAAGAATTAAGAAAGAGAGGCCTTGAGCCTCTCTTTCTGCTTTTCACGCGCTAGGAATAGCAAAAGATCACGTACACTCGTGCTCAGTTTGATGAATGCGCTCTGCCAACTGTTGGTATTGCTCTGCAATCGTCTCACCAAACACTGGGTCGTCTTCGCACACACTCCACTGAGCTTCGACAGCCTGCCAATCCTCTACCGTAAAGACATCCATTAAGTATGGGAAGACCTGCTTTTCTTCCATTTCGAGGTGCTGTTTTTGCATGTTGAGGAACGACTCTAACTGGTCAATGAAAACCTGCTGCGGGATCACTGCATCTTGCAAGACCATATCCACCGTTTGCAAAAAATCATGGGTCTTTTCTGATAGCGCCTGATGATCGTGTTCAAGATCATCAATCTTATGGTGTTGACCATAATGCGATTGGTAGTAGTGATAGAGAATGTCTTCTTTCGGGTGATGGACCCGTTCAGAGTGGGTCGCCAGATAATCGACGATTTCACGAAGAACCGCGTAATTAACGGGACGCTCGTCTTTTAACTGGTTCAATTTATGGCGAAGTATGGCGAGCAAACGCACCATGTATCCATGCTCTCGCCTTATCCGTTCAATCATCATAGCGTTTCTCCTTAACACCGACACGTAAACAGTGTATTAGAGAAACGCAAAGCGTGTTTTGATGCTGTTCGAAAAAACAACATCTTTACCCTTATTTTTGTATGGCTTTTTTTTGTATGACTTTAGACCTCAACAGTTTGAGGCAGCTGCCAATCAATCGGTGTTTTTCCTTGCGCGACAAGCCGTTCGTTGGTCGCCGAAAAGTGCCCACAGCCCAAAAAGCCACGATGCGCCGATAACGGTGAAGGGTGCGGCGCCGTCAATACATGATGTTGGTTACGGTCAATAAAGCGGCCTTTCTTTTGCGCATGCGCGCCCCACAACAAGAAAACAACGCCTTGTCGATGGCGGTTGATGGCATCAATCACGGCATCCGTAAAGGTCTCCCACCCCGTTTTGGCGTGCGAATGCGCTTTACCTTGCTCCACTGTCAGAACCGTATTCAGAAGCAGTACCCCTTGCTCTGCCCAGCGTTGCAAATAACCGTGTTGAGGAATCTGAAAGCCATCGATGTCTTGCGCCAACTCTTTGTACATATTGGCAAGCGATGGCGGCGTCTTGATGCCCGGCAGGACAGAAAAACACAGCCCGTGCGCCTGATTAGGACCATGATAGGGATCTTGGCCCAAGATCACGACTTTCACATCGCCAAACTCGGTCGCTCGAAACGCGTTAAAGACATCTTTCGCTGGCGGGAAAATTGCTTTGCCCGCCGCACGCTCTGCGTCAACAAACGCGAGAGTGTCTTGAAAATAGGTCTGCTGCTTTTGCTCACCAATCACATCTTGCCACGTGAGTGAAGGGGTCATTGTCTGTTCCTTTTGTCCAATCAGTCAGCGGATTGTCGCAAAAGTTACAATAAGAGCAAAGCCCTCTGTTAGGCGAGCTAAACCCACTTAACGCTTAGGTTGCGGCGAACGATGATGTCCTTGACCATTCACATGACGGTTGGGCATAGGTAAACGTGCAAAACGGATCGCAGGTGTAATAACTGAATGAGGCATAATAGGCACCCTCTTGTGAGTAACATCACTATTTACTATGAAAGATTGGTGCCAATTTTAGTTACGCTGAGACATTTACCGATGATTTTTGATCGATGAGGCGCAAACGAGCTATTTCATCAGGCCAAAGATCAGGTTTAATTGTTTCTAATATCAGAGGGATAGCATCAAAGCGTGCATCATTGGCGATATAGTCAAAACATGGCCAGCCAATCTCCCCCTCGCCCAGCGCATGGTGGCGATCCACTTTGCTGCCCAAGGCCGACTTTGAATCATTGATGTGCATCGCCCGTAAATAGTGCATGCCAACCACTTGATCAAACTCGGAAAACGTCGCTTCACATGCCTCAACACTGCGAAGATCATAGCCAGCGGCAAAGGTGTGGCAAGTATCGAGGCAAACGCCCACCCGAGTTTTATCGTCCACCTGTTCAATGATCTGTGCCAAATGCTCAAAGCGCCAACCAAGGTTCGTGCCTTGGCCTGCTGTATTTTCGATCACTGCGACCACATCTGGCACCGCTTGATGGGCAAGATTGATCGACTCGGCGATCCTCGCTAAACACGTTTGCTCAGAAAGCTTCTTTAAATGACTCCCAGGATGAAAATTCAACAAGCTCAGTCCTAACTGCTGACATCTCAACATTTCATCAATAAATGCCGCTCTAGATTTTTCGAGCTTTTCCTCTTCAGGCGCACCTAGATTAATCAGGTAGGAGTCATGCGGTAAGATTTGCTCATGCGTAAAGCCGTACTTTTTGCAGTTGGCTTTAAAACGCGCGATGGTTTCTGCGTCGAGCGGTTTCGCCGCCCACTGGCGTTGATTTTTGGTGAACAAAGCAAAGGCGTTGGCGCCAATATCATGAGCGCGAATCGGTGCCATATCGACACCACCCGCGGCGGAGACATGCGCGCCGACCCATTTTCTATCACTGTTCGATGATGAGATTGTCATTTAATCACTTTACACTTTCAGTTCGGGGATGGAATTACAACAACTTATCGTCTGCGTCTAAATCAATACATGCAAAATGTAGTAAATTTACAACATTTATAACATTCAAAAATAGTTAATATTATAAAATATTTTTTAAAACACTATTTTTAAAGGTTTTATTGATTTACCGCAAAGAATTAACCTCAAAATAATTAATGTTTTTAGTTGTTATTTGACCTAAATCAATACTATTATAAGGGACATTCGCTATATAATACGTAGCTCAACAAAATTCGAAAGTTAACACCAACTCACCACCCAAGAGTGGACTAGGAGACAGTAATGATTCAAGGCATTCAGATTACTAAAGCAGCAAACGACGCACTACTTAACTCAATCTGGCTACTAGACAGCGAGAAAAATGAAGCACGCTGCGTAGCGGCAAACACTGGCTACGAAGCAGACCAAGTCGTAGCGATTAACGAATTGGGTGAGTACGAAAGCCGTGAAGTAGCCATTGAAACGGCACCAAAGATCGAAGGTGGTCAGCACCTAAACGTCAACGTTCTTAAGCGTGAAACCCTTGAAGACGCAGTTGCTCACCCTGAGAAATACCCTCAGCTAACGATTCGTGTTTCTGGTTACGCAGTACGTTTTAACTCACTGACGCCTGAACAGCAGCGCGACGTTATTGCTCGTACATTTACCGAGTCTTTGTAAGCTCGAAACTATCAAAAAAACGGCGCATCTCGCGCCGTTTTTTTATTTTCTAATCGACTGTTTTGTCTCTAATCTACTCACAGTGCTTTGATTGAACTCTACGCTCTAAAACCAAGCCAAAATGGTACTCTGATGTTGTTCCCAGAGTAACTTCAGCGCCATCAACATCGACATAATAATGACCAGTGGGCGAATCCACTTCTGACCTTGCGCGATCACCACTTTCGCCCCCAATCTAGCACCGAGAAAACCGCCGACCGCCATCACTAGCCCTAGCTCCCAAATCGGTAAACCCGCCAGAACGAATAGTAACAGCGCGGCGATGTTCGACGTAAAGTTCAGGACTTTGGTTCTTGCCGTCGCATCCACTAGGGAGTAGTGGCCCAAAGCGACAAAGCAAACAGTAAAAATCGAACCTGTCCCCGGCCCAAAAAAACCGTCGTAGAACCCCACGCCCCCACCGACCGAGAGAGCAAACATCGCTTCAGAGAGTCGAGGCTCGCCCGCTTGCGCCTTGGTCTTTGGCATCAAAAGAAAATAGAGCGAGATCGCCACCAGCAGCAGCGGAATCAAGCTGGTTAAGACGCCAGCATCAATGTATTGCACGACTTGGGCGCCAAGTGCAGCGCCGACAAAGGTGCAGAGAATCGCAAGGCGCATCGCTTTCAAATTAACAATGCCACGCCGAACAAAATACCAGGTTGCGGAGAAGCTCCCAAATGAGCTTTGTAACTTGTTGGTGGCCAACGCCTGTGCTGGTGTGATGCCAACGGCCAACAAAGCCGGAAGCGTAATAAGCCCGCCTCCCCCTGCCATCGCATCAATAAAGCCAGCGAATGCCGCGACAAAAAACAGCAGAGTGAGAATATCTAAGGTGAGTTCCATGACGATCAGTTGATAAGGGGTAAGATGCGCAGAGTACCACTGGTGACTTGATGATGGGAAACAAAAAAAGAGCGACCGATGGCCGCTCAAAAGCATGTCAATACAAATGCCTAAACAGTTGAGTCATGGGGATAACAGCCTGCATTTTGTTGTCCCACATAAGACTCATAAGGGTGGGGACTACTAGAATTGGTCTTCTTCGGTGGAACCGGTTAATGCGGTCACTGATGAGTTACCACCTTGGATGGTGTTGGTCATCTTATCAAAGTACCCAGTGCCCACTTCTTGTTGGTGCGCAACGAAGGTATAGCCTTTTTCTGCCGCTTGGAACTCAGGACGCTGCACTTTCTCCACGTAGTGGCGCATACCTTCGCCTTTCGCATAGTCGTGCGCCAGTTCGAACATGTTGAACCACATGTTGTGGATACCCGCTAGAGTGATGAACTGGTACTTGTAGCCCATATCCGACAGTTCTTGTTGGAACTTGGCGATGGTCTCTGCATCCAAGTTTTTCTCCCAGTTGAATGATGGCGAGCAGTTGTACGCCAACAGTTGATCTGGGTACTCGGCATGAATCGCTTCAGCAAACTTACGCGCTTCTTCAAGACACGGCGTGGCGGTTTCACACCAGATGAGATCCGCATACGGAGCGTAAGCAAGACCACGCGCAATCGCTTGGTCGATGCCTGCGCGTACTCGGTAGAAGCCTTCTTGTGTACGTTCTCCAACAATGAAGTCCGCATCGTATGGGTCACAGTCAGAGGTCAACAAATCGGCTGCGTTCGCATCGGTACGTGCAATGACTAAGGTAGTGGTGCCCGAAACGTCGGCGGCCAGGCGCGCTGCGACTAATTTCTGCACTGCTTCTTGAGTCGGTACTAATACTTTACCGCCCATATGGCCACATTTTTTCACTGACGCTAGTTGGTCTTCAAAGTGCACACCCGCGGCGCCCGCATCGATCATCGACTTCATCAACTCATACGCGTTGAGTACACCACCAAAACCGGCTTCTGCATCAGCAACGATAGGCAAGAAGTAATCAATGCCGCCTTCATCTTCTGGTGATTTCCCGTTTGACCACTGGATCTGGTCAGCGCGGCGGAACGAGTTATTGATGCGTTTCACCACTGAAGGGACCGAATCTACCGGGTAGAGCGATTGGTCTGGGTACATGGTAGACGCGGTGTTGTTGTCCGCTGCCACCTGCCAACCTGAGAGATAAATCGCTTCAATCCCCGCTTTGGCTTGTTGTACTGCTTGACCACCGGTCAGTGCACCCAAACAGTTCACGTAGCCTTTTTTGGCGCTGCCATTGACCAATGACCACAATTTATCCGCACCGCGCTGAGCGATGGTGTTAGCCGGCACCATAGAGCCGCGCAGTTCGACCACTTCTTCAGCCGTGTATGGACGTTTCACATGCTTCCAGCGTGGATTGGTTGCCCAGTCTTTTTCTAGAGCTTCGATTTGTTGGCGACGAGTTAAGTTTGTCATTGGTCTATCCCTCTTGTTTTGAGTGCTTGCCGGTAGGGGCGGCGCACGATCCTTTTGTTTCTTTTGTTAGATGGTGTGGCGGTACAACCTTACCCGCCATCTGCATTCACGTTATTGTTATTAATAAAACGATAGTTATGGGTAAATCCGTGGTTAATCTAAGTAGTCATAGCCTGGGATGGTGAGGAAATTCCCCAACTCATCACTGGTGGTCATCTTGGCCATCAAGTCAGCCGCCTCGCTAAAGCGCCCCGCTTGATAACGCGCTTCGCCCACTTCCTGTTTCACCACCTCAATCTCTTGAGCGAGGTATTGTTCAAACAAGGCTTTGGTGACCACTTGACCGTTATCAAGGGTTTTGCTGTGCGCTATCCATTGCCAGATAGAGGCACGAGAGATCTCAGCGGTCGCGGCATCTTCCATTAAGCCGTAGATGGGAACGCAGCCGTTGCCCGAGATCCACGCCTCGATGTATTGCAGCGCGACGCGAATATTGTGTCGCATCCCTTCTTCGGTGCGCTCGCCTTCACACGGGGCAAGTAGCTGCTCTGCCGTAATAGGCGCATCGTCTTCTCGCGTGACATCCAATTGATTTCGGCGCTCGCCAAGCACTTGGCTAAACACCGCCATTGCGGTATCCGCAAGACCTGGGTGAGCGACCCAAGTGCCATCGTGACCATTATTCGCCTCTAGCGATTTGTCGTTTTGAATTTTGTCTAGCACGCGCTGGTTTTGCTCAGGATCTTTGGCTGGAATAAAGGCCGCCATTCCCCCCATCGCAAAGGCACCGCGTTTGTGACAGGTGCGCACTAACAAGCGTGAGTAGGCGTTCAAAAACGGCTTGTCCATCGTGACCACTTGGCGGTCTGGCAACACGCGATCTGGGTGCTTTTTCAATGTTTTGATGTAACTGAAGATGTAGTCCCAACGGCCACAGTTGAGGCCAACAATGTGCTCTTTGAGCGCAAAGAGGATCTCGTCCATTTCGAATACCGCTGGCAAGGTTTCAATCAAAACGGTTGCCTTAATGGTGCCCGTATCCAGACCAAAGTAATCTTCGGTGAAGTGGAACACCTCACTCCACCACTGCGCTTCTTTGTGGGATTGCAACTTGGGAATGTAGAAGTAAGGGCCGCTGCCTTTTTTAAGAAGCGCTTGGTAGTTGTTGTAGAAGTAGAGCGCGAAATCAAACAGAGCGCCGGGGATAATTTGGCCGTTAAACGTCACGTGTTTCTCTTTTAAATGGAGACCACGTACACGACAAATCAACACCGCTGGATCGTCATTCAATTGGTAGTGCTTGCCATTGTCAGGGTTGGTGTAGCTGATCTCCCCTCTTACCGCGTCGCGCAAGTTAATTTGCCCGTCCAACACTTTATCCCAAGCAGGTGACATAGAGTCTTCGAAGTCGGCCATGAACACTTTAACGTTGGCATTCAAAGCGTTAATGACCATTTTCCTGTCTGTCGGGCCGGTGATTTCTACTCGGCGATCTTGCAGATCGTCAGGAATTCCTAAGATCTTCCAACTGCCTTCACGGATGTCTTGCGTCTCAGGCAAAAAGTCTGGGAGTTGCCCACCATCGATGGCCGCTTGGCGCACTTCACGTGCCGCCAGCAGCTCATCCACACGCGGCGCAAACTGCTCACACAACAGAGATAAAAGGGTTTGGGCTTCAACAGGGAAAATTGCCTGATGTTGTGGCGAAAGGGAGCCAGTAACCTCAAGCATGCCTTCTTGGACGCTCATTTTATTGCGACGAGCTTGACCATTTGGGTCCTGTGATAGGGTGTCTCTGTCTGGTGTGTTTGCAAGCATAGTGATGTCCCTTATTTTTGCTCTCTTGTATGATTCACGTTTCTTAGCGAATGTTCATTTGTAACTATTAAACAACACTTTTGTATTCCGACTTGCTCAGTGTCGCTGCTATTTTCATTCGCTTGTTTTTCTTATCTGGCTCTACTTTCACTAACCTTCTCTGGGTTTGCAACCTAGACATAAGTCTTACTAGGCCTGCATTTAAGCTATACCAAACCTGGGTAGAGTAAAAGACCTAAAGTAAACAAAACGTTAAATTCAAAGTTTTATCCCGATCGAGATAAAGGCCCTATTTCTTCGCCAAAGTCGTAACAAGTTACGTAATTTAATTACAGTAAAATTAGGCATGTGAACGAGTTTCAAACGCACGTTTGATTTTTTATAGGAAGGGGTAACGCCTGTCTCAGATGGCTTTGAGCCGCCTAGAAGGACAAAGATTAAACAGCCTCTTTTGTTTGGGCTGTAAAATTGACAGTGTGAAATTTCACAATTTAATGAAAGCTTCATCAAAGTTTTGTTGTGAAATTTTACACGTCAAAGTTTACGAACAGAATAAAATGCTAACTTTACCTAAAAAAGCAGTGTGCATTTTAGTGAAAAATCGCAACAACAGAACGCAATAGCCTTACGACTATTTGCTAGAGCAGTTGTGAAACCACATCAGCAAGACGATGAAAAGTCGCCACACGTGACGAACTTGGACGCCAAACCAGCCCGATATGACGATGGGCTTGCTGCCCAGGGGCATCCACCACCACCAAGTTCTGGTTATCGATAAGACCGTGGTCGATGGCCATTTGTGGAATAAAAGTAGTACCGAGTCCATTCGCCACCATCTGCACTAACGTATGTAGACTGGTGGCAGAGAACGGATTGATCTTCTCTTTGTCGGTTAATTGACAGGCAGAGACAGCATGTTCGGTCAGGCAGTGCTCTCGTTCTAGTAAGAAGACCGATTCGTCGGGCAGATCAGCGTACTTAATCGGAGTACGGATCGCGTCTGCTTGGTGGCGGCTGATGATCATACGAAATGGATCGCTGCCCACAATTTTGCTTTCCATCTCACCAATGTCCACTGGCATGGCGAGAATCAGCACATCCAACTCTCCCTGACGCAGCGCGGCAAGCAAATTGGTCGTGGTATCTTCACGTAATAGAAGATGCAAATTGGGAAAGCGTGTGTTGACCTCTTGCACCAAATCACAGAGCAGAAACGGCGCAATCGTCGGTATGCAGCCCACTTTTAACTGCCCGTGCATCTCATCTTCTTGGCAAAGACGACCAAGCTCGGCGAGATCTTGGCCACGAGCAAGCAATTCACGTGCATGCTTGACCACTTGCTCGCCAACATGGGTGAACACTAACGGGCTTTTTTTGTCTTTCTTTTCGTAGAGTGGGCAGCCAATCAGATCTTCTAAATTCTGAATGCCTTTACTTAAGGTCGATTGACTGACGAAGCATTTTTCAGCGGCATCGCTAAAATGACGGGTTTCATGCAGAGTCACCAAATAATGTAACTGCTTGAGGCTAGGCCACTTATTCATAGATTTATTGATAACTTCTAGCTAGGCATTGATCCAGTTAACCCTTTTGGCATTATCGCTTTTTTCGATTAACCTAATCTAATTAATTCATTTATTTCAATACTACAATTTGTACTACACTTTGTCTCGCAAAAACACGGACTAAGCAAAGGAGACCACTCCAATGCTTGGAACAAACCATACTTTTAGGAGCAATAAAAATGGTACTAGTAGGTCGTCAAGCCCCTGATTTTACTGCAGCAGCTGTTCTAGGTAACGGTGAAATCGTTGAAAACTTCAACTTTGCAGAGTTTACAAAAGGTAAGAAAGCGGTTGTTTTCTTCTACCCGCTAGACTTCACATTCGTTTGCCCATCTGAGCTGATCGCTTTTGATAACCGCTACGAAGATTTCAAAGCGAAAGGCGTTGAAGTGATCGGTGTTTCTATCGATTCTCAATTCTCTCACAACGCATGGCGTAACACAGCTATCGAAGATGGCGGTATCGGTCAGGTGAAATACCCACTGATTGCAGACGTGAAACACGAAATCTGTAAAGCGTACGACGTAGAGCACCCAGAAGCGGGTGTGGCTTTCCGCGGTTCGTTCCTAATCGATGAAGACGGTCTTGTTCGTCACCAAGTTGTGAACGATCTTCCTCTAGGTCGTAACATCGACGAAATGCTACGTATGGTAGACGCACTAAACTTCCACCAGACACACGGTGAAGTATGCCCAGCACAATGGGAAGAAGGTAAAGCAGGTATGGATGCATCACCAAAAGGTGTGGCAGCGTTCCTATCTGAGCACTCTGCAGACCTAGGCAAAAAGTAATTTTGCCGTCGGCGTCCAAGCTCACTGGACGCTATGGTTGGACGATATAAAGCGACAACGCATAATGCGCAATAAGCGCAACGCCAATCAGTTTAGTAAAGTCTCAAAGCAAGCCCACACTTCGGTGTGGGCTTTTTTCATTCAGAGTTAGCTTATATGGCTAAAGAGGCCATATATCTCTAAAGAGACTACATATCGCTAAAGAGACAAAAAATATCGACTTACGGACTTTATCGATCCTCGGTCTTTAAGTTCTGGGTCGCTCTCTTTATGATGAATTCAATTGATAGCGGCCCCCCCGCTAATGCCTAATTTAGATAATGGAGATTCAACATGGCTTACTTCTCACTTGCGTTTGGTAGCGCGACTAAAAACCGTGACGGAAAAATCATCGAAGCGTTTTTTCCAAACCCAGTGCTCAACCCAGCGGATGCGCTGGTTGACGCAGTAGCGACCGTGGCAGGTTACGAGCAAGGTAACCAGGCCATCGAAATCTCTGCGGCGCAAAGTGCAGAGCTTGCCATTGCCTTTGCTGCTCACGGTGATGTGGCGAACGCCTCGTTTGCAGAGAAAGCGGCGCAGTCTGCTCAACCATTGGTCCTTGTGGTACTTGCGACAGATGACAAGCCAGCATCCGTGGCAGAAGGTTTCCTCAAGCTACAACTGATTTCTCACCGCCTAGTTAAGCCGCACGGCACGGTGCTGGATGGCATCTTTGGCCTACTGCACAACATCGCATGGACCAATGAAGGCCCAATCGATCTACCAGAATTGGCTGAGCGTCAAATGGATGCGCGCCTAGCAGGTCGCACTCTGACGGTCGATTGTGTCGACAAGTTCCCGAAAATGGTGGATTACGTTGTGCCTGCAGGCGTTCGTATTGCAGACACTTCACGCGTTCGCCTTGGCGCACACGTCGGAGAAGGCACCACCGTGATGCACGAAGGCTTTATTAACTTCAACGCCGGTACCACAGGTGTGAGCATGGTAGAAGGCCGTATCTCTGCGGGTGTGGTTGTGGGTGACGGTTCAGACATCGGCGGCGGTGCGTCCATCATGGGCACCCTATCGGGCGGCGGTACCGTCGTGGTCTCGATTGGTGAGAACTCACTACTTGGCGCGAACGCGGGTCTTGGTTTCCCACTGGGCGATCGTTGTACGGTTGAGTCTGGTCTTTACGTGACGGCGGGTTCTAAAGTGCGCATGCTTGATTCACAAGGTAACGAAGTCGAAGTAGTGAAAGCTCGTGACCTCGCAGGCGTTTCGGATCTGCTGTTCCGCCGCAACTCAGTGACCGGTCAAATAGAGTGCCTTGCCAACAAAACGGCGGTAGAGCTTAACTCAGAGCTGCACAGCAACAACTAATGATCCACTAGGTCATCAACGACAATGAAGGGTTGGCACCATGCCAACCCTTTTTCTATTCGGTCTCTTCTTTTTATTCTCACACTCTTCGTATGAATGCGCTCAACCGGGGTGACCATCGACTCGAGGTTTGAGCAACATCGGCACAAACTTCACCACATAAAGCCCAAAGGCAAATACCCATAATCCGGCGCTGAGATTGACCCAACCGATCATCTGCTCCGGCCATATCACGACCAGCACCGCACGCACTAACGCCGCGCACAACAGCGCAGAAAAAGCCCAGCGCATATTGGGCCCCTGGTAAATCGAGCGACCGGTATGCCCCATGGTCACGCGTGCAATCATTGCCAGAATAACGCCGCCAAGCGCGCCAATCGCAAACAAATGCAGCAGCGTATGCGCGGCAAAAGGGTCGCCTATTGCCGCGCGCAGTAACAAGCTCAGCGGTATGCACGCGTACCCAGCATGCAGCGACCACACCAAGGGCTCGCTAAACGTGCGCCAAGGACGCCAACGGTATAACCGAATCGACTGCGCAGCACCGGCCAACCCCATCAGCGGAGCGCCAAATTGCGCCATAGTTAGAGGGAAGAAGCTCAATACGAACAGGGCTATGAGTGGCCCATTGGCGCTCCACTCTAGCCACACTAGACGTGCACTTTGCGTAAACTCAAAACGCCGCGCCGTAAAAAAGGGGATCACTCTGCCGCCCATGACCGATAACAGCAAGGTGAACCACCACAACATCGCCTGCCAGACGCTACTTGGTGCAAATGGTGCTACGCCTTTGACTGCGGCATAACTTGCAAAGTTCGCCACCAGCGCTAACACGATAAGCGGCACAAAGAACAGGTTTCGCCACCCTTTCGCTTTGACCACTCGCCTTCCGACCTCATAGGCCAGTAGCAGCAGAAATAGCGCTTCAACAGTGGCAGTGATCCACAGAGGCACAGGCGCCCAAAACAGGCCTCGAGGCACAAGCCAAAGTAGGCTCAGTAGCATCAAGCAGGGACCTTTCGTACCCTGGATACCCGTCCAGTTTTGCACAGCGGTGAGCAGAAAACCGGCCACAATCGCCATGGCAAAACCAAACACCATTTCATGCACATGCCACCACAAAGCCGGCACTTGCAGAGCTTCTGGCTGACCAGTCTGAAACATCCACACCCAGCCAACGATTGCCATGATGGCGTAGACGCTGCCGAGTAGAAAGAATGGACGAAACCCTAAGCGCCAAATTGGCGTAATGCGCTCTTCCTGCTGTTTATCTGTAATCGTAATCAAGCCTAAATCTCCACACGCGGCCCTATCAGTAAGACTCCACTAACAGCAATAATTAGGCCATTTCACCAATCCAATAAAATCAATAAGATAAACATAACTATCTCAATCATTGATGTCTAAATGACATACATAACGATGTCTTAGTTACATCAACTTGAACTGGACATGCGCAACATTGATGCTTTTCATTTGTATGCGAGCAAGGTAGCTTGAAAGAAAAACAGAGGAGAAAGTCATGGCGCACTACATTTTTGGTTACGGCAGTTTGATGAATTCCGCCTCACGCCAACTCACAGGCAAAACCGCTCCAGCTATTCCCAGTGTCGTGCACGGGTTTAAACGCTATTGGGGAAAAGTGGACGACAGTTACACCCTCTCCCCATTGGTGGTTGATCGAGGGGAAGGCTTAGTGAATGGCGTTTTGCTCGCCATCTCACCGGGCGAGATAAGCGAATTTGATCGCCGTGAGCGAGGCTATCATCGCGTGGCGATCTCCCACGCCAATATTGAAACGACGCAACCACTTACTCGCGAAGACAGCGTTTGGGTCTACATAAAAGACGCGCCCGAGCCGCCTTGCTCACTGATACCCATCATGCAAACCTACGTCGATACCGTGTTGGCCGGTTGTTTGGAGATCTCCGAGAACTTTGCCGAGCAGTTTATCCACTCAACGTTTGGCTGGCATCATCCACTGGAAAATGATCGCCACCAGCCGAAGTATGGCAACCTCGCGGGCGTCACCCAAGCGCACCATCCACATATCGATGCGTTGGTGGCTATCGTCAGGTGAAATAGGCGTGATAATTTGAAACGTTTACACCGAGTCTAAAAGCAGTAAAAACAAGCGCTAGGGCTCGTATTTGCATCTTTAAAACCGCGCAATGATTGCGTCATTTTCACAATGGGTGTTTAATGAACGCATCAGAAAACGAGGTTCAAGATGGCAACAATCAAAGACGTCGCAAAAGAAGCCGGTGTGTCGGTCGCCACGGTATCACGCGTCATTAATAAATCCCCCAAAGCAAGCAAGTCCTCCATCGCGGCCGTCACGCAAGCAATGAGCAAACTGGGCTATCGCCCAAACGCGGCAGCCAGAGCCTTAGTGAGCCAAAGCACCAATACGGTCGGCGTTTTGGTGGGGGATGTCTCTGATCCGTTTTTTGGTACCTTAGTCAAAGCGGTCGACAACGTTGCTCATGAGCATGGCAAGCATATCTTGGTCGGCAACGGCTACCACAGCTTAGAAGATGAGCGCCGAGCCATTGAACTTTTGATCAATAACCGCTGCGATGCGTTAGTCATCCACTCAAAAGCCTTATCTGATGAAGAACTTCAGGGCTATGCCAAAGAAGTGAAAGGCATGGTGATCATCAATCGTCATATCCCTGCGCTCGCTGAGCGTTGTATCTCTTTGGATAACCACAAAGGCGCCTACCTCGCAACGGAATACCTGATTCGTAACGGCCACAAACACATCGCCTGCATCGCCTCCTCGCATCAAATTGAAGACTCGGGCCAACGTATTGAAGGGTATTTAGCGGCGCTCAAAGACCATAAGATCGATCTGTCCAAGGCGTACATTGAATACGGCGAGCCCAATAGTGATGGCGGTGAAATCGCAATGACCAACTTACTCACCAAGTCGTTGGCCATCACTGGCGTCGTCGCTTACAACGATTACATGGCGGCGGGCGCATTGTCGGTACTCGATGAAAATGGCATTGCCGTGCCGCAGCAGGTTTCGATGATGGGGTTCGATGATGGCTTGATTGCTCGCTATGTTCATCCAAGGCTGACGACGGTGCGTTACCCCATTCAGATGATGGCCGAGAAGGCCGCAAGGCTCGCCCTTGCACTCGCCAAAGGTGAACCGGAAGAGAGCGACACCATCATTTTTTCGCCCACCGTGGTGCGCAGAAACTCCGTAGAACGCCTGTCATAAGCAGCACCCTGCGGGCTAGACAAACCTGATGAGACCGCCCTCCGTTGAGGGCGGTTGTATTAATGACACATAAACTGATAAATGGTCTGCTGACGATACTGCTCTTTCGGCTTTAACAAGCAACTCGGTTGCGGCCACTCAGGGTGGTTGGGCGAGTCAGGCAAAAACTGGGTTTCCAGCGCAATGCCCGCATAATCTTGATATTCGCCCCCTTCTCGTCTTGGCGCACCGCCTAACCAGTTGCCAGTATAAAGTTGAATCGCCGGCTGCGTAGTGATGACACTGACGCTGACGCGCTCATCTTGGCTTGTTAAGGTTGCGATCGGCGCCTTTACCTCTCGTTCTGGGGCGAGAAAGAAGCTGTGATCGTAGCCTTTGGCTTGCTGCTGCTGCGTGTCAGCCAGTAGGTCTGCCGCAACCGATTTAGGTTGGCGAAAATCGAAACTGGTGCCTTCGACGCTCACAAGATCACCCAAAGGAATCCCGACCTCGGTGGTAGGTAGGTAGTAATCGGCCTCAATAGAGAGGGTATGCGCGCGCGCATCCAGCTCGCTAGTGGTGCCATTGAGATTGAAGTAACCGTGGTTGGTGAGATTGATTGGCGTGGTTTTGTCACTGGTCGCCAAATAATCAATGTGCAGCGCATTGTCGTCACTGAGCAGATAACGCACCGAAACAGTGACGTTGCCGGGAAAGCCTTGATCGCCATCTTTCGAGTGCAACGCAAACAGAACGTGCTGTTCGCTGCGCTCAACGATCTGCCAGCGTCGCTTATCAAATCCTTCGGCGCCGCCATGCAGACAATTACCCGCTTGATTGGTCGACACTTGATAGGACTCACCCTCTATCTGAAAAAGACCATTGGCGATACGGTTCGCATAACGTCCAACGGTTACCCCCAAGTAACCTTGTTGGCGCTGGAAGTCTTCCATGGCCCCTACACCAAGTAACACTTCACGTTGCTCCCCGCTCGCCAAAGGCAAACGACAACTGAGCCAAGTGGCTCCGATGTCCATCAGCACAACGCGAGTCCCCACTGCGTTGTTCAATTCGACCAACTGCGCCGCCTCACCATCATAGGCGGGCTGCGCCGTCATGGTCTCAAATAGAGCATGAGTCATGAGGTTTCCTTATTCCGCTGTAACCAGGCCAGCGCCTTGCTTGGCTTGGCAAACATAGATCGACGCTTTGAGCCCCGTTTGCGCTTCGTATTGCGCCTCAACGACGGCGCGAACATCTCCCACCAGCGCGGGCGGAACAAGCGCCACAATACAGCCACCAAAACCACCGCCGGTCATCCTTACGCCGCCTTGGTCACCGATGACCTTTTTGACCATCTCAACTAACACATCAATCTCTTTGACGGTGATTTCAAAATCGTCACGCATCGAGGCGTGCGATTTGGCCATCAGCTCACCCATGCGTTTGATGTCATTGTTTCTCAGCGCTTGTGCCGCTTCTAAAGTGCGATCGTTTTCGGTAATGACGTGACGTGCACGTTTGGCTACCACAGCATCGAGCTCGGATGCTTTGGCATTGAACTCCTCAATAGTGACATCGCGCAGCGCAGGCACACCGAAAATACGTGCAGCCTCTTCACACTGCTCGCGGCGAGTGTTGTATTCACTATCGACCAGCCCGCGTTTTTTATTCGAGTTGATGATCACCACCGCCATCTCTGCAGGCATCGATACTGATTGAGTCTCTAGCGTGCGGCAATCTAGCAACATCGCATGATTCTCTCTCCCTTCAGCGGAGATCATTTGATCCATGATGCCGCAGTTACAACCCACAAACTCATTCTCCGCTTGCTGACCGTTGAGTGCGATTTCGGCTTGAGAAATATCAAGCTTGTACAACTCTTTAAACGTCTGACCAATGACTACTTCCAACGCAGCTGACGAGCTGAGACCCGCACCTTGAGGCACATTACCACTGACCGAAATATCCGCGCCGTTGAAGGTGTACCCTCTCGCCAACAAGCACTTGACCACACCGCGAATGTAGTTGGCCCACATTTTATCTTGCTCAAAGGTGATGGTTTGGGTGATATCGAATTCATCCACGGCGTTACCGTAATCAACCGACACCACGCGCACGAGGTTATCGTCACGCTTTGACGCCGCGACCACCGTTTGATAGTTAATCGCGCAAGGGAGAACAAAGCCGTCGTTGTAGTCGGTGTGCTCACCAATCAAGTTGACGCGCCCCGGCGCTTGAATGATGTGCGATGGCGCATAGCCTAGCACCTTCTCGAACGAGCTCTTCACATTTTGGATCAGTTCAGACATAAGGTTCTTCTCTTAAAAAATAGCATTCGGTGGGTCAACGCCACGTGCGGCGTTCACGCGTAACAGACTCGGCTTAGGCCTCTTTGTAATGCACGTCACTGATGTCTCTTAGACGCTGCGCGGCTTGCTCTGCGGTTAAATCACGCTGGCTTTCTGCCAGCATCTCATAGCCGACCATAAATTTTCTTACCGTGGCGCTGCGCAGCAACGGCGGGTAGAAGAGTGCGTGCAGTTGCCAGTGCTCAATGTCTGTCCCTTGTTCAAAAAACGGCGCGTAATGCCAACCCATCGAGTAAGGGAAGGAGCACTGGAATAAGTTGTCATAGCGACTGGTTAACTTTTTGATCGCCAGCGCGAGATCATCACGCTGAGCATCACTGAGTTCACTCATGCGGCGGATGTGCGCTTTGGGTAGCAGCATGGTCTCGAATGGCCAAGCTGCCCAGTAAGGTACTACAGCGACCCAGTGCTCAGTATCGACCACAATGCGCGATCCGTCTTTCAACTCAGCTTGGACATAATCAACCAACAAGTTGCGCCCATGCTCTTCGAAGTAGGCTTTAAGGTGGCGCTCTTTGCGTTCAATTTCATTCGGCAGAAAGCTGTTGGCCCAGATTTGACCGTGTGGGTGTGGCTGAGAGCAGCCCATGGTCTCGCCTTTGTTTTCAAATGCCTGAACCCAGAGGTACTCTTGGCCTAACTCTTCAATCTGTTCATTCCAAGTGTCAATCACCCCACGAATTTGAGCCACGGGTAATTCCGGCAAGGTTTTGCTGTGATCGGGAGAGAAACAGATCACGCGGCTCAAGCCTCGCACACCTTGGGTTTTAAATAGCGGATTGTCAGATTTTGGCGCGTCAGGAGAATCGACCATCAGGGCGGCAAAGTCGTTATTGAACACATAGGTGCCGCGGTAATCAGGATTCACATCGCCAGAGATACGAGTGTTGGTAGGACAAAGAAAACAGTGCGCATCGTAACGAGGCAACGCATCCTGAGCGGGCTTTTCATCCGCGCCACTCCAAGGGCGTTTCGCTCGATGAGGCGAGACTAATATCCACTGCCCAGTCAATGGGTTATAGCGGCGATGTGGGTGATCCACAGGATTAAATTCAATATTCGACATCTTACTTACTCAACCTTAAACACAAAAACTCTTAACTGTTTGCCTAACCTTTGCCTAACCCATGCCCAGCTCGGCTCGCTGTGCGTTATGACGCGCCGTAACCTTGAGGGTTTGTGGACTGCCATTTCCATGTATCGACCGTCATATCCGCTACGCTGCGGCTCGCTTTCCAACCCAGCTCTCGCTCTGCTTTCTCGGTGCTGGCAAAGCACTGGGCAATATCTCCTGGGCGTCTTGGGCACAGCTCATACGCAATCGGCTGACCGCAGGCTTGGCTAAAGGCATTGACCATCTCAAGCACACTGGAGCCTTGGCCGGTCCCCAAATTAAAAATGTGCAACCCAGCGCGCGCGCCTACCGATTTCAACGCTGCGATGTGCCCATCCGCTAAATCCATCACATGAATGTAGTCACGCACTCCGGTGCCATCGGGTGTCGGGTAGTCACTGCCAAAGACCGACAATTTTTCTCGCCGCCCCACCGCAACTTGAGCGATGAAGGGCATCAAATTATTTGGAATGCCTTGTGGGTCCTCTCCCATTGAGCCTGATGGGTGGGCGCCGACCGGATTGAAATATCGCAGCAAGGTAATGCTCCAATCGTTTTCCGCCGCAAAGAGATCCGATAAGCACTGCTCAACCATGTACTTACTGCGGCCGTATGGGTTGGTCGTCGCACCTGTCGGCGATTCTTCGGTGATCGGGACGCGAGCCGGGTCGCCATACACAGTCGCGGAAGAGCTAAACACTAAGCTTTTCACGCCCGCTTTACGCATGCAGCGCGCCAACACTAAGGAGCCATTCACGTTGTTGTCATAGTATTCGAGTGGCTTGGCTACCGACTCCCCGACCGCTTTCAATCCGGCAAAATGAATCACGGCGGCAATGTCATGCTGAGCAAAAACACCATCGAGAAACGCCTCATCGCGCACATCACCTTGATGAAAAATCGGCTTCACCTTGGTGAGCGCTTCAATACGGTTCAACACTTCTTGATTGGCATTGCAGAGGTTGTCGATAATCACAGGCTCCATGCCTGCTTCGATCATCTGTACACATGTGTGGCTACCGATGTAGCCCATTCCACCCGTTACTAATACTTTCACTGTTTGCCTCGCTCTGGTTCGCAATCGCTCAGAAATGACTCTGCTTGCTCAAAAGTCTAGCAATCATTTGCGCCTAGTTTCCGTGATCAATTTCTCATTGTGTAAACGTTTCCACAAATTACTCATCAATAATGGATTTGACTGCTATCCGCCCCTTTTCTTTAGCCCATCAGAAAGAGGACAGCAGGCTAAGGAAGCTAAAGCTATCAATATCTCTATCGAGGTCACAATCCCTAACTAAACTTTGTGAAACGTTTTCACAGAAGCGAAAAATTATGGACATTTTCTCATCAAGTAAGAATCATAACGAAGAAACTGATTTGCATATCCAGCCCAGCACCGGACAATTTGCGACTTTGCCTTTGCCAGCCCTACCGCACCCTGCAAACTCGCCACCGGGGCACCACAGTTAGGACCACCCATGCCAAATACGATAGATAAACGCATGAAGATCGTCGCGCTCACTTGGCCGCTATTTGTCGAGATCTTGCTGCGAACAGCGCTCAATACCAGCGATGTCTTCATGCTCAGTGGTTTCTCTGATAAAGCCGTTTCGGCGGTGGGCGTCATCTCTCAACTGTCGTTCTTTTTGATCATTGTCTCGTCGATGGTCAGCAGCGGCACGGGTATTTTAATTGCGCAATACAATGGTTCAGGCCGTGTACAAGATTCCGCCCATGTTAGCGTCGCCAGTATTTTTCTCTCTGCCCTGGTTGGCGTCTGTCTGAGTGGACTGTCTATCTGGGGCGCTTACGCGTTTCTGCCGCTCTATGGATTAGAAGCTCAGGTCGAACAGTACGCCCAAGAGTACCTGCTGATCAGCGGCGCGATGACTTTTAACGTCACCCTCGGCATCGTGCTGACCACTATTTTGCGCAGTAACGGCTTTTCCCGCTCTCCGATGGTGGTCAACTTGGTGTGCGGCGTGCTCAATATCATCGGTAACTACATCGCCCTTTATCAGCCTTTTGGCTTGCCGGTCTATGGAGTGCAAGGGGTGGCGATTGCCACTGTCGTCAGTCAGGTGCTCAGCACCGTGATCCTCTGGGCGGCGGTTAAACGCTCTGGCATCGAGATACCTTTTGCCGAGTACCGAGCAATCCCTCGCGTTATCTACTCACGCATCATCAAAATTGGCGCCATGAATGCCGGAGAAGTGCTCTCTTACAATATGGCGCAAATCTGCATCACCTTTTTTATCGTCCAGATGGGTACCGCCTCATTGGCCGCCTTCACCTACGCACAGAACATCGCTCGCCTCTCTTTCGCCTTTGCGCTTGCCCTCGGGCAAGGCAGTCAGATTCAAGCGGGCTACTACATAGGCCGCGGTTGGATTGACTCGATTTTGTCTCTAGTGCAAAAGTATTTTGTGGTTGGCTTTTGCGTCTCGACGCTGTTGACGGTCATCGTCTACTTGTTGAGCGATCCCATCATCGCCCTCTTTACCACAGAGCCGGAGATCGCCGCCCTGACCGCTACCTTGATTGCCGGTTCGATCGTGCTCGAAGCGGGGCGCGTCTTTAACCTCATCTTTATCTCTGCGCTCAAAGCGGCTGGCGATATCAAATTCCCAGTCAAAATGGGCATCATCAGTATGTGGGGATTCGGGGTCGGCATGAGCTATGTGTTTGGCGTCTACTGGGGCTATGGCGTGCTCGGTGCCTGGATGGCGATTGCACTCGACGAGTGGTTTCGCGGCATCATCATGGCAAGGCGTTGGCGCTCAAAGGTGTGGACACGTTACACCCTTCAGTGATCGGCCATTTGTCATCAGTAACCAGACCGTCGTAAAACAACAGGGATAGCGCTCGCTATCCCTGTTGTTTTTATCCCCTACACCTCGTCAGCTTGAGCGTGGCTCAACGACAGTGTCACCTGATAGCGATAGCGTTTATCACTCAGAACATAAGCCTGATGCACGCTAGGTGTCCACGAATCGTCACCGCCCACGCCCATGTGCGCACCATCAATTCGCACGTAACAGGTATCCCCTTTGATTAACTCGTGCGTATGTTTGGCACTGGCTAAGTTGTGCAAACTGTAGCGACTGACGGCAAAATGAAATTGCCCCTCGATGAGCAACTCACCCACTTTGGCCTGCGTGACATCACAGCGCAAGCCGTTGTCACTTGGGAAAATGTACGGCGTGTGCATCGCATCCAGCGATTGTTGATAGCGTCCGATGTGCGCAGACGCTAATCGGTCCGGATAGTTCTCATGTGGGCCGCGGCCCAGCCAAGAGACCTGTTTTATAGACTCATGATGCTCGCCATCGTACAACGCCACCTCTAAGCCGATACGCGGCAGTGGGGGTAGATGCTGAGCAAGCGTCACATCGACATCCAAACTCACACTGCCATCACTGACCACCGTATAGCGCCACGTCGAGCGGATCAGCGCCTTACCTTGATGGGAATAACGCTGCTGACTCACCACCACAACTCCTTGCTCAACTTGATACCATTCAAACTGCTCAAGCTCTCGGGTCAAGGAATCGAGTCCTATTGACTGCCAACGCGCAAACCAAGAATTGGGGTCGAGCTTGTTGGCCTCACTGGTGCCAATATCATTATCAAGCGGAGCCCGGTAGAAGTTATCGATGATCGGTGCGGTCAACTTTTCGCTGTCGTTGACTTTCCAACTGCCGATCGCGCCTATTGATTTGTCAAACTCGAGCGCAAAATCATCACTGTAGACCAGCAAGGCTTTTGCGCTGTCAGAGGTATTGATAGCGCCAACAGGCTTGATGTTCGGGCTCGGTAGCGCCGTTTCAACTGAGAGTTCCAGTTGCTCGATGGCCGTCACATGACCGGCGCTTGCCCAAGCGGTCTCTTGGCGAAGGCGCACCTCTAGGTTGAGGTAATATGGAGAGCAACGACCACTGCTGATGGGCTGCTCACTCAAGGTTACACTTTGCGTCGATTTTGCCGCCACATTGAGATCAAACTGACCACGGTGCAGCACCTCACCTTCACAAGTGACACTCCAATCAAGTATCTCGTTGTCACTGGCGCTAAACAGGTACTCACTCTCTACCTCGATCACCAAAGGCTGAGTCGATAGCAGGCGGAACTGGTAAAACTGCTGCGCTTTTTTGACTTCCTGCAGGGTGGGATGCGCGCTTCTATCTGGGAACAGCAGACCATTGATGCAAAACTGACGATCATTAATTTCATCACCAAAATCCCCGCCGTAGGCCCAATACGTTTGGCCATCCGGCGCTATCTTGGTTAGACCTTGATCGACCCAATCCCAAATGAATCCCCCTTGCAAGCGCGGGTTATCTCGAAACGCTTGCCAGTAGTGCGTGAAGCTGCCGAGGCTGTTGCCCATCGCATGAGCGTATTCACATAAAATCAGGGGGCGCGTCTCATCAGGCAGTGCAATCGATTTACGAATCCCGACACGCGGCGTGACCTGTGGCTGATGCTTGACGACTGGCAGATCCCAATCGACCCGCGCGTACATCGGACATAGGATGTCGGTCGCGGCGGTCATCGCGCCGCCGCCTTCATATTGGACAGGTCGAGAAGGGTCGCGCTGTTTGACCCATTGATACATCGCATGATGGTTATTCCCGATCCCCGACTCGTTGCCAAGCGACCAAATGATGACACACGCATGGTTCTTATCGCGCTCCACCAGCCGAGTGATACGGCGCAGGTAGGCCGGTAACCATTCACTGTCGTCGGACAAGCGGCACATCGGAAACTGGCCGTGGGTTTCAATGTTGGCTTCATCCACCACATAGAGACCATACTCATCGCAAAGTTGATACCACAGAGGATGGTTTGGGTAATGCGCGGTACGTACCGCGTTGAAATTGTTCTGCTTGAGCAGTTGGATGTCGCGGAGCATATCTTCTCTTGTCATCACATGACCAAGCTCTGGATGATGCTCATGTCGATTGACGCCACGGATGAGCACCGCTTCGCCATTCACTTTCAGCTGACCGTGCTCAATACGTACCTCACGAAAACCGACCGAGTACGCCTCACAATCTATCACCGTGTCATGCTCATCAAGCAAGCTAACAACGGCGCGATACAAGTAAGGGCGCTCTGCGCTCCATAGTATCGGCGCTTGAACGTCAAGGGCATGCTGCGCTTTATCGCTCCACGGCCCTTTTTCATCGACAAACTGTAATCCGGCCGTGCTGACTTGCTCTGCGACCAGCTGCTTTTTGGCATCAAACAGACGCACACGTACGCGATTGGCGCCCTCTTTTTGCGATAAAGTGGTCGTCACACCAAGCGTGGCCTGATGAAACCCTGGCGCCAACTCAGTGCGAATCTCCACATCTTGAATGTGCAGTCGCGGTTTTCGGGTTAAGGTGACATCACGGAAAATACCGCTTAGCCACCACATATCTTGATCTTCCAAGTAGGAACCGTCACACCAACGCATCACCATGACCGTCAACTGGTTGCGCCCCTCCTGAAGATAAGGCGTTAGATCAAATTCGGCGGGCAAACGGGCATCTTGCGAGTAACCGACCCACACGCCATTGCACCACAGGTGAAAGGCACTGTTGACGCCATCAAAGGTGATCCACGTTAACTCATTGGACTGTGGCAACACCTCAAACGTGGTGCGATAAACCCCAGTCGGATTGTGCTTAGGCACGATTGGCGGCGTGTCCGCAAACGGATATTTCACATTGGTGTAAATTGGCCGATCGTCAACCTGCGGCTGTAACTGCCAGTTGGATGGCACCGTGATTGGCGACCAAGCGCTGTCATCAAAACTTTTCTTAATACACGCTTCTGGCACCTCACTCGGCGCCGAGAACAGCATAAACTGCCACTGACCATTCAAGCACGTTTGCCGGGCAGACCCTCTCCCTTGCAAGGCATCGTCTTCGTTTTGATAAGCATGGAAAGGGGCATGTGCGGGCAGAACATGATGGTGGGTGACGTGATGATTTTCCCACTCTCGCGCTGCCAGAATATCGGCAAAAGTTCTCATAACAACACTCTTAATCTCAGTGATAAAAAAGAGCGCACTGACTCGAGAGGCCACGAGTGGAGCAGTGCGCTCAGTCGGCTGACTCTGGCAGGTCTATGTACAGGGGCATAGACTCGCCGTCAGCGTATCAAAACCTTATTTGAAGGTGCGTTTGCTGACCTTATCCAGTTTTTGCAAAATGTCGTCGATGCGATCAGGGTGAACCATGAACTCTTGGAAGCCCTTCATCCCTTCTTTCGCCATTGCAGGATCGGTATCTCGGTCATAGAACTGCGCCGTACCTTCCGCGTTCGCCAGCATTTCCACCCCTTTGTCTAGGAACGGATCCGATTTCGCTTTCGCTTTGTTGTTGGTTGGGATCTGCAACAACATCTCGTTGATCAATTGCTGGTTTTCCGCACGAGCGACAAACTGAAGGAACTTACGTGCGTCTTCTTTGTTTTTCGCTTTTGATGGGATGTGAATCGTATCCATCGGCGCGTCTTCCGCCATCGGAACGGAAGGGTCGATCACCGGGAATTGGAAGAAGCCCATTTTGCCATCCAACTCTTTCGGGAAGTTAGGAGTAATGAAGTTACCCATCAGGTACATCGCCGCCTGACCGTTGTAGAGGAACGGCTGCGCCTCTTGCCAGGAGTAAGACGCATGGTTTTCTAGGAAATAACCTGGCTCCACCAACTGTGCCCAGTTCGCGAAGGTTTTCTTCACTCGCTCATCGGTGTAAGGCACTTTGCCGTCCATTAACTGGATATGGAAATCGAGGCCGTTGGTGCGCAAGTTGATGTAATCAAACCAACCCGCTGCCGTCCAAAGATATTTGGTACCGATGGTGAACGGCGCTACGCCATTCTCTTTCAATGTCGCCGAGGCTTTAAGTAGATCGTCCCACGTTTTTGGCTCAGCAATACCGTACTGCTCAAAGATGTCTTGGCGGTAGTAGATACCCCATTGGTAATAGGTGTAAGGCACACCGTATTGCTTGCCATTGACCGTCATCGCGGGCGCCGCAGCGGTGAAGTCTTGCTTCATGTTGTTGTCTGTCCAGATGTCACTCACATCTTCAAACAGGCCGCGATCAACGAAGGTTTTCATACGGTTACCCGCATACCAGAACACCACATCCGGCGGCGAAGTCACCAACCAGTTACGGATGGTCGTTTTATACGCTTCATGATCGTAGAGGTTATATTTGACGGTGACATCCGGGTACTCTTGCTCAAATCGCTTGATGATTTCAGCCCACGCCTCTTTAGGTGCAGGGTCTGAGGCGTCAGAGTTGATCACCAAAGTGCCTGCCCATGCGGATGTCGAAAGAGTTGCACCGAGTATTGCGGTAGCAGCAAGGTGTTTCACGTATTTCATATTCAGGTCCTTGTTATTGAGCCTAAGGCTCTTGGTCCAATTTATTGTTTTGTTGCTGTATAGAGTCTGTTACTGCATAGACCTGCTGGTGAGCCAAATGGGGGTTTCGCCCACCAGCAATTTATTAATCCTGTTATCCTTTGGTCGCACCTAGGGTTAAGCCGGCGATGAAGTGACGCTGCATGGTAAAAAACAGCACCACTGGTGGAATCGCCGCAACGATCGCGCCTGCCGACATCAGCTGCCAAGACGCTAGCCACTGACCTTGCAGTGAGCTAAGCCCCGCAGTAACCGGACGGACTTCATCGCTTTGCACTAAGACCAATGCCCAGAAGAAGTCGTTCCAGATGAAGGTGAAAACCAGCACCGCCAACGCCGCTAATGCTGGGCGAACCAAGGGCAATACCACGTGCCAGAAGATCTTCCATTCGGTGACCCCTTCAACGCGCGCCGCTTCAATCAAGGCATCCGGAATACCGACGATGAAATTGCGCATAAACAAGGTACAAAATCCGGCTTGAAACGCGATATGGAAGAAAATAAGCGCCCAATGAGTGTCGTAGAGACCAAAGCTGATGGTCAAATCGCGCACTGGGATCATCAGGATCTGGAAGGGTACAAAGTTACCCGCGATGAACATCGCGAAGATCCAGATGTTTGCCTTGAAGTTGTACTTCGCCAAGGCAAAGCCCGCTAACGTTGACAGCGCCACCGCCCCGGCAACCGCAGGCAAAGTGATCATCAAACTGTTGATCAAGTATTGACCCATTGCGGTTGAGGTAAAGACTTGAGTGTAGTTTTCGAGAAACTGGATTTCGCTTGGCCAGCCCCAGTAATTACCAGTGTTGATGTCTTCTATCGAGCGAATCGAGGTCATCATCACCGCAATCAATGGCAGTAACCACATCACGATCGACAGTGGCAACGCGACGCGATAGCTGATATTGACAAAACGGCCAGATTTTTGAATCGGTTGTGGGTACATTATTTTTCACTCCTCAACATACGCCATAAGAAGTACGCGATATACACATCCATGATGAGGAACAACACAACGGAAACTGCCGCGCCATAACCCATTCGGTAGTTAAAAATGGACTCTTCATACATCTGGTAAGCCAATACCGTCGAGCTGCCCCACGGGCCACCGGCTGTCATGGTGGCAACCAAGTCAAATGAGCGCAGCGCACCAATCACGGTCACCACAATCGCAATGAAGGTCGCAGGGCGAAGCTGCGGCAACACCACATACCACAACATGCGCCATTTTTTCGCACCATCAAGGCGCGCCGCTTCAAGCTGCTCTGGGTCCAAGTTGTTCAAACCTGTGAGGTACAAAATCATGCAGTAAGAAATCTGCGGCCACAGACCGGCGGCAATGATGCCGTAGGTGACGTAATCTTCGTTGGCCAAAATAGAAACCGGCTCGAGACCGAGGCCACCCAACACAATATTGAACAAGCCAAACGACGGGTCATAGAACCAAGCAAACACCAAGCCGACGACCACTTGTGAAATCACAAAGGGGAAGAAGAACAGCGATTTAACAACACGAATCCCTCTCACCTGTTGGTTAAGAAAGAGCGCGATCGCTAAACCAATCGGCGGGGCGAGCATAAAGAACACCAGCCAGAGGAAGTTGTTTTTCAATGAGGTGTAAAACGCATCGGAATCAAACAACTCACGATAGTTGTCTAGGCCGACCCATGTTTTTTCACCTAGCCCATCCCATTCAAAGAAACTGAGCCAAATACTGTCTAGAATCGGATAGATAACATAAACGGCAAAAATCGCCATCGCAGGCGCTAAAAACAGCCAAGGGGAGAGCTTGGCACTCACCCGAGATTTACGTCTGGCTGAGGGGAGACGATTTTCTGGGTATATCGTTTTCACAGATTGCTCCATTTTGTGTGACTCCTTGTCACATCTCGTCGTTTCTGTTCGTTAAAGTTTCACTCATAAAAAGTAGACAAAAAGAAACCAAAAGATGAAGTTTTATCGTATCTACGAATACATATTAGCCATCCACTTTATTTTATATAGGGAGAGAAATTGATTTTGTAAACGTTTCCACAAAATTCACCTATTTTCCTCCAAAAACCATGACAAGGATCAACTATTGCCATTGAGCAACTAACAAAAATCGCGGAAAAGCGTATGTTTTAGACAGAAACAAAAAACAACTCACGTTAAACGAGCGCATTCGCTCATAAAACGAAATTTTTAAGCCATATGGGCAAGGAGTATTTATGGCTGACATCAGCTTAAAGAAAGTCATCAAGCGTTTCGGTGACGTTCAAACCATCCATGGTGTGGATCTTGAGATCGACAATGGAGAGTTTGTGGTTTTTGTTGGACCATCCGGTTGTGGTAAATCGACCCTGCTTCGTCTTGTGGCCGGTTTAGAAGAGATCACCGAAGGCGAAATCAGTATCGACAACCACATCGTCAATGACGTTGATCCTGCCGAGCGAGGCGTGGCGATGGTATTCCAATCTTACGCCCTCTACCCTCATATGACTGTTGAAGAGAATATGGGCTTTGGCCTAAAAATGAACGGCCACCCTAAAGAGTACATCGACAAGCAAGTGAACGGCGCGGCGAAAACGCTACAGCTTGATCACTTGTTGCAGCGTAAACCAAAAGAGCTCTCTGGTGGTCAGCGTCAGCGTGTCGCCATTGGCCGCGCCATTGTACGTAACCCCAAAGTGTTCCTTTTTGATGAGCCCCTCTCCAACCTTGATGCAGAGCTGCGCGTCGACATGCGTCTGCAAATCGCCAAGCTGCATCAAGATCTGCAAAACACCATGATCTACGTAACGCACGATCAAGTCGAAGCCATGACGCTCGCCGATAAAATCGTCGTCCTGCGCGATGGTCGTGTTGAGCAGGTGGGCTCGCCGCTAGAGCTCTACCACAAACCGCAAAACGAATTTGTTGCCGGCTTCATCGGCTCACCGAAAATGAACTTCATTCCAACCCAAGTCGAGCAAGCTAATGGCTCTGGCCTGACCTTGGTGAGTCAAGATGGCAAGGTATTCCATCTGCCTGCTGTGCAGCGCGCACTCCACGCTGGTGATAAAATCACTCTCGGTATTCGTCCTGAACATTTAGAGATCAACCATGACAACCCAGTCCAGATTGAGTTCCAAAGTGAAGTGGTCGAACGGTTAGGCAACAGCACCTACATGTTTGGTCAATCTTGTGGCGTTGATGGGTTCAAAGTGCACCTACCCGGCGATCAAGAGGTCACCAAGTTCCAAACTATGGCGCTGAGCTGCAAACAGAGCGATTGTCACCTCTTCGATGACCAAGGCCTTCGCGTAGAGTAAGGCGTTTTAACTCCTCACGTTGAACAGGTCAGCCCTTTGGCTGGCCTTGTTTGTTCTCCCCTCTCTTTATCACTCATATTCACTCGCCCAATTTGTTACTGAGCTTTTCAGCGCCAATCTTTGTCATAAAAGTGACACATTCCATTGAGACCATGACGCCCTTACTGACGAGGCCAACCTTCCTCTCTCTATAATGCCTTGTTTTTCAATCACACTAAGGATGCGTTGAGCAATGCTAGCGATTTTCAAAACCTTCTTTTGGCTAGGCTGGATTAGCTTTGGTGGCCCTGCCGCCCATATCGGTTATTTTCGTCATACCTTTGTAGAAAAACGCCGATGGCTCAGTGATGAGGAATACGCACAAATCGTCGCGCTCAGTCAGTTTCTACCCGGCCCAGGTTCGAGCCAAGTCGGCTTCGCGTTAGGCTACAAAAAAGGTGGATTGCTTGGTGCCCTTGCCGCCTTTATCGGCTTTACCACCCCCTCCATCGTGATCATGTTGGCGCTCGCATTGGTCAGCAGCCAAGTCACCGATACCCCGTTGTTTCAACATATCGTCCACGGACTGAAGTTACTGGCGGTGGTTGTGGTCGCCGACGCCACCTTAGGGATGTACAAGAACTTCTGCCAAACTCGCCTAAGCGTCAGTCTCTGCGTGGCGACCGCGATCGCACTGCTCGTTATGCCGAGTATTGTCACCCAAGTGATGGTTTTGTTGCTGGCCGCTGCGATTGGCGTAAAGTTCTTAGGCCGCGAAACGTCAACGCCGCCGAGTGCCTTTACTCCAAGCCTATGGCCTCTCGCACTTTTTGCAGTGCTGTTCATGGGTTTACCCTTAGTCGCAGCACGTTCTGACGCATTGCAGCTATTTAATGATTTTTTCCAAGCGGGCAGTTTGGTTTTTGGTGGGGGTCATGTTGTTCTGCCACTGCTGCAAGAGTTGGTCGGTGATAGGCTGTCACAAGATCTCTTCCTCACCGGCTACGCCGCCGCACAAGCTGTCCCGGGCCCGATGTTCACGTTTGCCACTTACATCGGCTACGCCTTACTGCCAAACGCGCCGATTTTTGGGGCTCTACTGGCCACCCTAGCAGTCTTCTTACCCGGGTTTCTGCTGCTCTTAGGCGTACTGAAAAACTGGCAATCGCTGGCGCAAAGGCCCGCCGTGTCAGGCGCGTTGCAAGGCGTCAATGCCGCCGTGGTGGGATTATTATTGGCGGCCTTGTATCAACCTGTGTTTAGTAGCGCGGTTTTATCTTCGGTGGATCTGGCGCTCGTCGTGCTCGGTATTTACCTGTTGAAACAATACAAACTACCGATTGTATGGATGGTGGTGCTATTTATGCTGTTAGGCGCGGTGGTCGGCCACCTGAACCTCTAGTCGTTCTCACAGGATTTGCGAGCGTGCAAAGCGCTCGCAAATGTATCGCTACCTACAACACAATGCCAGACGGCTCACATCTACACCGTTCGCTTCACGTTGAAATCCTCTGTTTCATCACATCTTACCAGTTTGCCCCCTAGGATTCGCTTCACTCACTTTTCATTTACATGCTAAAGTTAACAAGCTGTTAACAATAAAAATAATGTACCCATTCGCCAATAACACGGAGTTAGAGAATGATTCAGCCTAACGAGTTACGCAAACCGTCCTGTGCTCTCCCCCCACCGAACGAGATGATTTTGAAATGGGCAGAGGAACGCCCTAATCAGGTCTATCTAAAACAGATCATCAACCGCCAGTTTGTCGAATACACTTACGCCGAGGTTGCAGACAAAGCACTCAGATTAGTCTCCGCACTGCAAGCGCTAGGTCTTAAACCGCGTGACAAAGTCGCACTGGTATCGAAAAACTGCGCCGAGTGGTTCATCTGTGATTTGGCGATGATGTTGGGTGATTTTGTCAGCGTGCCTATCTTCCCGACCGCCGGTGCCGACACGATTGAGTACTGTGTGACCCATAGTGAAAGTAAAGCCCTGATTGGCGGCAAACTCGATGATGCCGGCGCCACTCAGGAAGTAATTGATGGTCAAGCAGACTTGATCACTATCGCGCTGCCCTATGACACTGCGCCAAAGTGCCAACATCAGTTCAATGACTTAATGGCGCAGTATGCTCCAACGGATTTTCGTGCCGAGCACTGCGATGATAAGTTAATGTCGCTGGTGTATACCTCAGGGACATCGGGTCTACCGAAAGGGGCAATGTTGACTTATGGCGCATTCAGTTGGTCTGCGCAGCAGTTGATCAATCATATCGGCATTGAAGAGAACGATCGCCTATTCTCCTACTTGCCTTTAGCGCACATTACCGAGCGTGTGTACATCTTTGGGTCCTCCATCATGGGTGGCGTCCAAACGGCCTTCCCAGAGTCACTCGATACCTTTATCGAAGATGTTAAAATGCAGCGCCCGACGCTGTTTATCTCTGTTCCCAGACTCTGGACTCTGTTCCAACAGCGTATCCAAGATAAGCTGCCGCAGAAGAAACTCAATATTCTGCTCAAGATTCCGTTCGTTAATTCCCTGATCAAGAAAAAGCTCGCCGATGGCCTGGGCTTAGATCAAGCACGTGTGCTCGGCTGTGGCTCGGCGCCGGTGTCACCCGCTTTACTCGATTGGTATCACAGTGTCGGCCTCAATATTACTGAGGCTTGGGGGATGACTGAATCCTTTGCTTACAGCACACTCAACTACCCGTTCCGCGCTGATAAGATTGGCAGTGTCGGCAATGCTGGCCCCGGAATCGAACTCAAAATTGCCGACGATGATGAGATCATGGTGCGCAGTAAAGGGATGTTCTCTGGCTACTACAAAAATGACATTGCCAGCCAGGAGTCATTCGACAGCGAGGGCTGGCTACATACCGGCGACATCGGCGCTATCGATGCTGAAGGCTACTTGACCATTCAAGGGCGCAAGAAAGACACCTTTAAAACCGCCAAAGGTAAATTTGTCGCGCCAGTGCCAATTGAGAAGAAACTGTTCGAATACAGCCGCGTTGAAATGATGTGTTTGATTGGCCTCGGTCTGCCCGCCCCGATTTTGCTCGTCGTCCCGCATGATTTTCCAAACTTTGACCGTGCTCGCTATGAACGCACCACCAAAAAAGTGATTGCGCGGATGAACCAAGAGCTCGAATCGCATGAGCAAATCAAAGGGGTACTGATGATCAAAGAGCCGTGGAGCATCGAAAATGGCATTCTAACGCCCACACTCAAGATCAAACGCCATGTACTGGAGCAGAAGTACCACGACATGGGCCACAACTGGCCGAAAGGTCAACTGGTTGTCTGGGAAGAGTAACGCTAATCGCGCTATCTTATCGAGAAGTTAAGGAGAACATGGTTCTCCTTTTTTTCGTCATGTATAGTGACGAGCAAAATGTGATTGAAAAGGATCGTCTATGGATTCAAGGCTGCATCATCTTCCGGGGTTACGGTATTTCGAAGTCGCGGCAAGGCACAACAGCTACAGTCGAGCGGCTGAGGCGCTGTTCGTCAGTCAGGCGGCAGTGAGCCAGAAAATACGTCAACTTGAAGATGGCTTAGGATGCAAACTGTTCGTGCGTGATGGTCGGGAAATGCGTCTTACAGAGCAAGGCAAGGTGCTGTATAAGCATGTCTCTCAAGGGTTCGAACAGATCATTTCAGGGCTCAATCAGATTCAAGCTGAGCCGGTCGAAGGGTTGCTCTGTGTCAGCTCTACGCCTTCGTTTGCCTCTCGTTGGTTATTGCCACGTCTATGGAAGTTCTCGAGCCAGCATCCCAACATCCCCATTCGGATCATCACTAGCTGTGACGCGCCAAACTTAAAACAAGGTGAAGCGGATGTGGTCATTTGGCAAGGTGAGGCGCTAGGTGAAGACTGCCCATCGAAACTTCACAAAGAGTTCCTGTTTGAAGAGATCATTTATCCTTTTTGCTCCCCTCACTTGGCCAAGTCCATTAACCTGACTCAACCCGAACAGCTGCTTGCCAGTTGGTTAATTCACTATGAGTCTGGCGGTTACCCTTGGAAAAGTTGGTTTGCTAAAGCCGGTATAGAGATGGAAAAAGAGTCGGTTCGTTGGATGGATGTCAGTACCTTCGATCACGCGATGAACGCCGTCATGGCCGGACATGGCGCCTGCTTAGTCTCTGACTCACTCGCCGCTGATTACGTCGAACGTGGACTACTCATGAAACCCTTCGATATCGGCATGACCCCGGGTATTCAGTTTAATCTCTTCTATGATCGCGAATCGACAAGGCGCGATCGTATACAAGCTTTCGCCCACTGGCTGAGTAATGAAATTGCCCCTTGTGAATGACATCGCCCCCAGCGATACCTCGCTAGGGGCGTGTTACGATTAAGCTTAGAGCCGACCCGATTATTGGGTTCTCAGACGTTGCCAGTACTTCTCATACACTGCTAAGGTCTCAGCACCAACATCGTTAATGAACTCCCCTTTCTTGATGTCTTCCACCGCTGGGAAAATCGTCGGGTTGTTCTTAAGTTCATCAGCCAGCAATGCACGGCCTGCATTCGTTGCGGACGCATAGCCTAGGCTATTGACGATCTCAGCTTGCTGTTCAGCTTGGTACATAAAGTTAATGAACTTGTGTGCCAATGTTTTATTTTGGCTGCCTGATGGAATGGTAAAGTTGTCCATCCACAATACCGCGCCCTCTTCTGGCATCACAAACTTCAGCTCTGGCATTTCGACTTGGCCTTGGTAGGCATTACCATTCCACTGCATACCAACAGAGGCTTCACCGGAAACGTAAGGCATTTGTGGTGCATCTGAGTTATAGAGTAGGACGTTATCTCTCAAGGCTACTAACGATTCGTAGGCCTGCTTGATCTCGTCTTCGTTCTTCGTGTTGATGCTATGACCATTTAATTTCAGCGCCATACCAAATACGTCACGAATATCGTCGATCAGCATCACCTGTTGTGCGTATTTCGCATCCCAAAGCTGCGCCCATTTGGTGACAGGTTCGTCGACAAGGGATTCATTGTAGCTGATGCCCGTCACACCCCAAATGTAAGGCAAAGAGTAACGGTTGTCTGGGTCATGGGCTTGGCCCAATAACCCTTCCATCGCGTCGCCCATATTCGGGACTTGCGCATGATCTATCTCAGCCAGTAGTCCTTCACGTCCCATTTTCTCAATAAAGTACGCCGAAGCGAATACCACATCGTAACCTGAGCCTTTCACCAGTTTTAACTTGGTGTACATTGATTCATTATTTTCAAATGTTGAATAGTTAATCGTTACGCCTTCTTGTTTCTCGAACGCTTTTAATGACGCTTCTGGCAAGTAGCCACCCCAAGCGTAAACGTTCAAAACTTTATTATCTGCGTGAGAAGAAAGGCTGAGTAACAATGCGCTCAGACCCACTACTTTAGAAAACACTTTCATGGTATGCGATCCAACCTGTCCAGCAACGCGCTGGGATTCGGGTGCATAATTATTTAATTGTTAATCAATTGAAAGGGAAATTAATTAATCGTTATGAACAATATTTGTTATCGCTTAGCGAACGCCGATAACTGCTGGTCTAAAGAGAACACGTGGTCAAAAACAGACATAAAAAAACCTCCGATGCTTTCGCATCGAAGGTTTGTAATCATCACACAAGTGATACGCGGTTAAGAACTACTTCTTGCCGTCGCGCTCTTTCACTTCAGCGATAACTTGCTCAGCAACGTTTGCTGGACATGGTGCGTAGTGAGCGAACTCCATAGAGAACTGACCACGACCAGAAGTGATAGTACGTAGGTGACCGATGTAACCAAACATTTCTGATAGAGGAACGTCAGCTTTGATACGAACGCCTGTTGCACCAGCTTGTTGGTCTTTGATCATACCACGACGACGGTTAAGGTCACCGATTACGTCACCAACGTGATCGTCTGGCGTGAACACGTCAACTTTCATGATAGGCTCAAGAAGCTGTGCGCCCGCTTTAGGCATAGACTGACGGAATGCACCTTTCGCTGCGATTTCAAATGCGATAGCAGATGAGTCAACTGCGTGGAAACCACCGTCGAATAGCTCAACTTCTACGTCTAGCGTAGGGAAGCCAGCTAGAACACCCGTTTCCATCATGCTCGCGAAGCCTTTCTCTACTGCAGGCCAGAATTCTTTAGGTACGTTACCACCAACAACTGTTGACTTGAACGTGAAACCAGAGTTTGGCTCACCTGGTTTGATACGGTAGTCGATCTTACCGAACTGACCAGAACCACCAGACTGCTTCTTGTGCGTGTAGCTATCTTCAACAGCTTTAGTGATCGTTTCGCGGTAAGCTACCTGTGGAGCACCAACTTCTAGCTCAACGCCGTAAGTACGCTTAAGGATGTCTACCTTGATGTCTAGGTGAAGTTCACCCATACCTTTCAGGATAGTTTCGCCTGAATCTTCATCAGTCTCAACTTGGAAAGATGGATCTTCTGCAACCATTTTACCGATCGCGATACCCATTTTCTCAGTTGAACCTTTGTCTTTAGGAGATACAGCAATCGAGATTACTGGCTCAGGGAAGATCATTGGCTCAAGAGTACATTCGTGTTTAGGATCACATAGAGTGTGACCAGTTTGAACGTTCTTCATACCAACAACAGCGATGATGTCACCCGCTTGCGCTTCAGTGATCTCGTTACGGTCGTCAGCTTGCATTTCACACATACGGCCGATACGCTCAGTTTTACCTGTTGCAGCGTTAAGCACTGTGTCACCTTTCTTCATCACACCTGAGTAGATACGGATGAAGGTTAGCGCGCCAAAACGGTCGTCCATGATCTTAAATGCTAGAGCACGTAGAGGCTCGTCTGCAGATACTGTTGCAACTTCACCAGTTGGCTCACCAGTTTCTGGATCAGTCAGAGGCTGAGGATCTACTTCTGTTGGCGATGGTAGGTAATCTACCACTGCGTCTAGTACTAGCTGAACACCCTTGTTCTTAAATGCAGAACCACAGAATGTTGGGAAGAATGCTAGGTCACGTGTACCTTTACGGATACAACGCTTGATGTCTTCGATAGAAGGCTCTTCACCTTCCATGTACGCTTCCATTAGGTCGTCGTCTTGCTCAACAGCCGTTTCGATTAGCTCTTCACGGTACTGTTCAACGTCATCAACCATGTCAGCTGGAACGTCTTGGATTTCGTAGTTCTCAGGAAGACCAGAGTCATCCCATACGTACGCTTTACGAGATAGCAGATCAACCACACCAACGAAGTCATCTTCACGACCGATTGGAAGAACCATCACTAGTGGGTTAGCCGCTAGAACGTTCTTAACTTGGTCAACAACGTTGAAGAAGTCTGCGCCCATACGGTCTAGTTTGTTAACGAAGATCAGACGAGATACTTCTGATTCGTTCGCGTAGCGCCAGTTCGTTTCTGACTGAGGCTCAACACCACCAGAACCACAGAAAACACCGATACCACCATCAAGAACTTTTAGTGAACGGTATACTTCAACTGTAAAGTCAACGTGTCCCGGAGTATCGATAACGTTTAGGCGGTGGCCATTCCACTCACAAGTTACCGCAGCAGACTGGATAGTAATACCGCGCTCAGCTTCCTGCTCCATGAAGTCAGTCGTAGACTCACCGTCATGTACTTCACCAGTTTTGTGGATTTTACCAGTAAGCTTAAGGATACGCTCAGTGGTGGTAGTTTTACCCGCATCAACGTGCGCGAAAATACCAATGTTTCTGTACTTTGATAAATCTGCCATTGTCTTACTCTGTTTATAAGGTATAAATTGCGCGCAGAGTATATCACAATCTGTCAAGACTGATACCCTCGTGTGCACTTGTGTTCAAAAAAACTTTTCCCATCAATCTTAGCAGGAATTTTCAGTCTTTCTTGCTAATCTCAACCGGATTGATTCGATATCTCGAGATAAAAAATGCTGCTTGCCAAGGCAAACAGCATTGATCATTTTCTGCCCGAATAACAATTAACGTGGGCAGATTTCTGACTGAGGGAAGAAGAACTCGATCTCGCGCGCTGCCGACTCAGGACTGTCAGAACCGTGAACCGAGTTGTGACGCATACTCAGCGCATAATCAGCACGAATCGTGCCGCAAGCGGCGTCTTCAGGGTTTGTTGTTCCCATTAGCTCACGGTAACGAGCAATCGCATTTTCCCCTTCTAGAACTTGAACCATAATCGGGCCTGAAGTCATAAACTCTTTCAATGCAGGAAAAAAAGGCTTCCCTTCGTGTTCAGCGTAAAAACCACTGGCCTGTTCTTGGGTTAAATGGACCATTTTCGCAGCAATGATACGAAGCCCCGCTTTTTCAATGCGATGGTAGATCTCACCAATCAGATTTCTCTCTACCGCATCGGGCTTGATAATGGAAAAGGTTCTTTCTAGAGCCATAAGTCATCCTTCAGTCATTAGTATAGTTATATGAAAATAATAGGGTGTTGTGTAAACACAATAGAGCATGGCCTTACGGCCATGTCGCTATTCGCCAGCCTGCTCTTGCAATACACGCGCTAAGGTTCTTACGCCGACGCCCGTAGCGCCTGCGGCCCACTTGTCCGTTGGACCCTTGCGGTAGGTGGCCGCACAGTCAAAATGCAACCAACCTTTTTTGTAATCATCAACGAAGTAGGACAAGAACGCGGCGGCGGTACTCGCACCTGGTGCATAGTCGCCACTGCTGATGTTAGAAAGATCGGCAAAGTTAGACGGCAACATGCCACGGTGGAAGTCCGCTAATGGTAGCGGCCACAATCCCTCTTTCTCTGCTTTCGCAGAGCTCAGCGCTTGATGCGCTAGCTCATCGTCAAAACTAAACAGTGCATGGTAGTCATTACCAAGCGCATGTTTGGCTGCACCAGTGAGGGTCGCGCAATCAATAATCAACTCTGGCTGCTGCTCGCTCGCATAAATCAAACCATCCGCCAATACCAGACGGCCTTCAGCGTCCGTATTCATGATTTCAACGGTTTTACCATTTTTGTAGGTAATGATGTCACCCAGTTTAAGTGCTCGGCCTGAAATCATGTTCTCTGCGCAGCAAAGGATAAGCTTCACACGTTTGTTCAAGCCACGCATGATCGCAAGGGCAAGTCCGCCAGTGATCGTGCCAGCGCCGCCCATGTCTGACTTCATTGCCGTCATCATGTTCGAAGGTTTTAGACTGTAGCCGCCTGAGTCAAACGTGATGCCTTTACCTACAAGGCAAGCAAAGACGGGTGCATTCTCATCACCTGTCGGGTTGTAATCCAATTGCAACATTGCGGATGTGCGCTCTGAGCCACGACCGACGGCATAGATCCCCTGCCAATCTTCAGCGAGAAGGTCTTTGTCTTTAACAATACGTGCCGTCACTGTCCCTTCTGGTGCAACGGATTTGATGAACTCTGCCGCCATAGTGGCCAGCTGACGTGGTGCCACCTCTTCAGCGGGTTTATTGATGATATCTCGGGTGAACTCTGTCGCTTTGATGCGTGCATCGAGCTCAGCTTGATCCGCATCTGACAGGGCGACCCAGGAAAGCTGGCTGGTTTTCTTCGGTGCACGGAAGCCTTGATGGAAAGCCCAAATGCTTTCTAGATCCCATCCTTCGCCCTCGAGTGAAGCTTCTCGAATGCCTTGCGCTTCTAACTTGCGCGCAGCACGCTGAATCGCGCCTAAATCATGACTGTCGCTAAGGTGGATCGTTGCGCCATTCGCCACGAATGAAAGGATGGCTTTTTCACCCCATTGTGGTGCGGCGGCTTGTTGGCTTAAAAAAACGGACATCGTTGTAGACATGGTTTCTCCTTGTCTTATCTGAGCGCTGCCTACGCTCTTATTCTATGCTTTGACGGATGTTAGCATTTTGTAGGGTTAAAGTGTCAACTTGATAAAAAAACGGACCATAAGGTCCGTTTTTTTTAGTAAGTTTTGTTAACTCTGCAAGGTTTTCTCTCAACCCGCGTTAATCCATCTCATCCATCCAGCATAAGATGACGGCTTCGAGGATTTTTTCATTGGAGCGGTTGGGCTCATCATCGAAGTCATCGAGCTCTAAAATCCACTGATGAAGATCCGTAAAGCGCACGGTTTTAGGATCCGTATCTGGAAATTTGTCACATAGCTCGATGGCAATATCGCGTGAATCTGTCCATTTCATTGCTTACCTTCCTGTTTCAAATCACATGGGGTACGGTGATTAATGATCTTCTGATGCGTGGTTCAATGTGTACTTTGGAATTTCCACAACCAAATCTTCATCCGCGACTCTCGCTTGACAGCCCAGGCGTGATTCTGGCTCCAAACCCCACGCTTTATCTAGCATGTCATCTTCCAGCTCATCGCTCTCTTCGAGCGAATCAAAGCCTTCACGGATCACAACGTGGCACGTCGTGCATGCACACGATTTTTCGCACGCATGTTCAATTCCAATTCCGTTTTTTAATGCCACATCCAGTACCGTTTCGCCCGATTGAGCGTCTAGCACCGCCCCTTCAGGGCACAAATCTTCGTGAGGCAATACAATAATCTTAGGCATAACGTGTTTCTCTTATAGTTCGTCCACGGACTGACCAGACAGTGCCGCGCGAATCGATTTGTCCATACGACGAGAGGCGAAGTCTTGGCTCGCTTTGTCTGTTTCTTTAATGCCTTGCTCAATCGCATCGGCATCATCACCATTACGTAGCGCTATCAATTGCTCGATAACGTGCAACAGTTGTTGGCGCTCTTGTTCTGAAAGTAGCTCGTCGCCATCCGCTTGCATGGCGGCGAGTAGACCTTCAATCACACGGTCAGCCTCTACACGCTGCTCTGCCAATGCGCGAGCCATCATGTCTTCTTTGGCGTGCGTCATGGAGTCACGTAGCATGTTCGCGACTTCATCGTCACTGAGACCGTATGACGGTTTCACTTGAATCTCAGACTGAACGCCCGTGCTCTTTTCCATCGCAGTCACTGAGAGCAAACCATCCGCATCGACTTGGTAGGTCACACGGACGTGCGCTGCACCAGCGGCCATCGGCGGAATACCTTTTAGGGAGAAACGAGCTAATGAGCGACAATCGTCAACCATTTCACGTTCACCTTGCACAATGTGCACACTCATCGCTGTTTGACCATCTTTGAAAGTCGTAAATTCTTGCGCACGAGCAACAGGAATCGTCGTATTGCGTGGAATGATTTTTTCGACCAATCCTCCCATTGTCTCGATGCCGAGCGACAATGGAATCACATCCAGCAGCAACATTTCAGAGTCCGGTTTGTTGCCTGCCAACACATCCGCTTGGATACCTGCGCCAATCGCCACCACTTCATCTGGGTTGATGCTAGTCAGCGGAGTGCGGTTAAAGAACTCACCGACCATTTCACGCACTAGTAACGTTCGTGTGGAACCGCCAACCATCACAACTTCTTGCACTTCACTGGCTTCAACCTGCGCATCTTTCAGTGCACGGCGACAAGACAGCAGTGTTTTTTTCACTAGCGGTTGAATCAATGTTTCGAATTCTGCGCGTGTCACCGTACCTTGCCAATTGAGCAGCGAGACATCCACGGCCTCTTGCTCTGAAAAAGCAATTTTGGTTCGAGTCGCCACATTAAGGGCTACGCGGTAATCATGACTGGAAAGGCGTGTGGTTATCCCGGCTTTGTCGATCAGATAATCAGCGAGCAAGTGATCGAAATCATCGCCGCCCAACGCAGAATCACCGCCCGTCGCCAATACCTCAAAAACGCCTTTAGAGAGGCGGAGAATTGAGATATCAAAAGTGCCACCACCAAGATCGTAAACCGCGATCACGCCTTCTTGCCCGGAGTCCAAACCATACGCAATCGCGGCGGCGGTTGGCTCATTGAGCAAACGTAGCACATGCAGACCAGCCAGTTTTGCCGCATCTTTTGTGCCCGCGCGCTGCGCATCATCAAAGTAGGCTGGCACAGTAATGACAACGCCAGCCAGCTCGCCACCTAGGCTTTGTTCTGCGCGTTGACCAAGTGAGCGCAAAATATCTGCCGAAACTTCAATTGGGTTCTTGTTCCCCATTGCCGTACGCAGCACTGGCAATCCATTGTCACTGGCTTGCATCTCATAAGGTAAGTTGGGGTAACGCGTTTGGATGTCGGATAAAGAGCGTCCTATCAAGCGTTTAACGGAAATAATGGTGTTTTGCGGATCCGCCTCAGCTTGAGCGGCGGCGTCATAGCCTACTTCGATTTTGTCACCCGAGTAGTTCACAATCGAAGGCAATAGGCTTCGACCTTGCTCATCTTTTAATGTCTTGGCTTGGCCGCTTTGCACCGAAGCCACCAGAGAGTTGGTTGTACCTAAATCAATACCCGCCGCGAGTTTGTGCTCATGGGGAGCAGAACTCTGGCCAGGCTCTGCAATTTGAAGTAATGCCATGATGGATCCTTGTTACTCACTAGCCGAGGAGATTATCTTCGACTCGCTCAATTTCGTGTTTTAATTTCGCAATGAATTTGAGTTTTCTGACGCTGTCCGCTGCTTCTATCCAGCGTTGTTCATCCAGTTGCTGCTGCATACTCTCCAACTGCTGCTGATGCATGCGGCTGACTTTCGCATCGAAGTCAAACAGCGCCGCCTCCACATCGCCACTCTGGCTCATTTCTTCTAGCTCTTCACGCAGCTCCATTTGCTCCATAAGAAACATCGGATCCTGCATCGTCTGCTGCTCCGAGCGGATGTCCACCCCTTGCTGTTGCAGAATATACTCCGCCCGGCTGATGGGATTTTTTAGCACGTGGTAAGCGTCATTGATCTCAGAAGCTTTCTGTACCGCCATCAAACGATCGCGCTCAGAACCACTGGCAAAGTTGTCTGGATGGAAACGCTTCTGGAGTTCACGGAACTGTGAAGAAAGAAGGCTACCATCCAGATTAAACTGACTTGGTAGCCCAAATAATTCAAAGTAATTCATTAAGAATTCTGTCCTTGGTCGTCAATCGGTAGGGACATGCCCTACCCATATCATCAATTAAACGTTAAAGCTCTCACCACAACCACATTCGCCTTTTGCGTTTGGGTTGTTGAACTCGAAACCTTCGTTGAGCCCTTCCTTAACATAATCAAGTTCGGTGCCATCTAGGTAAACGAGGCTTTTCTTGTCAATGATCACTTTGACACCAGAATGCTCAAATACTTCATCTTCTTCATTGAGATCATCGACAAACTCGAGCACATACGCCATACCAGAGCAACCTGTCGTTTTCACACCCAAGCGCAAGCCGATGCCTTTACCTCGGTTTTCTAAGAAGGTTCTTACGCGGCTTGCCGCTGTCTCTGTCATTGTGATGGCCATACTGCACCTTAGTTTTTTATGTGACGATGATAATGGGAGAGCAAGCCTCCCATTGTAACTTATTGTTGGTGTTTTTTCTTATAGTCAGCAACGGCTGCTTTAATGGCGTCTTCCGCCAAAATAGAGCAGTGTACTTTTACCGGCGGAAGCTCGAGCTCCTCAGCAATTTCCGCGTTCTTAATCGCCGCGGCTTCATCGATGCTCTTACCTTTTACCCACTCTGTGACGAGAGAGCTAGACGCAATCGCGCTACCACAACCGTAAGTCTTAAATTTCGCGTCTTCAATAATGCCTTCTGGGGTCACTTTGATTTGCAGTTTCATTACGTCACCACACGCTGGTGCGCCAACCATGCCGCTACCAACCGATGGATCTTCTTTATCAAACGAACCAACGTTACGTGGGTTTTCGTAGTGATCAATTACTTTTTCGCTGTATGCCATGATATTTACCTCGAATCCTCTATCTCATTCCCTGGGGAAACCTATCTATTAGTGGTGCGCCCACTCAACAGTGCTTAGGTCGACCCCTTCCTTGTACATATCCCATAGAGGAGACATGTCACGTAGCTTGTTTACCGCTACGCGAATTTGTTCAATTGCGTAATCAATTTCTTCTTCAGTGGTGAAACGACCAAATGAGAAGCGAATTGAGCTGTGTGCCAGTTCATCATCTAAACCGAGAGCGCGCAGTACATAAGATGGCTCAAGGCTAGCAGAGGTACACGCACTGCCTGAAGACACCGCAAGATCTTTCAGCGACATAAGCAAAGATTCACCTTCTACAAACGCGAAGCTGATGTTTAGGTTTTGTGGTACACGTTGCTCTAAGTCACCATTGATGGTCACGGCTTCTAAGTCTTTCACACCATTGAGTAGACGCTCACGCAATGCCAAAGCATGGTCGTGATCTTTCTGCATCTCTTCCTTTGCGATACGGAAGGCTTCGCCCATACCGACAATCTGATGTGTTGCCAGTGTGCCTGAGCGGAATCCGCGTTCATGACCACCACCGTGCATTTGCGCTTCTAGACGAATACGAGGCTTACGACGCACGTACAAGGCGCCAATGCCTTTAGGACCGTACGCTTTGTGCGCTGAAAGAGAAATCAGATCAACTTTCATCTCTTGAACATCGATAGGCACTTTGCCCGCAGACTGCGCTGCATCGACGTGGAAAACAATCTTGCGCTCACGACACAACTCACCAATAGAGGCGATATCTTGAATCACACCGATTTCGTTGTTCACATGCATGATAGATACAAGAACCGTGTCGTCACGCATCGCCGCTTCAAGCTTCTTCATATCGATGATGCCGTTTGATTCTGGCTCTAGGTATGTCACCTCAAAGCCTTCACGCTCTAATTGACGGCAAGGATCAAGAACCGCTTTGTGCTCGGTTTTGCAGGTAATGATATGTTTACCTTTCTTCTCGTAGAAGTGTGCAGCACCTTTGATAGCGAGGTTGTCAGATTCAGTAGCGCCTGACGTAAAGACGATTTCACGAGGATCGGCATTGAGCAAATCTGCAATGTTTTCACGGGCTGTGTCTACCGCTTCTTCTGCCTGCCAACCGTAACGGTGTGAACGTGACGCAGGGTTGCCAAACGTACCGTCCATTGTCATGTACTGAACCATTTTTTCAGCAACACGTGGATCAACTGGGCAAGTCGCTGAATAATCTAAATAAATCGGCAGTTTCATTCTCTACTCCAATGTAACAGGCAGACCGCTTAAGAGCGGACGTTGACACCGATGGGTGCGGTGCTTGTATTTTTGTTGGTAAACCCATGGTTGACAGCAAGATCGATATCTTGACGGTCTGAAATTTCTAATACTTCATTGTCATTCATCAACTCACCGAGTGTGATGTTGTTGAGGAAATCACTAATTCGAGAACTCAAGTCACGCCATAGCGTATGAGTTAGGCAGCGAGTACCACCTTGGCAATCACCTTTACCATTGCATTTCGTCGCATCGACCGACTCATCGACCGCTGCGATAACAGTACCAATAGCAATAGTATTCGCTTCTGCACCAAGACGGTAACCACCACCAGGGCCACGTACACTCGCCACTAGGCCAGCTTTACGTAGCTTAGAAAACAGTTGCTCTAAGTAAGACAAGGAGATGCCTTGACGCTCAGAAATGTCCGCAAGCGGCACTGGATTTTGTTGTGAGTGCAGAGCCACATCTAACATGGCTGTCACTGCGTATCTTCCTTTAGATGTAAGTCTCATATAACACCATATCCACATCGTTTATGTGGTAGGAAGTTTTTCATACTTGACCAAAATGGTCAAGTATTTAATTGACTAATTTACTCAGGTATTCATCCCTAAGCTTATTATGGCTTTACCCTTTGGAAAGCTGCTTCTCGATAGCGCTCAACATACCGCGTAAAATATTGAGCTCTTGGGCCTCTGGCCTCGCGCGATTGAACAAACGGCGAACCTTGTTCATCACTTTACCGGGCTGCTGCTGATTTATAAACTGGGTCTCGGTCGCGACTTTTTCAAGGTGCTCAAAGAACATTTCCAACTCTTTATGCTTGGGGTATTCCGCCTCAGATGGGGCATATTGCGCTTGCTCGGCATCGAGATAAGCCACTCGGACTTCGTAGCTAAGGGTTTGCACTGCCATAGCGAGGTTGAGAGAGCTGTACTCGGGGTTAGCAGGTATGCACACGTGATAGTGACACGTTTGCAACTCCTCGTTAGTGAGACCAGTTCGTTCTCGCCCAAAGACGAGCGCTACAGGAGCCTGCTGCCCTTCAGCGACAAATTTTTTGCCGCACTCTCTTGGTGTCAACATCGGCCATTCAAGAGTTCTGGAGCGGGCACTCGAACCTACCACGAGCACACACTCTTTTACTGCCTCTTCTAAGGTGCTCACCACTTCGGCGTTCAACGCAATGTCCGATGCCCCCGACGCCAACGCAATCGCTTGTTCATCAACTTCACATTGAGGATCGACCAACACCATATTGGATAAGCCCATGACTTTCATAGCACGCGCTGCAGAACCAATATTGCCCGAATGTGAGGTGCCAACTAAGACAACCTTAACGTTATTTAACATCAAACCGTACCAAGATAAAAACCGCTGCGAGATATTAACATATACCTGAGTAAAATGGTCAGACCCTTAAGAGCATAAAAGTTAAGAGTTCAAAAAATAACCACTTCCATTTATCGAGTAATCTGATATACTCCCGCCCGTTTTTCTGTTCTTTAACATCCGTTGGGAAATTAGTATGCATCCAATGCTTAATATCGCTATTCGTGCTGCACGAAAAGCTGGCAACCATATTGCTAAATCTTTAGAAAATGCTGAGAAGATCGAATCAACTCAGAAAGGCACGAACGACTTTGTCACTAACGTCGACAAAGAAGCAGAAACTATCATTATCGATACCATCAAGGCCTCATACCCAGAGCACTGCATTGTTGCAGAAGAAAATGGTGTTATTGAAGGTAAAGATAAAGACGTACAATGGATCATCGACCCACTGGATGGCACCACAAACTTTGTGAAAGGTTTGCCTCATTTCTGCGTTTCTATAGCTGTTCGTTTTAAAGGTAAAACGGAAGTAGCGTGTGTTTACGATCCTATGCTTAATGAACTGTTTACAGCGCAACGTGGCGCAGGTGCACAGCTCAACAATGCGCGCATCCGTGTTAAACAGCTAAAAGATCTACAAGGTACTGTGCTTGCGACGGGTTTCCCATTCAAGCAAAAACAGCACTCTGAATCTTACCTAAAAATCCTTTCAGCGCTATTTGTTGACTGTTCAGACTTCCGTCGCACTGGCTCAGCTGCGTTGGACCTATGCTACATGGCTGCCGGCCGCGTAGACGGTTACTTCGAGCTAGGACTGAAACCTTGGGACATCGCTGCAGGTGAACTGATTGCTCGTGAAGCTGGCGCAATCGTGACTGACTTTGCAGGCGGCACAGAGTACATGAAGTCAGGCAACGTTGTGGCATCAAGCGCACGTGGCGTGAAAGGTATGCTTAAGCACATCCGTGAAAATGGTAACGAAGCTATCCTGAAGTAACCGAAGCTTCACCCTATTTCTAGCCCACTCCTCGAGTGGGCTTTTTTGTATCTAACGATAGCTATCCCCTTCGGCATGCTGGTTAAAGGCAATATCGCTTTTAGCAAGCTTTGCTTTCCGATCGCTAGTTATCGATATTTCGTGACGTGTTGGCTAATGAAAATTTCGAAAACGAGAGCCCCTAATAGAGATACCAGGAAGACGGGGTTGGTACTTTAGAGATTCGAGCACTCGATACGTGCCGATTTAGATTACGGCGAAATCCGCGGCTCTGACCATTGGGGGTGACAGCCACAACCCCAGGATTTTATAGATACAAAAAAGCCCTATCCTTGCGTCGGGGACGCCCAGTCTAGAACTTTAGGTATGGCAGGGGTGGAGAGATGCGACTGGGCTGGCATTCCAGCTCCCAACACGCGCTGTTTTGGTAACTAGGGGAATCCGCTGCTCTGTCAATTGAATACTTAAATATTAAAAAGTAAAAAGGCTCTAGTCTTTCAACTAGAGCCTTAGATATGGCAGGGGTGGAGAGATTCGAACTCCCAACACGCGGATTTGGAATCCGCTGCTCTGCCAATTGGAGCTACACCCCTATCTTCGTGTTTATTGAGACGACTCTCAAATAAGTGGCGGAGTGGACGGGACTCGAACCCGCGACCCCCGGCGTGACAGGCCGGTATTCTAACCAACTGAACTACCACTCCGCAGTGGTATCACTCGCCTAAGCAAGTGTCCATAATTTGAAGCCTGGCGATGTCCTACTCTCACATGGGGAAACCCCACACTACCATCGGCGCTAATTCGTTTCACTTCTGAGTTCGGCATGGAATCAGGTGGGTCCAAATCGCTATGGTCGCCAAGCAAATTTTGTTTAAGTTCCTAGAAGCTAGTGCCTAGAACTTAATAATTCGGAAAGCTGTGTTTATCGTTTCTAGCTACTAGGAACTAGGAACTCGTCTCTTTTACACATTCAATGTTCT
>JACGDM010000007.1:0-203072 GCA_036903855.1 Vibrio cholerae | reverse complement strand
CCCCGAAGGTTCAGATAACTCGTTTCCGCTCGACTTGCATGTGTTAGGCCTGCCGCCAGCGTTCAATCTGAGCCATGATCAAACTCTTCAATTTAAGATTTTGTCGGCTCAATGAATACTGATAAGTTCCTAGTGACTAGAAGCTAGTTCCTAGAAACTTGAATTGACTGTGCTCGAATGCCCATCCTTTAACAAGGAAAGTCATTCAAATGGTCACTCAGTTCATTGAAACCTAATTTGATACCAAGGTATCTAATTGGATTATCATCAACGAGTGCCCACACAGATTGATAGGTTTATATTGTTAAAGAGCGTTCTTGGCTGTGACTCAGGTCACTCACAAGAGGCGGCCATTCTAGCGACTTAATTTTCAGTGTCAAACACTTTTTCAAGTTTTTATTTCAACGTTACCGCTGAGCTAGTTGACCTTGTCGATAACGCTGAACCCTTATGAGCTCTGCCCTGTCGACGAGGTGGCATTATAGAGATCGAAATCACATTGGCAAGTGATATTTTCATAAAAATGTAAAAATAGAGCCTAAATGAGCAATTAGCGCTCAAACCCCTATTTATCCAACTTTACCCAACTATTTACCACATGATAACCACAGAGTTATACACAATGACTTATTCCAAGCGATAAAAAAGGCCGCATACGCGACCTTTTTTGGGGTTCATTGACGCAATTACCGCATCAAATACCCGAGCCATCGAGTTCGTTGTCTTCTTCATGCAGACCACACTCTCTCTTTAAGCCGAAGAAACGTGTTTCTTCTTCTGCCATTCCAGGCTCCCACTTCTTAGTGGTATGCGTATCACCGACAGAGAGATACCCTTCATCCCAAAGAGGGTGATAAGAGAGACCGTGCTCTTCTAGGTAGTAGTGGATGTCCTTATTACTCCAATCAATCACTGGCAGAAACTTGAACACGCCATTTTGAATCGACAAAATGGGTAGCCCAGCTCGCGACTTAGATTGCTCGCGGCGTAGACCGGAGAACCAAGTGCTGACATTAAGCTCCTCTAGCGCACGGCGCATGGGTTCCACTTTGTTTATCTTGTTGTACTTCTCGATACCCTCTATACCTTGCTCCCAAAGTTTGCCGTAGCGCGCCTCTTGCCATTGCGGGCTCTCTTTAGCGCGATACACTTTTAGGTTGAGGTTCAATTTCTCTGTCAATTGATCGATAAAACGGTACGTTTGCGGGAACAAGTAACCCGTGTCGGTCAAAATGACCGGCACGTCCGGTTTCTGCTCAGTGACGAGGTGAAGCATCACCGCCGCTTGGATACCGAAACTCGACGAGACCGCGAACTCACCATCGAGGTTTTCAAGCGCCCATTTTACTCGCTGCTGTGCTGACAGTTGCTCAAGCTCGACATTGATCTGGGCAAGATGAAGACTTTGCTCGGTCTTGGTCAGTTTAAGCAGTTCTGCCAGCTCCGGTTTTGAAGCTACAGAATCAAGCATAAAAATCTCTCTTAGATACCAATACTTCTTGGATGATGCCAACACGAATCACGAAGTCACCGAAACACTCACCTTGCTCACGCTCAGTAGCCCAGCGACCGACCAGTTGATCTATCTCTTCGAGTATCTGACTATCTGTAATGTTCTCTTTGTACATTTTCGGCACGCGTGTTCCAGCGCGGTTGCCCCCTAGGTGCAGGTTGTATCGACCTGGCGCCTTACCCACTAGACCAATTTCGGCCAGCATCGCGCGACCACATCCATTAGGACAACCCGTAACGCGCAGAATGATGTTGTCTTCTTTTGGTAGATTGTGTTTCGCCAAAATGCCTTCTACGTCGGTCACGAACTGCGGCAAGAAACGTTCCGCTTCCGCCATGGCGAGCGGACAAGTTGGGAAGGCCACACACGCCATCGAGTTTTTACGTTGCTCACTGACCGCGTCGTCCATCAAACCGTGTTCACGCGCAATTTTCTCGATCTTCGCTTTGTTGCTTTTCGACACACCGGCCACAATCAAGTTTTGGTTGGCCGTCATACGAAAATCGCCTTTATGGATTTTGGCAATTTCAGCCACACCGGTTTTAAGGGGCTTGCCTGGGTAATCCAATAGTCGGCCGTTTTCGATAAACAAGGCGAGATGATGTTTACCATCAATGCCCTCTACCCAGCCGATACGATCGCCACGTTCTGTGAATTCGTATGGACGGCTAGCTTGGAACTGAACACCGGCACGTTTTTCCACTTCCGCTTTAAACACATCGATACCGACGCGATCAAGCGTGTATTTAGTTTTGGCGTTCTTACGGTTTGAACGGTTACCCCAGTCACGTTGCGTAGTCACAACCGCGGCTGCCACATCCAACGTTTTTTCAAGTGGGATAAAGCCAAAGTCATCCGCTCTACGTGGATAGGTCGACGTATCACCGTGAGTCATCGCAAGACCACCACCAACTAAAACGTTGAAACCCACCAGCTTGCCGTTATCGGCTATCGCGACAAAGTTCAAATCGTTCGCATGCACATCCACATCATTTTGCGGCGGAATCACCACGGTGGTTTTGAACTTACGCGGTAGGTAGTTACTGCCAAGGATCGGCTCTTCGTCTGTGGTCTCAACCTTCTCACCGTCTAACCAGATCTCTGCGTACGCGCGCGTCTTAGGCAGCAGGTGCTCACTGATCTTTTTCGCCCACTCGTACGCCTCTTGGTGTAACTCAGATTCCACCGGGTTAGTGGTACACAATACGTTTCGGTTCACGTCACCTGCGGTGGCAATAGAGTCAATCCCAATGCTGTTGAGCGTTTGGTGCATCAATTTGATGTTTGGCTTCAATACGCCGTGGAACTGGAACGTTTGTCGAGTCGTTAGACGGATACTGCCGTACAGAGAGTGCTCGGTAGCAAACTTGTCAATCGCCAACCATTGCTTCGGCGTGATAATACCGCCCGGCATGCGCGCACGAAGCATCACATTATGTAGAGGCTCCAGCTTTTGTTTCGCACGTTCGTTACGAATATCGCGGTCATCTTGCTGATACATACCGTGGAAACGAATCAGCTGGAAGTTATCCGCCGTAAATCCGCCGGTGATGCGATCTTGCAGATCCGCTTCGATCGTCCCACGTAGGAAGTGACTTTCTCTTTTAAGACGTTCGTTATCGGAAAGCGGCCCTAACTCTTCGCCCAGTACCACCTGCTTGTTATTTTCAGTAGAAAAAGTCATTAGTACACATCCCTTTGATAACGTTTTGCTTTGCGTAACTCATTGATAAATTCTTCTGCGTCATCACGCGATAGATTGCCTTGCTGCTCGGCGACGATGATCAGCGCGTCATGAACATCTTTTGCCATACGAGTGGCATCACCACAGACATACAGATACGCGCCATCTTGAATCCACTGCCACACTTGTGCCGCGTTCTCTAAAATGCGGTGCTGAACATACACTTTCTCGGCTTGATCGCGGCTAAAGGCTACATCCAAACGGCTGAGCACTCCTGATTTTAGGTATTTCTGCCACTCCACTTGGTAGAGGAAGTCCTGAGTAAAGGTGCGATCGCCAAAGAACAACCAGTTCTTTCCAGACGCATCACGGTTCTCTCGCTCCTGGATAAAACTGCGGAATGGCGCAATCCCAGTGCCTGGGCCAATCATGATAATCGGCGTGCTGTCATCTTGAGGTAATTTGAAGTTGTTGTTGTTTTCAACAAACACTTTGACCGCACCGCCCTCTTCGAGGCGCTGAGCCAAGAAGCCAGAGGCACCACCAAAGCGGGACTCGTCACCTTGCTGGTATTCCACCAGCCCAACAGTCAGATGCACTTCTTCATCCACTTCGGCTTGGCTTGAGGCAATCGAGTAGAGTCTTGGCGTCAAGCGGCGCAACAAACCAATCAGTGCGTCTGCCGATAGGGTGGTTTTCTTCTCCGCTAACACATCAACAATTTGCGTGTTGGCGGCGTACTCACGCAGCTTATCTTTGTCTTCAACCAATTTTTGCAGTTTCTTGCTGCCTGACAGCTCAGCAAATTTGGTGACAAACTGAGGATTAGAAGCGGTGATTTCGAATTTAGTGACCAACGCGCTGTGAATCGACAAGCTCTCACCATCCACTTCAACGCTTTCCACACCTGATAGACCCACTTTAGCTAAGATCGCATTGGCAAGTTCAGAGCTGTTCTCAAACCATACGCCCAAGGCGTCGCCTGGCTGATAAGTCAAACCTGAGCCTTCAAGATCAATTTCAATGTGACGCACGTCTTTTCCAGAATCACGCCCGGTGATCTTCTGGCTAGTCAGCAAAGTTGCGGTGTATGGGTTTTGCTTGTTGTAGGACGACACGGCCGCCGATTGACCCACTGGCAACTGAACGACTTCAGCTTCTACACCACCAGCCAACTCTTCTTTAACGATAGAGAGCGCTTTTTCACGCCACTCACTGGCTGGCGCTTCATAATCGACATCACAGTCAACACGCTCAATAAAGGCCGTCGCGCCCAACTTGGAGAGATAAGCATCGAAGTCTTTACCGGTTTGGCAGAAAAACTCATAGCTTGAATCACCCAGCGCAATCACACCATATTTGAGGTTAGGCAGTTTCGGCGCTTTCTTCGACTGCAAGAATTCGTGCAGTTCAATGGCGTTGTCTGGGGCTTCACCTTCACCATTGGTTGACGCTACGATAATCACGTGGGTCTCTTTGGCTAAGCTTTTGCCTTTGTAATCACTGGCATCAAAGAGCGCCACATCAATACCTTGCGCTTTTGCGTCATGCTCGAGCGCTTCAGCCACCCCTTTCGCATTGCCAGTTTGAGAGGCAAAAATGATCGTCAATTTACCCGCGGGCTTGGCTGCCACCGCAACCGCCGCTTGACTGATGGGTGCAGACGCTGCTGCGGTTTGAGGCTGCTGTGCTAGGCCCCAGAAGTAGCCGCTGACCCATGCCAGCTGCTGAGTAGATAAACCAGCAACAGTTTGTTGCAAAGACCCTAGCTGCTGATCATTCAGCGGCGCAGCCAAAGCCGGTAATTCTTGTGATGCGTTTCCTTCAGAGGAGACGTTGTTTTTTAATGACATGGTCACGACATCCCTATTCATTGCGTGACGATAGATTAACCACTCTCCTTAATAACAAGAAAGAATAGAAGTGAATGTTTTATAACTTTTGGAATTAAAGAAAACATGCAGCGCCTGAACGCCGTCGCCCAGTCGCGCGCCTTTGCGCAGTACAAGCAGGGGGATGTGATGATGAGAGGTGAAAGACAAGGCGTCTTTTTCGGTCAGTAGTGGGGACTATTTGGCTTCGACCCGCACGTGCTTAAAGCCCACCGCCATTGCCGACTTGGAGGCCAGATCAAGGTCTAGGTACTGACACTCCTCACCTTGCGCATCGGTCAATAACACGAACCCCCCTCTAGCGTGGCGAAATTCCACCACCCAGCTGCCCTCTTGGACAGACGGTTCAATAATGGCTTCCACCAATTGATTGTCTCGATATAGGCTTCTTAGTTCATTAATCGTCATGAGATTCCCTTCTCTGGCTAGAAACAAGCGCCATCTATAAGCATGGAAGAAACTGACGATATCGCGACATTTTTTCGTGCATTTATAATGAATAGATATAAAAAACTGTTCGATAGACACAAAAAAGCGCCACATCAATCGCAGCGCTCTTTTTCTAGTTATAATGAAAGGCATAAGGCAGTCATACATCATGCAATCGAGAAGACGCATGCATGTTCTTCGCAGGGAAGAATCGCTAACTTAGAAGCTCCACTCCGCGCCAACAAAAAAGCCATTAGCGAAGATAAACGATTTACCGAGGTCCTCGGATTTCGCATCGAACTTGCCCGACTCCAAATCAATCACGCGATAGCCACCTCGAAAAGCCAACGTCGTCTCTTTCAGTGGCAGGCGGTACTGAACGCCCGCCATCAAATCGGTACTTTTGATGTCGTTGTTGTTGCCAAAGTTCATCTCACCGATGATATCAAAATGCGTATTGGGCACAGTAAGCTCTGCATAGCCGTACCACGCCCAGATAAATCCATCGAAATCGACTGGATTGTTGATGTCTTGGGCATTGACGTACTTGGTATCGGATAAATCCGTCAGGGTCACCCCCGCATCGAAATGCATTAAATCATGCTCAAGCAGGCGGTAGTAGAGCGTCAGGTCGAGCTTATCAAACGCCATGTAATCAGCATCAACACTGGAGTAACGCAAACGGGCATCGGGAAGGTACGGCGTGTCATGCTCAATCGCCAAATATCCGCTGGGTGTGGTGTCGCTGTCGCGGTTCACTTCATTGACCTTGGTTTTCGGCCACCACATCTCTGCACCGACTTTCGCCGTGTACGAGGACTCCGCCATCGCCCATCCCGAAACCATCGAGGCGATAGTGAAAATTGCAGCCGATTTGATACCCATTGATTAAACTCTCCACACTGTTGCTATGCATCATAGATGACGTAGCGAAAATAGTACCACATTCACCGAGCTTGCCCGCAACAATTTAGCCTAAACAGCGCTAGGATCTTGGCTGCGCGACCACGCTTTTAAAAAACCATACCCCTATCGCGATAACGACTAACCAAGGGATCAATTTAATCACCGCCGACATCATCCCGAGCAGCAACATCACCACCATAGCAAAACCAATGGCGGCCAATACGGTCAGGAAGGTCACGCCTGTGACCAGTAACGTCGCCGCGAAGATCAAAGCAAAAATCAATTCAAACATAGTGCTCTCCTTTTTGCTCAATCAATACAGATAGTGTGCCAAGATTAAAAATCAAGATAAGCTAATGTTTTATATAAACAAACAAAAAGAGGCAGGGTCTGACCCTACCTCTTCATATTCATCTATTGGTAAATTTAACCACTCGACTGGCGATTTTTACACATCTAACTCTTGAGGAATTTTCGCCAGCGCCGCTTGTACCACTTCAATTCCGGAACCCGGTTTGTGGGCGTTCTCACTGATGTAACGACGCCATTGACGCGCGCCTGGCATGTTTTGGAACAAGCCCAACATATGACGAGTGATGTGGCCTAAGTAGGCACCCTTCGCCAACTGCTGCTCAATGTATGGGTACATCTCTTCGACTACTTGGCGACGCTTCTTCACTGGTGTGTCGAGACCGAAAATCGTCTGATCAACGTGTGCCAATAGGTACGGGTTTTGGTAAGCCTCTCGCCCAACCATCACGCCATCAAGGTGCGCTAAATGCTCTAACGACTCATCCAAGGTTTTAATGCCGCCATTGACGCCAATGTTCAAGTGGGCAAAGTCTTGTTTGATTTGATACGCGCGCGGGTAATCCAGCGGCGGGATCTCTCGGTTCTCTTTCGGACTCAAACCGCTTAACCACGCTTTACGAGCGTGAATCGTAAACTGCTCACAGCCACCTTTTTCAGACACAATGCGCACGAAATCAGTCAAAAACTCATACGAGTCTTGATCGTCAATGCCAATGCGCGTCTTAACGGTCACAGGAATATCAACCACATCGCGCATGGCAGCAATACACTCCGCCACCAGCATAGGCTCCGCCATCAAGCAGGCGCCAAAACGGCCATTTTGTACTCTGTCCGACGGGCAACCGACATTAAGGTTAATTTCGTCATAGCCACGCTCAGCCGCCAACTTCGCACACGTCGCTAAATCTTGCGGGTTGGAGCCACCAAGTTGCAGCGCCACTGGGTGCTCCTCCTCGTTGTACGCCAAGAAGTCGCCTTTACCATGAATGATCGCGCCGGTTGTCACCATCTCAGTGTAGAGCAAGGTCTCTTTAGTGAGGAGTCGGTGGAAGTATCGACAATGGCGATCTGTCCAATCGAGCATGGGTGCAATAGAGAATCGAGAGCTTGGAAAAACCCCGTTGTGAGTCGGTTTTTTCTCTTCGTTAGTGTCTAACATTGAACTCGCCTTTGTTTGCATCTTTTCACCCTATCAGCGCCCAACTCGCTGCCTCAAAGCTGCTTTTGGCTCCATTGTGCCCAAAGCAGTCAGTACTCGAATCGTGGTTTCATTAAAAGAGCGCAGATTCTACATCAAGTTTAATCCGTGCCCAAGTAAAGAGGTACACGAGGGCTTTGATCTGCGCCTGCTAAGCGGGATACTTCATGCTACATAGAGCCTGCGCATTTTGATTGCATCGTCAAAACTCAATTTGAATAGATACAGAAACCCCAAGCATTGGGAGCCCTTCTCAAATGACAAAGATGCCGTAGTGGTCATGTCGATTAAGGACTCAGAAGAGCTAGAGGCAATGAAAGCGGATTACCTGAGACAACCCGGCCGTTGGTCGCAGTTGCGATGACATTCACCCTTTACTAAGAGGTGGGGGCAGTCAACTCCCCCACTCTACTGGGATCACTATGACGCTCGAGCAATTTCAAAACGACCCGTCAGTTGATCGAGACGCTTCAGTGCATTTTGCATTAAGGTTGTTCGACGCGCGAGTTGTTGAGAAGAGATAATCAATTGTTCGGAGGTCACTTGAGCTTGGTCGACCGTTTTACTGTGTTGAACACTGTTTTCAGCAATACCGTTAATAATGCGAAACAGTTCGGTAACTCGGTGGTGAAGCGCCTCATTGCCATCCGTTCCGTTGACCATGATGGCGTTGGTTTCGACGTTATCAATACCTTGCTGCATAAAACTAACGGCTGTCTTTGATTGTGAACGAAGCTTTTGCAGCATGGTGCCAATATTGTTCGCCGCTTGAGAAGTTTTGTCTGCTAGCGTACGAACTTCATCTGCGACTACTGCAAACCCACGTCCGTGTTCACCGGCTCTCGCGGCTTCAATCGCCGCATTTAATGCCAGCAAGTTCGTCTGTGCCGTGATTTCAGAGATGATGTCGACAATGTCGGTGATCTTTTCCATTTCAGCGTTCACATCATTGACACTCTGAGCTGACGCTTCAACGATCTCTTTGATACCGTTGGCGGACTCAACCGCACGTTGATACTCCAGTGCCGCATGTTCAATTGTGCTTTGCATCGCTTTATCCATTTCTGTTGCAGAAAGGTTCGCACACTCGATGTCAGTTTGCTGGCCTTTACTAAGCACTATCATATCTTCAATGGAAGCACAGGTGTCTTGGCTAGCGGTGGTGAGCACTTGGCTGCGACGCAACAAAGAGGCGGACACTTGATTTACCTCTTTGCTTGCAAAGACCAACTCCGTGACCACGCCCTCTAAATTATCGATAAAGCTATTGGTCCAGCGGCCCAGCCCGCCAATTTCATCTGGCTTCAAATGCTCCGTTTCAAGGCGCTGAGTCAAATTGCCATCTCCCTCAGCAAGGGTACGAATCACATTCGTCATTTCCTCAACACGTCGAGACAGTGGGCGTGCACAGAGAGCGTGAAAAGAATACGTCACCGCCATACAAACCAGTGCCGTCAACAGCCAGGCAAACACTTGCGAAAGTTGAAAGTAGTGCGCAGCGAAAGACGGAAGCAATACAGAGGCCAAAACCCCAAACGCAAAATGTCGAGTTTGAGTTAAAGACAAACTTCGGTGTCGATAGACTTCTTCTAAGTCCGACTCACACATCATCCCCCAACGGTCCGGTGAACCGGGCAACTGAAACGTAACCCCTTTACCAATAACGGGAATGTGACGGTAGTCAGAGTAGCCTGGGTATTCAATATAGAGATTTTGCCCGTGGCGAATGGTTTCTCTGACGCCAGGGTGTAACTCTTTCGTTGCCGGGTCTGTGAACAGAATTTCAAACTCAGTGTGATGGCGAACTTTCACCACACCGAACTCAGTGGTGATCCCTTGTTTTAAATTCTCTCCATGAGAAAAGGTATTGTCTTCAAAACGTGAGCGCGATAATGCCGTTCCCGGCAGAATACTTGGATCATGCTTGGCTTCAACCATAAACAGGTAGTTGTCACCAGATTCACTGTAGATGTGCCCTGCTTCGCGTTGAATAATGTCGCCAATTACATCGTTGGGAATTCGACCACAAAGGCATGCTTGCTCCTCACCGGGCTTACCCAACGGCTGATAGAACATCAGTGTCACCGCATCATGAAATGTGGAACTTGAAGGGCCAACAGCCAGTGTGCGCTCATCCACATAAGGACCTAGCAAGTATGGCGCCTTTAGACCCGATGCCAGCGCCACATCATCGACGATATGACTGCCGATATGATTCTTATGACTGGAATGAGTGGTCATGCCCTGACTATCGACAATAAACAACTCTGAGAAGTCTTTTCCTCTCTGTGCCAGTCCCTCTAACGTCGTATTACGCTCATTGATAGGTTTACTCGAAAGGTTGAGCGCGGCATTGGTCAAAAAGGCCCATTGATTATTCGCCCAATCCTGGAGCAAGTTCACTCGTGTTTGTGCGATATTCTCAAACGTTTGTTCGAGCTCATTTTTTCTATGGCGATTTAAATAGCACGCCTTTTTCATGGCAAGCTTCCCTGTACTACCAAGCCACGGTAGCCAACGTTGTTCACTCTGAGTTAGGTTCATCCTTGTCCCTTATTATTATCTTATCGTATGCAATCAAAACGGCCTCGAGTGATGCAAGTTTCACACCCGCCCCAGCTAGCAAATAACTATATGATTTTAAATAATAAAAAATAAGACCTCACCAAAAAGGCACAACAACTTGCACTAAAACCAAGCACTTAAAAAAACAAAGCACTCACTTGGTGCAAATGACATTCACTCGGATGGACAAGGTAAAGGTAAAGCGAGATGAAGGAGTGAGCGCGCTGATGGCGATTCGTCCCGCGTTATGAAGGATAAAGGAGCACAACCTCTCATATCTGAAGCAGAGCGCTACGATGAAGAGGTTGGAAGCAATGTGACCTTGATACGCCGATTATTGATTGGCGTTAAGAAAGCGCTCGGCGCTGGCGAACAGTGCGTCGCATTTCTTTTTCTGTTTGGCGTGTTCTGCGTCGCCTTCGCTCATGGCGTCCAAGAGCTCTTTCTGTTTGTTGTACTCACCGACCATGAGGGCAAACTTCTCTTCAAAGTCGCTCTTACGCATTTTTTTACCTGATTTTCTCGCAGGTCTAGCTGGGTTTTTCATGGTTGCTCTCCCATTAAATAGTTTCTTTTCGCCTCGTCAATGCACAGGGGCAATACTGCTGCGAATAAGATGACTGGTTGAAAGTGGACAGCTCATCACACCGCGTGAGTGTGGAAATGAACCCGAGTGACTCAATTCACTGAATGAGAAATATTGGTTTGAGCTGAGACAGTATGTCCCGCTTAAGAAGATCGCTATGACGTAGGTGGAGGGGGCGAACGAAAGTGTCGGCCTAACATAGCGATAGAAACAAAAAGATCTCGCACTCTCAATGAGCAGCGAGATCTCTTAAGTACAATTACAGTACAGTTACGTCAGCAGCTTGTGGGCCTTTGCCACCTTGCTCAACGTTGAAAGACACTTTTTGGCCTTCTGCGAGAGTTTTAAAACCATCGCTAACAATAGAACGGAAGTGAACGAAAAGATCCGCGCCACCGTTGTCTGGAGTGATGAAGCCAAAACCTTTTGTTTCGTTAAACCATTTTACTGAACCAGTTGTCTTATTAGACATAAATACCTCGATACATTGATACATTAATGAAGAAAGAAGCTACTAAGGAAAGCATGTAGAAAAAGGTATCGCAGGATAGTATGACGACTGAATCGAAATGAAACTGTGAAGATCTTGAACTAAATATTGCATTAATAGCCCGCTTTTTGAGCTGGCGCCACTATACACCTTGTAGAAATAATAGATAGCGATTTCTCATATTTTTATTTTCAACTCGCTTTTTCGTCAGCCCGCCCTGTCTTGTCGCAACTCTGCGCTGGCTCGAACACAATTTCGCCCGGCCGCTTTCGCCTCGTACAAGGCTTGGTCAGCGCGTTTAAGTAAACTTTCAGGTGTGAGATCGAAAGCGCTAGGCGCCACCGCCCCAATACTGACGCTGATCGACATCCGAGTGCCATCATACTCATACGGGTATTGCGCGAGCGTGGCTCGAAGCGACTCAAACACCGACATTGCAGATTCCAGTTCTGACTGACGAACGATAAGCGCAAACTCTTCACCGCCAATGCGTGAGACATGCCCTAGCCCTTTCATTTGCTGCATGGTGAGCGTCACCACTTGCTTTAAGACCTGATCCCCCGCTAAATGGCCGAAGCGATCATTGAGCTGTTTAAAATGGTCAATATCCATCAAGCCAAGCACAAAGCCTTGGCGTTGCTCATGAAAATCCGACAAGGTTTGTTGAATCTTGGCTGAAAATACCCGGCGATTGGCAGCGCCAGTGAGCTCATCCGTCGTGGCCTGTTGGTTTAACTCCATCACTTGCTGATGCAGTTGGATATTAAAGCTGACCCAATTGGCAATACATTGCAAAGTGATGGCTTGCTCTTCTGTGAAATAGTGGCTTTGATCGTGGCCAATATTAAGGGTACCCAAACATTGGTCGCCACACACGAGAGGGGCATCCATACAGGTCTTTAGCCCAGAATCCCGCAACATGACGCAATCTAACTCTTCAGAGGTGGCGAGATCGTCACAAATCAGCAGCGTACGAGTTGAAAAGGCTCGGCCGACAAGCGTTTGCGCAATAGGAACATGGAAATCGAGTGGAATGGCTTTGTTGCCACTGATCGAGTAGACCTTGAGCGTATCTCCGCCTTCCTTAAGCGTAATACTGGCTCTTTGGGCGGCAAACATCTGCGACATCCATTGGGAGACGGTATCGAGCACCGCTTGCAGTGAGGACGCCACCGACAACGCCTGTATAAAGGCCGCAGGCAGGGTCACATGATGGCCTCGTTCTAATTCGGCAAGCTTCGAAAGACCATAGGCTCTTTCTGACCGCATAGCTCCCCCTAATGGTGTATTCTCGTTATTATAATTTTTGATGATTGACTCATTAAACATTAACCCTATTTCTGCCAGATGCAAGCAACAAACACAAAGGGCACGCGTTATTGGTATCGTTTTCCCTGTAGATAAGGTAACTTATGCGCAAGTGTCAAAATGATGCTCTGTGTCCGGTGAGGGTAAATAACGCACTGACACACTTATCAGAAAATGCCTTACGCGCGACGCTAAAGTTGCGGAAATGGTATATTATTAAACATGTCCAATGGTTATGGTGAGAAATTTGGACCCACAGCTAGTCACACAAATTGAAGAAATCTGTGTCGCGAGAGGCGTACGGCTGACCCCTCAGAGAAAACGAGTCTTTGAGTTGATTTGTGCCAGCCCGAAAGCGTCCAGCGCGTATGAACTTTTAGAGGAGCTGAAACTCAGTGAACCGCAGGCTAAGCCGCCAACCGTTTATCGAGCACTCGATTTTCTGTTAGAGCAAGGTTTCATTCACCGAGTCGAGTCGACCAACAGTTTCATACAGTGCTGCTCTTGTAACGCACACAAGCACTTTTCTCATCTACTGATCTGTGACAAGTGTGGAAATGTCATTGAATTACAAGATGATAGTTTGATAGCCTTACTGGCAGACAACGCAGAAAGGCACGGTTTCAGACTCACAAACCACGTGATTGAATCACATGGGACTTGTCAGTCGTGCAGCGCTGACAAAGTGCAATAAGTCTCACAGTAAAATAAGTTTCACAGTAGATTAAGTTTCAAAGTCCATTAATGAATAGAAGAAGATTATGCGCGCTGAATTTGTAAACCCGTTTTTAGCTTCACTGATGAATGTGTTAAAGACCATGGCATCACTGGAGCTAAAACCGCAAAAACCTCGTGTGAAAAAGGATGAGATCGCTCGCGGTGATATCTCTGGTTTGATTGGTATGGTTGGCCAGCAAACGCGTGGCTCGATGTCTATTACCTTTGATGAAAGCTTGGCGCTGGAAATCATGCAAAACATGTTGGGCGAGCGCCCGAATGGTTTGAATGATGAAGTGACGGATATGGTGGGTGAAATCACCAACATGGTCACTGGCGGTGCAAAACGCATCTTGGCAGAAAGCGGCTTTGATTTTGATATGGCGACGCCTGTCGTGGTGTCAGGGAAAGGCCACACGATTCGCCACAAGTGCGAAGGCTCAATCATCATCATGCCGTTCACCTCGCAATGGGGCAACGCCTTTATCGAAATCTGTTTCGAATAAGCACCCCATCCCTCACGGCGTATCCCTATGACGAAGGGGAATGACGCAGAGGAATGACACACACGCGTGTTAAGCCTTGATGCTAAACGCGGGTGATAAAAAAGCTTCCGACATGGAAGCTTTTTTGGTTAAGCGATGATCTGCCGCTCTTTTAATGTCTCAAGACACATTGCCACCAGCTCATCGATGCTCTTTTCACCTGCGGGTAAATCGATTTCTGGATTAAGCGGTGCTTGATACTCAGAATCAATACCGGTGAAGTTTGGGATCTCCCCTGCTCTTGCCTTTTTGTACAGCCCTTTTGGATCGCGTTGCTCACAGACATCGAGCGATGCGTTGACAAACACTTCCAAAAACTCGCCCTCTGGAAGCAGTTCACGCACCAACTGACGCTCGGTTCGATGTGGTGAGATAAACGCAGACAGGACAATCAAACCGGCATCGGCCATCAATTTCGCCAGCTCACCGATACGGCGAATGTTCTCGCGTCGGTCTTGCTCTGAAAATCCTAAATCACTGCACAGGCCATGACGAACATTGTCGCCATCAAGCAAATAGGTGTGGTAACCCAGCTGCGCCAACTTGGTTTCAAGCGCGCCAGCCACGGTCGACTTTCCCGCGCCAGATAGCCCGGTAAACCAGAGTACCGCAGGGCGCTGATTTTTAAGTTTGGCACGCTGCGCTTTATCAACGGCGTGTGAGTGCCAAACGATGTTTTCGTCTTTTTCGCGGGTTTGTGTGGTCATAGTCAGTCCTTGTCAATCATTCCACTCTGCGAGCGAGGCAAAGCGGAGAAATAGCTGCATCAGAAGGGAAAAAAGATCGGGATAAGCCCAAGCACCAGTATCGAATAGACGATAGAGAGTGGTATTCCCACTTTGACATAATCCAGTAATGTGTAGTTGCCGACGCTATAGACCAATAGATTGGTTTGATAGCCATACGGCGAAATAAAACTCGCACTCGCGCCAAACAGCACGGCCATGATAAACGGCATCGGGTCCACCCCATAGCCAAGCGCCATACTGTAGCCAATCGGGAACGCCAAGGCCGCGGCGGCATTGTTGGTCACCAGCTCTGTTAAAATCAGGGTTAAGAAGTAGGTCGCAACCAGTGCGCCAAAGACGCCCCAACCGTTAAATGCCTCGATGAACATCTGCCCTAAGTTTTCCGACAAACCCGTCGAAAGCATCAACTGGGCAATCGACAGCGCCGAGCCGACAATGACGACGATATCGATAGGAAAACGGCGTCGCAGTTCGTTGATGTGGACAATGCCCGTCATCAAGGTCACCAGCAAAAATACGGACAGCCCCTTAATGAGCGGTAGTATCTCCATCAGGGCGAGCCCAATCACCAGAGCAAAGCCCAGCAGCACCAAGGCGGATTTGTTGCCATCGAGGCGAGCACTCGAATCGAGATCATTCATCACCACAAATTCTTTGCGGTGGGCTTGCCTTTCTTGCTCAAAACGTTTCCCGGGCACCAATACTAAGGTATCACCCGCATTGAGCACTATGTTACCCAAGCCGCCTTCCAAACGCTCATGGCCACGACGAATCGCCACCACCACTGCATCAAAACGATCGCGGAAGTGACTCGATTTTAACGTCTTGTTGCAAAAGCTCGCCGAAGAGCTCACTACCACTTCCACGTAGTTTTGCCCGTTGATGTGGTGCTGACCAAACAGCGTTAAGCCTTGGATCTCTTGCAAGGTCGCGACGCTTTCTATATCGCCACAAAAGAGCAAGCGGTCTCTGGCCTGCAAGACAAAATCAGGATCCACCGATGGCATGGTTTGCCCATCGCGAATTACTTCGGCCAAAAAGAGTTTACGCAGCGCACGCAAATTGTTCTCACTGATACTGCGCCCAACCAGCGGCGAGCCAGGCTCAACCCGCGCTTCTAAAAAGTACGGTAAGTCGTCTTGGCTGTGGTCATCATAGTTTGGCAACAGATAACTCAGAGGGATCAAGATAAGCAGTCCGCCGACCAAAACCGATAAACCAATCAAAGTCGGGGTAAAAAAGCCCAAACTTGGCAATCCTGCGTTTTCGACAAAGCTGTTGATGATCAAATTGGTCGAGGTGCCAATAAGGGTTAAGGTACCGCCTAAAATGGCGGTATACGAGAGAGGGATCAATAGCTTCGACGGGGCGTGTTGCTGATTACGCTTAATGGCGCCAATCAGCGATACCACCACCGCCGTATTATTAGTAAACGAAGAGAGCAGCGCCGTAGAGATGCCCAACTTCGCCACGACGGTGCCTAATTTGCCCGTCGACAAAGAGCGGCTCACCCAGCTGATCAGACGCGTTTTTTCTAGCGCGCAGGATGCCAAAATGAGCAGCACCAGCGTCACCAATGAGGCATTGGTGAAGTTAGAGGCGATCTCACTGACGTCAATCAAGCCGGCAATGAAGGCAATAAACGCTGCGCTGGCAAACAGATAGCTCGGTTTAACTCGTGTGCTGACTAAACAGGTCACAACCCCGACCAACAACGCCAGCACCACCCCTTGCTGCCACATTTCGCCTCTCCCTACTCGCTTACCTTGGCTTACTTCTGGCCAAGCAGTTGGCTGAGATCAGCCGCACCCCAATGAGGGAAGTGCTTACGAATCAGTGCATTGAGCTCAACTTCAAACTCAGAGAACTGACCTTCACCACGCGCTACCTGCGACAAGCTTTCGCGAATCAATCCCGCGCCGACTGTCACATTAGTTAAGCGATCAATCACGATAAAACCACCGGTGTCTTGGCAAGCGAGGTATTTGTCCAGTGCGACCGACTCGTTCAAAGTCCATTCACACAAACCGATCCCGTTCAACGGTAACTCGTCGGCACTGTGGCTCGAGAGGTTGTTGATGTCGTACTGGTGACGAATCGCTTGCACCTGACCTACCGTTTTCTTACCCGCGATCTTGATGTCGTAATCACGTCCCGGTTTAAGCGGCTGCTCGGTCATCCATACCACATCGGCCAGCAGGTGATTACTCGACTCCACCGAAGAGGACTCAAGTACGATCAGATCGCCGCGGCTAATGTCGATTTCATCTTCCAGCGTCAACGTCACCGCAAGCCCGGCTTGCGCCTGCTCCAAATCGCCATCAAAGGTCACAATACGCGCCACCGTTGAGGTTTTGCCTGATGGCAACGCTTTAATTTTGTCACCCACGCTGACGCTGCCAGAGGCAATCGTGCCGGCAAAACCACGGAAATCGAGGTTCGGGCGGTTAACGTATTGCACTGGGAAGCGAAACTCGCCCACTTCTTTTTCGCTGTCCACATCGACAGACTCCAAAAGCTCAAGCAGTGATGGGCCCTTGAACCAGCTCATGTTAGCACTGGGCTCAACCACGTTATCGCCTTCTAGCGCTGACAGCGGGATGATCTGAATGTCCGTCTCACCTTGCAGGTTCTTGGAAAACTCAAGGTATTGCTCACGAATCTCTTCAAAACGCTGCTGTGAGTAATCGACCAAGTCCATCTTGTTGACCGCCACCACAAAGTGCTTAAGGCCAAGCAAATTAGAGATGAAGGAGTGACGACGCGTTTGATCCAAGACGCCCTTACGCGCATCGATCAAGATCACCGCCAGATCACAGGTTGACGCACCGGTCGCCATGTTACGCGTGTATTGCTCATGCCCCGGTGTATCCGCAATGATGAATTTGCGTTTTTGGGTTGAGAAATAACGGTAGGCCACATCAATGGTGATGCCCTGTTCACGTTCCGCTTGCAGACCATCGACCAGCAGCGCCAAGTCTGGGCGCTCACCGGTGGTGCCGACACGCTGAGAATCAGAGTGAACCGCGGCCAACTGATCTTCATAAATTTGTTTTGAGTCATGCAGCAAGCGACCGATCAAGGTACTCTTGCCGTCATCAACTGAGCCACACGTTAAGAATCTAAGTAGTGACTTGTATTGGTGCTGTTTTAGGTATCCCTCGATACCAAGCTCTGCGAGCTCCGCTACGACTGCGCTGTTCATTTTCTTTCCTTAGATCCTACTTAGAAGTAACCTTGACGTTTTTTGAGCTCCATCGATCCTGACTGATCGTGGTCGATCGCTCGACCTTGGCGCTCACTCGACGTCGCCACTAACATCTCTTCGATAATGCCGGTCAACGTGTTGGCGGTGGACTCAATCGCCCCCGTCAGTGGGTAACAACCCAAGGTACGAAAACGTACGCTTTTCTCTTCCACCACTTCACCCGGTTGCAGCTTCATGCGCTCGTCATCGACCATGATCAACATGCCATCACGCTCAACAACAGGACGCGTATCCGCCAAGTACAAAGGCACAATCTCGATGTTCTCTAAGTAGATGTATTGCCAAATGTCGAGCTCAGTCCAGTTCGACAGTGGGAACACACGAATACTTTCGCCTTTGTTGATTTGACCGTTATAGGTGCGCCATAGCTCTGGACGCTGGTTTTTCGGGTCCCAGGTGTGGTTTTTATCTCGAAATGAGTAGACTCGCTCTTTCGCTCGAGACTTCTCTTCGTCACGGCGGGCACCGCCAAAAGCAGCGTCAAAACCGTATTTGTTCAGCGCCTGCTTTAACCCTTGGGTTTTCATGATGTCCGTGTGTTTCGAAGAGCCATGATCGAATGGGTTGATGCCCATCGCCAGACCTTCTGGGTTCTTATGGACCAAAAGCTCAAAGCCATACTTCTTCGCGGTTCTATCGCGAAATTCGATCATCTCTCTAAACTTCCAGTCGGTATCGACGTGCAGCAATGGAAATGGGATCTTGCCTGGGTAAAACGCTTTACGCGCAAGATGCAGCATTACTGATGAGTCTTTACCGATGGAGTACATCATCACAGGGTTATCAAACTCAGCGGCAACTTCGCGGATGATATGAATACTCTCCGCTTCCAGTTGCTTGAGGTGAGTTAAACGTTCTTGGTCCATGTTGGTGCTTCCTTTACGGCTCGCGTTGAGCTTCTGACTATTAAATTCAGGGTGATGTGCAAAAATTAAGCGCTATGCGCTCTGGCGGCCAAGTTGGCTTATGGGCGCCTCGATTTGCGCGCGGGCAAACCAATCGAGCTTTTCGGACAACGCCACCACTTCACCGATCACAATCAATGACGGGGACTCGGCGCTTTTTGCCAATTCACTCAAATCGCTCAATTGACCTTTCAGCACGCGTTGGGCTTGCTGCGTACCGCGCTCGATAATGGCGATTGGCGTGTGCGCGGCGCGGCCATGCGTAATCAACTGGCTTTGGATGTAATCGGACTTCATCAGCCCCATATAGATGACGAGCGTTTGATTGCCACGCGCTAATGTCGACCAATCCATCTCATCACGTTCAGCTTTGAGATGACCGGTAATAAACATCGCCGACTGCGCGTAATCTCGGTGCGTCAATGGAATGCCGGCGTAGGCCGTCGCGCCAGCAGCAGCGGTGATCCCAGGTACCACGTGAAAGGCGATACCCGCGTCAGCCAACACTTCGAGCTCCTCTCCGCCGCGACCAAAAATAAACGGATCGCCACCTTTAATGCGCACGACTTTGTGCCCTTGCTGCGCAAAATCGACCAACAGTTGATTGGTCTTCTCCTGCGGTACGCTGTGGTGACCAGCACGTTTGCCAACGCAAACCAAAATGGTGTCGCTTGGCACCAGTGCCATGATCTCGTCTGACACCAAGTAGTCATACAGCACCACATCGGCCTGCTGTAAAAAGCGCAACGCTTTGAGCGTCAGCAACTCCACATCGCCTGGCCCTGCGCCAACCAATGCCACTTCACCGGCTTTCAAACCACTGCGGCCCATCGCGTGCAACGGCGGTAGGTTGCGCTCGACTTGGGGCTGGCGAAGTGGAAAGGGAGAGACAGTTTCCTTGTGCGCCATAACGTCATCCTTTTGCTAATCTATGGATGGCATTATGGCGCTGCGAACATATTACCTGAAATTCTAAAATTTCATTTTTTATACCAATTGCTGATAAGAGACGATTCTTGCCACACCGAATCGAGACAAAAAGTGAGAGTTGGGCACCACAACCCGTTGATACCAACGGTTAAGATCACGTTTTCCTGATGAATGAAATTATTGTTTCATACAACTTTGTTACATTATGCAGTACTGTTGACCCCCCTCATCGGAGCAAAAAATGAACGTAGCAGTGAAACCTCTCTCTCTGGCCGTCCTTAGCGGGATGCTGGTTATGGCCAGCCCAGCGATGGCAGAAACCATCAAACTTCGCATTATCGAGACCACCGACATCCACACCAACGTGATGGATTACGACTACTACAAAGACAAACCGTCACAACAGATTGGTTTGACTCGCGCCGCAACCTTAGTCAAAGCAGCGCGCAGTGAAGTCGAAAACAGCGTCTTGGTTGATAACGGTGACTTGATTCAAGGCAGCCCAATGGGTGACTACATGGCAGCCAAAGGCATTGAGAAAGGCGAGGTTCACCCTGTTTACAAGGCGATGAATCAGCTTGGCTACGATGTAGGTAACATCGGTAACCACGAGTTCAACTACGGCTTAGAGTTTCTGGCAAAATCGCTGGAAGGTGCCGAGTTCCCTTATGTCAGCGCGAACGTTTTTGACCAAAAAACCGGTGAGCACTACTTCAAACCTTACCTGATCAAGTCGCACATGTTTAAAGATGTCGATGGTGTCGAACACGAGATCAAAGTCGGCTACATCGGCTTCGTACCGCCACAAATCATGGTGTGGGATAAGAAAAACCTCGAAGGCAAAGTGTTTGCCAAAGACATCAAAGAGTCAGCGATGGCCCTAGTGCCGCAAATGAAGGCTGAAGGCGCAGATGTGATTGTCGCCATCCCGCACTCAGGCGTGTCCTCTGATCCGCACAAAATGGGCGCAGAAAACTCCACTTACTATCTCTCTGAGGTGGAAGGCATTGATGCGATTGCGTTTGGTCACTCGCACGCCGTCTTCCCAGGGAAAGGCTTTGAAAACATCCAAGGTGTGGATAATGAAATGGGCACCATCAACGGCGTTGCAGCCGTCATGCCAGGACGTTGGGGCAGCCACGTCGGTGTGATTGACCTAGAGCTTAAGCAAGAAGGTGAGCAGTGGGTAGTAGTGAAAGGCCAATCGGAAGCGAGGCCAATTTTTGATTCCGCCACTAAACAGCCTATCGCCGACGCGGATGCCGGTATCGTCAAAGCCCTTGAAGCGGACCACAAAGCGACGCGCGACTTTGTCAATCAGCCGATTGGTAAAGCCAGCGACGTGATGTACAGCTTCCTCGCCTTGGTGCAAGACGATCCCACCGTACAAATCGTCAACCTTGCACAAAAAGATTACGTTGAGCGCTTTATCCAAGGCGATCCTGACTTATCAGACATCCCAGTGCTCTCAGCGGCAGCGCCGTTTAAAGCGGGCGGTCGTAAAAACGATCCGAACAACTACACCGAAGTGGAGTCAGGTCAGTTGACCTTCCGCAACGCTGCGGATCTCTATCTCTATCCGAATACCTTGGTGGCGATGAAAGTCAGCGGTCACGAAGTGAAAGAGTGGCTAGAGTGCAGCGCCGGTCAATTTAAACAGATCGATACCAACAGCAGTGCCGCACAAAGCCTGATTGATTGGGATGGCTTCCGTACTTACAACTTTGACGTCATTGATGGGGTTAACTACCAGATTGATGTGACCCAGCCAGCGAAATACGACGGCAACTGTAACGTCATCAATGAAGATGCTGAGCGTATCGTCGGTTTGACTTATCAAGGGAAAGCGATTGATCTGAAACAGCCATTTATCATTGCGACCAACAACTACCGTGCGTACAGCAACAAGTTCCCAGGCACAGGTGCCGAGTTTGTTGCGTTTGACTCGCCAGATGAAAACCGCTCGGTTGTGGCTGCGTACATTACCCGCGTCAGTGAAGAAAACGGTGAGTTTGTACCAAGCGCAGACAACAACTGGTCTTTCGCCCCTATCCAATCGGATAAAAAACTCGATATCCGTTTCGAAACCTCACCGGGTGAAAAGGCAGCTAAGTTCATCGCAGATAAAGGTCAATACCCAATGACCTTCGTTGAGAATGATGACGTAGGCTTTGCGGTCTACCAAATCGATCTGCAAAAATAGCGCTTTGCTCAATCAGAGAGTCTTTCATTAAGCCGCAGTCACTGCGGCTTTTTTCTCTCTATTTTACAAAGATCGTTAATATTGCAGCCACTTATCTCAGGTTGATATGATGGCGTCCCTTTTTTATCACCAATAGGTGTCCGATGGATTGGCAACTGCGTACCTTTGAAGCTTTGAGCAACCACGAACTGTATCAATTACTCAAACTGAGAGTGGATGTGTTTGTGGTCGAACAAACCTGCCCATACCCCGAGCTCGATGACAAAGACCCAGTCACGGGGGTGTATCACCTACTGGGTTATGAGCAAGACCAACTGGTCGCCTGCGCGCGCTTACTGCCTCCCGGTATCAGTTATCCAAGCGTCAGTATCGGCAGAGTCGCGACACATGAAAAAGCGCGGGGCAACGGGCTGGGTCATCAACTGTTAGAACAAGCGATTCTTCAATGCCAACGTTTGTGGCCAAACAGCGCAATTGAAATCGGCGCGCAAGAGCACTTAAGTGCCTTTTATGGCCGATATGGATTTGTTGCCACCTCTGAAATGTACCTCGAAGATGGCATCCCTCATATTGATATGAAGCGAGAGAGTGGTGGTTGAGGGGTAATGGGTAATGGGTAATGGGCAGAGAGTAAGTGATTACTTACTGCGGCCAAATCCACCATCTGATAGTCTAAAGAACATCACCGATTGCTGATTTTTCTCGAGCTGAAGAATATCAAGCTGACCTTCATCGGTCACTTTGTAGCGCACCAACTGACCTTGGCGAATTTGGCTGAGCGGTTTATCTTGCCCTTCGACTTTGACGAGTGCGTTCAAGTCCGCCATCGAGAGTCCATTGCGACGAAACATCTCGGCTAGGGTATCGCCACTTTTCACCGTATCTTCTTGCCACGGGTTCGTGACTTGTCTCGGGGTTGTCGCCGGCTCCTGGTGTGAGACTGGCGTAGAACTTTGCTGGCTCAGTGCGGTGGTGTTGATATCAATGGAGACACGTTGAGGTGATGCAACCTGCGCCGACGACGTCTCCGGTGTCGACTGTGATGTGGGCAACATCAGCAAAATGACAAGCAGGGGAACCAGCACCATCAACCCACGTTGATGCCACTTAGGTAGACGATGCCAAAGCGCCTTGCCTTGCTCGGGTAACGCGCGCCATTTAGCCCCGCGGGGAGACGACGGGTTCATCTCAGGCGTGCTTGAATCAGACTGACTTGCCCCTTGCTTTTTCAGCTTGAGTGCGCCCAACGGGTTTGAATGACGAAAGCGCGCCAACTGTGTTTTCAATACCTCAGCATAATCGACACGTTGTGGTTTCTTCTTTCTGCGATTCATCGCCCTAGTTCTCCCAATACTACCCTGCCCCAAGTATAAAAATGATAATCAACCGAGTATAGGGATTTTGCGCGCGTTAAGTAATAACTCGGTCAAATCTCACGGAATTCTTATCGATTGGCGAATTTCACCCCGAGAGTGATGGTTATTCTCCCCCGAGAGTGACAGTTAAAAGGGCACTATCGTTTCATCACTGTGTGAGAACTGGTAGACTTGATGACTTTATACACCCAACAAGAGAGACATCATGTCTGAAGTGAAATTTGAAACTGTAGAGCAAAAAGCCAGCTACGGAATCGGCCTACAAATGGGTCAACAACTTGCGGGTTCTGGTCTTGACGGCCTAAACGTTGACGCCATTGCTGCGGGTATCGCAACAGCATTGGTTGGTGACATGCCAGCAATCGAAGTAGACGAAATCAACAAAGCGCTACAAGAGCTACACACTCGCGCGGAAGCAGTACGTCAAGAAGCGGCAAAAGCGGCAGCGGCGGATGGCGAAGCCTTCCTAAAAGACAACGCTCTACGTCCAGAAGTGACCGTACTAGAGTCAGGTCTTCAGTACGAAATCATCACTGAAGGTACGGGTGAAATCCCAACTTCAGACAAGCAAGTTCGCGTTCACTACCACGGTGAATTGACTGACGGTACAGTATTTGACAGCTCAGTGTCTCGTGGCCAACCGGCTGAATTCCCTGTCACTGGCGTGATCAAAGGTTGGGTAGAAGCCCTACAACTGATGCCTGTTGGCTCAAAGTGGAAACTGTACATTCCTCAAGACCTTGCCTATGGTGAGCGCGGCGCTGGCGCGGCGATCCCTCCATTCGCAGCGTTGGTCTTCGAAGTAGAATTGCTGGCTATCCTATAATAGCCTGGCAGAACAGCCGAAAGTTCAAGACAGACAGCGGTGCTCTATGAGCGCCGCTTTTTTTCATCTTGACGCAGAGATGGCTCTATTCACTGTGAGATGAGTGTGATACAAGTATCGCTTATGGAAGCAATATACCCATTGATCCATTCAATCACTCTGACCTATCAGAGTGTTAAAATGAACACTGCATGGAGGCTCTATGCGCAAACACCTTCTTACTGCGGCGCTGCTGACTCTGTCTGTCGGACAAGCGCACGCCTTTCTCAATTCCATTACTGAAAAATCAAGCCAAGAGGGTTTGATGGACATGGTTAGCCAAGGGCTCAACCTGCAATCTTCACCAATAAGCGAGCTGTTGACCAGTCAGCTTCCTGTGACCAGCGAACAAGCGACAGCGGGCGGCGGTGCACTGTTGGCGTTCGCACAAAGTCAGTTATCTTCTGCAAACAGCAACGAATTAGAGTCTTTAGTACCTGGCCTCTCGCAGCTCAACGATGCAAGCGGGCTCTTTAGTCAGCTTGAAAGTATCGAGGCGGTACGCGGCGTCTTTGAAAAAGTGGGCCTAGACCCTTCGATGATCAGCCAATTTGCACCTGTGATCCTTGGCTATCTTGGCGACCAAGGCGCCAGTGACGGTCTATTAGGTTCACTCGGTGGACTCTGGACGGACTTAGAATAGTCGTCTGCTAGAAGGGTGCTCAGCATTAAGGTTTGATGCCTCGATGAAATCACGTGCGAAGAGGCATTACCCATACGACAGGCACAAAAAAGCCGAGCTAACGCTCGGCTTTTTCGTTATACGAACTGATTACTCAGCAGCTTCTTCAGCAGCTGGGCGATCAACAAGCTCAATGTAAGCCATTGGAGCTTTATCACCAGCACGGAAGCCAGCTTTTAGGATACGAGTGTAACCGCCCTGACGAGCAGCAAAACGTGGACCTAGTTCGTTAAATAGTTTTGCAACTACTTCGTTGTCACGAGTACGTGCAAATGCTAGACGACGGTTAGCAACGCTGTCAGTCTTAGCTAGTGTAATCAAAGGCTCAACTACGCGACGTAGCTCTTTTGCTTTTGGCAAAGTAGTCTTGATAACTTCATGACGTACTAGAGAGCTAGCCATGTTGCTGAACATCGCTTTGCGATGTGAGCTGTTGCGGTTGAGTTGACGACCACTCTTACGATGGCGCATGACCTAATCCTTCTAACTAGTATCGATTAATCTTCAGCGATAGACGCTGGTGGCCAGTTTTCTAGGCGCATGCCCAGAGACAAACCACGTGATGCAAGTACGTCTTTAATCTCAGTAAGAGATTTTTTACCAAGGTTTGGCGTTTTAAGTAGCTCAACCTCAGTGCGCTGTACAAGATCACCGATGTAGTGAATCGCTTCTGCTTTCAGACAGTTAGCAGAGCGAACTGTTAGTTCAAGATCGTCTACAGGACGCAGTAGGATCGGATCGAATTCTGGCTTCTCTTCCTTCTCCTCAGGTACACGTACATCACGAAGATCTACGAACGCATCCAATTGCTCAGCAAGAATAGTTGCTGCGCGACGGATTGCTTCCTCAGGGTCTAGAGTTCCGTTCGTTTCCATGTCGATAACAAGCTTGTCTAAGTCTGTACGCTGCTCTACACGAGCGGCTTCAACAGAGTAAGCAATCTTGTCCACTGGGCTGTACGTAGCGTCAACCAGTAGGCGGCCAATTGGACGCTCATCTTCTTCAGTATGGATACGAGCTGAAGCTGGAACGTAACCGCGACCACGTTCAACTTTGATACGCATAGCGATCTCAGCGTTGTCATCCGTTAGGTGACAAATTACGTGTTCTGGGTTAGCGATCTCTACATCACCATCATGGGTGATGTCACCTGCAACCACAGGGCCTGAGCCTGATTTGTTCAGTGTAATAAACACTTCATCTTTGCCTTCGGCAACGCGCACAGCCAAACCTTTAAGGTTTAGAAGAATTTCAAGAATATCTTCTTGAACGCCTTCTTTAGTGCTGTACTCGTGCAGAACGCCTTCAATTTCAACTTCAGTCACTGCGCAACCTGGCATAGACGAAAGCAAAATACGGCGAAGTGCATTACCTAGAGTGTGACCAAAGCCACGCTCTAATGGCTCAAGAGTTACTTTTGCGTGTGTCGTGCTGACTTGTTCGATGTCAACCAGACGTGGCTTAAGAAATTCTGTTACAGAACCCTGCATTGTGTCCTCTCTTTAGTTTAAACCTTACTTAGAGTAAAGCTCGACGATCAGTTGTTCGTTGATGTCAGCAGACAGATCAGAACGCTCAGGCAGACGCTTGAACGTACCTTCCATCTTAGTGCCATCTACTTCAATCCAAGTTGGTTTTTCGCGTTGTTCAGCAACTTCTAGTGCACCTTTGATGCGAGATTGCTGTTTCGCTTTTTCGCGAATAGAAACAACGTCGTTAGCCGCAACTTTGAAAGAAGGAACGTTTACAACTTTACCGTTAACTAGGATAGCTTTGTGGCTAACTAGCTGACGTGCTTCTGCGCGAGTTGCACCAAAGCCCATGCGGTAAACTACGTTATCAAGACGACCTTCAAGAAGCTGAAGCAGGTTTTCACCTGTGTTGCCTTTAAGGCGAGCAGCTTCTTTGTAGTAGTTACGGAATTGTTTTTCTAGAACGCCGTACATACGACGAACTTTTTGCTTCTCACGAAGCTGAACGCCATACTCAGATAGACGACCGCGACGAGCGCCGTGTACACCTGGTGCGTTATCAATTTTACACTTGGTATCGATCGCGCGTACACCAGACTTAAGGAATAAGTCAGTACCTTCGCGACGGCTAAGCTTCAGCTTAGGACCCAAATATCTTGCCATGATCTTTCTCCAGTAATCTAAAAAACGTTATACGCGACGTTTCTTAGGTGGACGACAACCGTTATGAGGGATTGGTGTAGCATCAACAATGTTTGTGATGCGGAAACCAGCAGCGTTCAGTGCGCGAACAGTAGATTCACGACCTGGACCTGGACCCTTAACCATAACTTCCAAGTTCTTTAGACCGTATTCTTTAGCCATTTCAGCACAACGCTCAGCAGCAACCTGTGCAGCGAACGGAGTAGACTTACGAGAACCACGGAAACCTGAACCACCTGCAGTAGCCCAAGCTAGTGCGTTACCTTGACGGTCAGTGATGGTTACGATTGTGTTGTTGAAAGAAGCATGGATGTGCGCAACGCCATCTGCAACTTGCTTGCGTACGCGCTTACGAGCGCGAGTTGGTTGTTTAGCCATTGTACTCTACCTTCCCGATTATTTCTTGATCGGCTTACGCGGACCCTTACGGGTGCGAGCATTGGTTTTAGTACGCTGTCCACGTAGTGGTAGACTGCGACGATGACGAAGACCACGGTAACAGCCAAGGTCCATAAGACGCTTGATGTTCATAGATACTTCACGACGTAGATCACCTTCTACAGTGTACTTAGCTACACCATCACGCAGTTGATCGATCTGCTCTTCAGTTAGTTCACTGATCTTAACATCTTCAGCAATACCCACTTCAGCTAGGATAGCTTGAGAGCGAGTTTTACCGATGCCGTAGATTGACGTTAGAGCAATCACAGCATGTTTCTGATCAGGAATGTTAATGCCTGCAATACGGGCCATTATTCACTCCTAGTGTTTCTTAAAAAGAATTAGCCGCAACAAAGCCCGTTATGGATACGTTGCGGAATACTACTTCTTTTGCACGCAAAAGGTAGGCCGAGGAATATACTCGACCTAACCTTCTATTTCAAGTAAAAATTTCTGCTAATTAGCCTTGGCGCTGCTTGTGCTTTGGCTCACTGCAAATCACGCGAACGACACCGTTACGCTTGATAACTTTACAGTTACGGCAGATTTTTTTAACGGAAGCACGAACTTTCATTGCTAAACTCCGTAAATGAAATCTGAGACTACCGCCGAATTAACGGCCATAACCTTTCAGATTCGCTTTCTTCAACACAGAATCATATTGTTGAGACATCATATGAGTCTGTACCTGTGCCATAAAGTCCATGATAACAACCACTACGATAAGTAGTGATGTACCGCCGAAGTAGAAACGTACGTTCCACGCGACCATCATGAACTCCGGAATCAGACAGATAAAGGTAATGTAAAGCGCGCCCGCAAGGGTTAGTCGCGTCATTACTTTATCAATGTACTTAGCTGTCTGCTCACCTGGGCGGATGCCGGGTACGAATGCACCTGACTTCTTCAAGTTATCTGCTGTTTCACGCGGGTTGAATACCAACGCCGTGTAGAAGAAACAGAAGAAAATAATCGCTGCTGCATAAAGCATTACATACAGAGGTTGACCTGGGCTAAGAGCCAAAGACACGTCAGTTAACCAACCGAACGCGCTGCTCTCACCGTTCTGACCGAACCACTGAGCCAATGTTCCTGGGAACAGGATAATGCTCGAAGCGAAGATTGCTGGAATAACACCGGCCATATTAATTTTTAATGGCAGATGCGTACTTTGCGCAGCAAATACTTTGCGACCTTGTTGACGCTTCGCGTAGTTGACAACGATACGACGTTGACCACGCTCCATGAAAACAACAAAGTAAATGACAGCGAAAGACAATACACCAATCAACAGCAGAAGAAGTACATGCAATTCACCTTGACGCGCTTGCTCAATTGTTTGGCCGATTGCCGAAGGCAATCCAGCAACAATACCTGCAAAGATTAGCAACGAGATACCGTTACCAATTCCGCGCTCTGTAATTTGTTCACCTAACCACATAAGGAACATGGTACCGGTTACTAAACTTACGGTCGCAATAAGCGTAAACATGGTTTGGTTGATAACAACCAGATTGTCGACCATGTTTGGTAGGCCTGTTGCAATACCAATAGCTTGGAAGGTTGCAAGTACAAGCGTGCCGTAGCGTGTATATTGGCTGATCTTACGACGGCCTGCTTCACCCTCTTTTTTGAGTTCAGCTAACGCTGGATGAACTACAGTTAGCAGTTGGACAACAATCGATGCCGAAATGTACGGCATGATGCCCAACGCTAATATAGATGCACGCTCAAGAGCACCACCGGAGAACATGTTAAACATCTCTACGATGGTACCTTTTTGCTGTTCGAACAATTGGGCAAGTACAGCAGCATCAATACCAGGTAGTGGTACAAAAGAACCTGCACGGAATACCAAAAGTGCGCCTAAAACGAACAATAAACGCGACTTTAATTCCGCCAATCCATTCTTTGCACTACTAAAATCTTGTCCTGGTTTTTTAGCCATCTGTACCCTTCCTTCGAAGATTATTCTTCGATTTTACCGCCTGCAGCTTCGATTGCAGCTTTAGCGCCTTTAGTCACACGTAGACCTTTAACAGTCACTGCTTTGTTGATTTCACCAGAAAGAACAACTTTAACGAATTCGATGTTCTTAGTGATGACGTTAGCAGCTTTAAGGCTGTTTAGATCAACCACGTCACCTGTTACTTTCGCTAGCTCAGCTAGACGAACTTCAGCAGACACTAGGCTCTTACGAGAAGTGAAACCGAACTTAGGTAGACGTTGTTTTAGAGGCATCTGACCGCCTTCAAAACCTGGACGAACTTTACCGCCAGAACGTGATTTTTGACCTTTGTGACCACGGCCACCAGTTTTACCAAGGCCAGAACCGATACCACGACCAACTCGCTTCGCAGAAGTCTTAGAGCCCGCAGCCGGTGCTAGAGTATTCAAACGCATTCTGATTACTCCTCAACTTTAACCATGTAGTAAACCTTGTTGATCATACCGCGTACACACGGAGTATCTTCAAGTTCTACTGTATGGTTGATTTTACGAAGGCCCAGACCACGCAAAGTAGCTTTGTGCTTTGGTAGGCGACCGATTGAGCTTTTAGTTTGAGTTACTTTAATAGTTGCCATGTGTTCTTACTCCGAAATAGATTCAACAGTTAGACCACGTTTAGCAGCAACCATTTCTGGTGACTTCATGCTACCTAGTGCATCGATCGTTGCACGAACGATGTTGATAGGGTTCGTTGAACCGTATGCTTTAGATAGTACGTTGTGTACACCTGCAACTTCTAGTACTGCACGCATCGCACCACCTGCGATAACACCCGTACCTTCAGCCGCTGGCTGCATGTAAACTTTAGAGCCCGAGTGGCGACCTTTTACCGGGTGGAAAAGTGTGCCTTCGTTAAGCGCGATCGTAGTCATGTTACGACGTGCTTTTTCCATTGCTTTTTGGATCGCTGCAGGTACTTCACGAGCTTTGCCGTAACCGAAACCTACACGACCGTTACCGTCACCAACTACAGTTAGTGCAGTAAAGCTCATGATTCGACCACCTTTAACCGTTTTAGAAACACGGTTAACTGCGATTAGCTTTTCTTGCAAATCATTCGCTTGAACTTGTTGTTCTTTAGCCATCTTCCAACCCTACCTTAGAATTTCAGACCAGCTTCGCGAGCAGATTCTGCTAGCGCCGCTACTCGACCGTGGTATTGGAAACCAGAACGATCAAATGCAACTGCGTCAACGCCTTTTTCAAGCGCGCGCTCTGCAATAGCTTTACCTACTGCTTTTGCTGCATCGATGTTACCAGTGTTCTTCACTTGCTCACGGATCGCTTTTTCTACAGTAGAAGCTGCTGCGATTACCTCAGAGCCGTTTGATGCGATAACCTGTGCGTACACGTGACGAGGAGTACGGTGTACTACTAGGCGAGTTGCACCCAGTTCTGCAATCTTACGACGTGCGCGTGTAGCACGACGGATGCGAGATGCTTTCTTATCCATAGTGTTACCTTACTTCTTCTTAGCTTCTTTAGTACGCACATTTTCATCTGCGTAACGAACACCTTTGCCTTTGTATGGCTCAGGCTCACGGTAAGAACGAATGTCAGCCGCAACTTGACCAACTAGTTGTTTGTCACAACCAGTGATAACAATTTCAGTTTGGCTTGGACACTCAGCTTTGATACCCGCTGGCAACTCGTGCTCAACTGGGTGAGAGAAGCCTAGTGTTAGACCTACAGCGTTGCCTTTGATAGCAGCACGGTAACCAACACCTTTAAGAGTTAGCTTCTTGGTAAAGCCTTCAGTAACACCAACAACCATGTTGTTCACTAGAGCGCGAGCAGTACCTGCTTGAGCCCATGCGTTAGCAACACCTTCTTTAGGACCGAAAGTAAGGTTGTTTTCTTCCTGAGCGATAACAACAGCGTCGTTAAGAACGCGAGTTAGTTCGCCCTTCGCACCTTTTACAGTGATTTCTTGGCCGTTCAGTTTCACCTCTACGCCAGCTGGAATAGCGACAGGTGCTTTAGCAACACGAGACATTTTCTACTCCTATTACGCTACGTAAGCGATGATTTCACCACCAAGACCTGCTTTACGTGCAGCACGGTCTGACATCAGACCCTTGGAAGTTGAAACGATAGCAACACCAAGACCACCCATTACAGAAGGAAGTTCATCTTTCTTCTTGTAAACACGTAGACCTGGACGAGAAACACGTTTAAGTTGCTCGATTACTGGTTTCGCTTGGAAGTACTTAAGAGTAACTTCTAGCTCAGGTTTTACTTCGCCTTCAACAGCGAAATCAACGATGTAACCTTCAGCTTTTAGTAGTGCAGCAATTGCAACTTTAAGCTTTGAAGAAGGCATTTTAACAGAGACTTTGTCTGCTGCCTGACCGTTACGAATGCGGGTCAGCATATCCGAAATCGGATCTTGCATGCTCATATGATTTACTCCAAATGATTAAGTGGCAATTACCAGCTAGCCTTACGAAGTCCAGGAATCTCGCCTTTCATGCAAGCTTCGCGAACTTTGATACGGCTTAGACCGAACTTACGTAGGTAACCGTGTGGACGACCAGTTTGGTTACAACGGTTGCGCTGACGTGATGCACTTGAATCACGTGGAAGAGTTTGCAGTTTAAGCACTGCATCCCAACGATCTTCTTCAGATGCGTTTACATCGCTGATGATAGCTTTAAGAGCCGCACGCTTTTCAGCGAACTTAGCTACAAGCTTCGCACGCTTTGCTTCACGTGCTTTCATTGAATTTTTAGCCATAACAGTAACCCTTCACCTTACTTACGGAATGGGAAGTTAAAGGCAGCCAGCAGAGCACGGCCTTCCTCATCAGTACCAGCAGACGTCGTAATAGTGATGTCTAGACCGCGTACTCGATCAACTTTATCAAAGTCGATTTCCGGGAAGATGATTTGCTCGCGAACGCCCATGCTGTAGTTACCGCGACCGTCAAAAGACTTAGCGCTAACACCACGGAAGTCACGTACACGTGGAAGAGCGATCGAAATTAGACGCTCAAGAAAATCCCACATACGTTCGCCACGCAAGGTTACTTTACAACCGATAGGGTAGCCTTCACGAATTTTGAAGCCTGCAACAGATTTACGCGCTTTAGTGATAAGTGGCTTTTGACCAGAGATCGTTGCCATATCAGATGCTGCGTTTTCTAGCAGTTTCTTGTCGTTGATTGCTTCACCAACACCCATGTTAAGGGTGATTTTCTCGATTCTAGGGACTTGCATGACGCTTGAGTAACCGAACTGTTTGGTCAGTTCAGCGACTACAGACGACTTGTAGTAATCATGCAGTTTCGCCATAGTAGAACTCCAAATTACTTTCTATTAGTTAGAAACAGTTTCGCCGTTAGACTTGAAGAAACGAACTTTCTTGCCATCTTCGATACGGAAACCGATACGGTCAGCTTTACCAGTAGCTGCGTTGAAAATCGCCACGTTAGAAACGTCGATTGCTGCTTCTTGCTCTACGATACCGCCTTGGATACCCATAGCAGGAACAGGTTTCTGGTGTTTCTTAACAAGGTTGATACCTTCAACGATAACTTTACCAGTAGCTAGGACCTTAGTTACTTTACCTTTCTTGCCTTTATCTTTACCAGCAAGAACGATTACTTCGTCATTACGACGGATTTTAGCTGCCATCTTTACGTGCTCCTTACAGAACTTCTGGAGCCAGTGAAACGATCTTCATGAACTTATCGTTACGAAGTTCGCGTGTCACAGGACCAAAGATACGTGTACCGATTGGTTGCTCAGTATTGTCATTTAACAGTACGCAAGCATTACGGTCGAAGCGAATGACAGAACCGTCTGGACGACGTACGCCTTTACGGGTGCGAACTACCACCGCCTTCAGTACATCACCTTTTTTAACTTTACCGCGAGGAATTGCTTCCTTAACAGTAACTTTGATGATGTCACCGATATGTGCATAACGGCGGTGAGAGCCACCCAGAACCTTAATACACATTACGCTGCGAGCGCCTGAGTTATCAGCTGCGTCCAGCATACTTTGCATTTGGATCATGTTAGTGCTCCGCTAAATATATAAAAAAACTAGACCCTCACGGGTCGGGCTGCCTCTTTAAAAGGGACGCGAATTGTACCACCCTTTTTTTCACTTGGGTAGTCAAAAAATAAACGGCCCCAAAAAAACTTTTTGGAGCCGTTTCATCATAGAATTAACGAGATTACATCTTCGCTTTTTCTACAACTTTTACCAAAGTCCAAGACTTAGTCTTAGACAGTGGACGACACTCTGCGATTTCAACTGTGTCGCCTAGGCCACACTCGTTGTTCTCGTCATGTGCGTGTACTTTTGTCGTGCGTTTTACGAACTTACCGTAAATTGGGTGTTTTACGAAACGCTCGATAGCAACAGTGATAGACTTGTCCATCTTGTCGCTGATAACACGACCTTGTTGAGTACGTTTTACTTCGCTCATTATGCGCCTGCCTTCTCAGTCAAAACAGTTTTCACACGTGCGATATCACGGCGTACAGCTTTCAGAGTATGAGTTTGCTGTAGTTGACCAGTCGCAGCTTGCATGCGCAAGTTGAACTGTTCACGTAGCAAACCTAGAAGCTCTGCATTTAGCTCTTCAACGCTTTTTTCGCGTAGATCTTGTGCTTTCATCACATCACCTGCTTAGTTACAAATGTCGTCTTGAATGGCAGTTTGCGAGCCGCTAGGCGGAACGCTTCACGTGCCAATTCTTCAGGTACACCACCCATTTCGTACATCACCTTACCAGGTTGGATTTGGGCTACCCAGTACTCAACGTTACCTTTACCCTTACCTTGACGAACTTCAAGTGGTTTTTCTGTGATAGGCTTGTCTGGGAACACACGGATCCAGATTTTACCTTGACGCTTAACGTGACGTGTCATTGCACGACGTGCCGCTTCGATTTGACGAGCAGTTAGACGACCACGGCCAACAGCTTTAAGACCGAATTCGCCGAAGCTTACATCAGTACCTTTAGCTAGACCACGGTTACGACCAGTCTGAACCTTACGGAACTTAGTACGTTTAGGTTGTAGCATCTGTCGACTCCTTACTTACGGCCTTTGCGCTGCTTCTTAGGCTTGTCGCCTTTAGGCTCTACAGCGTTAGCTGCTGGCATACCGCCTAGGATCTCACCTTTGAAGATCCAAACTTTAATGCCGATTACACCGTATTGGGTGTGAGCCGAAGAAGTTGCGTAATCAATGTCAGCACGTAGAGTGTGTAGAGGCACACGGCCTTCACGGTACCACTCTGAACGTGCGATTTCAGCGCCGCCTAGACGACCGCTTACTTCCACTTTGATACCTTTAGCACCTAGACGCATTGCGTTTTGTACCGCGCGCTTCATAGCACGACGGAACATAACACGACGCTCTAGCTGAGACGCGATGCTGTCACCAACAAGTTGCGCATCCAGTTCAGGCTTACGTACTTCAGCGATGTTAATTTGCGCTGGTACACCTGCAATTTTAGCTACAGCTGCGCGTAGCTTCTCAACGTCTTCACCTTTCTTACCGATAACAACGCCTGGACGAGCAGTGTGAATAGTCACACGGATACTCTTAGCAGGACGCTCGATAACGATACGTGAAAGAGACGCTTTCGAAAGTTCCTTAGTTAGGAACTGACGTACCTTGAAGTCGCCGTCTAGGTTGTCAGCGAATTCTTTGGTGTTAGCAAACCATGTAGCATTCCAAGGCTTAACGATGCCTAGACGAATACCATTAGGATGTACTTTTTGACCCATTGCTTACTCTCCTAGTCTCAAGCGTCTGCAACAACAACAGTGATGTGGCTTGAACGCTTCAAGATACGATCCGCACGACCTTTAGCACGAGGCATAATACGCTTCATGATCGGGCCTTCATCTACGAAGATTTTAGCGACTGATAGATCGTCGATATCTGCACCTTCGTTGTGCTCCGCGTTCGCGATAGCTGATTCAAGAACTTTCTTGATCAGTTCAGCCGCTTTTTTGTTGCTGAACGTCAAGATTTCTAGAGCTTGATCAACTGATTTACCACGAATTTGATCTGCAACTAAGCGAGCTTTCTGAGGCGAAATGCGAGCAAAGTTATGTTTAGCTACTGCTTCCATCATCTACTCCTTAACGCTTCTTAGCTTTCTTATCCGCAGCGTGACCGCGGTAAGTACGTGTTGGTGCGAATTCGCCCAGTTTGTGACCGATCATTTCTTCGGTAACGAAAACTGGAACGTGCTGACGACCATTATGGACAGCGATGGTCAAACCGATCATTGTTGGAATGATCATTGAGCGACGGGACCAAGTCTTAATAGGCTTTTTGTCTCCGCTTTCCACCGCTTTCTCTACCTTCTTCAGCAAGTGTAGGTCAATAAATGGACCTTTCTTGAGAGAACGTGGCATGGCTTATCCTCTTATATAGATTACTTGTTACGACGACGTACGATGTACTTGTCAGTGCGTTTGTTCTTACGGGTCTTGAAGCCTTTAGTTGGCATACCCCAAGGAGAAACTGGGTGACGACCACCAGATGTACGGCCTTCACCACCACCGTGTGGGTGGTCTACTGGGTTCATTACCACACCGCGAACGGTTGGACGAACACCGCGCCAGCGGTTAGCACCAGCTTTACCTAGTTCGCGTAGCATGTGCTCAGCGTTGCCTACTTCACCGATTGTTGCACGGCCTTCAGACAATACTTTGCGCATCTCACCAGAACGTAGACGGATAGTCACGTACGCACCGTCGCGAGCAACGATTTGAGCGTAAGCACCAGCCGAACGAGCTAGCTGAGCACCTTTACCAGGCTTAAGTTCAACACAGTGAACAGTAGAACCTACAGGGATGTTGCGCATCGGCAGGGTGTTACCTGCTTTGATAGGCGCATCAACACCAGATTGGATCTGATCACCAGCTTGAACACCTTTAGGTGCAATGATGTAACGACGCTCACCGTCTGCGTACAGAACTAGAGCGATGTTTGCGCTACGGTTTGGATCGTATTCTAGACGCTCAACTTTCGCTGGAATGCCATCTTTAGTACGTTTGAAATCGATAACGCGGTAGTGGTGTTTGTGACCACCACCGATGTGACGTACTGTGATACGACCGTTGTTGTTACGACCACCGTTCTTAGAGTTTTTCTCTAGAAGAGGTGCGTAAGGCTTACCTTTGTGAAGGTCAGCGTTAACAACTTTAACTACGTGACGACGACCAGGGGAAGTCGGCTTACATTTAACAATAGCCATTGTTTAACTACTCCTGTTATTCCGCACCGCCAACGAAGTCAAGATCTTGACCTTCTTTCAAAGTAACGTACGCTTTCTTAACGTCGCTGCGGCGACCTTGGCGTAGACCTTGACGTTTGGTCTTACCCTTAGTGATAAGAGTATTTACAGACTTAACTTCAACTTCAAATAGCTTTTCTACGGCTGCTTTGATCTCTTTCTTAGTCGCATCTTTTGCTACTTTGAAAACGATAGTGTTCGCTTTCTCAGCAGCCATAGTTGCTTTTTCAGAGATGTGCGGTGCACGTAGAACTTTTAGGATACGCTCTTCAGTGATCATGCTAGCATCTCCTCAACTTGCTTAACTGCTTCAGCAGTCATTACAACTTTGTCGAACGCGATCAGTGAAACTGGGTCGATACCAGCAACATCACGTGCGTCAACTTTGTATAGGTTACGAGCAGCTAGGAATAGATTCTCATCTACTTCGCTAGTCACGATTAGAGCGTCAGTTAGCTCAAGCTCTTTCAGCTTAGCTACAAGCTCTTTAGTTTTTGGCGCTTCAACTGAGAAGTTATCAACAACGATTAGACGCTCTTGACGAACTAGCTCAGAAAGAATGCTCTTCATAGCACCACGGTACATTTTCTTGTTTACTTTTTGGCTGTGATCTTGTGGTTTCGCAGCAAAAGTAACACCACCTGTACGCCAGATTGGGCTACGGATTGTACCAGCACGAGCACGGCCAGTACCTTTTTGACGCCATGGCTTAGCGCCACCGCCAGAAACTTCTGAACGTGTTTTTTGAGCACGAGTACCTTGACGAGCACCTGCTGCGTACGCAACAACTACTTGGTGTACAAGAGCTTCGTTAAACTCACGTCCGAAAGTAGTTTCGGAAACAGTTAGTGCATCAGCACCTTTAACCATTAGTTCCATTACTTACTCCTGAGACGTTATGCTTTAACAGCTGGTTTAACGATCACGTTGCCGCCAGTTGAGCCTGGGACTGCACCTTTAATAAGAAGCAGGTTGCGCTCAGCGTCAACACGTACGATCTCTAGGTTTTGAGTCGTTACACGCTCAGCACCCATGTGACCTGCCATTTTCTTGCCTTTAAATACGCGACCTGGAGTCTGACATTGACCGATAGAACCAGGAGCACGGTGAGACAATGAGTTACCGTGAGTCATATCTTGAGTACGGAAGTTCCAACGCTTAACAGCGCCTTGGAAGCCTTTACCTTTAGATGTACCAGTAACGTCTACTTTCTTAGTTTCGTTGAACAGTTCAACTGTTAGCTCAGCGCCAACTTCAAACTCTTCGCCGTTTTCCAAACGGAATTCCCAAAGACCACGACCAGCTTCAACACCAGCTTTAGCAAAGTGACCTGCTTCAGCTTTGTTTACGCGGTTGGCTTTCTTAGCACCAGCAGTTACCTGAATTGCTGCGTAGCCGTCTGTTTCAAGAGTTTTCACTTGAGAAACGCGGTTTGCTTCAACTTCAACAACTGTTACTGGGATAGAAACGCCATCTTCAGTAAATACGCGGGTCATGCCCACTTTACGACCGATTAGACCAATCATTCTTCTAATCTCCCTTAACCTAGGCTAATTTGTACGTCAACGCCCGCAGCAAGGTCTAGACGCATCAGAGCATCAACAGTTTTGTCTGTTGGCTCAACGATGTCGATTAGACGTTTGTGAGTACGGATTTCGTACTGATCACGAGCATCTTTGTTAACGTGTGGAGAGATAAGAACTGTGAAACGCTCTTTACGAGTTGGCAGTGGGATTGGACCACGAACCTGTGCGCCAGTGCGCTTAGCTGTTTCAACGATCTCCGCTGTAGAAGCGTCGATTAGTTTGTAATCGAAAGCTTTTAGGCGGATACGAATACGTTGGTTCTGCATGAGACAGAGCTCCAATAGTTATTTATTACACAAACAATATCGCCACTCAGACTCGCTAAGGCGAGAGAATGTACGATTGATTTATGTGAAACCGTAGCATCCAAGATTAGGACGCATTGTCAGCTAATTTTCGATTAGCTCTCGAGAAGAGAAACATTGCTGTTTGCTTTCAAGAGGTGAACTAATTGTATTAACCGCGAACATAAGCTGAGTTTACATTACCTAATTTACCAAGCGGTAAATCAGCTCCTCGCTGCTCATTGGTTCACAACTGGCTTAACCAGTGCGGGGCATTATACAGATCACAGTTTCACATGCAAGGGTTGTTTGAAAAATAGTCGCAGAAAAAGGGGGGTAGAAAAAGAAGTGCCTAGTTTCTAGTTCCTAGAAGGAGTGTCTAGAGAGTCGAAGGTGTGTAGAGACGATATGTATAGAGGAAAAAAGTATTTAAGTTGGAATCTGAGAATACCAGCGCCTAGTTCCTAGAAATCGCCCTCTAGGAACTAGGCACTCGCCACTAGGACCTTACCCCAGTCTCTGACGGACGGCTTCGAAGAGGCAGATGCCTGAAGCGACCGAGACGTTTAAGCTCGAGACTGAGCCAGCCATTGGGATTTTAATCAGGTCGTCACAGGTCTCGCGCGTTAGGCGGCGCATACCGTCGCCTTCGGCGCCCATGACGATGGCCAGTGGGCCGGTCAGTTTGGCTTGATAGATATCGTGCGTCGCCTCGCCTGCCGTACCGACAAACCAGATGCCCTGCTCTTGCAAACTGCGCATCGTGCGCGCCAGATTAGTCACACGCACTAAGGGTACAGTTTCTGCTGCGCCACACGCCACTTTGCTGACCGTTGCCGTCATTGGCGCCGACTTATCTTTTGGCACGATGACCGCGCACACACCCGCCGCATCGGCATTACGTAGGCAAGCGCCTAAGTTATGGGGATCGGTCACCCCATCCAGTACCAACAGCAGTGGATTGTCGTGCTTGGCGATAATGTCATCTAAATCATGCTCGTTGAGCGGCTTGGCGGGCTTAACACGGGCAATCACACCTTGGTGATTGGCACCATGCGCTTTGTCGTCGAGGGTTTTGCGCGTCATCTGCTGGATGGAAACGCCTACCGCTTGCAACTCATTGAGGATTGGTAGCAGGCGGTCGTCTTGACGCCCTTTAAGAACATACGCTTCAACAAAACGTTCAGGCTCTTTGGCCAGCACCGCTTTGACGGCGTGGATGCCATAAATAAATTCGTTACTCATTAGTTAACCTGTTTTGATTCAAGAGAGAGGCGTGATGCACCCCTCTCTTCGATAGATTATCGTTTGGCTTTTTTCGGCTTACGACCGGGCTTTTTCTTGTTGGCCTTTTTGACTTTTGGCTTTTTCGCCCCTTCAGCGCTCGCGTCGCCACGAGACTGACCTTTCGCGCCCGCTTTACCGCGTTCTGCGTCAGGACGCTTAGTCGGCTCCACCGCTGGGGTGGCGCGGCGCTCGCCTTTTCCGCTGGCGTTACGCTTCTTCTCTTTTGCTTTACGCTGCGCTTCTGCCGCGCGTTTTTTCGACGTTTTGCCTTTGCCGCGTGGCACTCGGCTACTTTCCACCAACTCAAAATCGATCTGTCTGTCGTCCAAGTTCACCGACAGCACCTTCACTTTGACGCTATCGCCAAGACGATAAATGGCGCCAAAGCTTTCGCCAATCAAACGCTGGCCGATCGGATCAAACTGATAGTAGTCGTTCGCCAAGTTAGAGATGTGCACTAAGCCATCGATGTGCAACTCACTCAAACGGACAAAGAAGCCAAAGCCCGTGACATTGGCAATCACGCCGTCTAGCTCTTCACCAACATGATCTTGCATGTACTCACATTTGAGCCAATCCGAGACCTCACGTGTCGCGTCGTCAGCGCGGCGCTCGGTCATCGAACACTGTTCCCCGTAGAAGTCCATGTCATCGAATGAATAGTGGTAGCCGCCTGTTGGGGTCCAGCGATCGTGATTAGTGCCCGCTTGTTTGGCAATCAAATACTTAATCGCGCGATGGAGCAGCAAGTCTGGGTAACGACGAATCGGCGACGTAAAGTGCGCGTAACGCTTCAACGCCAAGCCAAAGTGGCCACAGTTGTCGGCATTGTACACCGCTTGCTTCATCGAGCGTAGTAGCATGGTTTGAATCAGCTCTTTATCAGGGCGCTCACCGATCTGCTTCATCAAGTCCGCATAATCCGTAGGTGAAGGCTCCAAACCACCTTTCAAATCCAAGCCAAGCTCAGCCAAGAAATCTCTAAAGCCCGTTAAGCGCTCCTCGCCCGGTGTTTCGTGAATACGATACAGCGCGGGCTCTTTGGCTTTTTCCACCAACGAGGCCGAGGCGATGTTGGCCAGAATCATACACTCTTCAATGATCTTGTGCGCATCGTTACGCACCACAGGCTCAATACTTTCGATTTTACGCTGCGCATTGAAGATAAATTTGGTTTCGACACTTTCAAACTCGATCGCCCCACGCTGATCGCGCGCCTCTTTTAGCACTTTGTACATCGCGTGCAGCTGCTCAAGATGCGGAACCAAAGCTTGGTAACGCTCACGCAGCTCTTCATCCCCTTCGAGGATGTCATGCACTTTGTTATAGGTCAGACGCGCGTGAGAATTCATCACCGCTTCGTAATGCTTGTAGCCTGACAGCTTGCCGGTTTCTGAGATGGTCATCTCACACACCATACACAAGCGATCCACCTGTGGATTGAGTGAACAGAGTCCGTTAGAGAGCACCTCAGGCAACATCGGTACCACTTGTGATGGGAAGTAGACTGAGTTACCACGGTTGATGGCCTCTTTATCTAGCGCGCTATCGGTACGCACGTAATAGCTGACATCCGCAATCGCGACCCAGAGACGCCAGCCGCCCCCTTTCTTCGCTTCACAGTAGACAGCGTCATCGAAATCGCGCGCGTCTTCACCATCAATGGTGACCAATGGCAAGTCGCGCAAGTCAACACGACCGACTTTCGCCTCTTCCGGGACCTCTTCACCCAGGCCTTCGATCTGCTTTTCAACCGCTTCCGGCCATTCATGAGGAATTTGGTGGGTACGAATAGCAATTTGCGTCTCCATACCCGGCGCCATATTCTCACCCAAGACTTCCACCACTTTGCCCATCATGCCACGTGAGCGTGAGCCACGGTCGGTCAACTCAATCACCACCACGTTGCCCATACGAGCGCCGGCTCGCTGGTCATTAGGGATCAAAATATCTTGGCTAATTCGAGAGTCATCCGGCACCACATAGGAGTAGCCATACTCCATGAAAAAGCGGCCGACGATCTGCGTCTGACGCTCTTCCAACACGCGCACCAGGCGCCCTTCTTTGCGGCCGCGCTTCGAGTTATCGGTCGGCTGCACCAAGACGTAATCACCATGAATGATGTTTTTCATCTGATGATGGGGCAACACGATGTCGTTATCTTTTCCGACACTGCCTTCCGGTCTGACCCAACCATGACCGTCTTTATGGCCAATCACATAGCCTTTCACCATCTCGAGCTTTTCTGGCAAGGCGTAACATTGACGGCGCGTGAACACCAACTGCCCGTCACGCTCCATTGCACGTAAACGGCGGCGCAAACCTTCGTATTGCTCTTCACCTTCGAGCTTGAGTGCCTCAAACAGGTCGTTGCGGTTCATCGGCACTCCCGCATTAGTGAGATACTCAAGAATGTACTCACGACTTGGGATGGGGTTTTCGTAATTTTCAGATTCACGATCGGCAAACGGATCGTTGGGCATTGTGTCAGACATAGGCACGCCTATTTTTCCAGAGGAGATGATCACAGTATATCCACTCATGTGAGCTTTTTATACTAAGCTAGCGTTTTTAAAGTGAAAGGTGGCGTTTTTCAGCGAGAGGTTTGCAAATAAAAGCGGCAGCAAATAGAAGAGTGAGCGAATAAAAAGGTTGGCGGATAAAAGCAAAATACCCAGCCAAGCTGGGCATCACCATCACTGACCACAAAGACCAATCCAGAGTGCAGGTGGGATAAGTCGCGTGGTGTCAGCTTCTAATTCTAAGTCCTCCGCCTGTTAGCGCGAGTCCCGTCCCTGAGCAGAACGAGCGCGTTACCAGAACGTGTCGCGTTTTTTGGCGCGCGCGATAATGTTTTGCGGCATACGGCGCTCAAGCCCCTGACGCAAAATAGAGATGCGCTTGTGGGTGCGCTGATCTGCGGTCACAGAGTTGTAGAGCCAGCGGTAAGCATCTTCGTAATCGAGCGGACTGCCGTAATCACGCAGCAACAATTCTGCCAGATGAATACGCGCGTTCAGGTTGCCCATCGCAGCGGCTTCACGCAGGTAAGGAATCGCGCGCTCTTTGTCTTCTTGCACTAAGGTGCCTCGAGAGTAGTAACGCCCGAGCTGCTCCAGCGCGGCGGGTAAACCTTGATGGGCGGCGTTCTCCATATAGTAGAGACCCAGTTCCACATCCTGCTCCACACACACACCCCACGCCAACATATCGCCATACAAAAACTCGTAAGACGGTAGGCTAATGCGCGTTGCGCGCGCGACAATGTCTTCCACCAGCTGACATTTATCGGCTTTGACCTGCTCAAGGTGCTTGTTGTCGTTAATCAGTTTGATCAGTTCAGCTTCGGTATAAATCGGGACCGGTTCACCAATCTCCGCCAGCTCATTCGCGGTGACCGTTTGAGCGCCCAACATCAATACCATCGAAGCCGCTAACGTTTTTAGCGTCATTATCTGCACTCTTTACTTCGATTGTTTGTCCATTGTTAACTGGACAAAGGTTAATCGGGATGCGTGACTCAACACCACACCACAATTGTGAGCAACCACCTTCGACTGACTGCCGAAAGAGGTGGCAAGCTTGAACCTTATATCGACCAAGATTGATAACTCTTTAATCAAAATTGCCGCTATAAGGCAAATTGTTGCCGCGCAAGGGAGAGAAATCAAGCAGTAAAGACGTAAAAAAAACCAGCGCGAGGGCGCTGGTTTATCACATTCACTGTTCACTGTTGTGGCAGCCAGTAGCGAGTAGGGCTGCCAGCCTAGATTAGGCGTTAAACGGGTGAACTTTGATGATGGTTTCGTTACGGTCAGGACCCGTTGAGATGATGTCAACAGGCACGCCGGTTAGCTCTTCAATACGCTTGATGTAGTTCAGCGCAGCTTGAGGCAAATCATCGATAGACTTGGCACCGAAGGTATTCTCAGACCAACCAGGCATGGTTTCGTAGATAGGGGTTGCCTTCTCGAACGCTTCTGCCGCCATTGGTGACACTTCAAGGATAGCGCCATCATCCATCTTGTAACCCGTACAGATTTTCAGCTCTTTCAAGCCATCCAGTACGTCCAGTTTCGTCAAACAGAAACCAGACACTGAGTTGATTTGGATCGCGCGGCGCATTGCCACAGCGTCAAACCAACCGGTACGACGTAGACGACCTGTCGTTGCACCAAACTCGTGGCCAACCGTGCCTAGGTGTTTACCGATAGGATCTTGCTTATCTTGACCATCGTACAGTTCAGTCGGGAATGGGCCTGCACCAACACGTGTGCAGTACGCTTTCGCGATACCAAGAATGTAACCAATGTGACGAGGACCAAAACCAGAACCGGCCGCAACACCACCTGCTGTGGTGTTCGATGAGGTCACGTATGGGTAAGTACCGTGGTCGATATCAAGCAGTGTGCCTTGTGCACCTTCGAACATGATCTTGTCGCCGCGCTTACGAGCCGCATCCAGTTCGTCAGTAACATCAATCACCATAGAAGTGAGAAGGTCTGCGTAGCCTTTCGCTTGCTCAAGCACTTCGTCATAGCTCACCGCTTCCGCTTTGTAGAAATTCACAAGCTGGAAGTTGTGGTATTCCATCACTTCTTTCAGTTTCTCAGCAAACGCGTCCATGTCGAACAAATCGCCAACACGAAGACCGCGGCGCGCCACTTTGTCTTCATACGCTGGACCGATACCACGGCCTGTTGTACCGATCGCTTTTTTACCACGCGCAACTTCACGCGCTTGGTCCATAGCGATGTGGTATGGAAGAATAAGAGGACAGGCTTCAGAAATGAAAAGACGCTCGCGCACTGGAATGCCGCGCTCTTCAAGAGGTTTCATTTCTTTCAGTAACGCTTCTGGCGAAAGAACAACGCCATTACCGATAACACATTTAACGTTATCGCGAAGAATACCTGATGGAATTAAGTGGAGAACGGTTTTTTCACCGTCAATGACTAGAGTGTGACCTGCGTTGTGACCGCCTTGGTAGCGAACCACATATTTTGCATCTTCAGTTAAAAGGTCTACGATTTTACCTTTACCTTCGTCACCCCATTGGGTGCCCAGAACGACTACGTTATTTCCCATCTTTCCAAGTCTGATTGCTAGTTAAAAAAGGATTCTAGCACCGAATCACACTTCGTGCAGTCATTTTTTAATCATCCCAAAGGAAACCCCGCTAGTGCTCTGGTACGCAACGAGATTTTCTGACCCTTTTATCCATTGTGATTCACGTTCAGTGGCGGCTTTCATTCATCGGCGTAAATTTTCACGCACACATGACCCGTGGCATCGATACTGGCGCGATACATACCTGAGCTGTTCATGGCAAAGTGCACTTGCCCGTGCGCATCGAGAGCAATCAGACCACCTTCTCCGCCTAACGCTTTGAGCTCACCTTGAATGATGCTGTCGCTCGCTTGCTGAACGCTCTCTTTGAGGTAGCGCATACGCGCCGCGACATCAACGGCCACGGTTTTGCGAATGAAGTACTCGCCCATTCCCGTGGTGGAGACCGCCACGACGCCATTTTCCGCGTACGTGCCCGCGCCAATCAGCGCAGAATCACCGACTCGGCCATACTTCTTGTTAGTGATACCGCCGGTGCTAGTTGCCGCCGCCAAATTCCCGTGGGCATCGAGCGCCACTGCACCGACCGTGCCGTACTTGTTGTCATCCGGATAGCGCGACTCCGACAGGGCAAACATCCCTTTCTCTTTCATCGACTGAAGCTGCTCATAACGACGCTCGGTAAAAAAGTAATCTTGCTCGGTATAGGCATAGCCGTGCTCAAAGGCGAACGCTTCCGCGCCTTCTCCAATCAAGAGCACATGGTCGCTCTGCTGCATCACCGAGCGGGCAAGCTCTACCGGGTTTTTAATATGGCGCACCCCCGCCACCGCGCCAGCATCACACCGAGCGCCATGCATCACTGAGGCATCCATCTCGACAAACTCTTTGTGGGTCAGCACCGAGCCTTTCCCAGCATTGAAGTGCGGCGAGTCTTCCAGCACTTTCACCGCTGCGACCGCAGCATCGAGCGCATCGCCACCGGCCGCTAACAAGCGGTGCCCAGCGCGCACCGCGCTCTCCAAATCAGACAATATGGCCGCTTTTAGTGAGTCGCTCATTTGCTCTCGCAGTATGGTCCCAGCCCCGCCATGTATGGCGATTGAAATCGGTGAATTCACTCTTTTCTCCTTGACGTTGCTCAGTCACCCTATCCCCAAACAACAAAAAAGCGCAAGCCGATCACTCAACTCACGCTCCTGTTAGCTTTTTTAGCCTCTCTGCCTACCTCTAGGAACTAGCCACTAGAAACTAGGCTCTCTCTATTAATGCGAGCCGCAACCACCGCCACCGCAGCAGCCGTCTTTTTTCTCGCCATGGTCATGGCCTTCACCGCCACAACAGCCGCCTTCGTGATCGTGGTCGTGATCATGGCCACAGCCACCCGCTTGATGTACGTGACCGTGCTCGATCTCTTCCGCTGTCGCTTCGCGTAGCGCAACCACTTCCACATCAAACGTCAGCGTTTGACCTGCAAGCATATGGTTACCATCAACCACCACTTCATCACCGTCTACTTCTGTCACTTCGACAGGGATAGGACCTTGGTCAGTATCCGCTAGAAAGCGCATGCCTACTTCAATTTGATCCACACCTTGGAATACGTCAGCAGGAACGCGCTGAACCAATGCGTCATTATGCTCGCCGTACGCTTCTTCTGGTGAAACCGTCACAGAGAACTTCGCACCTGCTTCTTTGCCTTCAAGCGCCGTTTCCAAACCCGTGATCAGGTTGTTGTTACCGTGTAGGTAATCTAGCGGCGCATCGGCAGTTGATTGGTCAACGACAACGCCGTCTTCCATTTTCACTTGGTAAGCAAGGCTTACAACTACGTTCTTTTCGATTTTCATAATGACTCCAAGGAGAGTGAATAACGGAGCAACACAAACGCTCCGTAAAATAGTGTCGTCTAAGCGGACATTATGGGGATGATTTTTATAAACTCAATCAATCTGGCTTAAAAATACCGATCATATCTTGACCAGCATGCGGCGTTTTCTCCACCTCTTGCGGTTTTCGTTGATCGGTGTGCTGGCATTCCACGCACTCGACCCACTCAATATTGTTCTCTATCCACCAGCGCAGGGTATCTTGAGCTTGGCAATGTGGGCAACTCGCCCCAGCTATAAATCGTTTTTTCATGGTGCTCTTGTTATTGGGTTTGTAGGGTTATGGGTTATGGGTTATGGGTTATGGGTTATGGGTTATGGGTTATGGGTTATGGGAAGTGTAGAGCTTCATGGGCTCAATCCCAGTAGTTTTTCGATTGCTGATCGCTTTCCATCTCACGACCAAAAATCTCTTCCAGCTCTTTACGCGCCTCTTTGGCTCTGAGCGCCAGCTGCTTATCTTCATTGTGCTGCGGCAGAAGCTCTTTGAGCATCGCATTGTCTAACTTTCTAAAATGCGCCTCAGCACGCTTGGCCTGATAGGGGTGCATGCCCAGCTCAACCAAGGCTTGACGTCCTAAGTCTAACGCGCCCAAAAAGGTTTCGCGCGAATAGTTGTCTACACCGTGACTGAGAAGCTGATACGCCTCCACGCGGCTACGCGCACGAGCCAAAAGCTTTAAGTGCGGAAAATAATGCTGACAAAGCTCAACGATCTTCATGATCTCATCCGGTGAGTCGGTACAGATGATCATCGCTTCCGCCTTGTCGGCACCGGCGGCTCGCAGTAAATCCAGTTGCGTCGCGTCGCCATAAAACACCTTGTAGCCGTATTTACGCAGCAGCTTAATTTGGCTGGCGTCACTTTCCAATACGGTCACTTTGATTTTGTTGGCGTACATAAGTCGGCCCACAATCTGCCCAAAACGACCAAAACCGGCAATGATCACCCGCGGACGTTTGTTGATGACGTCGCTTTGCGCCGACTGGCCGGAAGTATTGAGCCCGCGGGCATACCACTTGTTCTGCGCCATCAACAGCAAAGGCGTTGTGACCATTGAAAGGCTGACCACCACCAATAAAAACGCGGTTTGATCTTTACTCAACAGCCCTTGATTGCTCGCGGCAGTAAAAATCACGAACGCAAACTCACCGCCTTGACTCAAAATCGCCGCCATTTTACTGCGCGCTTTAGCTCGGCTGCCCGACGCCTTAGCCAGCAAATACAAAATCAGCCCTTTGATTGACACCAAGCCAATCACCGACACCAGCACCGCCAACGGCTCTAGCGCCAACAAACCTAGATTGACCGCCATGCCAACGGCGATAAAAAACAGCCCAAGTAGCAAACCTTTAAACGGCTCAATCGCTATCTCAAGCTCATGTCGGTATTCACTTTCTGCCAGCAGCACGCCCGCAAGAAAAGTACCGAGCGCCATCGATAGCCCCAAAGACTGCATCAACAAAGCAATGCCGATCACCAGCAGCAAAGCACACGCGGTAAACAGCTCTCGCACACCACTTAATACGATGTAGCGAAACAAAGGGCGCAATAAATAGTGACCGCCGACCAGCAAGCCCATCACGCCGCCGACCATCCACACGGCGCTGAGCCAATCGCCACTGGTGTGCCCAGCCAACAGCGGCAGCACCGCCAGCATGGGGATCACCGCAATATCTTGAAACAGCAGCACCGCAAACCCTGACTGCCCGGCCTCACTGCCGCCTAGCCCTTGCTCTTCGATCACTTTCAAGGCGATGGCAGTAGACGAAAGCGCCAGCCCCATACCGATCACCACGCTGGTTTGCCAACTCACGCCAAAGAGATTGGCGATGCTGGCTAATACCAACGTCGTCAACACCACTTGAGCCCCGCCCAAGCCCAAAATCGGCCCTTTCATTTTCAGCAGTTTTTTGGGGTTGAGCTCAAGACCAATCAAAAACAGCAGCAGCACCACACCAAATTCGGCAAAATGGAGAATCGCCTCCACATCACTAATCAGCCCTAGCCCCCAAGGACCAATCGCTACGCCCGCCAACAGATAACCGAGCACAGAGCCCAGACCTAAGCGCTGCGCCAGCGGCACCGCCACCACCGCAGCGGTCAAAAATATCACGCTGCTTTGCAGAAAATCACTCTCCAGTGCCATCCTGACCTCCTTGCGCTTTTGCCTCGCTCAGCTCGGCCTCCGAGGTGATTGGCGCGAGCGGATCATTAAGCCACTGGCGATACGCCTCCGCATGTTGATAACGCTCCAAATCAGTCACATTGCGCGCCCAATAGAGCACCAATGGCTCCATCCACTCCATTTGACACAAGGCTGCGGTCAACTCAAACGGCTGCAAAATCTCCGACAGTGGATAGCGGTTGTAGCCTGATTTGGCGTACGCATCAAAATGACCGCCGGTGGTGATCACGCTGCGCCACACCTTGCCCTTAAGCGCTTCGCCTTTACCAAAGGCAAACCCTTTGCTTAACACGCGATCGATCCACTCTTTGAGCAGCGCCGGACAAGAGTACATATAAAGAGGGTGATGAAAGACAATCACATCGTGCTCGAGCAGCAGTTGGTGCTCAGCAGCGACATCAATAAAGAATTCAGGATAATGCGCGTACAAATCGCGCACAGTAACGTGCTCAAGTGAGGCTATTTTCTTCAGCATCACCCTATTGGCCACTGAACCTTGCGACTCTGGGTGCGCGTACAGCACCAGCACTTTAGGTTTAGAATTCGCTTTATGTGTAAGTGTATGCTTAGACGTGGGGGTCGATGACAGTTCCATCCGTGAATCACCATCCATTCTTCTCTGTTGTCTTTGACAATACGTGGTTCGCTGTCAATTCTCAATGCAAATCAACCCATTCACTTCGCCAATCGGCCCGAGAAAAGCGCAATCAGAAACGGTACCTGCGCCAGCAACACCGACGCAATGATCGACTTTTCACGCCAATCCCCCTACTATGCGACGCAAGACCAGTCCACATCGCGAGAACCCAACGGGTAACATTATGATCACCTTTTCTGACATCGAATTGCTGCGCGGCGGCAAACCCCTGCTTGAACACGCTACGGCGACGATTCATCCGGGGGACAAAGTCGGCCTAGTCGGCAAAAACGGTTGTGGTAAATCCACACTGTTTGCGCTGATCAAAGACGAACTCTCTATCGATGGCGGAAACTTCACTAAACCCGCCCACTGGGAACTCTCTTGGGTGGCGCAGGAAACGCCCGCTCTAGAGCGCTGTGCCCTTGAGTATGTGATTGATGGTGACCGCGAGTATCGTGCACTGGAAGCGCAATTGGCCGAAGCGGAACAGAAAGACAACGGCACGCTCGTCGCCGAGATCCACGGTAAAATCGAAACCATTGGCGGCTACAGCATCAAAGCGCGCGCCGCGGAGCTGCTCGATGGCTTAGGCTTTAGCCAAGCGCAGATGAGCTGGAATTTGACCCAATTTTCCGGTGGTTGGCGGATGCGCCTTAACTTAGCGCAGGCGCTGCTGTGTCGCTCTGACTTGCTGCTGCTCGACGAACCGACCAACCACTTGGATCTGGATGCCGTGATGTGGCTTGAGCGCTGGCTGCAAAATTACCCGGGTACTTTAATCTTGATTTCTCACGACCGAGACTTTCTCGATCCGATCGTTGGTCGCATCATTCATATCGAAAACCAGACGATGAATGAATACACCGGCAACTACTCGTCATTTGAAGAGCAGCGCGCGCAAAAACTGATCCTGCAACAAGCGCAATTTCAGAAGCAGCAGAAACAGATGGCGCACATGCAAAGCTACATCGACCGCTTCCGTTACAAAGCCTCCAAAGCGCGCCAAGCGCAAAGCCGTATTAAGGCGCTGGAGCGCATGGAAAAAGTCCTGCCGGCACAATTTGATAACCCGTTTAGCTTTGAGTTCCGCGAGCCGTTGGCGCTGCCTAACCCGATCATTATGATGGATGAGGTCAGTGCCGGTTATGGCGATGCCTTAATCCTCGACAAAATTCGTCTCAACCTGGTTCCTGGCAGCCGAATTGGCCTGCTTGGGCGCAACGGCGCCGGTAAGTCAACGCTGATCAAACTGCTCTCACGCGAGCTCAAGCCTCAAGGTGGCGATTTGACCTACTCACAAGGGGTCAAAATTGGCTACTTTGCCCAGCATCAGCTCGAAACCTTACATCCCGAAGAGACGCCATTACAGCACATGATGCAAATCGCCCCGGATAAAAACGAGCTAGAGCTGCGTAACTACCTTGGCAGCTTTGGCTTTCAAGGCGATAAGGCACTGGAAAAAGTCGCGCCCTTCTCCGGCGGCGAAAAAGCGCGCTTGGTGCTGGCGCTGATTGTGTGGCAAAAACCGAACTTGCTGCTACTCGACGAACCGACCAACCACCTCGATCTCGATATGCGTGAAGCGCTGACCCTCGCGTTGCAAACCTTCGAAGGGGCGATGGTCATCGTCTCGCACGACCGTTACTTGTTGCGCGCCACCACCGACGACCTCTATTTGGTGCACGACCGACAAGTCGCTCCCTTTGATGGCGATCTCAATGACTACTATAAATGGCTGACGGAACAGCAAAAACAAGAAAGGCGCGACGCGCAAGACGCTCAACCTGAAAAAAGCACCACCAACAGCGCAGCCGCTAAGAAAGAGCAAAAGCGTCGTGAAGCAGAATTTCGTAAGCAGACCGCCCCTCTTCGCAAAACTCTGACAAAACTCGAAGAAAAAATGGATAAGTTGGGTAAAGCGCTCAGTGACGCTGAAGGTCAGCTGTCTGACAACAGCCTGTATGAAGCAGAAAATAAGGCTAAACTTAATCAAGTATTGGCGACTCAAGCAAGCTGCAAAGCTGAGCTTGAGGAGGTAGAAATGGAATGGATGGCAGGGCAAGAACAACTCGAACAGATGGAAGCGGCGTTCACGGACGCGAGCCAGTAGAGACCACCGAAGCGCAAGGCAGCGCGCAAGCCGCGCGCCTGTCACACGACGATCTGTGGGCATTCTGCTTGCAATACTACAGCGTGCGCGAAGTGAAAGACGCCTGCCTGAGCATGCAAAACCGCTATGGTGGCAATGTCAACTTGCTGCTACTGGTGCGCTGGTTAGATGAGCAGCGACTCACCTTTGATGAGCAGGGATGGGCAACGCTGCACGCGAGCCTGGCGCGATGTGAACCTCTGCTGCACAGCTATCGAGAGCTGCGCCGTAAGTTAAAACTTGGCGCGCCCGATACGCTCTACCGCGAGGCACTGCAATTCGAGCTAGAGCTAGAAAAACAGCAGCAGATCGATTTGCTCACTGGCGTCAACACGCTCACGCTGCAAGACAATCAAGGTGAGCCACTCACCTTGCACTATTGTCGTCAGCAGGGTGCAGAGCCCCTCTACGCCGCGCTGCATACCGAGTGGTATCCGAATGTCGACAACCCGCCAAAAACTGAAGCAAGCAAGGGATAGGCTTATGACGCATTTTACCGCCGCAAAAGGACTCGCCAACCCGCACCTGCAAACTTTGGCTCCGCGACTGATTCGTAAAAAAGCCTTGTTTGAGCCTATCTGGCAAACACTTGATACCCCCGATGGCGACTTTCTCGATCTTGCTTGGAGCGAAGATTGGCAACAAGAGAGCGCCGCGCGCAAACCCATTTTCGTGCTGTTTCATGGCTTAGAAGGTTGTTTTTACAGCCCCTACGCCAACGGATTGATGCACGCGTTTTCTTCCCAGGGTTGGCTCGCCGTGATGATGCATTTTCGCGGTTGCAGCGGTAAACCCAACCACACCGCGCGCGCCTACCACTCTGGTGAAACCGAGGATGCTCGCCACTTTTTACGACATCTCAACCACCTGTTTCCCGAGCAAACCAAAGTCGCGGTCGGCATCTCGCTAGGTGGAAACATGTTGGCAAACTACCTAGCAGACTACCGCGATGAGCCACTGCTTGACGCGGCAACCATCGTCTCTGCACCTTTGGATTTGTCGGCCTGCGCCGAGCGAATCGAGCAAGGTTTCTCCAAGGTCTACAAAACCTATCTGCTCTCCTCACTTAAGAAAAACGCGCTGCGTAAACATCATCTGTTAAAAGGCGAGCTCGATCTCTCTTATCAAAGCATCAAACGGGTCACTAAACTGATGGAGTTTGATGACCTCATCACTGCACCCCTACACGGTTTTAAAGACGCGCAAGACTACTACCAGCGTTGCTCTGGGATTCATCGCCTGAAAGAGATCCGCCTGCCGACACAAATCATCCACGCCAAAGACGACCCGTTTATGACGCCCGACGTCATCCCGAAATTTGTCCTGCCAGACAACATCGACTACCGCCTGTTCGATCAAGGCGGCCACGTCGGTTTTCTCACTGGCAGCGCCATCAAACCGCGCTTTTGGTTGGAAGAGGCGTTGCCGGCGTACTATGAATCCCTAAGCGTTTCGCATCGTTAGCCATTTCGGCATAATAGCCGCCTTCAACTTTCATCATAAATGAATGAGGTATTTATGATCATCCCTTGGCAACAAATCGCCCCTGACACCCTAGACAACCTGATCCGTGAATTTGTGCTGCGTGAAGGGACGGATTATGGCGAGGAAGAAATCTCTCTTGAAGAGAAAATCGCCCAGATCCGTCAGAGCTTGGTGAGTGGCGAAGCAGTGGTGGTCTATTCAGAACTGCATGAGAGTGTGGATATTCAACTCAAATCAAAGTTTTAATATTTCCAGTGCGTTAAAAAACGCCATACCGTGATCAATCAATAGAACATGCTATATTGGTCATCATTTGACAAGGAATAAGACAAGGTTTGTCATGTCAGCAAAACACCCCATTATTGCCGTAACGGGCTCTTCCGGTGCGGGAACAACCACGACCTCTGAAGCGTTTCGCAAAATGTTTAACATGATGCGCGTGAAACCGGCTTGGGTGGAAGGGGACAGTTTCCACCGCTTTACTCGCCCAGAAATGGATGTCGAGATCCGCAAAGCGCGCGAGCAAGGACGCCACATCAGCTACTTTGGCCCGCAGGCGAACGACTTCCCTGCGCTGTCTGAGTTTTTTAAGCAGTATGGCAATGAAGGCACAGGGCAAATTCGCCGCTATCTGCACACCTTCGATGAAGCCGTGCCCTACAATCAAATGCCGGGTACCTTCACGCCGTGGCAAGATTTGCCGGAAAATTCTGACGTGCTGTTCTACGAAGGACTGCATGGCGGTGTGGTGGATGGTGAGGTCAACGTCGCCCAACACGTCGACTTTTTGATTGGCATGGTGCCGATCGTGAACTTGGAGTGGATTCAAAAATTCGTCCGTGACACGCGCGATCGCGGTCACTCACGCGAAGCGGTGATGGACTCGATTGTCCGCTCGATGGATGACTATCTTAACTATATTACCCCGCAATTTTCGCGCACCCACATCAACTTCCAACGCGTGCCGACTGTTGATACGTCCAACCCACTTAACGCTAAAGGCATCCCAAGTTTGGATGAGAGTTTCGTGGTGATCCGTCTGCGCGGCATCAAACAGGTCGACTTCCCATATCTGCTCGCTATGATTGATGGCTCTTTCATGTCGCGCCACAACACCATTGTGGTACCGGGGGGGAAGATGAGTTTTGCGATGGAGCTCATCGTCAGACCTATCCTACAGCAGCTTATCGAGACGGGTAAAATTGGCTAGCGATCAGTCCTAAGACGCGTTTACTTGTCATACCGTGATCATGTGCACATTTTTGCGTAAACAATCGCCACCTTGACACGATTAAAATCAAGAAATCCCTTTTGAAAAAGGCTACTATTTGTAACCGAAACAAAGATGGCTTGCAGCATTGAATAAGTGCTCTTATCCTAAAAAGCCTTGTTCAAGGCTTCGCGCCTTTTACTGACGCGACTAAAATGGAAAGCGGCAAGCGTACCCTGCAGAGGAAGTGAGATATTATGGTTCTAGGTAAACCTCAAACCGATCCAACATTAGAGTGGTTCCTTTCACATTGTCATATTCATAAGTACCCATCAAAAAGCACATTGATCCACGCCGGTGAGAAAGCAGAGACGCTTTACTACATCGTCAAAGGCTCTGTGGCGGTACTGATTAAAGACGAAGAAGGTAAGGAAATGATCCTTTCTTACCTAAACCAAGGTGACTTTATCGGTGAACTTGGTCTATTTGAAGAAGATCAAGAGCGTACCGCTTGGGTTCGCGCTAAATCACCTTGTGAAGTTGCAGAGATCTCATTCAAGAAATTCCGTCAGCTTATCCAAGTCAACCCTGACATCCTAATGCGTCTTTCAGCGCAAATGGCAAGCCGCCTACAAGTGACGAGCCAAAAAGTCGGTGACCTCGCCTTCCTAGACGTGACAGGCCGCATCGCGCAAACGCTACTTAACCTAGCGAAACAGCCAGATGCCATGACGCACCCAGACGGCATGCAAATCAAGATCACTCGTCAAGAGATCGGTCAGATTGTCGGCTGTTCACGTGAGACCGTTGGTCGTATCTTGAAGATGCTTGAAGAGCAAAACCTGATCTCCGCCCACGGTAAAACCATCGTCGTCTACGGCACGAGATAGGGTCTTAGAGGCGAGTTCCTAGTGACGAGTTCCTAGAGAAAACCTTTAAAGATTAAAAAAGCCACCCTGTCTACCAGCGGTGGCTTTTTATTTACCAGTACCCAGTTCCCATTACCCATTTCACCAGCCCCTCTAGGAACTAGGAACTAGGAACTAGGCACTCCCTACCCATTCGTACTCTCAAATATCTTATCCGCTGAAGCCGCAACAAACCCTGGGTAGAGCTCACCATTACTCATCGGATAACGTTTAGCGAATTCGTAGAAGCCGCCTGGGATCACTTGCGTCCCATCACTAAAGCTCACCTCGACTTTGTCTGCCATGGTGGACGATTGCTCAAGCAGTACCTCTGGTGAGCCTTTCACTTCGCCGCCCGACTCATTGATGACAAAACCCGCTTGGCGCAGGTGCTCATTCACCGCCGCCACCTCGTCAAATGCCTTGAGCTGATTAACGCTTACGGTGAAATGGTTGGCCCCATAGCCGTGCGCTGCAAGCCATGCTGCGTACTCACTCTCTTGGGCGAGGGTTTGAAAATCTTCATAGCTGAGATCCCACAAACGGCCAGTATACAAAAACTCATGGCTTTGCAGTGCGGATGCCTCCACTTGTGCCACCAGCTTGCTGACAATGCTTTGCAGCGGCGCTGAGCACTCTTCGACTTTCAGCTCACTGATGAACACTTTTGGCAGCGTCGGATCGGCGTGCTCATAGTGCTTGGCGACCAAGTGCTTGCTCTCAAAAAGATAATCACCACACGCTTGGTAACCCAGTGCAATAAATGGCGCAGCCAATGTCTCGATACCGAGCGGCGCGATGTTAAAGGTGCGCAGCGCAATATGGTCATTGATCAGCGGCTCATCTTCTTCTAAAAGCTGATGAACCTTGGCCGCTTGAGGGCATAGACGGGAAGTATAATCTTGCCACAGTAAATCGAACAGTTGAGCAGGCGTCATAACGTCTCCATGTTAATCGTGAAGCTGAATCGTTAAGCTGGTTCTTTAAAAGAATGGCTTAATCACAAACCTAGCAATGAATCGAACACCTTGGGCTCCAAGCGAGCCCAAGGTACGTCTTACAGTTCCACACCCGGGCTTAACGTCTCAGGCAGCAAGGTGTGCTCGCCTTCCATCGACGCCATAGGGTAAGCGCAATAATCCGCAGCGTAGTAAGCACTTGGGCGAAGGTTGCCCGAGGCGCCCGGTCCGCCAAACGGCGCATCGCCACTCGCCCCAGTTAATTGGCGGTTGCGATTGACGATCCCTGCACGAATGTGGTCAACAAAATAGGCCCACTCATCATCATCAGTGGACACCAGTCCAGCAGAGAGACCAAAGCGGGTGTCATTGGCCAGCTCAACCGCGCGCTCAAGACCTTGATAGCGCACCACTTGCAGCAGCGGGCCAAAATACTCTTCATCTGGCAGCGCGTCGATGGCCGTGACATCAATAATCCCCGGAGTGACAAACGCCGCCTCGCCCGCTTTCGCTTCCACCAAGCTCACACCACCAAGGCTCTGCAAGTTCGTCTGTGCGTTAAGGATAAAGTGTGCCGCGGCTTTCGAAATTTGTGGGCCCATAAAAGGCGCAGGCTCTGCAAACGGCTGATCGACGCGCAGCTTGCGTGTGGCCTCAACCAAGCGATTGACCAAGGCATCGCCTTTGTCGCCCACAGGCACATAGAGACGACGCGCGCAGGTACAACGCTGCCCGGCACTGATAAAGGCCGATTGCAAAATGGTGTAGACCGTTGCGTCCAACTCACCATAGTGCTCACTGATGACCATAGGGTTGTTACCGCCCATCTCCAGTGCCAGCATCTTGTCTGGCTGACCGGCAAACTGACGATGCAGTAAATGACCCGTATTGGCGCTACCAGTAAACAACAGGCCGTCAATGCCTTTTGACTCTGCTAGCGCAATGCCCGTCTCTTTGCCCCCTTGGACTAAGTTGATCACGCCCGCAGGCAATCCGGCTTGTTGCCACAGCTTCATCGCTAGCTCACCGGTCAGCGGCGTTTGCTCTGACGGCTTGAACACCACGGTATTGCCCGCCAGCAGCGCTGGGACAATGTGACCATTGGGTAAATGACACGGGAAGTTATACGGGCCAAACACCGCCATCACACCCAGCGGGCGATGGCGCAGCACAATTTGGTTACCCGCCGCTTCACGGGTACTTTCGCCTGTGCGATCATGATAAGCGCGAATAGAGATGGCAATTTTGCCCGCCATGGCCGCGGCTTCTGTGCGCGTTTCCCACAACGGCTTGCCGGTCTCTTTAGCAATCACTTCGGCTATCTGCTCGCTGCTCTCTTTCACTTTTTCAGCAAACGCCAGCACGATGGCTTCGCGCTGCGCAAAGCTGAGTTTTTTCCATGTCTGGAAGGCGTTTCTCGCCGCGCTGACCGCCGCTTCGACTTGCGCGCTGGACGCGCTGTCCCCCTGCCAAATGACCTCGTCATTGTACGGGCTGGTTGAATTCATCGGCTCGCCTTGTCCGGCCAGCCACTCTCCTGCAATCCAATGAGTCATGTTGTTTTCCTTGTCCAATTCTACTGCCATTACTGGGCTGACTATTCCTGAGATAGCGATTACTGAGCCAGCATACGCACGTAGTCACCGTCGCCGACTTGCAGCGCGTTCGCCACCTCTGGCGCTAGGATGACCGAACCCGACTCTTTGTCGTACGCCGCTTTGGCGGCGGTGGCTCTGAAGTTCTCAAATGAGGTGTTAGCAATCAGGTAATCCTGAGAACTGGCGTGTTCAGATATGCTCACTTTGGCTCGAAACGATTCTCGCACCGACTCAATATTGCGCACCTCACACTCAACCGTTGGGCCGCCGTCAAAAATGTCGACATAGTTACGACAGGTGAAGCCCTCTTTCTCTAGAAGGCGCAGCGCCGGCTTGGTGTTCTCGTGCACTTGGCCTATCACCGCTTGCGCCTCTTTACTGAGCAAGTTGATGTAAATCGGCAGCTTAGGCATCAAATCGGCAATGAAGCCTTTTTTACCGATCCCGGTAAGATAATCCGCCATGGTGAAATCAATCGAGAAGAAGTGCTCTTGCAGCCATTGCCAAAATGGCGAGTTGCCGTTCTCATCAGAAACACCGCGCATCTCGGCAAACACGGTTTTCGAGAAGCGATGCGGATGCTCGGCCATCATCAAAAAACGACACTTCGACATCAAACGACCATTGAGCCCGCCGCGGAAGCTGGGTCTAAGAAACAGCGTACAAATCTCACTGCATCCGGTGTAGTTGTTGCCAAACGTGAGCAGTTTCACCACGTTATTCACGCCCAGTTTGGGGGATGAGTGAACAATGGTGCTAATGTGGTACGAGTAAAACGGGACATCCCAGCCAATCGAGGCTTCGATTCCGGTACACCCGGCCACTTCTCCCGTCTCGCTGTCAAACCCAACCATCAAATAGCCTTCGTCACCAGGCTCGGTCACATTGGCTTTGCCGAAGCTGTATTCGGAATGGGTAATGCGGTTCGTCAACAGCTCTTCGTTGACGGGTAGAGAAGTAAATCCGTGACCAGACTCCACCGCGCATGTGTGCAGCGCGTCGTAGTCCGAAATAGAAATAGGGCGAACAACCAGCATCGATACTCCCTCCTGATGCGATTAAGTGCCTAGAGGTAAGGTCCTAGTTCCTAGAGGCGAGTTCCTAGAGTAAAGAAGCCCTCACTCTAGGAACTAGGAACTAGGAACTAGGAACTAGAACCTAGGCACTCATAAAACCTAAACCAAACTTGCGATGGCTTTATCTAAACGTGCGAGACCTTGTTCGATCTCTTCTTTGCTGATCACCAGTGATGGCGTGAAGCGCACGACGTTGGCGCCAGCGACCAGCACCATCAGGCCTTCTTTACCTGCGGCGACCAGAACATCACGAGCTCGGCCTTGCCACTGCTCATTCAGTGCAGCGCCAAGCAGTAGGCCTTTACCGCGAATTTCGTCAAACAGGTGGTACTTGGCGTTGATGTTGTTCAGACCATCACGGAACAGGGCTTCACGCTCGGCAACCCCTGCCAATGTTTCTGGTTGGCTGACGATATCAACCACGGCCTCAGCGACCGCACACGCTAGCGGGTTACCGCCATAAGTCGAACCATGCGTGCCTACTTTCATGTGCTCCGCGAGCGCATTAGTGGTCAGCATTGCCCCAATCGGGAAACCGCCACCGAGTGATTTGGCTGTGCTCAAAATATCCGGCGTCACGCCCAGACCTTGGTAGGCGTAAAAATGTCCGGTACGGCCGTTGCCGGTTTGTACTTCATCGAAAATCAGCAGCGCATTGTGCTTGTCACACAGCTCGCGCACCGACGCAACAAACTCGTCCGTTGGCGAGATAATCCCGCCTTCGCCTTGCAGTGGCTCCATCATGATGGCGCAGGTGCGATCTGAGATGTGCGCTTTCAGTGCTTCAACATCGTTGTAAGGCAAGTGCGTGACATCGCCCGGTTTCGGACCAAAACCATCAGAGTAAGCTGCTTGACCGCCAACCGTTACCGTAAAGAAGGTTCGGCCGTGGAAGCCTTGTTTAAAGGCAATAATTTCCGATTTTTCAGGGCCAAACTTATCGGCTGCCACGCGGCGCGCCAGTTTGAGCGCCGCTTCATTGGCTTCTGCGCCTGAGTTAGCAAAGAAGACTTTCTCGGCAAAGCTCACTTGGGTCAGCTTTTTCGCCAAACGCAGCGCCGGCTCATTGGTCATCACGTTGCTCAGGTGCCACAATTTTTGACCTTGCTCGGTGAGCGCCTTCACCATCGCAGGGTGACAATGCCCCAAGCAGCTCACGGCAATCCCCCCTGCAAAGTCGATATACTCATTACCTTGCTGATCCCACACGCGAGCACCCTCGCCTTTCACTGGGATCATCTCCATTGGGTTGTAACAAGGCACCATCACCTCATCAAACAGACCGCGTTCTACGTTCACTTCAGTTGTCATCGTCTTTCCCTCTCGATACTGCTCACTGGATCGCTGTTGCTCGATATCTCTTCATGTATTGGTGTCGCTCACGACTTTCGCTTATCACGTTACCAATCGAGACAGAAAACAGAATGTTTTGCATATCAGCCATCACAGCATTGTATTTACAATTAATTAACCATTTCAATAGTGATTTATTCTTTTTAGAGGCACCATAGGAGGCAAAATCCTATTGAGCTTGAGTATTTATGCACGATGCCACCCCTTTTATGAAGCAATTTATTCTTATAACAAAGATAAGCAGGGGTTTAACCCAGGCGCAACAAGGCGCGAGACTAGAGCGCTACTTGGCTAGCGAATAGTTTTTCAATCGCTATGCAAACGGCAAGTTATGAAAGAAATGTTAAGAAAAGTGATCTGAGTGCGGTTTTCAGCACTTGGGGGAAAGAGACGAGTGCTGCGCGCGGCTTACTGGCCGACTTGCGGACTGTTTTAAACTATGCGCGTTAAACCAGGCGCGTCAGGAAATTCGCGAGCAGCTGATGGCCTTGCTCGGTTTTGATCGATTCGGGGTGAAACTGCACCGCGTCAATCGGCAGAGTGCGGTGTTGATAGCCCATAATCTCATCCATGCTGCCATCGGCGAGTGTCGTCCAAGCCGTGAGCTCAAACTCACTCGGTAGGCTGTTGGCCTCGACCACCAGCGAATGGTAACGCGTCACCGTCAGGGGGTTATTGAGCCCTTTAAAGACGCTCTTACCCGTATGGGTGATGGGAGAGGTTTTACCGTGCATCACTTGACGCGCACGCACAACGTTGGCGCCAAAGGCTTGGGCAATCGCTTGATGCCCCAAACAGACACCGAGAATTGGCAGCTTACCGGCAAAGTGGCGAATGGCCGCTAGGGAAATCCCCGCTTCATTAGGCGTGCATGGTCCGGGCGAAATCACCAAATGGCTTGGCGACAGCGCCTCAATCTCCTCAAGCGTGATCTCATCATTACGGCGCACCAACACCTCACAGCCCAACTCACAAAAGTATTGGTAGAGGTTGTAGGTAAACGAGTCGTAATTGTCGATGATCAGTAGCATGAGTGACGATGACACATAGGTTGGTTTTCACTGGGGCGGTATTGTGCAACACCATGCCAGAAAGGCAAGGGAAAAGCGCAAAAATAAGGCCAGCAAACGCTGGCCAGAAGTTGATGTGATGAGGTTGATGTGTTGCGAACCCTTAGTGGGTTCTTCTGCGCCATAACGCCAAACCAAACAAGCCTGCCAACGCGCCAAGGCCAAACGAGCCTGCCATATTGAGCTCTAGCACCGCTGGATCATGATCCGACGAGCGGTAGTGATCGCGATAGATCGGCAGATCCCCTTTGTACTCTTGGTTGTAATCAAACAGCGTCGACTCTCCACCGTTGATGTGCCAATCGGTCGCATCGACAAAGTGTTTGTTGAGGCTTGGACTTATCAGCAGGTGGTCCAACGCGCCCACTTCATCATTGTACGAGTAGCTCCAGCTCTCTGGATGCGCTTTCGCGACCGCATTGATGTACCCGTAGTTGTGGGTGATCACCGCACCTTGATCGCCAAACTGCTCCTCACCATTGATCACGGTATTACGCGCCGCGGTGATGGTTTTCGCGTACTTCTCTGGGGTGTAATCGGTCAGCACCAAGAGTGGATCTTCCATCCCGTAGGCGTTGAGGTCACCCAAAATGACTTTGTGTCCTTTGATGGCCTGCAGCGCATCACCGAGCGCGACGGCCGCCGCGACGCGAAACTGCTCACACGACCCTTGCCAATCGGAATCTTGGCCACCCTGACCGCCTTGCTCAATCGGTGCTGCGTCTTCCCAGCACTTAGAGCCTTTCGATTTGAAGTGGTTGACGGCCACCGTAATGGTCTCTTTGGTGCCACGTACTTTGAACGTTGGCGCGAGAGAGTCACGTTGGTAATTCTTACCGTCTTCAATCACCTTACCGTTGTCATCCAGCACTTCTGGTGCCTGCTGAGAAGGCATGGCAATCACACGGGCTTGTTTAAGCTTGACCACTTTCGGCCGATAGAGCACACCCGTGGTAATCGCATCGGTGCCCACAAAGTCTTGCCCGTCTTCACTGCCATCGCCATTGCTGTCAATCGCGACATAGCGGTATTGGTCGCGCTTGCTCTCGATGCGCGCATTGAGCTGCTGCACTAAGCGGTGAATCGCCCCGCCCTCACCAAAGCCGTTGTTTTCGATCTCCATCAAACCGATGATGTCGGCATCTAAACGCAAAATGGCGTTGAGGATTTTCGCCTCCTGCACGTCAAACTCCTCATCGCTATTGGCACCGCGATTGTCGCCAAATGGGTTGCTATCGCCACCGAATGGGGAATTAAAGTAGTTAAGTACGTTGAAGGTCGCGATACGCAAATCGCCTTTCTTCAGCTCGGGCGTATCGGTGCGTGGATCGTTATGGACAAAATTCTCTGCACTGAGCGAGTTGGTCGCGATTAAGCGATACTCGTTGTAGCTGTAGCTCAGCACGCCCTCTAGACCTATGACGGTGTCATCGATACGAATGTAGTCCTCGGTGGAGCCATCTTGGTCAACATCAGTACGACCAAAATCGGCGTAATACGGGATCTGCCCATCCACGGCTTTTTGATCCGATTCGACAAACAATCGGCGCGCCGCGTTACTTGCGCTTTGCTCTAACGCCTCTGGCGAGCCAGCCGCAAAGACTTGGTTAGGCTGCATATTGATGCGCTCGTGCGCCAAGACCATATTGTTGCGACGCGCGGCGTAATCATAACCAAAAGTGCGCGTCACGCGCATATCCAGTTCAGCCGAGGTGCGCACGAGCATGCCTTCATAACGCTCTAGCGTTTGGGCAAAGCTCTGATCGCTCTCGATAGGCGTGATATCGACCGCCACCGGCGCGGCTTGCTCGCCCGTTTTCACCCAGTCGCTCGCTTTAAGCTGAGTGAGATTGTAATACTCTTGCACCTGACCTTTGGCACACACCACATCGCCCGCATTGAGATCGGAGCTGGACTGATTGGTGTACACAAACAGACCTTCGGAAGTGAGCGGATTGCCATCATCGCTCAGTGCTTGCAGGTAGAAACCTTTGGTGAGCCCAGTGGTGACGGCACTGACCACCCCTTGGACAAAATAACTCTCAGCGGTGATGTATGGGTAACCATCAATAAAGGGCGACGTACTGCCTTCCCCTTGGATGGTTTGAATGTCGGTAAAGCTTGGCTCTGCGCCATCTTGAGTACAGGCAAAAGGCTCCGGCAGCTCGGCGCCATCCAATACGCCAAGACCTGAGATGTCATCCGTTCCTAGTGCCACCCAGTCGCTGGCGTTATAACTGCTTGAGGGCGTCATGGCTTCACTAGCGCGCACTAGGGTGACGTTTTCACCAAAGCTCACATCGCCCATCACACCGATGATGTCGTGTACGTTGCCCTCATAGAGCAGTGCGATAGGATCATCACCATTAAAGCTGGTGATACCGTGGATTTCGTTCGCCACGGCTCGTGTTTCGGCATAGGCTTGTGAGTTCGCCACCACCCACACGCTTTTCGCCGCGAGGGTGACGGAGTCCAAATCGAGTGTGGCGCCCCACTCACCATTGCCGTTGGTGGATTTGGCAAGTTGGAAACCGGTCAGCGTGACGGCTTCCTCGCCAGTATTGGCGATCTCGATGGCTTTGTTGTTTGAGCTTCCCTCGACATATTGCGAGAGCAAAATATCTGCGGCTACCGGCGCAGATAAGGCACTGGCCACCACGGCGGCCAGTAAACTGGGTGTGAATGTGTGTCTCATCGTGTTTCCCTTGCATGCTTTCTGTTCGATGCGAGAAAGCGCGTTCCATATCACTTTTCGTATGAGAAAAGACCTATAAAGCACGACAAGTGTTGATGTTTTTTATGAAACAAAAATATAGGAATCATTACAACGAGAAGTAGATCTCATTGAGACGATGAATAACGGAAGTGTGGTCAACTTTTCAACAAAACAGGAAAGCATGCAGTTGCAAAGATGCGATTAAGCGGATGATTCTAGGAACAATTCGTTGACAGCCCTACCAATCGACACCCATCCACGCGCGTAAGCCGCCCATAAATAAACACGCTGCGGCCCATAAAACGACAAAAGCGCCCGCAGGCGCTCATCATCAGGGCCAAGGCCCTATTTTAATTTTGGCTTGTCGTTCTCATCGTCTTTGCGTTCGTACTCACCTTCAAACGTCTCCCCCTGTGTCGAGTCAGACTCAAACGGCGAAGCGCCGTCACGATGGAAAGGGTCTTGATGAGAAGGATCTTGATGATAGTGAGAGAATGGGTCATGACCAAAGCCACTCTGCCCACCTACTGAGCGAATCACCATTTTGCTCATCAGCGTTTTGGCGATCATGGCACGGGGCGCCGGCAGTAGCACCAACATGCCCAATGCGTCGGTCAAAAAACCGGGAGTGAGCAGTAAGACACCCGCGACCGCCAGCATCACGCCTTCCATGATCTGCTGCGCGGGAAGCTCGCCTTGTGCGAGGCGCTGCTGCACCGACAGTAACGTTGCAACGCCTTGGCTACGCACTAAAGAGGCGCCGACAAACGCGGTGACCAGCACCAGACCGATGGTCGGCCATAAACCAAGAAACCCACCTACTTGGATAAACAGGCCGATTTCAATAATAGGTACGATGATAAATAGTAAGAGTAAGATAGGAAACACACGCCCTCCTTTGTTGCCCTCAGTGTACGCGCAAAGCCTGCACAGGCACAAATCTAAGCGGTAAAAAAGTGTTTACCTCTCACGATGAAACTTTCAGTAAATAAATATAAAAAAGGTGATCAAGTTACTATTTTTATGCGCTAGGTGCAGTATGATGTGCCACATAAGTCAGGACGGATTTATAGCCCAAAATTCTGATGAATGGATTCTTAGACTACAGAATGGCTAGCATTTAACTTTATTATCAGAATAATACTCTAAGGATCCTGTATGGCTACCCTAACCGATGCCACTAAGGCACTTTCCCCTGCAACACGTCTTGAAGAAGATTTATTGGGTGAGCGTCACGTCCCTGCCGACGCTTACTACGGCATCCACACCCTACGTGCGATTGAAAACTTCAACATCTCCAACATGACCATCTCCGATGTACCGGATTTCGTCCGCGGTATGGTGATGACCAAAAAAGCTGCGGCGCTGGCCAACAAAGAGCTGGGTGTGATTCCAAAGGATGTGGCGAATTACATCATCCAAGCGTGTGATTTGATTCTAGAAACCGGCAAGTGCATGGACCAATTCCCATCAGACGTCTACCAAGGCGGCGCGGGCACGTCGGTCAACATGAACACCAACGAAGTGATCGCCAATATCGCCCTCGAATTAATGGGCAAGGAAAAGGGCGAGTACGACTTCATCAACCCAAATGACCACGTCAACAAGAGCCAGTCGACCAACTGTGCCTACCCAACCGGTTTTCGTATTGCGGTGTACAACAGCGTGCAAAAACTGATTGAATCGATTGAATACCTCAAAGGTGCGTTCGAGCTTAAGAGCCAAGAGTTCAAAGATATCCTCAAGATGGGCCGTACTCAGCTGCAAGACGCGGTGCCAATGACGGTGGGTCAAGAGTTCCACGCTTGGGCAGTGACGCTCAACGAAGAGATCCGCGCGCTTGAGTACACCTCAAAACTGCTGCTCGAAGTGAACCTTGGCGCAACGGCCATCGGTACTGGTCTCAACGCGGCGCCGGGCTATCAAGCGGCGGCAGTCAAACACTTAGCACAAGTGACCGGTCTTGATGTGGTCCCTGCGGAAGATTTGATTGAAGCCACCTCAGACTGCGGCGCCTACGTGATGACGCACGGCGCGCTGAAACGCCTAGCGGTGAAGCTATCTAAAATCTGTAACGACTTGCGCTTGCTCTCTTCTGGCCCACGCGCAGGTTTGAACGAGTTGAACTTGCCACAGCTGCAAGCGGGCTCTTCCATCATGCCTGCTAAGGTTAACCCTGTGGTGCCTGAAGTGGTCAACCAAGTCTGCTTCAAAGTATTGGGTAACGACAACACTATCTCTTTCGCTGCAGAGGGCGGTCAATTGCAGCTTAACGTCATGGAGCCAGTGATTGCCCAAAGCATGTTTGAGTCGATTTCGATTCTGTCTAACGCTTGCGTGAACTTGCGCGACAAATGCATCGACGGCATTACCGTCAATAAAGAAGTGTGCGAAAACTACGTCTACAACTCGATTGGTATCGTCACTTACCTCAACCCGTACATCGGCCACCACGAAGGCGACATCGTCGGTAAGATTTGTGCTGAAACCGGTAAGAGCGTGCGTGAGGTGGTGCTAGAGCGTGGATTGCTGACGCCAGAAGAGCTCGATGACATTCTTTCGGTTGAAAACTTCATGCGTCCAACGTATAAAGCCAAGCGCTACGAGTAAGCGCAAAAATAGGGCCTGCGGGCCCTTTTTTAGGCACGCACCCGGTAACCACATTTTTTCTATGGATTACTCTCACACAAGGTAAACAACACGCAGTGATTATCTAAACCTTCATGCCGCCGGCCTGCGTTCAAAGGCGCGAAGCATTAGATAATCAAAATCAAACATTCAATATCAAACATTAAACGAGGATATAGCTATGGTCGCAGTGGAGCTCATTGTTGTTCTGCTCTTCATTTACTTGGGAGCAAGAATCGGCGGGATTGGCATCGGCCTTGCCGGTGGTGCGGGTGTGATTGCCCTGTCTTTGGTGTTGGGCGTGCCCACTAGTCAGGCGTTCATTCCGGTTGACGTTATCTTAATCATTATGTCCGTGATTACCGCGATTGCCGCCATGCAAGTGGCCGGTGGTATGGACTGGCTGGTTCAAGTAGCGGAAAACTTTTTGCGCAAACACCCTGAACGTATCACTTTTTACGCGCCGATCGTCACCTTCTTAATGACCTTGATGGCGGGTACTGGCCACACGGCGTTCTCAACCTTGCCTGTAATTGCTGAAGTGGCAAAAGGCCAAGGTGTGCGCCCTTCTCGTCCGCTGTCGATTGCCGTCGTTGCCTCGCAAATTGCCATCACGGCATCGCCAATCTCAGCGGCGGTCGTGGCTTTCGCGGCGATGTTGGCGCCAATGGGCGTGGACTACCTCACGCTACTGGCGGTCTGCATTCCGACCACCTTTATTGCTTGTATGATTGGTGCGTTTGTCGCCAACTTCATGGGTAAAGAGCTTAAAGACGATCCTATCTACCAAGAGCGTTTGGAAAAAGGGTTGATCAAACTAAGCAGCGACACGCAACGCGAGATCCTGCCAACAGCAAAAACCGCGACCTACATTTTCTTGGCAGCGATCGGCTTTGTTGTCTGCTACGCAGCGGCGATTTCAGGCTCAGTCGGCCTAATTAAAGACCCTGCGCTTGGCCGTAACGAAGCCATCATGACCGTGATGCTCGCGGCAGCCGCCGCCATTGTGCTGGTGACCAAAATCGATGCAGCGAAAATCCCATCAGCCGCGACCTTCCGATCAGGTATGACGGCGTGTGTCTGCGTACTGGGTGTTGCATGGCTCGGCTCAACGTTCGTCAATGCGCACGTGGCAGAAATCAAAGAGCTAGCCGGCGATCTCTTGTCTGAGCATCCTTGGATGTTGGCGATGGTGCTGTTCTTTGCCTCTATGCTCCTTTACTCACAAGGCGCGACCACTGTGGCGCTTATGCCTGCCGCGCTAGCGATTGGTGTCGCGCCACTGACCGCCGTTGCGTCCTTTGCCGCCGTCAGTGCCCTGTTTGTACTGCCGACCTACCCAACGCTGTTGGCTGCGGTTGAGATGGACGACACTGGCTCAACGCGCATCGGCCAATACGTGTTTAACCACCCGTTCTTTATTCCTGGTGTGGTGACCATTGCCTCGGCAGTTGCGCTCGGCTTTACCTTTGGCGGTCTGCTGATCTAGTCTCACGATCGGGTCTCATTAGACGCCATAAAAATAATCCAATACAAAGGGAGCCGAGCGCTCCCTTTTATTTTGCACTGAATAAAAAATCACAGATCACAGACGGTTTTTGATTAACATCAAAATAGCGTTAATTAATGAGATCCGGTCGTTAATCAAGGTGATTGAATAAAATTCCCAGCGTTTATCTCCACCTCTATTAAATCCATTCACTCTCTCTAAAAAAATCCAAGAACCAGCATAGAAATCCAACTATTTCACTTGAATACCCTCGCGCTTTTTCCATGCGAATTTTTGCCAAAAATATAGGGCATTAATTTGTGACCCGCTCCAAGGTTAATCTTTGAGACGAAATTTACACTAGTTCTAAATTCGATCATGCCTATCAATAATAACACTATCTATTGTCACAGATTCACTTGTATTCACCCTTTGCAATACAAGTAAGGAGATCATCATGACCACTCAAACTGTCCCTAGAGAACATAAAAACAGCGAAGAGAAAAAACGCGGCTTTTTTGCCAACTTTAAATTCCCTTCCGCCTACACCATCTTATTTGTCTTAATTGCCCTTGTGGCCATGTTGACGTGGATTATCCCCGCTGGCCAATATGACCGCGCCATGAATGAAGACCTAGGCCGTGAAGTGCCGGTGACGGGCACCTATCAGCCTGTGGAAGGCAACCCACAAGGGGTGATTGATGTCTTGCTTGCGCCGATTGATGGCTTTTATGACCACAACAGCTACGAAGCGGCAGCGATTGATGTGTCGCTGTTTATCCTCGTCATCGGCGGTTTCTTGGGCCTTGTGACCAAAACCGGCGCGATTGATGCCGGGATAGAGCGCGTCACTCACCGCCTTGAAGGGCGCGAAGAAATGATGATCCCCATCTTGATGGCACTGTTTGCCGCGGGCGGCACCGTGTATGGGATGGCGGAAGAGTCCTTGCCATTCTATACCTTACTTGTGCCCGTGATGATGGCCGCACGTTTTGACCCTGTGGTCGCCGCCGCGACCGTGTTGCTTGGCGCCGGGATTGGCTGTTTGGGTTCAACCATCAACCCGTTCGCCACTGTGATTGCCGCCAACGCCTCGGGTATTCCCTTCACCGATGGCATCGTGCTGCGTGCCATCATGTTGGTGATTGGCTGGGCAATCTGTGTCGCCTATGTGATGCGCTATGCACGCATGGTACGCCAAGATCAATCCAAATCGATTGTGTTTGATAAATATGAAGAGAACAAAGCGCACTTCTTGGGCAATCAATCCGAGCAAGGTCTTGAGTTCACCACCACACGCAAAGCGATTCTGACCATCTTTGGCCTCTCGTTCGCGGTCATGATTTACGGTGTCTCCATTGCCGGTTGGTGGATGGCGGAAATTTCAGCCATGTTCCTGGCCGCCACCATCATTGTCGGTATTGTGGCACGCATGAGTGAAGAGGAGTTCACCACCAGCTTTATTGATGGCGCCCGCGACCTACTTGGCGTTGCCCTTATCATCGGTATTGCGCGCGGTATTGTGGTCGTGATGGATCGCGGCATGATCACCGACACCATCTTGTACTCAGCAGAGCAGATGGTGACTGGGCTCTCCTCAGTCGTCTTTATTAACGTGATGTTCTTCCTAGAAATTTTGCTCTCGTTCTTGGTGCCGTCCACCTCTGGTCTTGCCGTACTCACAATGCCAATCATGGCGCCATTGGCCGACTTTGCCGGCGTCGGTCGTGATTTGGTGATCACCGCATACCAATCAGCATCAGGGCTGGTGAACCTCATCACACCAACCTCAGCCGTGGTGATGGGTGGCCTTGCGATCGCCCGCGTGCCTTACGTGCGCTGGGTGAAATGGGTCGCGCCGCTGCTCGCTATCTTGACTCTGTTCTGCGTGTTGGCGTTGAGCCTAGGTGCGCTACTGTAACTGCTCACGCAAAGCGCAGTTAAGCAGGATGACGGAGCCGTTGTCCTGCTTCCTACCTGCTTGCAAATACTCAATCAAGAAAAAGCCACGTGTGTGGCTTTTTCTTTATCTACTCTTTCTTTATCTGCAACTTATTTATCCGTACGTTTCGATTTTTATTCCATTTGGATAATCCTGTTTTATAGACTGGGTTACTTTTTCTTATCCAAAAATAAAACCCACACTTTGGTGAATAAAAACAAAAACAAGCGTGATCACCTAGGCAAATTAACACATTCATTTATTAACAAATGCCGTCAAAAGCGAAACAAAGTCACTATATAAATAAAAACAGCGCATAAAACCGCACGCTCATTCTATCCATTATAAATATTGACATGAATACAATTCCCTCTCTTTACCGTGATTGACTCTCACGGCACTATTTTTCTGTCACTCGGTGAATAAAAATCCTTACAGAGCGAGAAACCAACATCATCACAGCTTGGTAACAACTGCATGGATATTGTTAAAACCCTAGACGTAGCAAGGGCTGCAAGAAAAAATGAAGTGTGACTGAGCGCAGAGAATCCTCCCCTCTAGGGCGTAATATGAATATCAGAACAACAAAGTGAATAATTAAATTCACTCTCAAATAATTCCTACACCCTTATTTAATTTGTCACAGATGCATTAAATAAAAAATAAATAGAGAGATACGATTATGAGTAAGTTATACGTAGGTTCTGAAATCGGTCAATTACGTCGCGTGTTGGTTCACCGCCCGCGTCGTGCTCTCACCCACTTAACCCCCTCGAACTGCCACGAACTACTGTTTGACGACGTGTTAGCGGTCGAACGTGCCGGTGATGAACACGATGTGTTTACCCAGACGCTGCGCGATCAAGGGGTGGAAGTGCTGCTATTGACCGACCTGCTGACAGAGACGCTGGCAGTACCAGAAGCCAAGGAGTGGCTACTCAATCGTCAGGTGTCTGACTACCGCTTAGGCCGAACCTTTGCCAACGACGTGCGCTGCTATCTGGGCGACTTGCCCAATCTTGAATTGGCCAAGATCCTCACCGGCGGCCTCTCCTACGCGGAAATGCCTATGCGCTCCTCCTCGATGATGCAAGCGCTGCATGCACCGACCGATTTTATTATCGAGCCGCTGCCCAATCACCTCTTTACCCGTGATACCTCCTGCTGGGTCTACGGTGGCGTCTCCATCAACCCGATGGCTAAGCCGGCTCGCCAACGTGAAACCAACCACGTGCGCGCTATTTACCGCTGGCACCCAACCTTCGCTGGCCAAGACTTCATCAAATACTTTGGTGATGAAGAGGCGCTGTACGATAACTCGACCATTGAGGGCGGTGACGTATTAGTCATTGGCCGTGGCAGCGTCTTGATTGGTATGTCTGAACGCACCACACCACAAGGGGTGGAGCACCTCGCTGCTGGCCTATTTAAACACGGCCAAGCCAAACAAGTGATTGCGATGGAGCTGCCTAAACATCGCTCTTGCATGCATTTAGACACCGTGATGACCCACATGCGCGAAGACACCTTCTCCGTCTACCCAGAAGTGGTGCGCAAAGACGTCAAATGTTGGAGCTTGACGGGTGACGAGTCTGGCGCGGTGCGCGTCAAAGAGGAAGGCTACTTTGTCTCGGCGATTGAAAGAGCGCTTGGCGTTGGCCAGCTCAACCTCATCACCACGGGCGGCGATAACTTCAACGCTGAGCGTGAACAGTGGAACGACGCTAACAACGTATTGACCGTCAAACCGGGCGTCGTGATTGGCTATGAGGGCAACACCTACACCAATGAAAAATACGACAAAGCCGGCATCACGGTGCTGCCCATCCCTGGGGATGAATTGGGACGAGGCCGCGGCGGCGCTCGCTGCATGAGCTGCCCGATTGAGCGCGATGGCATCTAAGCCCGCGGTCATCACAGACGCCATCGTTACCAACCCATTCATCCTTATCATCGGATCAACAAGGAGCAAAAGCGGGCGCTTTTGCTCTGTGGAGACAGAGCTATGAACAAACAAACCGTCGTTGTCGCCCTAGGGGGCAATGCGCTACTTCGCCGCGGTGAGCCGCTCGAAGCCGAGGTGCAGCGCCACAACATTGAAATCGCAGTCAACACCATCGCCAAAATCGCCGAGCACTACAACGTGGTGTTGGTGCATGGCAATGGACCACAAGTGGGACTGCTTGCGCTACAAGGTCTTGAGTACAAGAAAGTCGCGCCCTACCCACTCGATGTGCTGGGCAGTGAAACCCAAGGCATGATCGGCTACATGCTGATGCAAGAGTTTAAAAACCAGATGCCGAGCGCCAACATCACCTGCATGTTGACGCAAATGACGGTCGACCCAAATGACCCGGCCTTCGCCAATCCAACCAAACCGATTGGACCGATTTACCAAGAAGCCGAAGCGCGCGAACTCGCCGAGCGTTATCACTGGACCGTCAAACCCGATGGCGCGCATTTTCGCCGCGTCGTACCGAGTCCTAAACCCACAGGCATCATTGAACACGAAGCCATTACCAAACTGATCGCTGAAGGGCACTTGGTGATCTGTACCGGTGGCGGCGGCATTCCGGTCAAACGGGAAGGCGGTAAATTGATGGGCATTGAAGCGGTGATCGACAAAGACATGTCCGCCGCCTATCTCGCCAAACAGCTCAATGCCGATGCGCTATTGATCCTGACTGACGCCGACGCCGTCTACCTCGATTGGGGCAAGCCCACTCAGCATCCGCTGCGTGCCACCACCCCTAGCGAGCTGGCACACTATACGTTCGATGAAGGCTCAATGGGGCCCAAAATTGATGCCTCGTGCGAATTCATTCGCCAAGGAGGCAAGGTGGTCGGCATCGGTGCCCTCGAAGATGGCCTAGCGATTTTGCAAGGCACCGCCGGCACCAATATCACCAAAGGCTAACAACCAACAACGAGGCTCGGCCCATCTTCGCGCCGAGCCTCAACAAACATTGCACGTCATCATCTTTTTTAAGAAGGAAATTCACCATGGCTTTCAATTTACGTAACCGCAACTTCCTTAAACTGCTCGACTTTACCCCACGTGAGATTGACCATCTGCTCGCGCTCTCTGCTGAACTGAAAAAAGCCAAATACAACGGTTACGAGCAGCCGCGCCTCAAAGGCAAAAACATCGCGCTGATTTTCGAAAAGACCTCAACCCGCACTCGCTGCGCGTTTGAAGTGGCGGCGTTTGACCAAGGCGCGCAAGTCTCCTACTTAGGCCCCTCTGGCTCACAAATCGGCCATAAAGAGTCCATGAAAGACACCGCACGCGTGCTGGGACGCATGTATGACGGCATCGAATATCGCGGCTTTGGTCAAGAGATCGTCGAAGAGCTCGGCCGATACGCCGGTGTGCCCGTCTGGAATGGCTTGACCGACGAGTTCCACCCCACCCAAATCCTCGCCGACTTCCTGACCATGATGGAGCATGGCCGCGGCAAAGCGCTGCGCGACATCTCCTTTGCCTACCTTGGCGACGCGCGCAACAACATGGGTAACTCCTTGATGGTGGGCGCGGCGAAAATGGGCATGGACATCCGCCTCGTTGCGCCAAAACAGTTCTGGCCAGAAGAGAGTTTGGTCGCCACCTGCCGTGACATCGCCCAGACCACAGGCGCTAAAATCACGCTCACCGACGATGTGCAAGAGGGCGTGCAAGGCTGTGACTTCCTCTACACTGATGTCTGGGTGTCCATGGGCGAAGCGAAAGAAGCGTGGGCAGAGCGCATCAATTTGATGCTGCCGTATCAAGTCAACATGGCGATGATCAAAGCCACCGGTAACCCACACGTGAAGTTCATGCACTGCTTACCCGCCTTCCACGGCGAAGACACCACGGTCGGCAAACAGCTAGCGAGCGAATATCCCATGCTCAAAGACGGCTGTGAAGTAACGGATGAAGTGGTCGAGTCGGATTACTCGATTGTCTTCGACGAGGCGGAAAACCGCATGCACACCATCAAAGCGGTGATGGTGGCGACCCTCGGCGCGTAACCCTGCTTTGGATGAACTAAGAGACTCGCGGGGCTGATAACAGCCCCGCTTTATTAGAATAAATGACCAGTAAAACACTTTGCCATTGGTTTTTTATTTGGTGACAAGTGTCATATAGCCACACTTTCATTGGTGATAAACTCAGCGTGCGTAACGGCGCTTTTTAATTGAACAACCCACAAGGGTACATAGATGGAGCTGTGTACTCATTCCCATCAGGATGGCGATAATCATAATAAGGGGTCCTTATGAGTGACACTCTTCATCTCGCGGACGACCAATTTGCCGATGACAAAACCCTCACTTCAGCGTGCAAACGGCTACTGCAACAACAAAGCTTCTCCACTCAAAACGAGCTCAGAGAAGCCCTAGTGAACATCGGTTTCGAGGGCATCAGTCAATCGACCGTCTCTCGCTTGCTCTCACAACTTGGCGTCGTCAAAGTGCAAAACGCCTGCGGCAAGAAAGTCTACTGCATCACGGTCGAAACCGCGCCAGTGCGCGTCGAGTCCTCCATCTCTTCGCAAATCGAGTTCATCACCCACAACCAATCCATGGTGGTCGTTAAAACCCACCCCGGCAGCGCCCAACTGGTCGCCCGCCTCGTCGACATCGACCCACACACCGAAATCCTCGGCACCGTCGGCGGCAACGACACCGTGCTCATTATCCCAAAAGACACACAAAAGATAGATACGTGTGAGCGGATTGTGCGGATGAGGTTGGGGGTGAGTTCATAGGGGGATAGGTCCTAGAGGCGAGTGCCTAGTTCCTAGAGGGATGGAGGTGCGTGATGGGTGATGGGTACGATCTTCTAGGCACTAGGAACTAGAAACTAGGAACTATTTGAAACTTATCCACCCGATCTCCTGTCTGATTGAGTTACACTGAATCCATCTTAGTTAACGTGACGGTCTTATGCGCTTCGCTTTCTCGCTTGTTGTACTGGTTCTTTCTCTGTTTTCGAGCTCGGTGTGGGCTCTGTTTGGTAATTCGCAGTCTACGTTCAGCCCTGCCAATGAGGACAATCGTTTTGTCACTGTTGATGAGGCGTTTGCCTTCAATGCGGTGCAGCAAGGCGCGCGGGTCTATCTCGATTGGCAAATCAAGCCAGATTACTATCTCTATCAAGATAAGATTGCCATCAGTGGCGAGCACATCACGTTAGGCGATATCACACTGCGCCAAGGTGAGCCCTATCATGATGAGTTTTTCGGTGACGTGAACATCTACACCACGCCGCTGTTTGTCGAGGTGCCTTTGGCCGAGTATCAAGCCGGGGCTCGCTTAATGGTTCAATACCAAGGCTGCGCCAAAGCCGGTTTCTGTTATCCGCCAGAAACTAAGGTCATTGACCTGACCTCGTTTGATTTTCAAGACGCCGATGTCGTCATCGCGCCCACCGCCACCAATTCAGAAAAGACGCCTATTACGACTGACACGGCGACAGACTCATCACGCTCACAACAGGCACAACTAGCCGATCGCATCAGCGAGAGCGTTTGGACACCACTGCTGTTTCTCGCACTGGGTATTGGCCTCGCCTTTACCCCATGTGTCTTGCCGATGTACCCGATTTTGACCAGCATTGTGCTCGGCGGCGGTCAGATCAACACGCGCCGCGCATTGGGCCTTTCGTTTGTCTACGTGCAAGGCATGGCATTGACTTACACCTTGCTCGGCTTGGTGGTGGCGCAAGCCGGTTTGCAGTTCCAAGCGGCGATGCAGCACCCCGCGGTGTTGATAGGGCTGAGTGTGTTATTCGTCGCGCTGGCCTTGTCGATGTTTGGGCTCTATACGCTGCAACTGCCAAGTCGCCTGCAAACTTGGCTCAATCAACTGAGCAGTCAGCAGCAAGGTGGCAATCTGCTCGGTGTGTTTAGCATGGGGGCGATTTCTGGTTTAGTCTGCTCACCCTGCACCACAGCGCCGCTGTCGGGCGCGCTCTTGTATGTGGCGCAAAGCGGCGACTTATTTACCGGAGGGATCACCCTCTACGCGTTAGCACTTGGTATGGGCATTCCTCTGATTTTGGTCGCGGTCTTTGGCAATCAGCTATTGCCCAAAGCGGGAGAGTGGATGAATCGCGTCAAGACGCTGTTTGGCTTTATCCTCCTCGCGGCGCCGATTTTCTTGCTTGAACGTATCCTGCCCGAGCTGTGGAGCAGTGCGCTGTGGTCGGGGCTCGGTATCGCGGCGTTTGGCTGGCTCTATCACAGTAAAAATGCGCTGCCTTTTGGCGGCTGGAAGCAAAGTGTAGTGGGCATTGTTGCAGTGCTCGGTTTGTTCGCCAGCGCTCAGCCGCTGCTCAATCTTTGGTTTGATGGCCCAAGCACCCACTCGCAAGCCGCTCCGAGCATTGAGTTTACCCGCATCAACAACGTCGCCGAGCTCAACTTAGCCCTCAGCCAAGCCCGAGAGCAAGGCAAACCTGTGATGCTCGATTTTTATGCCGACTGGTGCGTCGCGTGTAAGGAGTTTGAGAAATACACCTTCCACCAAGCCGATGTGGAAGCCAAGCTGAGCGAGTTTGTGTTGTTGCAAGCCGACGTCACCCGCAACCAAGTGCAAGACATCGAACTACTCAAGCAACTCGGCGTGCTCGGGTTACCGACCATTGATTTTTGGGATGCCAATGGCCAGCCGATGCAACATGCTCGCATAACAGGATTTATGCCAGCCGAGACGTTTTTAGCGCACCTTGAGGCGTCTTACCCAAAGCCATGACAGGCGCCTCAGATTTGCGTTCAAAACCCGATACACTTCAGACTTTTAGCGGATAAAGATTGTCCGCCGCGGCAAAGCTGACAATAATTCTATTAACTAAATCATCATAAGTGTGCAACGTCATGGACTCGACCTACACCATCATCATCGCAGACGATCACCCGCTGTTTCGCAACGCGTTGTTCCAATCGGTACATATGGCGGTCAGTGGGGCCAATCTGCTTGAGGCCGATTCCCTCGATGCCTTGATGACGCTGCTCGCCAAAGAAGATGAGCCCGACTTGCTGCTGCTCGATCTGAAAATGCCAGGCGCCAATGGCATGTCTGGCTTGATTCAACTGCGCGCCGAGTACCCAGAGTTGCCGATTGTGGTGGTCTCAGCCAGTGAAGAGCCTTCCGTGGTCACGCAAGTGAAAAGCCACGGCGCGTTTGGTTTTATCCCTAAATCGAGTGACATGCGCGAGCTGGTGAAAGCCCTCAATCAAGTGCTGGCGGGCGACCCTTACTTCCCTGAGGGCTCTATTGTTGAGAATGCAGCGTGCAATGATCTCGCTGAGAAAATGGCGACCCTCACCCCGCAGCAGTACAAGGTACTGGGTATGCTCTCCGACGGACTGCTCAACAAGCAGATCGCCTATGAGCTCAACGTCTCAGAAGCGACCATCAAAGCGCACATGACGGCCATTTTCCGCAAGCTGGGGGTAAAAAATCGCACCCAAGCGGTAATACTACTTAGCGAACTCAACGACTAGCACTAACAGAAGACAGGCCAACTCTACTCTGGCTCTTGCGAGTCCGGAAGGCACAGACCCAACTGCGTCACTTCGTAGTTCTCCACTTTGGAGATGACAAACCTCAGCCCCTGCCAATCAAAACTGTCACCAAGCACCACTTGATGGGGCAGTTGCTCCGCCACCAACTGCTTTAGCGTGAACGTCGCGTATTCAACAGGCACATCAATGCCGTAGTGCTGACACACATCGCTAAGCGAAACCTCTGCGGCAAAAAAGAAGTCACCAAAGAAACGGGTTTGAGTTTCCGCCAAAGGCGCAGTGCTAAACAGTTGGCTTAACGGCTCAAGGTTCTCTTCTCGGCCCAGCACGCATAAAGTGTCGCCCGCTTGCAGCACAGTGCTGCCCGATGGGTGGAGCAAAGTTCGCTGACGAAACAGCGCCGCAATCCGCGTTCCATCAGGCATCGCCAACTTACTCAGTGGCTCACCAATACACCACTTCTCCGCTTCCAAGCGATAAACATAGAGCTCCCAATTGCTGGTTGGGAAAATCTCGATCCCTGCCCGTGCCACCGGCGCGGGCTGAGGTGGCAGCTCTACTTTGGCCAGCTTGGCCGCCTTGGTTAAACTCACGCCTTGCACGATCAGCGAGACCATAACGACGAAAAAGGCGATATTGAAATACATCTGCGCATTGGGCAGCCCAGCCATCAAAGGGAATACCGCCAAAATGATCGGCACAGCGCCGCGCAATCCGACCCAACTTAAAAACCACTTCTCCCTGGAGCGAAACTTGCCAAACGGCAGCAAACTGAGCCACACCGCAATAGGGCGAGCAAATAAAATCATGCCGAAGGCGAGCACCAGTGCCGGCAGTGCGATGTCGAGTAAATCTTTCGGATTGACCAACAGACCAAGCACAACAAACATGATGATCTGGCTAAACCATGTCAGTCCATCCATGACATTCAAAATCGAGTGTTTTGAGCGCGTCGGCAAATTACCCAGCAGCAAACCAAACAGATAAATGGTGAGAATACCGCTGCCGCCCAAGGTATTCGACAATGCAAACAGCCCAACGCCAAGCCCCGAAACCAGAATCGGGTACATGCCTTCTGGTAATTGGATGCGATTGATGATTTGCAAAGACAACCAGCCGCCACCAAGCCCAAGGGTGATGCCGATACCAAACTGCATCATAAAACTCAGTGACACGAACCCAACGCTGAGCACCGCGGTTGGATCCGCCAGTACCGCAATCAAGGTAATGGTGAGAAACACCGCCATCGGATCATTGGTGCCTGATTCAATCTCCAACGTCGCGCCCACCCGTTCATTGATGCTGCGCCCTTTAAGGAGTGAAAAGACCGCCGCTGCATCAGTGGAACCCACTATCGCGCCAAGCAGCAAGCCTTGTAGCAAAGTGAGATTGAAGAGCCAGGTGGCGAGCAAACCGGTGAGAAACGTGGTACAAAATACGCCAAAGGTGGCCAAAGAGAACGCGGGCCAAAAAGCGAGCCGAAAACTGCTGAGCCGAGTCCGCAAGCCACCATCGAGCAAGATGATGGCCAGGGCTAAGTTACTGACCAGATAGGTAGTGGAGTAGCTGTCAAACTTGATGCCTCCCGGGCCGTCTTGACCGGCCAGCATACCGACGCAGAGAAACAACACGAGGATCGGCACACCTAGGCGCGAGGAGAGCTGGCTGAATAACACACTGATAACAAGAAGAAGCGTCCCAGTGAGAAACAGTCCATTAATCATATCTACTGTCAAGCTTTACCCTCCTTAAATACAATTGGAGTCAATGAGTTATTCTACCCATAGTTCCCTCTTGGCAGTAGCGAGAAATTGTCAACATATGCAAATTGTCGGTGAACAAATCGACACTGATTGAACGATTCTTTGCTCAAGACATTAGACCTTTGGCTAACTTAACAAGTTATTAACATCACAAAATTATCAGTAAACCTCGCTAAGCGCCCATTTTAGGGCGCTTTTTGTCGTTATCGCCCCGACTAAAGTTGAAAGGTTTTTCGCCCATTGCCTTGCTAATGTACATGGTGAAACATTTTTTTAACAAGCACTAACCTCAAAAGCAGGTTAACCGAACACCCCATTCAACTAGCGAAATCGTAAGGAGGCGGCAATGGCGTTCGAAAGTCAGGAAAGAGCCAAAGCCTACTGGGATAAAAACGTAAAACTGATGATCACCTTAATGGTCATCTGGTTTGTCGTATCTTTTGGCTGCGGCATATTATTTGTCGACGTACTGAATGAAATTCAAATCGGTGGATACAAACTCGGCTTCTGGTTTGCCCAGCAAGGCTCCATCTATGCGTTTCTTGGCATTATTTTCTACTACGCGTGGAAGATGCGCCAACTGGACCGTGAATTCGGCGTGGATGAGTAAGGAGTCACTCAGATGGATTTGAAAACAATCACGTACCTTGTTGTGGGTGCCACTTTTATCCTCTATATCGGGATTGCGATTTGGGCACGCGCTGGGTCAACCAAAGAGTTTTATGTCGCAGGCGGCGGGGTTAACCCGATTGCCAATGGTATGGCGACCGCAGCGGACTGGATGTCAGCGGCGTCGTTTATCTCGATGGCGGGTCTGATTGCCTTTATGGGCTACGGCGGCTCCGTCTTCTTAATGGGTTGGACTGGCGGCTACGTACTTCTCGCGCTGCTGCTCGCCCCTTATCTACGTAAGTTTGGTAAGTTCACCGTACCTGAGTTTGTCGGTGAGCGTTTCTACTCCAACACCGCGCGCGTGGTGGCGGTTGTCTGTCTTATCATCGCATCGGTGACCTACGTTATCGGTCAGATGAAAGGCGTGGGCGTGGCGTTTGGTCGCTTCTTGGAAGTGGACTACTCGACTGGCCTGTTGATCGGTATGTGTATCGTGTTTGTCTACGCGGTTATGGGCGGCATGAAAGGCATCACCTACACGCAGATTGCTCAGTATTGCGTACTCATTCTTGCTTACACTATCCCTGCAATCTTTATCTCTCTGCAACTTACTGGGCACCCTCTGCCACAAATTGGCCTGGGTAGCACCCTCTCCGGGACGGATGTCTATCTGCTCGACCGGCTCGATCAAGTGGTGACTGAACTCGGCTTTACCGAGTACACCACCCAAGTGCGGGGCGATACCCTCAACATGTTCGTCTACACCATGTCACTGATGATTGGTACGGCAGGTCTTCCGCACGTTATCATCCGTTTCTTCACGGTGCCAAAAGTGCGTGATGCGCGTACCTCTGCCGGTTGGGCATTGGTGTTCATCGCGATTCTTTACACCACAGCGCCAGCCGTATCGGCGATGGCTCGCTTGAACCTGATGGACACAGTGAACCCAGCGCCAGGCCAACATCTGGCTTACGATGAGCGTCCTGACTGGTTTAAGAACTGGGAAAAAACCGGCCTACTTGGCTTTGATGACAAAAACAACGATGGTTTGATTCAATACACATCGAGCGCTGCCACTAACGAACTGAAAGTGGACAACGACATCATGGTATTGGCCAACCCTGAGATTGCGAAACTGCCTAACTGGGTGATTGCATTAGTTGCTGCCGGTGGTCTTGCGGCTGCACTGTCGACCGCTGCGGGCTTGCTATTGGCGATCTCCTCCGCCATCTCCCATGACTTGATCAAAGGGGTGATCAACCCGAACATCTCCGAGAAGAAAGAGCTGATGGCAAGCCGGATATCCATGGCCGTCGCCATTGCAGTGGCGGGCTATCTTGGTCTCAATCCTCCCGGCTTTGCCGCAGGTACGGTCGCCTTGGCCTTTGGTCTTGCCGCCTCCTCGATCTTCCCAGCATTGATGATGGGTATCTTCAGCAAGAGCATCAACAAAGAGGGCGCGATTGCAGGCATGATCGCCGGTATCACCATCACGCTGTTCTACGTATTCCAGCACAAGGGTATCTTGTTTATCTCTGACTGGACTTACCTAGAGAGCTGGGGCAGTAACTGGTTCCTAGGCATTGAGCCTAACGCCTTTGGTGCCATCGGTGCTGTCGTCAACTTCATCGTCGCGTTCGCGGTATCAAAAGTGACTGCAGAAACGCCACAAGAAGTGAAAGATTTGGTCGAGCACGTGCGTGTCCCAGCCGGTGCTGGCGAAGCGGTTGACCATTAATCCTTAACCTCTACCACAAAAGCCCCGTTTGGGGCTTTTTTATTCTTCAAATTGGGTTAACTTACTGTTGTAACGAAAAGCGCTTATCACTAAAAAACAGTGGTATCGAAAAACTTGGAGCTGTTGCAAGGAAGCCAAGATGTTCAAAAATAAACACTTTATCATTGCTCTATTGATTGCCCCGATTCTCTCCATCATCGCCTATTTCGGTACCGATTTGGCCGTGAGTGAAAAACCGCACGCTGCCAAAGAGGGCCAAGCGTATAAGTTGGTCAGCAAATCCAACTGCCGCTATACCAGTGGTCTGTGTGACATGGAAAATGGCGAGTTCAAAATTAAGTTTCGCTCTGAGAAGTTGACCGAAGAGACGTTAGAGCTCTCAATGAGTTCGCTGCACCCACTGCAAGGGGTCAAACTCTCGCTGGTGAATGACATCGACACCACCACGACCCCAGTCGACATGCAACGCGCTGACAGTGAGGGCAAACAGTGGTATATCACCCTACCCAGCCCCGCCTCCCAAGAGAGCTGGCTGCGCGTCGCGGCGCAATCCGATGGCACCCTCTACTACGGTGACACCCAAACAGCGTTTGTGACCTATGAGACCTTGTTTACTGGCAATGAATGATGGGCCGCAAAGGAACCATGAACGAAAAGGGAAAGCGATGTTCGCTTTCCCTTTTCGTTTACACCGGTGAATTTTCCGTCAGGCTAAAGCCCATTCAGCATCGCTCGCAGTTTCAGCGGTTTGACGGGTTTGGCGATAAACGCAAATCCGCTCGACTCGATGCCTTGCATCATCTCTTGGGTGCGATCGGCGCTGATGATCACCCCTTTAAATCGAGCGCCCAGTCGCAAGCGACATTGCTGCAACACTTCTAAACCCGTTCGGCCGTGATCGAGACGGTAATCGGACAAAATCACATCCGGCTGCCACTGCTCATCCATCGCCGCCAGCGCGCTGACCAGATCGGTGGCGCTGCGCACCTCACATCCCCAGCGGCCAAGCAGTGTCTCCATCCCGACCAAAATATCCGTTTCGTTATCGACACACAGCACGCGCAAGTGGCTGAGATCGCCCACACTCGGCGCCGCGGCAGGCACAGGGGCTGGGCTGGCATGCACCGCGCGCGGCAGGCGAATCGAAAACACGCTGCCACGCCCAGGCCATGAGCGCATCCCTATTTCATGATTAAGTACATGCGCGATGCCTTTAGAAATGGCGAGCCCCAGACCCAACCCTTGATCGCGTAGCCCTTGGCCATCTTGGGCATGACTGCCGCGATTAAACTCTTCAAAGATCTCTTGCTGCTTGTCTTCATCAATCCCCACGCCGTTATCCCACACCTCAATGCGTGCCTCACCTTGGATGCGGCGCACGCCGAGCACCACCTTGCCTTGCGGGTTGTAACGAAACGCATTGGTGAGGAAGTTTTGCACCACGCGGCGCAGCAGTTTAGGATCCGATTCAACCACCAAATCACTCGGCATCATGCGAAAGTCGATGCCTTGCTTTTTCGCCAGAGCGCTAAACTCGGCGTTGAGGTTGGAGAGCACATCATTGAGCGCAAAGGGGTGAATGTGCACTTCCAGCTTGCCAGACTCCAAACGCGAAATATCGAGCAGATCGCCAATCAAATCTTCTGCCGCGCCAAGGGCACTTTCGATATGGTGAGCGAGGCGCTGCGCCTCGGACTCTTTCCCCTCCTCCATAGCAGTCGAAGAAGAAATAGAGACCGAGTCCGCTTTCGTCACTTCAGATAAGGAGGAGGCAAACAAGCGCGCGGCATTGAGCGGCTGCATCAAATCGTGACTCACCGCGGCCAAAAAGCGTGATTTGGACTGCGATTCGCGCTCGGAACGTTGGGTCGCACTGACCAATTTTTTGTTGAGTTTTTCTAGCTCAAAGGTGCGCTCTCGAACGCGCTCTTCTAGAGTTTCATTGGCGTCGATCAGCGCCTGCTCGGCGTCGCGGAACACGGTAATGTCGGTAAAACTCATCACAAAGCCGCCGCCGGGCATCGGGTTGCCTTGCACCTCGATCACTCGCCCATCGGGCCTGACACGTGAAGAGGTGTGGCGCGTGCCTTGTTCTAAGTGATACACCCGCCTGCGCACGTGATCTTCTGGGTCACCGGGGCCACACAGCCCCTGCTCGGCGTTGTGGCGAATCACATCGGCAATAGGCCTGCCCACTTGAATCAACCCAGGCGGAAACTCAAACAACTCAAGATAACGCTGATTCCACGCCACCAAACGCAATTGCTTGTCCACCACGGCAATGCCTTGGCCGATGTGCTCAATCGCCCCTTGCAGCAAGCCGCGACTAAAGTCATACAGCTCGGATGCCTCATCGACAATGGTCGCCACCTCTTCAAGCTGCATGTTGCGCCCTTGCAGCGCAGAGGTGAGCACCAACTTCGCCGACGAGGCACCAAACACGCCGGCCAGCACCCGCTCAGTATGGCGAATCAAGGTCGAGGGCGCTTGCTGATTAGGCATCAGTGTCTCACGTTGCTGCTGCCAATATTGACGAAACGCGCTGCGCACCCGCTGCCTGCCGACGAAGCGCGATGCGAGCATTTCCAGCTCACCGACCGTCACTCGGCTCTGGTAGAGGCTCATGTTCTCGCTCTCTGGCAGCGGCGTACCGATAAAAGAGGCCGACTGTAACCGCTCGCTAAGGCTCGAGCGCGTGACGCTCGACACCAGCAAATAGAAGAACAGGTTAGCACTGATGCTCAGCAGCATCCCCCAATCAGAGCGCGCAATGCCCAGTGACGCCAACCCTTCTGGCGGCGTGATGATCCACAAAAGGAAGTTGCTTTGTGCATCCCCCGCTAAGATGCCGGTTTGGCTCATCAAGGTGATCAGCCACAAGGTAAAACCAAAACCTAGCCCGACATAGACGCCTTTGCGATTGCCTTGGCGCCAGTACATGCCGCCAATCAGCGCCGGGGCAAACTGGGTGATCGCCGCAAACGAGAGAAAGCCAATCGCAGAGAGTGAATGAATGCTGCCCAGCGCCTGATAAAAACCCCAAGCGCCAAGCAGTAGCAGCAAAATCAAGCCACGACGAATGATCAACAGCAAGCCAGAGAAGTGACGATGGTTACGATGCGAGAGGCGCATCCGGCGCAGCAGCAATGGCATCACCATATCATTCGACACCATGATCGCCAGCGCGATGGTCGAAACAATCACCATGCCACTGGCCGCCGAGGTGCCGCCCAAAAACGCCAGCAGAGCGAAATCTTGCGCGCCCACCGCCATCGGCAAGCTGATCACATACGTATCTGGGCTTTCGCCGCTTAAGATGCCTTGGCCGACCCACGCAATCGGCAGGACAAACAGCCCCATTAACACTAGGTAGAGCGGGAAGAGCCAGCGTGCGGTATGCAAATCTTGCGCGCGTTCGTTCTCCACCACCATGGTATGAAACTGACGCGGCAAACAGACGATCGCCATCATGGTCAGGGCGGTGTGGATCAGCAAGGTCGGGATATTGGGGGATTGATAAGTCTCGGCGGCAATCGCCATCAACTGAATGTCACTGCGGCTAAAGGCGAGATAGAGAATAAAACAGCCGACAACCAAAAACGCCACCAGCTTGACCAACGACTCAAACGCAATCGCCATCATCATGCCGCGGTGGTGCTCGGTATTATCAATGTGACGTGTACCAAACAGCATGGTAAACACCGCCAGCGCCCCGACTACAAACCAAGACACATCAAAACCAAAGCGAGCGAAATCCTCACTCACGCTCGGCGCGATGATCTCTAGCCCCATGGTAATGCCGCGCAGTTGCAGCGCGATGTAGGGCAAAATGCCAATCACAGCAATAAAGGTGATCGCCACGGCCAGCCCTTGAGATTTGCCATAACGGGCCGCGATAAAGTCGGCAATGGAAGTAATATGCTCACGTTTGGCGGTGATCACCAAGCGAGCGAGGACGCGCCAACCTAGGGTAAAGACCAGAATCGGCGCCACATAGATAGGCAGAAAGGACCAAGGATTGCTGCTCGCCTGACCGACGGTGCCATAAAAGGTCCACGAGGTGCAGTAGACCGCAATCGAGAGGCTGTAGACCCAGGGCCGCCAGCGCGACAACCACTTAACGCGATTATCGCCATACCATGCGATCAAAAAAAGCAGCCCAAGATAGAGAAGCGAAACCGCGATCACCAACCAACCTTGCATTCGATATCCTTATCGTCGTTTATCGGGTCTCCCCATCGCTGCACCAGTGAGGTGAGCGATAAGGGTTGACTTATTAAACGAATTTGCTGGCGGCAACTCAATCGACTTGAGTAAATTCTGTGCTTTACGCGCCGCTTTCCGTGGTTTTTTCTCCCTCTTGTGGCTCTGCTTCTTTGGCGGCTTGCGCTTCATTGACAAATTGCTCAGAGGTCACGGGATTATCTTGTGGCGCCACTTTGATAAACAGCGACACAGCGCCCATCAAGGCCATCGCCCAGAAGACGTTCGCGCCCCAGTGCTCAAAGCCCCAGCCGCTTAAGGTCGTCATCAAGGCAATCACAGCGCCAAGCGGAATGGCATTGTACAAGGCTTGCAGCGCCACCATTTTTCGCTGCTCGGAGTGTTGGATGTACTGAATCGCGGCAATGTGCGCCACCGCAAAGGTCACGCCGTGCAGCAGTTGAATCAGCACCAAAGCGAGCAGTAGCGTCGTCGATGCCGTCATGCCCCAACGCACCATCACGCCGATTGAGGCGAGTGCAAACATAGCGCGCAGTGACCAACCAGAAAACAGTCGCTTGCTCAGGGCAAACACCGCCACTTCCGCTACCACCCCTAAACTCCACAAATAGCCGATGATGTCTTCGGAATACCCCGCCGCTTTCCAATGAATCGCACTAAAACTGTAGTACGCCGCATGACTGCCCTGAATCAGCGCCACGAGCAGCAGAAACTTCACCACTGGCCCTTCACGCAGCAGCTCCATCAATTTCGGTCTCACGCCTGCGCTGACATCACTGGTCACCGGCATAGGCTGGATGCGCCTTAAACTCATTAGCCAAGCCGCCAACATGCCCGCCATCGCCGTCAACACAATCATGTCGCTGCCAAAATGGGCAACCATAAACCCGACCACAGTCGAGCCAGCAATAAAGGCAATCGAGCCCCACAAGCGCGTGCGACCATAATCGAGCTTATTAAGCCGCGCGTAGTAGTTGGCCATCGCATCAGAAAGCGGCACAATCGGCCCGCAGCAGAGGTTAAACAGCACCGTCGCCAGCGCCATTAACCAAAAACTTCCGCCGGTAAAAAAGTGGAAACCAACAAACAGCAGCCCGGCCAAACTGAGCGAACGCAGCGCCGGCATTAAGTGTTCTACCTTGTGAATGCGTGGCGTTAACACCAAGTTCGCCACGCAGCGCGTCGCAAAGCCTATCCCGACCAAGACACCAATGTCGGTCGGCGTCACTCCTTGGTTTTCAAACCACAGCGCCCAAAACGGCAAATAGACGCCATAAGCAAAAAAGAACCCCGCAAAATATTGTGAGATCCAACCATAAGGAGAAGGAGTGAACATGCAAACCTCAGTCAGGATAAGGGAGTAGCCAACGGCGGCATTATGACCGCGTTTGCATGGAATAAAAAGGGAACATTTCTCACCAAAGTGTTTCCTGAATATGGGGGAGTTCCTTTAGGCGAGTGCCTAGTTCCTAGAAGTGGGTGGCTAGAAGCACGAGCGGAGTTCTTAGAATCAGACCTCTAGGAACTCGCCACTAGGAACTAGGCACTAGAAACTAGGCCCCCCCCCTATAAGACCAAAGTCGTCTGGCATTTATGCGCTGATCGCGCACACTTTATTTATTCACTTCCCCCGAACTGTAGAGCGAGAGTGTAGAGCCGCTATGCCTGATAAATTCAATATGCAGTCACCGCCGTTTGATAGGCTGAGTGAAGCGCAGCAAACCGAGTTGCGCTCGGCGCTTGATGTCGCCTATTTCCGCACTAAGGAGAGCTTGATCAAGCCGGGCACAAGTGTGGAGCACCTGCATATTTTGATTAAAGGCGCGGTGGAAGAGCGCTCGCAGGATGGCAACGAAATTTTTGCTCACTACGCCAATGATGACTTGTTTGATGTGCGCGGCCTGTTTGATGGCCAATCTAAGCACCATTACGTGGCGCTAGAAGATACCCTCGCTTACCTGCTGCCCAAAGCGACCTTTATGGCGCTCTACAACGAGAATGGCCAGTTTGCCGCCTATTTTGATACCAATCTGGCGCGCCGTCAGGAATTAATTGAAGCCGCGCAGCAGCAGCAAAACCTAGCCGAATTCATTCTGACCAAAGTCGATAAAGCCATCTATCATCCGCCGATGGTGATCGCCCCCAACATGCCGCTCAATGAGGTGACCCGCACACTCAAAGAGAACGCCATTGATGCCGCGCTAGTGCGATTAGAAGACGATGACCCAAGGCTTGCCGACTATCCTCATGAGCTGCCCTTTGGCATTGTCACGCGCACCAATATGCTCCATGCCGTGATGTTAGATGACTACCCGCTCAATACTCCAGTGGGCGAGATCGCAACCTTTCCGGTCATCCATGTCGACGATGGCGAGTTTCTGTTTAATGCGATGATCAAAATGACTCGTCAACGCATGAAGCGCGTGATGGTCGCCGATGGTAAAGAAGCGGTCGGCATGCTGGATATGACGCAAATCCTCAGCGCCTTTTCCACTCACTCACACGTGTTGAGTTTGAGCATTGCCAGATCGAGCAGTGTCGAAGAGCTCGCGCTCGCATCGAACCGCCAGCGCCACTTGGTCGAGAGCCTGCTTGGCAATGGTATTCGCACCCGCTTTATCATGGAGCTGATTTCTGCCGTTAATGAACAAATTATCGAGAAAGCGTTTGAACTGATTGTTCCTCCCGCCCTTCACGATCACTGCTGTTTGATCGTTTTAGGCTCAGAAGGGCGTGGGGAGCAGATCTTAAAAACCGACCAAGACAACGCGCTTATCCTAGCCCCCGACCTCGAATGGCCGCAGTGTGAAGCCGTCATGAAGCAGCTGACCCATACCTTGCAGCAGCTGGGTTATCCGCTCTGCCCGGGCAATGTGATGGTCAACAATCCGCAGTGGGTCAAAAGCCAATCGCAATGGAGCGCTACCTTGAGCCGCTGGGCCAAAGCGAGCAGCGCCGAGCAGATCATGAACTTGGCAATTTTCAGTGACGCGCATGCGGTGGCGGGCAATCTCGCGCTCCTCGACCCCATCATGGAACACCTGCATCGCTTGATGTTCAACAACATGTTGGCGCTGCAGGACTTTTGTCGTCCGGCGCTGCAATTCTCTTTGCCGCTGACACTGTTTGGCAACGTCAAAACCGACAAACAAGGGGTCGATCTGAAAAGTGGCGGCATTTTCCCCATCGTGCATGGTATTCGTACCTTGGCGCTGGAATACGGCATTGAGGAGCACAACACCTTTGAACGCATCGAAAGCCTCGCGCGCAAAAAAATCCTCGAGCCCGATACCGCCGACAACCTAAGTGAAGCGCTGAAACTGTTTTTTAAACTGCGCCTTCATCAGCAGCTTGGTAACCAACACACCCACAACCGAATTGACCTCAAACAGCTCGATCGCACTGAGCGCGATCTGCTGCGCCACAGTTTGCACGTGGTGAAGAAATTTAAGCAGTTTCTCAGCTACCACTACCAGATCCGAGATTGAGGCCATCCATGAACCTATTGATGCGTCGTTACTGGTACTACAAACTCAAAGGCAGCCCTTACCAATCGTTATTTGGCGCGTTGCAAAAAGGGGAGTACGTGTCACTCGATTGTGAAACCACCAGCCTCGACCCCAACCGCGCCGAGCTGGTCACCATTGCAGCGACCAAAATCATCGACAATCGCATCCTCACCAGTGCGCCCTTTGAAGTGCGCCTGCGCGCGCCGCAATCGCTCGACTCGGGCTCAGTGAAAATTCACCACATTCGCCACCAAGACTTGCTCGATGGCATCGATGAAAAACGCGCTCTGATCAAACTGCTCGATTTTATCGGCAATCGGCCTTTGGTCGGCTATCACATCCGCTACGACAAGAAAATCCTCGACTTAGCGTGCCGCAAGCAATTGGGTTTTCCGCTGCCCAACCCACTTATCGAAGTGAGCCAGATCTACCACGACAAGCTGGAAAAACACCTGCCTAACGCCTATTTCGATTTGAGCCTCGATGCCATCTGCAAACATCTCGACCTGCCGCTGCAAAGCCGCCATGACGCGCTGCAAGACGCCATCGCTGCGGCGATGGTGTTTGTGCGTTTAACCCACGGCGACCTACCGAGCCTGAACTTGCCCTACGTCTCACGCTGAACGTACGCAAGGAGAGTGCGCGAGATCGCAAAGTTCGCCATTACGCCGACCACGGCCACCGATATCTCGCCCATTCATCCTAAAGTCTAATTGTCGAATCGGGGGCGGTGGCCGAAAGTGATAAGTAATTCAAACGCTCACCGTTTAAAACGACAACAAACAGGACACCTTTGCTTGGCAAGCCCAAGTAGAGCATAAGGAGATTAGCCATGAGTGAAGCCCACGTGTATCCAGTCAAAGAGAACATCAAAGCCACGACCCACGCGGACAATGACACCTACCTTGCCATGTACCAGCAATCGGTCACCGACCCAACCGCGTTTTGGAGCGAGCACGGCAAAGTGGTGGATTGGATCAAACCCTTCACTAAAGTCAAAAGCACCTCGTTCGATACCGGCCACGTCGATATTCGCTGGTTTGAAGATGGCACACTGAACGTCTCCGCCAACTGTATTGACCGCCACCTCGCTGAGCGCGGCGATGACGTCGCCATCATCTGGGAAGGAGACGACCCGGCAGACGACAAAACGCTCACGTTTAATCAATTACACCAAGAGGTGTGCCGTTTCTCTAACGCGCTAAAAGAGCAAGGCGTACACAAAGGCGATGTGGTGTGTCTATACATGCCGATGGTACCGGAAGCGGCGATCGCCATGCTGGCCTGTACCCGCATTGGCGCGGTGCACACCGTCGTGTTTGGCGGCTTTTCACCGGAAGCGCTCTCTGGCCGTATTATTGACTCCGACGCCAAAGTGGTGATCACCGCCGATGAAGGCGTGCGCGGCGGTCGTGCGGTGCCTTTGAAGAAAAACGTCGATGAAGCGCTCACCAACCCCGAAGTGAAAACGATTGAAAAAGTCGTGGTGCTCAAACGCACAGGCGGCGACATTGATTGGCACGATCACCGCGATGTGTGGTGGCACAAAGCCACGGCTGCTGCCTCTGATCACTGCCCACCGGAAGAGATGAAAGCCGAAGATCCGCTGTTTATCCTCTACACCTCAGGTTCAACGGGCAAACCCAAAGGCGTACTGCACACCACTGGCGGCTACCTAGTCTACGCCACCATGACATTCAAATATGTGTTCGACTATCAACCGGGCGAAACCTTCTGGTGTACCGCCGATGTGGGTTGGATTACCGGTCACACCTATCTGATTTATGGCCCGCTCGCCAATGGCGCTAAAACCATTTTGTTTGAGGGTGTACCTAACTATCCCAACACCAGCCGCATGAGCGAAGTGGTCGACAAGCACCAAGTCAACATTCTCTACACCGCGCCCACCGCGATTCGCGCTTTGATGGCGAAAGGCAATGAAGCCATCGAAGGCACCTCACGCGACAGCTTACGCATCATGGGCTCGGTCGGTGAGCCCATCAACCCAGAAGCGTGGGAGTGGTACTACAAAACTATCGGTAATGAGCAATCTCCGATTGTCGATACCTGGTGGCAAACCGAAACCGGCGGCATTTTGATCACCCCACTACCAGGCGCAACGGACCTCAAACCCGGCTCGGCGACCCGCCCTTTCTTTGGCGTTCAACCTGCGCTGGTCGATAACATGGGCAACGTGATTGAAGAGCAAGCCGCTGAAGGTAACTTGGTGATCCTCGACTCTTGGCCGGGGCAGATGCGCACCGTATATGGCGATCACGAGCGTTTTGAGCAAACCTATTTCTCCACCTTCAAAGGCATGTACTTTACCGGCGACGGCGCCCGTCGTGATGAAGATGGCTACTACTGGATCACCGGCCGTGTCGATGACGTGCTCAATGTCTCCGGTCACCGTATGGGTACTGCCGAGATTGAATCGGCGCTCGTTGCGCACGAGAAAATTGCCGAAGCGGCGATTGTTGGCATTCCGCACGACATTAAAGGCCAAGCCATCTACGCCTACGTGACGCTCATCGACGGCGAGTTCCCTTCTGCCGAGCTGCACAAAGAGGTCAAAGACTGGGTAAGAAAAGAGATTGGCCCGATTGCCACCCCTGATGTGCTGCACTGGACCGATTCGCTACCGAAAACCCGCTCGGGCAAAATCATGCGCCGCATCCTGCGCAAGATTGCCACCGGAGACACTAGCAATCTTGGCGACACCTCCACCTTGGCCGACCCAAGTGTGGTCGACAAGCTCATCAAAGAGAAAGCGGAATTGGTGTGAGTGCCTAGAGGCGAGTGCCTAGTTCCTAGAAGATAGTTCCTAGAGGGTGACCACTCCAACACTCTCGCCGCTCTAGGAACTAGGAACTAGGAACTCGAAACTAAAATTACCCGCCGCGCTTATAATAAGTGCGGCGTTTTTACATCCTCACTTTCACTCTTATCCCACTCTTATCCGTGCGCGAGAAGGCATCAAGCCTAGATCCTCGTCCCACTTCCTGGCTCCCCTACAGGTGATTAGACCAGTAAATTGCTGCTAAATGCGCTGAATTAGCTATAATCTTGGTCAATTTCAAAGATTCGGCTCCGTTTGCATTAAAAATGACATGCCCTATCCTTGATAATGTGGGAATATTTGAGTTCATCTCAATAACTAGGAAGATAGCGACACAATGACAGCAAAATCACGCATTCTTGTCCTAAATGGTCCAAATCTCAACCTGCTTGGGCTAAGAGAGCCTGCCCACTACGGCTCTCACACCTTAGCGGATATTGTCGATAGCTTGATGGAACAAGCCCAGCAAGCGGATGTCGAACTGGAGCATTTGCAGTCAAACCGAGAGTATGAACTGATTGAGAAAATCCACGCGTCGCTCAACGAGGTGGACTTTATCATCATCAATCCAGCGGCCTTTACTCATACGAGTGTCGCGCTGCGCGATGCGCTGCTCGGCGTCGCGATTCCCTTTATTGAAGTGCACTTATCCAATGTGCACGCACGTGAACCCTTCCGTCATCACTCTTACCTGTCTGATAAAGCAGTGGGTGTGATTTGTGGTTTAGGTGCACAAGGTTACCAATTTGCGTTGATGGCAGCGATAGACAAGCTCAAGTCGGCGTAACAAGACAACACGCGGCGGACACATGGACGCCGATACTCACTACTCTGCAGCGCCTATAGGCGCTGTCTTATTCACAAGATAAAAGAGAAAGACACATGGATATCCGTAAAATTAAGAAGCTTATCGAATTAGTTGAAGAGTCTGGCATTGCTGAGCTAGAGATCTCTGAAGGTGAAGAGTCGGTACGCATCAGTCGTCACGGCGTTGCAGCGCCTGCGCAGCCTGCTCCTATCCAATACGCAGCTGCGCCAGCACCGGTTGCGGCGCCTGCGCCAGCAGCTGCACCTGCCCCTGCGGCTCAAGAGTCTGCACCAGCAGCAGTGTCTGGTCACCAGGTTCTTTCTCCAATGGTCGGTACTTTCTACCGTTCGCCAAGCCCAGATGCGAAAGCGTTTGTTGAAGTTGGTCAGAAAGTGAATGCCGGCGATACGCTATGTATCGTTGAAGCGATGAAAATGATGAACCAAATCGAAGCCGATAAATCTGGCGTCGTGACTGCCATCCTTGCTGAAGACGGCCAACCGGTAGAATTCGATCAACCGCTTGTTGTTATCGAATAATAGAGGCCCTCTGTTATGTTAGATAAAGTAGTCATCGCGAACCGAGGTGAAATTGCACTTCGTATCCTTCGCGCTTGTAAAGAGCTCGGTATCAAGACGGTAGCCGTCCACTCAACGGCTGACCGCGATCTTAAACACGTCCTGTTGGCAGATGAGACCGTCTGTATCGGCCCTGCACGTGGTATCGACAGTTACCTCAATATTCCTCGTATTATTTCTGCGGCAGAAGTGACCGGTGCGGTCGCTATCCACCCAGGTTACGGCTTCTTGTCGGAAAACGCAGACTTCGCAGAGCAAGTCGAGCGCAGCGGCTTCATCTTTGTCGGTCCAAAAGCCGAGACCATTCGCATGATGGGCGACAAAGTGTCAGCCATCACCGCAATGAAGAAAGCGGGCGTACCTTGTGTACCAGGCTCAGATGGCCCGCTCGATAACGACGAAGACAAAAACAAAGCCCACGCCAAACGCATCGGCTACCCAGTGATCATCAAAGCCTCTGGTGGCGGCGGCGGTCGTGGTATGCGTGTGGTCCGTGCTGAAAAAGACTTGGTGCAAGCCATTGCCATGACGCGCGCAGAAGCGAAAGCGGCCTTCAACAATGACATGGTCTACATGGAGAAATTCCTTGAAAACCCGCGTCACGTTGAAGTCCAGGTCATCGCAGACGGTCAAGGCGGCGCTATCCACCTTGGTGAACGTGACTGTTCTATGCAGCGTCGTCACCAAAAAGTGGTTGAAGAAGCACCGGCACCGGGCATCACGGCTGAAATGCGTAAGTACATCGGTGAGCGTTGTACCCGTGCGTGTATCGAGATCGGTTACCGCGGCGCAGGCACGTTCGAGTTCTTGTACGAAAACGGCGAGTTCTACTTCATCGAGATGAACACCCGTATTCAGGTTGAGCACCCAGTGACTGAAATGGTGACTGGCATCGACCTAATCAAAGAGCAGCTGCGTGTTGCCGCAGGTCAACCTCTGTCGTTCACGCAAGATGACATCAAAATCCGTGGCCACGCGATTGAGTGTCGTATCAACGCCGAAGACCCAGAGCGCTTTTTGCCCTCACCAGGTAAAATTGAGCGCTTCCACGCCCCTGGCGGCATGGGCGTCCGTTGGGAATCGCACATCTACTCTGGGTACACAGTGCCACCGCACTATGACTCGATGATCGGCAAACTGATCACTTACGGTGAAAACCGTGATGTCGCGATTGCACGCATGAAGAATGCACTCGGCGAACTGATCGTCGAAGGCATCAAAACCAACGTGCCACTGCAAGAGATGATCATGAATGATGAGAACTTCCAACACGGCGGTGCCAACATTCATTACCTAGAGAAGAAACTTGGTCTAAACCACTAATTCTCTGAGTGACAACGCTCTCTCCTAACGCCCAGCCCACCGCTGGGCGTTTTTACTCTTCCCCCTCTAGGAACTAGGACCAGAGCCCCCTCTCCCCCCTCTCGCTCAATTCTGCTACACTCTGCGCCAATTTCCTTTTTATCGAGCAGAGCCAGACCATGCCTTGGATTCAAATCAAACTCAACGCGACCAACGAAAACGCTGAACAGATCGGCGACATGTTAATGGAAGAGACCGGCGCCCTATCGGTCACCTTTTTAGACGCGCACGATACGCCGGTCTTCGAGCCGCTGCCGGGTGAAACGCGTTTGTGGGGCGACACCGACATCCTTGCACTTTACGATGCCGAAGCGGACACCGATTTTGTGCTGGCGCAGATGACGCAAAGCGGCCTGCTTCCTCAAGGGTTTGCGTACAAAGTGGAACAGCTTGAAGACAAGGATTGGGAACGTGAATGGATGGACAACTTCCACCCAATGAAGTTTGGTGAGCGTCTGTGGATTTGCCCAAGCTGGCGTGATGTCCCAGAGCCAGACGCGATCAATGTGATGCTTGACCCTGGCCTCGCATTTGGTACCGGTACTCACCCAACCACGGCGCTCTGCCTAGAGTGGCTAGAGAGCCTCGATCTATCGGGCAAAACCGTGATCGACTTTGGTTGTGGCTCAGGCATTTTGGCGATTGCAGCAATCAAACTGGGCGCAGAACGCGTCATCGGCATCGATATCGATCCGCAAGCCTTGCTCGCCTCAAAAGACAACGCAGAGCGTAACGGTGTGGCCGACAAACTCGATGTCTTCCTTCCTCAAGATCAACCAGAAGGTCTGGTTGCCGACGTCGTGGTGGCGAACATTTTGGCCGGTCCACTGCGTGAGCTTTCTGCCATCATCAAGTCTTTAGTTAAGCCAAGCGGCGAGCTCGCGATGTCCGGCGTCCTCGACACCCAAGCGGAAGATGTGGCCGACTATTACCGTGATGAGTTTCACATTGATCCTATCAAAGAGCAGAGTGAGTGGTGCCGCATAGCGGGTCGCAAGCAAGGCTAGATAAGACTTTCAAGGCTAATTGACTGAATTTCATACAATTTTAAAAAACAAATTGTCAATGCTCAAATATTAGTCTTTTCACGGCGTAAAAAAATGCGTAAAATGCGCGCCCTTGCTGGGGACTATTCATCGAACAGAAGCTGTGAAGACGTTTTGAAAATCGGACACTACCAACTTAAGAACAATCTCATCGTCGCGCCTATGGCGGGTGTCACGGATAGACCGTTCCGTGAGTTGTGTCTTCGATATGGGGCAGGCATGGCCGTCAGTGAAATGATGTCGTCCAATCCGAAACTATGGAAAACGTCCAAATCTAAGCAACGCATGGTGCATGAAGGCGAATCGGGCATTCGCTCTGTGCAGATTGCGGGCGCCGATCCACAGTTGATGGCCGACGCAGCGCAATTTAGCGTTGAGAACGGTGCGCAAATCATCGACATCAATATGGGTTGCCCAGCAAAAAAAGTGAATAAAAAGCTCGCGGGTTCTGCGCTGCTCAAGTTTCCAGACATCATCGAAGAGATTCTGAAAGCGGTGGTCAACGCAGTGGATGTCCCTGTGACACTCAAAACTCGCACAGGCTGGGATACAGACAACAAAAACTGTGTCCAGATCGCTCAATTAGCCGAAGACTGCGGCATTCAGGCCTTGGCGCTGCATGGCAGAACCAAAGCATGTATGTACAAAGGTGAGGCCGAATACGACAGCATTAAAGCGGTAAAAGAGGCCATCTCAATACCGGTTATCGCGAACGGTGATATCGATAGCCCAGAGAAAGCCAAACACGTACTGGAGTACACCGGTGCGGACGCCTTAATGATTGGACGCCCTGCCCAAGGTCGTCCGTGGATTTTCCAGGAAATCCAACACTATTTGGAAAACGGCACCACGATGCCTGACCTTCCGGTTTCGGAAGTGAAAGACATCCTGCTCGGTCATGTGAACGCTCTCCATGAGTTTTATGGTGAGTACTTAGGTCCACGCATCGCGCGTAAGCACGTGGGTTGGTACCTAAAAGAGCATGAGCAAGCAAGTGAGTTTCGCCGGACCTTCAACGCCATTGATGTAGCCGAGCTGCAACTTGAAGCGTTAGAAGGGTATTTTGATTTAGCCTAATTGGCGGTCGCTACGGCGCAGCCATGCGGGTTTAACGTTGCATCATAATTAAGAGAAGAGCTAGACCGAATATGTTCGAACAAAATCTGACTTCAGAAGCATTAACAGTAACTACAGTAACGTCGCAAGACCAGATTACTCAAAAGCCTTTACGTGACTCTGTTAAAGCATCTCTTAAAAACTACTTGGCACAACTGAACGGCCAAGAAGTCACAGAACTCTACGAATTAGTTCTAGCTGAAGTAGAACAGCCACTACTAGACACCATCATGCAGTACACTCGCGGTAACCAAACGCGCGCAGCAACCATGATGGGTATCAACCGCGGTACTCTTCGCAAGAAACTTAAGAAATACGGCATGAACTAAACCTCAGTCCGTTTTTTCAAACGCATCTCAAAGGGCCTTTCGCAAGAAAGGCCCTTTTTCTTTGTCTGTTCTTTACCATCGTCAGGATGAGACCTGTCTCCCACTCCAACCAATCATTCCTTTCATCAATAAATAAATGCGATCTACCTCACTGCGCAAGTTAAATGTTACCGGTAACATTTTAACAATAAGTTACCGGTAACATAACAATTACATCCGTACCTGGCCGACGTGATTGGCCAAGGTGGTTAACTTGGAAAACGTGAACATCAAAAAAAGGATACCCCTACTATGAAACCTCTCTCTCAAACCCTGCTGGCGGTCACCATGACGGGACTCTTCTCTGCCTCTGCGTTGGCAGCAGACTTTACCTTGAAGATTCAATCGTCGGATCCCTCGGGTGATTTGAACTTCAAAGTACAGCAACGCTGGGCTGAGCGCGTTGAAACCATGTCTGGCGGTCGTATTGACATCGACCTTCTGCCTGTCGGCTCGGTCGTCAAACACACTGAAACCTTGGGTGCGATTAAGATGGGCATCCTAGATGGCCAAGTGACGGCGACCGGCTACTTCTCTGGTAAAGATCCGGCGTTTGGCTTGATTGGTAACATGGTGGGTGCGTGGTCCGATACGACTCAACTGCTGCAATACATGAATTATGGTGGCGGTAACGAGTTGATGACCGAATTGTATGCGCCCTACGGCGTGAAATTTGTCGGCGCCTCGACCACGGGTGTGGAATCCTTCATCTCGAAAAAACCACTCAACGGCGTAGATGACCTGAAAGGATTGAAACTGCGCGCCCCTGAAGGTTTGGTGCAGCAGGTGTTCGCGGCAGCGGGTGCAACGCCAGTGAACTTGCCGGGCTCTGAAGTCTTTACCGGCCTGAGCAAAGGCGTGATTGACGCGGCGGATTACACCGTGTTCTCCACCAACCAAAAAGCGGGCATGAATGACATCGCCCCTCACCCTGTCCAGCCGGGCTTCCACTCTTTACCGCTGATTGATATCTCTATCTCGCAAAAAAAGTGGGACAAGATGCCAGCCGACCTGCAAACCATCTTGCAAACCTCAGTGCGTGATTTCTCTTACGACATGACCACTCAGCTGAAAATTGCCGACCAAGCAGCAGTCAAAGAGGCACAAGCCAATCCAGACATCACCATTCATAACTGGTCAGATGAAGAGCGTAAGAAGTTCCGCGAAATCGCCAAAACACAATGGAAAGTGTTCGCTGAGCGCTCACCTAACGCGCAGAAGGTGTACGACTCTGTGACCAGCTTCCTGGAAAACAACGGCTTACTATAACGTCTCACACCCCCATTGGGAGGGCGCACTTGCCCTCCCTTTACCTTGGAAAAGATTATGCCCGAGAAAATGCCTCACACGCCATCAGCGCCTGAGGAGCGTCCACGCAATCTATTGGACGCGGCCATCATTAAATTGAGCCACCTCCTCAGCGGCCTGTTTATCGTGACCGTACTGATTTCCTTTTACGAAGTGGTGATGCGCTACGCCTTCGACGCCCCGACCACCTGGGTACATGAAACGGCGTCCTTTATCGGCGGCAGCTTGTTTGTGGTCGGCGGCATCTATGCCTTTGCGACCAACAAACACGTGCGCGTCGTGCTGATTTACGATGCGGTGTCAGCAAGAACACGCCAATACCTGAATATTGTCCATCATATTGTGGGCCTCGCCTTTGCAGGCATGTTGGCGTACGCCGCCTATTCATTGGCCGAAGAGTCTTGGTTCACCCCTTGGGGCGAAATGCGCTTAGAAACCTCAGGTTCGGTGCTCAATGCCCCTTACCCTGCGCTACTGAAAGGGCTGATTTTTGTTGTGCTGTGCATACTGGTCGTCCAATTTATCCTTCACCTTATTCAAGACATTGCCGGACTCAAGCCGTCAAATAAGGAAGAGTAACCATGTTTGATTTATCTTCTATCGGAATCGCTTGGGGCAGTGTGCTGATGCTGGTGATGATGATCGCCTTGCTGCTCACGGGTATGCAGCTGGCCTTTGTCACAGGTTTTGTCGCGATCTTCTTTACACTATGCTGGTTTGGGCCCGATGCTTTGCCTCTCATCGCCAGCCGTACCTATAGCTTTACCTCGGGCTATGTGTTTCTCGCTGTGCCTATGTTTGTCTTAATGGCGGCGCTGCTCGACCGCTCAGGCATCGCCAAAGATCTGTTTGATGCCATGAAATCACTCGGGCGCAAAGTGCGCGGCGGGGTAGCGGTCCAAACCTTGTTGGTTGCCGTGTTGCTTGCCTCTATGTCCGGCGTGATTGGCGGCGAGACGGTACTGCTTGGCATCTTGGCCTTGCCACAAATGCTGCGCCTTGGCTATGACCGTAAGCTCGCCATCGGCACCACCTGTGCGGGCGGCGCATTGGGGACCATGCTGCCACCGAGTATCGTGTTGATCATCTACGGCATGACAGCCAGCGTCTCGATCGGCGATCTGTTTAAAGCGTCTTTCTTGCCAGCCTTTATCTTAGCGGGCTGTTACATCGCCTATGTATTGATTCGTTGTAAGCTCAACCCCGCCCTCGCCCCTATCCCCAGTGATAGCGGTGAAGAGGACGACGAACCACAAGTCAGCTACTTCAAAGCGCTATTCTTCCCACTGCTTTCTGTTGCCGTGGTACTGGGCAGCATTTACACCGGGGTGGCCTCAGTCACCGAAGCGTCTGCATTGGGTGTAGTGGGCATCATGCTATCGGCGCTTATCCGCGGTGAGATGAACTACACCATGCTCAAAGAGAGCGCCATCGCCACCATGCGTACCTGCGGTATGATCATGTGGATCGGCATCGGCGCCAGTGCACTGGTGGGCATTTACAACCTAATGGGCGGCATCGATTTTGTTGAAGAGGTCATTTTAAGCCTCAGCGGTGGCAGCGCGATCGGTACCTTGTTGATCATGATGGTGATTCTGCTCGTATTGGGGATGTTCCTCGACTGGGTTGGCGTTGCCTTACTGACCATGCCTATTTTCGTCCCAATTATTACCGGATTGGGTTTTGATCCGATTTGGTTTGGCGTGGTGTTCTGCTTAAACATGCAAGTGTCGTTTTTATCACCGCCGTTTGGCCCCGCTGCGTTTTACCTGAAATCCGTTGCGCCGCCAGACATTAGCCTTGGTGAGATTTTCACCTCGCTGCTGCCGTTCATTGCACTGCAAGTCTTTGTGCTGAGCTTGGTGATCGTATTCCCTGAATTAGCCATGTGGTGGCGCTAGCCACCACTACAGACATTCGTCTTTTCTTTGTATTGATGCCCTAGCGGTTTTGTTAGGGCTAAGGATCGTATTGTCCAATGAAAGCAAAAAAAATCTTAGTGATGGGCGTCTCGGGCTGCGGCAAAAGCACCGTCGGTCAAGCAATCGCACGCGCCCTCTCCCTGCCCTTTTTCGATGGGGACGATTACCATCCTCCCGCGAATGTGAGCAAGATGCGTCAAGGCATTCCACTCGATGATGAAGACAGAGCCGACTGGCTCGCCACGCTAAACCGCCTCTACCTTGAGCATGACGCCGCCGTTATTGCCTGCTCCGCTCTCAAGCCAGAGTACCGTGAGCGACTGCGCCGCAACAATGAGCAATTAGTGGTGGTGTATCTCAAAGGGGATTTTGACACCATTTGGTCACGCCACCAAAAACGGGCCAACCACTATTTTAATGGTGAAGCCATGCTGCGTAGCCAGTTTGAAGCGCTAACGGAACCCAGTGAAAGCGAAGCCTTACACATCCCTATCGATGGCTCATTGGATGCTGTGGTCGAGCGCGCACTTAGCGCCATCAAGGAGACAAACGCATGAAGCACGCCGATATCGCCATGATTGGCCTTGGCGTCATGGGACGCAGTTTGGCGCTGAATCTGGTCGAGCATGGCTTTCAAGTCACGGGCTATGACATCAGCGATGCTCACCGCCAGCGTGCCTCCGACGAGGCGAAGGCGCTCTCAAGCCCTGACGGCGCGCTGTTGGTCGCCTCCGATCTCAAACAACTCATCACCGCACTCAGCACACCACGGGTGATCGCGCTATCAGTACCCGCCGGTGAGATTGTCGATAACGTCATTGATGACCTATTAGCGGCAGGGCTTGAGCCCCAAGATATTGTCATCGATACTGGCAATAGTTTGTGGCGTGATAGCGAAGCACGCGAGGCGCGCTATGACGGTCAATGTCATTTTTTCTCCACCGCTGTGTCGGGTGGAGAAGTCGGCGCCAGGCATGGCCCTTCATTGATGGCCAGTGGCAACCCAGAAGCCTGGCAACGCATTCAACCGATGTGGACGGCGATTGCCGCAAAAGTAGATAACCAAGGTCAACCAGTCGGCTCGTTTGATGACGGCGAGCCCTGCGCTGCCTACCTTGGCCCTGCGGGCGCCGGTCATTACGTGAAAATGGTCCATAACGGGATTGAATACGCCGATATGCAGTTGATTTGTGAGGCGTACCATTTTATGTCGAGTGCGTTAGCGCTCAGCGCTCGCGAGGTTGGCGAGATATTTACCCGTTGGAACCAAGGCGTACTCAACAGCTATTTACTTGAAATCAGTGCGGACATCTTGCAAACCCAAGACCCTGTGACCGGCGCTGCCTTTGTCGATATAGTGCTCGATAAAGCGGAGCAAAAAGGCACTGGACTTTGGACCGCCGTCAACGCGCTGCAAAGCGGCATTCCTGCCCCGACCATTGCACAAGCCGTCTTTAGCCGCGCGCAAAGCAGCCAAAAATCACTGCGCTTGCAAGCGGCCTGTCACTTTGACGACAAATACTTTGACGATAATCACTTTGACGAACGCACGCCTGCGCTCAAAGCACATGAGCGTGACGCTGCGCTGAGCGATCTGCACGATGCGCTATACTGCGCCAAACTGGTGGCGTACGCGCAAGGGTTTGATCTGATGAGCGCGACGTCAAAAGAGCAAGGCTGGGACTTAGACTTTGCCGCCATAGCGAAAATATGGCGGGCAGGCTGTATTATCCGGGCGGGCTTTTTGCACTCGATTCGCCAAGCGTTCGACGCAGACCCTACCCTGGCGCATTTATTACTGGCGCCGACCTTTAGCGCGCAGCTCAAGCGCTACCATCAAGGCTTTCGCCACACCATAGCTCGCACTGCACAACTCGGCGTCCCCATGCCGGCCATGAGCTCAGCGCTGCACTATTTTGATGGCCTGCGCACGCCCATCTTACCCGCCAATCTGCTGCAAGCGCAGCGCGATTACTTTGGCTCACATACCTACTCACGCACCGACGAAGACGAACGTCGCAAGTTCCATCTCAACTGGAGTGATGTGCCACGGACACAGTCGAACGCCTAAAAAAACCGCGCTCAACCTCGGATGAGCGCGGTTTTTGTTACCTGAACCAACAAACTGCACGCCATTTACCGCTATGATGTTACCAGTAACACTGCCCTATCCATTGTAGACAAGTTTGATGGCCACCAAGAAAAAACGCCCCACATTACAAGATATCGCCACCCGAGTTGGCGTCACCAAAATGACCGTCAGTCGCTGCTTGCGCGATCCTTCTCAAGTCTCTGAATCCCTGAAAGACAAAATTCAGCAAGCGGTGGATGAGCTCGGTTATATCCCTAATCGTGCACCGGATATTTTATCCAATGCCAAATCCAATGCCATCGGCGTGCTCGTCCCCTCGCTCACCAACCAGGTGTTTGCGGAGGTGATTCGTGGTATCGAGTCCGTGACGTCGCCCGCCGGCTATCAAACCATGATTGCCCACTACAGCTACAGCACGGAGCTAGAAGAGCAAAGCATTGCCTCGCTACTCTCCTACAATGTGGATGCGATCATTTTGTCTGAAAACGTCCATACCGACAAAGCGCGCAAAATGCTGCAAACCGCCGCTATCCCGGTGGTTGAGATCATGGACAGCGTTTCCCCTCGCATTGAACAAGCCGTAGGGTTTGATAATGCCAGTGCCTCCAAGGCGATGACTCAAGCACTGATCGACAACGGCCGTCAGCACATTGCCTATTTTGCCGCGCGATTAGATGAACGCACTCGACAAAAGCTGGCGGGCTATCAAGATGCGATGACCCGCGCGGGCCTCACACCCATCCGTTTGCTCACTGAAGAAGCCTCTTCTTTTACGCTCGGCGCCAAACTGCTGCGCCAAGTGATGCAAGAACACCCCAAGGTGGATGGCATCGTATGCACCAACGATGATTTGGCCATCGGGGCGTTTTACGAGTGCCAGCGGCGTGGCGTAGAAGTACCCCAGCACATGGCCATCGCAGGTTTCCACGGCCATGATATTAGCCAGGTGATGAAGCCACGCCTCGCCACCGTCGTGACGCCGCGTGAAGCGATTGGCCGAGTCGCCGCAGAGCAGTTGATTGCGCGGCTGCAAGGTCAAAGTGAGTGGCAAAGCTGCATCGATCTTGGTTATCGCATCGAAATGGGAGAGAGTATTTGAACTCAATTTGCAAGCGCGTTGTGATATTGAGCGAAAAGACAATAACCCAACTCACTAATTAGGTTGACAATTTAGCAACAACTTAGACCCGAAGTGTGACCTAGCGCGATTGCGCTTAGCGTTGCATCCGCTAAAATAGGTTCTTTGCTCAACTCATCAGGAAGACGAATCCATGCCAACAGACAGCCGAGAAGAGTGGCTGAGCTATGTGCTAAGCTCGTTGCCTGATCACGTCTTTATTCTCGATGAGCAAGGTCACTATACCGACAGCTTTGGCGGCGCGCACTTTGCTGCTGGGTTTGATGTCGAGCGCTATACGGGCCTTCACCTTAGCGACGTTTTGGTCGCCAGCAAAGCCAATCAACTGCTCAGCTACTTAGAAGAAGTGTTTGAGCACAAACGCGACAAAGTGGTCAAATACGCCATCGCCCCGACCGACTTACTGATGATGCCGATTGATAGCATTGAGTCGATGGGCGCAGAGAGCGAAAACTGGTTTGAAGCGATCCTACGCTACGTGCCACAAAGCTCGGCCCACGGCCCGCGTGTGATTTGGTCAGTGCGCGATGTCACCCGTACGCACCTGCTAGAGCAAGAGCTAAAAACCTTATCAGAGACCGATGAACTGACGGAAATCCTCAATCGCCGTGCGTTTTTCTCTGGCCTCGATAGCGCCTTGCACCGAGCTCAAAAGCAGCAAGTGCCGCTCGCTTGTCTGATGATAGACATTGACCACTTCAAAGAAATTAACGACCAAGTCGGTCATTTATCTGGCGATGAGGTGATCAAACACGTCGCGCAGATCTGTAAACAGGTGGTACGAGGCAGCGATTATCTTGGTCGTCTCGGCGGTGAAGAGTTCGGTGTCGTGCTCAGCCACACCAACGCGATCGATGCCTACGACGTCGCAGAGCGCATCCGTGAGTCGATCGCAACGACGGAATGCCAAGTGGAAGGCCACGCCATCCATCCTACCGTCAGTATTGGCATTGCCGAGGTCAACCCCTCCATCGCCTCAAGCAAAGACCTGCTAATCCAAGCCGATAAAGCGATGTACTACTCCAAACAAACCGGCCGCAACCAAGTCACCCTCTACCACGATGGTCTCCCTGACATGAAAGCCGGCGCAACCAACGCCAAAATCCTCTACGCCTCCTAACCCTCTTATTCCCATTCCCCCTCTAGGAACCAAGAACCAGGAGCTAGGCACTATACACTCCCCCCATCACCCATCACCCACTACCCATTCCCCCCATTTCCTCTTTTTTTTACCATGCCAAACGATTGCGCGAGCTTTTTAGCGCTAACTTGGTTAGAATACGCGCCATAAATTACCCCTGACTATTGTTAATCGTTCATTTGATTGAACTTCGTGAATTTGAGGAAGATGGAAGCATGACTAACGCTCGTCCTATTCGCCGCGCTCTGTTAAGCGTTTCAGACAAAACCGGTATCGTTGAGTTTGCCCAAGCACTCGCTGACCGTGGTGTTGATATTCTATCGACTGGTGGTACGGCTCGCCTATTGGCAGAGCAAGGTATCGCGGTCACTGAAGTGTCTGACTACACCGGTTTCCCAGAAATGATGGATGGCCGCGTTAAGACGCTCCACCCGAAAGTTCACGGTGGCGTACTGGGTCGTCGTGGTCAAGATGACGACGTGATGGCGACGCACGGCATCAACCCAATCGATATGGTGGTGGTGAACCTCTACCCATTTGCACAAACGGTGGCTAAAGAAGGCTGCACACTCGAAGACGCAGTGGAGAACATCGATATCGGTGGTCCAACCATGGTTCGCTCTGCGGCGAAAAACCACAAAGACGTGACCATTGTTGTCAACGCGCACGACTACGACCGCGTCATCGCGGAAATGGACGCGAACGAGAAATCTCTCACTCTAGAAACGCGTTTCGACCTCGCTATCGCTGCCTTCGAACACACCGCGTCTTACGACGGTATGATCGCGAACTACTTCGGCACTATGGTGCCTTCTTATGGCGAGAACAAAGAAGGGGACGAAGAATCTAAATTCCCTCGCACCTTCAACCAGCAGTTCGTGAAAAAGCAAGACATGCGCTACGGCGAAAACAGCCACCAAGCGGCAGCGTTCTATGTGGAAGCCAACCCAGAAGAAGCGTCTGTGTCTACTGCGCGCCAAATCCAAGGTAAAGCGCTCTCTTACAACAATATCGCGGACACTGACGCCGCGCTTGAGTGTGTGAAAGAGTTCGATGCGCCAGCTTGTGTGATCGTTAAGCACGCGAACCCATGTGGCGTTGCTCTGGGCGACAACATCTTAGACGCTTACGACCGCGCCTTCAAAACAGACCCAACCTCTGCGTTTGGCGGCATTATCGCCTTCAACCGCGAGCTCGATGCACAAACGGCAACGGCGATCACTGAACGTCAATTTGTTGAGGTGATCATCGCACCTTCTGTCTCTGCAGAAGCGATTGACATCGTGGCAGCGAAGAAGAACGTTCGTCTGCTTGAGTGTGGCGAGTGGACAACTAAGACCACAGGCTTTGACCTGAAACGCGTTAATGGTGGTCTGCTTGTTCAAGACCGTGACCAAGGTATGGTCGATGCGTCTGACCTGAAAGTGGTCTCTAAGCGTCAACCCACAGAAGAAGAGCTGAAAGACGCACTATTCTGCTGGAAAGTCGCAAAATACGTGAAATCGAACGCGATTGTTTACTCTAAAGGCGACATGACTGTTGGTGTAGGCGCTGGCCAAATGAGCCGTGTTTACTCGGCGAAAATCGCTGGCATCAAAGCCGCAGACGAAGGTCTACAGGTTGAAGGCTGCGTCATGGCCTCCGATGCCTTCTTCCCATTCCGCGACGGTATCGATGCGGCAGCAGAAGCGGGTATCAAGTGTGTGATTCAGCCTGGTGGCTCAATGCGTGATGACGAAGTGATCGCTGCGGCCGATGAACATGGTATGGCGATGATTTTCACAGGCATGCGCCACTTCCGTCACTAAGATTGAGTGCCTAGTTCCTAGAGGTCAGTTCCTAGTCCTTAGAGGGACATCTAGGAACTAGGAACTAGGAACTAGGAACTAGGAACTAGGAACTAGGAACTAGGAACTAGGAACTAGGAACTAGGAACTATCGCCTAAATTTAAGGATTTTCATATGAACGTATTGATTATTGGTGCTGGCGGTCGTGAGCACGCACTGGGCTGGAAAGCCGCGCAAAACCCTAAAGTAGAGACGGTTTTCGTTGCACCGGGTAATGCGGGTACGGCGCTTGAGCCAAAACTGGAAAACGTCAACATCGGCGTGGAAGATATCGAAGCGCTGGTGGCATTTGCCAAAGAGAAAGCGATTGAGTTGACGATCGTTGGCCCTGAAGCGCCGCTTGTTATCGGTGTGGTGGATGCCTTCCGCGCTGCGGGTCTGCCTATCTTTGGCCCAACAGAAGCGGCGGCTCAGCTTGAAGGCTCTAAAGCATTCACGAAGGACTTCCTAGCGCGTCACGCTATCCCAACGGGCGCCTACGCGAACTTCACTGAGATCGAGCCTGCTCTTGCTTACGTACGTGAACAAGGCGCACCTATTGTGGTTAAGGCTGACGGCCTAGCGGCAGGGAAAGGTGTGATTGTTGCGATGACACTGGAAGAAGCGGAAGACGCCATCAAAGACATGCTCGCAGGCAACGCGTTTGGCGAAGCAGGCAGCCGCGTGGTGATCGAAGAGTTCCTTGATGGTGAAGAAGCGAGCTTTATCGTGATGGTCGATGGCGAGAACGTCCTGCCAATGGCCACCAGCCAAGACCACAAACGTGTTGGCGATAAAGACACCGGCCCGAACACCGGCGGTATGGGCGCATACTCACCCGCGCCAGTGGTCACCCCTGAGATCCACAACCGCATTATGGATGAAGTGATTTACCCAACCGTGCGCGGCATGGCAGCAGAAGGTCACCCATACACAGGTTTCCTTTACGCAGGTCTGATGATCGATAGCGACGGCACGCCAAAAGTGATCGAGTACAACTGCCGATTTGGTGACCCAGAAACGCAACCTATCATGATGCGTATGGAATCTGACTTGGTTGAGCTTTGCCTAGCGGCCATCGACAAGAAGCTGGATCAAGTAGAATCAAAATGGGACCCACGTGCGTCCATCGGTATTGTTCTCGCGGCGGGCGGTTACCCAGGTGATTACAACAAAGGCGATGTGATTTCTGGCCTACCGACCAGCGAAGTAGAAGGCGAGAAAGTGTTCCACGCCGGCACCACAGAGAAAGACGGCAAGGTCACCACCAACGGCGGCCGCGTTCTGTGCGCTACAGCCCTTGGCAACACTGTCTCTGAAGCGCAAGCACGCGCTTACCAACTGGCCAAACAGATCAGCTGGGATGGCATGTTCCACCGCAACGACATCGGCTACCGCGCCATCGCTCGTGAGCAAGAAAAGTAATCCCTAGCTATTCTCTAAGCCCCATGATCACAAAAGGCACGCCCCGCGTGCCTTTTCTCTCTTTCTTTCCCTTACCCATCACCTATCACCCATTACCTACCACCCATCCCCCTCTAGGCACTAGGAACTAGGAACTTCCCCCTACTCCACCAACACCGTACGCTGCATACAATCATGGCTATCCTCCGCCAACATCAGCAACTCTTCCACCACCACACGATTGCCACGGGTGGAGCCTAGAAACGCCACATAGCTATCAATCGATGCCAAACGGCTCACTACAAACGATGGCAGCGTCTGGTTGAACTCAATCTCGGTGTAACTGCGCCCCTCGCAACTTTCAAATTGACTGCCATCCCAATAGCCTTGAACAAGCTCAATCCCTTGCTTCGCTTGCTGCTTGGTTTGCACACCGATATTGCGCGCTTCTTGCTGCAATTGCTCAATCATGGACGCACGCAGCGGGAACACCTTGCCGTCCATCCGGTATTGCTGATAAATCGCCTCACCGTTCTTATTAAAGCGAGCGTGAATGCGATACGGCACGAGTTCTTGCTCATTACTCTGCTGCAGACTCAATTGCTCGCCTTCTCGAATCAGCTCACGCAGCTCGCCTTCATCCCAGCGGTAATCGGTTTTGTACCAGCCATACTCCCCGGCCGTAATGTAATCGGCCGCGGTAAACGGGCTTGAGAGGTATTCGGTGTACCAAAACAGACTGGTGGTGTCCCCCATCACCGAGCCGCCAGAATACTCGGAAAATTGTTCAAGATTAGGGGTAGAGACCGTTGACGAACAGCCAACCATCAGCGAAGACAACAAGAAAGGAAGAATGAGCTTTTTCATAATGAGCAAACCAACGCAACAAAGGACACGCCAGAAAAAATACCAGACATAAAAAACGCCAAGGTATCGATACCTTGGCGTAGTGTAACCCATTTTGTTTCATTGCCTAGTGACATTTGACAACATAGACCCTGTCATTGAATGCTCGGGTTTACGTCACTAATTAAATATCGTGTTCAGGAAGGCAATAGAAGATGAAACAAGTCGATTACTTTACAGAATCTTTCAGAGCTTTACCTGCAACGAAAGCTGGCACGTTAGCTGCTGCGATTTGGATCTCAGCACCTGTTTTAGGGTTACGGCCAGTGCGCGCTGCACGGTGATTTACTTTGAATGTACCAAAACCAATTAGTTGAACCTGGTCACCCTCTTTAAGTGCGTCAGTCACACCGTCAAGAGTTGCTTCAAGAGCAGCTTTAGCTTGCGCTTTAGATAGGTCTGCTTTCTCTGCGATAAAGTCGATTAATTGGGTCTTGTTCATTAGGTTTCCCTTCTCATAGGTTATCGAATTCAACTCACTCTAAAACATAAATGCCCCATCTGGCAAAGGTTTGTCGGCGATCTTTGACTTTCATGGCGTACTTTTAGCCATAATATGAGCTTCAACTCACAATTTGTTACTTTCACACTGTGATCGGATGCTTGTTTTTTCAGTGAATTAGCCGTATTTATAACCTCAGAATGGGCTTCGATGTTGGTTATCACTGGCGTCAATACCATGCTACGCTACCCGAATGCGTTCAATTTTCGGGTTGTTTTTGCTATAGGAACTGTATGTTACTGCTCATTATTTACGTCTCTGTTGCGATTGGCGTATCATTTATTTGCTCCGTGTTAGAAGCGGTGCTGCTAAGTATCAGCCCAAGTTACATTGCCCAGCTTCGCCAGCAAGGTCACCCTGCGGCAAGCAAACTGGCAACCTTAAAACAGGACATCGACCGCCCATTGGCCTCGATTCTTACCCTCAATACCATCGCCCACACCATTGGCGCCGCCAGTGCAGGTGCTCAGGCGGCGGTGGTGTTTGGCAGTCAGTGGTTGGGCGTGTTCTCAGGCGTACTGACGCTTGGCATTTTGGTGCTGTCTGAGATTGTGCCGAAAACCCTAGGCGCGACCTACTGGCGTCAACTCGCGCCGGCCTCAGCGATTGCTTTGCGTTGGATGGTGTGGGCCCTAACGCCGTTCGTGTGGTTTTCTGAGCAAATCACCAAGCGCCTAGCCAGCGGTCATCAAGCGCCGAAAATGCGCGATGAGCTCTCCGCGATGGCGATCTTAGCCCGTGAAAGCGGTGAGTTTGCCGAGGGGGAGTCAAAGATCCTCACCAACTTGCTTGGCATTCAAGATGTGCCTGTCACCCAAGTGATGACGCCAAGACCGGTGGTGTTTCGTGTCGATGCTGAGATGACGATTGTAGAGTTTCTCAAAGCCTACCCAGATACGCCATTTTCGCGCCCGCTGATTTACAGTCAGTCAAAGGACAACATCCTGGGCTTTGTGCACCGATTGGAGCTGTATAAGCTCAAGCAGCAGGGCCTCGGCGATAAACAGTTGGGTTCGGTGATGCGCCCGATTCATGTGCTGTTCAACACTCTGTCGCTGCCAAGAGCCTTTGAGCAGATGATGGCAAAACGCTTACAACTGGCGATGGTGGTCGATGAGTACGGCACCATCCAAGGGATTTTGACCCTAGAGGACATCTTTGAGCACTTAGTCGGTGAGAACATCGTCGATGAGGCCGACCACACCACCAACATGCAAGAGTTGGCGTTTGAACGCTGGGAAGTGTGGAAACAAACCCACGGCGTGATTGAAAAGCGTGATGAGGATGAGGGTGAAGCGGAAAAGGTGGCTGAAGAGCCAACCGAGCCACCGAAGTAGGTGGGGGGGAGTCCCTAGTGCCTAGATCCTAGTTCCTAGAGGGAAAATGTTAGGATCTGGGCAATTGTTTATGGGGGCCTCGCCTGTAGAAAGCTCGGCACTCAATGAGGAAAACCACTTCAAGTGTCTAGGTACCCACCCCTAGGAACTAGACACTCATTTCTAGGAACTAGGCACTAGAAACTAGGCACTCTAATCTAGGAACTAGGAACTCGCCTCTAGAAACTGATCCCTATATTACTCACACCTTCTTCTTTCAGCTCTAGGCGTAAGTCTTTAATCAAATCGATGTCGCGTTCAGTGGCCTCTTTCAGTGGTCTAAAGATCGCCCACTGTACGTCCCACTCTGCGCATATGGCTTCGTTTTGCTTTTGGTTGTCGTTGGTAATGGCAACGCCAGTTTGCGCTTCTTCGAGGTTGGCGACCGTCATCACGGAAAGCTGGCTGACTTTCTGCATGTTGTCGTAGAGGTAGTCTCGGTCAAGCAAGCCGTGCAATAGTGTCGATAAGCCGACACACGCATCAATGGCCGGGAACACGCCGTAGAAATCAAAATCTTCCGAGCTTGGGATCAACTCTTCGAGTTTTTCAAGCTGGCGTTCAAAGTTCACCTTGGCGGTTTTTACCGTCAGTTGCTCCCAAATACTGTCTAGAATGTCACGGTAGATACGCGGCTGCGCAAATTCGGTACTTTCGCAAAATAGGGCATAGTTGGGGTACATACGTTCACACAGACACGCCATAAAGGTAATCTGTTTCCAAGGCTCTAACTTCTCTAGGCGAAGCTGAAGAGGATTTTGTAGCATAGTGGCTCACTGATTGCGAAAAGGAGAGAAACAAGCAAACCAAGGGTTTACTCAAAACCCCCAGAGTTTACTCGATATCGGTGAGTGAAAAAAGAACTGCCGATCTTAATGATGCATGATAGAGGTTCGTTGAGCTAGCGTTGGTATCTATCGTAGAGCATCGCGAAACAACCGATAGAAAACACCGAGGCAAGGATCATTAGCATCGCGAGAGTAAAGTACGTCATCTTGAGCTCCTACTGTTTTCTTTTCGCATTGTCACTGATACGCTTCTCTAAACAAGCGATCAAACGTTCTGAATTAAAGGTAAGGAAAGCGACGGCGCTGCCTATCAGCAACATCACCAGCAGAAAAATCGTCGTCGTACTCATATGGCCTCCGAGAGCGAGATTGATTGAGTCACCATTGTCAGTGTAACGGGTATCATTAAATAAAACCAATGAATAGATAACTCATCGTTCGCCCGCCAGACTATATCAATAAGGATATTTCCATGACCTTTGCTTCCCACAATGTCTACCTGTTGACTGAGCACAACGAGCGCTATGAAGTACTGCTCAATGCGTTGGATTTACCGGATCTCACGGTCACGCAAGACAAAGCCGAAGCGACGATCTTGCTGGCCGCGCCGCCGATGGCGGCGAAAGCTCTGGATCAATTTCCCAACCTAGAGTGGATTCAATCTATCTATGCCGGTGTCGATGCACTGGTGCCGCACATGCAAGATTTTGAAGGCGTGCTAACCAACGTGAAGGGCATATTTGGTCAGCAGATTTCGGAGTATGTGCTCGGTTATGTGATTGCCCACCAGCGTCACTTTGCCCACTATCAGAGCCAGCAGCAAAAAGCGCAATGGACGCCAAAGCCCTACACCTCTTTAAATGAACTCAATATGGTCATTCTCGGTACTGGCTCGATTGGTACTCACCTCGCCCAAAGTGCCAAGGCGCTGGGCATGCGCGTCTCTGGCGTGAATCGCAGCGGGATCCCGAGCAAGCACTCACCTTTCGATGCGCTCTACCATGTGCAAGAGCTAGAGACTGCGCTGGCGGGCGCGGATGTGGTGGTCAACACCCTGCCCAACACGCCGGACACTCAGCATATTCTCAACCATCAGACCTTAAGTCACTTAGACCAGGCCTTACTGTTTAACGTTGGCCGAGGCGCCGCTTTAGATGAACATGCGCTGATTGAAGCCATTGAGCAAGGCTGCGTGCAGCATGCATTTTTGGATGTATTTGAGCAAGAGCCACTGCATGGCGAGCACCCATTTTGGTCCCACCCTCATATCACCGTCACGCCACACATTGCTGCGCTGAGTTTTCCAGAGCAGGTGGCAGAGATATTTGCCGAAAACTACGCGAGATGGCGTGATGGGTTTCGTCTGCTGCATGTGGTGGAGCCAAAGCGAGGTTACTGATGCTGGATTCACTGCTGAGCGAGATTCGCGCCTGTCGCCACTGCGAGCCGCACCTACCGCTGGGCGCCAATCCGGTGATCCAAGCCCACCAGGAGGCCAAGCTGCTGATTATCGGCCAAGCGCCAGGCACTCGTGTTCATCACAGCTCGATTCCATGGAATGACCCTAGCGGCGACCGACTGCGAGAGTGGCTAGGTTTAGACAAGACTCAATTCTACGACGCCAAGAACATTGCGATTATGCCGATGGGGCTGTGTTATCCCGGCAAAGGTCGCTCTGGAGATCTGCCCCCGCGCAAAGAGTGCACGCCAATGTGGCATCAAAAGGTGCTTGAGGCGCTGCCCAATATCGGTATGACATTGCTCATTGGCCAATACGCGCAGCGCTACTACCTTTCAGACAAACCCCACTCACTCACCGAGACGGTAAAACAATGGCAAACTTGGGCGCCCCACACGCTCCCCCTGCCTCACCCTTCACCACGCAATACTTTATGGCTAAAACGCAACCCGTGGTTTGAGGCGGAGGTAGTGCCTTATATTCGCCAGTATGTGCATGAGCATTTGAATCATTAAAGGTATTAACACATCCAAATGAAAAACTCCCTTCTGTATGGATCACATGAAGGGAGTCTCACCAAACACTTTGATATTCCCTAACGGATATCACTGAGTAGCATTGGTTTACCAAAAGCAATCAGGTTAGCGTTACTTTGATTAAAGTAGTCTCGCCAAAACAGCTCTAAGTAATTCATCTTCTGAGCAGATATGTATTGCTGATTACCGGGCACAACCCCAGTGCCAATAATATAAACATCGGCTTGATTGAAGTTTGCAAACATCTCAGCATTGGATACTTTTACCAACTCTTGCTGAGGATCGATGACCCGCGTTTTATTGCTCTTATAAAATGACGTGATATCAGAATTCTCGAGCATGTCGCTGATGATCAGTACAACTTTTCTTTTCGAGGTCGAGTATGTAAGGACTTGTCTGCTGATGTCATTGAGCGTACCAATCAACTCAGTATTCGTTGGCTTTTCTTGTGGTTGAAATGCCTCTTGTAAAGCCACACCAATTTTATTGAGCATAAACTTATGCTGTTGGTCCAAACATTTGTCTAAAGCCTTTAAAACTGACTTCTTCACATAACTACGATGCTCAGCATCTATCTGAGTATCCAGCTGTCCGTTAAATGCAACCTTGGTATAGCTATCTTGGGCAAAAGATGAAAACTCAACAAGTTGCACTTTATCACCAGGCTGGATAAAACGCGTAACGCTCTGATATAACTCTGCCTTGATACCTTGGTCAAGCGAATGAGCCATCGTTTTATCAACTAGGATAACCAGCTCTCGCTCCATCGGCTTCTGGTAGTACTCGCTAGGCACGTCTGTTGTGCAACTAGGCACATCATTCCTCAATGTCGCCGCTTGTGATAGATGAGAAACGAACGCAAACACGATACAAGAAAGTGTAAAAAGAATCCTCTTCATATCTACTCCTTTCATTAAGACGACATCGCTTGTTTTTGCAATCGCGCCAATCGCTCTTCAGCCGTTTCAGGTTTCGGCTCATTTTGAATGGCTTTCAATGCGGTGACAATTTGCTCGTCTGTTAACCCATCCAAATCGTTATTTTTCACTTTGTTCATGATGTCGACATCACTTAAAAAGGCCTCAGTTACCGCAGGAGTAACCGACTGATCAGGCTCGATGACAGTCTGACCATGTCCACTCGGTTGGTTTACCCTAGATGCATCACTGGGCTTATCGTCATGAAATACTGGTTGCTGAGCTTTAATCAACTCCGGCGACTCAGCATTTTTCAATGCTCGCAGTTTGTAATAGTTGATGAAATTCCGGCTAGATGGGTTGTTTGCTGCGTAAATAACGTGCTGCTCGCCAGAATTGTGCTGCGCGTAAACCGCAATTTTGCTCTGCAAATGTGAGAGAACACTCTGAGCAACTCTTTCAACCCCCGCTTGACGAGAAGCGAAATGATCTAGGTAAGCGTTAACGTTTGAAAATTTGTAAGTGGCGTTGTACGCATCTTTCGACTCTTTACCGGAAAACGTACTTTTGAAGCCAAGATAAATACTGTACGCCTGCATCGCTGCAAAAATGACGGCCAACATAATGAATGTCATCCATCCACCTCGCTTGTGCGCGTCAATCGCATCTCGGAAAGCCGCTTTTTCAGCTTCGTCATTGTAATTAGTCAACTCAGCCGGCGCTGAATCAGCAAATGGGTTGGAGACAGCAAACACACCACCCATTCCTTCTTGTTCATGACCACTGATTTCTTCAATAGCCAATTTCTCGAGCACTTGACCACGCACATACGTCGCTCCCACGGCAACAATGGAAATGAACAGAACGGTCACGATACTCATCATCCAAGACTTAGTGAAACCAGCATTGGTTTTTGCCAAACGGTTTGCAATTTGTCGCCAACTAGGCTCTTGATCATCGATTGAGTTTGTCTTGGATTTTAATCCCACATTCAAGTTTGGCGAAATAACACCGGGTTTTTGAGGATCATGATTCCAATGTAGTCTCACTTTTCCAATTTGCTGATTTCGATAAAGCTCTCCACCCATAGCATGAGTAAAACCAACAAGTAGGACACTAATCAACAATGCAATACCAACGGCCGCTTGTATTTGAATCGATTCACTGCCATCTTGGATGGTAAAACCCGCCAATACATAGGCAAAGCCCGCCGCTTCAATCAGTACCATCACTGATAAGCCCAACCAGGTGTACCATTTCATCGGGGAGATACCTGTGTCACCGACCTTATTTAGATAACGGCTGGATTGCTCATAATGGTATTCATCGGCATTGTATTTATCGAAATAAGGCAAAAAACTATTACATACCTCTCGCTCAGAGTTAAACCAACGTTGGTCATCCAAGCCCAATCTTTTTGCCAAACGCGCGTTTTTACCAAACAGTGGAAAACGGTAATAGAGTGCTTTTAGTTGCAAATTAATCGCATCACGATTACTCAAATATAGCGCAATCAGGGCAACGATCGTGCCGATCGCCGCCACCAACATGCGATTCAATAGAAGCCAAGCTGTAAGTCCATTCATGATTATAATTTTCCTGGTTTGTAGTCTGCAATCATTAGGCCCTTAGGCCCTTGGTAGTAAATTTTGCCTGCAAAAGACGAAAAGTTGCCATTGGAATGCGTTTTATTCGCAGCAATATCAATGCATTTAATTGGGTAGTTTTCCTCTTGCACAAACGCTCGATAGATAACCCCCTTTGTTCCGTTGTAGATATTAACGTGAACATCTTTTTGGGTTTTGGCGGGCTTAACGTTTGAGTTACGACCGTAGCCTTGGTAAACGTATAATTGTGGTGTTTCCGTCACGACGAGCTTATGTCGGTCTACCGCAACCGGAGCCAACGCTACGAGGTGGTCGTTCACTTTCGCGCCCCACGCCGTCTTATTCATTCCTGGTAAATAATCCGTGGTTCGCAGGTTGTCATCTCCCAGCTGTTTGAGACCTGTGGTCACGCTAGGCTCATCGTAAACACATGAAGACTCCTCGAGAGTATTGGCCACTGCTTGACCAATCAAAGAAAAACGGTTGGACTCTTGAGCTCCTATGTACGCAAAAAGGTTATCATCCAAGCCCTCGTATAATTGTCCGCCAAAGTCTACGAATGCCCGACTGCTTAAGCTACGACGGTTGTCTTTATTAATAACCTCTTTGGCTGCCTCTGACGTTTGCTGTGAATGAGCCATACCTTTGTTAACTTGTTGACTTACCGTCTGGCTGCGACTGGCAATATTATCTGTGGTACGCATCTTGGCGAAGCTAGGCTCTGTGGCTTTGTATTTCACATAGCTCGTTACGTACTCGGGTTTATTCTCCAAAGTAACGACTTCAATCCGGCGGTTTTCTGCACGCCCTTGAACAGAGTTGTTTGAAGCAATCGGCTGCGATTCACCAGCCCCAAAGACATAGATGTTTTCTTTAGGAATGCCATTTTTTATCAGTTGTTTGGCGACACTTGTAGCGCGCTCTAATGAGATCTTTGCATTGAGCTGGGCTGAACCTGTACTATCGGTATGTCCAACAATCAGTATCGCACTACCACTCGGTTTTACCGTCTCCGCGTATTGACTAAAAAAGCGCTGATGCTTTTTACTGGAAATTGATGTTTGCCCTGACTTAAAGATGTCTCCCTTTACCGTTGCCGACAAACCAACCACTTCCGAAGAACCTATAACCTTCTCTATACGCTCAGTATTGCCTGACTTTTCAGCTTCGATAATGGCTTTTGACTGGACAGCAACCATCTGACCTTCCTCTTCCGAGGAACCCACTCGCTCAAATTCAACCTCAACGGCTTCCTTTTCTGCGGCTAGAGCCAGTTTTTCCTCTCGCTGTGCCCAGTAGTACCCAACAGAACAGCCAACCAACGCCCCGACGCCCGCACCTATCCATGTTCCCTTATCACCACCAATAGCATTGCCAGCTAAACCACCAACGATCATTCCGCCAGCACATCCAATTAATGTGGTCGAGCTGATGCCACCAAAATCACCGGTGTTCGAACAACTGGTAATAGATAAAGCGATACTAACGGCCACTGCAACTTGTTTAAATCTCGGCATTTTTTACATCCATGCAACTGTAATGAATTGTGTTTTTACGATCGCCAATCCATCGAACGGCGTAATGTTCATTGAGCGACTCAATTTCTAGAACTTGCTCAAGTTGATGTTGTTGATCCATCAGATGAAAACGCCACAAGTCTGATGTCTGTTCAATAGATACAACATCAAAGTCATATCGAATAGAGTGAGGCATACCTAAACGTTGGAGAGCCGGATTAAAGGTCGTAATCAATTCAACTTTCGCTGGGTTGATACGAAAATTGAAGGTCGTTTCCTCTTCACCGATAGACAGCACGCCAGTAAAACTTTGACACTGGGGGAGTGAGACGGGGTGAGACACGAGCAAATACACTACCCATGACATCGTCATGATAATTAGAACTACCGTTGCTTTCTTGAGGCCCATTTTGAGTCACATTAATAGTGATTATGGGTGCCTTGCTAAGGACAAGAAATCAACAAAACACCAACTAGACAACCGATCATCGTTATTTATAAATATCTAATTAGTCGATGATTTTTATGTAATATCTTTTTACAAAGATTGGGAGACACAATCAAGAAATGGTCGAGGCAAACACGACCAATACATTCAAATATGTGATCTGTAGCACTGAAATTGAATTTATTGATATCAATTTATATAAAACAATAATAATCCATGAAAAACCAAAAGACACCATACAAAACAAGAAAAGCGCCCTCATCAAATGAGCGCGCTTTAACTTACGATCAAGCAAACTACACTGCTATTATGCGAAAGACTTGCTGTCTATCGCCCTCGCAATACCTTTGATGTATTTGTATAAAGAGTAAACGAGCGCTGCAAGCAACACGATATACCCCACCACAAATACTAGGGTGAGCACGCCCAGAATGCTGAGAATAACTGATACCCAAAATGTTTTTGTCGCGTTTGAAAAATGACTTTCAAATACGGTTCCTTTGGCATCAGCACGTTTGACGTACGCCCAAATCACACCAGCTATGGACAGCAATCCACCGGTAAACACACCCAATAACAGTAACCCATACGTAATAAGAACGTGTGTGCGTATACTCGACAAGTCTGCCGCTCCCTCTTCCATGGTCGCCGTTGTCTCGTTCATCAATCCTATCTCCTATGCAATTGATTGATATAAAAACAACATAATAAACTCTAGGGATCAATTTAAACAGTGCGTTTGTTCATTGTTTTTAAAGAAATTATTATGAAACAGATCAATTAAAATACACTCAGTAGGAAACGCGCCTATTTACACTCTATCAATAAACTTCTTCAATCTGAACCAAACAAATCTCGCGTGTATACCTTCTCTTCGACATCCCTCAGCTCATCACATCGCCGATTGGAAACAATCACGTCCGCGCGTGATTTAAACGCGTCAAGATCTCGAATGACGGGCGAGTTGAAAAAATGTGGTTCAGTGATGACCGGCTCATACACAATCACCTCAATCCCTCTGGCCTTCAAACGTTTCATGATCCCCTGTATCGATGACGAGCGAAAGTTGTCCGAGCCGGACTTCATGATCAAACGATAAATCCCTACCACCTTGGGTTGACGCTTTAGGATCGCTTCCGCTATCACATCTTTGCGGGTTTTGTTCGCCGCCACAATCGCAGCGATCAAGTTGTTTGGCACGTCGCGGTAGTTCGCGAGTAACTGTTTGGTGTCTTTCGGTAAACAATAACCGCCATAACCAAAGGATGGATTATTGTAGTGATGGCCGATACGTGGATCGAGCCCGACACCTTCAATGATTTGCTTGGTATCTAAACCATGACTCTCGGCGTAAGAGTCCAATTCATTGAAGTACGCAACACGCATTGCTAGGTAGGTATTAGAGAATAACTTGACCGCTTCGGCCTCGGTCGAATCGGTAAACAATACCGGGATATCGGTCTTGATCGCTCCTTCAGTCAGTAACGCAGCAAACTGCTTAGCCCGCTCACTTTGCTCTCCCACAATAATACGAGAGGGATACAGGTTGTCATACAACGCTTTACCTTCACGCAGGAACTCAGGCGAAAATAATATCTGATCACATTGGAAACGCGCTTTGACTTGCTCAGTATAGCCCACGGGGACTGTGGATTTGATCACCATGACCGCCGATGTGTTTAACGCCAGCACCTGCTGAATAACACTTTCAACAGAGTGTGTATCAAATGTATTGGTCACGGGATCATAGTCTGTCGGCGTGGCAATAATGACAAACTGTGCCCCCTCAACCGCTTCTTGCATGTCGGTGGAGACTCGAAAATCGAGCGGTTTCTTATGTAAAAACAGCTCGATTTCCGGATCACGAATGGGGGATATACGGTCGTTGAGCTTGTCGACTTTGTTTGCCACCACATCCACGGCCATCACTTGGTGATGCTGGGCTAAAAGTAGCGCGTTAGATAGCCCGACATACCCACACCCTATAACTGCAATCTTCATTACGCGGTTCCTATTTCTCGTTAATACCCCATCTAGAAATAAAAGCCGCAGGTTGCAGTGAAAAGACACTCATTTGACGATTTTAAGACAAAAAAAAACGGAGGCCGAAGCCTCCGTATGATGTCTCACTTGGTGCGAGACATCTCTTTCAACCAGAAAGGTTGGGATGATTACATCATGCCCATGCCACCCATTCCGCCCATGCCGCCCATATCAGGCATTGCTGGCGCATCTTTTTGTGGTAGGTCGGTAACCATCGCTTCCGTGGTGATCATAAGACCTGCGACAGACGCTGCGAATTGAAGTGCAGAGCGAGTTACTTTAGTTGGGTCTAGGATACCCATCTCAATCATATCGCCGTACTCGCCTGTTGCTGCGTTGTAACCGTAGTTACCTTCGCCAGCACGAACGTTGTTCGCTACGACAGACTCTTCATCACCGGCGTTCTTAGTGATTTGACGGATTGGCGCTTCCATCGCGCGAAGTGCAACGCGGATACCGACGTTTTGCTCTTCGTTATCACCTTCAAGGTTTGCCACTTTTGATGCTGCGCGGATAAGAGCAACACCACCACCAGCAACCACGCCTTCTTCCACTGCAGCGCGAGTCGCGTGCAGTGCATCTTCAACGCGGTCTTTCTTCTCTTTCATTTCGACTTCTGTCGCTGCGCCCACTTTGATCACAGCCACACCGCCGGCAAGCTTCGCCACGCGCTCTTGAAGTTTTTCTTTGTCGTAGTCTGAGGTTGCATCTTCGATTTGCTGACGAATCTGCGCCACGCGACCTTGGATCATCTCTTGCTCACCCACGCCATCAATAATGGTGGTGTTTTCTTTGGTGATGGTCACGCGCTTCGCTTGACCTAGGTCTTCTAGCGTTACTTTTTCTAGCTCTAGGCCAATCTCTTCAGAGATCACCGTACCGCCAGTCAAAATCGCGATGTCTTGCAGCATCGCTTTACGACGATCGCCAAAGCCTGGTGCTTTCACTGCCGCCACTTTCACGATACCGCGCATGTTGTTGACAACCAGTGTCGCCAGCGCTTCACCTTCTACATCTTCTGCAATGATAAGCAGAGGACGAGACGCTTTTGCTACCGCTTCTAGTGTTGGCAGCAGTTCGCGGATGTTAGAGACTTTCTTGTCGATTAGAAGAATGAATGGGTTTTCGAGATCAACAGAGCCCGCTTCTTGATTGTTGATGAAGTAAGGCGATAGGTAGCCGCGGTCAAACTGCATACCTTCTACCACATCCAGTTCATCTTGCAGTGCTTGACCTTCTTCTACTGTGATCACGCCATCGCGGCCCACTTTTTCCATCGCTTCTGCAATGATGTTACCCACAGTTGCGTCAGAGTTAGCAGAGATGGTGCCCACTTGTGCGATCGCTTTGGTGTCTGCACAAGGTACAGAGAGCGCTTTTAGCTCCTCAACCGCAGCCATAACAGCTTTGTCGATACCGCGCTTAAGATCCATTGGGTTCATACCCGCTGCTACCGCTTTTAGACCTTCGTTGACAATCGCTTGTGCCAGTACGGTCGCGGTAGTTGTACCGTCACCTGCCGCGTCGTTTGCTTGAGACGCCACTTCTTTCACCATTTGCGCGCCCATGTTTTGGAACTTGTCTTCCAATTCAATTTCACGCGCAACAGAAACACCATCTTTAGTGATGGTCGGTGCACCGAACGATTTGTCCAGTACCACGTTGCGGCCTTTAGGGCCCAGCGTCACTTTTACTGCGTCAGCCAGAACGTTCACACCTTCTAGCATTTTAATGCGTGCATCGTTACCAAATTTTACGTCTTTAGCAGCCATCTTTATCTTCCTTTCTAAATTCGATTGATTTTGTTAGTTGGGATTCAGAATTGAATTACTCAACGTTTGCTATTACTCAACGATAGCCATGATGTCGTTTTCAGACATGATCAGAACTTCTTTACCGTCGACTTTTTCGGTTCTTGTGCCGTAGCCTTCAGCAAAAATCACCGTATCACCCACTTTAACGTCTAGAGGCTGAACTGAGCCATTTTCTAGAATGCGGCCTTTACCCACAGCGAGTACTACGCCACGAGTTGATTTTTCTGCCGCTGAACCAGTAAGAACGATGCCACCGGCTGACTTAGATTCAACTTCTTGGCGTTCTACGATAACTCGGTCGTGTAATGGACGAATGTTCATCGGTCGTCTCTCCTGATAATTTCCATTTAGGTTTGATAACGCCCCCAGAGTAGTGGCTCTGAGGCTTTAAAGTCTTGTGCTAACTATATGAGGGATGGTTTGGGTAAACCCAAGGGGGAGAGATGAAAAATTTGTGATCGAGATAGAAGAAGTGGTGGGTTGTCCACGATCGTGCTCCTCACGTTTATGCTTTGGCGTTTATCGCTGCAACAACAAAATCAACAAAGGTACGGTTTTTGAGTGACAGTTTTTTGGAGCGATAGAGGAGGTGTATCGGCTTGGCTTTAGGAACGGCATCTGGAAGAACCTCCATCAATTGTCCGGATTCAATTTCTGCTTCAACCAACAGCTTCGGCTGCAGCAGAACGCCACACCCTTGGATCGCCGCGAATTTCAATACGTCACCATTGTTTGAGGCAAGTCTAATACGGCTTTGGTCAAAAGTACTGGTAGGCAGATTCATCACTTGTTGGCTTTCACCTTGATGATATTGAAAACCCAAACAGCGGTGATATCTGAGATCTTCCAAAGATTGAATCCTCCCATACGCTTTGAGATACGAGGGAGCGGCACAATAGGTCATCGGATAATCGCCTAGCTTTCTCGCAACCAGTGAAGAATCCACCAGTTCACCTATGCGGATGATGACGTCGGCATCCGTTCGAAACGGGTCAATGAGGTTGTTGTCGAGCAGCATTTCTACATTGATATCAGGATGCTCAGCGAGAAAATCGGCGACGATCGGCGCCAGTACCGTCTTTCCATAGGTGACCGGACAATTCACTTTGACCGTACCACGGGGCCGATTGATCAGGGTATGAATCAAATTTTCGGCATTGGCGATGTCTTCAATAATCCGATGGCACTCTTGGTAGTAGAGTTTGCCGGCTTCCGTGAGTGACTGTTTTCGGGTGGTGCGATGAATCAATTGTGTCCCCAAACTTTGTTCTAGAAATCGAACATGTTTGCCGATCATGGTAGGAGACAGCTCGAAGTGATGGGCTGCGCTTCGAAAACTGCCCTGTTCGACCACGCAGGCAAAGACTTTCATACTGGTCAGCTTGTCCATTACACACCCATAGTTAATAAAGAATAAACTGGTGGAAAGTTTATCAATTAGAACGCGTCAATTAAAGTTGACCTTGAACATCCAGAGCCAAGAACACAGAGACCAATCATGAGCCAAACGATTTTTGTTACCGCTGAGCTACGAATGAATGCTGGCCAACCAAGAGCGACAGTTATCCAAGCCGTAGAGCAATTTTGCCTTGATATGCAGAGTGAAGACGGCTGCCTACAAGCAATGGCGACGTACGATGACAACATGCCACAACGGGTGATTTTGTGGGAGTGTTATGAGAATCGTGAAGCTATTGAAGCTCATTTCACCATGGCCCATACCCGCGCATTTATTGCTTCGGAGATGACCGAGTTAGTACAGGCTTTTGAAACACAACCAAAAGGAGCGTAAGTATCATGAAATGGGGCATTCTTGGAACCAGTTTTATCTCTGGCGTTATGGCAGAAGCTATTAAACAGGATAATCAAAGTGAACTGTACGCGGTAGCGGGGCGCTCTGAGAGCAGTTTAGCAGCCTTTGCCAAGCAGTACGGGATTGCTAACACATTCACAGATTACGACGCGCTACTGAGTGATGAGCAAGTCGATATTATCTACATTGCCTTACCGAACCATCTTCACCATGACTTTATTATTAAGGCGGCTCAACAAGGTAAAGCGATTTTGTGTGAGAAATCGCTTTCCATCGATATGGATAAAACGGAACTGGCGCTGAAAGCGGTCAAAGACCATCAGGTGTTTTTTGCCGAAGGCTTGATGTACCTGCATCACCCTTTGATTCACGAGCTGGTTGCCACCCTCGAATCTGGTGAGATTGGTGAGCTGCGCTCGATTCACACCTCCTACATCGCTTCCATCGCTCAGTTCGTCAACCCAGACAGCAAAGGGGCGATATACAACCTCGGTTGCTATCCAGTCTCGTTGGTGTACCTGGTTGTGAAAACCCTGCTGGGAGAAGACGCTTTCGCGAATCGTTCTCTCAAGGCCATCAGCCGAAGAGGCGCCGACAACAACATCTGTGAAACCACATTGTTGATGAGTTTTGGCGACCAACACACCGCCACCGCGCACACCGCTGAAGACCATGGTTTGAAGCACCACTTCACGATTCTTGGTAGTAAAGGCTGTATTACCATGAAGAGCAACCCATGGCTCCCTGCACAAGATAACCAGTTCAGCGTAGAAATCTATGAAACCACTGAACGCGACGTTACTGTCACAGCAGAAGGCGACGCGTTCTTGTATCAAGTACGCCAGGTGCGTCACGCCGTAGAAGCCGGACAAAAAGAGCTGCTCAGCCCTTGTGCCAACTGGCAAGACTCCCACAACATTATGCAATTGTTGACAGAATGGGAGAGTCTCGGCGACGCTTGATCCACCAAGCCCCTCTCTCCAAGACGGGTGACCCAAACACCCACTCTCAGATCGGCGCAGAGTCGACGCAATGTCGCTCAGCGCCACGCATCAAATGGAATGACCTCTGCCTTTTGTTGGGGCTCAAGCAACGTATCGGTATCGAGCGCTTGCTGGAATTTAGTCATTTGCGTGACGAGCTCACGCATGAGGACAACATTGGTGTGATTAGGGTTTTTACAGCGGCTGACCACTCGATCTATATGGCTTTGCTGCGCCCAGAGTCTGGCTTGCATCGGCTCTGAAGCTGAACTGATCATCTCTTCGCAGATCTCTTTTTTGAGAGCGACAAACGCATCGGGATTATTTTGCGCCAGTTCGACCAGTTCATCGAACGGCGGCAGTTGCTGAAAAAGCGGTGAAGTGTCCATGTGCGCCTCCTTGCCTCACCCATCAAACGTTAAGAATAGGTTAAAAAGTCAGCGATAAAAAGAGGGGGAAGGGGGGAGTCTCAGTTGTGATACAGTTCCTAGTGCCTAGTTTCTAGAGAAAGAGTGTTCAAGCTTCGCTTGAGTTCTCTATAGGAACTAGGTACTAGGAACTCACCTCTAATCCCCTTCTAGGAACTCGCCTCTAATCCCCTCTCTAGGAACCAGGCACTAGGAACTCACCTCTACTACCCTATACCTACACCGTCTCTCCCCCCGCACAATATGCTCTGTCCTCTCAATATGACACTCTGGACCGAGTAGTTGGCGGAAGATGTTCAACTCCGATTGGCATAAACTGGGGCAATGGGTGGCGGCGCGGCAGATGGGGCAATGATTTTCGGTGAAGATATAGCCGCCGTCGCAGGCTTCGAACTCGGCCATGTAGCCTTCTTGTTCGCGGATCTCGACTAGGGCTTTGAGCTTGGCTTCCAAGGTCTCGCAGCCGTGCATGCGCGCTTGATAGTGCGCCAGGGTTTGGCTCTCGCGATCGAGGGTCACCTTCTCTACCCCTTCGAGGCCATACAGACGCTCTACCGCGTCGATGACTTGAATCGTCAGCTCTCCATGACGATCGGCAAAATGGCGATGCCCTTTCGCCGTCAAAGACCAGTGACGCGTCGGCCGACCCACTTTGACGCGGATATCTTCAATCGCCAGCAAGCTGTCGTCTTCCAACGCTTGCAGATGCTGACGCGCGCCCATGGTCGTCATATCCAGCAGATCGGCAATCTGCTTGGCGGTTACGCTGCCTTCGCGTTTGATGATGTGGAGTATTCGCTCACCCGTTTTCATGCGCCCCTCAGACTCACTTCTCCGCCCACATACTCTTCTACCCCTTGCTCTGTCTCAATCAACACCGCGCCTTGCGCATTGATGCCCCTTGCAATGCCATACACTTCTCTTGGCCCCATGATGAGCTTGATTGGGCGGCCAAGGAAGTTATCCAATCGATTCCAACGCTCGACAAATCCGTTCATCCCTTGCAGTTCATAATCGGACATCGCGCGGTGCAAGGTTTTAATTAAGGTGATCGCCAGTTGATTGCGATCGATGCTTTCCCCTGTCACCTCTGAGAGAGAGGTCCAAGGCTGGGTAATGGCCGCGGTGGAGCGCTCGCTGCCCGCGGCCATTTGCAGGTTCATACCCATACCAATCACAAGGTTGGCAGCGCCGCCCGCTTGACCGGACATTTCCACCAAGATCCCGGCAAGTTTTTTGTCTTGATAATAGAGATCGTTGGGCCATTTGAGTTTCACGCCCTCAATCCCGAGCGCTTCCAGCGCTTCGACAATCGCCACGCCGACCACTAAGCTCAGGCCCATCGCCGCGGCCATGCCCGCATCGAGACGCCAAAACATAGAGAGATAAAGGTTAGAGCCAAACGGCGATATCCATTCTCGGCCGCGTCGGCCGCGCCCTTTGGCTTGGTATTCCGCTAAGCAGACCGCACCTGAAGTTAGGCTGTCTGCTTGATTGAGAAGATGTTGATTGGTCGAGTCAATAATCGGGATAAGCTCAAGTGGCGTTGCCACGCCGGCTTTGAGCACGGCTTCATCGAGCAACTGCATCGGTTTGGCCAACTGGTAACCTTTGCCCTGGACGCGAAAGATGTCGACGCCCCACTCTTGAATGCCTTTAATGTGTTTACTGACCGCCGCACGGGAGATGCCGAGTTGCTCACCGAGCGCCTCACCCGAATGGAATTGACCATCACTGAGCTGGCTTAAGAGCGTGAGTTTGGTCTGGTGCTCTCTCATCGCATCTCTCCTTGTGCTGTACTATCGATGGACGACTTCGCCGCGCTGACTCGCCCCTCTTCCAGTAGCGTTTCAAGGCGCGTCTCGCCTTGTGGCCCCATAAAGCGCACTTCGTGTTCGAGCGTGACACCAAAGGTGGCTTGCACCTTAGCGCGCACTGTCGCGGCGAGGGTGAGCACATCATCGGCACTGGCGTTGCCAGTATTTACAATCACTAATGCTTGGTTTGGATGAACTTGCGCGCCGCCAATGCGATGCCCTTTTAACCCGCACTGGTCAATCAGCCATCCGGCGGCAAGCTTCATCGCGCCTTCACCTTCATTACCAGCAGGATAAGCCACCAGCGTTGGAAACGCGGCACTTAACCTTTCATATTCTGATTTGCTCACGACGGGGTTTTTGAAAAAACTGCCGGCGTTACCTTGCACGCGAGGGTCAGGCAGTTTTTCTTGCCTAACGCGGCACACGGTATCAAAAATCTCTTGGGCGGTGACGCTTTCGCGCGCAAAACCTTGCAGCGGGCCATAGTCAATATTCGGCTGCCACGCTTTGGCAAGCCTTAAGCCGAGCGCCACAATCACCACTTTTTGGTATAAATCGCGTTTAAAAATCGAATCACGATAACCGAACTGACACGCTTGCGCGTGCATTCGGCGCACTTCAAAGCTCTCCAGACAGAGCACATCAACGTATTCGCACACATCTTGCAGCTCCACGCCGTAAGCACCAATGTTTTGAATCGGCGCGCTACCCGCACAGCCTGGAATCAAGGCCAGATTTTCCAACCCATAGTAGCCCGACTCCACACACCACTTCACCAGTGATGGCCAATCTTCCCCCGCCTCAATATGCAAATGCCAGTGCGTGTCGCTCTCTTGCACGGTTTTGCCGAGCAGCTGATTGACGATCACCACACCTTGATACGGCGCAGTAAACAGCATATTACTGCCCTTACCCAGCATCAGCTTCGGCAGTTCTGCATACGCACGGTGTTGATAGACATCGATAATATCCTGCTGCGTGTGGGCTTCAATCAGCACCTCACAGGTTTGCGCGATGGCAAAGGTATGGTGGCAAGCGAGGTCGGCTTGGGTTTGAATGGTTTCAGGCATGGGGTCAGGTTGGTGGTTGACAGGTGTTGATATTCTACTCGATGGGGGTGGGAGTTCCTAGAGTCGAGTGCCTAGTTCCTAGAGGTGGTGGGTGGTGGGTGGTGGGTGGTGGGTGGTGGGTGGTGGGTGGTATTATGGAAAGAGGTAAAGGGATGGCAAGGAGTTTGGAGTGTTTTCAAAGATTGTTGAGGTTGAGGCGATGAAACTGCCGCTGGTGAACCGCTTGTATAAAGCGCACTATCCGGCGGGTAAGGCGAAGAGTGATGAGTTGGTGATTGCGGGCTATATCGGCACGGAAATCGCGGCGGTGGTGCGCTTTCGAAGCCTTGGTGAATATCGCTTATTGACCGGCATGCTTGTGGTACCGAATCACCGAGGCCAAGGGTTGGGTCATGCGCTGCTTGAGTATTGCCAAAAGCACATCCTTGACCCACACGACTACTGCTTTGCCTACCCTAACCTCGAAGCCTTTTACGCCCAACATGGCTTCACCACGCTCGATAAAAACGCGCTGCCAAATGATGTGAAGAATCTGTTTGAGCGCTATGCGCGGGGTAAACCACAGTTAGTGGCGATGGGGATGGTAGCAGCGAATCTCGAATAGAAGCGCGTTTCTATTTCGAGAATACGTCCGAAAAGACATCCCAAGAAGACACCCCGAGAAAAACGATAGACAGCAGGGTCAAATCTTATCAATCAATGAAGATTTAACATCTCTTGACCAAACAAGCGAAAGTCACTGAGATGATGATTGAGTACGGAGATGACAATCTCTAGATTCAAATTCTGATAATCATGAACCGCAATATTGCGTAATCCGACCATTTTTTTCATCGAGCTTGCCAGTGGGGCACTCAACAGCCCCATGCGATTTAACTGATCAAATGAATCTCGACTGCTTTGTGGAATTGGACCGTTGTGCAATTTGAGTGAGCGATTCGCAATATCAATCGACGCTTCACATAAGCGTTGTAGATTCAAAATCACAGAATCTTGCTTGGTATAATTTCGGCGCAGCTCTGCCTCATCATCATTGTACTCATCGGCGATGCGCTTTAAACAGCGTTCAATAATATTGATTTTATTGAGAATGACGTCATCCATTGAGCGGTATTACCTTATTCATTTTGAGGAAGAATGGCTTTTCCAACGCTGTTTAAAGGCGTCTATATTGTCAGCACGAGCCAGCTGTAAATCTTGATACATGCGGTAGGTATCGACTTCAAACCGATCAAAATCGAACCCATTACCTATGAGCTTCTTACCTTCATTGACAATCTGCATTCTGAGAACCGTGTTGCAAGACATCAGGTTGATCAAATCCACCTCACGCTGCAAGCGCTCTGCGAGAGATTGCTTAAACGTCCAAACTTGAACGTCACTCATGGGGCAAGCTGGCAGAAAAGCAATATCGATATCGCTCTCTGAATGGGCCCTATCTGACGCAAAAGAGCCAAAAAGATAACTAAGAACGATACGCTCACTACCGACAACATCAGTGAGGGTTTGAGCAATCATTTCCGGTGTCATGATGACATTCACTCCCATGCGGCGTCATGAATAAAAAACTAACCTCTTTTCGGTCGCTTTTCAAATGATACCATCGCCTCCCCTCTTCAAGATAGGCACTTCCCTCTAGGAACTAGCCACTAGGAACTCCCCCACACACACAAAAATACACTTTCGTCTTGACGCAAACCTATCAACCATCACCGATTTCTTGCTAAACTCCTTGTCCACTTTAAATAAAGGTAACACCGTCACCATGATGACCAATCGTAATTTGTTTGAGCAACTGCCTGCTCTGGCTCAGGATCCAGCTCTGTTTGAAACGCTGTTTTCCGCTGCCGATTTTCGAACTCGCTTGATTGAAGCGATTCGTCAGGCAAGCAAGCGAATCTATCTGGTTGCGCTCTACTTGGAAGACGATGAGGCCGGCCGAGCGATCCTCACCGAGCTCTATGAAGCCAAGCAGCGCAACCCGGGCCTTGATGTAAAGGTATGCGTCGACTGGCACCGTGCGCAGCGTGGCCTGATTGGCGCAGAGCCAGGCGAGACCAACGCCGCGATGTACAAGCGCTTTGCTGAGCAGTATACCCATCGCGTGCCTGTGTACGGCATTCCGGTGCGTGGGCGTGAAGTATTTGGTGTACTGCACCTCAAAGGTTTTGTGATTGATGACCAAGTCATCTACAGTGGCGCCAGCTTAAACAACATCTACCTGCATTATAAAGAGCGCTACCGCTTTGACCGCTACCACGTGCTCACCAACGAAGCGCTCGCCAATAGCATGGCCGAGTTTATTGATGAAGCAATGGTGGCGCACCCGGCCGTGAACGATCTCGCGTGCCCAAGCAAACCTGAAACCGCGCAGATCAAAGCGCAAATTCGCCAACTGCGCGCGCAACTGGCCAAAGCCAGTTACCCGTTTGAGCCGCAAAGCATCGGCGCGAACCAAGTGGCAGTAACGCCAATCGTCGGTGTCGGTAAAAAACGCAACAAGCTCAATCAAAGCATCAATCATTTATTGGCGATGGCCAAAGATGAGGTTTTCATCTGCACGCCCTACTTCAACTTCCCGCGCAGCGTCGCAAAAGAGGTGAAAAAAGCCATCCGCCGCGGCGTGAAAGTCACCATTGTAGTGGGGGATAAAACCGCCAACGACTTTTACATCTCCCCAGATAAAGAGTTCAAAACCATTGGCGGCCTGCCTTACCTCTACGAGCGGAACCTGCGCGCGTTTGCCAAAGCCAATGAAGCCAACATTGCAGCCAGAAAGCTCTCTCTGAGGCTATGGAAGCACGATGAAAACAGCTTCCACCTCAAAGGTATTTGGGTAGATAAGCGTTATATGATGATCACAGGCAATAACCTCAACCCACGCGCTTGGAGCCTCGATCTCGAGAACGCGCTGCTCATCAGAGATGACTACCATCACCTGACCCTGCAGTTCGAGCAGGAAGTGGAAAATATTCTCAAGCACACTCAGTTGATCTGCACTTATAAGCAGGTGGAGAAGTTTGAGGATTACCCGCTGCCGGTGAAGAAGCTGATGCGGAAGATCACACGTGTGAGAGCAGATAGGGTGTTGAAGCGGATTTTGTAATACCTTTTTTCTGGTTAGGTGTCTCCTTTCCAAATAAAACCGTTCCTATGGTTGAAGCATAAAGAGGCCAAGTTAAACACTTGCCCTCTCTACAAATGAGATGACCCTAAGTGCTCGACGTCATTTTTCCAGGGCTGTGATTTCCTCAAACGATTGTAGTTATTGAGACACACTACCCAAAGCTTGCCATGTATAACTAATCAATAGAATGTAAGTAAATAGTACTACTGTAAAGTTCAAGAACATCATCGAACGATTGCTCAATTTTCACTCAACAACAAGAACAGAAACCTACGACATAGCAGGGCTGCACCTAGCTCCTTGGTCACGTGCTCTAACGATGATTTATCGTTTAAGCACCTTGCTTACGAGCACGTAGAGCGCCACAACAGGGTCGCTGGGCTCTTTGGTCGGTGCTCTAACGATGATTTATCGTTTAAGCACCTTACTTTCGAGCACGTAGAACGCCAGAACAGGGTCGCTGGGCTCTTTGGTCGGTGCTCTAACGATGATTTATCGTTTAAGCACCTTACTTTCGAGCGCGTAGAACGCCAGAACAGGATCGCTGAGCTCTTTGGTCTAGCGATGATTTCCGTTTAAGCACCTGCTTAGGTATACGTTCAAAACGAAAGCTAATGACTGCGCACTCGATCAGGTCCAATAGCTCGTGGATTCACAAGTTTAAACAATGATTAATTAAGCCGGGCATTCCAAAACGAGAAATCCCTCAAACAATAGCTACAAAGACATCGAATCAATTAGTCCAATAAACTGTCAAGTTAGTTTATTGGTCAGCTCGAGATATCACCTATATCCATGAGGTTATAGCTCGAGATTAGAATCACCGCTCAATCTATCATACTCAGCCTTCACATCTGGGTCTTCAAGTGCTCGGAGTTTCAATGCTTCTAGCTGACTGAGCTTTCTCAAAGTCCAAGTACCATCACCGTTATCTGTCCATTCAACAGTATCGCCCTCTTCCCAAGACAAATCGCCTTGCAACTCATTTGGTATCAGGAAGTAGTACTCACCATCTTCATTCCGTTGTATCTTTACACGCATTACATACACTCACTGTGTTCAGTAATTCTCTTATTACAACAGTTTACGCGAAGTTGGCTTAGACGTCATGATCACGTGTAACCACACCATCAGTGGTTATTGCACACGAAAAATCGCTACTGCGAAGATCTCTTAGGTGCACTAACCCATAAGCTTTAAGTCTCCTTACTTTCGTGCTCGCATCACAAACCCACCGTATTCATTTTGCAACGCCAAGAAGCTTTTGCGACTATCCAACAATGTTCTTATAAGGATAGTTTGATGATAACTGTTTCACTGATCGACGATCATATCGTGGTTCGCTCAGGCTTCGCACAATTGCTGTCCATGGAATCCGATATTCAAATCCATAGTGAGTTTGATAATGCTCGGGATGCTTTTCATGTCCTAAGTCACCAACATATCGATGTGGCAGTCATGGATATCTCTATGCCAGATGAGAGTGGCCTTGTATTGCTAGAGCGACTACGTCAGGTTCAACCTAACTTTCGAGCCATCATATTGAGTATTTATGACTCCGCGTCGTTCGTCAGCAAAGCCATCGATGCAGGAGCTTACGGATACCTCTCCAAACGCTGTGGTCCTGGGGAACTGGTGACAGCCATTCGCACTGTCGCACAAGGCGACCGCTATTTATGCACCGATGCCTTAGTCAATTTGAGCAATGCCTCTGCCGGCCCTCATGTATTGAAAAACCTGACAAAGCGTGAGCGTGAAGTGTTTGACCACCTTATCTTGGGGAAAGATGTCAAAGAAATCGGCACCGAACTATTTATTAGCCACAAAACTATTCATGTCCATCGGGCAAATATCTTAAGTAAGTTAGGCCTTACCAACACCGTTGAGTTGATCCGTTTTGCTATTCAACATGAGTTGATGAGTAACGAAGAGATATGACGTCCCCAGAAACACTTCGTCATTACGTTACACACAGTTTTAATTATGTGTTCCTAGCTATCATCTACGCACTGAGCTGGTTCTGTCTCTGGAATATTAGTCGGCATTTGCTTTCCGATTTTTTATTGGCAGCGCTATTTTTGCCCACCGGATTGAGGCTAGCCCTGTACGCGTTGGCTCCTAAGCGCTACTGGCTGTTGTGTACTCTTTGTGATATCTCTTTGTCTGTCGCACTCATCCCTTATTTGGCGGAAAGCCCAACGGCCTACCTCGTCATTCTGTTTGCTGTTATCGCTCATGTACTGTCGAGCATTTTCTCTCCCTTTATCAAAGTTCACGAGGTGTATTGGCAACGTCTGCTGATTTTGTGTGGTTTAAGCACCGGCTATGCGATGCTGTGTGGCGCGACGTTATTGCTGCTGGCAAAGCCACTTGGCGTCACAGCACACTATGCACTCGAAGCAACTATCACTGCATTTAACGGCGGAATATTGCTGCTGCCTTTCTTTTATTTGCTGTATGACTATTTGAGCCGCAAAGTATGGCGGCCGCTCAGCCCAACACTCGTGCATCATGAAGTTCGTCTTCGAGCATCCGCACTTATCTGGGGCGCACTCTTTTTTTCGATTGGACTTCTCTCCGAGCTGACATTATTTGATGAGATGAAGCCACTGGTGTATTTGCTCTTCTTATTACCCAACATATTTATGGCCTATCGGTACGGCTGGCAAGGCGGTGTGCTCGCAAGCGTTATGAACAGTATCTTGTTGACCACCGCTCGCCAGATCACCGGCTCATTTGAAACCGATCTCGAACTGCACAGCTTCATTGCCACACAGGCGATTGTTGGACTTGGTCTTGGGATAGCGATAAGTCGACAGTATCGATTATCCAAACAGCTTGAACATTTGAATCAAAATCTGCTCAAGGAGCTGGACGCGAAACAGCGCCTGACGAGACAGTTAGTCAACATCGAAGAAGAAGTAAGAAAGTCCATTGCTCGTGAGCTGCACGATGAAATTGGTCAAAACATTACCGCCATTCAAATTCAAGCCATGTTGGCAAAACGCCACAGTGATCACCCTCAACTTCAAAGTATTGCCGATCTCACCCATGACTTGGCAATGCGCATTCATTCCTCTACTCGTCGTCTCTTGCATAAGCTTCGGCCTCAGGCCCTCGATGAAATGGGATTAGAGTCGGCCATTCGGCAACTCACTCGCGAAATGAGATTTGAAGAAATGCAGGTTCAATTTCAGTTTAATTGTGGTCTGTTTTCTGAAAAGCTGGATGAAGTCACCATCGTAACGGTCTATCGCATCGTCCAAGAGTTGCTGAACAACGTTTGTAAGCACGCTCAAGCCTCAGAAGTGCATCTGACAATCTTGCCAGGCAACCCATTTAGCCTCGAAATCCGAGACAACGGGATCGGGCTTCCCCCAAATTGGCCACATCGAGGCCATGGACTCCGCGGTATTGAAGAGAGAATTCAGGCGCTAGGTGGACAGATGCACATCCAAAGCAGCCCATTGGGAAGTCGAATAACTGTTAACTTGCCCACAAAACCGACCGCCACGCCAGAAAACTAGGAAATATTCCTAGTCATATATAACTCAGTCTCATGATTTTCACTCCATTAATACATAACCTCATACTCAGTCGTTAAGGAGAAGCGATGCTAGTGTCAACCGCCCCGGATCCACGTCAGGTGAATGAAAGTTATCGTTATTGGCGGATGCACCTCATGGTGGCGATGTATGTCGGTTATGGCGTCTTTTACTTTACGCGAAAAAGTCTCAGTTTTTCGATGCCGGCCATGCTCGAGGATTTGGAACTTACGACCACCGACTTTGGTTTATTGGGGACCTTGTTTTACATCACCTATGGCGTATCCAAATTTCTGTCGGGTATGGTCAGTGATCGCTCAAAGCCCAGCTATTTTATGGGGCTTGGGCTGATAGCAACAGGCTTCATCAATCTGTTGTTTGGCATGAGCTCAACCTTAATGGCATTTACGGTGCTCTGGACCCTAAATGCATTCTTTCAAGGCTGGGGATGGCCTCCGTGCGCAAAGTTGCTCACAAGCTGGTACTCACGTACCGAGCGCGGATTTTGGTGGTCCATTTGGAATACGTGCCATAACCTCAGTGGTGCCTTGATCCCCATCGTTATAGGAGGGATCGCCATACATTGGGGATGGCGCTATGGATTTATTGTCCCTGGGCTTCTCGCTATTGTCGTGGGCACGGTGCTTTGCTTTCGTTTACAAGATAAACCGCAAACGATGGGACTCCCAAGAGTCGGTGATTGGCGTAATGATGCCCTTGAGAAACAGCACGAAACGGAAGGAATTGGACTGCCGTTTAGACGCATCATCAAAACGTACGTATTGGCAAATAAGTACATTTGGTTGCTATGCAGTTCTTACTTATTGGTTTATGTCGTTCGCATCGCGATCAATGACTGGGGCAACCTCTATCTCACAGAGCGACATGGCTATGAGTTACTGACCGCCAACACCGCGGTGTCGATGTTTGAGGTGGGTGGTTTTCTCGGTTCCTTATTTGGTGGTTGGGGCTCGGATAGATTTTTCCGAGGCAATAGAGCACCAATGAATTTAATTTTTGCGTTAGGCATCTTCATGTCGGTCGCTGCACTTTGGCTAACACCGATGGACAATATTCTTGTCCTGGCGGGATGTTTCTTTTCCGTCGGTTTTTTTGTCTTCGGCCCGCAAATGATGATTGGAATGGCTGCTGCAGAGTGTTCACACAAAGACGCAGCAGGTACCGCCACGGGTTTCGTCGGCTTATTTGCCTACCTAGGTGCAGCGTTGGCCGGTTACCCACTAGCGCTCGTCATAGACACATTCAGTTGGGAAGGTTTTTTCAGCTTTATTACGCTCTGCGCAGCGTTAATAGGGTTACTGATATTGCCTTTCATACATGCACAACAGCGTGCTAAGGTCGCCGTGACGTAAAAGGGGGACTTTCCGTTGATTGTGCACATTCTCTGTCTCTACACAGAAACACAATACAAGGAAAGAACCATGAACGTGAACGCCAAATACTCTCTACTCGCAGCCTGTATTTTAGGCTCAACCTTTAATGCACCTCAAGCTCTCGCCGATGGACGATTGGTCGTATACTGCAGTGCAACCAATGCTATGTGTGAGGCAGCGACCCGAGCATTCAGTGACAAATATGACGTCAACACATCGTTTGTCCGCAATGGTTCGGGGAGTACTCTAGCCAAAATCCAAGCCGAGAGAAAAAACCCTCGCGCGGACGTGTGGTACGGCGGTACGCTTGACCCACAATCTCAAGCAGGTGAAATGGACTTGCTTGACGCCTACCCGTCACCACAACTCAGCCACATCATGCCTCAATTTCAAGATCCGGCCAAGCGTAAAGGCAACTATTCTTCCGCTGTGTACATGGGCATTCTGGGCTTTGGCGTGAATACAGAGCGTTTAGCACAAAAAGGGGTACCCGTTCCTCGATGCTGGAGTGATCTAACCAAGCCAGAATACGCGGGTGAAATTCAAATTGCGGATCCGCAAAGTTCAGGTACCGCGTACACCGCGCTCGCAACCTTCATCCAACTATGGGACGAAGATAAAGCATTTGATTACTTCAAGGCCCTAGACAAAAACGTCTCTCAATACACAAAATCCGGGGTGACGCCTTCGCGCAACGCTGCACGGGGTGAAATTGCTATTGGCATCGGCTTTTTGCACGACTACTCGTTAGAGCAATCAAAAGGCGCGCCACTTGAACTCATTTCACCCTGTGAGGGCACCGGCTATGAAATTGGCGGTGTCAGTCTTATCAAAGGGGCGCGTAATACCGAGAATGCGAAAAAATTCATCGACTTTGTCTTATCGAAAGAAGGGCAGGAAACCGCTTGGAAACAAGGTCAATCTTTCCAGATCTTAACCAACACACAAGCAGAGCAATCCCCCAACGCCATGAACCCGGAGGATCTCACCCTCATCAGTTATGACATGGAAACCTATGGCGCTTCAGATGAACGTAAACGACTTATCAACAAATGGGTCAACGTCGTAAAAATGGGTCAATAGTCCCTAAAAGGGCGACAGAATGTCGCCCTTGCCTCTCTGTTTCTTGCATGTCAGACTTTTCAGGTAATCAATAATGAATGAATTTACCGCACAGATTACTCGCGATTCGACCACGCGCGATCCAATCTTTTATTGGATCTTCACCTTAGCACTGGCGTTTGTCTTGTTGCCATCATTCTCACTCGACTGGGGACTCTTTGAGTCGACCTCAGAGGAATTTAAGCAAGCCATGGGATGGAGTCATCCCAATGTGTCTTGGCTGTGGTTCTCTCTTCCCTTGTTGCTCGTTATTCGTCCCATTCAGCCTCTCGATAAACTCGCCAAACACCGCCATTACTTTGATGTCGGTTACGCCGCTTTTTGTATGTTCGCAGTGTTAGCCAGCTCCTACATTTTAGGTCAAGGCATGGGGTATGCGACCATCGTGCTATTCATTGCGCTCGGCGCTATCATGACGCTGGCGCTTTCTCGCTTGGAGGTGCTCGGAGGCGATGTTTTTGTTATTGCCGCATTGTTGACGATCATCTTCCTCATTACGGCCTTCATCATTTATCCAAGCATCGCGATCTTTATCCCGATGTTTCAAGATGAAATGGGCAACCTCGTCGCCTGGCAATTTCTCGAGATCTTAGGCCGCGCCCAAATCATCCAAATCATTCTTAACTCGATCGTACTCGGCACCACCGTCGGTATTGGCGCGACGTTCTTTGGGCTGGTCTTCGCCATCTATACTACTCGTATCGCCCAGCGCAGTGCCTTTATCGCCCGCGTATTTTCCATCTTACCTATCGTCACCCCTCCTTTTGTCGTGGGCTTGGGCGTGACCTTAATGCTCGGACGTTCTGGGTATTTGACCGAACTGATGGTCGACGTTTTTGGGCTCACTCAAACCAACTGGCTGTATGGGTTTACCGGCATTTGGATCGCGCAAGTGCTGGCGTTTGCCCCAATGTCTTTCATGATCCTCGATGGGGCCATGAAATCGATTCACCCCTCTTTGGAAGAGGCCTCATACACGTTGCGCGCAAACCGCTATCAAACGTTTTTTAAAGTAGTAATGCCTCTGCTCAAACCCGCGCTCGCTAACAGTTTTTTGATTGTTTTTGTTCAATCGTTGGCGGATTTTAGTAACCCACTGGTGCTGGGCGGCAGTTTTGATGTGTTGGCAACGCAAATCTATTTTTACATTGCTGGCGCACAACTCGACTATGCCTCCGCGAGTACCTTGGGCGCTATCCTTCTGCTCTTCTCTCTCGCGATTTTCGTGTTGCAGTACCTTTGGATTGGCAAACGATCCTACGTGACCATTTCCGGCAAATCTTATCGTGGCGATGTACAACCATTACCTACCACACTGAAACACGGTGTAACGATACTCTTGTATGTATGGATAGGTTTCAACATTCTTCTTTACGGCAGCATTTTTTATGGCAGCTTTACCGTGAACTGGGGCGTCGATTACAGTCTGACGCTGGCTAACTATACACGCTTGTTTGGGATGGGGATGGACGAAGGTGCTTGGCCTTCACTGCTCACGACCATGACTTATGCGGGCATTGCCGCACCACTGACGGCGTTTTTTGGCTTGTTGATCGCCTACATCGTTGTACGCCAGCAATTTTATGGCAAAAAAGTCATCGAGTTTGCGACCATGCTGTGTTTTGCCGTACCAGGAACAGTGGCCGGCGTGTCCTACATTCTGGCGTTTAACGACGCCCCAATTTATCTCACCGGCACCGCAGCGATTGTGGTCATCTCCATGGTGATGAGAAATGTGCCCGTTGGAATTCGCTCTGGTGTCGCAGGCCTTGGCCAACTCGATAAATCTCTCGACGAGGCTTCCCTTAGCCTTCGTGCCAACTCCCTGAAAACCATCACGCATATCTTATTACCCTTACTACGACCGGCGATTTTGTCAACGTTGGTCTATAGCTTCGTTCGTGCCATGACGACAGTAAGTGCCATCATTTTCTTAGTCACACCAGAAACGCGCGTTGCAACGTCATACATCCTCAATCGAGTCGAGGATGGCGAGTATGGGATAGCGATTGCCTATGGCTCGATCCTGATTGTCGTGATGTTAGCCATTATTTTGATTTTTGATTTCTTAGTCGGTGAAGCGCGCATTTCACGCTCTAAAGCCAAAAACGATGAACAGTAGCGGAGAAACTCGCATGAAAAATGAAAACTTTGTTGTACTTAAAAATATCAGTAAGCGCTTTGGTGACAAAACCGTGATTGACCGTCTGGATTTAGAAATTAAAAAAGGCAGCCTCGTGACGTTACTTGGTCCCTCTGGATGCGGAAAAACGACAGTCTTGCGATTAGTTGCGGGCTTAGAAAAACCCACGGAAGGGCAAATCTTTATCGATGGTGAAGATGTTACGAACACCTCAATTCAGCAACGCGACATTTGTATGGTCTTTCAGTCCTACGCTTTATTTCCGCACATGTCTCTAGAAGAAAACGTTGGCTATGGTTTGAAGATGCTTGGTGTCAGTAAAGACGAGATTCATCAACGCGTAAACGACACGCTGAAAATGGTGGATCTTGAAGGGTTTGGTGGGCGCTTTGTCGACCAAATTTCAGGTGGCCAACAGCAACGTGTGGCGTTGGCACGAGCACTGGTTCTCAAACCCAAAGTGCTTTTGTTCGACGAACCATTGAGTAACCTCGATGCCAACTTACGCCGCAGCATGCGTGAGACCATCAGAGAGCTACAACAACGTTTCAATATTACCTCGCTCTACGTGACTCATGACCAGGCTGAAGCGTTTGCGGTCTCCGACACAGTCATTGTCATGAAAGACGGTGAAATCATGCAGCAAGGTTCACCGACACAACTGTACAAACATCCTGCCTCTCTTTTCATGGCGAATTTTATGGGCGAGGCGAACATGTTTGAAGGCCATTTTGATGGGCAGTTTATCGATATTCATGGTTATCGCGTTACCGCCACCCGGGACAATGTCAGCGGTATCTCAGCAGGCCACTACCAGATGGGGGTCAGACCCGAAGCGATTCTCTTGGCCAACGAAGGACAACCTTGCCAGCAGTGCCAAGTCAAAAGTATCGCTTACATGGGCTCCATGTACGAGGTGATGGTCGAATGGCAAGGCCATGAACTCTTGTTGCAGCTAAACTCAACCCAGTTTGATGCGCGCCACGCCGATCACGCATACCTCACTATCAACCCCAATGGCGTGTTTGTTTTGCCTACACTTTCCCTCTCACACCCAGAAAACCAATAAGTCCTTCCTGCACCCGTATGATGCATTCGCGTTATACGGGTAAACACCCACACCCCGGACTTTTTCACACACTGCAGAAGGCCCAATCAGCCGCGCTCACCAACCGAATCGCCCATGTTCGTCGTCGAGCGAATGATTTTTTGGAGGCACTCTCTCAAACCACATTTCATCGTAATTTATTAATTTTGAGATCAAAATTCCATATTTGCACAAAAACTGAGATATCAATTCAAAACCTATTCCTTTCGTTCAAAAAACAGGCTTATGATGAAAAAGTCAACACATACACCATATGTTGCCAATAGAATTGATATTTTCCCAATATATAGACATTTCGTATTTCATTGGTAAAGAAAGCGAGAAAAGAATGAGATCCAAAAGCAAGAAAATCGCACTCCCTGCCTTACACATAGAATGGCACCCCCTCCTTCACTCACTTACCCAAGACGACTGCTTTCAACTCACTCAGCTTCAGCCCCTTGACGATATCTCAGCCCAGCATCTGCAGTCGCTCCTTGACCTTCACCCTATTCCCGTCACGTGCGTGCCCAACACCGGACGATTTCACTGCCTCATTCCTATCCCTTTGATTGAACGATTAGGCACCCACCCGCAGCGTGCGAATTTACGCGTCTCCTTGCTTATCTATAACGACGCCGATGTTCACTCGCTCCTCACTAGCTTTCTTTTATTCGAGCCCGCGTTTGCTCTGTCAACACACTCCACGCACACGAGTAATGTGTATCAGAGACTTCGCCAATTCAAAACGCACGGGCTCCCCGCACCGAGCAAACGCAACCTCGCAGCGCTCGCGCAATGCTCTCCATCTGCCTTTCGATAGCCAAAAGGAGCGTGCCGATGATGACGTTTCAACACATTGCTCGAGACAATCGACGCAAGAATGCCGGAGGACAGTACCCCGATGCGCTTGCGCACGCGACCACCCTCGCGATTATGCTGCGCAAACTGGCTCGCGAAGATCCCAAAGACCGCTCAGCGATGACCGTCGTCGCTCTATTCTTGTGGCTCACTCAATCATGGCCTGCTGTTCATCAGCCCGAGGACATCCCTGACTTTGTCAAAATCTCTGGTGCCACGCCTTGTCGAGCCAATACCTTTCGTACCTATAAAGACGGCGGTATCTCATGGGCGGAATACGCGCAATGCTATGAAGACAGAAACATGACCCATTACTTATGGCAGCCTATTCCGAGTTACCTGAACGTCTTGTTTCAGCCCTTTATCAGTGCGCAAAGTTATGACACCCCTTTTTTGAGAGCTAAAGCCAAACGCCGACTGTTTCACCTAATGAACACGAAATGGCGAACACCAGAGTCACTACAACACTGTCCGCGAGTTCGTAAAGACACATTGAATCAGTATCTGATTGATTGCGCCCTCGTCGACAACACGCTCACGGCCATTCCCCGCTCGCTCATCGTTTCTGCCAATAGAGCTCACCATGTGCACGCGGCGCGGTATCAGCGCAGTGACAGTGATCGGATACGCTTCAAACTCTTTGATGCGCATAATCGCTATTTCTCACGACTCGTGCACGCCGCTCGCAGCGCTCAACTCTTGCCACACTTTGACGTATACCTCGGTCAGCACGCCATCAATCTGATTGCTGAGCGCCCCAAGCTCGCGCCCTACCTCTCATCACCGGGCCGGATCGCGCAAACCGTCTTAGATACCACCAATGGCTCTTTGCAAAGTATTCGCTCACCTGCGCTGCAGGTCGGCAGTCGACGCCATCTCGAAGATACGGCTGTCAGCCGTTTTTTTGATGGCCTGTTTGAGCATGTGCGGGCGATCAAGCCTCAACAGGCGGCTAACCAGCTCGCGTGGCGAGACTACTACAACCGCGCAACCTACCGATTAGCCTTACTGTTCATTGTGCTCACGGGGACGCGACCGACTCATGGTATCAGTGTACTCGCGCGCTACTACGCAGGGGGCGACATCGCCTTTGTCCAAGACAAAGGCCGACTGCGTCAAATCATCGTCTGTGACTACCTGCAACGAGAAATCGCGCACTACCAGAGGCTTCAGTCAGCGCTGCTCTCGATGTGTGGGATACGGACAGGCGTTGAGGAGCTGTGGTTCTGCCTGGATGAGCATGGCCTGCCTCAGCGGCTCTCCAATCGCACTTTGCGTCATTTTATGCATGCGCATTGGCCAGGGGTGGTGCCTTATCAGCTTCGTCACTTCTTTGCGCAAAGCGCTGCCAACACGCTGACCTCAGCGCGACTGCTCGATCAAGACATTGACCGTCTCATGGGACACGAAACCTTAGGCGAACACCTAGGCAGCGACGTTCTGTTTCCAAGTACTGTGCAAGCCATGAAAGCCTACCTCAACGCCTACGCCGACAACCTGGGACTCAAGGAGCTCGTGCATGTCTGATTTCTCCCACTCCCTTTCTGTCTCCGTCTACGAGCATTTTGCTCAGTTGGGACACACTTGCGCTGATCTCGACGACTTGCGCTGGGTCGTCACTCGCGGGTCTCTCGAACACCACCCAACACGCACACTCACCGCCGCAGAGATTGAGGTGATTGAAAAACAGATCCGCATCATCCCCACCGGAAAGCAAAGAGATTACCGCCAAGCCCTAAACAACCTACTGTTCTATCTTCAAACGGTGTGCCAGTGGACCTTACCGGAGGCGCGCCAACTCGGTATTCGCGATACCGACTATCAGTGGTTTGTCACCATCGCTAGCGAAGCTCGCCATGCGCAGCAAGTCTTTACCTGCTATCAACAGCAAAAAACGCACTACCTAACAACTCGAGGTGAGTTATCTGCTGCGTTCATCGCCCTAATGTTGGGCTTTGAAGTCGCGCCGCTGTCGCTCTTTCACCTTGCTCAGCTCCTCAACGATCGGGGCGCCATCCTCACAGATAACACCGAGCCCCGACTTCGCGTGCACCACCGCTCATCCACCGAATCGTCCCCCGTCTATACGCATTATTATCTTCCGCTAATGAGTTTCCGACTACTGAGTGATTACTACGCCCAATCTCACGACTCCATCACCGAGTCCGCGCTTCACAAGCAGTTGGCGCAGTGGCTGCAGTCCCAGGCTTTACCACCGGCCGAGCGCTTCACTTGGTCTCGGCGCTTTCAAATCCATTGGTACAACCACCATCACTTGCCCCCAATATTCCTCAAAGATCTCGCCATCCCAGAGCGACATGTCAGTCTCCCAAGCGACGTTACTGCCTCGACGCTCAAAGACAACGACATTTATGCGATCGATTGGGACATGGACTGGTTTACACACCTCCCCGAGTCCAAGCGAAAAACGCGCTGGCCTCACAGCGATCTGCTCAAGGCGTACTCGAGATCTCACGCCCTCTCACGAGAGTTAGCGCCGGTGCGAGACGTCAACAACTTACTGCCACGCTTACTCTATGACTATACGTGGCAACTCATCACCAAAGGTGGTGTGAAGAAAAGGCATTTGGCCGTCAACTCCATCACCAAATACACCGGCCTCACCAAAACGCTTGAGCCCTACCCCTTATCCTATTCAGACGCCATCAACGAAGAGGCCGTGAATGCTTGGGCGCAAAGCGTGTATGACTCGCTCACTGACGAAACGAACCAACACATCTTCATCTATTTTTTGCGCTTTCTCAGTGCTCAAGAGCAGACTGACGGCCTTGATCTCTCGCGATTTTCACCGCCTATCTCGGCGCCATCGGTCAGCCCGGCGCGACTGACATTGACGCAATTCGATACTCTGATCCATACGTTGATTGCCACCAACACCACGCACCCATTTCGTAGTCTGTTTGCCGTCATCGCAAGCCTCCTCGGCTTTTTCGCGATGCTTCGTCGAGGTGAAGTGCTGCGTCTTCGCTGTCAGGACATGCAGTTTGTGTCCAAAACCGGACTGCTCAACTTGACCATCACGCACACCCAAGAGGGACGCACGAAAAATGGTGAAACTCGCACTGTTGCGACCACCATCCCAAAACGGTATCGCCGATTGTTCCAAGCCCTTCTCGTCATAAAAGAGAGCGCGCCTGCGTCGTCGCCCCTGCTCGGCTTTGAAGGGGAGAAACACCACTCACGCCAGCTCTATTACTTTGTTCCTATCACCCGGGCCTTAAAACGCCACTTCGGATCGCATATGAAGTTTCATCACCTGCGCCACTCAGGCGTGCACCTTTTGATGATCCAAACACTGCATTTTGTCAGTGACACGCCCGAACGATACCGCGGTGAGACGTCGCTGGAACAAGAGGTGTTGTCAAAGGATAGCGTGTCGACGCGGTTTGAGGATTGGCTGGAAGGCCGTCACTTCTCTGAGGTCAATGATGGTTTCGTTTTGGATAAGGTCTTAGCGCAGATTGGCCACACCCACTATGCGACAACCCGGTGGTCTTATTTGCATGATATCGACTGGCTCCTGCCCATTGTCAGCCCAGCGCACCAGCCCTACCCGCTTCGAGACTATACCCATAGCGAGCTGCGCTATCTGATGGGGCTGTCTGCGACCTCGAACGATCTCTCTCGTCGCCTGAACGAGCTCTGCCCAGAGTATGCGCGAAAAACGCTCGGCGAAAAACGAAGTCAAGCCATTCGCCTGACAGATGCCCAGCTGCGCGGCGCACTATTTGGTCATCCTAAGCCCTTTAAAGAAGAGCCAGAGCCGGATCACTTTCGTGCCTGGCAACAAACCATCCACGCTAGCGCCGAGACCTTGGTCGGTTTTCTGTTTAAAACCATGATGATCAACCAATGTCTCGATCTCTCGGCGCTCAGTCACATTTGGGGCCAAGGCTGTCAACATGATATTGAGCCGATAAGCAAAGCATCACGCACCGCCTTTCGTCAGTTGCCAGCCCCGGTATTATCGGCCGACGGGCAGGCGCTCACGCTGACCATGGCGTGCAATCAAAAAAATGCACGCGCCTTTGCGACCGCGTTTCGCCAGAAAACCTGGCGCTGGCTCGAGTGCCGATTTGAGCTCTCCGTCAACCGCAAACTCCATCGTGAGCGCCAGGTTGCGCTACTGAACACGCACTACGTCCGCAGTGATGAGCGCGTTTGTGTTACGACACACGCCCTTGGGCCGACGTCACTCACCATCGTGTTGACGCCCAAGCGCGCGCTGCCCAAGCCCGTACTCGAGTTTACCCAACAGTTTATCCAATCTATGTCACAACAGAAGGTCACCTCATGAAGATGATTATTCCCGCCGCTAAGCGAGCACTCCTGCAAGCCTTGTCCGAGCATATCGATACCCATTATGTCGATAGTGTAGTGACTCTCATCACGCACAAAGCCGAGCGCATGGTCACGCTTGTCTGTGGTCAATCGCCATTTTGCGCCGAGTACACACTGCACCTCGATGAACGCTCCAGCGAACTCAAAGACAGACAGTTCTCCATCGATGGCAGCTTTGCCAAACGCCTTATCCACTATTTCGCCGAAGAGCAGGACATCGAACTGAGATTCGACTCCGTCACGTCGGGTACTCTGTTTGTGGAGTTAATTGATACAACAGAACTTGGCAAAGGGGATGACTATCAAACACCTGCGCTGCGCCGCTGCCAATGTGGCGACGCCTCAGATGAGCACTTGGCTTACTTAGCCGATAATCAGCAGCGCCCGACGGCCACCACCTCCAAAGCGGCCATCGAACGCATCATTTTTGAGGCGCAAGAGAATGTGCCCTTTGAGTTTCTTGAACTCAACAAAGAGGAGCAGTACCTGCGCGTTCAGCGTCAAGGCGAAGTCGAAGACAAATCCCTTCCCCAAGGCCTCACGCTGCCCGTGTCTCTGGTGCTTACTCCAGAGACAACCAAACAAATGACCGAACTATGTCGCATTACCAGTGGCAATGAGATTGAAATCGCGCAGCAGGGTGAGACGGTGACCTTTAAAGCGCCAGAATGCACGCTCACTTGCTCCATCGCCGGTGTCGAAGCGTTTTACCAGAAAAAGCCCGATCCCGTTCGCAGCTTAAAATACGTCGCGCTGAACTTATTCGCGTTTAAAAAGGAGCTGGAGCACTGCTTTAAACACTATGGACGCATCAAAAAGGCCAATGATGCCCTATTGTATCTTGGCGAGGACCGAGCGGCGATTGCAGTGCTGACTCCACCTTATGAATTTGTTCACCCCATCCATGTGTTTGAAGTCGGTCAACATACCCCTTACGCTGGCTCGTTGTTTCGTTTCTCGCCGCGCGATCTCGACAACATCAAAATCAAAAACTCGCTCGAGGCGAAGAAAACGAGACTCGATGTGTTTGAAACCTCGCGCGGAGAGCTCAAACTGGGGGTGTATTACTCGCTAGATGAGCGACTGCCCTATGACACCATTGCCATTGAAAACGACGAACGTCACTTAAAAAAAGTGCTGTCGATGATAGAACGTATCGACGCGGGGCAAGAGGACGCTGTCAAAGCGCCAGAGCAGCAAGGGGATTTGTTTTCTTTCGCGGATGAGCTGTGAAAATAGGGAGGTAAAGCGAAAAAAACCGTTTGAAATGACGGCAAACCACTGGACAAACAACCAGTGATTGATATAGTAACTGATGATATTTTCACCAACAGTATCGAAAGCCGATGCTGTTGGGGTCTCTCAGACAAGCAGTTGGGATAGGAAGGCGGCAACCTCCCTACCCCGTACCGGCTGTGACGACGTTTAACCCACCCCAGCCGATGGCTCGATTCTAACGAATTCCATCGGTCAGGGACAGATCTATCTGACACTGATGGAGGCCAGCATGGCTCACATTCGCATTCGCCCCAACGGGCGCATTCAATTTGATTTTTACCGCTTTGGGGTGCGCTTTCGCGAAGGCACCCAGTTAATGGCGACCCCAAAAAACCTGCGAGCGGCGCAGGCCACGCTCAAAAAAATGAAAGCGGAAATGGACCTGGGCACGTTCCAATACCGCGACTACTTCCCCAATAGCAAAAAGGTCGCCAAGTTTGAAGCGCTGCACCGCGCCCGCTGCCCTGATTACCAGTATCCGTTTTTCTCAGACTACGCCAACGAATGGTTTGAGCGCCAAAAAGGCAGTTGGAAACCCAGCTATCAAAGCACCGTGCGCAACACCCTCGACCGCTACCTGATAGCGGAATTTGGGGACATGTTGATAGGCGACATTCGCCTCTCACATTTAGACTTTTTTCGTCAAGATCTTCAGGGACGCTCTGGTCGAGACGGTCAAACGCTACTGACCAACAAACGCATCAATCACATTCTCTGGCCATTGATTGCCATCTTAAGCCTCGGGGCGGAAGAATATCACTTCCCCTACCCATTTCGCCGCTATCGCGCGCTGAAAGAAGAGCGCGCCGAGTCTAACCCGTTAACCATCGACGAAGTGCGCGCGTTTTTAGCCGCGGTCGACCCACAATGGTACGACTACTTTTTGGTACGTTTTTGGACAGGTCTGCGCAGCTGCGAAATTCACGGGTTGTGTTGGCAACACATCGATTTTGATCATCGTTTAATTCGCATCAGACAAAACTTCGTCAATGGCGAGCTCGGTGACGTCAAAACTCCTAAGTCGCGACGCGACCTCAAAATGAGTGAAGCCATCTATGAGGCGCTAAATCGCCAGCGTCAACGCGTGCCTCATCAAGAGGACCAGTTTGTATTTCCTCATCCAAACGGAAACGGCTTAAGTACGCACTACGTCAGCTCAAAGCTGTGGTACCCCACACTGAAGAAAGCGCAGTTGAAAAAACGCCGCCCCTATGAAACTCGCCACACCGCGGCCGTGCTGCACATTGCGGCGCACGAGAACCCGTTATACATCGCGCAGATGTTAGGTCACAGCAACACCAAGCTGCTGTTTTCAGTCTATGCGCCGTATGTGGCCAATGCCTCACGTCAAGATGGCCGCGCTTTTGATGCCCTCATGCAAGGAGGTGTGTCATGATCCCTTCGTTTTCCGCCCCCGGCGAATGGCTACTCACCGCGCGCAATCGCCATTGGCTGCAACTGTTCGCACTGGGCGCGCAACATCCAGAGATCCGCGCCGAGCTCTCTTCTCACCCTGATGTGCTCAACACCTTAGAGGGGCAAGCGCAATTAGAAGCGCTTGCCCAAGCTCACTGGCAACAAGCGCTCGGCTGCGATACCCTCAAGCGCGCTATTCATCAACACGCCAAAGCCCTTTGCTTTGGCCAGAGTTTGTGGTTTGAGGATATCGATCTGCATTTGGCGCACCCTGCTCTGCCCCTCATTAAATACTATGGTGCGCTACTCTATTGGGACGGACAGACCCCAAAAGAGCGTCTGTGGGCGCGGCATTTAATCTACTGCCGCACCCTAACTTTAGCCTTGTATTACTACGCCCGCTCGCCGCGCTCAGCACTCTCTTACAATACCCATTATCTGACGGTGTCATCGCCCTCAACCAAAGAGTGCCTCTGCTTTGGTTATCAAGCCAAGAGCGTCTGTTACCGTCTCAATGAATGGCGATACCTCTTACTGCCCATGCCCTGGGAACGGTAAAGGACGTGCGCCAACACACCTTGGCGCCGCTCCTCGCCTTTACATTGGCAAAAACGAAAAACTGCGACTATTGTAATGTGATTGTTGCATATATGTATCATTATAAGACTTTCTCATCATGGAGGTTGGCTATGGGTTTCACACGTACACACTATTTCGCGGTCCTGCTCAGCGTGCTGCTAACAGCATGTGGCAGCGGCAGCGACAGCTCGTCATCGACGGGCGGTAACGCGGGCGCGAATACCTTGAATGTAAGCGGTTCAGCCACCGCGCCCGGCGGCTCAGTCGCCATGCTGGAGCACCGCTCCATTATTGAACGCGTTTTCGATGAGGTCTTTCCTCCTCTCTACGCAGGCATCACCGGATTGCAACCGGTGACGGGCGCATTGGTTGAACTTATTCGAATCGACGATAATGGCAATCAAGTCGGCGACGTCCTTGCGACTACCTACACCTCAATCACCGGCGATTACACCCTCACAGTGCCCGAAGGCGTCTCTTTAGCCGGTAACTTAGTGGTCAAAATCTCGGGCAACAGCGGCATCGATATGCGCGCGCAAGTCGTCCAAGAGTCGGTTGATATCTCACCGGCAACCGAGTTTGTCTTGCGTAAGTTTATCCAATCGGGCACCGACCTCGACACGCTCACGACGGCCTCGGTCATCAAGTTAAAAGGCCAAGTGGAAGAGTTCGATTTGACCAGCAGCAGCGACATGTCGACGATGTTGGCTGCGCTCGATAATGAAGTGGGCGAGTTTGTTGACCAGCAAATCGCTTCCATCAACACCACCACGTCATCGGCGGTAGATATTTCTGGCAACTACCGACTATCAGAGATGGTCACCGGTTTGCATGACGGCGACTGGGGTACGTACGCACTCGATCTGTATTACTCGTCCGTTACGCTTACCGGCGACAGCAATGGCAATGTCGAATTCGTCTTAACTGACAATGAAGGAGCATGGGGGAACATGAGCGGGAATGACGACAGTGAGAACTACTCTGCCGTCTATTATACCGAAATGGAGGACGATGAAGCCATCAGCGCGACCTATGACTCGGCGGGCGTATTGACCATAGACAGCGAATTTGAAGAAGAGATCGATGGCGATTGGGGTTGGCGCTCTCCCCCACACTCCACCAAGTTTCAAAAGGTCAGTGACATGGATGTGGCGTTTAGTCTCAGTGCCTACAACGCCGCTCGCTACGCGACCATTGATACCAATGAGGATGGCACCAAAGACGCCCTCGACCCCGATGGCTACAGCGGCGCGGAAGTCGGTCGCGGGCTGATACTGCTGGCAAAACAGCCAAGCAATATGTCCGCCTCGGATTTGACCGGCGAGTTTGGCCGCGTCTATTTGGGGTCTCGCTTTACCAACCAAGGTGAGGTGGAAATTGAAGCGGAAAGTAATGTGTTGACATTTTCAGGCAGCGGAACGTTAGACATTTCACAGGCGACTCAACAACACCTATCAAGGAGCAGTGGCTATTCGACAGAGACTATCAACGGTGAAACTGGCATCGCGATTGTCACCGATGCCTCGGGGGATGTGAGCTCAGTCGGCGGCGAGAATGCCGATGGGTTTGTGAACGCAGGCTACAATTTCTTGGTGTTTTACAATGCCAGTGGAACAGATGGTACGGATATGGAAGTGGATACGACGCTGGCGGTGAAACTGCCGTCATCGGCGCCAGTGTTAACCAATCGAACCTACAAACTTATCCTCAGCAACGCGGCAATGCTCGGCCAAAAGTTTGAGCTTCTCCACTCAGGGTTCTCCACCACGCTCACCTTTAGCTCTGAGACCGCCGCTGAGCTTACCGGCCCCATTACGAGCATTGACCTCCCCTCGTTAGGCGCGTCACTTGAGACATCAAAGGAAACCGTCACATTGAACGCCACCTCATCGGTCGCGGCCAATGGCGCTGTTACCCTCACCGTGTCTGACGACGAGGGCTCGCTCACCATGACCGGCTACTTTAATGAGTCCGCCAGTTTAGGGGTATTGACGACCGCGACGGCGGACACAAACTCAGACCCTGATGGGTTGGGCCTCGCGATATTAGTGGAAATTGAGTAAGCGAGATAGAGTGATGAGTCCCACCTATATGTTCTCGGTGAGCTTATCACTCTGATTTTCTAGGGGAGTCACGCTAGGCTTCCTATTCTAAGCTAGCGTCCCGTTAAATACCTCACCACTTGGTCTAAAACACAAATATTGCCCCAGCCTTTAAGCGGATAAAAGTCGACGCCTGGAGGCAAATCTCAAAGCAAAAGCCTGCGGAGATTTCATACTCTGGCTTCATCGGTTACTATAAGCCCTCTATCGATAAAGACTTTTTGATGACCAGTCATGCCCCAACACATCGCCGCGCACACGCTGGCCTTAATGGTTTTACTCGCCTGCCAAATGGTGTGGACACACTTCCAGCACCCGCACTGGCCGGCCTCCATTATCCATAGCGTAAGCCTCACCGCTTTGGTTTTTGCGCTCTTGATTTCACAAACAACCACCAAAGCATGGCAACCACTGATGCAGCGTATTGAGCATTGCAGTCAACTCGCGCTCGCCGGTTTTGGGATGGGTTTTCTCGTCTTACTTTTGGGTCGTTTGGATTATTCTCGCCCGGTGCTGCTCTCTGGCGTCATTATGACTCTACTATGGTTCTATCTCTATCACTTGTGGTGCTCTCAATACCAGCACATCACCCTCTATGTTCTGGGTGCGCTCCCTAAGAGGACTCAAACCCGCGGGTTACTATTTAAACCCTATCAAAGTGACTTGTCAGCCGATGAGCTCGCGAGCGGCGTGGTGGTGGATGTGAACGCCCACATCGACTCACACACGCAGCGCCTCCTCGCCGATTATGTGCTTGCTGGGGTGCCTATCATTCACCGCGGCCGATTAGAAGAGCATCTCACCCGCTCTGTTGAGTTATCTCAGTTAAGTGATAATGCGCTTGGCATGCTCGCGCCCAATCACTTTTATGCGCGATTGAAGCGCCTCATCGATATCAGCGTCATTGTACTCACATTGCCAGTGAGCTTAGCGCTCGGTCTGATGATTGCGGCGGCGATAGCCATTGTTGATAAAGGGCCGATTTTCTATTCGCAAACACGCATTGGTTATCGACATCGACCTTTTACGATGTACAAATTTACCTCCATGGCACCAAGTGACGATCCCCAACCGGCTTTTGCCTCCTCACACACTCCGCGTATTTCACGACTCGGTGGCTGGCTAAGGCGCACTCATCTTGATGAACTTCCTCAACTTTGGAACATCCTAAAAGGCGACATGTCGCTGGTTGGGCCGCGCCCTGAACAGCCCGCGTTTGTCCAAACTTTCTCCGAAGAACTGCCGTTTTACCCTTATCGCCACAGCGTAAAGCCTGGCCTCACTGGTTGGGCACAAGTCAATTTGGGTTATGCAGACACGCTACAAAGCACAGAAAAAAAATTGGCCTTTGACCTGTACTATTTGAAGCATTTTTCTTGGGCTCTGGACTGCGAAATACTGTTGCGCACTTTGTGGGTAGTCGTGACTCAAAAGGATTCGTTGTAATGCCTCGCTCCTTTCACCTTTTAATCGACAATGCCGTTCGCCTGGCATTTTTTCGACGTGTGTGCGCCACTGAGGGAAGAACACCTTCGGTCATCTTTCACGCCAATCTGTACACTTGGCTAAAAGCGCACATCCTACGAATGCCCGGCCAGCATCTATTGCTCAAGCGCGAACGCACCCCTCGACTATCCGGGCAGCCGAGTATAGAAGAGATAAAAAACGGAACGAACATCAGGTCCGGAATCCATTTTCCACTCGGCAACAAACAAGATGAGTTATGGGTCTTCTCTGGCTTTCAATACGCAGCATGCGAACTCATTCCTTATTACAACAAGGTTCGCTACTTTGAAATTGGCAATTTTCCCAACCGTTATCAGTCGAGCTACTCGGGGGTGAATGCCGATGCCGACTACGATGAGAAAATCCACGCACTTCGCCAAACATATCCTGTCACAGCGCAACAGGTATCAGAACTTGCTCAATCACTGCTGCACTTTCGCCCACCTCATGTCGATGTGTCGATCATCGGCAAAGCACTTGAGCAAGGCGTTAATCTCTTAGGATACTGCTGCTTGAAAACGGCGGCGCCACACAGCGCGCCAATGAAACAATTGAGCACAGCTCTGGCGATACGCCGTGTTCGACAGCGAATACGCACTTACGAGTCAGTGCCACCTCCCAAGCGCTTCAACCTATTCATTGCACAAGTTGAACAAGACTCACAAACGCTCTTCCAGTCTGATGTGGATTCACTGACTGCGATAAGCAACGCACTGATAGAATCGAAAAACAGTCATATCCCACTGATTGTCAGGCTGCATCCTGGCGAAAAAAATCTGCGGGCGCTAGAGCGCACGATTGAGTATTGTGAACAAAAGGGCATTCTGATTTCAAACCAAGGAAACTTGCTTGAGACCGCAATAAAAGCCGAGGCCGTTTTTACCATCAACTCAACCGGTGGCTTGCAATGTTTGCTCTTCGGTAAAGCGGTGACGACGTATGGACGCTCGTTTTACCAAAATTGGGATGCGGCCTCAGTTTGGCTATACCATGAACATATCCTTAGAGAGTTTAAAGATGAACACTAACATCACCACGACGGACAAAGTCGGAGACAATGCTGTTCTGTATTTCAACACGGTGCCCATCGTGTCATCACATCAACGCTCTATTGCTGACATGTGTGAGGGGAAGCGAGTCCTTGTGATTGGTTGCGCAGACATGGTAGACATGATTGATATTCGGGCTCACATTCAGTCTGGAAAGCATCAGTTTCACAACATCAGTCAGACCGCCTCTTATTGCGTTGGCGTCGATATCAACAAAGCGGGGGTCGAGCTGTTGCAAACCATGCACTACAACGCGATTCATTGTGATGCATTCACTGAGCATCATTCGGTGTTTGATGAAGAGTATGACTATTGCGTGCTATCTCATGTGATTGAACACGTCATGGATCTCACGGGATTTATCAATGCCATTAAACAGAAGGTCAACGCGAAGGCATTCATTTTTGCCGTGCCCAATGCCTACAACGTGAAACATGCGATACCGAGCCTATTATTACAAAGAGAGCAAGTCAGCAACGACCATTTCTACACCTTTACGCCGATCACCTTTGTCAAATTGCTGGAAGGCCTAGATTTCACGCTCGAAGCACTCTATTTCGACAAAGACTCGACAATTGCGTTGGGTAAAAGGCATAAACTGTTGGGAGGGCTATGGTCTTGGATAAAATCCAAGTGGTTCAAACACAGTGGCGATTTAGTCGCGATCGCTCGCTTAAACACATCACCTAAGCGTTAACGCCTCGCTTTGAAAACGACAGCACTTGTAGCCCAGTCGTTAAAGAATACAGAGATTTCATCCCCATCATTACTATCAAGCAGCCAACCGCACCAAAGAGCACAACAGCAGGCACCAACGCGACAAACCCCACGCACGACGCCAAGATACTCGCGGTCAATACCTTGCTTTCTTGGCTATAGGCCAATAAGTAACTTTCGCACCAACCTGTCACAACCGCTGGAGCCAGCGCGAGTAACGCGTATAGCAGCAGAAATGATTGCTGAGCATAACCTTCACCAAACCAACCGAGAATTGGTTTGTGCCAGAGTAAGGAGACGCACAACGCCAAAACGAAACCACTCACGGGTAAAGCTGCGCCTAACATCGCATAGTGAGCGATAGAGGCTTGTTTTTCCTGCCTGTGTTTGGTGAATTTTGGCAGTAATAAAAGACGTACTGAGACCACTAAATAGAACAGTGCGTTGCAAATGCGTGTCACAATGCCAATGACAGCCACATCCTCATGAGTCAACCACACCGAGGCTAACGGTAACATCAAATGGGTAGCAGCAAGGCCTAACGTCAGTATCGCCAAGTAAGACAACGCAGCGCGCGCATAATTAGGTAGCTCACTGACTCCAGCAAAAGTAAAACAAACATGATAATGGGATCGGAGCATGACGAAAACTACGCTAAGACACACCACACAACTCAAGCCATACAGTTCAATCAAAGACCCATTCAATGGCGCATAAAGAGCAAGCAAGAGAAACAACACTGGCTGGACAATATACTGGATAGCCACACTCACCCAGGACGCTTCAAGGCCATGCAGCGCCGCGAGTGCGATGTAAAACCAAGCCATCCCCAATACAACGTAGAAAGGCAGTATTACGGCAAAGCCAAAAGCACTAGCAAGCACAATAAACAAGCCATACACACCGAGCGCTCCCAGAAAAGAGAGAATGATAGCAGCGGAGAGCACTCGATTTGACAGCGTCGCTGCGTCCGCCTCTGCCATTTTTTTAATCAGCAGCTTCGCACTACCCAATGTTGAGATTTGCGCGAGAAAGACAGCAATACCGAGTGCCACGAAATAGTGACCTATCTCCTCGGCAGGGAGAACTCTGGCCAAGACCACATTGACCAGTAGAGTGCAGAGTGCGCCGAGGAAGCGAAGCCCCCCCAAGCGAAGACACTGTTGAATAAATCCTCGTATGGCCCATGAGCGCACGTTAAACGCGATCTCCAGCGCCTTTGCCTAGCACTGTCTGAACGATATAGAGAAAATAGTGTTTAAGAGTGAGATCACTGAGCATGCGCGCATCCCACTCTGCCAACTTTTTCGGTGTGGACATATCAATCTCGTTAACTTGCGCAAGCCCTGTAATACCGGGCCTTGCCTGATAGACACCGCGCGCTTCCCGCTCCGCAATCAGCTCTGTTTGATTGAAAAGACACGGCCTTGGACCGACGAGACTCATCTCTCCCTTTAGAACATTGATCAACTGCGGTAACTCATCAAGCTTGGTTTTGCGTAAAAATCCGCCTAGCTTAGTCACCGAGCTTTTACCCACAAGGTGAGTGGCAACGGACGCGGTTTCAACCGGCATCGTGCGAAACTTAATCAGTGTAAATGGTCGCTGAAAACGCCCAACTCGAGTTTGAAAAAATAATGGAGAGCCTGTGTCGAAAAAGCCAACCACGCACACCACAAGGAGCACTGGCCAAAGTAGAAGTAATCCTACGAGCGAAAAAATAAAATCCAACCAACGAATCACGACATACTCCTGTTTTTTTCTTTGTTTCGTGCCTCTATAAAATGCGTGACGGTCCGCGTGATGCCCTCATGAAAAGGGACCACCGGTGACCAGTTCAAAACCGATTGTGTTTGCTCAATATCCACTTGTAAGTTGCCGCACAATCGTTCAGCGACGGCAGGCTTACCCATGACCTTTGCGGCCAACTGAATCCAGCGCATTGGGATCGGTATCAGCGCTGATGGTTTGCCCATTGCTACTGCAACCGCTTTCAATAATTGTGTGGTTGAGACGTCCTCGCCATCAGACACCAAAAAAGTATGCCCGTTCGCGAGAGGGTGCCTACAACTGGTCAGAATCAAATCCACCAAGTTATCGATGTAGACGAGGCTGCGCGCGTTGTGGATCGCGCCAAGTGGTAAAGGCACCCCTTTGGCCACCCACCCCATCATCGATTGAAAATTGGCCTTCACGCCAGGCCCGTAGACCAGCGGCGGCCGGATGATCACAAGTTCCATATCCGTGCGCTCACACAAGGCTTCCAGCGCCAACTCCGCCTCATACTTACTGAGGCCGTAGGGATCACCCGGAGCATGCAGCACCTCTGTAGTAAACGGTTGTTCAGGCAAGCTTCTCTCGCCGTTGACTTTAATCGAGCTCACGAACACAAACCGTTTAACGCCCGCCTTCGCTGCTTGCTCAGCAAGATGCAAGGTGCCGTGAGTATTTACAAGCCGATACGCTTCTAAAACGTCACATCCACTCTCTTGCATTTGATGCACGCGAGCCGCGCAGTGCACCACACAATCCACCTTATCAAATGCACCTTGCCAATCGGTCTTTGCGTCTAACGCTTGAATGGGAAATAACTCAGGTGAACCCAACGTATGCGCAGAAGATGCGCGGACAACACCGACACTCTCCCAGCCTCTTTCTTTGGCCATCTCCATAACTCGAGAGCCAACAAAACCGCTACTTCCAGTAACCAGTATATTCATTTTTCTCCTGGGCAATCCTATGCATTTCTCAACGCAAACAATGTATGACAACACAATTGGGCAAAATGATACCGTTTTCCTCTAGCGTTTGACATTAAAGGTTTCTAGAATACAGGCGACATAATAAAAAAGACATTCATCAGCTGGCAGTAGTAATCAATGTTCACCCCAATTCAACTTCTCCTTAATGCTAGCCGCAGGAACAAGCGGTTGATCAGCATTTTCTATGACATCTTCGCGGTGATTGCCTCGCTGTATTTAGCCATTGTGTTTCGTTTGGGCACCACAGAGTTTTCAATTGGGTTTGATGAGTTTGCCAGTCTTGTTGTGACGCTCGCCGTGACAATTTTCTGCTTCGCTAAATTAGGGATGTACAGAGCGGTGCTGCGCTACATGATGTTGCCTGCGGTAGGTTATATTTTCTTTAGCGTCTTGATCTCCACCTTAACACTAGCGCTCAGTGGCTTCTTCTTTCACTCATTCATTCCAAGAAGTGTACCTTTTATCTATGCTGGATTAGCGATACTCACTTTGGGCGGCCCACGCATTTTTATCCGAACCATTTATTATCACTATTACCGCCGTCAAAAACCTAATGTTTTCATCTACGGAGCTGGCTCTACCGGCCGAGACTTAGCCTACGCTCTTATCCAAGGTGATGAGTACCACCCGGTTGCGCTCCTCGATGATGACCGCAGCAAATCTGGGCAAATCATGTTTGGTATCAAGGTATACCACCCGTCAGAGTTCGAACAACTCCAGTCGCTCTATCAACCTGTTAAGTTGCTGCTCGCTATTAACAACATCAATAAAGGCCAGCGCTTGCGATTAGTGGAAAAGCTGTCCAACTGGCCGATTGAAGTGCAATCGGTGCCATCAGTCGAAGACATTGCAGCAGGCAGAGGCAGTGCAACAGAAATTAAAGACTTGGCCGTCGGTGATTTGTTAGGTCGCGCGCCCGTAGACCCGGACACCGAACTGATGTCAAAAAACATTACTGGAAAAAACGTCATGGTCACCGGCGCCGGCGGCTCAATTGGTTCAGAACTTTGCCGCCAAATTCTTGCGCAAAAGCCGGCAACCCTGCTGCTCTTTGAGCTCAACGAGTACAACCTTTATAAAATCGACCAAGAATTAAACAGCATCAAGGCAAAACTCCAATCCGAGACAACACTCGTTGCGGCGCTGGGCTCAGTGCAGAAAGAAAACCGCTTAACCAAGTTGATGACGGCGCATCGCATTCAAACCGTGTACCACGCTGCTGCCTACAAGCATGTGCCTCTCGTAGAAGACAACATTGTGGAAGGGATTCGTAATAACGTCTTTGGAACCTTTGCCTGCGCGAATGCCGCCATTGAAACCGGCGTTGAGAACTTCACCCTGATCTCCACCGACAAAGCCGTTCGCCCTACCAACATAATGGGAGCGAGTAAGCGCCTCGCTGAACTGGTGCTGCAGGCGCTGGCAGACAAGCAGTCTTCTACCGTCTTTACGATGGTTCGCTTTGGCAATGTTTTAGGCTCTTCGGGCTCTGTTGTACCGCTTTTTAAAAAGCAGATCCGTTCGGGCGGCCCTGTGACTGTGACGCACCCTGATATTATTCGTTACTTTATGCTCATCCCTGAGGCTGCTCAGTTGGTCATTCAAGCAGGCGCGCTAGGGCACAATGGCCAAGTGTTTGTGTTAGACATGGGTGAGCCGGTTAAGATTTTAGACTTAGCCAAACGTATGATTCACCTAATGGGGATGAAGGAGTACACCACCAACTCACCAGAAGACGGTGACATTGAAATCAAATTCACGGGTCTGCGCCCCGGAGAAAAACTCTATGAAGAGCTATTGATTGGCGATAACGTCCAGGGAACGGGCCATCAAAAAATCATGACCGCTTGTGAAGACAAGCTGGACTGGAAAGCAATGAAGCAGCTGTTGGATGAACTGGATACATGTTGCCACAATTTTGATGTGAGCTGTATTCGACGTATCTTACTTAACGCTCCCACTGGCTACAAACCGAATGAAGAATCCACCAACGAATTGAGACAAAAATGAAAGTACTACACGTTTATCGAACTTGCTACCCTGAAACAAAAGGCGGATTAGAACAAGCCATCCGCTATATATGTAAAGGTAGCAGTGAGCAAGGCTTTCAGAATACAATTCTAACATTGGGCTCAAAGGATAAAGAGTATGACTTTGAAGGTAGTCGAATCATTGTTGTCAAAAAAGACTTCGAAATATCCTCTAATGGCTTCTCTCTGAAACTAATCAAGCGATTTAGACAACTGAGCAAAGACACTGATATCATTCATTATCAATACCCTTGGCCAACTGGTGATTTGCTTAGCCTCTTTGCACATAAAAAGCCGTCACTCGTAAGTTATCAATCTGACATCGTCAAGCAAAAGTGGCTTAAGAAAATATACTGGCCACTTGAACAACACTTTTTATGCAAAGTTGACCGAATTATTGCGAGCTCTCCTCAATACGCAAAGACAAGCAAAAACCTAATACAGTACAAAGGTAAAGTAGAAGTTATACCATTGGCTATTGATGAAAGCACATATCCACAGATCGATAGCAACCAACTCGAATCTTGGAAGACCAGAGTTGGAGAAGAGTTTTTCTTGTTTGTTGGTGTACTCAGGTACTACAAGGGTCTTCAGTTCTTGCTAGAAGCCGCAAAGCAAAACGGGCTTCCTGTCGTAATTGCAGGCGATGGTCCAGAGAGACAGCGTTTAGAGCATTACATATCCACTCATAAACTTACAAATATCAAGTTGGTAGGCTTTATCTCTGAAGAAGATAAAGTAGCACTTCATACATTATCTAAAGCATTTGTATTTCCATCTCACTTACGCTCTGAAGCCTTCGGCATCTCGTTAGTGGAAGCGCAAATGTTCAGCAAGCCCATCATCAGTGCTGATATCGGAACTGGCTCTTCCTACGTAAACATCGACGGAACAACTGGAATAACGGTTCCGCCTGCTGATTCTCAAGCACTAGCTGTTGCTATGGATAAGATAAACCACGATCAGGATAAAGCAGCTAGATACGGTCTCAATGCACGGCTTCGTTACGAAGCCGAGTTCACTAACCAACGGTATGCTAAAAGCTATATTGAGCTATATAAACAACTCGTTGGACGCTAGTACAGCTATTCATTCAGTCGCTCAATTGTCCGGAGTAACTCATCTACGGTGTTCTTCCAGCTAAATTGAGCGACTCTCATATTACCCCTTTCAACCAGTTGTTCTCGTAGCAATGGATTTTCTATTAACCTGAACAGTCCGGAAGTGATTGCCTCTCTAGATGTCGGATCTACCAACAATGCGCCATCGCCCGCTACCTCTTTGGTTGCACCGCAGTTTGATGTAAGCACTGGGACACCGGAAGCCATGGCCTCAACAACTGGCAACCCAAACCCTTCATAAAGAGAAGGGTAAGCAAAAACCATGGCTGATGCATACAGTTGCTTTAACTCTGTGTCAGAGACATATCCTGTAAACTTGATTTGCCCTGAAGCCACAAGTGTTCTTGCTGAATCAAGCATTGCCTCATTTTTCCAACCGCTATCTCCGACTAGAACCAAAGGCGATTGTTCCCGAATATGCTCAGGCAGCAATTTGTAGGCCTCAATCAATCTCGTTAAATTTTTTCTTGGTTCTAACGTGCACACGCTGAGGATATAGGACTTGCTAGAAAGGCCTAGTCTACTTAACAGCGACGAAGAATCTTCAGAATGATGAGGCCCAAATCTTTCATCTACGCCAAGATGTAGTGTGGATGTCTTGTTAAGACTCTCAGCATAGTGTTGATTTAGCTCATCTAAAATGAAGTCGGAGTCAACGACGATATGATCGGAGTGTTCGATTGTGGTCGATAAGCTACGCTGCAAATATTCCACCCGACTTTTAGGGTGAAACTCCGGATGAGTCAAAAATGACAAGTCGTGTATTGTGGTGACGGTTTTACCAGCATACTCAAAAGGTATAAAGCTTGGCTCAAAATAAACATAATTATTACGAGACAATAACGTTAACTTCGGTCGCAACTTCATAGTAAGTAATAGCTTCTTCACCTGATAGCTGCCTGGAATTCCACGGACTAAATTCACTAGTTTACGCTTTGTTCCACCGTTACTACTATTTCTTACTGAGCTCACTAGCTCGAAGTCTTGGATAAATTCCGAAGTCTGCACTGAGTTGAGGCAGCGCCCATCACGAATTGACACTACCTCAACCGATCTCTTCAAAAGCTCCTTAGCAATATTGAGTGTATAGTAACCAATACCAGTAAGCGGTCGCTTTATCGGAGATAAGTTAATAAGAACTTTAGTCTGCATGATACATATCAGCCAAAGTCTTCTCAATCTTGATCGAAGGCGTTTTACCAGTCAAAGACATCAGTTTCGAATTATCCCCGCCGAGCACTTTGATTTCATTAGCTCGAACAAAGTCAGGGTTGACGCGTACTTTAATGCTGTAGCCCGCTATTTCTTCCATCATAGAAATAATTGCCTGCAATGACGTAACCTGACCAGAACATAAATTAACGATTTCTGACTGGGCACCAGACTCCAAGAGATTGACGTAGGCCAAAGCGATATCACGAACATCGCTAAAATCTCGAGAAACATCTGTGTTACCCAACTCAATTTCAGACGCATTTTTCTTAAAATGAGAGACAATTTTAGGGATCAAGAAGTGCTCTGCTTGACCAGGTCCGGTGTAATTGAATGGTCGGGTGATGATCATAGGAATCTGACTAAACCACAGCTTTGCCATATGCTCCATAGCCAATTTACTCATGGCGTAATGATTGACAGGTGAAGGTGAAACAGACTCTGAAATACGTTCAACACCTTCGGGATTTCCATAGATATTCGCGCTGCTCGCAAAAACGACTTTACTCAATTGTAGCCCAAGCTCTTTTGCGGCATCCAGAAGGTTAAGGGCACCGAACACATTGACATCATAAAATGCTTTTTGATCAGCATGACCAACAAAGGACAGCGCAGCTAAATGGACGATATAGTTAGGCTGAACTTTCTCAAGACATGCTAGCACCGCATCACGATCGGTAAGATCGCAGGCCACTTGACCTTCACCTGCATTTTGATAAACGAGCCCTACTACAGAGTAACCTCTCGATTTCAGTTCCTGTTCAACGTACTTGCCGGTAAAGCCATCTACACCCGTTAATAAAACTTTTTTCATACTCTTGATCCCCACAAAAAAAATGGCAACAGAAAAACTGCTGCCATCTATCTTATAAACTAATCAGTAAACTTAGAACGAGAAGCCTCGCTCGTTGCGGCGAAGGTCCGCTTCAACCATCATCGAACACAACTCTTCTAGTGTTGTTGTCGGCTCCCAGCCAAGCTCTTTCTTCGCTTTTTCTGGGTTACCAATCAACAAATCTACTTCTGCCGGGCGGTAGAACTTAGGATTAACTTTAACGACAACTTTACCAGTAGCCTTGTCAGTAGCCGTCTCGTTCTCTTCCGAACCGCTCCATTCAAGTTCGATATCTGCTGCTTTAAATGCCATTGTAACGAAATCACGAACCGTTTCTGTGCGGTTTGTTGCTAGCACGTATGTATCAGGTTTGTCAGCTTGAAGCATACGCCACATACCTTCTACATAATCTTTAGCAAAGCCCCAGTCGCGTTTAGCATCCATGTTACCTAGTTCTAGAACGTCTTGCTTACCAAGTTTGATTTTCGCTACTGAGTCGGTAATTTTACGAGTAACAAACTCTTGACCACGCAATGGTGATTCGTGGTTAAACAAAATACCGCTTGTAGCGAAGATGTCGTACGATTCACGATAGTTGATCACCATCCAGTGAGCATACAGCTTCGCAACACCGTATGGGCTGCGTGGGTAGAATGGTGTAGATTCACGTTGTGGAATCTCTTGAACCTTACCAAACATCTCAGAAGTCGATGCTTGATAGAAACGGATCTTAGGATTAACGATACGAATCGCTTCAAGAAGGTTTACAGGGCCGATACCTGTGATTTCAGCGGTTGTTAGTGGCTGATCAAACGATACACCTACAAAGCTCTGTGCTGCTAGGTTGTACACTTCATCTGCTCCGCTCTCTTGAAGTAAACGAATACTGCTAGATAGATCAGTCAAGTCATACTCAACAAGCTCAAGATTTTGATGATTTTCAATACCTAGCTCTTCAATACGCCAGAAATTTACAGAACTTGTGCGTCGATAAGTACCGTAAACTCTGTAACCTTTCTCTAGTAGCAATTCTGCTAGGTAAGCAGCATCTTGGCCTGTAATACCAGTGATAATTGCTGTTTTCATAACTTTTTTCCTAAAACTTTGTTTATAATATCATCTGCAAGAACCGACCAACTAGGTCGGCTGTATTGTTGCTTAATTGCAAACTCTTTAGCTGCTAGGTCGTCTCTATCTGTATAGTAGTGCAGTATAGTATCAGACCACCTAACGATATCCAATGGCTCGATTAAATCAATTAACCCTGCACCAGCTTCTGGCATGGAAGAAGTGTCCGAGGCAATACAGAATTTACCATAAGTTAAACTTTCTGCTATTGGGAGCCCCCAGCCTTCATATAAACTTGGATACAGAGTAAATAAAGAACTCTCATATAAATATGCTAATTCATCATCTGTCATATTGTTTAAGATGTGAATTTTTCCTTTTACTCTAGGATCACAAGACATATCTTTCATTAAATCTTGTGTTCCCCAACCTGGCATACCAACAAAAATAAAAGTCGGAAAATCATCTACGCCCATATCAACCCAGCGAGTGATAATTTTGTAAATGAGCTCATGGTTTTTTCTGCGTTCGATTGTTGAAACAAATAGGACATAATCTCCTATTTTATCAATCATTGCTTCTAGAGCTTCATTATTAATCGACTTTGAATCTGGTATATCACTACCAAGCGTAACCACTGAAAGTGAAGGCTCAGGTACACCTGATACTTCAATAAATTCTTTTAGGTCTCGTTTAGTGCTCTCAGATATACAGAAAATGTGATCAGAATACCAGCATAAGTCATTGTAAAAGCGAGGGAAGAAGCCAGAGACCACATCCAGACATAAATGCGGCTTAAATATGGGAATTAAGTCGTAAGAGATTGAAAAAATTTTCAAATCAAGCTGTTGCTTTTGCCTATAGAAGTCACTATTAATGTTGTTATAATTCCAGACGGCCCCAACAGATATGATCTTATCATTTTTACCAAAGAAGCTGTCATTCGTACTAGGGGTAATGGAAGTTTCTGGTGCACTGCTAGTACTAAAATTCTTCTTAGTCGACAACATTTCACTGGCTTTTGAAACAAACTGTTTAGCTTTTACTTTATAACTGGCCAGTCTTAGCGTAATTGAAAGGTGATAACTTGGATCAACAAAGCTTAGTGTAAAGTATAGAAAGTTCTTTAAAGATTGAACAAAAAAGTGTTTTGCTTCATTCTTTCTAATAGAAAGAAATTTGGGCCTTTTCTGCTCTACTACTGTCCCTGTTGATGTACTTGGAGCATGACTACTTGCATGTCCTGAAGTTATCCGGTCAACAATAGACACAACATCGTTTCTAGATACTTCAATAAACTTACAAACGTCATTGTCATACCTAAAGAATCTGATGTCTTTCTCGTATGACGATATGTGGCGTAATATTTCTAGCTCGACCCTTACAATACCAACTGCAGGCCTATTCCACGTATAAGAAGTTGTTACATCTACCCAAATAGTCATTATATGCCCTTAAGATGTTTTTTCAAACTTTCAAAACAAGAATCCCAGAGCAAGCTATCTAAGTCATTCGTTCTTGTACTGCTAATATTATGATGATTACGAATAGCCTCTCTAAAGCTCGACTTCTCATCTGAAATAACTACAGAGTCATCAATAAAATTTTCAAATCCTCGAAAGCTAATTGATGTTGCAATAATCGGTTTCTTCGAAAATAAAGCCTCTGCAGTTTTTAGGTTTGTTCCACCACCCGATAGAATCGGTAGTACAAAAGTACTGGCCCTCTGAATCAAAGACTCTAGTTGACTGTCTGAAACATCTTTGATGAAAACTGCTTTAGACTGATTGAGTTTTATCCATCTCGCATATTCAGGATGCTGTTGAATCAAATCCCCTACAGTGCCAACAATGACTATCTTCTCACCCATCGGAATACACCCTAATGCTGGTCCGATTAAACGCATAAAACCATCTAAGTTTGGTTGATGTGCACTACCAACAAAGATAATGTATTTCTCGGGCAAAAAACTAGAAAAACAGTCACTATCTATATTATCAATCGTTCGGGCTGAAATCCCATTTTGAACTAATATAACTTTCCTAGCACCAAAGCTTGCAAGCTCCTCCTTCTCTGATTCTGACACAGCTAAAACAATATCTGCTGTTTGGGTTGCATCAATTTCACACTTTTTAATATCGTCAATAATTTCAGAGCAATTCGGCAGCTCTGTTAAAACTGATTTTTTTAGCTTATATTCGATATTCTGAGAACCATATATAATGCATACGCCACTAAACAAATCGGAGTTTTCTTCCTTCAGAACTTTAATCGCAGCCATCTGCCATGGTTGCTCGACATGGATAATTCTCACTCCTTGATTCTTAATAATAGATAGAAGCTTATCCTTAATCTCTTTATCGGTTCTGAAAAAGTCACCACTAATATAGTCATATAGATCTTGAAGTCGACCATATTTGTGTTTATTTATGTAACTTGTTGGAACCAGTTCATAACTACAAGTTAGACCTTTCCATGTTGCCGAGTCTAGTTCAACAACTGAGAAAAAATGTTCGACCTCATAGCCTAACGACTCGTATAATTTTATTAGATTAAGAGCTCGATGCTGCCCCCCATGTCGTGCTGGTGTCACAGGATATAGCGTTAAAAAAAGTACTGTATTCATATACGTTGCTTATTTACCTCTCAAAAAAGTAGTAATCTGCCTGATAGGTTCTGTTAACTTCCATAGCCTACTTTGAACCACTAGCTCGTATTTATCTTTATACTCATTCCTGATCAAGGATTCCTCTTTAAGGGTATTTTTATAGTTTTCTATAAGTAAGTCTTTTGCTATTGCCTCTTCTCTTAGCTTAGTTATTTCATGATTAAGCTCGGAAGAAATGTGATTGATAAAACCGTCACCAATAGCCTTAATTTCTAAGCATTCCTCATGATATCTCTCTGCAATCTTCCTTGCTTTAAAAGATTCATTGATCCAGCTTTGACTATTACAATTTTCTTCTTCAAAACTAATGCTATGCCGTTCCTTCTCATCTAAAGCTCTCTGCAAAATAACAGCATCAACTCCAGAATCGATAAAAAGACTGTGTGCCACTTCTTCTATCTTTCGAAAGCGCTCAATCTCTGAACGGTGGAAATGGAAGAAAGGGCTATTACAATTACCAAACTCTATGCCAGAAATCCCACAACTGACTAAATCCAATTCAATTTTCTTTGTATATGAATCATTTGAGCTCAACGTGTCCATATTGATTAATAAGTCTGCAAATTGCATTGCTTCAATTAATGATAGCAACCAAAGTACATAAAAAGCCAAGTAACTTTCATCAAAGCTCAGTTTATTTCGTTTATACCAAAAAAATTCATCGTTAAGGTTCTCTGCTTGGTATGTCTTAAATCGAATTTTCTTTCTGAGTAAGTCGATAGTTAATGGCACATCATCAGCGTTTAAAATCACCTGATTGGCGGTATCAAAATAATCGAGCACCTTATAAGACCACCATTGATCCCAGGGATTACGCCACAAATATATATGCTCACCACCCATTCTTCTCTTAAGAACATCAATTCTAGCCGATGTTCTGCATTCTTGTATTACTGGCCTTGCCTTTGATTCTTCAACAAGACTAGTAAAGTAGTCAATTGTAGCCTCATCTTCTCGGAAAAATGACTTATATGGTGAAGCTTCATCTATATATTTCAAACAGGTTGGGGCTACCTCGAATAGCTCCCAAAAGTAAGGCCTATTTAGCTCTGGGTGACGAAGTAGCTTTGCTGTTGAATCATCACTCTCTAGTAATATCCTAAAGTCTGATTTCGCAAAAATAGCTTTTTCATGTAGAGGTTCTTGGTAGCACCAATATGGAGAGTTCGAGTTTCGAAATTGATTAAAAACATACGTACTTCCCGAACGAAATAGCGAATGAACAAATATTGGTGCTTTATTGTGCATTTGATTCATATTGTTACTGCTTTGGTTCTTCTAACATAAAATTAACCGGGAGATTGAATAGACCAGCTTTAGTAGCTGTTTTTTCATCCGCAATTACTTTAAATATAGCTGAATCTATTCTTCTGTGCAGAAAGACTGGTACGTCACTTGTGTCATCACGTAAACCACAGTTAATGTAGTATGTCCCTGGAGCAAACGAGTTACCCAGTTCAAATCTCATTATGAATTTATCACCTGCAGAAAAATACTTGTTTTTTATTTCACTAAGGTGACTTGTATCGGTACCAAATAATGAAACTCCATCTTTTGTCTTAATCATGAAGGAGAATTGCACATCTGAAACATCCTGATGAAAACTAACCGTATAGTTCAAAGTGATTCCTTGAGAACATTCAAATATATTTGATTCGTTACCTTCGGTATTTTCTAGCCATATCCTGTCTATAGAAGCACGACCATCACCATAAGTTACCTCGCAGTCAGACATCAAACTAGGGTCTACTACAGCTTGCTGAACCTTTGTTTGAGCACTTGTTTTCTTTGAACCTCCAAACAACAACTCTTCGTACTGATCACACACGGTCTTTGCCGGTCCAAAATTAAACAAAGTGCCATTGTGGATAAAAATAGCTTTCTGGCATAGCTTCTTAACCGTTTCAACATCATGAGTGACAAATAGTAGTGTCGTACCTTCTTCACGAAAATGTTCAATTCTTCGATAACATTTACGCTGGAACGCGGCATCACCTACTGAGAGGGCCTCATCTACTATGAGAATATCAGGCCTTATTGCAGTTGCGACCGCAAATGCCAATCTTACCTGCATACCACTAGAGTATACTCTCACGGGTTGGTCTATATAATCTCCAATATCGGCAAATGATAGAATATCGTCAAATACGGCGTTGATTTCATTGATAGTCATTCCTTGTATCTGTCCAGCCATATAGACATTTTGCCGACCAGTGAAATCTGGATGAAAACCCATGCCTAGCTCCAGTAGGGCGGCAATTCTACCATTAACATCTATTAAACCAGTATTTGGTTTTGTCGTGCCTGTAATCATTTTTAGCAGCGTACTTTTACCAGCACCATTCACACCGACAATTGCAACTGCTTCGCCAGCTTCAATACTAAAGCTAACATCTTTCAAGACCCACTTTTTGATGTGTTTTTCAACTGGAGTAAACCAATCAACTATCTTTGCCATTTTTGACGGATACTGCTTATACGCTTTTCCTACACCTTTTACAGAAATAGAACCCATTATAATTCATCCACCATATCAGCTGAGTGTTTTCTAAATAAAACCAATCCGACGTAGCAAAACAGAATAGACATAAGCATAACAGGCATCAGCAAAGACCAATCAGGTGATTGATTGTGAACAAAAATCGACTGATATGCTGAGATAATTCTTGCCATCGGGTTTAGCATTATCATTGAGTGCAAACGAGCATCAATTATATCAATAGCATAAACAATTGGTGTAGACCAAAATAGAAACTGTAATAATACATCTACTAGCTGACCTATATCTCTAAAGAAGACATTAAGAACACCAACAATCATTCCGATTCCTGTAGAGAAAACCACTTGAATAAATAGAACCAGTAATATTTCCAGGATCTGCTCATATGGAAACACACCCAATATCAGTAAAAAAGCCGAAAAAAGAGAGAATATAATAGAAAAGTTAACAATCGAAGATGTAACAATTATAACTGGCAAGCATATTTTAGGGAAACTCATTTTTTTTATTAAGTTTGAGTTATCGATAAATACATTTTTACTTCGGCTAATTATTTCCGCAAACAAACCCCACGTTAGTATTCCCGAACATAGATAGATACTATAAGCATATTTACCAGTCTCACCAGGCAATCTAGCTTTCATTACTTGTGAGAAGATCAAGGTATAAACAAGAATCATAGCCAAAGGCTGAATTATCAACCAAATAGCCCCTAACATACTGGTTTGATAGCGAGACTGAAAGTCTCGCTTCACACTACCAATAATAAAGCCTCTATAATTTAGTATAGCTAATAGTAGTGCTTTCATCTCACTCACTTCTTAAAATTGCTAGAATTTCTTTAGTCTTATCTTCCATCAGTGGAATATTTTCTTTCGATTCTACATTCAAGCGAACTACTGGTTCAGTATTCGATGTCCTTAAATTAAATCTCCAATCACTAAACTCCAGGCTTATTCCATCCGTGTAATCAATATTTATTGCAAGAGTTTTATACTTTGCAAGTACTGCATCAATCGCTTGTTTAGGGTTAGCTAGCTTACTATTAATCTCACCAGAAGAAGGATACGCAGCTATACGTTCCTTCACCGTTTCAGATAGCTTCATACCCTTCACAGACAGTAGTTCTGTTACTAGTAACCAAGGAATCATCCCCGAGTCACAATATGCAAAGTCCCGGAAGTAGTGGTGGGCACTCATCTCACCGCCATAAATCGCATCTTCTTTGCGCATACGTTCTTTGATGAAAGCATGTCCGGTTTTTGACATTACAGGCACACCACCCGATTTTGTGACTACATCAATCGTGTTCCAAGAAAGTCGTGGGTCATGAATGATCTTCGCACCCTTTTCTTTTTGCAAGAAGGCTTCTGCCAGTAGGCCTACAATGTAGTAACCCTCGATGAAGTCACCATTTTCATCAAACAGGAAGCAACGATCAAAGTCACCATCGAATGCAATGCCCATATCTGCTTTGTGCACTTTCACCGCATTTGCTGTATCTTCACGACATTCTGGTAGTAGTGGGTTTGGAATACCGTTAGGGAAATTTCCATCTTCTTCATGATGGACCTTAATAATATCCAAAGGAATATTTAGAGCTATAAAACGCTCTTCCAGAGAGTCAATGACGTGGCCAGCGGCACCGTTACCGGAGTTGATCACCAGTTTCATCGGCTTGATATTCTCTGGAGTAATGTAGCCCATTAGGTGATCAGTATAATCACTCAGAATATCAATCTTCTTGTATGTACCTTTTTCTTGTACATCGACAAATATATTTTCTTCGGCAAGTGTTTGTATGTCTCTTAAACCAGTATCACCACTGATTGGCTTAGCCCCTTCACGCACCAGTTTCATGCCGTTGTAGTCCATAGGGTTATGGCTGGCCGTCACTTCAACACCACCATCAACGCCGAGATGAAAAGTGGCAAAGTAGATTTCTTCTGTACCCGACAGTCCGATATCTAACACATTTACCCCAGCATCCATCAAGCCTTCGCTAAGGGCCAACTTTAGTTCTTCACTTGTCAGACGGACATCACCACCAACAACTATCGATTTCTCGCCTTCGCTATCGCTCTTTAAGAACTGCCCGTATGCACGACCAATGCGATAAGCGATATCATTGTTTAACTCTTCACCAAGTTGACCACGGATATCGTAGGCTTTAAAACATGTTAATTTAGTCATTACTTACTTTCCTCTAAACGCACAACATCATCTTCGTTTAGGTATGAACCTGATTGAATTTCGATTAGCTCTAATGGCATTTTGCCAGGGTTTTCCACCATATGGCTGACACCAACCGGGATGTAGAGCGACTGGTTTTCTGTGATGATTTGCTCGTTACCATTGCTGCTCACCTTCGCCGTACCAGAAACCACAACCCAATGTTCCGCACGGTGATAATGCATTTGAAGAGACTGTTTTTTGCCTGGCTGAACAGTAATTCGATTCACTTTGTAACGGTCACCGCCGTCAATCGCATCTGACTTACCCCACGGGCGATAGACTTCACGGTGCTCTCTAAACTCCGCACGATTTTCTGCCTTTAAGTGCTCTACGACACTTTTCACTTGTTGTACGCTGTCCTTGTCAGCTACCAATACGGCATCTTTAGTCTCGACCACAACGATGTTACTCACACCAACAGAAGCCACAAGCTTATTCGGTGCGTAAATGTAGCAGTTGTAGCTATCTTTGGTGATCGCATCACCATGAATAACATTGCCGTTTTCATCTTTTTCTGACACATCCCAAAGCGCAGACCAAGAACCAACATCACTCCAACCAGCATCCATTGGGACTACTACCGCTTTATCGGTGTGTTCCATGACCGCGTAATCCACTGAGTCATCAGGACATTTGAGGAACTCTTCCTTAGAGACGCGGACAAAGTCCAGTTCTTCTCTTGTATCTTGGGTTGCTTTTTCACAGCATTCATATATCTCGGGTGAATGTTGCTTCAATTCTTCCAAGAACGCGCTTGCCTTGAACATAAAACAGCCACTGTTCCAGTAAAACTCTCCAGAATCTAAATATTGCTCAGCGACCGATAATTCAGGCTTTTCGACAAACTTATTCACTCGAAATGAGCCACAATCGAGTTCTTGACCACGATGAATGTACCCGTAACCAGTTTCCGGTGCGGTTGGGACAATACCAAATGTCACCATCATTCCTTTCTTAGCTGGCTCTATCGCCGCTTTTAGCGATGCTTGAAACGCCGACTTGTCCTTCACTAGGTGATCAGCCGCTAGAACGAGCAATATTGGATCATCTCCATGCTCCATCGCTTTGAAAGCGGCGAGCGCTATCGCTGGTGCGGTATTGCGGCCCGCAGGTTCCAAAATAATGCGTGCCTTGTTTTTACTGGTACGCACTTGCTCAGCAACGATGAAACGGTGTGCTTCGTTTGAGATAACAATGGCTTCTGAGCTCGAAAGGCCTTCAATGCGCTCAAAAGTTGCTTGTAACATGGTCAGTGAGTTTTGACTATCCAATGAAAGAAACTGCTTTGGAAATGCAGAGCGAGATAGAGGCCACAGCCTTGAGCCGGATCCCCCAGCCATAATGACAGGAATAAACATAAATGTTACCTAAAAGTAAATTAGTACTAGATTATTAAATTTTTCTTCAATAGCAAATCAACAGTATACTCGCGCAATACGGCCACCAGACTTCATTGAATAAGAGCGTGCACAGGCAGGTACAAACGCAGACCGTCCTTTGGAAATCGTCAATGAAAAGCCATTTTCATGAGTTAGGGTCAGCTCCCCATCAAGCGGCATGAGGACTTCTGCACTAGAAACCTCAACCTTCGTGTTGTCTGCTTTTGTATAAAGTGAAAAAGCAAAATCTCGGACAGGAATATCATAACGGTGCTCGTCGGCATGAATGCTCGGTTTTAAAACTAAATCTTTATAAGGTTTTGCCTTAAACTCCGAGCAACGGATCAATTCTTCGACATCAATATGCTTGTTGGTTAACCCAGCTCTAAGGACATTGTCTGAGTTCGCCATTACTTCCAAGCCCGTACCTTTCAGGTACGCATGAGGGGTTCTTGCATCTAAATACATAGCTTCACCAGGCTTGAGCGTGATGACATTCAACAATAGAGGTGCAAAGAGTCCAACATCACTTTTATACTGTTTTAGTAGGTCTAAAATGACAGCGAATGTTGGCTCGTTGGCATGCACCAAAGCAACCTCTCGTAATTCCTCAATACCAGCATCAAGTGCCGAACCTTTTAGAGAGAGGATGTCTCTGAATAAGTTTTTAAGACCTTGATTTGATGTGTCTTTAGAAAAATCCTCAGCCAACTTTTGAATCGGAGATTTTGAGAAATATTTAAGCAAGCTTTGAATTTCATAGAATGAACGGAACCCATTCATCGCTTGGTAAGCCGTCAATGCGTAAACAAGCTCAGGCTTGTGGTTGGGATCTTTGTAATTACGCTCGTAGGCCGTTAACGCGATTCCGGCTTCATTTTCTTTCTCAAAACCTATCTGTGCTTCTTCTTTTGAAGGATGGACCTGTATGGATAGTGCCCGGTCTGCCGCGAGGACTTTAAATAGAAAAGGGAGTTCGGAAAAAGCTTCGTTGACTTGGTGTGATAATACGTCGTTCGGCGCTTCTTGAATCAACTCTAACAATGAATACTCAGTATCGTCGATCATAAGAGAGGAGCACCCATTCGGGTGAGCACCCATCCACAATTCAGCCTGAGGTTGATTAGACGGGTTATCATAACCAAAAAGTTCATTTAAAGAGGTCGTACTCCCCCACGGGTAATCCTGGATGACGTTCTTCATTTCAAAGAACGGAATTTCTAATTTATTCTTCATAGCTCTAACTGTCGTTTTAACAAGGTCTATAAAAGACCTGAGGATTCACAACTCAAAATTTTTGTGGGTATGATATACCAACAGGTATTTCTATTCGATGTTTCATTCACTGGATTGTATTGTTAGTTGATCTAGGTCCGATAGCGTTTGGGGACTCAACTCACTTTGACTCCTTTTTATGCTGTAGAAAAATGTCCGAACTGGGCAACCTGTATTAGCACAGCAACGGGGGGCAAAGATACCGAGTTTTCCGCTATTGAGATAGATTGAATTGGGCGGATGAACTTCCCAGCGCTGGTCATGAGCGACAAAAAAGTGGAGCATAATGAAGAGCAATTATTTAGATAGATTTGCATCCCCATTCCGGGAACTGCTCGCGTATGAATGCATTGAGGGCTTTTTCCGCTTCGGTATAGCTTCGCTCGCCAGTGCTCTCTGCATCCTTGCCTTTAATTGCACTGACCATGCCAGCTCCAATCGTCACATTGTTGATGCGATCAATTACAATAAACGCACCAGTTTGAGGCAAACGCTGATATTCGTCTAGCGCGATTTTTTCCGTTAGCTTGATATGGGCCAGCGCAATTTCATTTAGACCTAAACTATCGGTGCTTTCTGCATGCTTAGCCAATGTATTCACATCGACTTTGTGTTCAATCTTGGCCACTTTCCCTAAACAACTCTTCGTGGCAAACTTCAACACATAGTCCTTATGTGTCAGCATGGGTTGTTCACCCATCCAAACCATGTGCGCTTGACACTGGTTGGTGACAACTGGCTCATGGCCAGTATGCACAATCATATCACCACGAGAGACATCGATTTCATCTTCCAGTGTTACAGTAATCGCCTGCCCAGGCTGCGCTGTTTGCAGTTCACCATCATAGGTAAAAATGGATTTGACCTTCGACGTTTTGCCTGAGGGCAACGCTGTGACCGCATCCCCGACTTGAATTTGCCCAGAGGCGAGCGTACCGCAGAACCCTCGGAAATCTAAATTGGGTCGATTCACATATTGAACAGGGAATCGCATATGCTCGAGGTCTTTGTCTTTATCGACTTTGACCGTTTCCAGTAACTTCATCAATGTCGCACCTGGATACCAATCCATTTTTTCACTTGGGGTCACCACATTGTCACCCTTTAGCGCTGAAATCGGTACAAAGCGAATATCATCGATATTGAAGTTTTTCGCCATTTCTCGGTAATCGGCTTTGATCTGTTGATACACCTCTTGGCTGTATTCCATTAGGTCCATCTTATTAATCGCAACAATGATGTGCTTTATGCCTAGGAGGGAACAAATATAGCTATGACGACGAGTCTGGGTTTGAATACCGCGGCGCGCATCCACCATCACGATCGCTAAGTCGCACGTTGATGCACCGGTCACCATGTTGCGCGTGTACTGCTCATGCCCTGGGGTATCGGCAATGATGAACTTTCTCTTGTCGGTGGAAAAGTAACGATAAGCGACATCAATAGTAATACCCTGCTCACGCTCTGATTGAAGCCCGTCAACGAGAAGTGCCAAGTCAAAGGCTTCATCTGTGGTATTAAACTTCTGGGAGTCTTTTTCAATGGCTGCCATTTGATCTTCATAAATCAGCTTTGAGTCGTAAAGCAAACGTCCAATGAGAGTAGATTTTCCGTCATCGACATTTCCACAGGTCAAAAAACGTAATAGATCTTTGTTTTCATGAACCTTTAAGTAAGCTTCAATATCTTTTGCTATCAGCTCTGAAGAGTGCGACATGTTCTGTACCTGTTCTATGTCTACTTAGCGTAATGGTCAGTTAACGTCTGAATGAATGACGCTAGCTCAGACTTGGGTAATTGGTTAATGCCAGCAGCGGCTTTACGGCCACCGCCAGTTAGAAACTGGATACAAATCTCATCCGCTCCCGTTCGATTGTTCAGTGGCGCCCTAACACTCACGGTGTAATCTTCATGGTTCGCATTCAAGGTCACCACAGCGTGAGCTTTGTTTGGCGTTTGATTGGCTAACGCATTGCCAAACACGCCGCCAATGCGTCTCGCCCATGCCTCACAAGGGAGAACGTATACTTCTGCAATCTCACAAGAATGCACTGGGCGCAGTGTGGCCACTTTTTCGTTGTCTTCCAGATAGGCATTTTGCAGTTGGAAGTAAGGAGAAACAGGGTCTTCTAGTAGCTCTCTTGGCGACGAATACGCCATCAACTGCTGAAAGAGGCGTTCAGGTTGAATATGAAGATCTTCAAGTGTCGCCCCATACCCATTGTAGTTGACCAGCGTACCGAGCTCTTTTAAAAACTCCATATACTTTTGCTCTAGACCATGCTCTGCCGCGAGTGACTGAGCAGTGCTAAACAAGTTGTCACCAAAAATGCCAGCAATCGCCCAGTCAACATATTGCTCGCCTACGTGCCGGTTTACCAGCCAACTTGTACACACGTTGGCATCGAGATTAATCAACGCCGTTAACGCATCTGATTGAGGCACCTCGCCGGTACGATGGTGGTCGCAATAAAACACAGGGACACGGTTTTCAATAAGCTCATACAACGCATCAATGTTCTTCTCCATCGAAATATCGAGCACGGTCACGCACGAGGCATCACCTTGCGTGACGACTTGTTTCAGCAGTTGAATATCGCGTTTGACACTGGTGATCAATGTGCTCGATTTAGGCTGCGCTTTTCTTAGCTGAATGAGTGACATGATGCCATCGGCATCACCATTAAAAACGTCATAATGCATGTCAAATGTACTGCCGCTGCTGTAGTTGCTCAATAATACGCTGCGCGCACTCTTCGACTGTATAGTGCGCGGTTTGTACATGGATGTCAGGCTGTAACGGCGATTCATACGTTGAATCGATACCGGTGAAATTTTTGATTTCTCCAGAGCGGGCTTTTTTGTAGAGCCCTTTGGGATCGCGCTGCTCACACACCTCTAGTGGCGTATCAATATACACCTCTAAAAACTGCCCACTCGACAACATGTCTTTCACTTGCGCTCTATCTGCTCGAAATGGGGAGATAAAGGCGGTAAGAACAATGCTGCCTGAGTCAACAAAGAGCTTCGCCACTTCGCCAATACGTCGGATGTTTTCAACGCGATCAGCATCGCTAAAACCGAGGTCTTTATTCAGCCCATGGCGAACATTATCGCCATCGAGTAAATAGCTGTGCTTACCCAACTCAAAGAGTTTGCGTTCTACCGCGTTGGCGATGGTGGATTTCCCAGAGCCGCTTAGCCCTGTAAACCAAAGCAAGACTGGCGTTTGCTTTTTCAGTGCTGCTCGCTCTTTGTCAGTGACGCTCGCATTGTGCCAAACAATGTCTACACTGACTGCATCGGGGTGTTTTTTTGTGTACGGACTCATTGTTTTCTGTTTACTGTCACACCTAAAATGGGAAAAAAAGAGGAATTGCGATAAGCGCAACAAGACTGTAGCTCATCGACACCTTCCACCCCACTTTAATAAAGTCTTTAAAATGATAGCCACCAGCATTCATGACCATTAAGTTTGTTTGATAGCCATAAGGGCTTAAAAAGCATGCACTCGCGGCATACGCCACTGCCATGATAAATGGCATCGACGAGACTTGGTAAGCCTGTGCCAACGCCAGTCCTACCGGCAGCATAATCGCTGCCGCAGCGGTGTTGGTAATAACTTCCGTTAGTAGGAGCGTGACGATAAACAGACACACTAGCGCCACAAAGGGAGTTTGCTCTCCGAGCACATCATGTACGCCTGACGTCACCCACTCTGCCAAACCTGAGGCACTGAATGCAGACGCGATGGACAGCGCGCACACCAAGACCGTCCACAGTTCAAAAGGAAAGCGGCGGCGTATGGTCGCCCCATCAATAACGTTGCTGCCCAGCATCAGTAGAATATACGCGCCCATGGACTCAAGCAACGAGACCGATGTTGTGGCCGATACCGCAATCGCGCCTAAAAAGCCCAAAACGGTCAGCACATTTTGCTTCAATGACAAGGCATGGTTGAGCTCTATACCACTGAGGATAAAGAAGTTTCTCGTTAGATTCTGCCGTTTATGAAAATCTTCGCCAATGGCCAAGACCAGCTTGTCACCCGAGTGAATTTTTTGCTCGCCCAATTTACCAGATAGTCGATATCCCTCTCGGCTGATCGCGACCACTGCAGCATCAAAACGCGAGCGAAAATCCGTCTCTTTAAGGTTTTTTCCGATCAATACCGACTCTGGACTGACGATGACTTCGGTCAAATTCGAACTGAGGAGCTGACTGACATCGGCAAAGATTTCGACGCCGTCAAGTAGATGGATCTGCTTCACATTCTCAACATCACCGGTAAAGACCAGTTTATCCTTCGCTTGAATGCGCGTATCGGGCGTTACAGGGGAAATCAGTTGATCGCCACGGACGATTTCGGCCAAGAACAACCCGTCCAATGCCCTCAGTTTGTTTTCACGCACGGTGTTGCCAATCAGTTTGCTGCCTGGCTTGACCTCAGCATCAATAAAGTAATGGGACACCGGAGAGTAAGACGCGCTCTTTCGATTGAGCTGCCGCGCACTCAGCATAACCACAGTGCCAACCAGTACCACCAGCGCAAGACCGACAGGGAGAAAAACAAAGAAACTCAACTCTGGGTGGCCGGCTTCGACCAAGAGCGCATTGACAACCAGGTTGGTCGCCGTTCCAATTAAGGTCAAGGTACCACCTAAAATGGCAAAGTATGAGAGAGGGATCAGTAGTGACGTGGCGGGGTGGTCTTGATTGCGTTGCACTCCCCCCATCAAAGTGGCGACCACTGCAGTATTGTTGAGAAAAGCCGAACTCAGGGCACTGGATAGAGCAAGGCGAAGGAGTGTTTTGCTGTAACTGTCATCAAAGATTTTGCTCGATAGCCATGGCAACAAGTGACTTCTCTCTAACGCGAGAGACGCCACCATTAAGGCAATCAGAGTAAGGACGGAGCTATTTGTGATGTTTCCGATTAAACGGCTTTGATCAATTTGTCCGAAGAGGTAAAGCACGAGAGTCGCGCCGACAAATACATAGGCGGCGCGCCATTTTGAGACAATTAAGCTCGTGAGTAAAACAAGAATAACAAGCGCAGTGATCCACATGGTATCGAGAGCTTAAAAATAGCCTTCGCGCTTTTTCTTCTCCATCGACCCGGACGAGTCATGATCAATGGCGCGACCTTGACGCTCAGAGGTGGTGGTCAAGAGCATCTCTTGAATGACTTCCGTCAGCGTCGTCGCTTCTGACTCCACCGCACCCGTCAGTGGGTAGCAACCTAACGTACGAAAACGCACCATTTTGTGCTCGATGGTTTCGCCAGGCTTGAGCTCCATACGGTCGTCATCTTTCATGATCAACATACCATCGCGCTCAACCACGGGACGTTTTTTGGCCAGATACAAACTTGGTATCTCAATGTCTTCTAAGTAGATGTACTGCCAGATATCGAGTTCTGTCCAGTTCGACAATGGGAATACTCGGATACTTTCGCCTTTATTGACTTTACCGTTGTAGATATTCCACAGCTCTGGTCGTTGATTTTTCGGATCCCAGCGGTGGTGCTCATCACGAAACGAATAGACGCGCTCTTTCGCACGTGATTTTTCTTCGTCGCGTCGCGCGCCGCCAAACGCCGCATCAAAGCCGTGCTTATCCAGCGCCTGCTTCAAGCCTTGGGTCTTCATGATGTCGGTGTGTTTTGAACTGCCATGCACGAACGGGCTGATGTTCATGGCCAGCCCTTCTGGGTTCTGGTGCACAATTAACTTCATTCCCAGCTTTTCAGCCATCTGATCGCGAAACTCGATCATCTCTTTGAACTTCCACGTAGTATCGACGTGCATCAAAGGGAAAGGAGGGATGCCAGGGGCAAAGGCTTTTTTTGCCAAATGCAGCATAACGGAGGAGTCTTTGCCCACTGAATAGAGCATGACTGGGTTATCAAATTCCGCGGCAACCTCGCGCATGATGTGAATCGACTCGGCTTCCAACTGCTTTAGATGAGTCATTCTTTCTGGAGATATTTTCATTGCTGCCACTTCGTAGTTGTATAAATTTTCGCAGTTGCATCTCAGCATTCTTTATTACCTGAGACGGTTTTTATCCAAATTGAGACGGTTATTTTTTCTTGAGGCTTTGTAAAGGCTTGGTTTTGATTGTTTTTACTTACTGGCCCCAATAGCCCCTTTTTTTTTTATTTTGCACTATACCTGCTGGCGCGCTATGACAGTGCGCCTAAATATCCTTTAAAATTCTGTTCAACAGATCGGTGACACACAAGCGCGCACTGCGTAAGTCTGCTTCGGATAGTACAACATTTCAAGCGGGGGATAAACTAGCAACGATTGATTGCACCATCACACTCCTAAACTTTCATCACACTGTCCATTAGCTGATTGAATGCAAAGCGCTGCACACACTGATCATCAAGCTGGTAATAGGTCTTCTTTGTCGCACTATCGTAACGCTTAATCACATCAATAAAAATCTCCGCGTTACGCACCGCTGAAGGCAACGCATGGCTGCCGGTCATGTTGAGGGCGCGTTTGAGTTCGCTGCTGCTCATGGGTTTGGGGTAGGCGCCCAATAACACCTCTAGTAACTCCCGCGGTCGGCCGCTGGCGCGGATAATGTACAGGCTTAAAATGTGTTTTTGCTCAGTAAGTGATAACCGGTGTTTCATGATGTCTCCTCCCCTTTCTTTTGCTCATTCGCATATTCATCCGCACGGCTGCGCTTGCGGGCTTTGATCAAACCTTGAATCCGCTCTTCAAATGGGTGGGTTTGACCTTTGGCGTGATACTCACGGACTAACTTATCCACAGCGCGTAGGGGTGGCGCTGCCTGCCTATAACCCTCTTTATTACTCTTTAACTGGGAGATTCTCGGTGCAGTTTCTGCACGGGGTGAGGGTGAAGCATTTGACTCATCGACTGCCTCATAGATGGTGCTCGCGTCGCCCAGTTCCACGTGCAAGTGGGCAGGGGTGTAGAGCTGGTACAAGTTACTGCGCTGGCGACCACGTTTATCAAAGCGGTGCACCAGTTCGAGAAAGCCTTGCTCCTCTAGCCGTTTGATGTGCTCTTTCACCGTGCGCAGCGAGACTTCGCAGTAGAGCGCTAAACACTGGTAAGAGGGAAAGCAGCGGCCGTGCACATCGGCGTTATCGGCCAGCTTAAGTAAGATCAATTTGCTGATGGGCGATCCGGTTTTGGCCTTCATCAGGGTGGCGACTAGGGTGTGGCTCATGGGCTCTCCTCGGCTTTGTTATTGGAATGTAAACAACAAACAAAACAGCCTCTTACTGATTAGGGTTCGCCATACGGCAGAAATGCCGCGCGAATTGGCGAGGTTGCAAGCCGCCTCACGCCTGGTCATGCTTTGGCTCATTGGATATGCACCTAATTTTGTACACGCTCGCATTTTTGGCCTTGCGCTTTCGAGCTGTACAAATCGCCAGCATTTCACCAACCCTAGTGGCGAAATGTCGCGTAGAGTGTCGCCTCCTGATTGAGAAGGGAGTTGCTATGCCTGTGTGTCACCAATGCAGTGAATGGGCGATTCGTCGCCTCTGCTACGTGTATTCCCCCTTTGACCCAACCCTAGAGGAGATCTATTTCCCCACCCACCCCTACTGCCCCATCAGCCGTGAGGGGTTCATCACCCTAATGGCTCGTGCCCAACGCGCAGAGCCACTAGGTTATGAGCTCACCTACGCCATATGGGTGAAAGGCTGTGATTTGGCAAACCTTGCCAAACAAACCGGTGCAGATCTGCAAACGCTCGAACGCGCCATGACCGCCTTTATCAACACCCTCACCACCCTCTACACCAAACACCCCTAACCCACAACCCACAACCCATTACCCATTACCCATTACCCATTACCATCACAAGGAAAATCGATGACCCCAACTTCGAACCACACCTCAGTACCCGTCACCTCCCTACATAATTCACACTACCCCCTAACCACGATCACCGTGCATTGCAGCGCGACCCATTCCGATCAGGATATTGGCGTGAGCACCCTTCGCGCTTGGCACCGAGCAAAAGGGTGGCGAGATATTGGCTATCACTTTGTGATCACGCGCGCCGGGCAAGTCGAGACAGGCCGTCCGCTGTCACACATCGGTGCCCATGTGCGTGGCCACAACCGCGGTAATATTGGCATTTGTGTGGTGGGAGGGTGTGATGAGCAAGGCGGCGCACAAGACAACTTCACCCTCGCCCAGCGCAAAGCACTGTTTGCGTTAATCGAGCGGCTGCAGCAAGCACATGGCATTAGCGATGAGCAGGTCAAACCGCATAACGCCTTTGCCAACAAAGCCTGCCCGGTGATGGTGCTTCACCCTGTCCAATCCGTTTCTGTGGTTAAGCAAACTAACAAGGAGACCCTATGAGCCTTTGGAGCCGTATTTTTGGTAGCCCGTCGTTTATCGATAAAAGCCTAGAAGCCCTCACCGACACAGGAGATGCGATGTTTTTCACCAACGAAGAGAAAGCCAAGCACAAACTCGCCCTGCTCAAAGCCTTTGAACCGTTTAAATTAGTCCAACGTTATATTGTGCTGCTGTTCACCATCCCTTATGTGTTGCTCCACTCGATGGTAGTGATCGGCTGCATGCACGGTTTTGAGTGGCACCCCATCAGCGAGATGATTAATGAGGCGTTCGGCTATCCCGTCCTTGCAGCGATTGGGTTGTATTTGACGGGAGGGGTGGTTAAAAAAAGTTCCTAGTGGAAAAGAAGTTCCTAGTTCCTAGAGGTTAGTTCATAGTGGAAAACAAGTGCCTAGTTCCTAGAGTTGGGTGCCTAAACTGATATACCGATCGTCACAATCCCAGCGCTCTGGGGCTCTACCCTGTTTGACGCAATCCCCCTACCCCCCCCTCTAGGAACTAGGATCTAGGAACTTATCCCCAGTACCTGATATACTGCGCGAACAATGGATAAAATCTAGGCTGAGGTAAACAAACGTATGATCATCGTAACGGGTGGCGCGGGTATGATTGGCAGTAACATTGTCAAGGCGCTGAATGAGCAAGGTATTAACGATATTTTGGTGGTCGATAACCTGAAGAACGGCAAGAAGTTTCAGAACTTAGTGGATCTGGATATTGCTGATTACATGGATAGAGACGACTTCCTTGTTCAGATCATGGCGGGTGAGAACTTTGGCCCGATTGAAGCCATCTTCCATGAAGGCGCATGTTCTGCGACCACTGAGTGGGATGGCAAGTACATGATGCTCAACAACTACGAGTATTCAAAAGAGTTGCTGCACTACTGCCTAGATAGAGAGATCCCGTTCCTTTACGCCTCCTCAGCGGCGACCTACGGTGAGACAGATACCTTTATTGAAGAGAAAGAGTACGAAGGCGCACTTAATGTGTACGGCTACTCCAAACAGCAGTTTGATAACTACGTAAGACGCGTGTGGGAAGATGCCAAAGCCCACGGAGAAACCCTCTCTCAAGTCACCGGATTCCGTTATTTCAACGTCTACGGCCCACGTGAGCAGCACAAAGGCTCGATGGCCTCTGTCGCGTTCCACCTCAACAACCAAATGAACGCAGGCGAAAACCCGAAACTGTTCGCCGGTAGCGAGCACTTTAAGCGTGATTTCGTCTATGTGGGTGATGTGGCGGCGGTCAACTTGTGGTTCTTTGAGCATGGCGTCTCGGGCATTTTTAACCTGGGTACAGGTAATGCGGAATCTTTTGAAGAAGTGGCCAAAGCCGTGATCAAGTACCACGGCAAAGGCGAGATTGAGACGATTCCGTTCCCAGAACATTTGAAAGGCGCGTACCAAGAGTACACTCAAGCGGATCTAACGAAACTGCGCGCAGCGGGCTGCGAGCATGAGTTTAAGACGGTGGCTGAAGGAGTGGCGGAGTATATGGGGTTGGTGAATAAGTGATGGGTTTTAGGTAATGGGTGAGAGCCTAGTTCCTAGTTCCTAGTTCCTAGTTCCTGGAAGATTGTGAGCAGAGAGTCGGACGTGTGAAGTAGACATCCGTCGTTGAATTTTATTTTTAGGAATTACAGATTGTGAAAATTGCCGTAGCGGGTACGGGTTATGTGGGCCTTTCTAATGCGATGTTGTTGGCGCAGCATCATGATGTGGTGGCGGTAGACATCATCGAAGAGAAAGTGACGATGCTGAACAACAAGGAGTCACCGATTGTCGATGCAGAGATCGAGCACTTTTTAACAAACAAATCGCTCAACTTTACCGTAACCTTGGATAAGCCGCTTGCGTATCAGAATGCTGACTACGTGATTATCGCAACGCCGACGGATTACGACCCGCACACCAACTACTTTAATACCACATCGGTTGAAGCGGTCATCAAAGATGTGATGGCGATTAACCCAAATGCGGTAATGGTGATTAAATCAACGGTACCGGTCGGTTATACCGAGCGCGTTAAGCAAGATTTCGGAACAGACAACATCCTCTTCTCACCGGAGTTCCTTCGTGAGGGTAAAGCGCTGTATGACAACCTTTACCCTTCTCGCGTTATCGTCGGTGAACAAAGTGATCGCGCGCAGGTGTTTGCCAATTTATTGGTTGAAGGCGCGATAAAGGAAGACATTCCCGTTCTGTTCACCAATTCTACCGAAGCGGAAGCCGTCAAGCTCTTTTCCAACACCTATCTCGCCATGCGTGTCGCGTATTTTAATGAATTAGATTCTTACGCCGAAGCGCACGGTTTAAACGCTCGTCAAATCATTGAAGGTGTCGGGCTCGATCCACGCATCGGCAATCACTATAACAACCCCTCTTTTGGTTATGGTGGCTATTGCCTGCCGAAAGACACCAAGCAATTATTGGCGAACTATCAAGACGTACCGAACAACATCATCGGTGCGATTGTTGATGCGAACAGAACGCGCAAAGACTTTATCGCAGACAGCATCTTAAAGCGCGAGCCTAAAGTCGTCGGGATTTATCGCCTGATCATGAAAGCGGGCTCAGACAACTTCCGCGCCTCTTCGATTCAAGGCATCATGAAACGCTTGAAGGCGAAAGGCATTGAAGTCGTTGTCTATGAACCTGTACTCAAAGAGTCTCATTTCTTCCATTCTGAAGTGATCACCGATCTTGAGGCCTTTAAATCTCGCTCGGATGTGATCGTCTCCAACCGAATGACTGAAAGTTTGTCGGATGTGGCCGATAAAGTTTATACTCGCGACCTATTTGGAAGTGATTAGATAGCAGTTCCTAGTTAAGAGCAGTTCCTAGTTAAGAGCAGTTCCTAGTTCCTAGAGTTAAGAGACTAGTAACTAGAGTAAAGGCATCACCCTCTAGGAACTAGGCACTATTATTATTCGAGCATTTATGAGTTTTATTCGCGACGATTACGACCCTAAAGCATACAACCCCACCTTTGAGTGGGGGTTTCTTGCACCGAGATACTGGGGAACTTGGCTAGCCGTTTTCTTTGGCGCTCTGTTGAGCCTGTTGCCTAACGTACTGAGACTTGGGTTAGCACGCCAGTTGGCGAAAGTCGCGGTAAAGCTGAACAACAAAGCCAACCGCCGCGCTCGGGTTAACTTGGCGATGTGTTTTTCACAAAAAAGCGACGCCGAGCGAGAGCAGATCCTGTTTGATGCTTATGTGACCTCGATTTCCTTTACGATTAGCTTTGCCTCACTCACCCTAAGAAGCAAACAGTGGCTTGAGAAAAACACCACCATTCGCGGCTTTGAACATCTCACCCAAGTGACGGATTCTGGCGAGAACGTGATCCTACTGGTGCCGCATACTTGGGCGATAGATATCCCAGCGGTACTGCTGGCATCACGCGGCTTGCCTGTTTCTGCCATGGCAAAAGCGCAAAAGAACAAAGTCTCTGACTGGCTAATGCACAGACAACGCGTTCAGTACGGTGGGCGCGTTTATGACCGCAGTGGCGGCATTAAACCCTTTATCAAGTCGGTGCGCAGCGATGGCTACTTAGGTTACTACTTGCCCGATGAAGATTTAGGCCGTGAGCACAGTGTGTTTGTTGATTTTTTTGATACTACCAAGGCAACCATTTCTGGGCTAGGCCGCTTGTCTAAACTGAGTAAATCGAAAATTGTGCCGCTATTTGCGATGTACAACAGTCAAACAGGGCAGTATGAACTGGATTTTTATCCAGCACTTCCATTCCCAACTAGTGATCAGCATCAAGATGCGCGCATGATGAATGAGTGTATCGAAAACTATGTCTCGAAGAGTCCCGACCAATATATGTGGATTTTGCGTTTATTAAAAACACGTCCGGATACAGATGTTAACCCTTATCGCAAACAATGATATGAACGCTTCGCTTTCACAACGACTTCTTGCCTACTCTTCGGCCGCTTTCCCCGCGCTATCGATAACAGTGGGTAAAGGGTATAACTACGCCGCTATACTAATTCTACTATTCGCTACAGTGAGTTTGTTTCTAGGTAGAAAGACTAAAGAGCACTATCCTCCCGAAGTGAAATGGATAGCAGGAACGTTTGTCTTCTATTTTATAAGCTTTGCTATCACGGTAACTTTAACAGGTAATCAACTATCAGATCTCGATACGCCTACTCGAGCGCTTCTTGTCATCCCTGTTTTTCTCTCTTTACTTAAGTATCCACCAAGCTTGCAAATGTTGAGTATTGGATTTATTAGTGGAGGCTACATTGCTGGTCTTGTCGGGTTGTATTATCAATTTAACTACCCCGGTTACCGCGCTTTTGATGGAGCACTTGGTTCATGGTGGACGAAAGGTTATATGCAAATTCAAACCGGAGGTATGATCACTACCTTAGGCGTAAGCGGCTTATTATTGACAGGATACTATCTTCTTCGGAAAGAATGGTTACTTTCAAGCATCGCTCTAGGTAGTGCTCTCATTTCGTTTTATGCCAGTATTCTGACAGGCACTCGAAGTGGGTGGTTGTTCATTCCTATCGCCCTTACTTACATTTTGTTCGTAAACCGTAAAAGGCTAAATCAGAAGGCTGTTTTGTTGATTGTTATCGGGTTCATTCTACTTGTCACATCCGCGTTGCAATCCTCTAGGTTTTTGAACCGATTAAGTAGTGCTCAACATGACGTTATTCAATACTTTGACGGGGAAGATAAATACACTCCGGTCGGAATACGCCTCGATCTTTGGAAAAGTGCTCTATTTACCGTTAGCGAGTCACCGATTATTGGTGTGGGCATAGAACAGCGGAAAGAAATCCGAAAAACACATGGTGATTTGGGATTGATCGATATGAAAACTAGTCGAGAAACTTACCATGCTCACAATCAGTTTTTAGAAAACCTCTCCGTCTATGGCATTTTAGGGCTTATCGCTCTGCTGGGGATTATATTTTACCCACTTTATATATTTGAACACGTTAGAAAAAAAACAATCTGTGTGGAGCATGAATGTCTGTGCCAAATAGGCTCAGTGAGCATTATCATGATGATAGGTTATTGCTTGTCTCAAGCATTTTTACACCATAACTCTGGTTCGATTTACTATTTGGTTTTCACCTCAATTTTGCTCGCCTCTGTACTAGGGTACAGTTCTAACCAGGTAAATAGTGACAAGGAGAGACAATGCTAACAAACCTATACATTTGTTCGACTCTACGCCACCTTCTGTTTGCCCTGGCAAAAGCAACCAGTGAATCAGATAGCCGCTCGGTTATTCTGTTTTTTCGGGACTATCAGAATATAGAAGAGAGCGCTCTTGATACCTCTCAACTACCTGACCATATTCAACTCTATATCCTCACACGCGAAAACATAATCCTCAATTTAAAGCGTTCACTAACGGGCAGACTATTACTGGGGTTGGCTCTGCGCACCTTGACAGTACCAACCCATCTATCTAACTGGTTATACAACCATATGAACAATCTCATCGATGGTATCGCTTTGACACCCGGAAAAGTCAAACTATTCGTTTTTAATGAACGAAATAAAATGGCTCGCCTGTTTCGATTGCTGGTTGATGAGTATGCAGTGATTGAGGATGGAGTGGGCAATTACTACGAGATTCCGGTCAAGGGCTACAAGCGGTATATTCGAGCCCTCCAAGGCAAGCCTGCCAAGCATTGGGTTTTCGGTGAAGATAGAAAATGCTCTGCCATTTATGCGATTCACCCAGAGAAGCTCCCTTTATCGGTGCAAAATAAAGGGATTCAAATCGATTTTCTTGAGGGTAGCGGTGGTATCAATACCATAAATCACGTATTTCGCTATCAACCCAATCATGATTTCCAGCCAGATGTGATTCTCGCCACTCAACCAGATATCAAAGCCGTCACGTCTCAACTGAATGACAAGTCATTTATGATGGGCATTAATCATCTTATTGTGGATGCGTGCGAAAACCTTAAATTGAATGTTGGGCTGAAGCTACACCCGAAAGAGTCATCGGAGAGCTATTTGACACTTCTTCCCAATGTAGAGTATCTACCCAAGAAGATTCCAATCGAAGTGCTACTGATTAACAACTACAAGAAGCCCGTCGTGCTGTCGCTCTGTTCAACGTCAGGAATGGGGTTCGAAAAATACTGTCGTAGGGTCATGCTGATCCCACAATCTGAGCTCGATCAATTAGCTCAGATTATGGTGCGTTGGGAGAAGCAACCTGAAGCGCTCAAGGCAGAAATTCAACGTGCACTAACACATTAGGGGGAAAGCTCCCCCTATCTATCATGTGCTTAGTTGAAATGAGCCGTCTTTAGTGGGGTGCCTCGTTTAATATCCTGATTCACGGATTTACCCAATACTTCATCATAGCATTTAGGTGGCAAACCAAAGCCTGGGCGAATGCTGCGTACATGCTCCTCAGTAAGTGTTTCCCCTGCTTTGATGTCTTTCACGATATACAGCGAGCGGCGAAACTTAACATTGCCTTTCTCAGCTTCGGTTCTTTCATAGTTCACCTTGCCCAAAGCCAGCCAAGCGGTTTTGGTATCTTTACACAACGCTGCTAACTCATGCGGCTCAAGTGAAAAGCTATCATCTGCGCCGCCACCATTGCGATCCATAGTGACATGCTTTTCAATCAGACAAGCGCCCAAGGCAACTGAGGTAACTGCGGTGGCGTTGTCAATGGTGTGATCGGAAAGTCCAGATAAGACATTAAAACGCTCGGCGATATCGGCAATAGTTTTTAAATTATATTGCTCTGCAGGCGCTGGGTATCCACTAACGCAATGCAGCACCACCAGCTCTTCACAGCCATTATCCTTTGCGGTTTTGATCGCTTCGGCGATCTCTTGCTCATTCGCCATTCCTGTCGACATGATCATTGGCTTGCCTGTTTTTGCTACGCGGGCAATTAAAGGCAGATCAACCAACTCAAACGAAGCGATTTTGTACGCTGGGGCATCAAGCTCTTCGAGCAAATCGACCGCAGTAAAATCAAACGGAGAGCTAAAAATGGTGATGCCTAGTTCTTTAGCTTTTTCAAACAGTGGCTTGTGCCACTCCCATGGCATGTGCGCACCTTTATACAACTCATATAAAGTCTGACCATCCCATAGTCCACCATGAATTTGGAACTCTTCACTATCACAATCGATGGTGATGGTTTCATGGGTGTAAGTTTGAAGTTTTATCGCGTCTGCACCCGCTTTTTTCGCCTCTTCCATGATCTGGAACGCACGGTTAATATCACCGTTATGATTGGCTGATAGCTCTGCAATGATGTATGGCGGGTAGTCTGGACCAATATTGCGGCCGTCAATAGTAATAAATGGCTTCATGTTTGCCTCAATCTATGGGTTGTCGGATGAAGCTTTCTTCATCGACTTGTTGGTAGCTAGCTTTCTGGAACAGTTTTTGAGATGCCAGGTTAGATTTCAGAACCGTGGCATGCAAGGTGACATCTGGATGAATGGCATCGACCATCGCTAATGCTCTAGAGGCAATGCCTTTTCCGTAACTGTTTGGCTCGACGAATATTGAAACCAAATAGTGTCCCTCAGTTTGTCTATCTAGGCGAACGACGCCTAATCTGCTTCCACTGGTTATATCGCTCACCATGTAGAAATAGTCACTCACAGACTGCAGTTTTCGCGTCATCCATGCTTGATGCTCATCCCAGGTTGGAACCGAAGGCGTTAGCGCAAATCTTCGCGTCTCTGGGTGTGATTGCCACTGGTAGACCAACTCGATATCGCCTTCTAAAGCGCGACATAGTGATAGACTATTGCTCTGATTATCGAATAAGCCCTGTATCTCAAACACCACTCTGCGAACACCTCGGCCATCACACAGCGCCAAGTTAGCCTGCTTAAATTCTTGCCATTGTTCTAAAGTAGTTTGATACCCTTGAAGTAAAGAGTCAGGGATATCGTCAATATCTATTTTTATTGCTGCGTTGTGCTTAACCAGTTGTTCGCAAATCAATTGTTGATTGTCAGCGAGCGGCACAATGATGTTAGGTAACCCTAAACACGCTCTTTCCCAACTAGTGGTGCCAGGAGCACCGATGGCCACATCATGAGATAGCATCAAACTGGCCATATCAGAGCAAAACTCGATATGCGTAGCATTGGGTTTTGATGCGCACCATGTTTTCACTTCATTAAAATGAGGCGCCCTTGGTGACAGTAAAACCGTAAAGTCAGCGTCCACTTTTCCGTCTAGCGTTTTAAGTACTCGCAAGGTCGCATTGGGGGCGTCAATCCCTCCCATCGAGACTAAGACCTTAGCTCTACTCTCCGGCAACACTCTAGATAGCGCCTGCTCTCGCTTACTGGCAAAGCTTGGCTTCAAAAGAGCATACTCACTGCCCACCAGTACCCGCGTGCTAGAGTCAGCGTAATCAGAACCTTCACGCCCTAACGTTTGATCTAAGACCAAGTCAGCGTGGTGACATCTTGCCAAGTCATCAATGGCAAACAAGCGACAATTCAATGCCTTTGTCACCATACATTGCCACTCTCTATCGATGGCGTAATGATCGGTGATGACTAAATCCGCGTCACTGACTGCTACAACAAAATCTCTAGCATCTTCATCGACACTTTTTTGCAGCCAAGCCAGGTAATCGGCATCGTGAGTGGGGGTAAGTTCATGTTCAGGTGCAGGAAGGTTAATCACTTCATAGCCACACTCATTAATGTAGGCGCGCATATCCCCGTTTAAAGGCGTGCAAGCAAAGAATATTTCATGTTCTTTACTCTTAAGCGCATCTGCCAGAACTAAGCAGCGCATGACATGACCACTACCAATTAGCACGGATGCATCGACACGAAAAACAATCTTCATGGGCACCTTGTCTCTATCTGGCTGCGAGCTTTAACGCAGAAAATAACGACTCGGCCAATTCCCAGTCTTCTGGCGTATCAATGTCTTGAACTCGGTTTCGTGGTAACAGAACGGCTCTCGAATGAGAAGAAAAAATCGATAGCTTATCTAGGAAAGCGCTTGTTTGCCCCCAATAGAACTGACCTGCATCATGATAGGCTTCTTCAAGATCCTGAGATCTAACAAGTTCATTTTCTGGTGAGAACATGGAAACAGCCCCCTCCTCATCAAGCTTAATCGCTCGCTGAATTGGGAATGGGAAGGTCGTTGCACTAAAGGCAAACTGAACACCATCCTCCAACAATAACGTATAACCCCGCTGCAGATCTTCTGGCAACACAAAAGGAGCAGTGGCGTATAGGCAACACACCGCATCCACAGCCCATCCTTCATCTAGGCACCAGCGAATGGCATGCTCCATGACATCCATCGTGGTCGCATAGTCATCTGAAATGTTCTCAGGGCGCAGAAACGGCACTTGCGCACCGTAATCTTTGGCAACGTTTGCAATCTCAGCGTCATCGGTAGAAACGATCACTTTATCAAAGCAACCAGACGCTAAAGCGGCCTCAATCGAGTAGCTAATCATAGGTTTACCGTGGAATAACTTAATGTTCTTTCCCGGTATACGTTTACTTCCACCACGTGCTGGGATAATGGCTACTTTCATTAACGCCTCTGCAAAATATCGGTCAAAGTTTGAACCACAGTATCTTGCTGCTGTTCTGTCATTCCATGGAACATAGGCAATGAGATAGCTTCGCGGTAATAACGCTCTGACTCAGGGAAATCACCTTCTGCAAACCCCATATCTTGGTAGTAGGGCTGAGTGTGCACTGGAATGTAGTGTAGGTTAACGCCAATGCCCTGCTCTCGCAGTGCATCAAACACCTGTTGATGACTCAAAGCGATCTCATCTAAACGCAAACGAATCACGAACAGATGCAGTCCCGAGTAGGTATTAGGCAACTGGTATGGCAGCACAACAGGCAAGGCCGCTAACTTTTGGTTGTAACGCTTCGCCAACTGATGGCGCACCGCCACAAACGCATCCAAACGCTGCATTTGGCTCACACCAAGGGCGGCTTGAAGCTCTGTCATGCGGTAATTGAAACCCAGATCGACCTGTTGGTAATACCAACCACCGTGAGACTCACCACGCATTAAGGCAGGATCTCGAGTCACACCATGACTGCGCAGCAACGCCATTTTATCGGCCAATGCTTGTTGATTTGTCAGCGCTGCGCCACCTTCTGCTGTGGTGACAATTTTTACCGGGTGGAAGCTAAATACGGTGATGTCTGAGTGTTCACAATTCCCTATCGGCCTATCTTGATATCGACCACCAATCGCATGCGAGGCATCTTCAATTACTTTAAACCCATACTCTTTGGCCAATTTGCCAATCGCCGCCATATCACATGGCTGACCGCACAAATGCACTGGCACCACCACTTTCGGCAGCTTACCTTCCGCTTTTGCGGCAATAAGCTTTTGCTCCAGTCGCTTTGGACACATATTGTAGGTGTCAGGGTCAATATCGACAAAGTCGACCTTGGCCCCGCAATACAATCCGCAGTTCGCTGAAGCGACAAAAGTAATTGGCGAGGTCCACAGCCAATCATCTTGACCTAGCCCCAAAGCAAGGCAAGCGATGTGCAGTGCTGATGTCGCACTGTTCACCGCTAAGGCGTATTTGGCCCCGGTATGGTCCATAAGCGCCTGCTCGAATGCCGGGACTTGCGGCCCTTGAGTGAGAAAGTCTGAATTTAAAACCTCAACAACACTGTCTATGTCTTGTTGAGTGATATCTTGCTTGCCGTAAGGAATCACAACTGCTCTCACACCGTAAAGTTTGGATCAACGTGCTCTTTAATCAGTTCACGCAAGCTTTCGACGGTTTCCCACTCAGTGTTAGTCCCTGAGTTGTACTTAAAGCCAAATGGGACTTTTTCCGCCTTGTGATGCTGTAAGTATTCGTCTTCTGTGTAGGTAAATGACACTGAAGGCAAAATCGCATAGTACTTACCCAGATCAATCGTGTTGAGAGAGTCCGTGTCGGTAATCATCTCTTCGTGCAGTTTTTCACCCGGACGAATTCCCACTACTTTGGTTTTGCATTCTGGCGCTACCGCTTTGGCAATATCGAGAATTTTGTATGAAGGGATCTTAGGGACGAAAATCTCACCACCTAGGTGGTGCTCAAGGGCATACATCACCATATTCACGCCATCTTGCAGCGAGATATTAAAACGAGTCATCTCTTCATGGGTGATTGGCAATACGCCCTCTTCTTTCTTCTTCATGAAGAACGGAATCACTGAACCACGTGAGCCCATAACGTTACCGTAACGAACCACACTAAAGCGAATATCTTTCGAGCCTTTGATGTTGTTTGCTGCCGCAAACAGTTTGTCAGAAGCGAGCTTGGTAGCGCCGTAAAGGTTGATGGGTGCACATGCTTTATCGGTAGAGAGTGCGACCACGTCTTTTACACCACACTGAAGCGCTGCGGTAATGACATTTTCTGCGCCATCTACGTTAGTACGAATACACTCTGTTGGGTTGTACTCCGCAGTATCTACCTGTTTGATCGCTGCCGCGTGGATGATGACATCTACCCCTTCACAAGCTTGAATCATGCGTTGTTGGTCACGAACGTCACCAATAAAGAATCGAAGTTGAGGAAAATCTTTGTGAGGATACTTCTGCTTTAGCTCAAACTGCTTCAGCTCATCACGAGAGAAAATAATGATTTTCTTTACATCGGCGTAGCGCTCTAGGATGGTTTTAATAAACTGTTTCCCAAACGAACCTGTTCCACCTGTAATCAATACCGTTTTGTTGTTCAGCATACGAACGTCTCTTTTCTATAGTTTGCTTGGGCAAACAATCCTCCCAAGTCTTAATGTCATTTATTCACTGTCTTGCAATAAGCGATGAAAAAACGCTAAGTGCTTTTCAACCGTTACTCTGGAGTTGAAGCTTTGATTTAGTCGCTGTTTGGCAGCTTCACTCATACTAGCGCCCAGCGGTTTATCGTGAGCCAATTTGTTCATCGCTTCGCCGAGCGCTTTGGCATCCCCTGCAGGGACAATAAATCCGGTTTCGCCATCCACGACCAGCTCTGGCGCACCACCTGTTGTGGTCACGACTGAGGTCGTCCCGTTTGCCATTGCTTCAACAATGGTTCTTGGTAACCCTTCGCCACTGACTGACGGTTGCACCTGAAAATCCGCCATACACATGATAGAAGGCACGTCTTTTCTGTGTCCGATATAATGAATTCTATCACTCATCGGGCTGGCTTTCATTTCGTCAAAGTGCGGTTCATAACCGCTGCCCGCTAAGATCAAGTGGAAGTTGGGCGCATCAATGTATTTAGTTGCCTCTAGCAACACTGAAATTCCCTTACTCGGGCGCACATGTGCAGCGGTAAAGGCGATCACATCGTTCTCGCTCAGGCCAAATTCCGAACGTTCTGTCGGCGGGACTTTATACCAGTCCAACTCATGACCTTTGTATATGGTGACCACATTTTGTTTGTTTTTCCAAACGCGCTGCACCACATCTTTTCTGACCGCTTCGGATACACAAACGATGCCATCAACGCGAGGATGTAATTGAGTTAGATAGGCGCTTGGATCGTGTCGGTATAGACCTCCGGTAGTACCCCGATAAACCACTAACTTCACCTTAAAACCGATACAGGCAAACGCAGCGTTGGGTATGGTTTTCGAGTTAAACGCATAGCAGATATCGTAATCGTGCGTTTTCAGCTCATTGCGGATTTTCTTGATGGTCTCAAAGCAAATTTTGCGTTTCGGGTAGCCATCGACCACTCGAATGCCATGCTGCTCTAACTGGGCTACATGTTCTGACTCGCCTTGAGTCATAATCGTCACCTGGTGGCCCAAGCGCACTAACTCGATAAAAATCGCAGCTTCTGGGCGCAGGCTATTCCAGGCGTGTAAGTATGAGGCGCATACTAATATTTTCATGTTATGACTCTTTACTTCTTCCGGTTTCAAGCAACCACAGCCCGACGTATTTATTAAAGCTCACTTGCGCGTAGGTCATTGCCATGATGAAGCCTACACTGCCATCTAGGAAACCACGGCGAATGACATAGATAAGGAAAAAGGTCCAAATCGCCCTTAAGAGTGCCAAGGCCAATCCGTGCGATTTTTTTCCTTTGCGATGGTACTTCTGTGAGCCCAGCCAAGCATATTGCGCGGCTTTATCTAAACCATGTCCGTAATCGCGATGAGTATAGTGTAGTAAGTAGCCTTTTAGTACTCCGGTACTGCCTTTCGCAGGTACGACGGTTTCATGCACTTCATCCAAGGTATAACGCGCACCTTCGCGTTGAAACAGTCGAAGTACCGAGCGAGCGCTTCGGCCATAACGCAACGTTTTACCATAGAGCGTCACCCCCCACGGCAGCTTATACGCGGTGTGCTTGATCTCATCTTGCTCTAACAGCTGGTTAAGCTCTGCGGCCATTTTCTCATCTAATGCTTCATCGGCATCGATAGAGAGCACCCAATCGCAACTCGCTCTGTCTAAAGCGCGCTGCTTTTGTTTTCCGAATCCAGGCCAATCGGTAATTTCAACTCGGCTAGTGTATTTCTGGCAAAGCTCTACCGTATTGTCGGTAGAGCCACTGTCCAACACGATGATTTCATCGGCAATGTCCTCGACAGAACGTAAACAGGTCTCTATCCGGTCTGCTTCGTTTTTGGTGATGACGATGACAGACAAGGTATGCTTTCTCATCTTGGTTTCCTACTTAATCTATATCTCTAAAACTTCCAATACCCAAGGGACTTACGAATTTTGTAGTTACGGAACCAGTTTTTTGGCTTGTTATCTTTCCAGCCAGATTCCAGTAAGTCTACGGCGGCTTGTACCACGCGCGCAGCAGACCCCCCTTGCAGATACGGAGTAATGCTCGGCCCATATTGGCGTATGTTTTCCATCAACTCTGGAGACGGTGATAACGCTTGAGTGATGGCCGATTTAAGTTGCTGAGCCTGAGTAATATTAATAAAGCACGCTTGCGGCTCTCGGTTATTCACGGTGACAACCGGTTTATTCAGCAGTAAGAATTCCTGAAAGATCGAGGAGTTGTCACACACCATTACATCAGCGCGATGCATCATCTCTATCACCTGATCGTTTTCAAAGAAAATCAGGTTGTCCGATTCAAGTTGGCGGTACTTGGCCACGGTCTCATTATCCATTTTAGGATGAAGCGTGACCAGCCACTGCCACTCTCCGCTTTGACTCAGAGTTTTGACTTCTTCGTAGACCAATTCTGCGCAGGACAAACTCGGCGAGAAGGTGGAAGCAAAAAAAACATGCGGCCGAGTCTTAGTAACGCTGGTTGAAGGCTGGTAGCCTAATAAGCTATCTAACTTGACCCATCCAGTTTCGACGACTTTGAAGTAGCCCTTTTTCTCCGCCATGGGTTGTAGTGTGCCCGTTCTTTCGTGCCCCTCGGTACAATAGAGGTCGAACATGCCGCGTTCAGGGTAAATATTGCCGCGTTTGTTTTCATTTAAACCATGAAAAACTTGGACTTTCATTCCGGGAATAAAAGCAGGCACTCGGTCACCAGGAACAAACACTGCATCTGGTTTATAGTTCACGGCCTCTTCGAGGCTCTGACAGCACTGCTCATCAGCAAAAAGATAGTGTTCTGACGCGTCTTTACCAACCAGCAACCACTTCACGTCATACCCTAAACTGCGGGCAAAATTCTGGATCGGTCTTAAGATCTCAAAAGAATAATTTTGCTCGACATAAAGCAAAAAACGGTACTTTTTCGACCTGTTTCCGCCAGTAGAGGTCATGGATATTCTCCGTAATTCTTGTTCTGGGCGTATCATAACAGACATGGGTTGTTTGCTTTATAGTTTAGGCAAAATACGTTACCTTTATTTCTTTAATCTTTTTCGAAGGTTGCAGCAATGCTTCTCCGTTTTGCCTACACTCTTTTGCTTGTTGTAGTCAGCCCTTTTTTTCTGCTTGGTTTATACAAAAAAAAACCTGGCAAACCCGCTTTCGGTCCTCGATGGAAAGAGCACTTGGGATTCAGCCCAAAACCAAACGGTCAGCAGCCAATTTGGATTCATGCGGTTTCGGTGGGAGAGTCAATTGCCGCGATTCCTATCATCAAAGCGATAAAGCAGCAAACGCCGGAGCAAGCGATTCTGGTGACCACGACAACCAGCACAGGTGCAGAGCAAATCGCTAAGTTAGGGGAGCTTGTTGAACATCGATATATGCCGATCGATTTTTCTTGGTGCGTGAATCGTTTTTTGAGCAAGGTACAACCTAGCCAAATGCTGATCATGGAAACAGAGTTATGGCCAAACACTCTGCACTGCGTCGCCAAAAGAGATATCCCGATTACGGTTTTAAATGCTCGACTTTCTGAGCGCTCTTGCCAGCGCTATGCTCGCTTTCAATCGATATTCAATCAGCTATCACGCAATTTGACTCAGGTACTTTGTCAGTATCAAAGTGATGCTGAGCGTTTTGTTCGACTTGGAATGTCTTCAAGCGCGGTTCATGTCACTGGCTCGATCAAGTTTGACATTCAGATCTCAGATGACCACTTACATCAAGGAGAGTCCCTGCGCGCTCAGTTAGGTATTGACAGGCCTGTTTGGATTGCAGCCAGTACTCACCAAGGTGAAGACGAAATTGTGCTAGATGCTCATCGCCAACTACTCAAACGGCTCCCTCAGACTCTTCTGGTTATTGTTCCTCGTCACCCAGAACGCTTTGCCGACGTTTCGAATCTAGCCAGCGACCTCACTTTTAATACTGTCTCTCGAACCAGTCGCCAAGCGATTGAACAGGATACTCATGTTTACATTGGAGACACTATGGGAGAAATGCTGACTCTACTTAGCAGCGCCGATGTCTGTTTTATGGGAGGGAGTTTATTAGGGGATAAAGTAGGTGGCCATAATTTGCTAGAACCCGCCGCGCTAAAACTCCCACTTTTGAATGGGCCTAGTTATTTCAATTTCAGCGAAATTACGCAAAAACTCCTAGACGCAAAGGCTGTCGAGATATGCTGCAACAGCGGCGAAATTGCTCGGCAACTTGAACTTCTGCTACAAAACCCAGAGTTAAGAGCCGCACGCGGACAAAGTGCATTTCTGGTCGTCGAGGCAAATCGTGGTGCTGTTGCCAAAACACTAGAATACATATCAATGACAAAATGTCAGCACTGATAACCATCCATTAAACTATCCCAGTCTCGCTCTTGCCAATGAATCTGACGCTTGTTCAATTCTTTAAGGAATGAGCGCTTCAATCGACTTAGGTTGCCTTGCTTCCACCCCTCGCCTGGGTGTTGAGCGCACTTGTCAAAATCAATAATCCACACCTTATCGTTTGAATCGATAAGAATATTGTGAATATTTAGGTCAGTATGATTGATCCCCACATCATGCATTTTTCTGATCTCCCTACCTACTTTTCGGTACAGGTCATCCGATAATCTAGCCGTGATGAGGATATCGACCAGATCTTTTGCCCCTTCAATACGCTCCGACAATAAATCAGCTTGGTAAAACAGTCCTTGTTTCACCGCTCTGGCAGCAATAGGGCGCGGCACGTTCACCTTCGCATCAACCAAAAGAGTCAGTACCTGCATCTCCATCGCACAACGGGTGTTATCCCATCCATTAAAACGATATTTGTCTGCAATCAATTTTCCAAATAGTCCGCCACGACGATAATGCCGCAGAGCCCCCTGCAACTTATCCAGTTGAACAAACCAAGTAGTGCCTCTTCCCTGTGCGCTTCCGGTGATCGCATTCCGACTCTTCCAATACTCTGGCTCAAAGACCTTCGCAACGTCACCTTCTGCTACTTGGGAGAGTAAATTGGGGTCATACCAAATCGTTTCGGTTTCTGAGATCACTTTTTCCACTATGAATAGCCTTAGATTCACTTTCAGTGTTTGTCATTTTACAACCAATAGAAGTATCTGCATAATTCTGAAGTTATTCGACTTTTTAGGTTCCCTATGCCTCTATTTTCAACTCCACCTCGTTCACTCTGTATCCTACGACTCTCCGCAATTGGCGATGTCTGCCATGCTATTTCGGTCGTACAAGCGATTCAGCATCATTGGCCTGAGACTAAAATCACTTGGATCACCGGACGAGTTGAGTCCTCATTGATAGGCGACCTACCTGGCATCGAAGTGGTGGTGTACGACAAAAACCAGGGCTTTAAGGGAATGCGAGAGCTATGGAAACAGCTCTCACAACAAAAATTTGATGCATTGCTTCATATGCAAGCTGCCTTACGTGCGAGCATATTGTCTTGGGGAATTAAAGCGCAATACAAAGTTGGATTTGGCAAAAACCGAACTCGTGAAGCACAGTCTTTATTCACTAATCGACACTTGCCTCACTCCGAACAATTCCATGTACTGGATAACTTTGCCGAATTCGCTCGCTATGTAGGTGTACCCTTTGACCAACCTTCTTGGGATATCCCTATTTCAATGCAAGATGAACAATGGGCAATACACGTACTAGACGAACGGCGTTCTTTGGTTATTTGCCCAGCAGCAAGCAAAGACTCACGCAACTGGGTAACGGAGCGTTATGCTCAAATAGCAGACTATGCAAGCACGCAAGGACTGCAGGTCATTCTGTGCGGTTCTCCTGCACCACGCGAAGTCGCACTTGGGAAGAAGATTGAGTCACTCTGTAACTCATCTGTCATCAACCTGATTGGTCAAACCAACTTAAAGCAGTTGACTGCGGTTCTTAAGCATGCCGATATCGTCATAGCGCCAGATACTGGCCCTGCACACTTGGCAACCACACAAGGCACACCCGTTATCGGCTTATACGCTCACAGCAATCCATACCGAACTGGCCCATACAACAATTTGGATATCGTGGTTAGCGTCTATCAGGAACATGTAGAAGAACAATACGGTAAACCTGTCGAAACACTGGCATGGGGCACTCGCGCAAAAGGGGATTATCTTATGCAGAGCATTACGCTCGACATGGTGAAAGAAAAGCTCGATTTTGTATTAAACCAAACACAAAAGGACCGATAACATGTCCACACGCGTCATTTACCCGGGTACCTTTGACCCGATTACCAACGGGCACCTCGATATCGTTGAACGTGCAGCTAACATGTTTGATGAAGTGATCATTGCCGTGGCGGCCAGTCCAAGCAAAAACACGCTATTTTCTCTGGATGAGCGAGTAGACTTCGTACAGCAGGTCACTCACAACTTGCCAAACGTCAGCGTTAAAGGATTCTCGGGGTTGATGGTGGATTTCGCCAAACAAGAACAAGCCAATGTGTTGATTCGCGGACTGCGTACCACCGTCGACTTTGAGTACGAGTTTGGTTTAACCAATATGTATCGCCGACTGATGCCCGGGCTGGAAAGTGTTTTTCTCACTCCGGCTGAAGAGTATGCGTTTCTGTCTTCAACCATCGTTCGTGAAGTGGCGATTCATGGTGGCGATGTCAGCAGCTTTGTACCTGAGGTGGTGGCTAAGGCGCTGATGGGAAAAGCGAAGGTATAAGTGAATGCCTAGATAGTTGTTGCTAGTCCCTTCTTACCTCTAAGGACTAGCAACAACTATCTGGGAACTAAAATCCATAATATCTTTTATACCAATCCGCAAATGCCTTGGCACCTTGCTCTATCTTCACTTTCGGTTTATATCCGACCGCCTCAAACAAATCTTCAGTGTCTGCATAGGTAGCGTACACATCGCCTGGTTGCATTGGCATAAAGTTCTTTTTCGCTTCAATACCGAGCGCCTGTTCCAGCGCTTCTACATAGTCCATCAACTTGACCGGGCTACCATGTCCAATATTAAAAACGCGATAAGGCGCAGAGCTGGTCGCGGGTGAGCCTTGCTCAACGGTCCAATCAGCTTGCACGGTTGGAATCGTATCCTGGACGCGGATAATCCCCTCAACAATGTCATCAATGTAAGTAAAATCACGCATCATGTCGCCATTGTTGTAGATATCGATCTCTTTGCCCGCCACAATTAAATTCGCGAACTTAAACATCGCCATATCTGGTCTGCTCCATGGCCCATACACGGTGAAAAAGCGTAACCCCGTCGTTGGCACACCATACAAATGCGAATAAGTGTGTGCCATTAGTTCATTGGATTTTTTGGTCGCCGCGTATAGAGAAATGGGGTGGTCAACACTGTCTTGAGTATGGAACGGCATCTTTTGGTTTAGACCATACACAGAGCTTGAAGAAGCATAGACTAGGTGCTCAATTCTATGTTGGCGACAACCTTCTAAAATCGTCAGGTGACCCACTAAATTGCTGTCAGCATACGCCATAGGATTATCGATGGAGTAACGCACGCCCGCCTGCGCTGCTAGGTGAATCACTCGGTCAAACTTCTGCTCAGCAAACAGAGCCGCAATGCCTTCTCTGTCAGCGATATCAAGCTTAATGAAGGTAAAGTTGTCGTGAACAATACGTTTTAAACGTGCTTCTTTCAGCGACACATCATAGTAATCATTCAGGTTATCAATACCAATAACGTGATGGCCAGCTTCACATAACTTCTCTATAACAGCTGACCCTATAAAACCAGCAGACCCAGTAACGAGGTATTTCATTCCCAATTCTCTTACAAATATTATCTCAATCAATTCACGACTATTTGATGGTATAGATTAAATAGCCTGACACCCACCACAATAAAACGTATTCCTCTGCCCAATTTTAAGCTCTTCAATCGGCTCGCCGCAGGTTGGGCAGGGCTTTCCGGCTTTGCCGTAGACTTGCAGCTCTTGGGCAAAGTAGCCGGGCTTGCCGTCGGCTTGGGCGAAATCTTTCAGTGTTGTGCCGCCTTGTTTGATGGCGGTCGCCAGTACGGTTTTGATGTCGCTGACCAGTCGCTGCCATTCTGGCAGAGATAAGCTGCCCGCCGCTCGGCTGGGGTGGATTTTAGCACTAAATAGCGACTCGTTGGCGTAAATATTGCCCACCCCGACCACGACTTTGTTGTCCATAATAAACTGCTTGACTGCAACGCGTTTGTTGGCGGCTTTTTCTAGCAGGTACTGGGCATTAAATGCCTCGGTCAGCGGCTCGGGGCCGCAGTTGGCGAGTACGGTATGCTGCCCGTCCTTACTCCATAGCCATGCCCCAAAACGGCGCGGATCGTTGTAGCGCAGCACTTTTCCATTCGAGAGTTTGAGATCCACGTGATCGTGTTTACCTGCCGGGATTTCAGCATCCAACACTCGCAGCGAACCAGACATTCCCAAATGCACAATCGCGCAGCCCACTTGAGTTTCAATCAGCAGATATTTGGCACGCCGCGTAATGGTTTGAATCACTTGCCCTTCGAGAAGAGTAAGCTCTGCGGGGATCGCCCAACGCAGTTTGGGCGTTCGAATGGTGATTTTGGCGACGGTTTGGCCGACAAGGTGGGGCGAGATCCCCATCCGGCTCACTTCGACTTCGGGTAATTCTGGCATGGATGTAAGTTCCTAGTTTT
>JACGDM010000006.1:0-232061 GCA_036903855.1 Vibrio cholerae | reverse complement strand
ACACCTTGCGGCGCCAGAACCTAAATCTGGTGCGTCTACCAATTCCGCCACTTCCGCGAATCATAGTGCTCAACTTACTCAATAGTGAGTAAATTCAGCGGTTTTCAGTCTGGCGAGACTAAAAACAAAATATGGCAGGTCTACCTGGATTCGAACCAGGGAATGGCGGCATCAAAAGCCGCTGCCTTACCGCTTGGCGATAGACCTGCAGATGATAGCGATGCTATCGAATGATGGTGCGGAAAGAGAGACTTGAACTCTCACACCTTGCGGCGCCAGAACCTAAATCTGGTGCGTCTACCAATTCCGCCATTTCCGCATAATCAAATTCAGAGTTGTTTATCAAGATGGTGCGGAAGGAGAGACTTGAACTCTCACACCTTGCGGCGCCAGAACCTAAATCTGGTGCGTCTACCAATTCCGCCACTTCCGCGTCTTGAACTCTGTACACAACTGATCAATTGGTAAAAATCAGTGGTGTTGATTTAATGGTGGCTACGACGGGATTCGAACCTGTGACCCCATCATTATGAGTGATGTGCTCTAACCAGCTGAGCTACGTAGCCACTCGTGAGCGAGACAATATAAACCCTCACGCTCTGATAGACAAGCCCTTTATAATAAAAGGCTCAGCTATGTAAAAATGGCAGGTCTACCTGGATTCGAACCAGGGAATGGCGGCATCAAAAGCCGCTGCCTTACCGCTTGGCGATAGACCTGCAGATGATAGCGATGCTATCGAATAATGGTGCGGAAGGAGAGACTTGAACTCTCACACCTTGCGGCGCCAGAACCTAAATCTGGTGCGTCTACCAATTCCGCCACTTCCGCATTATTCTGTCTAGAGTTAGCTCTAGAGGTTCCCAGTCATGTATCATCACTAGAAACAAAATGTATGGTGGCTACGACGGGATTCGAACCTGTGACCCCATCATTATGAGTGATGTGCTCTAACCAGCTGAGCTACGTAGCCACTCTGTGTCCCTTTCGGCTTCGTTAAAAACGGTTTGCCTTATTGTCGGGAACGGCGCGCATTATGCGAAGTTGAGGCAGAGGCGTCAATAGTTTTTTTGAATAAATCCGGATAAACCAGCTGTTCGATTCCTTTTTAAACAAAGAGGCGTGTAAACAGGCAAAAACAGGTAACATTTTGGCGTCAATCTCTTTACTTAACTTAGGCTCGCTGGGTGAGAAAACAAAAAAGCCAGCAGAGTTGCTGGCTTTTTAAGTCAATCACTTGCGCAATTTTATACGTTAAAGCGGAAGTGGATAACGTCACCATCTTTGACGATGTAGTCTTTACCTTCTAGACGCCACTTACCGGCCTCTTTTGCACCGCTTTCACCGTTGAACTGGATGTAGTCGTCATAGCCGACAACTTCTGCGCGGATAAAGCCTTTTTCAAAATCCGTGTGGATTTTACCTGCTGCTTGTGGGGCGGTTGCACCGACAGGGATAGTCCAAGCACGTACCTCTTTGACACCTGCGGTGAAGTAAGTGTGTAGGGTCAAAAGTTCGTAACCAGAGCGGATAACGCGGTTTAGACCCGGCTCTTCAATGCCCATATCCGCCAAGAACTCTTCACGATCTTCATCGTCTAGCTCAGAAAGCTCAGACTCGATCGCAGCGCAGACGGCCACAACCACGTTGTTTTCTTTTTCTGCGTACTCACGTACCGCATCCAAGTACGGGTTGTCTTCAAAGCCGTCCTCGTTGACGTTCGCAATGTACATAGTTGGCTTGAGTGTTAGGAAGTTGAGGTAACCAATGGCATCCAACTCTTCTTTCGACAACTGAACGGTACGCGCCATGCCACCTTCGGTCAGTACTGGGAGTAGCTTCTCTAGGACGGTCAATTCGAATTTCGCGTCTTTGTCGCCGCCTTTGGCTTTTTTAGCGTTACGTTGAATGGCACGCTCACATGAGTCTAAGTCCGCCATCGCCAGTTCAAGGTTAATGACTTCGATATCTTCGATTGGAGACACTTTACCCGCAACGTGAACGATGTTTTCATTTTCAAAACAGCGAACCACATGGCCAATGGCATCGGTTTCACGGATATTGGCAAGGAATTTATTCCCTAGACCTTCACCGCGAGACGCGCCTGCAACCAAGCCTGCGATGTCAACAAACTCCATCGTGGTTGGAAGAATTCTTTGTGGGTTAACGATCTTTGCCAGTGCATCAAGACGAAGATCAGGCACAGGTACCACACCTGTGTTTGGTTCAATGGTACAGAACGGGAAGTTGGCTGCTTCAATACCCGCTTTAGTCAGTGCGTTAAACAGAGTTGATTTACCTACGTTAGGGAGACCAACGATGCCACATTTAAAACCCATGATAGTAACCTTATTCAGCTTTGAACGTGTGTAGACGGTTTTGAGCTTTCGCTAAGCCATCTTTTAAAAGGATGTCTAAACAGCGGACCGATTCATCGGCGGCTGCATCGAGCAGTTCTTGCTCTTTTGCTGGTGCTTTGCCAAGGACAAAACCAGCGACTTTGTCTTTGTGCCCAGGGTGACCAATGCCAATCCTAAGGCGATAGAAATCTTTGTTATTGCCAAGCTTGCTAATGGTGTCACGCAGGCCATTGTGCCCACCGTGTCCACCGCCTTTTTTAAACTTGGCTACACCAGGTGGCAAGTCGAGCTCATCGTGTGCCACCATGATCTCTTCCGGTTTAATTTGGTAAAACTTTGCCATAGCGGCGACCGCTTTGCCGGAGAGATTCATAAAAGTGGTGGGGAGCAGCAGGCGAAGATCTTGACCATTGATCAGTATGCGCCCAGTCATGCCGAAGAATTTCGGTTCGTTCTTCAAGGTGACCGTGTGGATACGTGCGAGTTCTTCTACCACCCATGCGCCTGCATTATGGCGAGTTTTGGCGTATTCAGGCCCAGGATTGGCTAGGCCGACAAGAAGTTTGATCGGTTGAGTCAAGGTTAGGATCTCTCTTGCAATCTCAAAAAGCGCAGTATGATAGCACAATTTTATCGCCGCAATAAAAAAACACCCCGTAGGGTGTTTTTACATCGGTGCGAGGCTCGATATTAGTTGAACATCGCCGAGATAGACTCTTCATTGCTGATGCGGCGAATCGCTTCAGCAAGCATGCGAGAAAGGCTAAGTGTGGTCACTTTACCGGTCGCTTCCATCTCTTTAGACATAGTGATGGAGTCGGTGACGATAACTTGGTCTAGTACTGAGTTGCCAATGTTTTGTGCGGCGTTACCAGAGAATACGGCGTGTGTCGCGTAAGCAAAGACACGTTTCGCGCCGCGCTCTTTTAGCGCTTCTGCTGCTTTACACAGTGTACCGCCTGTATCGATCATGTCATCAACGATCACGCAGTCGCGACCTTCAACATCACCGATCAGGTTCATCACTTCAGAGACGTTGGCACGTGGACGACGCTTGTCAACGATAGCAATATCGATGTCACCGAGTGCTTTTGCTGTTGCGCGAGCGCGAACAACACCGCCAAGGTCTGGAGAGACCACGACAGGGTTCTCTAGGCCGCGAGCCTGCATGTCTTCAAGCAGTACAGGTGTACCGAAGATGTTATCAACAGGGACATCGAAGAAGCCTTGGATTTGCTCTGCGTGTAGGTCGATAGTCAAAACGCGGTCAACACCGACGTTAGACAGGAAGTCAGCAACAACTTTTGCCGTAATTGGCACGCGAGCAGAACGTACACGACGGTCTTGGCGAGCGTAACCAAAATAAGGGATAACTGCTGTAATACGGCCCGCTGAAGCGCGGCGCATTGCGTCAATCATCACTACAAGTTCCATTAGGTTGTCGTTGGTCGGTGCGCAGGTAGATTGGATGATGAAAACATCGCTACCACGAACGTTTTCGTTGATTTGTACAGCGACTTCGCCATCAGAAAAACGAGAAACAGTTGCGTCACCAAGGGAGATGTATAGACGATCAGCAATACGTTGGGCTAGTTCAGGTGTAGCGTTACCAGCAAATAGCTTCATATCAGGCACGGTGGAAACCTCAGGGTTGCGTCCAGTTTTAGATAGATTGTGTGTGGGCTAAGCGATACTTAGCCAAAGTCTCGTGTAAAGGCGAAATGTTTTTCCCTTGGGCTACAAAAGCCGAGACGGCGTCAGGTAATTTTTCGAAGACAGATTGTGCCGCATTTTTGCTCGAAAATTCGGCAAAAATGCACGATCCAGTCCCGGTCAATCTTGACGGCGCATATTGTAGCAGCCATGAAAGTTGCTTATCAACCTCTGGGTAAAGCATTCGAACAATTTTTTCGCAATCGTTTCCGTAAGGATCGGCGAGAAGGGTTGTCAGCGCTCGCTTTGGCGAATTTCTGCACAAATCTGGATGGGTGAATATATCCACCGTCGCAATACTCACTGAGGGTTTGATAACTAAGTACCACTTTTCCTCTGGCGATGCCGGCGTCAGCTGCTCACCCACACCCTCAGCAAAGGCGGCAAAACCTCGGGTGAACACCGGGACATCTGCTCCCAGAGCCAATCCAATCTCGGCGAGAGCATCGTCGCTCAGTTCGGTTTGCCATAAGTGATTGAGCGCGACAAGCGTTGTTGCGGCGTTAGAGGAACCGCCGCCAATGCCACCGCCCATAGGTAAAATTTTGTTGAGTTCGATATGAGCGCCCAGTGGACATTGACTCGCACTTTTCAGTGCCATTGCCGCTTTCCAGATCAAATTGTCTTCTAGTGCAACGCCCTCGATAGCAGGTGAGAGTGTAATGTTTCCACTGTGATTGGCGGTGATGGTTAGCTCATCGCCATACTCAAGGAATTGAAACAGCGTCTGCAGTTCATGGTAGCCATTGGCTCGTCGGCCTGTGATGTAGAGAAAGAGATTCAGTTTGGCCGGTGAGGGCCAAGTGGTGGTTTGGGTGATCATCAGTTCAGTGTCCAAGTCGAAATAATGATGTTGATGGTCGTGTCACCTTGGCGAAGGGCAATGCGTTGTGGTAACGGTGTGGGTAGCCCAGCGACGAGCACATCTTGATAACGTTGGTATTCCAACTGCCAGGTTTGGCCGCTGACCGTTTTGGTTAAGGTAGCGAGCGTGTTGGTCGGGTTGAGTGTGTAATCGTCGGCTTGCGTAGGGCGGCCCAATAGCCAGTCATGGAGATAATCAACGGGAATCGACAGACCCGTTAAGTGTTCAATCAGAGTTTGAGCACTCGGCGCTTGAAAGGTTTGCTCATCCATGGTCTCCACCTTGGCCATGGTGGGCGTGTCTTCTAGCAGTAACACGGTTTGGCCGAGAAAGGTGGTCAGCCTCAGGCGGTTCGATTCACTGGCATGGTGCCACTGGAAATTGAGTGATTGTCTTTGGTCTGGGGCGATATAGCCCAGCTTGCCATTGGCTCGGTATTGCTCGATGGCCGCAAGCTGTTGTTGATGAGTTTGCCACTGGACGTTGGTGGTGCTTTCCATCGTCGCACAGCCATTAAGTAACACGAGCGTCATAAGCGCAAGGATAAGGGGTCGCAAATAGAGCGTCATTGCTGATAATTTGTCCGTTTCTTCTGCTGCCATGGGCATCACTATATCATTGATATCACGAACTCATGAAAACATATCCTCAATGCCCTTTCATTAACTTGGGGCATAAAGTAAAATTCCGTCCTCATTTGTTAACTGCCTGATTCAGAGAACCTTCGAATACATGTCTTTGCTTGCTATAGGTATCAATCACAACACGGCCTCAGTGGAACTGCGTGAAAAAGTTGCCTTTGGACCGGAAAAGCTGCCTGAAGCACTCAAGCAACTGAGCGACAATGCCGCCGTCAATGGCAGCGTGATTGTCTCTACCTGTAACCGAACGGAAGTCTACTGCGATGTCAAACCCTCCGGTAAAAGCAAGCTTATCGAGTGGTTATCTCAGTTTCATCAGGTCAGCCCTGAAGAGTTAAAGCCCAGTTTATACATCCATGAAGAGCAGGCCGCTATCAAGCATCTGATGCGTGTCTCGTGCGGGTTAGACTCGCTTGTTTTGGGCGAGCCGCAAATTCTAGGTCAGGTGAAACAAGCGTATGCCGATTCGCGTGAACACCGCTCGGTGGATAGCGCGATGGAGAAGCTGTTCCAAAAAACCTTTTCCGTTGCCAAGCGCGTGCGCACAGAAACGGACATCGGCGGCCAAGCGGTCTCGGTTGCCTACGCCGCTTGTACGTTGGCGAAGCATATTTTCGAATCGCTTGAAGCCTCGACCGTGCTGTTAGTCGGCGCTGGCGAGACGATTGAACTGGTCGCTAAACACCTCTCTGCCAATGGCTGTAAAAAGATGATCGTGGCTAACCGCACCCGAGAGCGGGCCTTGCCACTGGCGCGCGAGTTTGGCGCTGAGATCATCAGTTTGCCGGAAATTCCCGAGCATCTTGGCCGAGCCGACATCGTGATCAGCTCGACTGCTAGTCCGCTACCTATTATCGGTAAAGGCATGGTGGAAAGCGCCATCAAGGCAAGACGTCACCGTCCTATGTTGTTTGTTGATATCGCCGTACCGCGTGATGTTGAATCTCAGGTCGGCGATTTGAGCGATGTGTACCTTTACACCGTCGATGATTTGCAGTCGATCATAGACAGCAACATCGAGCAGCGCAAAGTGGAAGCCATTCAAGCCGAAGCGATTGTCAGCGAAGAGAGCGCGGCGTTTATGTCTTCACTGCGCTCGTTGCAGGCGGTAGATAGCATCCGCGATTATCGCCGCAGCGCGAACGCCATTCGTGAAGAGTTGTTGGCGAAAAGCTTACAAGCACTGGCAACCGGTGCCGATCCTGAAAAACTGCTCCATGAACTCAGCAACAAATTGACCAACCGATTGATTCACGCTCCGACGCGCGCCATGCAAAGTGCTGCGGAGCAGGGCGAGCCTGCAAAGCTTGCTATCATTAGACAAAGTTTAGGCCTAGACGATAACTAGCGGAGTCACTTTGCCGTGCCCGTACCTTATTGATTGTGCCCACTTACCCTATCTTGAGAAATACAGTATGAAACCCTCGATTCTAACTAAGCTAGAAACACTGGTTGAACGTTACGAAGAAGTTCAACACTTACTTGGCGATCCGGATGTGATCGGTAACCAAGATAAATTCCGTGCTCTGTCGAAAGAGTACTCGCAACTTGAAGAAGTCACTCAGTGTTTCCAAGCTTACCAACAAGCTCAAGAAGACTTAGTCGCGGCGCAAGATATGGCCAATGAAGACGACGAAGAGATGCGTGAAATGGCGCAAGAAGAGATCTCAGCGGCCAAAGACGCGATTGAGCGTCTGGAAGCGGAGCTTCAGATTTTACTGCTGCCAAAAGATCCTAATGACGATCGCAACTGCTTCCTTGAGATTCGTGCGGGTGCGGGCGGTGACGAAGCGGGCATTTTTGCTGGTGATCTGTTCCGTATGTACAGCAAATTTGCTGAAAAGAAAGGTTGGCGCATCGAAGTGATGTCTGCCAGTGAAGCCGAGCATGGTGGTTACAAAGAGATGATTGCCAAAGTGAGCGGTGAAGGCGCTTACGGCATCTTGAAATTTGAGTCAGGCGGTCATCGCGTGCAGCGCGTACCGGCAACCGAGTCGCAAGGTCGTGTGCATACCTCAGCATGTACTGTTGCGGTGATGGCGGAAATTCCAGAAGCGGAAATTCCTGAAATCAAAGCGGCAGATCTGAAAATTGATACCTTCCGAGCGTCAGGTGCCGGTGGTCAGCACGTTAACACCACGGACTCGGCGATTCGTATTACTCACTTACCAACAGGCACGGTAGTCGAGTGTCAGGACGAGCGTTCTCAGCACAAAAACAAAGCGAAGGCGATGGCGGTGTTGGCGGCGCGCATCATTCAAGCGGAAGAGGCGAAACGTGCGGCTGAAGTGTCAGACACTCGTCGCAACCTGTTGGGTTCAGGGGATCGAAGCGATCGCATTCGTACCTACAACTATCCACAAGGCCGCGTTTCTGATCACCGTATTAACTTGACCATTTACCGTTTGAACGAAGTAATGGAAGGGGATTTGGTGAGCTTGGTTGACCCAGTGATCCAAGAGCACCAAGCGGATCAGTTAGCCGCATTAGCTGAAAACCATTAATGGCATTCCGTTACTACGGAATGGAGATGAGCTTGATATGACGATCACCACGGTGGAACAAGCGCTTGAGCGAGCGACGCAGCAACTTGAGCAAAGCGGCAGTGAGTCGCCAGCGCTTGATGCGGCGGTACTGCTTTGCCACGCGTTGGAGAAACCGCGTTCCTTTTTGTTCACTTGGCCAGAAAAAACACTCGACGACGCGCAGATTGCCGCTTTCGATGCGCTATTAGTGCGCCGCTGCGCGGGAGAGCCTGTGGCGTATATTTTGGGTGAACGAGAGTTTTGGTCTCTGCCGCTACTGGTCTCGCCATCGACCTTGATCCCAAGGCCTGATACTGAGCGTTTAGTCGAAATTGCGCTCGATAAAGTGCCAGACATTGAAGGACCGATTCTGGACTTGGGCACAGGAACGGGCGCCATTGCCTTGGCGCTAGCCAGTGAGTGCCCTCAGCGTAAGGTAATCGGGGTTGACCTCAAGGATGACGCACGCGACTTAGCCACTCGCAACGCAGAGCGTCTTGGCATCACCAATGCTGCGTTCTTAGCGGGCTGTTGGTTCGAACCTATTGAAGCTGGTACGCAGTTTGCTTTGATTGTGTCTAATCCTCCTTATATCGAAGAGAGTGACCAACATTTGACGCAAGGTGATGTGCGGTTTGAGCCTTTGAGTGCGCTAGTGGCTGAGGATGAAGGCCTCGCAGACATAAAATGGATCGCGAGAGCGGCACGCGACTATTTGCTGCCGAATGGCTGGTTGATGTTTGAGCATGGGTTTGAACAAGGTAAGGCGGTGCGAGAGATTCTGCAAGCTAATGGCTATCGCCAAATCGACACCCTCAAGGATTACGGCGGCAACGATCGAGTAACCATAGGTTGCCACGTTGCTGACTCATAGAGATAAAAAATAGAGAAGAGAACATGTACGAAGGATTAAAGCATTTTCACCTATTGACCATTGCCATCAGCGCCACGCTGCTTTCGGTACGATTTGCGCTGATGATGGCCAACTCAAAGCTACTCGAGAACAAGTTTCTCAAAGTGTTTCCTCACATTAATGACACCTTCTTGCTGTTGTCTGGTATCTATCTGATTGTCATCACGGGCTTCATTCCGTTCACACCAGCGGCCCCATGGCTAACAGAAAAGTTAACCTGCGTGCTGGCGTACATTGCCCTTGGTTTTTTCGCCTTGAAACTGGGCCGAAACAAACTGCTGCGCACCTTCTCCTTTTTTGGCGCACTCGGGTGGCTGGCGATGGCGGGCAAAGTCGCCATCACTAAAACGCCGATGTTTTTTGGTTAATCAGCACCAGAACGAGAAAAACACTAAGATAGACAACAAAACAGGTGGTTAGGCGAGATATGCTGGAGTTATTTGACGAAGATTTTGATGCAATGGAGCTGGTAGAAGGCGCTTTGGCATTGAATAAAGCCATCAATTCAGACACTCAAGTGGCGTGGGCAGAGGCAGAATTACTTCGTTTGGTCAAAGAGGCTGAGCTGGCGCTAAGCCACGAGTATGATGAGAAGCAACGTTTTGATGCGTTGTTGCGACTTTTCTACCATGAGTGGGGATTTCGCGGTGATCAAGATGCCTACTTCGACTCCGCTAATGCTTTTGTCGATAAAGTGCTAAAGCGGCGCAAGGGGATTCCGGTGAGTTTAGGCTCGCTGCTGCTTTATCTTGGCCGTCAACTGGACTTTCCTCTTAAGGCCGTCACGTTTCCTACCCAGTTTTTGCTCAAACTGGAGTGGTTCGGTGAGCCGGCGCGTTATATCAATCCTTTTAATGGCGAGTACGTGTGTGAGCACACGTTGGGCGCTTGGTTGATAGGGCACAGCGGTCCGTTGGCGACACTCAAATCTGAACACCTTAAAGAAGCGGACAATCCAACCGTGATTGGTCGCTGGCTAGCATTGATTAAATCGGCGCTGCTGCGTGAAGAGCGCTACACTTTAGCGTTAAAATGTACCGACTTGGCGCTGACGTTTGTCCCGGATGACCCTTATGAGATCCGCGACCGTGGTTTTATCTATCAGCAGCTTGATTGTCATCAAATTGCACTCAATGATTATCAATATTTTATTGACCAATGCCCTGATGACCCTGCGTCTGAGCTGCTCAAGAGCCAAGTTAACGCGATGAGCGATACGCGCGTCACTTTACACTAGCGCTAGGCGGTGTTTGCCGCCAACGCACACAAACCACTGTGGTTGTTAAGCGCAGTGACTAAATAAAGAGAGAACAAAATGGAACAGAAAATCGTTCAGGTTGGCGATATCCCCGTTGCCAATGACAAGCCGTTTACCCTATTTGCGGGCATGAATGTGCTCGAATCGCGCGATCTTGCGATGCAAATCTGTGAGCACTACGTGAAGGTCACTGACAAACTTGGTATTCCTTACGTATTTAAAGCCTCTTTCGATAAGGCCAACCGCAGCTCGGTACACTCTTACCGTGGTCCAGGCCTAGAAGAGGGCATGAAGATTTTCCAAGAGCTCAAAGAGACATTTGGCGTAAAAATCATCACGGATGTCCACACAGAAGCGCAAGCTCAGCCTGTTGCCGATGTAGTCGATGTTATTCAGTTGCCTGCGTTTCTTGCGCGTCAAACCGATCTCGTGCAAGCGATGGCGAAAACGGGCGCTGTCATCAATGTCAAGAAACCGCAATTCATGAGTCCAGGTCAAGTGGGCAATATCGTCGAGAAATTTGCTGAGTGTGGCAATGAGCAGGTGATTTTGTGTGAGCGTGGCTCTTGCCACGGCTACGACAACTTGGTGGTGGATATGTTGGGCTTTGGCGTTATGAAAAAAGCCTCCAACGGTAGCCCGATTATTTTCGATGTGACCCACTCATTGCAGATGCGTGACCCGTCTGGCGCGGCATCTGGTGGTCGTCGAGAGCAAACGGTCGAGCTTGCGAAAGCTGGTCTTGCAACCGGTATCGCCGGTTTGTTTATCGAGGCTCACCCCGATCCAGATAAGGCGCGTTGCGATGGTCCTTCTGCGCTGCCGCTAGATAAACTGGAACCATTCTTGGCGCAAATGAAAGCCCTTGATGATTTGATTAAAGGTTTTGCGCCGATCGACATTAAATAGTCTGTCGCGAAAAACATCGATTAAGCCAGCATCTGCTGGCTTTTTTCGTTTATTGGCGGTGAACGTTGGATAATGGGTGAAAAACTGTTGGTTAAACGCTCTCTGTCGCAAAATCAAGCCTGGGAGACCATCAATAAGCTAAACGTTTGCCTGTGATCGCTTGATGCGGTCAATGAAAACTCTGTGGTTTGTTTCATCCTTTCAAGCGAAATAAAGTGATCTATACATCATAAATATGAAAACAGACTGTTGCGCAAAAACCCTTAATTTAAACTAGTTCAAGTTTTACTGTTCTCAGAGCCGTTTTTTGACTCCGTTTAACTCGTTGAGAGCACAGTAATTTCGGCAGTGGAAACCCCCAAGTTCAAAAGGTATGACAATGAAGCAACGCCTGATCGTAAAAAGCGCTATAAGCGCAGCAATTCTGGCAACTCTGGCTGGCTGTGCCACCGCACCGCAGCACGAGTGGGAAGCAGACACAACGTACAAGCTCACCGTCCTTCACACCAATGACCACCACGGTCGTTTTTGGCAGAACAAATACGGCGAGTATGGGATGGCCGCACGTAAAACTCTGATCGATGAGTTGCGTGCTGATATCACTGCACAAGGCGGCAGCGTGCTGCTGTTGTCTGGTGGTGACATCAACACTGGCGTGCCAGAATCTGACTTGCAAGACGCGGAACCTGATTTCAAGGGCATGAGCAAAATCGGCTATGATGCGATGGCGCTCGGTAACCACGAGTTTGATAACCCACTTGAGGTGTTGTTCAAGCAAAAAGAGTGGGCGAACTTCCCAATGCTGTCCGCTAACATCTACGACAAAGCAACGGGCGAGCGTATGTTCCAGGCATACCAGATGTTCAATAAGCAAGGTATTAAGATTGCCATCATCGGTTTAACTACCGAAGATACGGCGAAAATCGGTAACCCAGAGTTTATTGGTGGCATCGATTTCCGCGACCCGAAAGAAGAAGCGAAGAAGCTGATCGCTGAGCTACAAGAAACGGAAAAGCCAGATCTGATTTTCGCTGTGACTCACATGGGCCACTACGAAGATGGTAAGCGTGGTGTGAACGCGCCAGGTGATGTGGCTTTGGCTCGTTACCTAGATGAAGGTTCTCTGGATATGATTGTGGGTGGTCACTCCCAAGAGCCAGTCTGTATGGAAGCGCCAAATGTCGTGAAGAAAAACTTCGCGCCATCGGATGAGTGTAAACCGGACATGCAAAATGGCACGTACATTGTCCAAGCGCACGAGTGGGGCAAATACGTCGGTCGCGCGGACTATGAGTTCCGTAACGGTGAACTGCAGATGGTCAGCTACGACCTGATTCCAGTCAACTTGAAGAAAAAAGTCAAAGTGGATGGCGAATCAAAACGTGTCTTTATCGAAGACGAGATTGCCGAAGACAGCGAACTGCTCGAGTTTTTGCGTCCTTACCAAGAGCAAGGTCAAGCTCAGTTGAATGTGAAGATCGCAGAGACCAATGGCAAGCTGGAAGGGGATCGTAATGTGGTTCGTTTCCAACAGACCAACTTAGGCCGCTTGATCGCGACCTCGCACATGCAACGTGCCAAAGCGGATTTTGCTGTGATGAACTCAGGTGGCGTGCGTGACTCGATTGAAGGCGGTGACGTGACATACAAAGACGTGCTAACGGTTCAGCCGTTTGCCAACATTTTGACCTACACAGATATGTCTGGCCAAGAAGTGTTGGATTACCTCAACGTTGTGGCGACCAAGCCAGTGGATTCTGGCGCTTACGCTCAGTTTGCAGGTATTTCAATGACGGTGGAAAACGGTGAAGTGTCAAACGTGTTTATCGGTGGTAAACAGCTGCGTCTTGACGGCACTTACCGCTTCACCGTACCAAGCTACAACGCTGCAGGGGGCGATGGCTATCCTAAGCTGACGGACCACCCAGGTCACGTCAACACGGGCTTCGTTGATGCAGAAGTGCTCAAAGACTACCTAGAGGCGAACAGCCCAGTAGATGTAAACCAATACGCACCAGCAGGTGAGATGGTCTACAAGTAATTGACCTAACGAGCTAAATCTTATTAACTGAATGCGCAGCCTAGAGCTGCGCTTTTTTTATTCTCGGAGTGTGTATGACCCCAGCCATCAATCTTGCTAAAAAACACAAAATTCCTCATCAAATACATCAGTATCAGCACGACGCGCGTGCCGAGAGTTACGGGCTCGAAGCCGCACAAGCATTAGGGCAAGATCCCAATAGCGTGTTTAAAACTCTACTGTTTTCACTCAATGGTGAGGCGAAAAACCTCGCTGTCGCTGTGATACCTGTTAACCAAAAACTCAATTTGAAGCAGGCGGCAAAAGCGGCAAAGGCTAAAAAAGCAGAGATGGCTGATCCGGCTATTGCGCAAACAGTGACAGGTTATATTGTGGGCGGAATCAGCCCGCTCGGGCAAAAGAAGCGATTGGCGACGTTTATCCATCAAAGTGCGTTGGAGCGTGAAACGATCTGTGTCAGTGCAGGTAAGCGAGGGTTGGAAATCGAATTGGCGGCGCAAGATTTGGCAAAACTGACCCAAGGCCAGTTTGCCAATCTTTGTGAAGGGTGAGCGTGGATTAGCGCGCTTCTTCCTCTTCCATTTGTGCGTTGTCGACGACGTGGTTTTCACCCAGGTCTTTTGGAAGAACCAGATTTAGCACAATCGCGACGATACCACATAGGCTCACGCCTTGGAGACTGAACTCACCGATGCCAAACGCCATACCACCAATACCGAAGACTAAGGTAATGGCAACGATGACGAGGTTACGAGATTTGTGCAAATCGACGTGATTTTTGATTAAGGTGTTCAATCCTACGGTCGCAATTGAGCCAAACAATAGAATCATGATACCGCCCATCACTGGCATAGGGATGGTTTGCAGCGCAGCGCCAAGCTTGCCGACCAACGCAAGCACAATAGCCGTCACCGCAGCGTAGGTCATGATCACAGGATTGAAGGCTTTGGTCAGCATGACCGCACCTGTCACCTCAGAGTAGGTGGTGTTGGGTGGCGCACCAAACAGTGATGCCGCCATCGTCGCGACCCCGTCCCCTGCAATGGTGCGATGAAGGCCGGGCTTTTTCAGGTAATCTTTTCCGGTGACGTTTGAAATGGCCAGCATGTCCCCAACGTGCTCTACCGCTGGCGCGATGGCAACGGGAATCATAAATAGAATGGCGTTAATGTTAAATTCAGGCGCCGTGAAGTTTGGTAGCGCAAACCATGCCGCTTCTTTGACGGGCGTGAAATCGACAATACCGTAGCCTAAGCTCAGGCAGTATCCCACCACAATACCACCCAAAATAGGGGTGAGCTTGAGGAAGCCTTTGGCAAACACACTCAGGAGAATCGTTGTGAGCAGTGAAACAGAAGAGATCACTAGCGACGCTTGTCCATCAATCAGTTGCGTGCCATCGCCACCTTTACCCAGTGCCATATTGACAGCGACGGGCGCCAATCCAAGACCAATCACCATAATGACCGGCCCAACCACAACAGGAGGCAGCAATTTATGGATAATCTCAACCCCACGAAGTTTGATTAGACCACCCAGTGCGACATACACCAGACCAGCGGCCATCAAACCACCCATAGTGGCTGGTACACCCCAAGTTTGTACTCCGTAAAGGATAGGGGCGATAAAAGCGAAGGAGGAGGCGAGAAAGATGGGAACAGAGCGGCGAGTCATTAATTGAAAGAGTAAGGTACCAAGGCCAGCACCGAAGAGGGCAACGCTAGGGTCGAGTCCCGTCAGCAGCGGGACGAGAACCAGGGCCCCAAACGCAACAAACAGCATTTGTGCGCCTTGAATGGCATTTTTCATGTCGTCATTCCTTTGTAAAGCGGATAGTTTTGGTTTAGTACATAGCGATAGAGCATAGGTACTAAAAATAAAATCGCGAGATTTTAACATTAAAGCAAACGATTGCAATCTGAGCTTGATCAAATATTGCTCGTTTGGATAGGTAGGTGAACTGCGTTTACTCGGTGCGTGGCTATTTTACTCCGAGCGTTGCTATGAGGAGAGTGTTAGCCATATCGCGCTTGCTGCTGCCAACCGACCGGGAAAGTTGCCCCACAGCGGATAGTTGCTTATCATCGCTGTTTGTGAATTCGATTAGATGTAGGAAATGTATGCGCCGTTTAGCTTTACTCGCGCTCGGACTGATGGGTTTGCCAGCGATGGCCTTGACCAATGAGGATCTTTACCGAGCTGAAATCGTCATCGATCAAAGCGAGAATAACGCCGATACCCGAGCTCGTGAAGCTGGGATGAAGCAAGTCATCATTCGCGCGTCTGGCGATCCGCAAGCTGCGGATAACGAAGTCGTCAAGAAGGCCCTCTCTCAGAGCGCTCAGTACGTTTCTCAACTCGGCTACGGAAAAATCGGTGAGGAGACGTCACTGCGTATGTCGTTTAGTGGTCCTCATATTCGTTCTCTACTCAGTCAAGCGCAATTGCCGCTTTGGCCAGCAACACGTGCGAACGTTTTAGTCTGGATGGTGGAAGAGACGCCCTACGATCGCACCATCATCTGGGAGCATTCTCGCTCTGAGACACTGGTCAACTTGCAGCAGCAAGCGCGCGAGAGAGGCTTGCCCGTTACCGTGCCGGTTGGCGATTTTGATGACGTTACCGGAGTGGCTGTCTCAGACTTGTGGGGCGGCTTTATTCAGCCTGTGGGTCAAGCGAGTCAGCGCTACCCGGTTGATGCTGTCTTAGTGGTGAAAGTGCAAGGCGAATCACTACGTTGGACGTTATACGATCAAAAGCCAGCGACCATAGGTGTGACTCGTCAAGCACCGATTAGCGGCGCCAATAATGGTGCAGATGCGGCGAATAAAATGATCAACCAAATCAGCGATTACTACGCGAAAAAGAGTGCGGTGCTGGTGGCGAGTGAGTCTTCTGAGTCCGTGAAAGCACGCTTTATTGAACTCAATGACGCGATGGGCTTTTTCCAACTTGAGAATAAACTCAAGGCACTGAGCTCAGTCGCCTCGTTAGACATCATCAAAATTCAAGGCAATCAGGTGACATTTGATGTCCACTTACTTGCCAGTGTTGAAGAGTTTGAGCAGCAGGTCTCTGCACTCGAAGTGACGCAACTGGAGACACAGTTTATTCAAACTGAACCCGAGGTAGGGGAGCTCACGCCAACGTTGCCCGCGCAAGGCAGCGATGAGCTCAATCAGCCTAGCGATACGACGACGGCCGATTCAACTCTTGTGGCGCCAGAGAGCTCGCTGGCGGCTTCAGCCCCGCTTATTCAGACTGAAACGGTGCTGCTGTTCCAGTGGCAAGGTAAACCGTATCAACCTGAGCCGCTACTGATGCAGCCAGACAGTGACGTCTCTGCCAACGAAGCAGTGGCAGAGACTGAAGGTGTGGAGATTGAACCTATTGAGGTAGTAGAGTAAACCACATTAAGATTAGAGATGAGAAAGGGGCTGGATGATCCGCCCCTTTTGTCGTTTTTTACCCGGAGTATAAAGGCGAGTTGGCTAGATGGAGGCCATCAGCGTGACCTTATCCCTCAGACTTATCTTCAGCGCCGAACTTAGCACGCTCTTCTTTCTCCACTTTGGACAATCTTTTTAGTTTCATGCCCAACTCTTGTCCCCGTACTCGTGCATAAAGGATGTTGCCAGCAAACGCGAGACTAGTGAGTAACAGTTCAACCAGTGCTAAATAACGTTCGCCGTCGTCAATCCAAAGGATGGTCAAAGCGTGCAGGAAGTAGAGCATTAAAACAAAGTTTGCCCATGCGTGTGTATACGGTTTGCCGGCCAAAATCCCGGGCATAGGCAGCAGCAGTGGGATAGCCCAAGCAATCGCGAGTGTGGTGCTGTTGAGGTGAGGGTGAGGCGATAACGATAATTGCCACAGTCCAATCCAAGCGAGCAGCGCCAGATTGCCAAGCAGCGCCATGAAACGGTATCGTTTTGTGGTCGCTTGCATCTCTTGCATGGTTAGAGTTCCTTTAATTGACGTGCGCAGCGGGCAAGACGTTTGCCGACTTGCTGAGCTAATACTATTTCGTCTTGCGACAAGGTGCGTGGTTGATGTGTAGTGACCGCACTGGCGCCATAAGGCGTGCCCCCAGAGCGTGTGGCATGCAGAGCTGGTTCAGAATAAGGGATCCCTAAAATCAACATCCCATGGTGCAGCAGCGGCAACATCATAGATTGCAAGGTGGTTTCTTGGCCGCCATGCATGGATGAGGATGCGGTGAAGACACAAGCGGGCTTATCAATCAGATCGCCCGCTAGCCATAATGGTGTCGTCTTATCCCAAAAGTGCTTTAACGCGCCAGCCATATTGCCAAACCATACAGGGCTGCCCATCGCCAGTCCCGCACAGTTTTTCAACTCGTCCTGAGTAATAATGGGATCGAGGGGATCATCGCCGCTCTCTATCTCGTTGACGGTGCGAAGCAAGGCTTCACAGCCGTCAATCGACTCAATGCCTCGCGCAATCTGCTGTGCGAGAGAGCGGGTTGCGCCGTGCCGACTGTAGTAGAGGACAATCAGGCGGCAGCTCATAGTAGCTCAAGCACCTGCTCTGGTGGTCGGCCATGTTTGGCATGACCTTTGTTGACAACAATAGGTCGCTCAATCAACTTCGGATGTTCCGCCATTGCGCGAAACAGGGCTTCATCGTCGGCATTGGCCAGTTGCAGCTCTTTGTAAATCTCTTCTTTGGTGCGCATCATGTCACGAACTTCAGAGAAGCCGAGTTGGCTAAAGAGCGTCTTGAGTTCATCGACACTTGGGGTTTGCTCGAGATATTTGACGATGTGTGGCTCAACACCGTTTTCTTCTAATAGCGCCAGTGTTTGACGGCTTTTTGAGCAGCGAGGGTTGTGATAAATCACGACAGACATAGTTTTTCTCCATTATTGTTATCGTTAGAACTTGTGTTATTGCAGCGCCATAAAGCGATCACGCTGAATCATAAGTTGGTCAATGCGTGCATCGTATCTCGCCTGTTTTAGGCTGCCAAGGTCAGCGAGTTGGCTGGCTTGGGTGTAATACTGAATTGCTTTGTTCCAGTTGGCTTTCAACGCCAAAATCTCCGCACGCGCGGCCAAATCTTCGTCACTGTACCCTAAATGAATGCTGGCTTCCGAGAGCAAGTGCCATCCGTTGACATCATTTGGGTTGTCGTGGGTATAGCGCTGCAATACTTTGGACGCGTCTTGATTCTTATCCATTTGCATCAAGACGTTGGCGTAGTTAATGGTCAGGACGGGGTTATTTGGCGTTGCTTTCAGAGCTTGCTCTAACAGCGTTTTGGCTTTCTCGGGTGTTTTTTGTGCGATATAGAGATCGCTCATCGCATCGAGATAAAAATGATTGTTCGGCTGCTGCTTGTACAGTTCATGCAGGGTTTTGCTCGCTTCGTCGAGTTGGTTGTTGTCCATTTGTACCAGTGCTCGACCGTATTGGAATGCGCGTTTTATCTCGGGCTCTGCTTTTGCTTCGGTGCGCTCAAACCAATCGAGTGCCGCTTTCGAACTGATACCCGCATAGCGGGCGACGATACGCGCACGCGCTAAATGATAATCGAGTGACGAATCGACCCGTCTTGCCGGATAGTTTTGCGCACGAGCTCGGCTATCGGTAATGCGATCTTCAGGTAAAGGGTGAGTGAGCAGCATTGGCGGTGGCGTACTCGCGTAACGGTACTCATCCGCTAAGCGACTGAAAAAGCGTGGCATGGCGTTGACGTCAAATCCCGCTTTCGCCAGGGTGGCGATGCCAAAGCGATCCGCTTCTTTTTCGTTCGAACGCGTGTAGTTGATTTGCCCCTGCATGCTGCCTGCCGTTGTCGCCGTAATGGCCGCAATGCCCGCTTCTGGCGCCGCAATCGCAAGTAGAAGGGCTCCCGCGAGAGCCGCCATGGTGGCAGGTGAACGTCTGGCTTGATCTTCCATACTGCGCGCTAAGTGACGCTGCGTGACGTGGGCGATTTCGTGCGCCACGACGGAGGCGAGTTCACTTTCGCTCTGTGCATGCAAAAATAACCCGCTGTGTAACGCGACATATCCACCGAAGAAGGCAAAGGCGTTGATGTTGCGGTCGCGGATCATAAAAAAGGTGAAGGGGGTTTTCACATCGTCCGCATTCGCCACCAATCGATGGCCTAAAGCATCGATATATTCGTTGAGGACTGGGTCATTGACGATCGGCTGTCCGTTTCTCAGCATGCGCATGTAGGCGTCGCCGTATTGCAATTCTTGTGCAATCGTCAAGGTGCCGCTGGCGGCGGTACCAATGTCGGGCAAGTCTATTGTGTTGGCATACACCGGTGTAACAGGGCCGAAGCTGGCGGTAGATGTCCCTAAAACAGTCGCTACACACAAGCAAACGATAGAACGCGTACGTTTAAGCATAAATTTCCTGAAATGCTCCGTGGATATTGTCTCGACAGCAAGCTGAGCTGCACTTACTGCTTGGACACCGAGTTTTGCGGTTGGTTTCGAGTGCAATGTCTCGGTGGTCTCCCTGTGTTATTCGTCATTCTCTTAGTTGGTAGAGGGAGAGTCAAATAGCGGTCAAAGTTTACCTAGCCGCCTCTATTTACACTGTCTCTTTTAAAAAAACACTATACAATACTTCACGATATAATATGCATCGAGCGGAAGAATGGAACCCAATATTTTGGATCTGCGCCAGGAGCGGTGCCCGATGGCGCTGTTATTAGCCAAACGTTACCTCACATCGCTTCGTGAGCAGAGTTCAGCATCACTTCTTACCTCTGACCCGCAATCGCTGAAGGATATTCAGCGTTTTGTTACGGCGAAAGGGTGGCAACATGACTGCCAACCCCAAGAAGGCCACTTTGCTTTGCATGTTACTCTTTGTCTAGATGTCACAAGGGAAAACAGTTAAATGCTCGAAATGATCAATCGCTGGTACAAGCGACGCTTCTCTGATCCTCATGCCGTGAGCCTAGTGGCCATACTGCTCTTTGGTTTTATTACTATCTACTTTTTCGGTAACTTGATTGCACCTTTGTTAGTGGCGATCGTGTTGGCTTATTTACTTGAATGGCCGGTCAATCAGTTGACCCGAGTTGGGCTGCCCCGCACCTTATCGGTGGTGGTAGTGATTCTGGGCTTTATCAGCATTATGCTGGTGGCTGTGTTTGGTCTGGTACCGACGATTTGGCAACAGGTCGGGAATCTCATCAATGATATTCCCACCATGTATGTCGGTTTACAAAAAGTCATTGCCGAGTTGCCTAAGCGCTATCCAGAACTTGAGAATTTCCAGATCGTCGAATCTCTGGTGAGCAACACGAAAAATCAAGTATTGGGAATGGGAGAAAGCGTTGTCAAAGGGTCGTTGGCGTCTCTGGTGAGCTTGGCTACATTGGCTGTGTATTTGGTTCTCGTGCCACTGTTGGTGTTTTTCCTATTGAAAGATAAGCAAGAGATGCTTGAGATGGCCAGTGGCGTATTGCCGAGAAATCGTCGTCTCGCCAACAAAGTGTGGCTTGAGATGAATGAGCAGATCTCCAACTACATTCGCGGCAAAGTGATGGAAATCCTGATTGTGGGTGGCGTGAGCTACATTACGTTTGCGATTTTAGATCTGCGTTACGCGGTGTTATTGGCGGTATCTGTCGGGCTCTCTGTGCTCATTCCTTATATTGGCGCGGCTGCCGTTACCTTGCCAGTGGCCATGGTAGGATTGTTCCAATGGGGATTCACACCACAATTCTACTGGCTGCTGTTGGCTTACGGTATTATCCAAGCGTTAGATGGCAATGTATTGGTTCCGGTGCTGTTTTCTGAAGCGGTCAACTTACATCCGGTGGCGATCATCGTTGCTGTTTTAGTCTTTGGCGGATTGTGGGGTTTTTGGGGTGTCTTCTTTGCGATTCCTCTGGCCACTTTGGTTAAAGCGGTATGGCGCGCTCTTCCTAGTAGTGAAGAAGAGAATATTATTTCTTAGTGCCTCGTCAGTTATTGGTGAAATAACGCCGCTAGAGTTTTAACTCTGGCGGCGTTATTTTTTATGCGCTATTCATATTGGAGGCAGAATTTCATTCGATAAAATCTCGATATTGCCAAGGGAGGTGTCCCGAACAAACCCAATGTGGACGAGGCGAGGTTGCATAAGGGCTAGGGGGCAAAAAAGTCGACTAGTACTTTTGAATTATCTGGTTTATGCAGCTAGATTTATACAGTTAGGTAAGAGTTACCTGACAGAGCGATGAAATATTGAAGGGTTGAGTGAAAAAATTCACTCTTTTTGTTTACAAGCTATCGTTTCTATAAGAATTTACTCAAGTCAACGTCAGCACAGTCGATAGATATAACTACAATAATACGAACGACCTATACATTTTTCGAGGGAAGTTATGAGATTTAGTCAAAAGATTGTCGCCGCATCGTCCGCGCTGCTATTTGTGACGGTCGCCCTGTTGTCCGTCCAGCAACTGTCCATTGTGAAAAACGAAGTCGAGGAGCTGGTAGATGTCAGCTTGAGCGAAATCGTTAACGGCGTAAGAAACACGGTGGTGTCCGAGATGGAAGCGAAAAAATCGTTGGCCCGCTCGTCGACTGAAGTGTTGCAGTTAGACCCATTCAATAAAGCACGCGTGAGTGAGATCCTTGAGCAGCCCAATTTAAAATCGAGCTTTCTTGCTGTGGGATATGGTTATGAGTCCGATGGGTCTGTGGTCGAAAACGACGATGGATGGGAAGCCGACTCAAGTTATGACCCTCGCGTTCGTCCTTGGTATAAAGATGCGAAAGCCAAAGGGGCGTTGATTGTCACCGCGCCATACGTGGATGTCTCATCGAAGAAAGTTATTATCTCGATCGGCACGCCAGTGAAAGAAAACGGCAAAATGGTCGCCGGTATGTTCTATGATATGGAACTGGGCGGCTTGGCGGATTTGGTCAACAAAGCCAATCTGCATGATGCGGGTTACCTGTTTATTATCTCAGGTGATGGCACGACGATTGCCCACCCTAACTCGGACTTTAATGGTGAGAACTTATCGACCTACCTGCCTGAAGTGACGCTTCAAGAGGGCGAACAGCGCATCACGCAAGACGGTAAAGATTTCCTTATTCAATTGGCGCATGTTCCTAGTGAAAACTGGTACATCGGCGCGATTGTCGATGAAAGCATCGCGTTTAAAGCCATCAGCGATATGCGTAATAGCTCGATCATTTACGTGATTATCGGTGTGGTGCTGAGTATTCTTGGCCTGACCTTCCTCATCAAAGTGTTGATGCGCCCACTAGGTACACTCAATGCGGCGATTCAAGATGTGGCATCTGGGCAAGGGGATTTGACCAAGCGCCTTGATACCAACACAGATAAAGAGTTTGCCGAGCTTGCGCATGGCTTTAACCAGTTCACGGAAACGTTGCAGCAACAGATTCAACAATCGAAAGCGATCGGTGCAGAGATCCTACGCGGCACAGAGATGACCGTTCAAGGCTCGCACGAATCTGCCGAAGCAATGCGCAGTCAGTTACAAGAGCTTGAACAGTTGGCTACCGCGATGAATGAGATGGCGGTCACCGCGACGGAAGTGGCCAACAATGCACAAGGTGCTGCGGCTGCCGCGCGTGAGGCCGATGAAGCAACGCTTGATGGTACCTCGGTGGTGAGTGACACCACAGCCTCTATCGACATGCTTTCTGCTCGCATCGATCAAGCGGTTGAAGAAGTGCAAGGGCTTGAGTCGGCGACGGCCAACATTGAGACCATTTTGAAGGTCATCAATGACATTGCCGATCAAACCAACCTATTGGCACTGAACGCCGCGATTGAGGCTGCGCGTGCTGGTGAGTCGGGACGTGGGTTTGCGGTCGTAGCTGATGAAGTTCGAACTCTGGCGCAAAGAACCCAAGAGTCAACGACCGAAATTCGCAACATGATTGAGCAGCTACAAGCAGGCGCGAGCTCAGTGTCGGCCGCCATGAACGAGAGTAAAGCGACCGCGGTCGACGCTGTGGACAAAGCGCAAGCGGCCGATGGTGCACTGCAACGTATTCGTGATGCGATTCAGAGAATCTCGGATATGAATATGCAAATTGCGTCGGCGGCTGAGCAGCAGAGCTTGGTAGCAGAAGAGATCAACAGCAACACAGTGAAAATCAAAGATCTCTCGACACAGGTGACCAACGCGTCAGAAGAGGCCAGTATTGCCATGCAGGTTCAAACTGAGAACGTGCGAGAGCAAGACGCGATTCTTAACAAGTTCATTGTGTAGTTCCTACCTTTGATAGTAAAAATGCCAGCATTTCTGCTGGCATTTTTGTCTGTGTCATTTTGTCTATCCCACTTTTTCACGCTAAGGCGCGATGAGTGGGTGACAAATGTACTCGTTAGGTGTTCTCATTCAGGTAGTTCAGAACCACTTCGTGATGGTCTTTCGTTTTGAACTTGTCGAACACGTGTTCAATCACACCTTCTTCGTTGATAAGGAAGCTAATGCGGTGCAAACCGTCATACACTTTACCCATAAATTTCTTTTCGCCCCATACACCAAACTGCTCGGCGACAGCGTGGTCTTCATCGGAAAGTAAGGTGAAGTTGAGCTCGTCACGTTCGATGAATTTACCGAGTCGTTTTACTGGGTCGATACTTACCCCCAACACCACCACGTTGTGCTTATCTAGCTCGGTTTTCACGTCACGCAGACCTTGTGCTTGAACTGTGCAGCCTGGCGTCATCGCTTTTGGGTAGAAGTAGAACAGCACTTTCTTGCCAGCGAAATCCGACAATGACACGGTATCGCCGTTCTGGTCGAGAAGAGAAAAAGCAGGAGCAGGAGAGCCGGCTTTGAGTGTATTCATGAAGTATTCCTTTCTTACTGACTATTTTTTAGAAAATTAAGTGAGCCTTGAACCTGTAGCTCTTTACATAACGCATTGAAGTCTTCTTGTAACTGCATCAGGTTACAACCCGAGTCGACAGAAGCAGAAATAGCGATATGGAACTGGTCTTGCTGCGCTTGAATCTTATCTTTATTGATCGTCTGGGCGCTAAGAGAAGAAAGGCCAATCTCTTTGCTGGCAAAGAACTGGGTGAATTGTTCCGTTAAGCCCGGTTTATCGTCCGACTCAATGAAGACTTCGACCATATAGCTATTGTCTGACAGAGCGTGAGGAGAAGTACGTTTCATCATGGTGATGAGATCATGTTCCTGGCCAAGTAAAGGCAAGGTGGTCTCGACGCGAGTGATGGCTGCGTTGCTTCCCGACAGCAGCATGATAAGCGTGAATTCACTACCAAATAGCGCAATACGACTATCAACAATGTTGCAACCCGAGTGTGTCACAAGGTGAACGACTTGGTTACAGATGCCTGAGCGGTCTGTCCCTACCGCGGTAATCACCAGATGTTGGTTCATAATGTCACTTCAGTCATTGTTAACTTTGTTAATGAGATAGCTTAGCACAGTTAAAAGGGAGAAAGTTGCGGGATCTGTAGGTTTTCTAATCACCTAAATTGAGTGTTTTCACATTGTAGAGTGAAAGCGCCCAGTCTAAGTCAAATCGGGCTGTGGAGTGGTCTAGGTTGGGATAGATTTTACCCAGAATTGCGCCAACGCTAACATATGATAAATATTCACAGATTTAGGTGATTTAAGCGTGACGAACCGCTTGTGTTTTTCAATCCCCATACAGTAACATGCGATAAGTATCGAAATTAGGGAGAGAGACATGTTTTCAGGAAGTATCGTCGCGTTAATTACACCGTTTAATCAAGAAGACGAAGTCGATTACGCGAGTCTGAAAAAACTGGTCGAATACCACATTGCTGCGGGCAGCAGCGGTATTGTTGCGGTAGGTACGACGGGTGAATCATCGACGTTATCGATAGAAGAGCATGTCAAGGTTGTACTCAAGACGCTGGAATTCGCGGATGGCCGCATTCCTGTTATTGCAGGTACAGGCGCGAACGCAACCCACGAGTCAGTCACCTTTAGCCGCCTACTGAATAATACGGGTATCGCCGGTTGTCTGAGCGTTACACCATACTACAACAAGCCAACACAAGAAGGTTTGTACCAGCACTACAAAGCGATCGCTGACGTCAGCGAAGTGCCGTTGATCCTATACAACGTACCGGGTCGTACTGCGGTAGACCTTAAACCTGAGACGGTTGCTCGCCTTTCTGAAATCGACAACATCGTTGCATTAAAAGATGCGACCGGTGATTTGAGTCGAATTGCGATTCATCGTGAACTTTGTGGCGAAGATTTTATCTTACTAAGTGGTGATGACTCGACCGGTTTGGATTTCGTCAAAATGGGTGGTCAAGGTGTGATTTCTGTGACCAACAATATTGCGGCTGCGGATATGGCAACTATGTTCCGTTTAGCCAGCGAAGGCAAATTTGACGAAGCGGAAGTCATCAATCAGCGTTTGATGCCTTTGCACAAAAATCTATTTGTGGAGTCAAGCCCGATTCCAGTCAAATGGGCGGCGCATAAGCTGGGTCTGATTGACCACGGTAGCCTAAGATTGCCGCTGACAGAGCTGTCAGACAACGCGCAGCCGATCGTATCGCAAGCCATGACGGATGCGGGCATCTACTGATTTAGGATAACTGCCGAAGCTTAGCTTCGGCTTTGATTTCTTAGGAGTTTCAATGAAATTGTCTCACCAGCTAGTCGTTAGTTCACTAGCTGTTTTTGTTTTAAGTGCCTGCTCAGGCAGCGCCACGCAGCGTCGCCAAGCCAAAGATGACTTTGAGTATCTTAATACCCCTGATTTAACCGAGTGGACGTTACCGGCGGGCGCAGAGCCTCAGTTTTACCCCAACTACCAAATTCCTCAGGGCGAGTTCAGCGGTGGAATTGGTCGTGAAGTGGATATTCGTCCTCCCCAGCAGGTCCTGGCCTTGATTCCTGGCGCACGAGCAGAGCGCAAAGAAGGGGAAACGACATTATGGCTGCTTCGTGAAGACGAACTGGATCGCGTTTGGCAAACTGCGCAAACCATGCTGAGTGAGCGCAACATCGGCATCGTCGAGCAGACGGCAGATCTTATCGAAACCGATTGGGTCACGTGGAGCTCTGCTGATGAAGATGTGGAGCTCAGCTCTCGTTACGAGATCTCTCGTCTTGTGGCGAACAACCGCTACGGCTTCAAAATCTCTCTGATCGATTGGCGCGAAGGCGGCAAAGCCATGCCTGTTACTGCGACCAATAAATCTCGCTACAACGCATTGATGACCAACCTTGTAACTGCTCGCTATGATTTGGATTTGCGTGAAGAAGCGACGCGTAAAGCGCAAGAACTCGTTAAACAGATCCCTATTACAATGGGCCGAGATCGCAGTGGCTTCCCGGTTATCATCGCTCGTACTCCTTACGATGTCCTATGGCAGCGTTTGCCAGAGTTGCTACCTAAGATGGGCTTTACCATCGAAGCGCGTAACCAATCTCAAGGCACCATCAAGGCCAAGTATGCCTCACCCGATGATGCGTTTTGGGATGATATCGGTGTGAAACCGACCGAGCTTAAAGCGGGAACTTATACTTTCCTCTTTGGCGACTTGGGTAACCGTACGTCCATCAACATTACCGATTCATCGGATGCTCCTGTAAATGAAGAGTTGTTGAAAGATATGGCGCCAGTGCTGGCGGCGGTGGCAGAAAAACACGCTAAATAGGCGTTGTCTGCACCATTCAAGCGTAAAAAAAGCTGACTTAGAGTCAGCTTTTTTGATCTTAATTGTCTTTAGATTTTCATCTATCCACAACCCAACGCGTTTAGAGCGTCATCGCGGCAATCCAGCCAAAGACGATCAATGGGATGTTGTAGTGGATAAAGGTCGGGACAACCGTTTCCCACATGTGTTCATGTTGCCCATCGGCATTCAGGCCAGACGTTGGGCCTAAGGTCGAATCAGAGGCCGGAGAGCCTGCATCACCAAGCGCTGCCGCCGTACCGACAAGGGCAACGGTCGCCAGTGGTGAAAAACCAAACGCAGCAGCAAGTGGAACGTAAATGGTGGCGATAATAGGAATAGTGGAGAAAGAAGAACCGATACCCATGGTTACCAATAGGCCAACAATTAGCATCAGAAGCGCAGCGAGCGGCTTGTTGTCACCGATGCTGGTAGAGAGTGCTTCAACCAAAGATTCAACACCACCGGTTTGCTTCATGATCGCGGCAAAGCCTGCGGCTGCAATCATGATGAAGCCAATCATAGCCATCATGTGCACACCCTTAGTAAAGACATCCTGAGTTTCACGCCAGGCAATCACACCACCAAAAGTAAAGACCATAAAGCCAGCTAGGGCACCGACAATCATTGAACCGGTCGAGAGCTGAACCGTCAATGCTGCGATAATACCCAATGCGGCAGTCAGAACGTTCTTCTTATTCACTTGGGTGGTGTTCTCTTCCACATGCGTCAGCTCTGTCTCTTTGTAGATACGAGGCTTACGGTAGCTGACAAAAATAGCCGTGATCAGACCAAACACCATACCCGCAGCAGGAAGCAGCATCGCCATCGGCACTTGGCTTGCGGTGACAGACTCAAGACCGTTGTCGTGCAAGTTTTTCAGCAAGATGTTGTTGAGGAAAATGCCACCAAAACCGATCGGCAACACCATGTATGGCGTGACCAGGCCAAAAGTCAGCACACAGGCAATCATGCGGCGGTCAAGGTTCAGTTTTGCAAATACGCCTAGCAAAGGTGGAATAAGAATAGGGATGAAGGCGATATGGACAGGAATGACGTTTTGCGATGACATGGTCACTAGAATCAGGGCAACCAGCACGGCGTACTTAAGGCCAAGTGACGCATTGGCATTCTCTTTACCATGAATGCGTTTGATCACGCTGCTTGCTAGAAGGTCGGTGATGCCGGATTTTGAAATCGCAACGGCAAACGTACCTAGCATCGCGTAGCTCAGTGCAATCGTTGCACCGCCACCTAAACCACTTTCAAACGCGGAAACCGCCTCATTTAGACTCATGCCAGAGACGAGGCCGCCGATGATAGCACTGAATGTCAGCGCGACCACGACGTTCACGCGCATCAGGGCAAGCGCTAGCATAACGCAAACGGAAATAACAACAGGGTTCATAACTTACTCGATAATTGTGTTTACATGTTTTTAGTATTAATCGGCGTCGTCGCTTAGTGGCCAGCCGCCTAGGGCTTTCCATTTATTGACGATGCCACAGAAAAGCTCTGCGGTTTTCTCCGTGTCGTAGAGCGCAGAGTGGGCTTCTTTGTTGTCAAATTCCATCCCTGCGGTTTTACACGCTTTGGCCAGAACAGTTTGACCGTAGGCCAAACCACTTAATGCGGCAGTATCAAAGGTGGCGAAGGGGTGAAACGGGACGCGTTTGAGCTTGCTACGTTCGCTTGCTGCCATGACAAAACTGTGGTCAAAAGTGGCATTGTGCGCAACGATGATAGCTCGGCTACAGTCCGCCGCTTTTTGCTCGCGGCGAACGAGCTTATAAATCTCTTTTAATGCTTCGGCTTCTGTCACTGCGCCGCGAAGCGGGCTGAATGGGTCACGAATCCCATTGAATTCTAGGGCTTCTTTTTCTAAGTTCGCCCCTTCAAATGGTTCAACATGGAAGTGAATCGTTGACGCAGGGTGGAGGTCGCCATTTTCATCCATACGTAAGGTGACCGCGCAGATTTCCAAGAGGGCATCGGTTTGGGCGTTAAATCCTGCGGTCTCGACGTCGATCACCACTGGGAAATAGCCTCGAAAGCGTTTTTTAAGCGTCAATGCTTCGTTTTCTGAACTCATGTTGGTCTATTGTTATGTGACAGGGGCAGCATTATTGCAGATTCTGTCAACAAGAAAAACCGTTAATCTCTTTGATGGCGACGCTGTGGAATGAAAGTGTTGGCGAGCTTTTTGCATTATTCTCACCAAAGTCATGCAGACAGAGTGACAAGCGGCAACGCCAGTCACCCAGCAGTATTAGAGATGAAGCATACTATGAACAAATTCTACGTTGCCTGTTTAGGGCTAGCCATTGCCGGTTTTGAAGCGAACGCCTTTGCGCTTGAGAAGCGCTATGTGGCAACGCCGATGCAGTCAACCTGGCAAATGGTTGCCAATACGCCGCTAGAATGTAAGTTGGTTCATCCTATCCCAAACTACGGCGATGCGGTGTTTTCTTCCCAAGCCAGTAAAAAGATCAATCTGGACTTTGAGCTGAAGATGAAACGGCCAATGGGGCAGACAAGAGACGTTAGCTTGGTGTCGATGCCTCCAGCATGGCGACCCGGCGATGGCGCCAGCCGCATGTCGAGCATTCAGTTTTTTCAGCAATTTGATGGTTACGTTGGTGGACAAACCGCGTGGAGCATTTTGGGTGAGCTTGAAAAGGGGCGTTACCCCACGTTTAGCTATCAAGAGTGGCAAAGTCGTGACGAGCGGGTAGAGGTGGCGTTATCGTCGGTGCTTTTTCAGCCCACCTACAACGTATTCAGTGACTGTATTGCCAACTTGTTGCCTTACAGCTTTGAAGATATCGCCTTCACCATTTTGCATTATGACCGTTCTAGCGTAGAGCTGAATAAAGCTTCGCAAAAACGCCTTGCACAAATTGCGGAGTACATTAAACACAACCAAGATATCGACTTGGTGTTGGTATCGACATACACCGACTCGTTAGACAGTAAAGCCGCCAGCCAAAGCTTATCTGAGCAGCGTGCTGAAGTGCTGCAACGTTACTTCCGTTCGCTTGGTTTACCGGAAGACAGAATTCAAGTTCAAGGTTATGGGCGTCGTCGTCCAGTGGCGGACAACGCATCGCCGCTCGGCAAAGATAAAAACCGCCGAGTAGTGATTTCTCTCGGTCGTACCCAAGTCTAAAAAAACAGCGCCAACATTTGGCGCTGTTTTTGTATCCGCTGCATAGCTTCAGTCTGTAAGGTCAAACATGAAGCCAAGCTTTTAGCAAAATATCCGATCAATTCAGCTTAAACTGTGCGATTAAGTTGCAATTGGTCGCTGTATCGATGTCTTGTACCATGCGAGCGATAGTCGGATTGGGGTGGCGTTTCATAAACTCCACTAACGCCTTCTTACAGCAGCCGATCGAAGAGACAAAGGCGTCACAGTCTGAATTCGGGCATTGAGGGATCAGCGTCAGCACTTTCTCTGAAGCGAGCTGTAAGTACTTAAGTTCATACTTTTCATCGCCCATCGAGCGCCAGAAGGTCGCTAGATTGTGGCACGAAATCACCGAGATCATCAGTCGGTCTTCGATATCGACATCGACCTGTTCTCCCAGTCGTTCGCTCAGTGTTAATGCCTGTTGATAATGCAGAATACTGCGTAAGTGGTCTTGGTCCTTAAACGCGACGTCTGCGAGCAGTGTGTGTTTTTCCCATTCTGCCAGTTGCATGCTTGTCTCTCCTCTCTATGAGAAGAATAAGATTAAGTGATAATCATTATCATGTAAAGCAAATAAAAATGGGCAGCCAATGCTACCCATAGATTGGATTGATTGGCGCTGTTAGCCTTCAAGCCCCGCTGTCGCTTGCTTGTTTTGAATCAACTCAATTTTGTAACCGTCTGGGTCTTCAACAAACGCGATGTGTGTCGTGCCACCTTTTACGGGGCCTGGCTCACGAGTCACATTGCCGCCTGCGGCTTTGATCGCATCACAAGTAGCGTAGATGTCATCGACTCCCACCGCTACATGGCCAAATGCGTTGCCAAGATCGTAACTGTCGGTACCCCAGTTGTACGTTAGCTCAATCACCGCGCCTTGCGACTCATCGCCATAGCCAACGAAAGCCAACGTGTATTGGTATTCTGTGTTTTCGTTTTTACGTAACAGAGACATGCCCATTACGTCAGTATAGAACTGAATAGATTTGTCGAGATCACCTACGCGTAGCATGGTGTGTAGAATGCGTCCGTTTGACATGTGCCTAGCTCCTAGTTGTCGGGGTAAACTTTCTCTTTATACTCACACAGGTCTTCAATCAAGCAACTGCCACACCTTGGCTTACGGGCCAAACAGGTGTAACGGCCATGAAGGATCAACCAGTGATGTACGTCGAGTTTGAATTCTTTGGGGACCACCTTAAGCAGTTTCTCTTCTACTTGGTCAACGTTCTTGCCCATAGCGAATTTGGTGCGATTGGAGACGCGGAAAATGTGCGTGTCGACCGCAATCGTTGGCCAACCAAAAGCAGTGTTGAGGACGACATTCGCCGTCTTGCGACCCACGCCAGGTAGTGCCTCGAGTGCCTCACGGTTTTCAGGCACCTCACCGTTATGTTGGTCGAGCAGAATACGACAGGTTTTGATGACGTTTTCTGCTTTTGAGTTAAATAAGCCAATGGTTTTGATGTACTCTTTCACGCCGTCAACGCCGAGATCAAACATCGCTTGTGGCGTGTTGGCAACAGGGTAGAGCTTGTCAGTGGCTTTGTTGACACTGACATCGGTGGCCTGAGCCGAGAGGAGAACCGCGATCAGCAGCTCGAAAGGCGTGTTCCAATTCAGCTCCGTTTGCGGGTGCGGATTGTCATCTCTTAGCCTCTGTAGAATTTGAATGCGTTTCTCTTTGTTCATTATTCGCTGACTTCCCGTGTGTTGATTAGCTGGTCACCCGCGCTCGTTCTATCGTTGGTTTGGTTTTTTCTTTGCGCGCGCTCAGTCGACTATCGATAGTGTTTTTAATCGCAATCAGTAGCCCAACGCCGATGAAGGCACCTGGCGGCAGCATTGCCAGCAGGAAATTGCTGTCAAATTGGAACACTTCAATTCGCAGCGCCGTTGCCCATTGCCCTAGCAGCAGCTCTGCACCATCAAATAAGGTACCGTTGCCAAGAATCTCACGCATGGCTCCCAAAATGACAAGAATAATCAGCATCCCCATGCCCATCCAAAAACCGTCTTGAGCGGCAAGAAGGGGTACGTTTTTCGAGGCAAACGCTTCAGCGCGTCCGATGATGATGCAGTTGGTCACGATAAGTGGGATAAAGATGCCCAGCGACAAATACAAACCGTAAGCGTACGCGTTCATCAGCAGCTGCACGCAGGTCACTAACGAGGCAATGATCATCACAAAGACAGGAATGCGTACCTCTTTTGGGACATAGTCGCGTACTAAGGAGACGGTCACGTTCGATCCAACCAGAACCAACAGAGTCGCAATCCCCAAGCCAAGCGCATTAGTGACGGTAGAGGAGACCGCCAGCAAAGGGCATAGGCCAAGCAGTTGGACCAGTGCGGGGTTGTTGTCCCACAAACCATTCTTAATCAGTGTTTGATGTTCAGTCACGCGCACCTCCGCAATTGAGCGGTTGAGATTGAATGTCACCACGATGGTCGTTGACATACTCTAACGTATTACGTACCGCCTTGACGACCGCTCTTGGCGTGATGGTCGCCCCGGTAAATTGATCAAATTGCCCGCCGTCTTTACGCACTTTCCAGCTGGCTTGGTTATCCGTAGTCAGCACTTTGCCGGTAAAGCCGAGGATCCAATCTGTGACACGTAAATCAACTTTGTCACCGAGTCCGGGGGTCTCTTGATGGCTCAATACTCGGGTGCCGGTGACCGTGCCATCTTGTTTCACGCCAATGATGAGTTTGATGGAACCGTTATAGCCATCGGGCGCGATGGCTTCAATCGCCATGGCGCTAGGCTCGCCATTTAAAGAAGCGAGATAGACTGGCATAGGCTCAGCCGTGCCAAGCAGCGGATCCGTCACCAAGGTACAGGCTTGGTAGAGATCGTTGTCGTGCAGATCATGTGGGATGACCTGATTGAGTACCGAGAGCAACTGTGCTTGCTCCTGACGCTGGATCTGATCGGCGGTCAAGTAGTGAGTCAGCGCAACTAAGCCTGTAGAAGCACAGGCAAAGATGGCAAGGATTGCGCCGTTGTTACGTATAGCGTTCAGCATAATGCCCCTCAGTGACCGTAAGTTTTGGGTTTGGTGTAGTAATCAATCATGGGTACGCACATATTGCCCAGTAGCACCGCAAAGGCAACGCCATCTGGGAAGCCGCCCCACGTCCGAATGATAAAGACCATAGCGCCAATAAAGGCCCCAAATACTAAGCGTCCCTTGACAGTGGTCGACGCCGACACCGGATCGGTTGCGATAAAAAAGGCGCCGATCATGGCTGCGCCAGAAAGGAGGTGCAAGATGGGTGAGGCAGTCTCTCCTGGCGTGATGAGCATAAAAATGCCGCTCATGGCAGCGAGGCTAGCGAGAAAACTCACAGGGATGTGCCAACTGATGATGCGCAGTTTTATCAGCATCAAACCACCAAACAAATACGCCAAGTTGACCCATTCCCAACCGACGCCGCCTAAACCGCTAAATTGCGCTTGTCGCATCACTTCCACACTGGTATTTCCTGCAAGCAGGCCAGTTTTAAAGGCATCGAGTGGCGTGGCCATAGTGATGCCATCGATACCGGTGCGAATTTGTTGTAGCGACAGCCCTTCTTGACTGTAGCCGCTAAAGATTAGCGACAAGGTATCGGCAAGGGAGGTGCTGACAGGTTGTAGCGTGCTCGGCGCCATCCAACTGGTCATCTGGACAGGGAAGGAGATGAGCAACACCACGTAGGCCACCATCGCCGGGTTAAAGAGGTTTTGTCCGATGCCGCCGTAAAGGTGCTTGGCGATGACGATGGCGAACACCAGTCCAATCACCATCATCCACCAAGGGGAAAGAGGCGGAATGGCCACAGCCAGTAACCAAGCGGTCACGATAGCGCTGTTATCACGTAGTGCTGACATGGGCGAGCGGCCACGAACCAGCATCACCACACTTTCAAGTAGCAGTGCCAGTGCAATGGCAAAAATCAGTTGGATCAAAGTGCCCCAACCAAAAAAGTAGATTTGAGCGGCAAGCCCGGGCAAGGCACAGACGGCGACCCATTTCATCAAATCCGGCGTGCTTTTACGGCTGTGAGCATGGGGGGAACTTGCGATAAAGAACGCCACTAGTTGTTCTCCTCAGAAGGTTTAGATGATTGTTGGGCCGCTTTACGTGCTTTTGCGCGCGCGATCGCTGCTGCCACGGCGGCTTTTTTCGGATCCTCAGCAGGCTCGTTCTTAGCTTGAGTTTCTTCGCTGCTGGAGTCTGCGTCGCTCTCTTGCTGCGCTTTACGCGCTTTGGCGCGCGCAATCGCTGCCGCGACGGCGGCTTTTTTCGGATCCTCTGCAGGCTCACTCTTAGCTTGAGTCTCTTCGCTGCTGGAGTCTGCGTTGCTCTCTTGCTGCGCTTTACGCGCTTTGGCGCGCGCAATCGCTGCTGCGACGGCGGCTTTTTTCGGATCCTCAGCCGGTTCACTCTTGGCTTGAGTCTTTTCGTTGCTGGAGTCTGCGTTGCTCTCTTGCTGCGCTTTACGCGCTTTGGCTCGCGCAATCGCTGCCGCGACTGCTGCTTTTTTCGGATCCTCAGCAGGCTCATTCTTAGCTAGAGTCTCTTCGCTGCTGGAGCCCGTTTCGCTCTCTTGCTGCACCTTACGAGCTTTAGCGCGAGCAATCGCTGCCGCGACTGCCGCTTTTTTTGGATCCTCTGCTGGCTTGTGCTCTTCAGGTGTCTCTTCGCTACTGTTGCTTGCTAATGCGGCTTTGCGCGCTTTCGCTCTGGCCACAGCAGCGGCGACGGCGGAAGATTTGTCTGTTTCGCTTTGCTCATCACTTTGAGTGGTTTCTTGTTGCGCTTTCTGCGCTTTTTTCTCGCGGGCTTGACGCTTACGCTCTTCTCGCAACTTGGCCATTTCCGTGTTGTCCGGTTGGTCGCTGCTGCTTGTCGCTTGCTCTCTAGCCGCTTCTTGTTTCGCTTTGGCTCTGGCAATCGCGGCGGCGACCGCTGGCTTGGTTTTGCTGTCTTCGCTTGTGGACTTTTGCGCTTTCACACGCGCGATGGCGGCGGCGATGGCGTCATCTCCTCCACTGGTTTTCATCTCGCTGCGACGTTCATCCGCGGCTTTTTTGAAGCGATTTTCACGTTCGGCTTTGTCGCGTTCCATACGCGCTTTTTTCTCTTCAAAGCGGAGTTTGGCACGCTCTGCCGCTTGCGCTTCTTCTTTGCGCGTGCGTATTTCCGCTTTGGCCTGGCGATAATATTGCACCAGTGGGATCTCGCTAGGGCAGACGTACGCACAGGCGCCACATTCAATGCAGTCTTTTAGATTGAGCTCTTCACATTTTTCATACTCTTGCGATTTCGCGTACCACTGCAACTGTTGAGGCAATAGTGACGCAGGGCAAACCTCAGCGCACTGAGCGCAGCGAATGCACGCCATTTCCGTACCCGCAGGGGCGATCTCGCGGCGAGTTGGGGCAAGAATACAGTTGGAGGTTTTTGTGATGGGCACATTGGCGTGCGGCAAGGTAAAGCCCATCATTGGCCCACCCATGATCAATCGAGGTAGGCGCTTATCTGCTTGATAGCCGAACTCGTCGAGTAGCGATTGAACTGGGGTGCCCAAAGCCGCAATGACGTTGCGTGGTTGACGAAATGCATTGCCCGTTAACGTAACGATGCGCTCAATCAAAGGTTCACCATCCACAACGGCGCGTTTGATGGCGTACAGCGATCCGACGTTTTGTACCATCATCCCAATGTCCGCTGGGATGCCATCGGCGGGTACTTCTTTGTTAGTCAGCAGTTTGATAAGCTGCTTTTCACCGCCCGAGGGGTACTTAGTCGGTACGACACGAATGATCAGGTCTTTGTCTTGCGCTGCCGCTTCTAAGGCTGCAATCGCCTCAGGTTTGTTGTCTTCAATGCCGATAACGGTCAGCTTTGGCTTGAGAATATGCTCGACAATCTCGATGCCTGTGATCACCTCTTGTGCAAACTCTCGCATCAAGGTGTCATCGGCGGTGATGTAGGGTTCACACTCAGCGGCATTGATGATCAAAATCTCGGTACGCGAGAGGCCCGATTGAATCTTTTTCGCGGTAGGAAAGCCAGCGCCTCCCATACCAGAAATCCCCGCTAGGCGGATCTTTTCAATCAGAGCTTCTGGAGAGTGTTGGCTGAAATCAGGCCAAGGGGCTTTGTCATACCAGGTTTCTTTGCCATCGGGTTGAATGACAATGCAGGTCTCCGCCAAACCGGAAGGGTGGGCGGTGGTACGAGGCTCAATCGCCGTGATAGTACCTGAGGTGGGCGCGTGCACGGGCAGCGTGAATGTGACGTCGTACTTGGTTAACGGCTCACCTTTTAAGACGTGCGCGCCGATATCAACCAGTAAGGTCCCTTCTTTGCCGATGTGCTGTTTGAGAGGCAGCACAATTTCACTTGGCAACGAGGCGCGAACCACTTCACTGCCCAGCGACTGCTGTTTATTCTCTGGTGGGTGAATTCCCCCAGGAAACTGCCACAGCGTACCTGATTTAATTTGTTCGATTAATGACAACATACCAGTCCTTAATTCACGCTTTTCTGCGCGGAGGCAGAATCGGTAATATCAACAACAGGAATGGCGTCCAGTTGCCACTTCCAGTTCGCTGTAGTGTTTTCTACAGGAATCATTTCAATGCAGTCCGTTGGGCACGGCGCGACACACAAATCGCAGCCAGTACATTCATCTTTAATCACGGTATGCAGCGCTTTGGTGCCGCCAACAATGGCATCAACCGGGCAGGCTTGAATGCACTTGGTGCAGCCAATACACATATCCTCATGAATAAAGGCGACTTTTTTGACGGCTTCATCTAGGTTATGCGCAGACTCTGTCGCTTCGACACCCATTAAATCCGCCAGCTTCTCAATGGTGGCTTGACCGCCGGGAGGACACTTGTTGATCTCGTCTCCCGTGGCGATCGCTTCCGCATAAGGGCGGCAGCCAGGGTAGCCGCACTGGCCACACTGCGTTTGCGGTAAAATCGCGTCGATTTGATCGACGATCGGATCGGCTTCTACTTTGAAACGGATGGAGGCGAAGCCCAAGATTGCGCCAAACAGCGCAGCAAGCGCGGCAATCGCGATAACGGCAATTAGGATGGCACTCATTACAGCTTCACCAACCCAGTAAAGCCCATAAAGGCGAGAGACATCAGTCCTGCGGTGATCATCGCAATGGACGCCCCTTTAAATGGGACTGGCACATCCGCAGCGTTAATACGTTCACGCATCGAAGCGAACAAAATCAGCACCATAGAGAAACCCACAGCAGCGCCAAAGCCGTAGATAATCGATTGGATAAAGTTGTGGTTCTCATTGATGTTAAGCAGGGCAACACCCAGCACCGCACAGTTGGTGGTGATCAACGGCAGGAAGATGCCGAGTAAGCGGTAGAGTGTCGGACTGGTTTTGTGTACCACCATTTCCGTGAACTGTACGACGACGGCGATAACAAGAATGAAGCTCATGGTACGTAAGTATTGCAACCCAAGCGGCAGCAAGATGTAGTTTTCTACTAAATACGCGCACACGGAAGCGAGGGTTAACACGAACGTCGTCGCGAGCCCCATACCAATAGCGGTCTCTAATTTCTTAGACACCCCCATAAATGGACATAAACCCAGGAATTTTACCAGTACAAAGTTGTTTACCAGCACAGTGCCGACCAACAACAAAAGATATTCGGTCATAGTTATATAATTTAGATATTCCGATCCCGACATTATCCTGCTTTGGATGCCTAATAACAACCAAGGAAAGATAAGGTTTTATATTGTTGAATAAAAATTATACGGGATCGTGCGGCGTTTGGTCAGCCAAGTCACTAATTTGTCGTCGCTCGTTCACTTGGGTCGAGTTCAGGATAGCGCTCTGATATCGCTTTTAGTTCGATTTGATGCTCGCGCAGTGCATTGACGCAATCACGATCCAATTTACCCATCTGAACCATCTTTTCCAGCTCTAGCAGCGCGTAAAGAATCGACGATGCCTGTTTATACGGGCGGTGGGTGATCAAAGCGTCAAAGATATTTGCGACGCAGACAATACGAGCGGCGAGAGGGATCTCATTGCCTTTTAGATGGCGAGGATATCCAGAGCCATCGAGAAACTCATAGTGGTGCGCAATGATTTGTAAAAACAGCTCAGCACTGGGGTGACCACTTGCGCCCGCTTGCTCAATGAACTCGTGAATGATGGCTTCGCCCGCTTGAACATGTTCTCTGAGTGTCGCGAGCTCTACCTCGGTCAATTTACCGGGTTTACACAGTAGCTCGGCCGGTAGCGTGACTTTGCCAATGTCGTGATACTGCGAAAATAAGCTGAGGTGTTCAATGGTTTCGTCATCGAGATCGTATTTGAGCGCAAGGCCCGTTGCTATTACATGTGTAAAACTGGCGACGCGCTGTTTGTGCGCCCGAGATTCTCGTTGATAGAGCGGAAACTGCGCAGCGTGCTTGCAAGCGCAATTGATCAAGGTATCCACCAGCTGATACTCAGAAAAAATCGACAACCTCATCATCTCCAAGTAAGGCTTGAGGGTATCGAGCACCGCCGCTGTAAATGCACTCTCTTGATAAGAGTTGAGGAAGATGAACCCAAGGAATCGATCATGGATAAAGGTTGGTATGGTCGCCGAAGATCGGTAGCCATCGCGCAGTAAAGACTCAATATGCGGCGAGCGGCGCAATGTTGTTAGGTGCGTCAAAATGACCGGGCTGCGCGATTGCAGGCTTTGGCGCAGCGTCGGTAATGAACTCAGTGGCGCTTCGTAATGGGTAATATTGAGCGAAAGCGAGGTACTGTCGGCGTAACTGCGCAGCAAATGATCTCTGTCGTCATACAGGGCAAAACTTAAGTGGTCGAGAGCGGGATGGTGAACTTGCATACGCTCCAACAAGCCGGTCATTTGCTCGTTTAGGTGATGGGATTGTGCCAGTGAAGAGTGGCGACGCAGTGTTGAGTTTTCCATGATGCCCCCCCTTACAAAATCAACGCCAACGATGAATCAACAACGAACCGATTGTTGTGCCTCACTGGGTATTGAATGTGTGCACACTCAGTTTCGGCCACATAGCTTCGGACAAGCAGTAATCTGCAATCTGCAACTTACCTACTTAAGTGTAGACAGGGATGACTCGCTTGGCGGGGAAAGGCAGAGCTAAATGCGAAAGGCTTGATCCATCGCAAACTTGGGGAGAAAAAATGTAAAGCGCCGCTGAATAGAAATGCCTCACTTTATTGGGGCATTTCTATTCAGCGGCGTTTGATTGTGGCGCTTAGTCTATTGGTCAATCAATACGTTTTAACTGAGCGAGGATAAAACAGGCCGTCGCGCAGATGACGACAGATGGACCAGCCGGGGTATCGTAATGCCAAGAGAGCGACAGCCCACAGATCACCGCGACACTGCCAATCAGCGATGCAAAACATGCCATTTGCTCTGGGCTTTTGGCAAAACGTCTTGCCGCAGCAGCAGGAATGATCAGCAGTGAGGTCATGATCAAGGCCCCGACGTATTTCATACCAATCGCAATCACTAGGCCGACCAGCAACATTAAAATTAAGCGCATCAAATCGACGTTATGGCCTTCGACAGCGGCCAACTCTTCATTGACGGTGGTGGAAATGAGCGGACGCCAGAAGACGATAAGCACCGCACCGACGATGAGCGAGCCAAGGTAAATGTAGATCAAATCTGTGGGTGTGACGGCGAGCAAATCTCCGAACAAGTAGCTCATTAAATCAATACGCACGTGATCAAGAAAGCTGACGGCGACCAAACCGAGTGATAGGGCACTGTGAGCCAAGATCCCAAGTAAGGTATCGGTGGCGACCAACTGCTGGCGTTGCAACGTGACCAGAATCACCGCGAGCGCCAAACAGCAGACCACCAAGGCGAGATACAAGTTGATATTGAGTAAAAAGCCGAGTGCGATACCCATTAGCGACGCATGAGCCAAGGTGTCACCAAAATAGGCCATTTTTCGCCACACGACGAATGAACCCAACGGACCGGAGATCGCCGCAATACCAAGACCGGCAAAGAGTGAGGGGAGTAGAAACTCAATCATGATGATGGTGTCCGTGAGAATGGTGAGAACAGGCCGTCGCATCGCCCGCTACGGGTTGACCGGATAAATCATGATGATGGTGGTCATGCTGGTGGTGATAAAACGCCAGTGACTCACGCTGAGCTTGTCCAAACAGCGCAATATAATTCGGGTGCTGTGCAATGTCGGCAGGTGCGCCGGAGCAGCAGATGTGATGTTGCAGACAAATCACATCGTCGGTCTTGGCCATGACGAGATGTAAATCATGGGAGACCATAAACACCGCGCAGTTAAAACGGCGGCGTAGCGTATCAATCAGCTCATACAGATCGATTTGCCCTTGCACGTCGACCCCTTGTGCCGGTTCGTCAAGCACCAATAAATCTGGACGCTGCAACAGAGCCCGCGCGAGTAATACGCGCTGCGTTTCACCGCCAGACAGCGAATGCATATTGGCCATGAGCATGTGTTCTGCGCCCACCAATTTGAGCGAGTCGATGATCTCTTGTTGGCTGTAACGCCCGGCCAGTTTAAGAAATCGCTCAACGGTCAAAGGGAGCGAATCATTCAGCTTGAGTTTCTGTGGGACGTAGCCGGTGCGCAGTCCTTTTTGGCGTGTAATCTGGCCGGTAAAGCGCTTCTGCAAGCCAAGCAGCACTTTGACTAAGGTGGATTTACCTGCGCCGTTTGGGCCAATTAGGGTGGTGATTTCGCCGCGTTTGATGGTCAAGGAGACCTTGTCGAGCACTTTGCGCTCATCAAATTGGACCGAAATATTAGCTAGTTCGACGAGAGTCGACATGAATAGAACTCATTTGCAATTCAGTATTGTTATAATGTAACATTTATGCTTTCTCAACGCTATAGAGCAGTCGTACATAAATGAAACGTTTCCTTCCTCTCTTGTTGCTTATCTTGAGCAGCAAGAGTGTCGTGGCCAGCGATATTATCGCGAGTATAAAACCGATCCAATTAATTTCGTATGAATTAACACTAGGTATCAACGAGCCGGATGTTTTATTGGCGGCCAACACCTCACCGCACGATTATGCGTTGCGTCCGTCTGACGTGCGCCGAATCAACCAAGCGGATTTGATTATTTGGTTTGGCCCAGAACTAGAGCCGTTCCTTGACAAAATCTTGGAGGGGCGTGACAACGTGTTAACACTGAGCAAAATAGACGATCTCCCTTTGCGTGAATATCAGGGCGATCATCATGATCATGACGGTCACGATCATGGCAGTCACGATCCCCACTTTTGGATGGGCGTGGACACGGCTTCTCAGGTGGCCAAAGCGATCAGCGCCAAGTTGATTGAGATAGACCCAAGTCAGCAAGCAGCATATCAAGCCAACCTTGCTCAGTTTGAAGCGCGCCTGCGCCAGCAGCACAATGAGATTGCCGCTCAACTCAGCAAGGTGAAAGATCAAGGCTACTACGTGTTCCACGACGCGTATGGTTACTTTGAAGAGGATTATGGCCTCAATCAATTGGGTTTTTTCACTGTCAGCCCAGAGCGCAAGCCAGGCGCGAAGACCTTGATTGCGATAAGGCAAGCACTGTCGAAGAAAGAGGCGAAATGCGTCTTTTCTGAGCCACAATATACGCCTGCAGTGGTCGAGTCCGTGACGCGAAATACTGACGTCAACCAAGGCGTGCTTGACCCTATCGGCGCAGACATCGTGGTTGAAGCCGGCGGCTACTTCAACTTTATGCAGCAGATGGCGGACAGCTTTGAGCAGTGTTTATCGGACTAAGACGTTCAGATATAAGAATGTTCAGATATAGAGCGCAGCGCAACGGCGTTTGGCGTAACGCGCTCAGCGCAGAGAGCGAGGGAAAGGGGAGACGACGTGTCTCCCTTTTTGCTTTCGGTCACAGCGATTTGCCACAAAGAATGTGATAAGTGAGACGCAAACACCTTGTAATGACCTAGCGTTGTTAGATAATTATCGACTCAAAATAAATGCGCAGCGAGTCTTTTCGCTGCGCGTCACTGATAGCAACAGGTGTATTTTGCGCGTCGTCCCTTTATCAAAACTGATGACTCAACTCATCGCTTTCTGGCTGTGCTTGAGCGCACACGTTGTATTGGCCTCTTCAGAGGTCTTTTATTCTCTACCCAGTCAAAGTCAGGGTAAGGTCTTTGCCGCCAAACAGCTGTTTCTTGCTGAGGGGGGCGGTTTGTGGCTGCAAGATGTTCGCGCCCAAATCCTCTTTTTTGACGGTCAAAACGTGGCGCCGAACGTCGGCTCGGCGCTGACGCATGATGTCGATAAAGTGGTGTACGCTGACCACGCATTTTGGTCTTTCTTTCGCAATGAAATTTATCGAACGCTGCCAAATCAGGAGCGCGAACTGGTGTTGAGCCTGACTCCTGGCACTGATATTCATTCCATCGGCGCGTCGGGAGAGTACGTCTGGTTGGCCGATGAACGCTATTTTTACACCTACCATATCCCCAGTGGCGAACTCGACACGCTCTCTTTGATGGAGTTGTATCAGTTTACTCAATCCTCAACCATCATCATCAATGATGCGCAATTTGTCGTCTCCAAATGGGTGCTCGCCACCAACGCGGGCGCCTACGTCTCCGACCGACGTCATTTTGAACACGTGCCACTTTCGCAGCAGCATTACATTGAAAAGCTCCATTACTCCGCGAAGCGAGGCGAAATCGTGGTTGGGACCTTGTCGGGAGCGCTGGTGTTTAATATTCATCGCCCTACTCAAATGGTCGCCGACATCCCGGGCTCGCACGTACTGAGCTTGGCAGAAACCGACGACGCGTATTGGATTGGTACTGAGCACGGCCTGATTATTTACTCACATAACGATGGCGTTGAACGCCGTCTTGGCTCGCAGCGTTTGGCCGGGCACCCTCTTTATGGAGAGCGTATCTACTCCATTGTCAACGATGAAGCGGGCGGTATTTGGTTAGCAACCGATAAGGGCGTGCGCTATTTCTCCTTGTTCTCTCCCAATTTCCAGCGCTTTGATCCGCAATTGCTCAGCGAAGGAACGGAGCGAGAGCAACCCCTGATGTTGGAGCCAATGGCGCAGCGTCAAGGGTATTGGCTCTTAACGACACTCGGGCTCTATCAACTGGATCTCACCGATGGAGGGCAGAGGACATTAGTGTATCAAGGCGCTGTTAGTGATGTGATGGAGCATCAAGAGACCTTGTGGCTAGCGACCTCCAATGGCGTGGTCACCTTGCCACTCAGTCGCCTTGCTGAGCCACAACTGGTATCGAATGCACCGGTTGCCAAGTATCTTGAAGTCGACAGTCAGGGCCATATCTGGGGGGCCAGTGACCAGCAGTTATGGCGCTATGATCCCGAGCGCGCAGTGTTCCGTGATTTTGTCTCGGATTGGATGTTAACGCAGTACCTCCCTGCGCAACTGACGTATCTCAAATCGGCCGGTGAGCGTTTGCTGATCGGCACCGATCATGGACTCTATTTCCTCGAGCGTGGTGTGATCAAGTTTGTTGATGACAGCAGCCAATACGGCGGCGTGAGCCACATTATTGAGGTGGCAGATGATGAGCTTTGGGTGGCCGGTCAATACGGGCTCTATCGTGTTGATACGGCGACTGGGCTCACCGAATCGCTAGCGCTGATTGATGGTCATATCTCGCCAAAATGTTTGATGAGTAATGAACAAGGTATCTGGCTAACGACGTCCGCAGGGTTGTCGCAATACACATTGGCGGGGGAGATCAAGGAGCACTATGGCGAGCCTTTAGGGCTGAGGAATAATGAGTTTGTCACTGGGCTTTGCGGCGCTAAATCTGGCCGCGAGCACACTTTGCTGATGGGCTCAAGCCATCATTTGATGGCGGTGGATACAGAGCGTTTAGCGCATCAGGTGCTCCCATCTGGTCGCGTCGTAGTCAGTCAAGTGAACGTTGGTCAGGAACGGGTCGCTTTGGGCCATTCACCGGATAGAAGATTAACCACAGAGTTTGGCGAGTCACTCTCCTTCCAATTTGGTGTGATGCCTCAGTTGAGCGGCGCGCAGATTGAGTATCGTTTAGATAACGAGCCTGAATGGCAAGTGTTGGAGGGGGTGACACTGACCATCGAACACGTGCTACCCGGCATGCATCAACTGAGCGTGAGAGTGACACACAACGGCCGACGCACCGGTCAGGAAGACCGCTTTCAATTTCTCGTTAATAAGCCTTGGTACTTAGAGCACAGCTCGATAGGGGCGGCCGTGGTGTTGCTCTGTGTGTGTGTTGGAGCGATAGTCTATTGGCGATCGCGGCTAATGGCCAAAGCAAACCGAGCGCTTAAAGCGCAAGTGGAACTGAAAACCCACCAGCTTGAACACCAAAGCCGAGTGCTATTGGCGAATAATGTCCAGTTAAGGAAACAACTTCACATTCGGCGTCTTATTTACGCCCAATCTGTGGCGAGTTTGCAGAGCAAGTTGACGATGCCGCCATACAACAGTGCGGAGTTTAAACCAGTTGTCGATAGGCTCAGCCAAGAGCTTGCGTTGTCGATTTTTGCCCGTGAAGCGAATAAAGAGGCGGATCCGGTTTACCACTTCAATCTCATTTTTCATGCGGCGATCGATGGTTGGCAAGAAGAGATTCGTAAATCAGGGCAAAGCTTGGATATTGAGTGGCCACAAGATCAAGCGGTTTATCTCTCTCTGAATGCGTTCAACCTCGACGAAATACTTAACGTGCTGATTGATAATGTCATTAAGCGCGGCTATCGCAACCAGACGGTGATGATGCGTATTGACCACAATGTTGAGCGCCTTGCTTTGACGGTGTTGGATCAAGGGGAGTCGATTGACCATGCGGATCTCGGCCAAGATTACCTGATGAAAATGAGCCAGCTGGTTGAGGCGAGCGGTGGTAGTGTGACGATTCACTGCTCAAAAGAGCGCAATATGCAGGAGTTCACGTGGCCAGTGAGCGATCACTTCACTGAGCGCTCAGCCGTCAAGCAACTGCCGCACTCTGTGCAAGAAGAGAGTGACCCTTGGTTCGCCAAGCTAAAAACCATTGTTGAAGCGCACTATGCGGAGGCGGATTTTGGCTTATCAAGGGCGGCGCAATTGCTCTATATCTCAGAGCGTAGCCTTCAGCGCCGCTTAAAAAGTCATCAGCACACCACTTTTACCGAATATCTCAATGAAGTACGCCTCGATCATGCATGTCGACGTTTGTTGGCGGGGGAGAAAGTGTCGGATGTGGCGTTTGAATGTGGCTTTAACGATCCCTCGTATTTCAGTCAACGGTTTAAACATCGCTTTGGAATGTCGCCGACTCAATTTGTCGAAGGGCAGGGGGAAGAGTAAAAAAAATAACGTGGTATAGCCGGGGGGACTATACCACGGGTGTCAATGACACCTTCGCTTGCTGCCGGAGTGGCGCGCTGCGCCACCTCTGGAATTCAATGTCACTTCAGGCTGTGCCCTAGCGACCTGTTCACTATAAATACCCGCACTTATTTTACTTATAAAATTAACGCCATTTTACTATAAGAATTACGCCAATCGTTTTAAGTTTATGAATTTTGGTTACTTTACGTGGGTTTTTGATGGTTTTATGTCATGTGGAATGTGGGAGAAGTCTGAACAAGTGTCCCATTTTAACGGTATTGACGAGGTGAAAATTAACAAAAGTGACGAGGACAAAAATGCAAAGATTGATTTCAGACAATATCTGACCGGGTAGAGAGAGATATTATCTCAATAACTAATAGTAATATTTCTCATTTACACTATTGATTGGTCTATTATGCAATTATCTCAGCTTTCTCCGGGTCAAACCGCGACCATCATTGGCTTTGGTCAGATGTCAAAAGACGTGCGCAAGAAACTCATGGTCATGGGGCTTCTACCCAATACGGCGGTAACCTTGATTCGTGTCGCGCCAATGGGAGACCCACTGCAAGTTGAAGTACGCGGTGTCTCACTGGCCGTTCGTCAATCTATGGCCAACTCGATTGATGTGGAGGTGCGCGCATGAATTACCAAATTCTCACTGTCGGTAATCCAAACAGTGGCAAAACGACCTTGTTTAACGGCTTAACAGGCGCGCGTCAGCAAGTCGGTAACTGGGCTGGTGTGACGGTAGAGAAAAAGACCGGCCGCTTTCGCCATGCCGGTGATGACTTCTCTTTAACCGATCTGCCAGGTATCTACGCGCTCGATAGCGGGAACGATGGCAATAGCATTGATGAGTCTATTGCATCTCGGGCAGTGCTCACTCATCCCGCAGATCTTATCATCAATGTCGTTGACGCAACCTGTCTTGAACGCAGCCTCTATATGACTTTGCAGTTGCGGGAGCTCGGCCGACCGATGATCGTGGTGCTCAATAAGATGGACGCCCTAAAACGAGTCAGACAAACCATTGACGTCAACGCGCTAGAACGCGCTTTAGGTTGCCCAGTTTGGGCGCTCTCTGCCAACCGAAAGGGTGATGTTGAACAGTTTAAGGCGCATATTCATAAACGTTTAGTGCAAGGCATCGCGCCGAAAGCATTTTGTTTGAATTACGGTGATGCGTTTGAAGCGGCGATTGATTCGCTTGCATCGACCTTATCGAGTCAGGCTGAAGTGAATCCGCGCGCGTTGGCGATCCGTGCGCTGGAAAGTGACCGCTTGGTGCTCAACGGACTCACTCAAGCGTCAAGAGAAAAGGTGCATCTGGCTCAGAGCCAATTGACGATGGATATTGATCTGCAGGTGGCTGATACCAAATACACCTATCTTCACCAATTGTGCCAACAGGTGCGTCGAGCTCAGGGAGTGTTAAGCCATTCATTCACACAAAATGTTGATAACGTTATTCTCAACAAGTGGGTTGGCGTGCCGTTTTTCTTTGTCGTGATGTATTTGATGTTTATGTTCTCCATCAACATCGGCAGCGCATTTATCGACTTCTTTGATATTGGTGTCGGCGCTTTGCTGGTCGATGGCGGCCACTATTTGCTCGATGCTCATCTGCCCGTGTGGTTGGTGACCTTACTTGCCGATGGCATTGGTGGCGGTATCCAAACCGTCGCCACCTTTATTCCTGTGATCGCGTGTTTGTATCTGTTTCTCGCCATTTTGGAAAGTTCAGGCTACATGTCTCGCGCTGCGTTTGTGCTGGATAAGGTGATGCAAAAACTCGGTTTACCGGGTAAAGCATTTGTGCCTTTGGTGCTCGGGTTTGGCTGTAACGTACCCTCCATTATGGCGACGCGCACGCTCGATCAAGAACGAGAGCGTAAACTGGCTGCTTCAATGGCACCGTTTATGTCTTGCGGGGCTCGTCTACCGGTTTATGCGCTGTTTGCTGCCGCTTTCTTCCCGCAAAGTGGGCAGAACATTGTCTTCGCCCTCTACTTACTTGGCATTGTCGCCGCAGTGTTGACGGGTTGGGTACTTAAGCACACGCTCTACCCGGGTTCGAGTGAGAGTTTAGTGATGGAAATGCCGGACTATGAGCTACCGACGGTACAAAATGTGCTGATCAAAACTTGGCAAAAGCTCAAACGCTTTGTGCTTGGCGCGGGGAAAACCATTGTCATGGTTGTCGCGATCTTGAGTTTTATGAACTCGCTCGGCACTGATGGCAGTTTTGGTAATGAAGACAGCGAGCACTCGGTACTGTCTCAAGCGGCGGTGTGGGTCACACCGGTATTTGAGCCTATCGGTATTGAAGCGGACAATTGGCCGGCAACCGTCGGCATCATCACTGGGATTTTTGCTAAAGAAGCGGTGGTAGGAACCTTGAATAACCTCTACGCGCCCGCGCAAGGTGAAGAGAGTGAGTATGATTTATTAGCCAGTATGGAAGAGGCGTTTGCCTCGATCGGTGATAACTTGATTGGTCTGAGCTTTAGCGACCCGTTGGGCATTTCCGTGGGGGATTTATCCGACACCGAAGCGGTAGCAGAAGAACAAGCGGTGGACGCATCGATTTTCGGTAACTTGAAGCAGCATTTTGCTTCTTCTCACGCAGCGTTCGCCTATCTGGTATTCATATTGCTCTATACACCGTGTGTGGCGGCGATGGGAGCGTATGTGCGTGAATTTGGCGCTCGATACGCGCGCTTTATTGCCGTATGGACGATGGGGCTGGCTTACGGCAGCGCGGCCTTGTATTACCAAGTGGCGCATTTTGCCGATCATCCTCTGAGTAGCAGCGTGTGGATTGCGGGGATTGTCGTTGTCAGTGGAGGCGTTTGGCGTACTCTTAAAGTGGCGGGAAGACGAGAGCAAGCGTCGCTAGAGGTGCAAACCGCATGATCGTCTCAGAGCTAAAAGCTTACATTGATCAATGTGGTACGGTGACCCAAGCGGAGCTTGCCAAGCGTTTTTCGTTGTCGCTCGATGGGGTCGATGCCATGTTGGCGATATGGTTACGCAAAGGAAAACTGTCTAGGATAGATGATATCAATGAGCATAACGTTACGGTTCGGACACGATATGTGTCCGTCCGAAATGATCAGATTGCTATCATCACTAGCATGTAGACGTCTACTGCTGCTATGGCACTCGTCAGAAGTTCAAACTCGCGTAAACAAGTGACTGAGCGATAGAACATTGGTCAAGCGAGTTGCTATCTCAGTTTGTGCCTCGTCGCTACGATGCTCACCCGGCGTATTGCCCCAAACAGGGCCAGGCCAAGCCACATCATCGTTAAAGCGAGCGATATGGTGAATGTGCAGTTGTGGCACCATGTTGCCCAGCGCCCCAAGGTTCAGTTTATCAGGTCGAAAGGTGGCTTCCAGAGCTTGGCTCACCACTTGTGATTCCAGCAAAAACTGTTGCTGTTCTTGCATCGGCAAATGGTGCAGCTCTTTGAGTTGCGCTCGTTTGGGCACCAAGATAACCCAAGGCACGGCACCGTCTTTGTGTAGCAGCGCAACACAGAGTGGGAAGTGGCCAAGTAAGGTCGTGTCTTTGACCAGCTGGGGGTGAAGTTCAAAACTCATGGTGAGGGTCCTTAGTCCATGGATAACAAAAAGGTTGATGCTTTCACACCAACCTTCGTTTCGTCGCCTGAATGGTCAAGGCTAGGCGTGATTACATGCGCTCAAGGGTATCGATACCCAACAGAGAAAGACCTTGTTTGATGGTCTTCGCGGTCAATGCCGCCAGTTTTAAGCGGCTTTGCTTGATGGACTCATCTTCGCTGCTCAAAATTGGGCATGCTTCGTAGAAGCTAGAGAATTGACCCGCTAACTCAAACAGGTAGCTACACATGATATGAGGCTGACCTTCGCGAGCCACTGACTGTACTGCTTCTTCAAATTGCAGAAGCTTAGCGATCAGCGCTTTCTCTTTCTCTTCCGTCACTTTAATCTCACCAGACAACGCGTCCATTTCGATTCCCGCTTTGGCGAAGATCGACGCAACACGCGTATAGGCATACTGCATGTAAGGCGCAGTATTGCCTTCAAATGCGAGCATGTTGTCCCAGTCAAACACATAATCTGTAGTACGGTGCTTAGAGAGATCCGCGTATTTCACCGCTGCCATCGCTACGGTCGTCGCGATGTTGGTTTTCTCTTGCGCATCAAGATCTGGGTTTTTCGATTCGATCAGTTTGATGGCACGCTCTTGCGCTTCGTCCAACAGATCAGCAAGGCGCACAGTGCCGCCCGCGCGAGTTTTGAATGGACGACCATCTTTGCCAAGCATCATACCGAATGCGTGATGCTCAAGGGTAACCTCTTCTGGTACGTAACCTGCCTTACGAACGATGGTCCACGCTTGCATTAGGTGCTGATGCTGACGTGAGTCGATAAAGTACAACACGCGATCAGCGCCGAGCGTTTCATAGCGGTATTTGGCACACGCAATGTCTGTTGTGGTGTAGAGGAAGCCGCCATCGCGTTTTTGGATGATGACGCCCATAGGCTCACCGTCTTTGTTCTTGTACTCGTCAAGGAAGACGACCTGCGCGCCATCGTCTTCTTGCGCCAAGCCTTTCTCTTTGAGATCGGCAACGATGCCTGGCAGCATGTCGTTGTACATGCTTTCGCCCATGACGTCGTCACGCGTCAAAGAAACGTTGAGGCGATCATAGTTGCGCTGGTTCTGGATCATGGTGACATCCACCAGTTTTTTCCACATTTCTGCGCAGTATTCGTCACCACCTTGCAGTTTGACCACGTAGTTACGGGCTTTCTCTGCAAATGCTTCATCTTCGTCGTAGAGCTTTTTCGATTCGCGGTAGAAAGCTTCAAGATCCGACAGTTCCATCGACACTTCGCCAGACTCTTTCTGCACGCGCTCTAGGTTGGCAATCAACATACCAAATTGCGTGCCCCAGTCACCGATGTGGTTAGCGCGAATCACTTTGTGGCCCAAAAACTCCAGTGTACGCACCACCGCGTCACCAATGATGGTTGAGCGCAAGTGACCGACGTGCATCTCTTTGGCGACGTTTGGCGCCGAGTAGTCTGCGACGATGGTTTGCTGCGTTTCAGCCGCCACACCAAGGCGCGCATCGGCAAGCGCTGCATCGGCTTGTTTTGCAAGGAAGGCTTCATCAAGGAAGATGTTGATGAAACCTGGGCCAGCGATTTCCGTTTTGCTGGCGATGCCATCGAGGTCTAGTACGTCCAATACTTTTTGTGCAAATTCTCGTGGGTTGGTGCCGAGTTTTTTCGCGACGCCCATAACGCCGTTCGCTTGGTAGTCACCAAACTGTGGTTTTGCAGATTGACGTACTGCTGCAGGGCTTCCTGCAGGTGCGCCAGCGGCTTCTAGAGCCTGAGAAACTTTGTCATTAATAAGTGCTTGGATATTCACTCGCGCTTCCTTCAATTCTCGGGAATTGGTTGGGTATACATTCAATTTCGGCGAGCAGATGGGCATCTTGCTGCGCATAATATCCGTGGGGATAGGGTGAATGCATATCTCGATCTAGTTCATAAATTGGCGCACATAATAACAACTTTATCGCGGCGCTTATAGGGACTTAATTGGGAAATTTTCTACTTTTCAGCGCGAACTTGTTACTATTGCCGCAATCTCAACGTATTGGATGCAAAACCATGGCTCAATCCCTGTCAGACGCAGCGCTGTTGCCAGCGCAAATGAAAGCTAATTTAGATAACTTCATGCATAAAATTCGCGATTTAAGCGAGTTGCTGCATTTGGATTTGAGTCCTTACCAGGCTGATCACATCGCAATGCGCATCAATGACAATGCGTTGGCTGAACTTGCCCATCAGGCCTGGCGTGAAGAGGGTAAGGAAATCTCGACAGCGCGTATTAATGGCCGTCCCATCGTTGTGCTTGAGTTTCATCAACCTCTTGAAAGCTTGGGCTGGTCGATTGAGTGCTTAGAGCTGCCTTATCCGGCGCCTGGAAAAGTGTATCCAGAGCAAAGTTGGGAACATGTTGAATTTGTGGTTCCCTCACAGGCACAAGATGCCGAGGCTTACCTTGAAGAGATCAAACATCGTTTTCCGCTATTGAAAGCGCATTGGGAGAAGCTTGGTGAGATGGGAGTGAAAGTGAAATTGTCGAGTCCGAAAGGAGAGGGTGAGCGGCTCAGTAACCCGACGGTCGCCTTTAAATATCAAGGGGTGTGCATCAAGCTCCACCCCCATTCGTTGAAGGCCATTGTGGCGTCTGAGTTAGCCTAGTTCGACATCTTTAGGTCGGAGTTGGAACTGTTCGATAGAGCCAATCTCTAGACCTAAATTGAGCGGTGGGGCATCACTGTGTGCGTTGCCTTGAGTGTGCATGATCAAACGATCGGCGGTGCGCGGTTTGAGTTTATTGACCACGAAGCGAATCATGTCCGTTCTGGTCAGGCTCTTAAGCTCACGCAGTACCACCTCTTTCTGATTAAACTCTTTGTCTTTATTACCAATCGCGACCCAAAGACGCTGCGCGCGGCCGCGCAATGTGGTGTCCGGGGTGGCGATTTGGTTCCAAAGCCCTTTCTTACTGCTGTGCCATTGATACTCGTTCAGTTCAAGCAATACCATGTAAAAAGCGTTAAGGAACTCGTCAATCGACGCAATTAAATCAATCGGTGCGGCATTGGGCGACTGTACATACAACACAATACCGGGGTGTTTATTGAGCGGCAGATTGCCGGTGCCCACCATATACCCCAGCTGCTGTTTGGTGCGAATCTCATGGAAAAATGTCGCCGACATCAAGTGGTTTGCTAACGAGTAGAGGGCGATGTTTCTTGGTGAGGAATCCTCGCATTGGTAATAGAGCACCACCGCTGAGTCCTCTTGGTTGCAGTGCACTTCTCGCTGGAAGGTGCCGTTTTCGCCAAGCATGACCAATGGACGCAGTGCTTCTTCATACTGCTGATTTTTAACGCGCAACGCGTGTTTCAATGTTTCACCGAGGGCGAGCGCATCGCGTTTGGTCCAGTCACCATAGACGAACATCTCAACGTGCAACTCAGCTAAAATAGCATCGACAAAACGTGCTAGCTCATCGACGTTAATCGTATCTAGCGCGTCAAGTAACGTTGCATACGGTGGATTATTGGGTTGGAGTATGCCTGTTAGTGCATTGAACAACTGCGATATAGGGCGATCTTGTGCTGAGTTTTGCCAATTTCGTTTCAACTGCGCTTTGATGGTCTCAAAACGTTGAGCACTGAATTCTCGCGCTGCAAATCGTTTCAAGATCATCGCCATCAACTCGGGCTGTTTCTGGCTAAAACCGGAGAGGGTGAGCGTCACGCCCCCTTGATGTGCGTACATGTTGTAGCCAAGACCGGCGATTTCAGCTTGGTAGGTCTCTTTAGCCAACGAGTCTAAAAACATCTCCACACACAGACGCGTCATGACAATATTGCGCGGGTTGGCGACCGCATGTGGGCTATCAATTGCCACATAGACAACGCCTTTTGGCACGCGAAACTCGCTGTCTTGCATGTGCCAGAGGGTAAATCCAGGTAAATTCTCAAGGATTTCAGGCACAAGCTGATGCTCAGCAATAGGCAGAGGATCGAGATCGTAGGCGATAAACGGGTTTTTCTCTGGTAGAGCAAACGTCAGCGCTGATGGCACGTGATAGAGCGCCATCTGTTCATCACTGAGTGGCTTAACCGAGTAGGGTGTGAAGTACCATTTGGCTTGCTGATCACACGGCAAATCTTTGGCAATCACGGTGATGCGCAGGTTCTGCGGCGTGAAATAGCCCATCAACTCGCGCAGTAAAGCCTCATCGTAGCCCGCCATCATAAAGTCGCCGTAGACGATGTCTTGCGCATGATAATGCTGCATGTTGACGACCAAATGGCTGACCAAATCGAGTGGGCGAGTCGGCTCTTGAAAACGAAACGCTGACTCCAACACGGCGCGTTTTTCCATGTAGCGCCATTCGTCAAAACCGTGCGCTTTGATTAAGGTCAGGTAGCTAAACACCGCCTGAACCAGTTCATCAATGTGCTCAAGCCCTTCAGGGGTCAGTGCGCAGCTAACGGTAAATTCGCGGTAGTTGCTGCCACTGGTGCCGCCCCCTGCTGACAGCGAAGTGATCCATCCAGCGTCTTTGAGTGCCAACATCAAGCTTCCTTCGCCTTCATAGCCAAGCAAATGAGCGAAATAAGAGAGAGGCTTGGTTTGATAATGAGCATCCATGCTTGGCATGGGGAAGGTGAGGATGATTTTGCGCAGATCTTTAACCGGTTCGACATTGACACGGATAGCGGTGGAACCCGGATGAGTGTAGGGCGCCTCTATCTGCTTGCCCGCCAAGCGCTGATTGCGCACTGTAGTGAATTTCTCTCGCACCCATTCCTCAAGTTGAGACAACGACTGCGGGCCGACCACTGTGAGTGTCATGATATCCGCTGAGTAGTGATCGCGGTGAAAGGCAACGATTTCGTCGCGGATCGATTGGCCTTCCCGATCGCCTAAAGTGTCAATATTACCCACTGAAAACTTGCTAAACGGGTGAGCAGGATTCACCAACTCTTTGTGGACTTGGTACAGTCGGCGCGAGTCATCATTGAGTTTCAGTTTGTATTCAGAGTCGACCGCTTGGCGTTCTTTATCGAGTGCTTCGGAGTTAAACAGCGGCGCGGTGAAGAACTGACTAAAACGATCTAGGCCCGATTCAAACGCCGTGGGTGAGACATCGAAAAAGAAGCAGGTATGTTCAGTGCCCGTCCAAGCGTTATTTGATCCGCCATGTTGACTAATAAAACTTTGGAACTCCCCCACTTTAGGATATTTCTCTGTGCCGAGAAACAGCATGTGCTCAAGGTAATGGGCTAATCCTTGACGATCTTCCGGGTCGTCGAAGTGACCGACATTCACCGCCAATGCCGCAGCGGATTTCTGTGCGTTTTTATCGTGAATCAACAATACCCTCAAGCCATTGTCCAACTCGAGATAATGGTATTGATTGGTATCATTTGGGCTAATGTGCACGATGTTCTCCAAAAAGTGGGCGAGTGATGTGAATGGCGATTAGGGTAATGAAAATAGTCGTCGTTCTTTTTAACAATTATGAACGCGATGTGCCTGTCTGCAAACCATATCGTCAAGAAAAGTCATTGATTTTATAAAACGCTCGTCGGTACCTGCCTGAGATTGCGATCGTTTCGTCAACAATTCATTAATAAAATCGGTGTCTTTAGCCACGCTCTTGATATACTTGAGAGTAAAAATGGCCAGCAGGACTGGCACGATAATAAATTCGCCACGTCGAATGGGCGCTGGCAGGGTAGTGTAGGATTTAGCCATGAAAATTTTTATTATGCGCCATGGGGAAGCAGAGCATTTTGCCGACAGTGATGCCCAGCGTGAGTTAACCGCGAATGGTCGACAAGCGTCTCTAGCGGTCGCAAAAGCGTGTGTCGAGCAGGGGTATCGCTCTTTTGATATGGTTCTTGTCAGCCCCTATATCCGTGCTCAGCAGACATGGCAGGAGATCGCTCACTGCTTTGACGCCAATAAAGTAGAGACACTGGATGACATCACGCCCTACGGGGACTCTGAGCAAGTCGCGCAGTATCTTGACGCCTTGATTGATGTTGAGCAGCTAGAGTCTGTGTTGCTCGTCTCTCACTTACCTCTGGTCGGGTATTTGACTGCGGAGTTTGTGGTGGATATGGCACCGCCACTGTTTCCTACCTCTGGGTTGGCTTGTGTCGATTACCAACCTCAGACCAAACAAGGCGAGTTGCTGTTTAACCTCAAACCCTAACGCCGTTAGCAATATTCATGCGTAAACGTCAGTCGTGCTACAGGTGTCACTTCAAAAGTTGGGTCGCCTAGATCTTGTCTCTAGCCGGTTTTTTGACAACATCACTGGACTAAAAATTGCATAAACAGCTGACGTTGACTCTTTTTCCATAGATTCTCATTACTTACCTATGAAGTTTTCTTTGCCGTTTGCAGATAAGCTGCCACCGATACCTCAGCGAGCCTTACCCGCGATAGGCGCGCCTGTCATGGTGCTGTCGACATTGGCGATGATCGTATTGCCGATCCCGCCTTTTTTGCTCGATTTGTCGTTTACCTTCAACATCGCTTTGGCGATGGTGGTGCTGCTCGTCACGGTTTACACACGCCGCCCGCTTGATTTTGCGGCTTTCCCCACGGTTCTGCTGATTGCGACCTTGCTGCGTTTGGCGCTCAACGTTGCTTCAACGCGTGTGGTACTGCTGTACGGTCATGAAGGACCTGAAGCGGCAGGTTCTGTGATTGAAGCCTTCGGTAACGTGGTGATTGGTGGTAACTACGCCGTCGGTCTGGTGGTCTTTCTCATCTTGATGATCATCAACTTTATGGTCGTGACCAAAGGTGCAGGGCGTATCTCTGAGGTGAGTGCTCGCTTTACCTTGGATGCCTTGCCCGGTAAGCAAATGGCCATTGACGCAGACTTGAACGCGGGACTGATCGACCAAGATCAAGCGCGTACTCGACGTCAAGAAGTAACTAAAGAAGCCGATTTCTATGGTTCGATGGACGGTGCGTCAAAATTTGTTAAAGGTGACGCCATCGCCGGTATTTTGATTCTGTTTATCAACATTATCGGCGGCTTATCGATCGGTATGGCGCAATACGGCCTCGGCTTTGGTGAAGCGATTCAAATCTATACCTTGCTGACTATTGGTGATGGTCTGGTCGCCCAGATTCCATCATTGTTGTTGTCGATTGGCGCCGCGATCATGGTGACGCGTCAAAATACAGACGAGGATATGGGGCAACAGGTTGTCTTTCAGATGTTTGACAACCCCAAGGCGCTGATGATCACCGCCGCGATTTTGTTTGTCATGGGTATCGTTCCGGGGATGCCTCATTTTGCGTTTTTGCTCCTCGCTCTGTTAGCGGGCGGCGGCGCGTACCTCATTCAACGTAAGCAGAAAAAACAGGCCGAGAGCAAGAACCTGCCCGCCACGCAAGAGACAGAAGCGCCCACGCCGAAAGAGCTCTCTTGGGATGACGTTCAGCCGGTCGATACCATTGGTCTTGAGGTGGGCTACCGCTTGATCCCATTGGTGGATAAAGACCAAGGGGGCGAGCTGCTTGAGAGAGTGAAAGGGGTGCGTAAAAAGCTTTCTCAAGATTTTGGCTTCCTTATTCCAGCAGTGCACATTCGCGATAACCTTGAATTGACGCCAAATAGCTACCGCATCACTTTAATGGGCGTTGCGGTAGGCGAGGCGGAAATTCGCCCAGATATGGAGCTGGCAATCAACCCAGGCCAAGTGTACGGCATGATTGAGGGTGAACCGACCATTGACCCCGCGTTTGGACTTGAAGCGGTGTGGATTCGCGAGGAGCAGCGCGAGCATGCTCAGGCATTAGGCTACACCGTCGTTGACTCGTCCACGGTGTTGGCGACGCACTTAAGCCAGCTGTTGACCAACAACGCCTCTCAACTGCTCGGTCATGAAGAAGTACAAAATCTACTTGAAATGTTGGGCCGCAGCGCGCCGAAGTTGGTGGAAAACTTCGTACCCGATCAGCTGCAACTTGGCGTAGTGGTGAAAGTTCTGCAAAACTTACTCAACGAAGCCGTGCCTATTCGAGACATTCGTACCATCGTACAGACCTTGTCGGAATACTCATCGAAGAGTCAAGAACCCGACATACTAACGGCCGCCGTACGAATCTCACTGAAGCGCTTAATCGTTCAGGAAATCAATGGTATAGAGCCAGAGTTGCCGGTTATCACCTTAATTCCTGAGCTGGAACAAATATTGCATCAGACAATGCAAGCTTCGGGAGGAGAGTCCGCAGGGATAGAACCTGGTTTGGCAGAGCGATTGCAATCATCACTGAGCCATGCCACACAAGAACAAGAGCTCAAAGGTGAGCCTGCTGTGCTCCTGACATCAGGGGTGTTGCGTTCAACCTTAGCCAAGTTCGTGAAGAATACGATTCCATCACTGCGTGTGCTGTCATACCAAGAAATACCAGACGAAAAACAAATCCGCATTGTTCAAGCTGTCGGTAACTAGAACAGAGTCGGTAAAACACGGTATCTAATTTGAAAATTAAACGATTTTTTGCAAAAGACATGCGTGGCGCTCTGCTTCAAGTGAAAGCAGAGTTAGGCGATGACGCAGTAATTATGTCGAACAAAAAAGTCGCTGGTGGCGTAGAAATCGTGGCGGCTGTTGATGGTGATTCAACAGCGAAGCGAGCGGCACCAAGTCACAGCTATAGCTCCAATCCACGACATGTCCCTGCCTCTCAATCAGCTAGCCAGCATAGCCAAGCCAGTGCGAGCTTAGCCTCATCGAATCAGCGTCGCCTTGATGATGATAAGGTGAGCCTGCAATCACAAGGGGATTCAGGGCGCTCGATGACCAAGCGTTTTGCCAATATGCTGGCTCAATATCGTGGCGGGACTTCGCCTGGTGATGAGCAAGAAGAAGACTCGCTGGCGGCGTTGTTGAAGCGTCAAAACACCTCTTATAAATCCGGTCAGGATGAGGATGTTCGTGTGCGTGAAGACTCACCTTTGGCTAAGCTGATTGCAGAAGACCGCCGCATTGAAAGGCCGGCGGCGCGCTTGGATCCCTCTCGTTATGAACGTGGTCGCGGGCAAGAGTCAGCGATTCCTAATGAAGATTTTGAAGAGATGAAAGAGGAAATGTCCTCGATTCGTCGTCTGCTTGAGCATCAAGTATCGGGGTTAATGTGGCAAGAAGTGGAGCGAAGAGAGCCCCTTAGAGCCATGTTAATTAAGCGCCTTGAGCGGATGGGCGTCTCTTCGGACTTGGCCGATCAATTGGCGTGTTATATACCTGAAGACACGCCGCCTACCAAAGCATGGAAAGCGTTGCTGGGTTTAGTCTCAGACCAGATCCCTATCTCCAAACAAGACATCCTTAAACGCGGTGGTGTGGTCGCATTACTTGGCCCAACTGGTGTGGGGAAAACCACGACGGTGGCCAAATTAGCCGCGCGCGCTGCCATGGAGTTTGGCGCGGACAACGTGGCGCTTGTGACCACAGACACTTATCGAATTGGCGCTCATGAACAGTTGGCCATTTATGGTCGGATTATGGGGTGTCCAGTAAAAGTTGCTAAAGATTCCAATGAATTAGCCGATGTTATTTATCAGTTGAGAAATCGTCGCCTAATTTTGGTCGATACTGCCGGCATGGGACAGCGTGATGTCCGATTGTCCGAGCAGCTTGACACCCTAATGCACGAAATTGGTGAAGTGATTCATAGCTATTTGGTACTGCCTGCCACGGCGCAGCGCAAAGTATTACAAGAGACCATTGATCACTTTAAACGTATTCCACTTTCTGGATGTATTTTGACCAAGCTCGATGAGTCACTGAGTTTGGGAGAGTTTGTCAGTGTTGTGGTGCAAAACGCACTGCCCGTCGCGTATATCGCGAATGGACAGCGTGTACCAGAAGATATTGTGATTGCTCAGCCAAAATACATGGTAGCGAAAGCAAATGAGTTGCTAGAGAAGTCGACAGATAACGAACCGCACTATTGGAATAGTGACGCAGACAGGTTCTAGGCGGCGGACGATTATGACGAAGAATATGATTCAAGACCAAGCTAGCGGGCTACGCCGCTTAACCCAACCCTCGTTGACTAAAGTTATTTCGGTAACCGGAGGCAAAGGCGGAGTTGGTAAGTCAAACGTAACCTTAGGCATGGCAATTTGTATGGCGCGCCAAGGTAAAAAAGTCATGGTGCTCGATGCAGACTTAGGTCTGGCCAACGTGGACGTGATGCTCGGCATTCGACCTAAACGCAATTTAGGCCATGTATTGGCCGGAGAGTGTGACCTGCAAGACGCCATCGTTGAAGGGCCACACGGTATACGCATCATTCCTGCAACGTCAGGGACACAGTCGATGACCGAACTCTCCCACGCGCAACATGTGGGCTTGATTCGCGCTTTTGGCAGTCTCGAAGACGAAATGGATGTGCTGCTGATTGATACAGCGGCAGGCATTTCTGATATGGTCGTGAGTTTTTCGCGCGCGGCACAAGATGTGGTTGTCGTCGTGTGTGATGAACCTACGTCAATTACCGATGCGTATGCTTTAATTAAACTATTGAACAAGGACCACCAAGTGCAGCGATTCAAAATTGTTGCAAATATGGTCAGAAGCTATCGAGAAGGCCGAGAATTGTTCGCAAAGTTGACCTTGGTCACAGAGCGATTCTTGAATGTGAGTCTTGAGCTCGTAGCATGTATTCCTTTAGATGATAAAGTTCGACAAGCTGTTAAAAAGCAAAAGATTGTTGTGGACGCCTTCCCGCGCTCCCCTGCTGCTCTCGCCATCGGTTCATTGGCCAGTAAAGCGCTAACTTGGCCAATTCCGAAAGTGCCGAGTGGACATCTTGAGTTTTTTGTAGAACGCTTAGTAAATAAGAATGAGATGCTAGAGGAACCGTTTGGTGAATAAGGCCCTGACCTATGACCAATATGCCAATCACGATAGCCAGCGAGCGTTTTTAGAAAAATACTCGGTGCTGGTGAAGCGTATTGCTCACCATTTGCTTGGACGTTTGCCTCCGAGTGTGCAGGTAGAAGATCTTATTCAGGCGGGCATGATTGGTCTGCTAGAGGCACAAAAAAACTACGATGGTAGTAAAGGCGCCAGTTTTGAAACGTATGCGGGCATACGGATTCGAGGCGCGATGTTGGATGACATCCGACGTGGAGACTGGGTTCCTCGCTCTGTGCATAAGAACAATCGAGAAATCAGTCAAGCTATCGCATCGTTGGAAGGGCAACTCAATCGAGACCCAACCGATGCGGAAGTGGCGCAGTTTATGGGCATCAGCCTGGATCAGTACCACACCATACTAACGGACATTAACTGTTCACGTTTGGTTGGGATAGAGGACTTAGGAGTCTCGGAAGATTCGATTTCTCCTGAGGACCAAGAGGAAGACAATGTCCCTTTTAAAGGGGTGGCAGATGAGTATTTTCGCACCGCACTTGTCGACTCGATCAAATCTCTACCAGAACGAGAGGCACTAGTACTTTCGCTTTATTACGATGAAGAGTTAAACTTGAAAGAAATCGGTGAGGTAATTGGGGTTAGCGAGTCACGCGTTAGCCAGATACTAAGCCAATCAATGCAACGTCTACGCACAAAGTTGAGTGCTTGGACAAATAATGACTAACATCACTGATATCAAACTCAGTGGAGGCAATTTTGAATAAAAACATGAAAATCCTAATTGTTGATGACTTTTCAACAATGCGCCGAATCGTTAAGAACTTACTTCGTGACTTGGGTTTTAATAACACTCAAGAAGCCGACGATGGTTTGACTGCGTTACCTATGCTGAAAAAAGGTGATTTCGACTTTGTCGTGACCGACTGGAACATGCCAGGCATGCAAGGCATTGACCTGCTCAAGCACATTCGCGCCGATGCTGAGCTTAAGCACCTTCCTGTTTTGATGATCACCGCGGAAGCAAAACGTGAGCAGATCATCGAGGCGGCACAAGCGGGTGTGAACGGCTACATCGTTAAGCCATTTACCGCGGCAACACTAAAAGAAAAACTAGACAAAATTTTTGAGCGTCTATAAGTCAAGGAATTGACGACGTGGCGCAATAGGCCAAATTCAGAATGATTTCATTAGAACAGGCAAAACAACTTGTCGAACTATTAGAAAATGGTCAACAGCAGGAAGCAGACCTTCTTGTTAAAGACATTCATGAATCAAATGCCAATCCGATGCTTCAAGAGATTGGCGAGTTAACCCGTGATCTGCACGAGTCCATCAAGCAGTTTACGCTCAGCGAACGAGTTAACGAAATCGCGAATGACGAAATTCCTGATGCAAGGGATCGCCTTCAATACGTCATTGACAAGACAGAAGTCGCCGCGAACAAAACCATGGATGCCGTCGACCGTTGTATGCCGATTGCAGACAATTTGCACGAAGGGCTACTTAAGGTACGCCCTCAGTGGAACGAACTGATGCATGGACGCATTGACCTTGCAGAGTTCAAAGCCTTGTGCCATCGCATCGATGACCTACTCGGTCAAGTCGAGGGCGACAGTACAGAGTTACGCGGTCAGTTAACGGAAATTTTGATGGCTCAAGATTTCCAAGATTTGACCGGACAAATTATTAGACGCGTGATTACTTTGGTCAGTGAAGTTGAAGCACGATTAGTCGAGATTCTCACTGCGTTTGGCGCCAGCCAGTTGGAAGGCAGCACGAAAAACAAGAATAAAGCATCTACGGATCCGGAAGGGCCAATCCTTAACCCTCAAGAAAGGGATGATGCCGTTTCATCACAAGACGAAGTGGACGACTTGCTCTCTAGTCTTGGGTTTTAGAGGTAACATATGAGCTTTGATTTAGACGAAGATATTCTTCAGGACTTTTTGGTAGAAGCGGGTGAGATTCTAGAACTACTGTCTGAGCAGTTGGTAGAATTGGAAAACAACCCAGATGACAGAGATTTGCTCAACGCCATTTTCCGTGGTTTCCACACGGTGAAAGGGGGCGCAGGGTTTCTCTCTTTGACTGAGCTTGTTGACACGTGTCACGGTGCTGAGAACGTGTTTGACACGTTGCGTAATGGTCAGCGTCAGGTCGATTCTGGCTTGATGGATACCATGCTGAAAGCCCTCGATACCGTCAATGAACAGTTTCAGGCCGTCCAAGACAGAGACCCTCTGACGCCAGCAGATCCCGCACTTCTTGATGAACTTCATCGTCTAAGTAGACCTGCCTCAGAAGATGAGGCGCCTCAAGCTGAAGCGCCCGTTGAGCCTGAGCCTGTCGTCGAAGAGCCCGTTATTGTCGAAGAACCCGTTGTCGAAGAACCTATCGTGGAAGCGCCTGCCGCAGACCCAGCGCCTTCAGGCTCTGGCGGTTCTATCGATGAAATCACCCAAGACGAGTTTGAAAAGCTACTTGATGAGCTTCATGGCAAGGGCAGTGCACCTGGCAAAGAAGCCGAAGCGCAGCCATCAGCCGCTCCAGCGCCAAGTGCAGACATGAGCGGTGATATCACCGATGATGAATTTGAAAAGCTGCTTGATGAACTTCACGGGGTCGGTAAAGGACCGGGTGAAAATGAAGCGGCAGCGCCTGCGGCGTCTGCTCCGCCGCCACCTCCACCGCCTAGCCCTGCAGCGGGTGATGGCGATCTAATGACCGATGAAGAGTTCGAGAAGCTGTTGGACAACCTACACGGTGCAGGTAAAGGACCATCAGTGGAAGAACTTGAAGCGGCCACGAAACCGGCGCCACCTAAACCTGCTGCGTCCCAGTCTCCTGCACCAAGTCAACCGGCTCCAACGGCGGCTCCGAAAGCGCCTGCTGCGAAACCAGCCCCAGCCCCAGCCGCTAAGGCAGAGGCAGCGCCACCTCCAGCGAAGAAAGAGGCGTCAGCTCCGGCCAAGAAACCTCAAGCGGAAGCCACGGTCCGTGTGGATACCTCAACCCTCGATGTCATCATGAACATGGTGGGCGAGCTAGTGTTGGTGCGTAACCGCTTACTCAGCTTGGGGCTTAATAGCAACGATGAAGAGATGTCCAAAGCGGTCGCGAACCTAGACGTTGTCACTGCGGATTTGCAAGGCGCGGTCATGAAAACGCGCATGCAGCCGATCAAGAAAGTATTTGGTCGTTTCCCGCGAGTGGTTCGAGATTTGGCTCGTAGCCTAAATAAAGACATCACGCTGGAAATGCGCGGTGAAGAGACAGACTTAGATAAAAACCTGGTTGAGGCGCTTGCCGACCCATTGATTCACTTGGTTCGTAACTCGGTGGATCACGGTATTGAAATGCCTGACGATCGCGTTGCCGCTGGCAAGCCGCGTATGGGTAAAGTGATTCTGTCTGCCTCGCAAGAAGGTGATCATATTGAACTGGCCATCGTCGATGACGGTGGCGGTATGGACCCAGATAAGCTCCGTGCGATTGCCGTTAAACGTGGCATGATGGATGAAGACGCAGCGTCTCGCCTCACCGACAAAGAGTGTTTCAACCTGATCTTCATGCCAGGTTTCTCAAGTAAAGAGAAGATTTCTGACATCTCTGGTCGCGGTGTGGGTATGGACGTGGTGAAAACGGCCATCAATACCTTAAACGGCTCTATCGATATTGACTCAGAGCTCGGTAAAGGCACCAAGATTACGATCAAAGTACCTCTGACACTGGCGATTTTGCCAACCTTGATGGTTGGGGTAGCGGGGCATCCATTTGCGCTGCCTTTGGCAAGTGTTAACGAGATTTTCCATTTGGATTTAAGCCGCACTAACGTCGTCGACGGCCAGTTGACGATCATCGTTCGAGACAAATCCATTCCGCTGTTCTATCTGCAAAACTGGCTAGCGCCGCGTGCGGGGAAAGTCGAGCTGCGTAAAGGGCACGGTCATGTGGTTATCGTTCAACTAGGAAGCCAGCGTGTTGGCTTTGTTGTGGATACCTTGATTGGACAAGAAGAAGTCGTCATCAAGCCGCTTGATAACTTGTTGCAAGGGACGCCGGGTATGGCGGGGGCAACGATTACCAGTGATGGTCACATTGCTTTGATTCTTGATGTGCCTGATCTGCTGAAGCAATACGCAGCGGCATCACGCATCTAACGGTGCGTAAATAGAAGGATTTATATGGCAATCAAAGTATTAGTTGTTGACGATTCGAGCTTCTTTCGCCGCCGTGTTAGCGAGATCATTAACTCTGAGCCTAAGCTTGAGGTAATGGATGTCGCAACCAACGGCAAAGAGGCGGTGCAAAAAGCACTGTCGCTTAAGCCCGACGTCATCACTATGGACATCGAAATGCCTATTATGGACGGCATCACTGCCGTCCGCGAAATTATGGCGCAAAGTCCTGTTCCGATTTTGATGTTTTCATCATTGACGCACGATGGTGCCAAAGCGACCCTCGATGCGCTGGAAGCCGGAGCATTGGACTTTTTGCCGAAAAAGTTTGAAGACATCGCGCGCAATCGAGATGAAGCGGTGACGTTACTGCAACAAAGAGTGTTGCAAATCGCCTCGCGTCGAACCTTTATGCGCCGTCCATTGGCAAAACCGTCGACGCCCGCGCCAAGAAGCACGCCGACCTCGTCTGCGCTTCGTTCGACCTCAACAGCAAGAACGGCACCAAGCGCCGCCGCACCGTCGCGTCCGGCGGTGAATGCGACGCGCTTTAAAGCCAGTGGTAAAAAATATCAGTTAACGGCTATCGGAACTTCCACCGGTGGTCCGGTCGCCTTGCAAAAAATTCTCACCAAATTGCCTGCAAACTATCCGCATCCGATTGTGCTTATTCAGCACATGCCTGCGACGTTTACCGCGGCGTTTGCTAGTCGCTTAAACTCGCTGTGTAAAATCACCGTAAAAGAAGCAGAAGATGGCGATATGCTAAGACCAGGCGTGGCGTATCTCGCTCCAGGTGGCATGCAGATGATGATTGATGGCCGCCCAGGCAGCGCTAAATTGCGTGTGATTGATGGCGGTGAGCGGATGAACTACAAACCTTGTGTCGATGTCACCTTTGGCAGTGCAGCCAAAGTTTATGGTGACCAAGTGTTGTCGATGGTACTGACGGGTATGGGGGCGGATGGTCGTGAAGGCGCCCGAATGCTCAAAAATGCTGGCTCAACGATTTGGGCGCAGGACGAAGAGAGCTGTGTGGTGTATGGCATGCCTCAAGCTGTGGCGAAAGCCGGACTCTCCAGTGAAGATCTACCTCTGGACCGCATTCCTGAGCGAATGCTGGTTGAGCTTGGACTCGCGTAGAGGTGGCGACATGATAGTTTGGAGTATTGCAAACCAAAAAGGCGGCGTAGGCAAAACCACCACCACCATTACGCTTGCGGGCTTATTAAGCCAGCAAGGTAAACGGGTGTTATTGGTCGATACCGATCCGCATGCCTCTTTGACGACCTATCTTGGTTATGATTCCGACAGCGTACCCGCCAGTTTGTTTGATCTTTTTCAGCTCAAGGATTATACCCCAAGCACCGTCAACCCTTTGATCATGAACTCGGACATTGAGGGCATTGATCTGATTCCGGCGCACATGTCTTTAGCGACGCTGGATCGCGTGATGGGTAATCGCAGCGGTATGGGCTTGATTCTAAAGCGCGCTTTGCTCGCGATTCGAGATCAATACGATTATGTGTTGATTGATTGCCCACCTATCTTAGGGGTGATGATGGTCAATGCATTGGCTGCGAGCGATCGAATTTTGATTCCGGTTCAGACCGAGTTTTTGGCCATGAAAGGTTTAGAGCGCATGGTTCGCACGTTGGCGATCATGCAGAAGTCTCGTAATCGTGCATTCAAAGTGACGATAGTGCCCACCATGTACGACAAACGGACTCGCGCGTCGCTGCAAACCCTGCAGCAGCTTAAGAAAGATTACCCGAATCAGGTCTGGTCTTCGGCCATTCCGATTGATACCAAATTTCGTGATGCGAGCTTAAAGCATTTACCTGTCTCCCACTTTGCGGCAGGCAGTCGTGGTGTGTTTGCCTACAAGCAGCTGTTGATTCATTTAGAGAGGTTAGCGCTCAATGAGTAACAACGCGTTGCTGTCAGGGGAACAGGCACTGGATGATTATTTTGCCGCTTTGCTCGACGAAGAGGTGGAGCTAGAAGAGACGCAGGCCGCCGCGCCACAAGATGAATCGTTGGATGCACCCGAATCGCTGCATGCGGTTGAAACGTCATGGGAGCCAGAGCCACAAGTGCAGCCCGTGGCTGAAAACAGCTATATCTTACAGTCGACGGTCGATTTGGAAGTGCCCAATCTTGAGGACGTAGAAAGGCTGCTCAAACAGCTCGAGTCGACGAATCCTGTTGCTGACTTACAATTAGAAGAGGTCATGGAGCAGAATACGGCTGCGATTGCTCAGGTTGAACCTGACATTGTGAAGCCAGAAGTCGAAGAGATTCAAGATTGGGTGATCGATGAACCCCTAGCCCCAACACAAGAGGCGGAGGCGTTCGTTGAAGAGGACGTTGCGACGTTCGAACCGCCGCTGACTGAGGTGGTCGATGAGGCGCCCATCGCTGAGTTTCCTGTCGAAGAGGTGTCGATTGCTGAGGTTCCTGCCGCAGAGGTACCTATTGCTGAAGTGGACCAGCATATTGAATCCACAGTCGAGGTGCAGAGCGAACTCGAGACATCCAGTGGGAATGCGCTAGACAACTGGCAAAGCACCGAGCGTCACGTATCGTTTCAGGTGCTCTACTTTGAGGTGAATGGCGTGACCTTTGCGGTGCCACTCGATGAGCTTGGCGGCATTCACCGTATTGGCGATCTGAATCATTTAATTGGTCGACCAAGTTGGTATTTGGGCCTACAAACCAATCGAGACTCTCAGCTTGATGTGGTGGATACCGCGAAATGGGTCATGGCCGAAAAGCTGAAAGATGATAGCTATAAAGACGAATATCAATACATTGTCATGCTTGGTGAGAGCCTTTGGGGACTTGCAAGCACGCAATTGCTGGGTACTGAGTCGCTCAGCCCTGAAAAGGTCCGCTGGCGCGTGACGGCCGGGAAGCGTCCGTGGTTAGCGGGTATGGTAAAAGAAAAAATGTGTGCTTTGGTTCACGTTGAGGCATTGATAGCTATGCTTAATGCAGGACTTGATGTTAAAGCACTAGATAAATAAGTTCATTTAAGGCCAATTTGGGCAGAGAGGAATAGGTATGTCTCAAACGAATGAAGTCGAAGTAAGAAAAGACCAGTCCAATGACGAAGTACTTCAGTGGGTGACGTTCCAACTAGAAGAAGAAACTTACGGTATTAACGTAATGCAAGTGCGTGAAGTGCTGCGTTACACCGAAATCGCGCCAGTACCGGGTGCGCCAGACTATGTACTGGGTATTATCAACCTTCGTGGTAACGTCGTCACTGTCATCGATACGCGTTCACGTTTTGGTCTCATGGAAGGTGAGATCACCGACAACACTCGCATCATTGTGATTGAGTCTGAGCACCAAGTGATCGGTATTCTTGTTGATAGTGTAGCTGAAGTGGTTTACCTCCGTTCTTCTGAAATCGATACAACACCAAGTGTCGGTACTGACGAAAGCGCTAAGTTCATTCAGGGTGTGAGCAACCGTGATGGTAAGCTGCTTATCCTTGTGGACTTGAACAAGCTGTTGACTGACGAAGAATGGGATGAGATGGCTCACCTATAATGGATATCTTCGCTCTAGCTCCCGCACCTGTGTTAGCAGGGGCGGTGGCGTTCGTCTTTTTGTTTCTTTTGCTTGCGCTGTTTCGCCTCAAGCGAGGTCAAGTGAGAACGGCCGATCATTTTCGCCAGCAGCAACGGCATTTTGATAAAGAGCTGCAAAAGGCCAATAAGCAGCTTTTAGAAGTGCGCTCGGTTGTCGTTGGGCTTGGACAAAGGATCAGCGAGCAGCAGGACATCATTCAGCACCTCAATGAACGCGTGACAGAACTTGAGCAAGAGGACAGTGATGGGCGTCTCTATTCAAGAGCGACCAAAATGGTCCAACTCGGGGCTGATTTGGATGAGTTGATTGAGCAGTGTGAGCTTCCCAAGGCGGAAGCGGAGCTGATGATGTCATTACAGAAGAAATTAGCGGGAGAGGAGAAGATTCCTCCACTCCAGAGCACACCAAGACGTCAAGAGGCGCGCAAACGCCCGGTACGAAAGTGACATTATCAAATTAACAGTGTCGCAAATATTGAGGATGCCCATTCAGGCATCCTTTTTTCTTTCACCCTATCCATAAGGGGTAGAGTGTGAAATTCACATCGCTGTAAATCACAATTTTCACGCCGAAAGCATAAACATAATCAATTATTAACAGAATCTTACGTAGTTTCGTGAGCCTAGGTCAGTGTTGGTAGTTTTGTCGTGAAAAGGCTGTGGTAAACTAGCGGCTCGAAAATGGTTGATTGGTCATACATGTTACAAGTCTCGCAACTGACGGCGATCCGAGATGAAAGAGTGTTGTTTGAATCGCTCTCTTTCGATATAGAGCCAGGTGAATTAGTACAAATTGAAGGGCGCAACGGCACCGGCAAAACGACGTTGCTGCGCATTATTACTGGTCTTGGTGACAAAGAGTGCGGAGACATTACTTGGCGTGGTGAATCTGTGCTCTCCAATCGTGAGGCTTTTCATCAAGACTTGCTGTTTCTTGGCCACCAGACCGGCATCAAGCGCGAACTCACCGCGTACGAAAATTTGCGTTTTTATCTCGGCCTGCACAGCCAGCGAGGGCTCACGAAAACCGATATCTATAACGCTCTGGTCAAAGTTGGATTGGCAGGGCGAGAGGATGTCCCCGTTGGGCAGCTGTCTGCGGGGCAACAGCGGCGAGTAGCATTAGCAAGGTTGTGGCTCAGTGAACATAAATTATGGATTTTAGATGAGCCTCTTACGGCCATTGATAAGCAAGGCGTCAAGGTGTTAGAAGCGCTCTTTCTGCAACATGCAGAGCAAGGGGGCATAGTGATTTTGACGACGCACCAAGACATGTTTGCCGACAATCCCATCCTTAGAAAAATTAAGTTAGGTGACTAGCCATGCTCGCAGCTATGAACACGATAATTCGCCGTGAGTTGCTGATCGCGTTTCGCCGTCAAGCGGATATTTTTAACCCATTGTGGTTCTTTATTATTGTCATCACGCTCTTTCCGCTCAGCATCGGGCCAGAGCCCAATTTGTTGGCTCGCATTGCTGCCGGCATCGTTTGGGTCGCGGCACTGTTGTCGGCGCTGCTCTCCTTAGAGCGCTTGTTTAGGGATGACTTTCAAGACGGTTCGCTTGAGCAGATGATGCTGATGCCCATTCCATTGCCGCTGGTGGTGATGTCAAAGGTGTTGGCACACTGGCTGTTAACGGGATTGCCGCTCATTCTGATTAGCCCGCTGCTCGCCATATTACTATCGCTGGATTTTAATACTTGGCTTGGTGTCGTGCTCACACTCTTGATTGGTACGCCCACGCTGAGCTTTATTGGAGCGATAGGCGTTGCGCTGACTGTTGGTCTGCAGAAAGGTGGCGTGCTGCTGAGTTTATTGGTGCTGCCGCTCTATATACCTATTTTGATTTTTGCGACCTCCGCGATTGATGCGGCATCGCTTGGCATGGCGTATAACGGACAGTTGGCGATACTCGGTGCCATGCTGATGGGATCGATGACGTTAACGCCATTTGCGATCAGTGCAGCACTTAGGGTAAGTGTGACTTGATTGTTTTGAATCAAGCACGAAAAATTCCCTTTCTATACATTACATAACGACAATAAATAAACCGACCGACCCGTTGATGAATTTTGCGGGACGGTGCCCAGAAGTAAGAGTGAGTAAAACGATGTGGAAATGGCTCCATCCTTATGCCAAGCCCGAAGCGGCTTACCGGTTGTGTGGTAAGTGCTTACCTTGGTTTTCCGTTTTAGCCTTGGTGTGTCTCGTCGCCGGAACCGTCTGGGGGCTGGCGTTTGCGCCTTCTGACTACCAACAAGGCGACAGTTTTAGAATCATCTATATCCATGTGCCCTCTGCGATCTGGTCGATGGGCGTCTACATGTCGATGGCGATTGCCGCGTTTATCGGATTGGTGTGGCAAGTACGCTTATCAGATATGGCAGCCTCCGCGATGGCGCCAATTGGCGCGGTGTACACCTTCATTGCCTTATTAACGGGGGCCGTGTGGGGCAAACCGATGTGGGGTACATGGTGGGTATGGGACGCTCGACTAACATCTGAGCTGATTCTGTTGTTTCTCTATCTTGGCGTGATTGCTCTGTATCACGCGTTTGATGATCAAAAAACCGCCGCCAAAGCAGCGGGTATCTTAGCGATTGTTGGTGTGGTTAATTTGCCTATCATTCACTTCTCAGTGGAATGGTGGAACACCTTGCATCAGGGCGCCACCATCACCAAGTTCGAAAAGCCGTCTATCTCGGCGAACATGCTGTGGCCTCTGCTCTTGAACATCTTTGGTTTTGCGTTTTTCTTTGCCAGCCTGACCATGGTTCGCTTGAGAAATGAAATTTTGGCTAAAGAGAGCCATCGCCCGTGGGTGGTCCAACTCGCCACAGAACAATCCGTCACAGAGGAGGCCTAACCATGCATTTTGATAGCTTAAGTGATTTTTGGGCAATGGGTGGTTATGCCGGCTATGTGTGGAGTGCGTTTGGAATCACGTTTTTGTCGATGTGGATACTCTGGGTGGTCAGTGTGAAGCGTGGCAAAGGCATCTTGCGCGATGTGAAAGCAAAAGTAGACCGCCAAGCACGAATCGAAGCGGCGAAAAATTTGGAGAACACCTTATGAATCCAAGACGTAAAAAGAGACTCAGTATTGTCCTCGCTATTTTTGTCGGCATCTCTGCGACCGTGGGTTTGATGCTCTATGCCCTAAACCAAAACATGGATCTTTTCTATACACCAACCGAGCTGGTCAACGGTAAGCCTGATGGCACCAAACCAGAAGTGGGTCAACGCCTTCGCATTGGTGGCATGGTGGTAGAAGGGTCAGTTAAGCGCGATCCGCAATCTCTGCGTGTGTCGTTTGATTTACATGATATTGGCCCGAAAGTGACCATTTACTACGATGGCATTCTGCCTGACCTATTTCGCGAGGGGCAAGGAATCGTGGCGCAAGGCGTACTAAAAAGCGCGACCACCATTGAGGCGTTTGAAGTACTGGCGAAGCATGACGAAGAGTACATGCCGCCTGAAGTGGCCGAAGCAATGAAGAAGACCCACGAACCGCTTCAGTACACTCAAGAGCAAAAACAAGGAAGTGACCAATGATTGCTGAGATTGGCCATTTTGCGCTGATTATTTCTCTCGCCATGGCAGTGCTATTGAGCATTTTGCCACTGGTCGGTGCATCGCGTAACAATACGCTTTTGATGAACACTGCAAGACCGCTCTCTTGGGGGATGTTCTTGTTGCTGTTGGTGTCGTTTGCCATCTTGTTGTGGGCGTTTTATACCAACGATTTCACCTTGAACTATGTGGCAAGTAACTCCAACACGCAATTGCCTTGGTACTATCGATTGACCGCAGTTTGGGGCGCGCATGAAGGGTCTCTACTGCTGTGGGTTCTTATCCAAGCTGGGTGGACGGTTGCGGTGGCGAGCTTTAGTCGAGGCATGCCACAAGAATCGGTCGCACGTGTATTGGCGGTGATGGGTCTTATCACGGTAGGCTTTTTGCTTTTTATCATCGTCACCTCGAACCCATTTTTGCGTACATTGCCGTACTTCCCAGTTGATGGCCGCGATTTAAACCCGTTACTGCAAGACCCGGGGTTGATCATTCACCCACCCATGCTCTACATGGGGTACGTAGGCTTTTCGGTGGCTTTCTCATTTGCGATCGCCTCGCTGATGACCGGCCGACTTGATACGGCATGGGCGCGTTGGTCTCGTCCTTGGACAACCGCCGCTTGGCTCTTTCTCACACTGGGTATTGCGTTAGGCTCATGGTGGGCTTACTACGAGTTAGGTTGGGGCGGCTGGTGGTTCTGGGATCCGGTTGAAAACGCCTCTTTCATGCCTTGGCTCGCAGGGACTGCGCTGATGCACTCACTCGCTGTGACCGAAAAACGCGGCACGTTCAAAGCGTGGACGGTGCTGCTGGCCATATCGGCATTCTCGCTCAGCTTATTAGGCACCTTCTTGGTGCGCTCCGGCATTCTGGTTTCAGTGCACGCCTTCGCTTCCGATCCATCGCGTGGGATGTTTATCCTTGGTTTCTTGGTGTTTGTCATCGGCGGCTCACTGCTTCTGTTTGCGCTCAAAGGCGCGTCGGTTCGTGTGCGTGGCAACTTCGAGTTGGTATCACGCGAAAACGCGCTGTTGGTTAACAACGTTTTGCTTATTGCGGCGTTAGTGGTGGTGTTGGTTGGGACTTTATTACCTCTGGTGCATAAGCAAATCGGCTTAGGCTCCGTCTCCATTGGTGCGCCATTCTTTGACATGCTGTTTGCCTGGTTGATGGTGCCGTTTGCCTTCTTCCTCGGTATTGGACCGCTGATCCGCTGGAAACGCGACAACTTAAAAACCGTCAAAGTGCCGATGCTTATCTCTGGTGTGGCTTCTTTGTTGCTCGCTGCCTTGTTCACTGTGTGGTTGGCCGATCAGTTCTTGGTGATGGCGTATATCGGTTGGGTGATGGCACTGTGGATCATCTTGCTGCATGGATTTGAGCTCTACCAACGTGCGACGCACCGTCACCGTTTCTGGAGCGGCGTGAAAAAACTTCAGCGCAGTCACTGGGCCATGATGCTGGGCCACATCGGTCTTGCGGTCTCGATCATTGGTATCGCGATGGTACAAAACTACAGCATCGAGCGTGATGTCCGTTTGGCGCCTGGCGAGCATTTCCAAATTCAAGGTTATGATTTCTATTTTGAAGGTTTGCGAGACAAAGATGGCCCGAACTATGATGGCTATATTGCTGATTTTGAAATTACCCTTAACGGCAAATACATCAATACCTTGCATGCAGAGAAACGCTTCTACCGCACTGCGCGCTCTATGATGACCGAAGCGGCGATCGATCGAGGGATAACGCGCGATCTCTATATCGCGATGGGCGAGCAACTCGACGACAACAAATCTTGGGCTGTGCGTATTTACTACAAACCGTTTGTGCGTTGGATTTGGGCGGGGGCTCTGTTGATGTCGCTCGGCGGCGCGATTGCTATCAGCGATAAGCGTTACCGATTTAGAAAGAATACCCAGCAGGAGGCATCATGAGTAAGAAGCTATTGTTTATTCCCTTGGTGGCCTTTTTGGGGCTGGTGAGCGTTTTTGCCACCCAGCTAATCAAAAACCAACACGGTGATGATCCCACAAAGTTGGAGTCGGTCTTGGTCGGTAAAACGGTGCCAGAGTTTCGTTTAGAAGATTTGGCGGAACCGGGCAAACTGTACGATCAACAGATTTTTGTTGGCGAGCCTTTGCTACTCAATGTCTGGGCGACGTGGTGCCCTACGTGCTATGCCGAGCATCAGTATCTTAATGAGTTGGCTAGTCAAGGCGTTAAAATCATCGGACTGAACTATAAAGACGATCGCACTAAAGCGGTCGGCTGGCTCAATGATCTCGGTAACCCGTATCTCATCAGCCTGTTTGATGGGAACGGTATGCTGGGCCTAGACCTTGGTGTTTATGGCGCGCCAGAGACGTTCCTGATTGATGCGAATGGCGTGATCCAGTATCGCCATGTAGGTGATGTGAACGCACGCAACTGGGCAGAGAAGCTAGGGCCTATGTACCAACGTATGGTTGAGGAAGCAGTACAATGATTCGAAAAACCGTTTCCCCCTTTCTGCTTTTAACTTTGATGCTAATGACGGCATTGACGCTCTCAATGGCAGCGAAAGCGGCGATTGAGGTGTATGAATTTGACTCACTTGAGCAAGAGCTGCAGTTTAAGGAGCTAGGGCATACCTTGCGCTGTCCGAAATGTCAAAACAACACCATTGCGGACTCTAACGCGGAACTCGCGGTCGATTTGCGCCAAAAAGTGTACGAAATGACCAAGGATGGCAAATCGAAGCAAGAGATTGTTGATTACATGATCGCGCGCTACGGCAATTTTGTGACTTACAAACCGCCGTTCACTCTGGCCACCTCGATTCTGTGGCTTGGCCCGCTGTGTGTGGTGGTGCTGGGCTTTGCGCTGATTGTTCTTCGCAGTAGAAAAAGCAAAGTAAAGAGTGTATCTGATGAGCAATGGAGCGCCGATAAGGAAGCGCGACTGAAAGCACTTCTTGATGAACAAAATGATGGAGATAAACACAAATGACACTATTTTGGGTAGCCTCAGTCATTTTAATCGTCATGAGCTGCTTGCTGGTTGCTTTGCCTTTCATTCGACGCACAGAGAACCAAGATGTCCGTCTGCGTGACGAGCTCAATAAAGCGTTTTACAAAGACCGTCTCTCGGAACTCGCTGAAGAAACCGATGAAGGCTTGGTGGAGAACCAACAAGAGCTCATCGACGATCTTAAGCAATCCCTGCTCGATGACATCCCTGCGAAAGAGGGGGGCGCTGATAGCGCTGCTATCAAGCCGCTATGGGTGCTAGTGCCATCATTTGCGCTGGTCATTGCGCTCTCTTATGCGATGTATTTCCAGTTTGGTGGTGCTAATCAAGTCAACGAATGGCAGCAAGTGAGTGCAAACTTGCCTGCGCTATCGAAAAAGCTCATGTCGCCGGAGGGCGCCAGCTTGAGCGACGACGAGATGAAAGACTTAACCTTGGCGCTGAGAACCCGCCTTTATTATCAACCGGATGATTCAACGGGTTGGTTGTTACTCGGTCGTATTGGCCTCGCTAATCGCGATGTGGATACTGCGATCGGTGCAATGAAAAAAGCCTATCGTCTAGAGCCCGAGAACACCGATGTTCAACTGGGTTATGCTCAAGCCTTGATGCTCTCTCAAGATGAGTTTGATCAAAACCGCGCTCGTTCCTTGCTCTCAGAGTTGGTTCAGCAAGAGTATGTCGACTTGCGTGTGTTCTCTTTGCTCGCGTTTGATGCTTACGAGCGTCAGGACTTCCCAGCGGCGATTCGTTATTGGGGCGTGATGCAGCAGATGATCGGCCCTGACGATAGCCGTTATGAGATGCTCTCGCGCAGTATTGACAACGCGCGCAAGCAGATGGGGCAAGCGATAGGTAACGGTCAATCTGTGGCGGTGACGATTGCGCTTGACCCTAGTGTACAAGCGGATCCTAACGCTTCGCTCATTGTGTCTGTACACAGTGCCGATGGCGCGCCTATGCCGGTTGCAGCAGCGCGCTACCCCGTTGGGAGCTTCCCGCGTACTGTCGTGTTGGATGACAGCAACAGCATGTTGGAAGCACGTAAACTCTCATCGCTCGATGCGTTGATGGTGCGTGTGCGCATCGACAGCGACGGCAATGTTGCCACCAAAGCAGGGGACTGGTTTGGCGAGAGCGAAGCGGTTAAGATAGGGGAACCAGTTGAAGTGCTAATAGATAAGCAGTACTAATTCCCAATGCTTATGGATTAACAAAAAGCCGGTCAAGACCGGCTTTTTTCATGGAAAGAGATAATAATGATAGATAAAACGTCTCGAACCGGACTGTTACTTTGCTCAGCGTTAGTGATGTCAGGGTGTGCTAGCCAGCCTGATGCTTCCTCGGCTTATGACGACTCTGGTCCGTACGACCCCATCGAAGGGTTTAACCGAACCATGTGGACCCTCAATTACGATTACTTAGATCCTTACTTGGTTCGACCCGTATCGCTCGCCTACGTTGATTATGTTCCGACGCCGATTCGTTCTGGTATAGGTAACTTCTTAGGTAACTTAGATGAGCCATCTAGCGTGATCAACAACCTCGTTATGGGCAATGGTGAAAAAGCGCTCGATCACTTTAATCGATTCCTGATCAACAGTACGTTGGGTTTGCTGGGCTTGATTGACGTGGCGTCTGCGGCGGGCATCACCGACCATAACGAAAAAACGTTCAGTGATGCGGTTGGTCACTACGGGGTCGGAAATGGACCCTATGTCATGGTGCCCGGTTATGGCCCTTGGACAGTGCGAGAGACCGCCGATTTTGTCGACAGTGCGTACGTACCACTTTCGTTGCTGAATTTTTGGGGCGCGTTAGGTAAATGGGCCCTGGAAGGGATGGAAACCCGTGCAGCGCTGGTGAATCAAGAAGTGATGTTGGAAAACTCTCCTGACCCTTACGCACTGACGCGTGATGCGTATCTTCAACGCCAAGACTTTAACGCCGAGATAGAAAAAGAAGCGTTCAATGAGGAAGAAGAAGCCTATCTTGATGAATATCTACAAGATTTCTGACTACTTGACGTTGAGAAAGTAAGAGGGCTTGGTCATTGACCAAGCCCTCGTCGTATAAAGGAGAAGTCTTTAAGGGTATGCGTTAGAAGGTGTAGTTCGCTTGTACACCGACGATGATCACGTGCCCTGATGTTTCCCCTACAAACTGTCCAGCAAGTGCTTCAGCGGTGTCATCGGAATCGTAGCCGCGAGATTCGGTGATAGGCGCATCTTTTGCGAACACGTAAGTGAAGCCACCATCCAGCGTGAATTGCTTGGTAAACGCGTAACTTGCGCCAACGCTCAGCCAAGTGCGATCTGTTTCTGGAATAGTAATGGTGCGGTTTTTGTCACTGACCGCTGACATGTCATACGCGACACCCGCTCGTAACGCTAATTTCGGATCCCATTGGTAGGTCGTACCCAGCGCAAAGCGGTAGTTGTCTTCCCAATTTTCCACCTTGATGGTTTGCGATGGCAAGGTATCTAAATCGGCGTAAAGTTGCTTGAATGAGCTCCAATCAGTCCAGTTTACACTGGCGTGAATCGCGACTTTTTCAGTCAGCTGGTGGAAGCTGGCGAGTTCAGCAGTGGCGGGCAACGTTAAATCAATAGAGCCTGTGCTGGTGGCAATTGCAGTACCAGTGAAGATGTTGGCGGAACCGGTAAGTTTGAGATCGACTGCCGATTTGTAGGCAAAGCCCACACGGTTACGCTCATCGATTTGCCAAGCGGCACCAAGTTGCCAACCCCAAGCAGTGTCATCGCCTTCCATATATTTGAGGGTCGTGCCTTGTGAAAGAGCGTAAGCATTATTTGTTGGCGCCGTTGCGCCAAAGCTTCCTTCACCCATCACGTAACGTAGGCCACCACCGATGCTCACCGCATCATTGATTTGATATGCAGCATTCAGGTTAGCTTCCATCGAAATCACACTGGCTTCATTACCAAAATGAGAAGCGGCGAAATCAGTGCCGAGATCGGTCTCCATGCCGTAGTTGGTACCAAATGCGGCGCCAACAAAGAGCTGCTCAGAATACTGGTGAGAAACGTAAAAGTTAGGGATAACCGCATCGTGAGCAAAGTCTTTACTGTTTGCTGGTATCTCGGTGCCATAAAAATTGGTTGTGCCACTCACATCCACATTCGGGTCCACATACACAGCACCCACAGAGAGCTGTGTCCCTTTTAGGTAAGTCAGCATGGCCGGGTTGCGCCATTGGGCGCTGGCGTTGTCTGCCATCGCGGCTTCACCAGCGTACGCTCGACCTAGGCCTGTTGCGGAGTACTCGGCAAGCTGAAAGCCAGCCGCGGAAACGTGTGTGGCGCTGGTCATCAGAGTGCCAGCCACTGCAAGAGAAAGAAGTGTTTTATTGGTTTTCATTTTTATGTTCGCTGATTGTCGTTGACTTTGGTCGTGTGATGATAAAGTTAGAGCAATCACTTTAAAAATAAAAAACAAGCCATTGATGATTTTTAGAATAAAAATCTAACCATAGTAAAATTATATGATTTAAATGTTGTTTGTTAACGGTGTGTTTCTAAAATTGAGCGTACATCTGTAGGGTCAATCGGAGGGTTCAGGTTACACGTGTAGCCTGAATACGAAGCGAAGTGATTGAATAAAAAATTAAAAAAGGCCGCGAGGGCGGCCTTTGAAGATATAGAGTGTTCGCTATGCTTAGAAGCTACGGCTGTATTGTAGACCTAGTAGGATTGCATCTGCACGAGTCGTAGCAACTAGTGGTGTACCTGCTGAATCTTCTTCTACGAGTACATCGTCGCCTATCAAGTAGGTAAATCCGAAGTCGATGTTAGAAGCATCGTTTATGTGGTAGGTAAAACCAGCTGACAACCATTGGCGATCGGAGTCTGGTACAGAGATCGAAGTGACCTTATCTTGGGCACTCGTGTCGTACATGTAGCCAGCTCTCAAAGTCCAATCTCTATTTAGATAATATGTACCGCCAATTGCATAGTGCCAGCCATCTTGCCATTCATAATCTTTCTCGTATACGCCACCGTTTAGCTGTGACAGTTGGTAAGCTATCGTAGATTTAGTGGCGCTAAGATTTTCAAAATCAATTTTGTCAAATGCGCTCCAGCCTATCCATTGAACGCTGTAGTGTACTGCAAATTTTGTGTTTTCAATTTTGTGGAAACCAGAAAACTCAGCAATATCTGGTAGTGGTAGTGTGATTTTTTGACCATCATCATCTTCAGCCTCAAATTCTGGGCTGTAGCGATAAGCGAAACCAAAGCGATTGTTTTCATCCAATTCATAAACAGTACCCAAGTTGAAACCAACTGCCCAACCGTCTGCTTTATCGACATCTAGTAAAGGTGTACCTGAAGGAATTGTTTGACCCTGACCTGCTGCTGCCAACGAAAATCCGTCACTCGCAATTCGTTTCATTGTGCCTTGACCGTATATTAAGTCGAGGCCTGCACCAAAGCTTAATTGTTTATTGAGTCGATATGAGCCTGCGATACCAAAGTTAAAACTTTTTACATCAGTCAAGCCACCATATTCGGACGCTGCATAATCATCAGAGAATTCTGTTTTGGTACCGAAGTTTGTGTAGGCATTTACACCCCATGCAAACTTCTCATTAACGGGAACGATTAGGTGTATGTTTGGAGCGATAGAGGTGTCGCCTACATCATCTGTATCTTTAACGTCTACAGCGCCATTTAGGTAGGTTACATCTTTTACTTCGATCATCGAAGTAACGCTTTCAAAACCCAAAGATAGTTCAGTCTTGTCAAACAATGCCATGGTTGCGGCATTGCGAGACATTGCTGCTGCATTATCAGCAATAACCGCATCACCTGCGAACGCTCGGCCAAGGCCGGTAGCAGATTGTGCGTTAAGTTGGAAACCAGCGGCCATCGCTTGCTGTGAAGCCAGTGCCGTTGATGCGATAGTCACTGCTAACAGTGATTTTTTAAACAGACGCGTCTTGTTCATTTGTGCTTTTTCCTTTTTGTTCGTCTCTTTCGGACGTTATTTTTGAGCAAAAGCTCAGTGGTGGCTGATCCTAGAGGCAATTATAGGAGATACAAATCCGACCATTGCGTAGTTGGCGGATAAAATTAGCGAAATGACGGTTATCTGGCAGGAAAATCCTACAAAATGGCCATTTTTAGAGTGTAAGCTCTAATTTTATGCTAAAAAAATGGCCTGAGAGGGGATCTCAGGCCATGATCTTGCTCACAAAATGTTATCGAGTTGTTAACTCATCGGCTTGATGATGTCCATCAAGGTTTGCGCGATGTGAGCCACATCTTCGCCTTTGTCTCCTACCAGAATCAGGCTGTTATTACCAATCGGCTCAACAATGCCTGCCATGCCTTGTTTTTCAAAGGCAAAGGCTTTGTCACTGCCGATACCCGTTAAGAACAGCGTGACCTTTCCTTGCGAGCCTTTAAAGACCATATGCACCGCATTGGAATCGCCAAAGCCACAGTGGTTAAGGTAGTAGACATGATAAGGGAACTGCTCAATCAAGTGTTTCTTAAATGGCACCATTTTGGCGTTGATTTGCGACGATTGGACTTGTTCATCCAACACAAACACGAAGCCTTTTTCATCAAACACATGTTGGATGGCGGTATCGGCTAAGCTGGCTCTCGCGGGTGTCACCACTAAGTTGCCCCAGTTGACTTGTCCCACTAATAGCCCAGCCACAAAAGCTATCGAGGCCGCCATTGCCATGGCACGTTTAACGAATGTCGGGCGAACGACGTTGTCCTCTTTGATTGCCGCAGATTGATTAAACAAAATGCGGTCAGCGAGCCCATCGGGTACATCGACCTTCATTGCATTGGCAATGAGGGTATCGAGTTCAAGAATATCGTCGGCAAACTTGGCATTCTTGCTGTCGGCTTTGATCGCTTCGTTGATTTGTGAGTCACGCTGTTTTGGGTCGGACATAATACGACGACGGAATTCTAACTCATCCATTTTTTTGCCCCCTTGCGCTGTCATCAGAATCTAACATCTCTTTAAGTTGGTTACGCGCTCGAAAAAGCCGTGTCATGACGGTGTTTTTGTTCAAAGACAAAATCTCGCCAATCTCTTCACCACTGAACCCTCCTACCACTTGAAGGAAGAGAGGCTCACGGTATTCTTCTTCTAGCTTCATGATTTGCGCTTGGATCCACTGGGTTTGATGATGTGGGTCATCGCTCACTTTGGCTTCGCCGCTGTAATCATCGATATCCACGAGATCAAACTGCTTACGCTCAAAACGACGAGCATTTTCGCGGCGCAAGATGGTGATGAGCCAAGACTTGGCCGCCTTTTCATCTTGCAAACTGTCCAGTGACTTCCAAGCTCTTAGGCAGGTTTCCTGCACCAAATCTTCCGCGATGGTTGGGTCTTTGCAGAGCCAATACGCGTAACGGTAGAGATCTCGGTGATAGGCACGAACCAGCGCTTCATATTTTCTTTGTCTGTCCATATCCGAGTTGACCGGAGTGTTGGACTTTTTCTTTCCAAAAAACGAAATTATTGACACACGAGCCTCCTAGTATGCTCCGTGGTGCTCATCATGGCTGATAAAACCCTCTTTATATATTGAAGCAAAGTGGCGCGCAGTGCGATAAAAAGAGAGAAATCCCATTAAAATTGATCTACTTCAAAAAGAGGCAAGCGGCAACAGGTATAGTAACTCCTGTCATCTAGTCGGCATCTGCTGACAAGTTGAGCAAGATGACACTTCCTTTTGAAGGCTGACTTTACTTTCTCCTAATCAGGAAACTGATTATTTTCAATTGGCGTAAGTTAATTGCTTTATACATTCCGACCACACAGTTCTGTGTGGTTTTTTTTTGCCAAAAAATGACGCGCTTCCTCTAGCCTGTCTTCACCAATATTGGCATGCTTCACCCACCACCCACCACCCACCACCCACCACCCACCACCCACCACCCACCACCCACCACCCACCATTTTCACCATTTAAATCACGTTTATTTAAACGACTGTTTGATTGCTTTAACAATCTCGTTACAATGGCGTGGTCAGACCTCTCATGATTAAGGAGAAACAATGGGCAAGCAGGAATTAAAGACCCGCTCGGGCGAACGCATCGCCATCGTTGCCGGTTTACGCACGCCGTTTGCACGTCAAAGTACGGAATTTAGCCAGGTCCCTGCGGTGGATCTGGGCAAAATGGTGGTCAGCGATATGTTGGCCAAAACAGACATCGATCCTGCGTTGATCGATCAGGTGGTGTTTGGCCAAGTGGTTCAAATGCCAGAGGCACCCAACATTGCCCGAGAAATCGTACTGGGCACCGGGATGAACATTCATACCGACGCCTACAGCGTGACTCGCGCCTGTGCGACCAGTTTCCAATCCGCAGTGAATGTGGCGGAAAGCATTATGTCCGGCACGATTGATATCGGTATTGCCGGTGGCGCGGATTCATCGTCTGTGTTGCCGATTGGTGTTTCGAAAAAGCTCGCCGCGAACCTGCTAGCGCTAAGCAAAACGAAGACGCTGGGTCAAAAGCTCAACATTCTCAAAACGTTATCATTGAAAGACCTCATGCCGGTGCCACCTGCGGTCGCAGAATATTCCACCGGCCTCTCTATGGGGCAAACGGCGGAGCAAATGGCGAAGTCACACGGCATTTCTCGCCAAGAGCAAGACGCGTTAGCGCACCGTTCGCATACGCTAGCTGCAAAAGCGTGGGAAGAGGGGAAAATTCGCGACGAAGTGATGACCGCTTTCCCTGAACCCTACAAAAAATGGATCGCCGAAGACAATAACATTCGCCGTGATTCGACCTTAGAAGGCTACGCCAAACTTCGCCCTGCGTTCGATCGTAAGTTCGGTAGCGTGACAGCGGCAAACAGTACGCCACTGACGGACGGCGCCGCAGCGATTATGTTGATGCGAGAAGGGCGCGCCAAGGAACTTGGGCTTGAGATCATGGGTTACATCCGTTCTTACGCTTTCTCGGCGATTGGTGTTGAAACCGACATGTTGATGGGGCCATCGTACGCCACACCGGTTGCACTGGACCGAGCGGGTATTGCGTTGTCTGATTTGACCTTGATCGATATGCACGAAGCGTTCGCCGCTCAGGCGCTATCGAACGTGAAGATGTTTGCTAGCGATAAGTTTGCCCAAGAGAAATTGGGTCGCTCAAAAGCCATCGGCGAGATTGATATGGATAAGTTTAACGTTCTAGGTGGTTCGATTGCCTACGGACACCCATTCGCGGCGACGGGCGCTCGCATGATTACGCAAACGCTGCGTGAGCTGCAACGCCGTGGCGGTGGATTGGCATTGAATACCGCTTGTGCAGCAGGTGGATTGGGCGCAGCAATGGTTCTGGAGGTCGAATAATGAGTGAGCAAAAAGCATTTAACTTAACCATTGATGAGCAAAACATCGCTTGGCTGGCGATTGATGTGCCTGGCGAGAAAATGAACACACTGCAAGCGGCGTTTGCCGATGAAATGGCCGCTATCTTTGATGAGCTCGCTGACAAGCAGTCTACCCTCAAAGGCATGGTGGTCCACTCACTCAAGCCGGACAACTTTATTGCTGGCGCCGATGTACGTATGTTGGACGCGTGTCAAAGTGCTGCAGAAGCACAAGCGTTAGCGCAACAAGGTCAGCAGATGTTCGCGAAATTATCGGATCTGCCTTTTCCTGTTGTCGCGGCGATTCATGGTCCGTGTTTGGGCGGCGGCTTAGAGCTTGCTTTGGCGTGTGATTATCGTGTTTGTAGTGATGATGATGCGACCAGATTAGGCCTACCTGAAGTTCAACTTGGACTTTTGCCAGGCTCGGGCGGCACGCAAAGACTGCCTCGTTTGATTGGTTTGCTGCCATCACTGGATTTGATTTTGACCGGTAAACAGTTACGAGCGAAAAAAGCGGGCAAATTGGGCGTGGTGGATGCGGTGGTACCGCAGACTATCTTGCTCGATGTGGCGAAAGGCTTGATTGAAAAATCATCGCCGAAGCGAAAAAGTGGCAAAAAAGCGTCGACCAAAGAAAAACTGATGGCGCACACCGGGTTGGGTCGCAAGGTGATCTTTGAACAAGCTGCCAAGAAAACCCAGGCAAAAACGCGCGGCAATTACCCAGCGGCAGAGGCGATTTTAGACGTCATTCGCTACGGGCTTGAGCACGGCTTCGATAAAGGGTTACAGAAAGAAGCGCAGCGCTTTGGTGAGTTGGTGATGACTTCAGAATCGAAGGCATTGCGCTCGATTTTCTTTGCGACCACTGAAATGAAAAAAGACAACGGCAGTGATGCTACGCCGCGCAAGATTCAGCGCGCCGCCGTGCTAGGTGGTGGCTTGATGGGGGCGGGCATTAGTCACGTCAGTGTGGCGAAAGCGAAAGTCCCTGTGCGGATTAAAGATGTGTCAAACGATGGCGTTCTTAACGCTTTGCAATACAACTACAAGTTGTTCGACAAGCAGCGTCAACGTCGTATTCTTTCCAAAGCGCAACTGCAATCGAAAATGGTGCAGCTGTCGGGGGGCACCGATTTTACAGGCTTCAAAAACACGGACATCGTGATTGAAGCGGTATTTGAAGATTTGACGCTCAAGCAGAAAATGGTGGCGGATGTGGAAGCCAATGGCCATGCAGAGACCATTTTTGCAACCAATACGTCGTCATTGCCGATCCACCAAATTGCTGCCCAGGCGAATCACCCTGAGAAAGTCGTTGGGCTGCACTACTTCAGCCCGGTGGAAAAAATGCCGCTGGTTGAGGTGATCCCACACGAAGGCACGTCGGATGAAACGGTTGCCACCGTGGTCGCTTTTGCTCGCAAACAAGGCAAAACGCCGATTGTGGTCAAAGATTGCGCAGGCTTTTACGTTAACCGTATTTTAGCGCCTTACATGAACGAAGCGGCGCAAGTGCTGATGGCGGGTGAACCGATTGAACAGTTAGATAAAGCGCTGCTTAACTTCGGCTTCCCAGTTGGCCCGATTACGTTGTTGGATGAAGTTGGCGTGGATATCGGCGCGAAAATTATGCCTATTTTGGTTAAAGAGCTCGGCGCGCGTTTCCAAGGCCCAGATGTGTTTGACATTTTACTCAATGATGGCCGCAAAGGGCGCAAGAGTGGCAAAGGCTTCTACACCTACAAAGGGAAGAAGAAAGAGGTCGATAAGTCCGTGTACAAACTGCTGAAATTGACCCCAGAATCTAACCTTGCAGAGAAAGACATCGCCATGCGCTGTGTGCTGCCGATGCTCAACGAAGCGGTCCGCTGTCTGGACGAGGGCATCATCCGTAGCCCTAGAGATGGTGACATCGGGGCGATTTTCGGTATTGGTTTCCCTCCTTTCTTAGGTGGTCCTTTCCGCTACATGGACCAAATTGGCGTGAAGAAGCTGGTGGATATCATGAGCGAACACGCACAAAAATACGGGGACCGATTCGCTCCATGCGATGGGCTGTTAACACGTGCGGGTTTGGATAAGCCCTTCTACAGCAACTAGTTTTTTCTCAAAATAAAAAGCGAGCCTGGGTAATAGGCTCGCTTTTTTTGTTTGACGCGTTACTATTTATAACGATAAGCAGCCAACAATAGGCTGGCGAGTGTCTCGAATATAATCATTAAGGATATCAAATGGATGCGCTTGATTTACTGCTCAACCGTCGCTCAGTCGGCAAACTGTCTGCCCCGGCTCCTGAGGGAGTCGCATTAGAAAACATCATTCGCGCAGGCCTGCGTGCGCCGGATCATGCGGGGTTGACGCCGTGGCGTTTCGTGATTGCTCAAGGGGAAGGACTCAATAAGCTGTCTGCGATTTTGCACCGCGCTGCGGTGGCGGACAATAGTGATGACGCTGTGCTTGAAAAAGTGAAAAATGCGCCTTTTCGCGCGCCTATGGTGATCACCGTGATCGCCAAAGTGACGGAGCACGACAAAGTGCCAGCACTTGAGCAGCACCTATCTGCAGGTTGTGCCGTGCAAGCGATGCAGATGGCGGCCGTAGCACAGGGCTTCCAAGGGTTCTGGCGTTCTGGCCCTTGGATGTTCCACCCGAATGTGCATCAAGCTTTTGGCTTGCAGGGAGAAGATCAAATCGTCGGATTCCTCTATCTTGGAACGCCCGATAGTGAGCCAATGAAAGTGCCCCATCGCGAGTTGAGTAAATTCGTCGAGTATTTGTAATCCTTGGTGGAAAAGAAGGAAAGAAAAGCGCCTGATTGAAAACAATCAGGCGCTTTTTTAATGCAAGTTGAACGCGATCACGAAGTCGATGAATAAACGGACTTTCTCCGGTAAGTGATCTTTGTGGTTATACAGCATATAAATATCGCGAGGGTTAGCTATCCAGTCATCGAGCACTTGGATAAGGCTGCCATCCTCAATGTACTCGCGAATCATCACATCCGGCATGAGCGTAATGCCAAGCCCTTCAGAACACGCGCTGCGAACCACATTGAGCGTATTAGCTTGGAAGCGACCCTTGTCATTGTTGACCACCACTTCGCCATTGTGATTTTTGAGTTGCCATTTGAGCAGCGGCGCACCTTTGAGCAGTGCATGCTGGCTCAACTCTTCGGCGTGTTTCGGTGCAGGATGTAGGCGCAAATACGTTGGGCTGGCGACCAAAATGTCTTTGACCGAGCTAATTTTACGTGCAATCAGGCTTGAATCTCTCTGCGGCCCCACTCGGAAAATGACGTCCCACTCGGTGGGATCAAGGTGATCGGATTGCGTGCTGGTATCAAGCTCTATATGGATATCAGGGTATTGAAGCATAAACGCATTGAACATCGGCATCATCATGCGTTTGGTTAGATTAGAAGGAGAGGTAATACGAATTTTACCCGCGGCGCCACGACACTCATCAGAGATCTCCTCTGCCGTCATCGTCAGACGGTTGAGCAGGGGAGAGCACTCATTGAAAAAGCGCTCACCCGCCTCAGTCAGGGACAGCTTCCTTGCATGTCGATTGAGCAAGCGAAGATTAAGTGAGTCTTCCAGCGCTTGAATTCGTCGAGTGATCGTGGCGACCGGAATCATGGTTTTACGGGAAGTTGCGGTATAGCTTCCATTTTCTACCACCAGTCTAAATAGGTTGAGATCATCTAATTTCATTCTGTCGAACACACTTTTTTTACGAATTTAGGTAATTTATCTTTATATATCATGTCAAAGCTTGAGGCACATCAACAACTTCACCGATCTTACCGGATTCATACATATAGTAGCTATCCCTCATTTACGGTGGAATATTTGTATAAATGCGCCGTGGCGACTACTTTTTAAGAAGTGTTTCAAACAAGCAGTTAATAATAACAATAATGTTGATAATCAAAATTTGGGTGAGGCAAGGTTTATGCACAAATCAGTTCAGGTGGCCTCGGTGGTGAATCCGCGACTGGCTGCAAGTCAAAAGCTCATTATGGTCGTTGATGACGATCCTATCTTTCGTCGCATTACGACGGGATTCCTAACCGCACAAGGTTATGAAGTCGTCGAGGCTTCAGATGGCTTAGAAGGTTTAAAACAGTTGAGGGAACATTCCCCCGACCTCATTTTATGTGATCTGTCGATGCCGGTGCTTGATGGTATCGAATTTGTCGAGGAGGTGAGTTTAGAGTACCCGTCTATGCCGCTTATTGTTGTGTCGGCGACCGATGAGATGTCTGATGTGGCGAAAGCGCTGCGTTACGGTATCAAAGATTTCCTTCCTAAACCGATTTCCAATTACGAACACCTCGCCAACGCCATTGAAGTGACGTTGGAGGATTCTGACAACCACCTCAGTGATCTGAGGGATTTTTCCAGTCAATGGTTTCGTGTCGATAGCGGCGATATGCCTGAGGAGCAAGAGCTTCATTGGCACTTAGAGTTTCTAGAAGATAACCCAAGTGCGGCCAAAGATTTACTTCATGCGCTGCTGCCAGACAAAGACACCTCCCAAGGGGATTGGAAGTGCAGTTACCGCTTATTGCAATCGACGGATGTGATGCCTTTGGTGTTTGATTATGCCTGGCTTATGAACGGTCAATTTGCTTTCTATTTGGTGGATTCGGCCAGTAGCCATCATCATGGGGCGGCGGCGACGCTGCTGGTTCGCGCTTTGTTCCATGATTATCTGCGTAACCTCAAATCCTTCAATGCGGATTTGAAAGATCTGGCGGATATTCTCGAGAAAGGTATGCAGTGCTCCGACTGCGGCGCACCGGTGAAAGCCTTGTTTGGGGTAGCTGATCTCTGCTCAGGAAAGCTGTCTTTGCTGCCCGCCGGGCTGGATGCACAGTGGTCGAATGGGTACCAATCTCAACATATTCCTTCTGGCGTCAAGCTGGGAGAAAACTGCGCCAAAAATTTCATCACCACTGATCTCTCGATACAGTCGGCGTGTCAGTTATCCCTAAGCCGTTTGGGTTCTAGCAGCTTTACGTTAGACATCTTTCGTGGTGGCAGCGCCTAAACGCCTCCATGTATTACCCCAAATAGTGATCCACCCCAAAGGCCATATTCGCCTTTTGGGGTGGATGGGTTACCCTCTCTCATTTCATCAATAACCTTACACCTGCTCGGTGTTTATGCTTTAACCATTAAGGTATAGTCTCGCCAAACAAAAATAACCCTAAAACGCAGGACAACACTTGCGTTAATGGGACTTTCATTATTGAAAGAAACGTATCGTCACCGACTAAAAGAGAAGCAGCCCATGGCAGACAAAGATTTTAAAGAACCGTATAATATTTTTTACTTTTTAGGCTTTATTGCAGCCCTGTTGATCCCAACGCTTCCCGCGACCCTGACTTGGATTCGCGTGTTCAACGGATACGCAGGCTTCTAACGCAGTTCTGGAGCATACCATTCCTCTACGCAGATTCTTTTTCTATGTTGTTGGTGTGCTCAGTTTATGCCTAGGCATACTGGGCATCTTCCTCCCCGTTCTTCCTACCACACCGTTTATTTTGCTCTCCAGCGCTTGTTTCATGCGCAGCAGTCCACGTTTTCACCGCTGGCTTCATCAACACCCGACGTTCGGGCCTATCATTATCAATTGGCATCAGAACCGGGCGGTAACGCGCGGCGTAAAACAGCGCGGCGCTCTCGCGATGGTACTCAGTTTTAGCTTCTCAATTTGGGTTGTCCCTCACCTATGGCTGAAAGCGATGCTGGTGGTGATGCTGGTGATTTTACTCAGTTGGTTCTTGCGTCTTCCTGTGATGGAGCCGCTTGCCGATAGAGAAGAAAATCACTAAGATTACCCAGAAGTGTGCCCACTCTATTGGTGGGCGTTTGTTTTTTATACGAACCGTATTTTAGTCAGTGATTTGGTCAGATACCGGATCCGAGTGGCACAAAACCCATTATTAAGTGGCCGATGATAACAATGATAGGCGCCCACTTAGCCAAAGTAAGTAATGAACTATGACAACTGAAACGATCGCATTCATCAAATCTAGCATCAAAAGCATTCCAGACTATCCAAAGCCAGGCATTCTATTCCGTGATGTCACGAGCTTGATGGAGAACGCCAAAGCCTACCAAGCAACGATCCAACTTTTAGTGGATAAATATAAAGATCAAGGCTTTACCAAAGTCGTTGGTACAGAAGCACGTGGCTTCTTGTTTGGTGCACCGTTGGCGTTGGAGCTTGGTGTGGGTTTTGTCCCTGTGCGTAAACCGGGCAAACTACCACGCAACACCATCGCTCAATCTTATGAGTTGGAGTATGGCGTGGATACGCTAGAGATTCATACCGATGCCATCTCAGAAGGTGACAAGGTGCTGGTGGTGGACGATTTGCTCGCAACCGGCGGTACCATCGAAGCGACCACCAAACTGATCAGACAGTTAGGTGGCGTGGTCGAACATGCGGCGTTTGTTATCAATCTACCTGAAATCGGTGGTGATAAACGTCTGCAAGGTCTCGGCCTTACGGTTTACAGTATCTGTGAATTTGACGGTCATTAATCGGAATTATTCATGAGTTATCTTGCTTTAGCGCGAAAGTGGCGTCCAACCAAATTCAGTGAAGTGGTGGGTCAAGCACACGTTTTGACGGCGCTTGAAAATGCACTCGCTCAAAATCGTCTCCACCATGCGTATTTGTTCAGTGGTACGCGAGGTGTTGGTAAAACCTCGATTGGGCGATTGTTTGCCAAGGGTCTAAATTGTGAAACGGGTATTACTGCCAACCCTTGTGGTCAGTGTGATACGTGTAAAGAGATAGACCAAGGGCGCTTTGTGGATCTATTGGAGATCGACGCGGCGTCGCGCACCAAAGTGGAAGATACTCGAGAGTTATTGGACAACGTCCAGTACAAGCCAGCGCGTGGGCGCTTTAAAGTGTACCTGATTGACGAGGTGCACATGCTCTCTCGTCATAGCTTTAATGCGCTGCTGAAAACATTGGAAGAGCCGCCAGAGTACGTGAAGTTTATTCTGGCGACCACCGATCCACAAAAACTGCCAGTGACGATTTTGTCGCGCTGTCTGCAGTTTCATCTTAAGCCGATCACGGTCGATGCGATTCATCAACAGCTGGATCATATCCTTGCACAGGAACAAGTGACTGCGCAGGCGCGCGCATTGGGTATGATTGCCCATGCGGCGGATGGCAGTATGCGTGATGCACTCAGTTTGACTGACCAAGCGATTGCCCTTGGCAATGGCAGTATCAGCCAAGAAAGCGTTGCGCACATGTTGGGTACACTCGACACCGATCAAGCCTTGCATCTGTTGCAAGCGATAAGCTCGAAATCGGTGGATGTGGTGATGTCGAGTGTGGAGCAAATGGCGCAAAACGGTGTGGATTGGGATGGATTGCTGCAGCAACTCGCCAGTCAATTGCACCGATTAGCCATGGTGCAGGCTTTGCCATCCTCGCTTGATAAGGGCCAGCCTGACGCTGACAAGGTCGTGCAACTGAGCAAAGCGTTAACGCCGCAAGATATTCAATTGTTCTACCAAATTGCGTTGAAAGGGCGTGAAGACATCGCATTGGCGCCGTCAGAGCGCATTGGCTTAGAGATGGTGCTGTTGCGCATGGTGGCGTTTAGGCCACAAGAGGTGTCGCAAGCCAGTATGATCTCAACGTCCAGCGCACCAGTCTCAGAGGCGCCTGCGTCAAAGGCTCCGGTGCCATCTGCAGCGCCACCAGTCAGTCATGCTGCGCCTCAAGCGCCGATGTCCTCTCCAGCGGTATCACCTCAGCCTGAAGCACCACCACCTCAGACTAAAGTGCCATCGCAGCCAATGCCAAGCGCACCGTCGTATGAGCCACCGATGGCCGATTACGACATGCCACCGCATGACGATATGCATGACGCGTCTGGGTATGACAGAGATGAGTATGCACAGATGACGCCCGCTTCGGCTCCACAAGCCCCAGCAGCGCCAACGCCGCCTCCAACGCAGAAGCCTGCGTCAAGCGGCGGTATTGGTGGTTTGCGTCATCAACTGCGCTCACAGCGTCAAGGGCGCAGCTCGCCAGGTGCGTCAACAAAAAAGGCTAAAGCGGCATCTGCCAAACCTGAATCGGTGCTCGAACGTGTTGCGCAAAAACACGCCGGAGCGCCGCAGATGTCGCCTGCTGCACACCTAGCTAGCAAAGAATCGGCAAGCAACGAGTCGCTCGAGAAGCCTGAGCCCTATCAATGGATGCCAAGCCAACCGGTCGTGGATGAGCAAAAGCCGGAATTGAAACCGACGCAGCTGAAAAAAGCGCTCGAGCATGAGAAGACGCCAGAGATGGTCGATAAACTCGTCAATGAAAGCTTAGAGCGAAGCGAGTGGGCAAAGCTCATCAGTCAGCTCAATACAGCTAAGTTGACCGAACAACTCGCGCTCAATTCGGATTACGTCAAAGATGGTCGTTCTATCCAGCTGACGTTGCGACCACAGCAGGCTCACCTCAACACGGACAAAGCGCAAAGTGAACTGCTCTCAGAGCTTAATCGAGTGCTGGGCGAGGAGTGCCAGTTAAGTGTCGAGATTGGTGACAAAGGAGAAACACCGCTAGAGTTAAGAGATAGGCTGTATCAAGGCAAGCTTGAGCAAGCTTTCAGTAGTCTGGCGGCTGATGAGTATGTGCAGTTTATCGAGCAGCGTTTTGGCGCTGAGCTCGATAGCGATAGCGTACGACCGATATAGTTTCCGGTGGTTGAATTCATTCGATTCAGCCCCCATTTAATTCGATATAGTGACAAACTAGAGAGATAAACATGTTTGGTAAAGGCGGTATGGGCAACCTAATGAAGCAGGCCCAGCAAATGCAAGAGCGTATGCAAAAGCTTCAAGAAGAAATTGCGAATATGGAAGTCACCGGTGAATCGGGCGCTGGACTTGTGAAAGTGACGATTACTGGTAGCCACAGTGTCCGCCGCGTTGACATCGACGAAAGCTTGATGGAAGACGATAAAGAGATGCTGGAAGATCTCATTGCAGCTGCGTTCAATGATGCCGCTCGTCGTGTTGAAGAGACGCAAAAAGAGAAAATGGCGTCAGTGACAGGCGGTATGCAATTACCACCTGGTATGAAAATGCCGTTCTAATCTCGCTCTCTGCGCGCAACAGATTTGCGCGCAATCGACGAGAATGACGGACAATTCATAGAGAAAGAGAGTCAATGCGTACCAGTCACATGCTGGAACAATTAATGGAGGCCTTGCGCTGTCTACCTGGGGTTGGCCCCAAGTCGGCACAGCGGATGGCCTTTCATTTATTGCAGCGAGATAGAAAAGGCGGCGTGCAACTCGCCGACGCGTTAAGTCAGGCAATGACGGAAATCGGCCATTGCTCCGAATGCCGAACCTTTACCGAAGAAGAGGTTTGCCATATCTGCACCAATCCAAAACGCCAAGAGAATGGACAAATTTGCGTAGTCGAAAGCCCTGCGGATATCGCAGCGGTGGAAGCGACCGGTCAATATTCTGGGCGTTACTTTGTGTTGATGGGGCACTTGTCGCCCCTGGATGGTATTGGGCCGAGTGATATCGGTTTGGATGTGCTGGACTTTCGCCTGCGCCGCGGTGATATCAGCGAGGTGATTCTTGCGACCAACCCAACGGTAGAAGGAGAGGCGACCGCGCATTACATTGCCGAGTTGTGTCATGAACACCAAGTCACAGCCAGTCGCATTGCCCATGGTGTGCCGGTCGGTGGTGAATTAGAGCTGGTGGATGGCACAACGCTGTCTCATTCACTGCTCGGGCGACATAAGATTTAATGCCCTGCATTTTACACCCAGAAGTAATATCAATATGGCCGCATCTGCGGCCATGTTTTTATCTGTCATCCATGATAGAGCGTGGTGCTTGGTTTGCTTTTGTTCCGTCAGACGCCAAGTGTTACGTCAGACGCTCAAGCTCGGTGATATTGGTCATCGCTTGCTGGTTGGTCGCCCCGCACACCACAGGACACGGCTTAAACTCTGCGCACACTTTGGGACGCTCTGGTAAGCCAAACAGCTTGCAGAGATTGTCTTCATTGAGCTGAATGCAACGAACACCGGCAGGCTTGCCATTTGGCATCCCCGGAATCGGTGATGAGATACTGGGCGCAATACAGCAAGCCCCGCAACCGAGTCGACAATCCATCCTGATACCCCTGAGTAAAATTGAGGCGCGATAGTAGCAAAAATCATCAAGACGATCAGTACAAGATCTTGAAGTTTTTGCCGCTAGACGGTATAAATCGCCCCTTCTTTAACTAATCCAAGATGAGTCTATGAGCGCACCCTTTTGGCAAACAAAAACGTTAGAGCAGATGACGGAGCAAGAGTGGGAATCTCTGTGCGATGGCTGCGGCAAGTGCTGCCTGCACAAACTCATGGATGAAGATACGGATGAAATCTACTATACCAATGTGGCGTGTAGCTTACTCAACACGAAAACCTGTTCGTGCAGCGATTATGAACATCGCTTTGAGTCTCATGAAGAGTGCACCAAGCTGACTCGTGATGACATCGATGATTTCACCTGGTTACCGCACACCTGTGCCTACCGTTTAATGGCAGAAGGCCAGCCACTGCCCGAATGGCACCCGCTGCGCACTGGCTCGAAGTCAGCGATGCATGCCGCTGGGGAAAGCGTCAGAAATAAAGTGGTGTACGAAATCGATGTGATCAATTGGGAAGACCACATACTCAATCATCCCACGCGTGATTAAGCCAACGACTTGTCGTTGAGTTGACGACAAGTCCTCGTCTTTAAACTCTTATCCACTCTTTTTTGTCTCAATGGACCACGAGTTGCTGGGGGAGTGTTGGCGGAGCCAAATCAAAGCGGATGATGAGCCACTGCACGGGTTTTGGCAGTTGATTCATAATAGAGAAAAGTGGACCGGCCGTTTGACTGGGAAAGGTCGTGGTGACGGGCCAAGCCGAAGCGGGGGCTGGGTGGGTGCCACACTCCGCAACGGAGAAATGTATTGATGGCAATGATTTCATCTCTCTTACCTCACAATCCAAAGTGGAACACAAGCGGGCAACGGCGCCCGCTTGTTTTTACTGGAGCTATAGAGCACCAGTGAGAGAAGGTTAGGCCTCCTCACTCTCAACGTGGTCTGTGATCATGGCTTCGGTGGTGATCATCAAACCTGCAACTGACGCGGCAAATTGCAAGGCGGAACGGGTCACCTTAGCAGGGTCCAAGATACCCATCTCAATCATATTGCCATATTCACCGGTTGCGGCGTTGTAGCCGTAGTCCGCATCGCCCGATTTCACCGCATTGGCGACGACGGACGCTTCATCTCCGGCGTTAATGGCGATTTGACGAAGTGGCTCTTCCATCGCACGTAGCGCGACACGAATACCGACGTTTTGATCGTCGTTATCACCTTTGAGATCGGCGAGCTCTTTGGCAATCTTGGTCAGCGCGACGCCACCACCAGCCACAATACCTTCTTCAACGGCCGCTCGTGTTGCATGCAGCGCATCATCCACACGATCTTTCTTCTCTTTCATCTCCACTTCAGTGGCAGCGCCAATCTTGATCACTGCCACTCCGCCAGAGAGCTTCGCAATGCGTTGCTGGAGTTTCTCTTTATCGTATTGAGACGTTGCCGAGGCCAGTTGCGCTTCAATACTTGCCACGCGGTCTTGAATTGCATGGTGCTGTTCATCGCTACCTACAATGGTCGTCGCGTCTTTGGTGATGGTCACTTTCTTGGCCTGACCAAGCTGCTCCAACGTGGTCTTTTCAAGCTCTAAGCCAATCTCTTCAGAGATAACCGTACCTGAGGTAAGCACCGCAATGTCTTCCATCATCGCTTTGCGGTTGTCGCCAAAGCCTGGCGCTTTGACAGCGGTTGCGCGAACGATACCACGCATGTTGTTAACGACGAGTGTCGCCAACGCTTCACCTTCGATGTCTTCGGCGATAATCAGCAATGAACGAGAGGCTTTAGCGACTGACTCAAGAATCGGCAGCAGTTCACGAATACTGCTCACTTTCTTATCGACCAGCAAGATGTACGGATTGTCGAGCTCGACGGTACCTGTGTCTTGATTGGTGATGAAGTACGGCGAGAGATACCCGCGGTCAAATTGCATGCCTTCGACAACTGAGAGTTCGTTGATCAGGCCCTGACCTTCTTCAACGGTGATGACACCGTTGCGGCCGACTTTTTCCATCGCCTGGGCAATGATCTCACCGATGGCGCGATCGCTATTGGCCGAGATACTACCAACTTGCGTAATCGATTCTTGATCGCTGCAAGGTTTCGCCATATCGCGCAATTTAGCCACAGCGGCTTCCGTCGCTTTATCGATACCGCGTTTAAGATCCATTGGGTTCATGCCCGAGGCCACCGCTTTGAGCCCTTCATTGATGAAAGATTGCGCCAGCACCGTTGCGGTAGTGGTTCCGTCGCCCGCTTCATCGTTCGCTTTGGATGCTACCTGTTTGACCATTTGAGCACCCATGTTTTCGAATTTGTCTTTTAGCTCAATGGCTTTGGCGACAGACACCCCATCCTTGGTGATGGTAGGGGCTCCGTAAGACTTATCTAAAACAACATTGCGTCCTTTAGGGCCAAGCGTCACTTTGACCGCATTGGCTAAGACATTGACACCAGTAAGCATTTTTTGACGTGATTCGTTTGCAAATAGTACGTCTTTTGCAGCCATGATTTTCTCCTCAAAAAGATGACAGAACGAGATTATTCGACGATAGCCAACACATCTGACTCACTGAGAATCAGATACTCTTTGCCATCAATCTTTTCTGTTTTCACGCCGTATCCATCATTGAAAATGACGTGATCACCGACTTTGACGTCCATTGACGCGCGGTCACCGTTATCAAGACGTTTGCCTAAACCCACTGCGATGACTTTTCCGCGCGTAGATTTTTTCACCGATTGAGAAGTTAGTACGATTCCCCCTTCAGATTTGTTTTCCACTTCTTGTCTTTCAACAATCAGCTTGTCATTTAAAGGACGAATATTCATTGGATTTGCCTCCTACTTAGGACAAAAAATAAAAGACACAATATGAGCGATTCCTTCGCGCTCGATGAAAAAAATAGGGTCTCTCATGGCAACTTCAAGGGGGAAGTTCGATAAAAAATTTTTATGAAAATGGCGAGGACAATAAAAAAGCTCACCGAAGTGAGCTTTAAAACTAGGAAGGAGTGGCGCAATGGCTAAGAAACCGGGATGCCCAATCGGGGATGCCCAATTCGGGATGCCTAATCTCTGCAATGCGAAATGATTATGAAGCCACAGCAAGGTCGACAACAAATTGAGATTTTTGTCGTCTCGAATCAAAGGCTTGTTCCCTCACCGATTGAGAGTCGTTCAGCGCTCAATGTTAGATTAGGGCCAGCAAAATGCCGCCAACGGTTGCCGCCGCGGAAAGATATTGCCCCGCAGAATAAGAGCCGTCTTCCTCTTCTTTGATCTTATCTGGGTGATCCATGCCTAGCGCACCGTGGGCGAAAGACTCTACTTTGTCACCGACGGTTTTTTCTGCTTTGTTGTTGGCTTGGCTCTCTTTCTCAATTTCTTGCAATGCGGCAAGCAATGCTTTCCCTTCCTCTGAAAGGGTTACCGTGTTTTGCTCAACTTTTAAAGGTGCAGCGCCTTTATCTGCAACCGAGGTGTTGGCTTGAGGCTTAACCTGCTGGGTTGGTGCCAGCTTCGCTGACTCCATTCCTACTGGGGTCATAGTGTTCTCCTTACTTCATCCTCAAATAACGTATCGGCAGTGTGGTGTAAAACTTGTGCAAAATATGCGTTATTTGTATGAAAAGCCATCAAGCACAAATCATGCCTATTTATCGGTCGCGAGTGCAGGTGTTCAGCAAAGGTCGATCACGGGGCTTCAGTCTGCTGACACTCGTTGTTCCCATGACGGGTCGACATTTTATGAAACGCCGCCATTTGATTTTCCATTTTGACGAAGCGCACAGGTGGGGCTAAGACGTGCAATGGGTAATCCGTATTGAGAGGCTGAGGCTCGCTGGCGGCATCGATGATAGATGCGATATCAGACATAGGTGTGATCACCACGACAGAGAGGTTGGGGTTGCGCGCCAAAATAGACGCTTTGGTTCCTAGTCCTTGTTCGGTATGAAACTTCCCTGCGACATGAATGACTTGGTGACCTGGGTGGTCATTGAGGTATTGGACGATGCTTTCCGCCATGGTTTCATCCCACGTCATTTGAGCCGCGTACTGTTTTTCGGTTTGGGCGGGCTCGCCATGATGCATTGAGGCCATGAATTTGCTTTTGTATGCGGAGTCCTCGGTGTTGATCTTATTGGCCACGAGGCGGCGCTCATCGTCGGATAGGCGATCAAGGTAGCTTAAGCCGACACGACCCACACAACGTACCGTTGATTTAGGTGCGTTGGCGGCAATGACAGGCCAGTTAAACGTTTTTGCTAGCTCGACTAATGGTCGGTAGTCACTTTCATAGTTAGGCCAAGCGTTGCCCGATGTGATCAGTGTTTGCTCTCCAATCTCACCGTTAAGGTAGGCGTTGAGATGGGGTTGGGCGTCTCTTGAAAACTGCTCCATCGACAAGGCGGTGTCTCGACCTTGGCTCGCCATTGCCTTAATAAAATCGGCTTGAAAGCGATGGATAGCGGAATGAGTATGCCATTCACCGATCAAAATAACCTCTGCCTGAGTTAAGGTTTCAGGTAGTGCATTGAGTGACAAGGCTTTTCCCGATGGGTCGTAAAGTTGATAGTCATAAAAACTAACGATAGGGGTAGCAGCGCTTGGAGCAGAAGCCGTTGAGTTTGAACGGGTGGATGGAGAGAGTGACGCTGCGCTGTATGAACAGGCGGTCAGAGTCATACAAGCACTAAAACAAACAAAACGGGTCAATATAAAACGGATCAGCATAAACCGTGGCCTCCTAATGGTCTGCTCGCATACTAAAGGAGGCTCGGGATATTTACAATGCAAATGAGAATTGTTATCTATTTTGTGCCAGGTTACGCCTGCTTACGATAGATGCGAATCATAAAATCTGCCTCACATTCAAACATAGTGGAGTTTTTCAGTTCGTCACGCAAAGAATCGCTGGCTTTCCAAGCAAATGGGGTCATTTGTAACAGGTCGAACGCATCACCATCGGCGAGAGGGAGGAGGTAGCTGAGCTTTTCTTCCCGCTCAAGGTCGAAGCCTTCAATCGACTCGGCTTCTTCGCTGTGCAGTCGTACATCGTCATAAATTCGCTCTCGCAATTGGTAAAGATGGCGTCCTGCTGGCGTGACTGTGATGACCACGCCATTGTCCCGCACGCAGCGTTGCAACTCTTGCGCTTTGCACGGCGCGTAGATGCGTAACACGCCATCGAGCGAGTGATCGGCAAAAGGAAGGCGGTGGCTTGAAGCGACACTGAAAAGGCAGTTTTGGTAGCGTTTCGCGGCATAGCGGATGGCGATTTTGGAAATGTCCAAACCGAATGTGTTTGCGGCTGCGTGTTGTTCGGTTAACCGATGTGCTACTTGGGTCGTGTAGTAGCCTTCGCCGCAGCCGATATCAAGCAACTGGTGATCACTACCGATTAAGGCTTCGGCGCATAAGTCAGCAATGCGTTGTCGCAGGGGGTGGTAGTAGGCTTTTTCCAAAAATCGGCGCCGAGCTTGCATCATCTCTTTATTGTCGCCAGGATCTTTTGAACGTTTGTGATGCACAGGCATCAGGTTGACGTAGCCTTCTTTTGCTACATCGAATGAGTGACGGTTTTCACACGAGTAGCGCTGTTTTTCTTGCGATAAAGGCAGATGACATAAAGGACAGGAGTAAGACATATCGAGCTCTGGGCGATTTCGGGGGCTGCATTTTATCAGCTTAGGCGAGCGAATCCCAGAAATAGGGTAGAGCGCCGCTCTACCCTCAACGATGTCACGTAAAGGCGCTATTTGTTCGCGCTGGAGAGTACGGTGACCAGTTGGTGAGTCTCACCTGGCTCAAGGAGTTTACCGGTGTCTAAAGAGGTCGCATGCAGGGTCGACTCGACACACAAAAAGTGCTGATAGCCGCTATCTTGCATGTCGGCCATCGCCGCCGCACCTTGCTGCCAAGGGTTCCAAAGGACAGCGGAATTGTGGCCTTGGTTCTCAACGGTAATGGTGCGATGGAAGACAGGGTCTTGCACATTGATTTGAGGATCAGGCTTGGTATAGACGCGATCGATGGTGTCGGTCAACTGCAACACGTCACCGCCTTGGCATACTTTCCCGGCTTGAAGGCTATCGATGTACTCTGCACCCATACCGGTTGTCTGGACTTGGGAAATATCGCCCACATTGAGGTAAGTATGCAGAGCACCGGAGAAGGTCCATGCTTGATCATCAATATTGATAACCTTGAGGGTGACGCTCAGTGTTGCGCCAATCTCAATCAAAAGTCGGGCCTCAAACATATATGGCCAGATGTCGTGGGTCTCTTCACTTGGGAAAAGGGCCAGCTCAACGATGACGCCGTTTTCATTTTCTCGATGCTCGACCAATTCCCATTCACTTGTACGAGCAAAGCCGTGTCCTGGGGCAGCAATGCGACCAAACCACGGCCAGCAGACCGGGATACCACCGCGCAGAGCGGCTTTACCATCAAAGACCGCTTGTTCACTCATCCAAATGAGATCTTCTTGGCCTTGAGGTTTGAATGAAATGACATGACCACCATGCAGGGCAATACCGGCGCTGGCTTTGTCATGGATGACACGAATCACCTTTACTTGGTCGACTTCGACAATCGTGACACTGTCAGACAAGACAGTCAGGGCAGGGAGCGTTAATAAGTCCATGTAAGTTTCCTGTGCCATAGAGAGCAGGCGTGTCGCCATTAATGAGCTCTCAAATTTCAGATACAAAAAAGGCGACTCAAGAGCCGCCTTTTATAAAATTCCGCGCTAAACGCTTATCTCAAAGTGATGATTACTTAGAGATGTGAGCGATTAGGTCTAGAACTTTGTTTGAGTAACCGATTTCGTTGTCGTACCAAGATACAACTTTAACGAATTTGTCAGTTAGCGCGATACCTGCTTTAGCATCGAATACTGAAGTGCAAACTTCGCCGATGAAGTCTTGAGAAACTACTTGGTCTTCAGTGTAGCCTAGAACGCCTTTTAGTTCGCCTTCAGACGCTTCTTTCATCGCTTTACAGATGTCTTCGTAAGAAGCACCGTTTACTAGGTTAACAGTTAGGTCAACTACAGAAACGTTAGCTGTTGGTACGCGGAAAGCCATACCAGTTAGTTTGCCGTTTACTTCTGGAAGTACAACGCCTACAGCTTTAGCAGCACCAGTTGATGATGGGATGATGTTTTGAGAAGCACCACGGCCACCGCGCCAGTCTTTAGCAGAAGGACCGTCAACAGTTTTTTGAGTTGCAGTTGTTGCGTGAACTGTAGTCATAAGACCAGATTCGATACCGAACTTGTCGTTAAGAACTTTAGCGATAGGTGCTAGACAGTTAGTAGTACAAGAAGCGTTAGAAACGATGTCTTGACCAGCGTAAGTGTCGAAGTTTACGCCGTTAACGAACATTGGAGTTGCGTCTTTAGAAGGACCAGTTAGTACAACTTTCTTCGCGCCAGCAGTGATGTGCTTACGTGCAGTCTCGTCAGTTAGGAAAAGACCTGTTGCTTCAGCAACAACGTCAACACCGATTTCGTCCCATTTTAGGTCTTCTGGGTTGCGCTCTGCAGTTACACGTACAGTTTTGCCGTTAACGATTAGGTTACCGCCTTCAACTTCAACAGTACCGTTGAAACGGCCGTGAGTTGAGTCGTACTTCAGCATGTATGCCATGTAATCTACATCGATAAGGTCGTTAATACCTACAACTTCGATGTCGTTGCGCTCTTGCGCTGCACGGAATACGAAACGACCGATACGGCCAAAACCGTTAATACCTACTTTGATAGTCATTATAGTTGCTCCACAACTTAATTTCTGATTAAAGATAACTGGTAGTAAAATTACAAAACCCAGTCAAAATCTGCAACCGATAATCGGACTTAACTTGTTTAATGTCAAAAAAAAGTGTCGCTTTTTTTCACAATTAAACGCGAGTGGTTGTTTTTTGAACGGATAGTGGAGTTTATACCTAACCAGTTGATGTAAAATGCGTTGAAGACTTGAACTGCTGCTTAAAGTTTAGCCATTCTGTTATGGTTTCAAAGTATGTGCTACAAAGGTTAAACTGCGCAAGTTTTTCAACAAAAAAGTCACAAATAAAAATGAGAATGTGGAGAATAAGTCAGTGAAACAACACAGTGAAAAAGTCACCAAGCCTGATGAATACTGGCGTGAGAAGCTATCGGATGAAGAGTATCGAGTATGCAGACAGCAGGGCACTGAGGCACCATTCTCCGGTAAACTGCTGCACAATAAAGAGACGGGAATCTACGCGTGTACCTGTTGTGACGCTCCGCTGTTTCGTTCAGATAACAAATACGATTCCGGTTGTGGTTGGCCAAGTTTCGATGCACCGATCAATGACGATGCGATTCGTTACTTAGAGGATCTGAGCCACGGAATGGTGCGCACAGAGATTCGCTGTGCACGTTGTGATAGCCATTTAGGTCATGTATTTGAAGATGGACCACAAACCACCGGTGAGCGTTTCTGTGTTAACTCGGTGTCGTTAGTTTTCAACAATTGATGGCAAGGCAGCGTTAAACGCTGTGTGTGTTGTTACTCACTTTCAAATTGAACTCGTTCAGTTCAAAGTGAGTAACCACTAAAAACTTAAGGCTAATCAAGCCCTTCGAGTTGTTGGCGCTGAAATTTCCCGGCCCGAATCGCATCTTCAATATTGTCTGCAAACGCATCCAACTGACGATATTTGTCCTTATCAAAACCGTACAGCAATTGCAGCTCCTTCTCGGAAGCGATCGGCACATCAAAGGCTTTCGCTACCATCGCCCAAACGTACGCTTGTTCGCGTTGTTGGGTTTGATAGTGAATACTGGCAAGTGATTTCAATATTTCAACGTTGACAGGCGAGCTCTTGGTCAGCTCCAACGCGTGCTTAAGCAATGCGATGGTTTTTTCTTGGTCACGACCCGTATAAAACGTGGCTAATGCATATTGCATTTCGGCGCTTTCAAGCTGAGGTGACCCTTCCATTTGAAGAAAGGCGCGGCGGGCAGAATCACTCCCAGTGCGACTCCAGAGAAAGTAGAGGGCTTGTGGGCTGGTGGATTCAGAGAGCTTTTTCACTAGCGCTTCGAGATCCTTACCCGAGTTGACCAGTGCTTCAAAACGCCGCTGTTTCAGGTTGGATTGATCAATGGGTTGGATCTGAGAGGCTAGCTCTAGACACTTTTTATACTCTGACAGCAAATTGTATTCTTTGATGAGATTTTGGTCTGTTGGGTCTTTAAAGACTTCAAAGCGGTGCCAAATGAGATCGGTACGAGGAACGCGGCATTGGCCATCATCCATATTCAGACGTTCGCAACGAAGTTCCGGTGTGTCTTTACACAGTTGGTCGGTATTTTTTCGAACTTCAAAGCAGCCCGTGAGTGTGGCCGTTAGCCCGATCAATGCCAGTGTGATAAGTCGATTCATACGAAGTTTGCTTGTGATCCGTTACACTTATTCTTAGCCGTTATCTTGACGCCTTCATTGAGGCGGTTAATGTCAGGGCCTTAACAAAAAACAACAGAAACCAAAGGATACGTCATGGACGCAGAGCAGTTGATTAATTCAATTACACCAGAAGCTTACGAGCGTCTCCTCTATGCAGTTGAGACGGGTAAGTGGCCTGAGGGTACACCACTTTCGCAGCAGCAGCGAGATTCTTGCATGCAAGCTGTGATGTTGTATCAGTCTAAGCATAATGTAGAAGCGCAACATATGACAGTTGCGCAGGGTGGTGAGATCAGTTTTAAGTCAAAATCTGAGCTAAAAAAACAGTTTCAAGCGGAACAAGACGACATTTTGCGAGTGAACCCGAATAAATCTTAGTCTCTGATTTTATTCATTATCCGCAGCATTTTTTAAATTTCTTCCCGCTTTGACATGGGCAAGGATCGTTGCGACCAACCTTGGCCTGATTCGCTTGTGGGAATTCTCCATCGATGTAGTACCACAAGCCATTTTCACGGACAAATCGAGATCGCTCTTCAAGGCATAAGGTCTGTGTTGAGCGACCTTGCTCGGCAGAGAAATACGCCTTGAAGGTGACGAAACCCTCATCATGATGCTCGCCCGGCGCGGTGGACACTACCTCAAGGCCGCACCAGTCGCTCGCGATTGAATCTGCGATGGCATCGCGTTCTTTCTCGGCTTCGCACGAAGGGTGATAGGTGGCGATAACAAAATCAACCAGACCTTTGACATGGGCGCTGTAGCGAGCGCGCATGAGTTGCTCTGGTGTATGGGCATTCTGATGATGTTGATGAATTGGCAGGCAGCAAGACTCATAAGTCTGCTGACTTTCACAAGGACATAAAGACATCCAATCTCCGCTTTATTACTTATATCCACTTTTTACTTACATCAAGGGACAATCAGGGTTAATTAGACAGTAAATCTGCCGTCCATTGTACCGATTCATCGTAGCATTCACTAACGACTTCTTTCTCAAGGCCGAGCTGCTGACAGAGTTCAGCGGCTTCGTCCCATTGTGCGTGTTCATAGGCGATGACAAGCTTGAGCAACACCCCAAGCGTCCCTTCACCATCTGTGAGTGCATGCTTGACAGCTTCATCAATGGGGATTTCCGCCACGATTTGTTCTAATGGTCTGTCGAGTAAACTGTCGAGCAGCGAAAACATACCCGTAAGAAACGCTTGGCCAGAGGCGAGCTTCTCCTTGAGCTGCGCCGCGACTAATTCGCAGTAGCGTGCGCGTTGAATGGACAATCCGTAAAGGTACTCGGGTTTGGAATCTTGAGAGGAGGCGAGCGCCACCAAGGAGACAAATTTTCGCAATCTATCTTCACCCAAGTAAATCAGCGCTTGTTTAAATGACTGAATCTTGGTGCTGACAATCGAAGACGAGTTGACGTGCGTGAGCAATTTATACGAGAGCGAGACGTCTTTACTCACCAAGGTTTCAATCCGCTGATAATCGATGTCGGATTTTGCAATCTCACTAAGCAGTTGCACTATGGTCATGAAGGAAGGTTCGATCGATTTGCGCTGCAAGATCTCGGGTTTACTAAAAAAGTAACCTTGGAAATAGTCAAAACCTGCTTCAAGCGCGTGACTAAACTCCTCATACGTCTCGACTTTCTCGGCTAAAAACTGGATTTTGCTGCCTTGTAACTTGCGAATGAACAGCCGTGCTTTTTCAATCGGGACGACACGGATATCAAATTTGATGATCGAGACATACGGCAAAAAGGCTTTCCATTCAGGGGAAGGCACAAAATCATCCAGCGCAATTTTATAGCCGAGTTTAGACATCTCTTTGACCGCCTCGAGTAGCTCGGGTGTTGGTAGGCAGTCTTCCAAAATTTCAACCACTAGGCTCGCCGACGGAAAGAGAGTCGGCACGCGATTGATCAAGCTTTGATAAGGGAAATTCACAAAGCCAACTTTGTCACCCAATGTTGAGTAGTGGGTGGACATAAAATGATCAGACAGCAAACGACTCGTTGCCAGCTCAGGGTCGATTTCTGGAAACGTGTTTTTAGGGCCATCACGAAACAGCAGCTCATAGCCGATGGTATATTTGTGCCGATCTAAGATAGGTTGGCGTGCAATGTATGAGGTTTTCAAAGTAGCAGTCTAACTTCAACGTGTTACCGAACATTGAAATTAAGTATAGGCACAATTTATTGAAAAATCTGGTACTTATTTGTCAATTTGTTGATAGGAATGCGCGATTTTGTAGGTCGTATCCTGTTTTATCAACCACTAAGACCGATCCTTGAGTGTACCAATCCCCTAACACGACGCGATGCAGGGTTTTTCCGTTACTGATAAAACGGTGAATATTCGGGCGATGAGTGTGGCCATGAATCATGAGCTCAACATGGTGTTTGTTCATCACGCTCTCCACTTCTTGCTGATTCACATCCATGATCTCAAGGGATTTAGTTTGTTTATCTGCACTGATGTCCGTTTGTACCTTGGCGACGATCTTCTGTTTGATGAACATCGGGATACGATTGAACACCCATTGTAGCCAAGGCTGATGAACTTTTTTGCGGTACTCAAGATAGCTGACATCGTCAGTGCACAGCGTATCACCGTGTAGAATCACGGTGGGCTGACCATACAAATCAATGACGGTCTCATCCCCGAGTAAGGTGACCCCGGTTTGCTTTGCAAAGCGCTTACCGACCAAAAAATCGCGATTCCCCTGAGTAAAATAGCAAGGCACACCAGAGCGTGTTAAGCGGCGAAACTCGTCACGAATAGTTTGCGCGAATTCAGACTTATCGTCATCTCCCACCCAAAATTCGAACAAATCACCCAAGACATATAAGGCTTCGGCTTGGCTGGCTTCTTCGCGCATAAAGCGAACAAAACACGCGGTGATCTCGTGCGTTGAAGGGGAGAGATGCAGATCGGAAATAAACAGAGTGGTCATAAAGTAATCAGAGTTCAGGCTAGCCCAGTGGGCTGAAAGGGTAGGGCAAAACAATCACAGGTTTAGGGTAAAGGCGCCCAATATAGGAAAAAAGAGCTGCATTAGGCAGCTCTTCTCTAGATAGATTACTCTTCGATCGTTGTGCCAGTGATCACAACATCTTCAAGCGGTACATCTTGGTGCATGCCGTAAGAACCTGTGCTGACACCTTTGATCTGGTTAACAACGTCCATACCTTCAACTACTTCAGCGAATACACAGTAACCCCAACCGTCAAGACTTTCACTGCGGAAGTCTAGGAATGTGTTGTTGTTTACGTTGATGAAGAACTGAGAGCTTGCAGAGTGCGGCTCCATGGTACGTGCCATTGCTAGTGTACCCACTTTGTTGCTTAGGCCGTTGTTTGCCTCATTTTTGATAGGAGCACGAGTAGCCTTTTCGCGAAGACCAGACTCCATGCCACCGCCTTGAATCATGAAACCGTCGATAACGCGGTGAAATAGCGTGTTATCGTAGAAACCGTCGCGGCAGTATTGAAGGAAGTTTGCGCTGGTTTCCGGTGCTTTCTCTTCGTTTAGCTGAATTTTGATGTCACCAAAATTAGTGTGAAGGGTGATCATGATTATGTCCTTTCGGTCGATTTTCTATGTGAAGGCAAGATTCTAACGTAAGTTTTACGACTTTCCTACGTCCAAAGTCAGTCGTGTTGTTCACGTACTGGCCCTTTGTCACAAGGATAGTCGGTTTTTCGCCGAGTTAGGGATGACTTCGCCAAGCAGGACTTGATATACTGCCCCACTATTTTGTTTCACTCATTTATTAGATAGAGATCATGTTAAAGATATATAACACACTCACAAGACAGAAAGAGGAATTCAAACCCATCACCGCTGGCAAAGTCGGCATGTATGTCTGTGGCGTCACCATCTACGATCTCTGTCATATTGGCCATGGCCGTACGTTTGTGTCTTTTGATGTGGTCTCACGTTACCTACGCTACCTAGGCTACGATCTCACGTTCGTGCGCAACATTACTGACATTGATGACAAAATCATCAAACGTGCGAATGAAAACGGTGAGAGCTGTGATGCGCTGACGGAACGTCTTATTGGTGAGATGTACGCTGACTTTGATGCTTTGAATATGAAGCGCCCAGATGTTGAACCTCGCGCGACTCAATTTATCCCTGAAATCATCGCCTTGGTTGAAAAACTGATCGAGCGTGGTTTTGCCTATGTGGCCGATAATGGCGACGTGATGTTTGAAGTGGGCAAATTTGACGAATACGGTAAGTTGTCCAAACAGGATTTGGATCAGCTGCAAGCTGGTGCGCGCGTTGATGTGGAAAGCGCAAAACGCAGCCCGCTTGATTTCGTGTTGTGGAAAATGTCGAAGCCGGGTGAGCCAACGTGGGAATCCCCATGGGGCCCGGGTCGTCCTGGTTGGCACATTGAGTGTTCGGCGATGAACTCGTCGATTTTGGGCAATCACTTTGACATTCACGGTGGTGGTTCCGATCTGCAGTTCCCACACCATGAAAATGAAATCGCACAATCTTGCTGCGCACACGGGACACAATACGTGAACACCTGGATGCACAGTGGCATGGTCATGGTCGACAAAGAAAAAATGTCCAAGTCGCTGGGTAACTTCTTTACTATCCGTGATGTGTTGGGTCATTACGATGCAGAAACCGTGCGTTACTTCTTAATGTCTGGTCACTACCGCAGTCAGTTGAACTACAGCGAAGAGAACCTCAACCAAGCACGTGCCTCGCTTGAGCGTTTGTACACAGCGCTACGTGGCTTGGATCTGTCGGTCGCAGCATCGGGCGGGCAGCAGTACATCACTCGTTTTACCGAAGCGATGAACGACGATTTCAATACGCCGGAAGCCTATTCAGTGCTCTTTGATATGGCGCGTGACATCAATCGTTTGAAGAACGAAGACATCAATGCCGCGAACGGTTTAGGTGTCCTGATGCGCGAATTGGCAGACATCATCGGCATTCTTGGTCAAGATCCAGAAGCTTTCCTAAAAGGCGACGCGGGCAATGACGACGAAGTGGCCGAGATTGAAGCGCTTATCAAACTGCGTAACGACAGTCGCGCCGCTAAAGATTGGGCAAACGCGGACATGGCGCGAGACAAACTGACCGAGATGGGTATCGTTTTGGAAGATGGCCCAGAAGGGACCACCTGGCGTCGTAAATAATTTTAACTTAAGGGCTGACTTTTCAGCCCTTTTTGTCATTTTAATCGGCCGCATTGAGTATGCTCATGTTGCCACTTTTGCTACAGGTAACCTTTCGTGGCTCAGATGTACTTCTACTACTCTGCGATGAATGCAGGGAAATCCACCACACTACTTCAATCGTCTTTTAACTATCAAGAGCGTGGTATGACGCCGGTGATTTTTACCGCAGCGTTAGATGACCGTTACGGCATCGGTAAAGTCAGCTCTCGTATCGGCTTGCAATCTGACGCGCAGCTGTTTCGCGCTGAGACGGATCTCTTTGCAGAGATCAAAGCGCTGAACGAACAACAAAAGCGCCACTGTATCTTGGTCGATGAATGTCAGTTTCTCACTAAAGAGCAAGTTTACCAGTTGACCGAAGTGGTGGATAAACTGCATATTCCTGTGCTCTGTTATGGTCTAAGAACCGATTTTCTTGGTGAGCTATTTGAAGGAAGTAAGTATTTACTCTCTTGGGCAGATAAGCTGATTGAACTGAAAACGATTTGTCACTGTGGAAGAAAAGCCAACATGGTGATTCGCACTGATGAAGAGGGCAACGCCATCGCTCACGGTGATCAGGTGGCCATCGGGGGGAACGACAAATACGTGTCGGTGTGTCGTGAGCACTACAAAGAAGCGCTGGGTAAATAAAGCTTTCCAGTGATTCACCAACAAAAAAGCGGAGCTAAGCTCCGCTTTTTTGTTGGTGTCTGATAATCAAAGATTAACGAGCACGGAAGACGATGCGACCTTTTGATAGATCGTATGGAGTCATCTCTACAGTTACTTTGTCACCAGTAAGAATACGGATGTAGTTCTTACGCATTTTACCAGAGATGTGAGCAGTCACGACGTGGCCGTTTTCTAGTTCAACACGGAACATTGTGTTTGGTAGAGTATCAAGGACCGTGCCTTGCATCTCAATTACGTCTTCTTTAGCCATTTAATCCTCTTTTAAAAAAATGGGCGATTTTCAGCGGCGAGAAAGGCCGATAAAAATGAATTAAGTAAAGTTGGGGCGTATTCTACCCTTGCCAACGCTGATTTACTAGCCTTTGATGACGCGCAAATCGGACTTTATAGTTCATAGCCGGGCATTCATCGATTTGATAGCCAAGATAGAGCCACTGTTTTCCAGCGTGCTGACAATAGGTGATTTGCAGCAAGACCGCTAAGGTACCTAAGGATAAATCAATGTCTGGGTCGAAGAAGGTATAAAACGCACTGGCACTATTGGAGAGAATATCGGTAACCGCGACCGCAATTAAACGCTCGCCATCATAGAGGTGTAAGTATTGGGTGTTGAGCCAGTTGCAACGTGAAAATTGAGCAAACTCGCTTTTTTTGGGCGGATACATACTGCCTTGGTGGTGACGAGCGATGATGTAGCGTGAGTAGAGATCAAACCAATCCTGATCCAAGGTCTCTTTGAGTTGCCAAGTCAGATGGCGTGATTTGGCTAAGAGACGCTTTTGACTCTTGCTTGGTACGAAGTCGGGCAGTGATACTCGCAGCGCCTGACAAGATTGGCAATGGTCACAGTGCGGTTTGTAGATGGTGTCGCCGCTACGGCGAAACCCATTGGCAAGCAGCACCTCGTAACTGGAAGCGCTGTGCATTTTAGGGTCGAGTGCAACAGCCACGCGCTCTTGCCTCTCCTTGAGGTAACTGCATGGGTGACTGTCGGTTAATCCAATTCGAATCTGCTGTAAATCAGAGCTCATTCACGTTCTCTATTCATCGGCTAAGATTTGCTGAGCAAAACAGCCTAGTTTGACGCTTTGTGCTTTTAATAATAGCAGTTGTTGCATAAAGTCCTCTCTTTCTATCTCCTCTGCGCCCAATGAGTCAAGGTGCGGATTCATCACCTGGCAGTCAATGAGTTGGCCATCATGACGGGCAAAGTGACGACAAAAATACCAAAGCGCCACTTTGGAGGCGTTGGGTTTGAGGCTAAACATCGACTCACCACAAAACAGTTGGCCAACGCTGACGCCATAGAGACCGCCAATCAAGGTCTCGTCTTGCCACACTTCGACCGAATGGACGCGCCCTTTCTTCACCAACTTCTTATACGTGTCACGCATCTCTTCGTTCAACCATGTCTCATCGGCAGGGCGAACACTGGCGCAATAGTCGATCACTTGTGCGGTCGCCTTGTTTATACTCACAGAGTAACGCTGTTTTTTTTGAAACTTCTTGAGACTTTTTGCCGGGGCAAAGGTCTTAGGATAAAAGACCGCCCTCGGTGCTGGACTCCACCACAAGATGGGTTCACCTGGCCCAAACCAGGGGAAGATGCCGTGCTGATAAGCCAGTTCAACGCGCTCTGGTGAGAGATCGCCGCCAAAGGCGAGTAGGCCGTTGGGCTCTTCTAACGCCTCAAATGGAGACGGAAAGCTCAGCGTTTGTGGGTCTAACTCAGTCAAATATATCGTCATAATCGAAGAGGACGTGAGATGAAAAAGTGGACTTGGATCTTATTGATTTTTCCTCTGTTTGCCAATGCTGCTTATCAGAGAAATGTTGCCAGACCTGTGAACGAAGTGGTGTTTGGCGCGGTCGATACCGTGCGTTACATCAGCCAAGAAGAAACCGTTCAGTCGCACGCGAATGGTTGGGAAACCTTGTTAGGTGCCGTCATTGGTGGTGTGGTCGGCAATCAGTTTGGTGATGGCACGGGGCGAGAGGTGGCAACGGCGGTAGGCGCCGTCGCGGGAGCCAGTGTGGCAAGGCATCGTGCCAATCAAATCTATAAAGTGGAATACAAATTGGTTGAGCTGTTGATTGAAACCGACAGCGGCCACTTGGTGGATGTGATTCAAGATGTGGACCCCAACATGCTATTTAGTCGCGGGGATAAAGTCAGGATTTTGTATTTTGACAATGGCGTTCGAGTGGATAAGACCTATTGATGGAGTCGCACAGGCACTCAATCGTATTTGTACGTGACTTAGCTCTGGTTTTAACCGGGGATTTTAGTTAGTCTGCCAGTACGAAGAATTTTTCATTGCCCTCAATAGGAATGAGGGTGATAAAGGAACAACTCACTGAATGGAAAGCCTTACGTTACAACCGATCAATAAAGTCAATGGTGAGGTCAACTTACCTGGTTCAAAAAGTGTCTCAAATCGTGCGCTGCTGCTCGCTGCGCTAGCAAAAGGGACAACACGCCTGACAAACTTACTCCATAGCGACGATATTCGCCATATGCTCAATGCCCTGACGCAACTTGGCGTCAGCTACACCTTATCGGACGATAAAACGGTCTGTGAGGTGGAAGGTCTCGGTCACGCATTTCATAGCGAGGGCGCGCTTGAGCTCTTTTTAGGCAATGCCGGCACGGCGATGCGCCCATTGGCTGCGGCGCTCTGCCTTGGCACTGGCGACTATGTGCTGACTGGTGAGCCGCGCATGAAAGAGCGCCCGATTGGCCACTTAGTGGACGCGCTGCGTCAAGCTGGTGCGGAGATCACCTATCTGGAAAACCCTAACTATCCACCGCTGAAAATTCAAGGCACGGGGCTTTCTGGTGGTACCGTTGAAATTGACGGCTCCATCTCGAGTCAGTTTCTGACCGCATTCCTTATGGCAGCACCGCTGGCGAAAGGGGATGTGACGATCAAAATCATTGGTGAGTTAGTCTCAAAGCCTTACATCGATATCACTCTGCACATCATGAAGCAGTTTGGTGTTGAAGTAGAGAACCGCGACTACCAAGAATTTGTCATCCAGAGTGGCCAATCTTATCTCGCCCCGGGTGATTTTCTGGTTGAAGGTGATGCCTCTTCCGCGTCTTACTTCTTGGCTGCCGCCGCGATTAAAGGCGGAGAGATCAAAGTCACCGGCATTGGCAAAAACAGTATCCAGGGCGATATTCAATTTGCTGACGCTCTTGAAAAAATGGGTGCTCAGATTGAGTGGGGGGATGACTACGTCATCTCACGCGTGGGCGAGCTTAAAGCGATAGATATGGATTTCAACCATATTCCCGATGCAGCTATGACCATCGCTACCACCGCGCTGTTTGCGCAAGGGACAACCGCGATACGCAATGTTTATAACTGGCGTGTGAAAGAGACAGATCGTCTATCGGCGATGGCAACGGAGCTGCGTAAAGTCGGTGCAGAGGTGGAAGAGGGTGAGGATTACCTTATCGTGACGCCGCCAGCGACGCTGACACACGCTGCGATCGATACCTACGATGATCACCGTATGGCCATGTGCTTTTCGCTAGTTGCACTGAGCGATACGCCAGTGACGATTAATGATCCCAAGTGCACCTCTAAAACCTTCCCAGACTACTTCGAAAAATTGGCGGCGCTGAGCTGCTAACGAGGGTGAATAGATTAAAGCCAAGGCAAGTCCTTGGCTTTTTTTTGGAGAGCGGGAGGCTGCCGCTCGGTTATTTTGCGAGTGTAAACTCTTTAGACAGGTGATGAGCGAGGTATTTAAACATGTTGAATACGGCGGTCGTCTCTTGGGTAGGTAGGCCGTTGTCATCAAGAAAGTAGTCACCTTTGAATACCAATACGTCCTCTTTTTCTTCGACGCTGGTCGCTCGCATCCCTTCAATATAGTCATCATGTTCTTGGATGATGTGATTGGCGATCATCAATAATTCCGCTTCTGAGATGGTCTTTTTATCGCTCATGGGGTTACCTCTTTGATATTGATAGCCGAATTCTAAGCATCTTTTCCATAATTTCAATGCGTGTTTACGTTGGATAAAGAGGACAGTGCGGCTACGCTTTTGTGAGCAAATGCAAAAATCGTTTCGATTTCTAAAGCGCATTGCTGAGTCTATCTATAGTATGTGCGCCCTTCTTTATTACCCATAGTGGGAGAGTCGTCGAATTGTCGAGCAGTCAATTGACTTTTTTAAAAAAGGTATTGATCTTCTTGCAATCTCGCTCAATAGTAAAAAAAGAAGCAAAATTTTAAGTATATCGTGCGCTAAAAGCGCTGCCGAAATAGGACACTTGAGTCGATTATGGGTAAGTCACTGGTTATTGTGGAGTCGCCAGCTAAAGCGAAGACCATCAATAAGTATTTAGGTAAAGACTTCATTGTGAAGTCGAGTGTTGGTCACGTCCGTGACCTACCAACTGCGGGTCAAAGCACCGGCCAGAAGGCGGCGGCGATCTCGACAAAAGGTTTGAGCGCTGAAGAAAAAGCCAAAATCAAGAAAGAGAAAGATCGCAAAGCACTGATCAAAAAGATGGGCATCGACCCATACCACGGTTGGGAAGCAAACTACCAAATCCTACCCGGCAAAGAGAAAGTGGTCGCAGAGCTGCAAAAGCTCGCTAAAGACGCGGACGCCGTCTATCTCGCCACCGATTTGGACCGCGAAGGAGAAGCCATCGCTTGGCACCTTCGTGAGATCATCGGCGGCGATGAAGAGCGATACAAACGCGTTGTATTTAACGAAATTACCAAAAACGCGATTCAACAAGCATTCCAAAAACCGGGTGAGTTGAGCATGGACGGCGTCAATGCACAGCAAGCGCGCCGTTTTATGGATCGTGTTGTGGGCTTTATGGTGTCACCACTGCTGTGGAAAAAGGTGGCTCGAGGCTTATCTGCTGGTCGCGTGCAGTCGGTGGCGGTGAAACTGCTGGTTGAGCGTGAGCGTGAAATCAAAGCATTTGTTCCTGAAGAGTTCTGGGACATTCATGCCAACACCAAAACGGCGGACAAGACCGATTTTCGTCTTCAAGTTGCGCAAGAAAATGGCACGGCATTTAAGCCCGTCAATGAAGCGCAAACTCAAGTGGCGCTGGATGTGCTCAAAAACGCCACGTTTGAAGTGTGCAAGCGCGAAGATCGCCCGACATCCAGTAAACCTTCCGCCCCTTTCATTACTTCAACGTTGCAGCAAGCGGCGAGTACCCGTCTTGGCTATGGCGTAAAGAAAACCATGATGCTGGCTCAAAGGTTGTATGAAGCCGGTTACATCACCTATATGCGTACCGACTCGACCAATTTGAGTGCAGAAGCGGTCGACAGTGTGCGTGGCTTTATTGGCAGTGAATACGGTGATGCCTATTTGCCCGCCAAACCGAATGTTTACGGCAGCAAAGAAGGGGCGCAAGAGGCGCACGAAGCGATTCGTCCTTCTGATGTTGCGGTGAAAGCCGAGGATTTACAAGGCATGGAAGCGGATGCGCACAAACTCTATGCTTTGATTTGGAATCAGTTTGTCGCATGTCAAATGACCCCTGCTAAGTACGATTCCACCACCGTTAGCGTTAAAGCGGCACAATACACGCTGAAAGCGAAAGGTCGTATTCTTAAATTTGACGGTTGGACACGCGTTCAGCGCCCAATGGGTAAGAACGAAGACCAAATTCTCCCGCCAGTGCAAGTGGGCGATCACGTTGACCTAGTGAGCTTAGATCCTAAGCAGCACTTCACCAAGCCGCCTGCACGCTTCACCGAAGCGGCACTGGTTAAAGAGCTTGAAAAACGCGGCATTGGCCGTCCTTCGACGTACGCATCTATCATCTCTACCATTCAAGACCGTGGCTATGTGAAAGTGGATCAGCGCCGTTTCTATGCGGAGAAGATGGGTGAGATCGTCACCGATCGCCTGGATGGCAGCTTTGATGAGCTGATGAACTACGAGTTCACCTCTAAGATGGAAGAGAAGCTCGACCAAATCGCTGAGGGTTCCGCCAACTGGAAATCGGTCCTCGATAGCTTCTTCAAAGATTTCACTCAAGATCTTGAACAAGCCGAGCAAGATGAAGAAGAAGGCGGTATGAAGCCTAATCATATCGTTTACACCGACATCGAATGCCCGACCTGTTCACGTCCAATGGGAATTCGCACCGCATCTACAGGGGTTTTCTTAGGGTGTTCGGGCTATGCGTTGCCACCGAAAGAGCGTTGTAAAACCACCATCAACCTCGGTGACGAAGAGGGCATCATCAATGTCCTTGAAGAAGACGTTGAAACCGCGGCATTGCGAGCGAAGAAACGTTGTCCTATCTGTGAAACCGCGATGGACGCGTATTTGATAGACGACAAGCGCAAACTGCACGTGTGTGGTAACAACCCGAACTGTGAAGGTTATGTGGTTGAAAAGGGCGAGTTTAAAGTCAAAGGGTACGATGGCCCTGTCGTTGAGTGTGACAAATGTGGCAGTGACATGGTGCTGAAAAACGGTCGATTTGGTAAATACATGGACTGCACCAGTGAGACCTGTAAGAACACGCGTAAGATTCTGAAAAACGGTGAGGTAGCGCCGCCGAAAGAAGATCCTGTGCATCTTCCAGAGCTACCTTGTGAGAACTCAGAGGCTTACTTTGTGCTCAGAGACGGTGCGTCTGGTCTGTTCCTCGCAGCGAGTACGTTCCCGAAATCTCGTGAAACTCGCGCACCTCTCGTTGAAGAGTTAGTGAGATTTAAAGATCGTTTGTCGCCTAAGTTCCTCTACTTGACCGAAGCGCCGCAAAAGGATCCGGACGGATTGCCTATGGTGGTTCGCTTTAGCCGTAAGACCAAAGAGAACTACGTGCGTTCAGAAGTTGAAGGTAAGCCAACGGGTTACACCGCTTTGTATATCGACGGAAAATGGGAAGTGTCGGACAAGCGTAAAAAATCCGCCAAGTAACACGACGATGTCTTTACGATAAGCACGTCTTCAGCAGACCCCAAAGGCAGCCAATCTAGGCTGCCTTTTTAGTTTTAGAACTAACAGTAATAATTCTGATGAATGGGATGGTGATCCCCATTTGCCAAATAAATAATCAACTTTGTGATGATTCGCTGGTTCTGTTTTGACATTTTTAACCGGAACTTCTATTGATCTATCTCTGGTGAGATAAAAAAGATGACTCTAAAGTTAAGATTATTTTTCGCAATCTTCGTGCTTTGTATGGCGTTTGGGTTGGCAGCCTATGCGGTCTCTAAGCATATTATCGATGATATTATCGAGGAATTGATGTGGAAGTATGGTCAAATCACCGCGCAATATGACGTAGAGAAAACTCTTGCTCCGTTGACCACGGAAATCGCCTTGGCGCAAGAGCTGGCAACACACCCCAACATCACCTCTTGGGCGCAGAATACTCAAGATGGCGTTTATCGCTCTGTGGCTCAAGAAACGCTCGAACACTACCGATGGCGCTTTGATTCCAAAAACTTTTTTATTGCACTCGATCAAGACCTTTCCTATCACTTCAACGACGTCAACAGTATTAGAACGGGTGACTTTCACCGCTACACCTTAGAGCCGGGCGCGGATGACGATCAATGGTACTTTGAGCAAAAATCGAGCTTAACGCCTCTGGCGGTCAACATTGATAAAGACTCTCACTTGGGGGTAACCAAAGCGTGGATCAACCAAAGCGTTATCGTCGATGGCCAGTTTTTGGGCATTGTCGGTACGGGTTTGGATATTGATATGTTGGTCAGTCAGCTTAATCACCACAAAAACTCACCACTCTCGACCCTGTTTATTGATCGCCAATTGCGCGTGCAATTGATCCGAGATTCCGATCGCTTTGTGTTTCCACTGGGCGAGCAAGGTCAAAGCCGTCCGACACTGCAAGAGGTGATAGACAATGACAGTGATTACCAAATCATCCAGTCGGCGTTGTATCAACAACTGAATGGCCGTGAGTCACAGTTCCTGATGCTCAAGCAAGATGCCGGTAATGTGGTGGCCATGATGCATTACATCGACGCATTGGGCTGGTTTGAGTTGACGCTGCTGAATGTAGACGCGGTGCTGCCACTCTTTATGTTGGATTATTTGTTGTTTATTTACCTCGGCCTCGCGTTGATACTGAGTGTCCTCTTCTACCTGTATGCAGCCAAAGAGTGGTTGATGCCGCTAGAAAGATGGTTCACGCGTCTACACACGATGGCTCGTGGTCGGCGTCACCCCCATTTAGATGCTGTGACCATTGATGCGGATTTAGCGGTTGTTGAAAGAGAACTCTTAGAGGCGCGTCAAAGCGTCGAGAAGTTGGTGGTCGCGCGTACCGCTGTGCTCGATAAACTAGCGACCTATGATGTGATGACACACTTACTCAATCGACGTGGTATAGAAAGAGAAGTGACTAATGAGCTTGCTCGAGGTAAGCGCGAACAGAGCCAATTCGGCTTGATATGGGTGGATGCTGGGCTTTGTGACGCGCTGAGTGCGGAGCACATAGGACAAGACAAAGCACCTTGTTTGAAGTCGATTGCTTTGGCTATTTCCGATACGATTCGTGAGTATGACCTTGCTGCGCGTTGGGGAGAAAGTGAATTTTTGTTGTTGATCAAAACCGATCAGAGAGAGGTGCTAAACACGTTAGCGCAGCGATTGATTGACACGATTCAACAGCAAAGAGCCCAAGACCAATTACCCGCCTTATGTTTGTCTATTGGTGGTTCTCTGATTAGCTCTGAGATGACCTTGCATCAAGCTTTATCTGTGGCGGATCGCGCCCTCTATCAGGCCAAAATTAATCAAGAAAAAATATATATTCACCACTGCCCACATGACTCACTGAATCAACTAATGGAACCGTCATAAAACATAAATAAAACACTGGTTTATTACTGAGCGAGAACGTCACTCTCTTGTGGTGATCTTGTTAATCTTATGTGAGCAATCGCTTATGTAATGTGAGCTGAATCAGCCATCCGCAAAGTAACTCATCTTACCATCTAAGTACGGCATATTTTAAATTGTAATCTTGGGCAAATAAGATAACGTATAGCAAATCGCCGTGTTAAACGTTTACGTAGCAAAATGCGCGTAATATCTATGCAGTTTGCATGCGCCATTCGCTAACGCTGTCAGATTTTGGAACGTCGATGAGCCCCCCAAATATTACACTTTCTCATCGACAATATTATAAAAATGGAGATTAAAATGGCTGGTGTTTTAGGTATGATCCTCGCAGGTGGCGAGGGTTCACGTCTACGTCCTCTTACTGAATCAAGAAGTAAACCCTCGGTGCCTTTCGGCGGGAGTTACCGTCTGATTGACTTTGCTTTGAACAATTTCGTTAATGCGGATTTGATGCGCATTTACGTGCTGACGCAGTTCAAGTCTCAGTCTCTGTTTCATCATTTGAAAAAAGGGTGGAACATCAGCGGGATTACGGATCGCTTTATTGACCCGATCCCTGCGCAAATGCGCACGGGCAAACGTTGGTATGAAGGCACAGCAGATGCGATTTACCAAAACTTGCGTTTCATGCAGCTGTCTGAGCCAGAGCAAGTGTGTATTTTTGGCTCTGATCACATCTATAAAATGGATATCAAGCAAATGCTTGAGTTCCATAAAGAAAAAGAAGCTGCCCTGACTGTTTCTGCGTTGCGTATGCCGTTGTCTGAGGCGTCACAGTTTGGTGTGATTGAGGTGGATGAAGAAGGTCGTATGATCGGATTTGCTGAGAAGCCAGCCAACCCGAAAGCGATCCCAGGTGACCCAGAATACGCACTGGTCTCTATGGGGAACTATATCTTTGAAGCAGAGACGCTATTTGCTGAGTTAATCGAAGACGCCGACAACGAAGCGTCATCGCATGACTTTGGTAAAGACATCATTCCTAAGATGTTCCCGCGCGGCGATGTATTCGTATACGACTTCAGCACCAACCGTATCACTGGCGAGAAAGAAGAAGTGTATTGGCGCGATGTGGGTACGATTGATGCCTACTGGCAAGCGCATATGGACTTGCTTGCTAAAGATGCGCCATTCTCGCTCTATAACCGTAAATGGCCACTTCACACATACTACCCACCATTGCCGCCTGCAACGTTCAGTGATTCGGACAATGGCCGAGTGCAAATTATTGATAGCTTAGTGTGTAACGGTAGCTTTGTCCGCGGTTCGCGTATTGAAAAATGTGTGCTTGGATTTAGAAGTAATATTGCATCTGCGTGCGATATTAGCGAAAGTATCCTTTTAGGTGACGTGAAGATCGGCGAAGGTTGTGTCTTGCGTCGCGTCATCATCGACAAGGATGTGGATATTGCGCCAGGAACGCAAATCGGTGTGAACCTGACGGAAGATAAAAAGCATTTCCACGTGTCGGATGACGGTGTTGTCGTTATTCCAAAAGGAGCACGTGTTGGCTACTAAGAATCTCTCTATTCTCTTTGTAGCATCGGAAGTAGAAGGATTGATCAAAAGCGGTGGCTTGGCAGATGTTGCCAAGGCACTGCCTGAAGCCCTTTTTGAGCTCGAGCAAGATGTGAGACTCACACTTCCCGCTTATCGCAAGGTCGCAGGCATTGAGTCTGCGACTGTGGTTTTAGAGACGGCATTAGAGCACTGGCCTCATACGCCTTATTGCGTCAAGCAGTTAGCGCTATCGGGGATCACTGTGTATGCCATCGATTGTCCGCAGTATTTTGACCGTCCTGACATGTACGCCGAGTACAATCAAGCCTACTCAGACAATGGTGAACGCTTTGCCTTTTTTAGTGCGGCGAGTTTGGACATGCTGCCGAAACTGGGCTTTCAGCCGGACATTGTCCACGCCAATGACTGGCACACGGGGCTGGTTCCATACCTTCTCAAGCATCGTTACGCCAGTGACGATTTTTTTGCTCATACCAAAAGCATTCTTTCCGTGCACAACGCGGTCTTCAAAGGTGTCTTTAGCTATGATGAGCTCGGCGATCTGCCGGAGTTCCAGACTCATTACGCGCCGGATGCCGCAGTGAGTGCAACGCACATCACCATGCTTCGCGCTGGAGTGAAAACCGCTGATAAGGTGAACGCAGTTAGCCCGACGTACGCGCAAGAGCTCAAGACCGAACTGGGCAGTCATGGTATGGCGCAAGATTTTCAAAGCCGAAGCCATGATCTGGTGGGGATTCTTAATGGTTGCGACTACGGCACATGGAACCCAGAAACAGACACCCACTTACCGTTAAATTACCGAGCGACGAAGCAGAGCATGGTGCGAGGTAAGAAAGCGTGTAAGGCGGCGCTGCAAGCAAGAGCGAAACTGAGCGAAAAAAACGTCGCGATGTTTGGCATGGTTTGCCGTTTGACGCAGCAAAAAGGGTTACATTATCTGATCCCTATTCTGTCTGAGTTTCTCAAACACGATGTTCAGTTGGTGATTGTTGGGACCGGCGACCCAATGTTGGCAAGCCATCTTAAAGCGCTCTCAGCCACACACAGCGACAAATTTGCGTTTATCGAGGCTTACGATGAGGAGCTTGCTCACTTGGTGGAAGCGGGCAGTGATTTCTTCTTGATGCCGTCAGAGTTTGAGCCTTGCGGTCTCAACCAGATCTACAGCATGGCTTACGGTACGCTGCCAATCGTTCGTGGTGTGGGTGGACTGAAAGATACGGTTCACCATTACGACGATGATCCGTCAATCGCTACTGGGTTTGTGTTTGATGAACCAACGCCGACCGCGTTGTTGTTGACTATGCTTCGTGCTTTGCTGCTCTACGCGCAAAATCTCAATGAGATAAAACGGGTTCAATTGCACGCGATGACAGAAAACTTCTGTTGGGAAAAAGCGGCGGGTGAGTACATCGAACTCTACCACAGTGCTTTGAGCGCCTAACGCTAGGTCATTGAATTGCGGACGCTATTTTGTAGCCTGTTCGCGTAAAGACGACAATACGTCCGCATAAAGAAAGCGCCTGATGGGTTTTGTGCTTGCACAGTCTCACGGCGCTTTCATTTTTTCTAACATTTCCGATTGCACTAAAGTGGCGGTTTTCGTTTATGCTAAACAAAAACACGGGTGCTTTTGTGTTACCCTGCGCCCTGAATTGTGTGACGATAACGGTTATTTTTCGACTATGACTCAAAGCTTGCTATTCCATAAGACTTTTACACACCCCACCAGCGATGAGTGGGTGGTCTTTGTGCATGGCGCAGGCGGCAGCTCTTCGATTTGGTTTAAACAGATTAAAGCCTACAAGCAGCATTTTAATTTGCTGCTGATTGATTTGCGCGGCCATGGAAAATCGAACCAGCTGATCAAGGAGATCATTGCCAATCGCTACACCTTTAAAGAGGTCACATTAGACATCTTAAAAGTGCTCGATCACCTAAAGATTCAGTCGGCACATTTTGTCGGCATGTCGCTTGGGACCATCATCGTCCGTAACTTAGCGGAGCTAGCGACTGGGCGCGTAAAAACCATGGTGTTAGGTGGCGCCGTCACACGACTCAACACACGCTCTCAAGTACTGGTGAAGTTGGGTAATCTGTGTAAACACATTGTGCCCTACATGTGGCTCTATCGCCTGTTCGCCTACATTGTGATGCCTCAGCGAGCACAAAAAGAGTCGCGACATATGTTTATCCGCGAAGCGAAGAAGTTGTGCCAAAAGGAGTTCAAGCGTTGGTTTATTTTGACCGCAGAGGTGAACCCTCTGATGCGTTACTTCAAAGACCGCGAGTTACCTATCCCTACGCTCTATCTGATGGGTGAAAAAGACTACATGTTCATCACCCCTGTGAAAGAGATGGTCTCAGCACATACGCTCAGTGAGCTGCATGAAATTCCTGACTGTGGCCATGTGTGTAATGTTGAGCGCCCGGATGAGTTTAACGATCACTCCATCGCCTTCATTCAGCAACACCTCACTGCTTAATCTCGGCTGACTCCAAGCACACTCAAGCTGGTTTGGTGTGCTCGCACTGCCAACATAACTGAAAATGGCCGTCATTTTCTTCTTGGCAAGTCGGGCAAACCCAAACCATGTTGTCGGGAGTGTCCTGTTGGAAGTCATCAATCAGCGCGAGTGCCGCCTGCTTCTGTTCTGGGCGAGTTAACCAAACGTACGGGCTGGCCTCTTCGCCAAACGGAATCTCTCCTTGCAAGCCGAACAAACCTTCACCTCTCACCTCACAGGCTATTCCTTCGCTGCGTAACATTTCACACACGATGTGTGCTTGTGGTGGGGTTGTAGCAATAAAGATTTTCAAGACGCTTGTCCATTGGATTGCGGTGACGCTTTGAGTTTGGCCATCACCCATTTAGCAATGATTGGGAATACCCCGAGCAACGCAAAAGAGGCGAGTACTGTTGGGGAGACGATGCCTGACAAGCTGTCGATTTGCGCTAGCTGGGTCCCGGCGTTGAGGTAGACGGCCGTGCCCGGCAACATACCCAGTTGACTGACTAGATAAAAGCGCGCGATGGTGATGGGCGTAAGACCCATCAACAGGTTGATCAAAAAGAATGGGAATACCGGGATAAGGCGCAGTGAGAAGAGATAAAACGCACCATCTTTCTCGACCCCTTGGTTAATCGTCGCGAGCTTATCGCCAAACTTGCTTTGTACCCACTCTTTGAGTAGAAAGCGGCTGCTTAAAAACGCCAAGGTGGCACCTATCGTACTGGCAAAAGAGACGAGCAATAAACTGGTCCAAAAGCCAAACAGCGCAGCGCCAAGTAAAGTGACAACGGCCGCTCCAGGGATCGAGAAGGCGGTGATAGCGACATAGGCGAAGAAGTAACTGAGCGCGGCGAGGGCAAAGTGGCTGTCAATGATTTCAGCCAGCGCTTGCTGCTGGGCTTTGGCGTTATCAAGTGTCAGGTATTGACCAAAGTTTGCGCCTAAAAACACAATCAGAGCGAGCAAACCAATACCTAAAAGCAGTTTCTTGTTCATATGGATCCCTTTGAAAACATCATCATTGTTAGATATGAACCAAAAAGACAGTAAAAAATTTCACCCTAAGGGGAAAACACGTTGAATTCTATGACTAAGGAATGGAAACGCTGAAAAAGCATCGGCTAAAAACGTCTCAAGCCAGCGGTGTTCGGCTGGCTTGAGAAGGGGATTGGAATTAATGAATGCTATCGCTGACTAGCTTTGCAGCTGATTTAGGAGCTCGTCGCGTCTTGCTTGAGGGACCACAGACCAGTGCGTGCCTTTAATTGCCCCCTCAAGTGCCCACAGCAGGTCGATACTGACATCGGCAGAGTGCGTGGAACGAATCGCTTTATATGCTTCCACTGCGCCCGTCTGCTCCAAACTAGAGACACTGTCGATCCCCGCTTTCTTGAGCATTCGCTCGGTCGCTAGACGCAAGTTTGGTAGATCTTTGAGGCGCGTTGGTTTGGCGTTGGTTTGACGCTGCTTGTCTTTATTGGCCGCCTCTAGGGCAGTCTTTGCCATCGCAATTGTCTGAGCGACATCCTGATCCCAGTCATGGCCGAGGGCGTAGTATTTGGTGACCACAGGGAAACCACGTTTTTTATACACGTATGGCTCGAGTCCCTGAGCATTAAACTGTTGGGCCAACGAGTCGTCGGCGCGTATGTGAAGTTTGTCATTTACCACGAGGGCAAACATGGTGTCATCAGCGAAGATTCCGAATCCACCAAACATTGAGCGAGACTTGATCTTGCCCAATGGTTCAAACAATCGCATTGAGTCTTTTAAAATTGGTTTATCCATGCTGTTTTTCTCGGTGTATTACAATACGCCACCAAATTCAGGTCCGAGAGATTAGCAAAAATATGCAGGTTTTGTGTCAGTAGGGTGTCATTCTGGCTCATAAAAGAATAATCCTACTCACGGTGTGAGCGCATAATGCGCGCGCAACGTTTAACTCATTGTATTCTTTACTTTTGATAAAGAATTATGAAGTGCACATTTGCCATCGGCAACCCCGCTACCAAGCAGTCATCAACATTGAAATCGTTGAGTGGCTACAACAGGCCGGAAGCTTTGCGTCCCATCCTTTCGAAATGGTTTGCCCTGTTCGTGGCATTAGTCGAACATAATAAGCATAAATAATTTATGGGCTAAACATCACGTTTTGATGGGTTAAATGTGATCTTAGTTCATAAAATAGAGGGGTGTTAACGAGAGAATAAAGCCCAGCGGATGAGAAGTATTCTCGCTGGGCTAGTCGATGTGATGTGCTTAACTTGTTCGTTGGTCTATTTCACCGTCGCCACGGTATTGCGCTCAACGATTTCTGGGTGCATTTCAAAAATACGTTTTTCATGCTCTTTGTCTTTAATACGTTCGAGCAATATTTCAAATGCGTTTTTACCCACACGGCGCTTCGGCTGGTGAACCGTCGTTAGCGGTGGTGAAAAGTACTCGGCTAGCTCAATGTTGTCATAACCAATGACCGACATGTCTTCTGGAATACGAATGCCTTTTTGCTGTAAACGGCTCATCAAACCGAGCGCCATCGTATCGTTGAAACAGAATACTGCGGTTGGCTTTTCGTCCATGGCGACGATTTTGTCCGCGGCAAGCACAGCGGTATCGCACTCAAAGTTACCTTCTAAGATCCAATCTTCGTTGACGCTCAAACCCGACTCGTTCATTGCGCGCTTAAAGCCTTGGATACGCTCTTGGCAGGCCGCTTTTTCAAAGTGCCCACTCAAGCAAGCAATGTGCTTGTGGCCGTGATCAATTAGGTATTTTGTTGCGAGGTAGCCGCCTTCTTCCGAGTTGTCGATGATTTTATCGGCTTGTGAGCTTTCCGGGCCCCAATCCATCACCACCTTAGGGATGTCTTTATGACGGTCAAGCATTTCGCTCAACTCTTCGGTCAAATCTGAACACATCACCAAGATGCCATCAACGCGCTTTTCCGCCAGCATGCGAATGTAGTCACGCTGTTTCTCGTAGATGCCGCCAGTGTTACACAAGATCAAGGTGTAGCCTTGACGGTAGCAGTAGCTCTCAACCCCGTCGATCACTTCCGAGAAGAAAAGGTTGGTCGATTGAGTAACCAGCATGCCTATTGTGCGTGTCGAGTTACATTTCAGGCTGCGTGCAACGGCACTTGGGGCGTAGTTCAACTCTTGAACCGCTTCCATCACTTTTTCTTGCGTGGCTTCAGCGACAAAGCGTGTTTTGTTGATCACATGGGATACAGTGGTGGTCGAGACACCCGCTAAGCGAGCGACGTCTTTAATCGTGGCCATATGGTTTTGTCCTGTCGATGACTGCCTACTATTCTATGAAAAGTTAAGTCTATAAAAGTAAAGTCTATACAAAGTTTAGAGTATGTAGACAGAAAGTATCAGAAACACAAAAACCGCCCTCAAAAAGCGGTTTGTATTTATTAGTTTTATCGTTTGCGGACCGGATTGTAGTCCGCAACGTCGATTTGGGCAAATAAAAAACCCGCCTTTGGGATCTCGCCACACCTTTTGTATGGGCTTAATCGCTATCGCCTTGCAGGTAGGCTTTATCCAATTGAATGAACGCGCACAATAGCGACGACAGCGCCGCATAAAAGCCGAATGTGTCGAGGCGCTGGCAGCGCTCGGCAAACCTCTCAATCCAAGGGAGTAGATGCTGCTCAATAAAATCGGCTTGCTCTTGGTAGGCGAGGTGCGTGTCGCCAGACGTCTGCTCTGCTGCATGTGCGCCGCGCACAATCAGGTTACCTAAAAAATCCAGCTCTATGGCGAGATGATCAGAAGGTTCATTGAGCCCTGAATGCACGGCCACGCCATGTTGTTGGAGTAGAGTGTCCATCTGTTTGGCGGGCTCGCCATTGAGCAGTCCGGATTCATCTAAGTAGACAGAGGCGTAAGGCAGCGCGCCGTCTCGGTCGGATTTTAAAAACAGGTCGCAATAGTCGGCTGATAGTTCCAACTGAGCATCTGGCCTGTCTTGCAATCGGTTCAATGCATCGATGAGCCTGTCTGCGGCGACGTTAAGCTCAGGTGTTTGTGCAAGTCCCGTCAGAAAGGTACGTGTGTCCACCGAATGATATTGGGCCAGCTCTTGCTCTGAGAGTTCTTTGGCAAACACGCTCGAAAACCACCAGTAGAGCTCAGCGCGTTGCTCATCAAAGGCGCGCTGCTCTTTCGCGGCGGGAGATAAAGGATCGGAAATCTGGGCGTTAGGTGTCTCTGGCATGATGGGCTCTCAACTGAATCAGATGCCGTTAAGTCTAACGGATAAAAATGAACAGCGGTCAACCTGATTATGAGAAGAAATGGTCAAATATGGCAATTTGTGAACAGGGCGACAAAGCTTGCTTTGCATCAATGAATCGCCAACTTTTCACCTCCCAAAGAGGACAAAGATGGAGTTGTGACTAATTATGAATAGAATAAAGCCATTGAATCAGTGTGTGAATAAGTGAGTAGAGCCGATGAGCTACCACATTTTGGTTGTTGAAGATGATGAAGTGACTCGCCGTAAATTGGCGGGCTACTTTCAAACCGAAGGGTATCAGGTGAGCCAAGCTGAGAATGGCGCGCAGATGCGCGATGTACTCAGTAGCAGTCGGGTCGATTTGGTGATGCTGGATATCAATCTTCCCAGCGAAGATGGCTTGATGCTGACGCGTGAGCTGCGCAGTCAATCGGACATCGGTATTATCTTGGTGACCGGGCGTACCGACAGCATTGATAAGATTGTTGGCCTAGAAATGGGCGCGGACGATTATGTCACCAAGCCATTCGAGCTTAGGGAACTGCTCGTCAGAGTCAAGAACCTCTTGTGGCGCATCGCACTGGCTGCGCGAGCGCAAAACGCCGGCAGCGATCAGCAAGAGGGCGTAGTGCGCTTTGCTGAATGGACGTTCGATATTCAGCGCCGCGCTTTGAGTCGAGGGGATGAACCAGTCAAACTGACTAAAGCAGAGTATGAGCTTTTGGTGGCGCTCTCCTCTCACCCTAATCAAGTGCTTAGTCGGGAACGCATTCTTAATATGATCAGTCATCGTGTGGACGCACCCAATGACCGTACCATCGATGTCCTGATTCGACGCATGAGAGCGAAGATGGAAGTGGATCCAAAAAATCCGCAGATATTCGTCACCGTGCATGGCGAAGGCTACATGTTCGCCGGAGATTAACGTTGTTCGGCAATGAACGAGCGAAAGTTGACGCAAAAGAAACGAAAATCCAGGCATGCAGCCTGGATTTTTGTGTTAGGTCGAAGACGTTCTCCGTCTAGGCTGGTGGCCGGTTAAACGTCGCTCTGCGCAGCCTCCACCTCTAAGGCTTGCTCTTCATAATCGGACGCCCAGTCACGCAGGTGTTGCCAAATGGTGCCCAGCGTTTCATGCCAGTAGCGCTCAGTTTGTTCGAGATATTTGCCCTTCGGCGCGTACTTCTCCCACGCTTGATCGATGTTTCTCTGCGCTAGGTAGTTGGTCGGCGCGGCGTAAGGTTTCAATCCTGCAGAATGGAATTCATTCAGGGCACGGTTCATGTGACTGGCCGATGTGACCACCACCAACTTCTTGTTCTTAACGAACGCCGCCGCTTGGCGCGCTTCTTCCCAAGTATCTTTGGCGGTTTCGAGCAGAATGATGTCAGATTTAGAAACGCCAAGCGCCAGCGCTACTTTAGCCATCATGCGCGCATTGCTCACTTCAGAACCGGCGGCGTAGCCTGAGAGAATCAGTTTAGAGCCGGGATAAATTCGCATCACACGAATCCCTTCGGTCAAACGCATTAGACCTGCGCGACTTAGTTCTGAGGTGGGCGGAATGTCGTCGTCCACAACATGGCCGCTGCCAAGCACCATCACATAATCAATCGATTCATCGACAGGAAAAAAGGCCGAGTATTGGCGCTCGATAGGCATGAGAAGACGTGATGAAACGGGCTGGAAGGCAACGAGAAAAATGCCAACAAACGAGAAGAGAACAACGAAACATCCTGTTTTTTGTTTTCGTGTGAACATGACGAGCATGAGTCCCACAAGGCCAATGATCAGCAGGGCTGGCAAAGGCATAAGTAAAGCCGAGACGACTTTTTTCAGCTCAAACATACTTAAATAGTCCGAAAAAACACCAGTTGATTATAATTTAAGAGAAAGCCTCTTTATTCCTGCCTTTCTTGTGACAGAATAGCAGCACGATTCAACATCATAACTCAAGCTGCTGTGACTGAAGACCGCAATTTCGACGATATTGCCCACAAATTTGCAAAAAATATATACGGCTCTGACAAAGGCGAGATTCGACAAGTCATTGTTTGGGAAGACCTTCAAACCATCCTAGCCTCGTTACCCGCCAGTGATTCACCACTCGACGTGCTCGATGCCGGGGGTGGGTTGGCACAAATGTCGCAAAAGCTGGCGAAGCTAGGCCATCGCATTACGTTATGTGATCTATCTTCTGAAATGCTGCAATTAGCCGAGCAGGATATTGCAAAAAATGGCTTGCTTGAGCAGTATCGCTTGATTCATTCGCCCGTTCAATCCATCGCTCAACACCAGCAGCAACCGGCGGATTTGGTGATGTTTCATGCCGTCATGGAGTGGTTGGCTGAGCCAAAGCCAGCGCTGCAAACGCTGTTAGAGCAGGTCAAACCGGGCGGTATTGCGTCGGTCATGTTCTACAACCATCATGGCCTCGTGTACAAAAATGTCGTTTGTGGCAACCTTCCGCATGTGTTAGAGGGCATGCCACACCGCAAAAGATTTAAGCTTCAGCCCCAAAAAGGGCTTAAGCCTGAAGATGTCTACCGTTGGATAGAGGAGTCGGGGTTTCGCATTGAAGGGAAATCCGGCATTCGCTGTTTCAGTGACTACATTGGCAATCGTCAGTATATGGGCGACTACACCAGTGAGGATGTCTTGGCCCTAGAGAGGCAGTTGTGCCGCCAAGAACCGTATGTGTCACTCGGACGCTATATCCACGTGTGGGCAAGAAAGAATTAAAACAGGATAAACCATGAGTGAAATGACTCTGAATGCCGCTGAGCAACCGATTGATGAGTTGGTGGGTTGGGTCAAGCAGCATGATTTTTCATTGAACCTGACCAACGAACGCTTGGCCTTTTTGATCGCCATTGCCGTGTTGAGTAATGAAAGGTTTGATGAAGAGTTAGGTGAAGGGGAGTTGCATGATGCGTTCGCCATTGTCACTCGATTGTTTGCCGATTCGGGCGAAGCGTCGGCGTTTCGCGCCAATAACGCCATCAATGACATGGTCAAACAGCGCCTTATCAGCCGCTTTACCAGCGAAATTACCGACGGTGCGAGTATCTATCGTCTCTCGCCGTTGGCCATCGGCATCACGGACTACTATGTTCGTCATCGCGAATTTTCCAAACTGAAACTCTCTATCCAACTGTCTATGGTGGCGGACGAAATGGCGAAAGCCATTGAAGCGGCGCAAAAAGGCGGAACGGCGGGTCATTGGAAGAAAAACGTTTACGGCGTGCTGAAATACTCAGTCGGTGAAATTTTCGATCAGATTGATTTAAACCAACGCGTGATGGATGAGCAGCAGCAGTCGGTCAAAACACAGATAGCTGAGCTACTTAACAAAGACTGGCGCGATGCGATCAATAACTGTGAATCCTTGCTGTCAGAGACCTCCAGCACACTGAAAGAGCTGCAAGACACCTTGCAAGCGGCGGGTGATGAGCTGCAAAGCCAAATCCTCGATATTCAAGAGTTGGTGCATGGCGATGATGAGCTCGAGTTTATTGCTGAAACCCTGTTTGTGTTGCAGATGAAACTCGACCGCATCACCAGTTGGGGTCAGCAAGCGATTGATCTCTGGATTGGTTACGATCGCCACGTGCACAAGTTCATCCGAACCGCCATCGACATGGACAAAAACCGCGCGTTTAGCTCGCGCCTACGTCAGTCGGTCAAAGACTACTTTGAGAACCCTTGGTACCTCACTTACGCCGATGCGGAGCGTTTGAGCGATTTACGTGATGAAGCCTTGGTGTTGCGTGATGATGAAGTGACCGGTCAGGTGCCACTCGATGTGGTCTACGAAGAATTTCAGCAAGTGAATGATGCGCTGTCTGAGCGCATTGGGGAGATGCTCCAAGTGCACAAAGCGCAGGGGCAGCCTATTGATTTAGGCCAAGTGCTGCGCGACTACCTCGCCGAGCACCCCTATACCCATCATTTTGATTTAGCCCGAATTGTTGTCGACCAAGCGGTGCGACTGGGTTACTCCGAGTCCGATTACCAAGCGATTCAGCCCGATTGGCAAGCGATCAACAATTATGGTGCAAAGGTACAAGCCAATGTCATCGACAGATACTAATGAATACATGCCAGAGAATCTGGTCAAAGCGATCTCTAATCCGCTGTTTCCGGCGCTAGACAGCATGCTGCGTGCCGGGCGTCACATCTCCAGCGAAGATCTCGACAACCACGCCTTGTTGTCGGATTTTGAAGTGGAGCTATCGAGTTTTTATCAGCGTTACAACACCGAACTGGTGAAAGCGCCTGAAGGCTTCTTTTATTTGCGTCCGCGTTCGACGTCGCTGATTAACCGCAGTGTCCTGTCTGAGCTCGATATGCTGGTGGGCAAAGTGTTGTGCTTTTTGTATTTGAGCCCAGAGCGTCTTGCTCACGAAGGCATTTTTACCAACCAAGAGTTGTACGATGAGCTTCTGTCACTGGCCGATGAGTCCAAGTTGATGAAGCTCGTGACCAACCGAGCCAGCGGCTCTGATCTCGACAAAGAGAAACTGTTCGAGAAAGTGCGCACCTCGTTGCGCCGCCTGCGCCGTTTGGGCATGGTGATCAATATCGGTGAAACCGGAAAATTCAGCATCAGTGAAGCGGTGTTCCGTTTTGGTGCGGATGTTCGTGTCGGTGACGATATGCGTGAAGCGCAGCTACGCCTCATCCGTGACGGTGAAGCAGTGGTTCACACCAAAGAGCCGAGCCAAGGCGATCTTTTGCACAGCGATAACCTAGATGCGCCAGAAGGCGAAGAAGAACTGACACAAGCAGGTGAAGCATGATTGAACGCGGTAAATATCAATCACTGACAATGGTCAACTGGAATGGCTTTTTTGCCCGCACTTTTGACATTGATGATCTGGTGACCACCTTATCGGGAGGGAACGGAGCGGGCAAATCGACCACCATGGCGGCGTTTATCACTGCGTTGATCCCTGACCAAACCTTGCTTCACTTTAGAAACACCACCGAAGCGGGCAGTAGCCAATCTTCTCGCGACAAAGGTCTCTACGGTAAACTTCAGCCGGGTGCCTGTTACGCGGCGCTCGATGTGGTCAACTCGCGTAAGCAACGCCTACTGTTTGCCGTAAAGCTGCAACAGGTGGCGGGGCGTGACAAAAAGGTCGATATCAAACCCTTTGTCATACAAGGCCTGCCAAGCCATGTCAAACCTACCGATGTACTGATTGAAACCGTCTCGGCGACCCAAGCGCGCGTGCGTCAAGTCAACGAAGTCAAAGAGGCAGTGGGCCAATTTGAAGGGGTGCAATTTAAAGCCTTCCCATCGATTGTTGATTATCACGCGCAGATGTTTGAATTTGGCGTGATCCCGAAAAAGCTACGTAACTCGGGCGATCGTTCCAAATTTTACCGCTTAATCGAAGCCTCACTGTATGGCGGTATTTCCAGCGCCATCACCCGTTCGCTGCGTGACTACCTACTGCCACAAAACGGCGGAGTGAAGAAAGCCTTCCAAGATATGGAATCGGCGCTGCGTGAAAACCGCATGACGCTTGAAGCGATCAAAACCACTCAAGCAGACCGAGATCTATTCAAACACCTGATCACCGAGTCAACGAACTATGTCGCGGCGGATTATATGCGTCACGCCAACGACAGACGCAATAAACTCGATCAGACCTTGGCGCTGCGCAGCGAGTTGTTCAGCTCACGTGAAATGTTGATCGAACAAAACGCGTTGCTAACGCGCGTGCAAGAAGAGCTCGAGTTGCTAGTAGAGTCTGAATCTGGGCTAGAGCAAGATTACCAAGCCGCATCCGACCACTTACAATTGGTGCAAACTGCGCTACGTCAACAAGAGAAAATTGCCCGCTACCAAGATGATCTGGAAGAGCTCAGTGAGCGTCTTGAAGAGCAGATGATGGTGGTGGAAGAAGCGAATGAGCGAGTTCACATCGCGCAAGACCAAGCGCTGGTATTTGAAGAAGAAGTCGATAGCTTAAAGAGTCAGTTGGCCGATTACCAACAAGCGTTGGATGTTCAGCAGACGCGCGCGTTGCAATATCAGCAAGCTGTACAAGCGCTGGAAAAAGCCAAAACGTTACTGGGTGACGATAATCTGACCGCCGAGTCGGCGCAAAGCCTGGTGAGCAGCTTGAAAGCTGAGCAGGGTGAGCGCACCGACGCCTTGCTCGCGATGAAGCACAAACTTGATATGTCGAGTGCGGCGGCCGAGCAGTTTGATAAAGCCTTGGCGCTGGTTGAGTCTGTCGTGGGTAAAGTGGCTCGCCAAGAGGCGTCAGAGCGCGCTAAAGCGCTGATCAATCAAGCGCGCGATGCGCAGCAAACGCTGCAAAACGAAGCTCAGCTGCGCGCCCAACATCGTGATGTGGAACGCAGCTTAACTCAGCAGCGTAGCGCCGCAGAGCAAGTGGCGAGCTATCAAAAACAGCACAACGTCGCACTGGTTGATGAACTGACGTTTGAACAAGAGCGCGAACGCCACAGCGCGCTGATTGACTCTCTTGAGCACAATCAAGAAGGTATGCGTGAGCAGCGCAGTGAGCAGCGCCGCAGTGAGCAAGATTACGCTGCGCAGATCACCCAGTTGGAAGCGCTCGCTCCGGCTTGGATTGCCGCGTCTGATGCGCTAGAAAACCTGCGTGAGCAAAGCGGTGTTGAGCTTGGCGATAGCCAGTCGGTGATGGCGCACATGCAGCAAGTGTTGGAGCAAGAGAAGCAGCAATCTCTGGCGAAGGAGAAACTGGCAGAGCGCCGCGCGACACTCGATAGCGATATTGAGCGCCTAGCCTCACCGGGTGGCTCGAACGATCCGCGCCTTAAAGGATTGGCGGATACACTGGGTGGTGTGTTGCTGTCTGAAATCTACGATGACATCACTATCGACGATGCGCCGTATTTCAGCGCCATGTATGGCCCTGCTCGTCATGCGATTGTGGTATCGGATTTGTCTGGCATCGAGCAAAAGCTGGTTGAGCTGGACGACTGCCCAGAGGATCTCTACATCATTGAAGGCGATATTGATGCCTTTGATGACAGCAGCTTTGATGCGCAAGAATTAGAAGGCGCCGTCTGCGTGCGCATGAATGAGCGCCAAATGCGTTACTCGCGCTTCCCTCAGATCCCACTGTTTGGGCGTGCAGCGCGTGAACAGCGCCTTGAGCTTTTGCGCAGTGAACGTGATGAGGTCATTGAAGCGCACGCCAAAGCGGCGTTTGATTCGCAAAAATTGCAGCGCCTTTACCAAGCATTCAACCGTTTTGTTGCTGAGCACATTCAGGTCGCTTTTGATCACGATCCTGAGCAAAGCCTGCAAGTCGCGCGTGAGAAGCGCACTCAAGTGCAGCGCACCTTAGCCGAGTTAGATGGGCAAGAAGCGACCTTACGCGGTCAGCTGCAAACGAGCAAACAGGCGCTCAGCGCACTGGATAAATTAGCGCCCATGATGTCGCTGGTCGAAGACGATACCTTGGCTGAACGTTTTGCCGAGCTCGACGCGCAGATGAGCGCCTTGAGCGAAGCGAAAGCCTTTATCAACCAACATGGTAAAGCGATTGAGCAGCTAACGCCGATCGCCTCCGCGCTTGAGGCTGACCCACAGCAGTTTGAAGCGCTGGAGACGAACTATCGTCAAGCCGATGAGGCACTACAGCAGATCAAAGCACAAATTTTTGCGCTCTCTGATCTTATTGAACGTCGCCACTACTTCGCTTACTCCGACTCTATCGACATGTTGGGTAAGAGCAGCGAACTCAGTGAGCAGTTGAAGACTAAGTTGGCACAAGCGGAAGTCAACCGTGGCCGAGCGCGAGAAGAGCTTAAGCTTGCGCAAGACCAACTGAACCAATACAACCAAGTGCTCGCCTCTTTGAAAAGTTCTCACCAAGCCAAAATGGAAACGGTGCAAGAGTTTAAACAAGAGCTGCAAGAGTATGGTGTCAACGCCGATGAAGGCGCGATGGAACGTGCTGAGCGCCGCCGTGATGAGCTGCATGAGCGTTTGCACAGCGCGCGAGCACGTAAGAGCGAGTATGAGCGCACCATCACCTCGACAGAGCTTGAGATGAAGGGGCTGGCTAAGCGTCTGAAGAAAGTACAAAAAGAGTACACGGATCTGCGCACGTTCGTTGTGGCAGCAAAAGCAGGTTGGTGCTCGGTACTTCGATTGGCGCGTGAAAATGATGTCGAGCGACGCCTGCACAAGCGTGAGCTTGCCTACCTCTCGGCGGATGAATTGCGTTCGATGTCGGATAAGTCATTGGGCGCGCTGCGTCTTGCGGTGGCCGACAACGAAGATCTGCGCGATGCGCTGCGCCTGTCGGAAGACAACGCTCGCCCAGAGCGCAAAGTCTTGTTCTATATTGCGGTCTACCAGCATCTGCGCGAGCGCATTCGCCAAGACATCATTCGCACTGATGATCCTGTGGAAGCGATCGAAGAGATGGAAGTGGAACTGGCGCGTTTGACCGAAGAGTTGACCCAGCGTGAAAACCGCTTGGCGATCAGCTCTGAGTCCGTTGCTAGCATCATCAAAAAGACGATTCAGCGCGAGCAAAACCGCATCCGTATGCTGAACCAAGGCCTCTCGAACATCTCGTTTGGTCAGGTGAAAGGGGTACGTCTGAACGTTAAGATTCGTGAAAGTCATGAGGTGCTGTTAAACGGTCTAGCGACCGGTCAAGAGCAGCACAAAGACCTGTTTGAGTCGATGCGTTACACCTTCTCAGAGGCGATGGCGAAATTGTTCCAACGCGTGAACCCACACATCGATATGGGCCAACGTTCACCGCAAGTGCTGGGTGAAGAGCTGCTCGATTATCGTAACTACCTTGAGCTAAGCGTCGAAGTAAACCGCGGCTCAGACGGTTGGCTGCAAGCGGAATCGGGCGCGCTTTCTACTGGTGAAGCGATCGGTACCGGTCAATCGATTCTTTTGATGGTGGTTCAGAGTTGGGAAGAGGAGTCTCGCCGCTTACGCAGTAAAGACATTGTGCCGTGTCGTTTGTTGTTCCTCGATGAGGCGGCGCGATTGGATGCCAAATCGATTTCAACCCTGTTCGAGCTGTGTGACCGCCTCGATATGCAGCTGTTGATCGCGGCGCCTGAGAACATCAGCCCAGAAAAAGGCACCACGTACAAGCTGGTTCGTAAAGTCTTCAAAGACCACGAACATGTGCATGTGGTGGGCCTAAGAGGCTTTGGTCAAGGCGAAAAGCCTAAGAGTGAAGCCGCTCAACTCATCGAAGAGTTTTAACGTCAACGCCCACCTTTTGGTGGGCGTTGTTTTATTGGTTTATGGGACGTATTTGTTTAACAGACTTATTGTTTTAACGGACTTATCTGTCGAAACGTCACGTACTCTGCATTCGCTAATGCTCCCGAAGGTGGGGCACCGCATGGGCCGATTTGCGATAGTGACTCGGCGAATCGCCACTCCACTTACGAAACGCATGACGAAAGTTGGCACTGTCTGAGTAGCCGACGCGCTCTGAAATCTCATCAATGCTCAATTGCGTCGAGCAGAGGTAATGGCGTGAAAGGTGGAAGCGGACGTGATCCAAAATCTGTTGGTAGCTGGTCTGCTCTTGAGTCAGTTTTCGTCTCAGCGTGCGTGAAGACATCCCCAGTTGCTGCGCCACGACTTCAATCGAAGGGTAGTGCCCCGGCTGCTCGATTAAGCGTTGAGTAATCCGATCTTTTAAGCTGGTACTGGTGCCACTCAGTTTTGCCAGCATCTCATCACACGTTTTTAAGCACTGCTGCAAGGTCATCTTGTTGGCGGTGGGCAAGGGTTGATTGACCACATCCGTAGAAAATTGCCACTCTAGCTGTTTGGATTGAAACTTCACCGGGCAGCGAAATACCTCTTGATACAATGATGCGTAGTGGGGCGCGGGGTAAGGAAAATGCAATTGGTGTGAGGGGAAGGGATGTTGCATCACCTCTTCACACAAAGATTGAATCGCCGAAAACCAGTATTCGCAGCAAAAAGGCATTAAGGTGTCGAGATCAATTAACTCTTCTGCGCGGATATACCCCAAATCCTTATCGATGAGGAGCTGCTTGCGCAGCACTGGCCCTGCTAATCTCAGGTATTTGAATCCCATCGTCATCGCTTCAAGCAAGGTGCTGGAGCTAAACACCGCGTAACCCAACACGCCAAAATCGCTAAACCTGGCTTGTTGGCCCACCTTAAGACCAAGTCCGGGCTCGTCTGCGCACAGTAGGGCATTGCTGAAAATATGCAGCTTCTGGGCGAGGGTGACTTGCGTGTCAGGTTGATAGAGCTTTTCGACACTGACACCACTGCCATCCAGCAGGTCTGTGAGCGGCACCCGTTGACCGAGATAGCGCACCAAAAGCTGCACGTCCAGCAGACCGCACGCGTTACTATCAGGCTCATAAACCGCTAAATGTTGCATTGTGTGACCGCTCCAGTATGAGAGTAAGATGACGGATATTGGCGATGAGTATAGCCAAGATGAGGCTGTGATGTTGTCAGCAGTCTCGCAGTTTTGTCCGAAATTCACCGTTTTTTGTCTGTTTGCCACCTAGGTGGCATGTTAACAAAATGTTGTAATGATTGTATCAGTACCACGAGAATCGATTATGAATGCATTAGTACACCCTCAAACTCCTTCCGATGCTTTGTCACCCGCAGATCAAGAACTGCAGCAGTGGTTTGATGCGTTGAGCACGGCCTATCGCAACGAACCCATGCCACCATTGGATGTGCGAAAGCAGCGTTTAGTGGCGTTGAAAATCCAGTTGCGCCGCTATCAAGATAGATTAGCCGAGGCGATGAGTGACGACTTTGGGGGACGCAGTGAGACCGAATCTAAGATGGCGGATGTGTTGGCGCCGATATTGGACATCAACCATGTTCTTCGTCACTTGAAAGGTTGGATGAAAGCCAAGCGTCGCCCGACGGAGTGGCTATTTAAAGGCAACAAATTGCAAGTACGCTACCAACCTAAAGGGGTGGTGGGCATTATTTGTCCGTGGAACTTTCCGGTTTATCTCTCTATTGGGCCTATGATCACCGCATTGGCTGCGGGTAATCGCTGCATGATCAAAATGCCGCCTAACTGTCCGAATACCACCCGTGTATTGAGCCAAATGTTGGCGGAAATTTACTCAAACGATCTGGTGCGCATTGTCCCCGGCGATCACCCGCAAGCGATGGAGATATCGCATCTGCCGTTCAACCACTTGGTGTTCACCGGATCGCCCAATAGCGGCAAGATCATTATGGCCAATGCTGCGGCCAACTTAACGCCGGTCACATTGGAGCTCGGCGGTAAGTCCCCAGCTATCGTGGCGCAGGATTATGACGTCACCAAAGCGGCGAAGCGTTTGGCGCACGGCAAAGGCTTTAACTCAGGGCAAATTTGTATCGCGCCCGATTATGCGTTTGTCCACGAGAGCAAGCTAGAGGCGTTTGTCGACGCACTGCGTGATGCCCATGTGGCTATGTATCAGCAAATCAGTGGCAATGCGGATTACACCTCTTTGGTGGATGAGCCACAACATCAACGCTTCCATGCGCTGCTCGAGGACGCGAAGCAAAAAGGCGCTAACATCATTCAATGTTTGCCTGAAGGGGAAGGGCGCAAGACGCCGCTTTATATTGCCACGAATCTCAGCAGCGATATGCGTATCTGCCAGGAAGAGATCTTTGGCCCGCTGCTTCCGGTGCACAGCTACAAAAACATCGAGCAGGTGGTGGAGTACATCAACAATCGACCTAGACCGCTTGCTTGCTATTTGTTTACCCACAGTGGCTCGCTACGCGAAGACATTCTCCGCCAAACACACAGTGGCGGCGTCACCGTGAACGATTGGGGTTGGCATGTCCTCAACCATTCGGTCCCGTTTGGCGGCATAGGCAATTCAGGTATCGGTAACTACCACGGCGAAGAAGGATTTCGCGAGCTCAGCCACGCGCGCAGCGTACTGCAAATGCGCGAGTGGTTCCCTATTTCGTTGTTTTCACCGCCCTACGGCACTTGGGTGCAGAAGCTCGTGGTGAAGCTATTTGTCGGCAAATCCGACCCAACGGTTTAAATCGACCCTCTCCCCGAGAGGGGGAATACCCTACACACAATAACAAACTTACGGGCCGCATCGTCTTGATGCGGCTAAGATAAGGAGATCCCGCATGCACAACTTGGCTGTCAATCTGGAGCGCAATGCCGCGCTCTTTGCTTCTCATCCGGCGCTCAAATTGGCGAACAACGTCATCACCTACCAACAGCTCGACATCATGGCGGGTAAGGTGGCGCGTCACTTGGCTGATCTCGGTCTCGAGCCGGGGGATAAAGTCGCGCTATCGTGCCCCAATATTCACTACTTTCCGGTGGCCTATTACGGCATTTTAAAAGCTGGCTGCGTGGTGGTGCCGATGAATGTGCTCTTTAAAGCGCGCGAAATTGCCTATCACCTTAACGATTCAGAGGCCAAAGCGTACCTCTGTTTTGATGGCAACGACGCGCTGCCGATGGGCCAATACGGCCGAGACGGTTTTCATGCTGCGCAAGGCTGTCAGCACTATATCGCCATGCCACAAGGCAAAGTGGGCGAGCATTCGTTGGAAGCGTGGTTGGCGTCGGACGTCGAGCCGCTGGAGTCGATTGTCCGCCAAGGCGATGACAGTGCGGTGATTCTCTATACCTCTGGTACGACAGGACAGCCCAAAGGGGCAGAGCTGTCTCACACCAACATGCTCACCAATGCGATGGCGTCACAAAACTTGATGCGCCTGCAACGTGATGACACTACCATCGCCACCTTGCCGCTGTTCCACAGTTTTGGTCAGACGGTGATGATGAACACCACATTGATGATTGGTGGCTGTATGGTGTTGGTGCCTCGCTTCGATCCTAAGCAGGTCATTGAAGACATTATTAGCCACAAAGTCAGCGTGTTTGCTGGTGTGCCTACCATGTACATTGCGCTGCTCAGCGCGGGGCAAGCGGATACCGAAGTGGCGCACAAACTCAAAGAGAGTTTGCGCCTGGGCGTGTCTGGCGGTGCTTCACTGCCGGGTGAAGTGCTGCGTCAGTTTGAGGCGCTGTTTGAAGTGCCTATCCTTGAAGGTTATGGCCTGTCCGAAACCGCGCCAGTGGCGACGTTCAACCACATTGACGGTGAGCGCTTGCCAGGCAGTGTCGGTCAGCCACTGTGTGGCCACATGGTGAAAGTGATCGATTTAGAGGGCAATCGCGTGCCGTGTGGTGAACTGGGTGAAATCTGCGTGAAAAGCTCGAGTGTGATGAAAGGTTATTATCGCCGCGAAGAAGCCACCGCAGAAGTGATTCAAGATGGCTGGTTTAAAACCGGGGATATAGGCCGTTTAGACGAGCAGCAAAACCTCTTTATTGTCGATCGAGTGAAAGACATGATCATTCGCGGTGGATACAACGTCTACCCACGTGAAATTGAAGAAGTGATGATGTGCCACCCTGCGATTGAGATGGTGGCGGTAGTGGGTGAGCCTGATGAGCGTTTGGGTGAAGAGATCCACGCTCACGTGACGTTAAAACATGACAGTGACCTCGACGCGGACACACTGGTGCAGTGGTGCCGTGAGCAGTTGGCAGAGTACAAATACCCGCGCCGCATATTTGTTCGTCAATCTTTGCCGATGACAGCGACGGGTAAAATTCTCAAACGAGAGCTGCATCCTTGTGATGCCGAGGAGGCGTGATCATGGAATACGATTTTATTGTGGTCGGCGGCGGCTCGGCGGGCTGCGTGATGGCGTCACGTTTGAGTGAAGACCCTAGTATCAGCGTGTGCTTAATTGAGGCTGGCGGTAAAGACAGCAGCGCGGTGATCCACACACCGGTAGGCGCGGTGGCGATGATGCCAACCAAAATCAATAACTGGGCGTTTGAGACAGTGCCTCAGCCGGGTCTAAATGGTCGCAAAGGCTATCAGCCACGTGGAAAAACTCTCGGTGGTTCAAGCTCCATCAACGCCATGATGTACGCACGCGGCCATCGCTATGATTACGACTTTTGGGCAAGCCTAGGCAATCCCGGCTGGAGCTACAACGAGTGCCTGCCGTACTTTAAAAAAGCTGAGCATAATGAGCAGCACGTCGACGCGTATCATGGACAAGGTGGACCGCTTAACGTCAGCAACTTGCGTTCACCGAGTCCGCTACTAGAGCGTTTTCTCGATGGATGTGAATCCATAGGGGTGCCAAGAAATCATGACATCAATGGTGCTGAGCAGTTTGGCGCTATGATCACCCAGGTGACGCAAAAAAACGGTGAACGCTGCAGCGCGGCAAAAGGGTATCTCACGCCGAACTTACATCGCTCAAATCTCACCGTGATTACCCGAGCCACGACCCGAAAAGTTCTGCTTGAAGAGAAGCGTGCGGTGGGCGTGGAGTACCAGCATAAGGGTAAGGTGTACCAAATTCGAGCGCGTAAAGAGGTGATTTTGAGCGCCGGAGCCTTTGGTTCGCCGCAAATTATGCTGTTGTCGGGCATAGGCGCCAAGAGCGATGTTGAACCGCACGGGCTGACGCATCACCACCATCTACCCGGCGTGGGAGAAAACTTGCAAGATCACATCGACCTTGTCCATAGCTATAAAACCAGCGCCAAGAAAGAGACCTTTGGTGTGTCGCTCTCTATGGCCGCTGAGATGAGCAAGGCGCTGCCAGAGTGGATGTCTGAGCGCAAAGGTAAGCTTAGCAGCAACTTTGCCGAAGGAATTGCGTTCGCGTACTCCGATCCTGATCTCGATGTGCCGGACCTTGAGTTTGTGTTTGTGGTCGCGGTGGTCGATGATCACGCAAGAAAAATCCACACCAGTCATGGCTTCAGTTGCCATGTCACTGTGCTAAGGCCGAAAAGTCGTGGCACCGTTAAGCTGACGAGCGCTGATCCGACTCAAGCCCCGTTAATTGATCCGCAATTTTTTGCTGACCCAGACGATATGGAAGTGATGAAGCGCGGCTGGAAGTTGCAGCATCGCATGCTAAACAGTCGTGCGTTTGACGAGGTGAGGGGGGAGAATTTTTATCCGGTCGATATCACCGATGACGCGCAAATCGAGCAAGACATTCGCAATCGCGCCGATACCCAATATCACCCAGTCGGTACCTGTAAAATGGGGCCCAGCAGCGATGAATTTGCGGTAGTGGACGCCGACCTCAAGGTGCACGGCTTGGAAGGGCTGCGGGTGGTGGATGCGTCGGTGATGCCGACCTTGGTGGGCGCTAACACCAACGCCCCGACCATCATGATTGCCGAGCAAGCTGCGGATAAAATTCAGCGTCAATATGGCCTGCAGTCTGCCCCTGACGTGCGCGCTGCGAGCTAGCGTGACACCGGAGGTCGACACAAAACAAAAGATCAGAAACAAAAATAGCCGCTGAGCGGCTATTTTTTATTGGAGGTTTCACGCCATTAAGCAGGAATTTCGTTGGCGAAAATTCCAAACTGTTTCGCGGCATAGGCGACGCGCTCTTCCGGTGTGGGGTAACGGATAGCCGTGCCGAGGTTTTCAATGTGACGCAGCCTTGGTAGCAGTCCGCTGCCGTTCGCGATTTGAATCGCCAGACCGGGGCGCGCGTTGAGCTCGAGCACCATCGGCCCTTCTTCTTTGTCCAGCACCATGTCGGTGCCCATGTAACCGAGACCGGTCATCTCCCAAGCGCTAGAGGCTAGCACCAGAAGGCGCTCCCAATGAGGCACTTGTAGGGTCGCCAACTCTTTGCCGGTGTCTGGGTGATGAGTAATCGGTTGGTCAAACTGCACCGCCCGCACCGCGCGTCCGGTTGCAATATCGATCCCGACGCCCACGGCGCCTTGGTGCAAGTTCGCTTTGCCATCAGACGCAGCGGTCGAGCAGCGCATCATGGCCATCACTGGGTAGCCTTTAAATACGATGATGCGCACATCGGGCACCCCTTCGTAGCTAAAGCCATCAAAGCAATCATCAAATTTGATCAGATTTTCAACCACGGCGACATCGTTCTTGCCGCCGAGCGAGAAGAGCCCCGCGAGGGCATTACTGATATGGCGTTCGACATCTTCTTTATTGATGGTGGCACCAGAAGGTTTGGTGTAGACGCCATCCTTATGAGAGGTGATAACAAGGATCCCCTTGCCACCACTGCCTTGTGCCGGTTTGATAACAAAACCGGGCCAATCGAGCACCATATTGTGGATGCGTTTGACTTCGGCTTGGTTACTGATAACGCCGATAAGCTTCGGTGTCGTCGCGCCATGCGCCTCGGCAATGATCTTGGTTTTCAGCTTATCGTCCACTAAAGGGTATTTTGAACGGTCATTGTAGCGACCAATGTAACTGTGGTTACGTTGGTTCATGCCCATAATACCCTTGTGGCGCAGCTTACTCGGAGAGGTAAAACGTGAAAACATCGTTTAGTCCTCCGCTAATGGCTTAAAGCGACGCAGCTCAGTCAGACGGTATCCAGTGTAGGTACCGAGTAACAAAATACCGCCCAGTACGATCAGTTGCAGACCAATAAAGTTAAAGGTCAGGTGTTGAATGTAAGGGTTGGTCATCGCTAGGTAGACCAGTACAGCAGTCAGTAGCGAGCCACCCCCTTGCAATACCACCTCTTTAGCGCCTTCCTCTTCCCAGAGAATCGACATACGTTCAATCGTCCAAGATAGGATGATCATTGGGAAGAAGGTGATCGAGAGACCTTCGGTCAAGCCAATCTTAAACGCCACCACGGTAAACACCGAGATGATCATAATGACCGTGATGATGACCGCAGAAATCCGCGCCACCAACAGCAGGTTGAGCTTAGAGAGATAGCTGCGGATAACTAAGCCAGTACCGACGATCAACAGGAAGCCGACAATACCAGTCACAAGCTGAGTTTGTACAAAGGCGACCGCAATCAGAACGGGCATAAAGGTACCGGAGGTTTTCAGACCAATCAGCACGCGTAAGAAAACCACAATCAAAGCGCCAATCGGGATCAGCATGATGGTTTTGAACATAGCTTGCTCTTCCAGTGGCAAGCTATGAATAGAGAAGTTGAGTAAACCGTCGGCTTGTACTTTGTCCATCGTCGCTTGAGACGGCGAGACTTCCTGAGCAATCATGGAGAAGTGGACTTGACTGTTTTGACCGCCAATCAAATCCAGTAGTGAGACGTTCGATTCATCCCATACCAGAATGTTCTCTGCGGTGACTTGGCTCGCTTTGCTGGGGTTAAACAGCACCCAACCTTGGCCATCCCACACTTGGTTCATCTGTTGAATGCTTTGGCGACGACGGCCATCCTCCAGCTCGATAACACCGACGACTTTACTCGGGACATCCGCGTAGGCGAGCAGTTTGCTGACCGCTTCAACTTTAGACATGCGATTGAGAATTAACGCTGCGTTCTGGCTGTCTGAGTCGTTGATGGATTTGATCAGTTCGCGGGTAAAGGTGATGTCATCGGCAGAGCGTTGATTAGCGAGTTCAATCAATGCATTGGCTGCTGCTTCGACAGGACCATCGAAAGTGGGTTTGGTGGTGGCGGCAACAGGTGGAATCGGGTCGACGTCGGCTTGCGGGTCAACCAAAAACTGCGCTTTGTAGTAGATGGTTTGCGCGCCACTCGCTTGGCGAATGGACCACTCAGCACGTCGCCCAGTTTCGGTGTCGATGTAGGAAACACCATAGCCTGGAGAAGATGACGACTCGCTAATCAGGGTAAAACCCGATTGTGTATGAGGCGCAGCAAGGGAGGCTTTGACGGGCTTGTTTTGCGCATTAAATTCAATACGAGCCTCGATATCCCAGACTTGGCGCGTTTCTCCTGGCGTCCAAGGCACACCATAGCTTTGGTGGCGAAATAGACTCAGCGCAATCCCTACGCAGATCAGGACAACCACTGAAATATAAAAAGGGACTTTTGACGTCATACCGTTACCTTATTATTTTTTTGCAACTTCCGTGTGAATGTACTTCTTGCTGACATCGACGACAGCGATGTCACGGATGAATTCACGACCTAGAAGAACAGGATGACTCATTTGAGAGCGATCTGCCAATGTAAACTGCGCTTTTTCATGAATTTTTCCAAGTTTGACCCAAAGTTCAACCACGACTCGTCGCTCCGGTTCTTCATTGGTGGATTGACGAATTTTGACATGGCGAACCACGGGCGCTTCGATCCAGTTGTCATCATTTAACTCTGTGACACCATCGGAGAGGTGGAAGCGAACCCAGTTTTTGCCGTTACGCTCGAACTCCGCAATGTCGACGGCATTGAGTGACGAGGTGGCAGCGCCGGTGTCAACTCGGGCGTCAAAACGTTGTGAGACGTTGTCGATGGTGACGGTTTCGATTTCTCCCAGCACGATGCGGTTACTCGGGTCGACCTTGACAATCTTCTGCGTGGGCGCTTTGGGTGTGGTTTTTGCTTTGCTCGATGTGTTGACGTGTTTTTTCAGTTCACCCACCTCACCACCTAACACCAAGACTTGGCTCTCTAGGCTTTCGATGTAGTCAGACTGATTGCTCAGTTGCAGGGCGATGTTTTCGAGCTTGTTATTAAGAGAGGCTTCTTGCGCAGAAATCGCGGCGAGTGTTTCTTGATGGTACGGCTTTTCGTCAGTTGTCGCGCAGCCTGAAAGCACAGCCAGGGCGACAAGCGGAGTCAATCTTGAAAACATTAATCAACCTAAATTGGGCAGTAAAAAAGAGATAAAAAACGAAAAAATAGTCCCTTACTGACTGGGCGCGTTAGGCGGCAGAAAGTAAGGGTTTGGAGAGTAACGATTCGATAGCAAAAATGCGTTAACGTATTGTCAAATCTTTAAGAAATTCGGAATTCCTAGTTGGGTTTCTTCGCCACTAAGATCGCACGTCGTGGCGCCGGATAGCCTTCCACGGTTTTGCTCAGATCGCTTGGGTCTAAATAGTCTGGCAATGAGTTATGCGTCATCCAATCGGTGGTGCGCTGCTCGCCGGTGGTTGTGACGTTTTCATCCACAATACGGACTTGCTCAAAGCCAACCAGTTCCAGCCAGACTTTGAGCGCTTTGGCGGAAGGGAAGAAGTACACATTACGCATCTGTGCATAGCGCGATGTCGGCACCAACACGGATGTTTCATCGCCTTCGATAACCAGGGTTTCGAGCACCAGCTCTCCGCCAGCCACCAATTGATCTTTAAGTTGGATCAAGTGATCAAGCGGCGAGCGGCGATGGTAGAGCACGCCCATGCTAAAAACGGTATCAAAGGCTTCCAGTTTTGGCAGTTGTTCAATACCCAGTGGCAGAAGATGGGCACGTTGGTCACCGCCCATCAGTTTACGAATCGCTTCAAACTGGATCAAAAACAGGTGTGATGGGTCGATGCCGACCGTAAGACGCGCACCTTCGCCCAGCATGCGCCACATGTGATAGCCATTGCCACAACCGACATCCAACACACTGCGATTTTTCAGTGGAGAGATATGAGGGAGGACACGATCCCACTTCCAGTCGCTGCGCCACTCAGTATCAATATGGATACCGTGTACGGTGTACGGCCCTTTGCGCCAAGGGTGGAAGGTACGCAGTAAGTTTTCAAGTTTCTTCAACTCGCCCTCATGGAATGGCGTGTCATTGCTCAACGTCACCGAATGTTTAATATCGACTTGATCTGGCGCGCCTTCTGGGATCTTGTTCAGTGCTTTTAACCAGCGGCCAAAATCACCGTGTTCGGCATTTTGCCAATCGGTCAACTGCTGTGGCAGAACATTCAGCCAAGGTTGCAGACGCGTGTCTTGAGCGATGAGTTGATAGAAATCGGCAAAATTAAACATGAAAACAAGGTCCTCGTTGATACAAGCATGTCCCTAGATGTTTATGGCTGCTCGCGGCCTCTAGGGACTCGGCGCGTGCAAATGTGGAAATGGGTGTCGCTAACACTATGCGTTGATGGACACCATATGCTGGTGATGACTACTTAATCGCGAACATAGAGCCAAAGTTAAAACACTGGAACCAAACGTCAAAGCTGCTAAAGCCAATCTTGGCAAAGCGCTCTTTATGCGCTTTGATGGAGTCTGGACGCATGACGTTTTCAATCGCGCTGCGCTTTTGGCTGATCTCGAGTTCGCTATAGCCATTGGCGCGTTTAAAGTCATGGTGCAAATCAATTAATAGCTCGTTGGCGCCGACATCATCAAAGACAAATTTCTCGGACAAAATGAGAATACCGCCAGGTCTTAAACCCGCGTAAATCTTCTCTAGCAAACTGTAGCGGTCTTGTGGTGAGAGAAATTGCAGCGTGAAGTTCAACACCACCACAGACGCGTTGTCGATGTCGATGTGTCGAATATCGGCTTCCACCACCTCAACAGGTGTATCGCTGCGATAGGCGTTGACGTGCAGTTTGCATCGCTCAACCATGGCTTGCGAGTTATCGACAGCAACAATCTTGCAGCCTTCTTGCTGGATGTGGCGACGCATAGAGAGGGTCGCAGCCCCCAGTGAACAGCCTAAATCGTAAATGTTGGAGTGAGGCTTAACGAAGCGCTCGGCCAACATGCCAATCGCTGAAATGATGTTGCTGTAGCCCGGTACCGAGCGCTGGATCATGTCAGGGAACACTTCTGCGACACGTTCATCAAACGTGAAGTCACCAATTTTGTCGATTGGCGCCGAAAAAATGGTATCTGGGTTGCTCTTAGGGTTCATCACACACTCTCGCTACGGCCGATGCAAACAGTCAAGCATGCCATCGTCAGATGTCAAAAAAGGCGCGTATTTTATGAGATCTTTGCGCGCTTGTCATGTGACTTAAAACATTGATATTTGCGCGTGGTCGCCTTGGCTCGGAAATGGCGCTAAATCGGGCAATGACACCTGCTGTTGCAAACGTCGATAGAGCTTCGCGGCTAGCTCGGGCGCAACCAGGTTGTCGGCGGTATGGATCATCAGGTAAGGCTGCTTTCCCTCGCCTATCCACTGCGGCAATTTATCGAGCCAAGGAGTAAAAAAACCGTCATTGAGTGGTTCATCAGGATGGCCAATAAAACGCACCATAGGATGCGCTCCGGTGGCAATGGCGTGCACAGGAACGCGCGGTTTCTTCTCTTGGGCATCAATTAGGGCAGCAAAAAAGGGGGAGCGACTGTCTGGCTGAGTCGAAAAAACAGGGCGACTGTCCATAATGATGCGATCGTAATTGCGCTCCAGCAGCCACTGATTGAGTCGTTTTTCGACGTCACCTTTGGCGAAAAAGGCGGGGTGGCGCACTTCAACGCCGATGGGAAAGTCCGGTGGCAGCATGGCGCAGAAGGACGTCAACTGTGAAAAGTGTTCCGGTCCAAAGGCTGCGGGGAGTTGAATAGTCCATTGCCCAATGCGCGGTATCAGTGGCGCCATAATGCGCATAAAGTCGGCAAGCAGTGCTTGGCAGCTTTGCAACTGATGCTGGTGGGTGATGGCTTTGGGAAGCTTAAAGGTAAAGCGAAAATCATCGTGCGTGGCGGCTTTCCAGTTGCTCACGGTCGATGGCGTTGGCGTGGCGTAAAACGTGGTGTTACCTTCAACGGTATGGAACACGTTAGCATACTTTTCAAGGCGTTGTGAGGCCTGAGTGCCACTACCATAAAACGCCTGCTGCCAGTGGTTGTTTGACCACATCGTCAAGCCTAATCTTAGCGGTAACTTGTCCATATTCCCCTCAATACGCATCGGATCTCTCTACTCTACGAGAGTTTTGAAGAAAAAGGTAATCTGGCGTTATAATCGGGTCAATTTGACGGCGAAATCGGCTTTTTTGGCCATTTGTTGGTGTAAAAATCATCAAAGCACGATAAAACGCAATAAATTGTCGCTGCAACAGTCGATTTAAAATGACTTTCAGCGTATAAATGGACCTTTGCTCTGGCGGCAGTCAGCTAGGGCGTCATCAACTTATTACTAGAGAGATTGGGAATTTCATTATGCGTACCCATTACTGTGGTCACCTGAACAAGTCCCTAGCAGGACAAACTGTAGAACTGTGCGGCTGGGTAAACCGTCGCCGTGATTTAGGCGGTCTTATTTTTATCGATATGCGAGATCGCGAAGGTATCGTACAGGTAGTGGTGGATCCAGACATGGCGGACGCGTACGAAGTGGCGAATACCCTTCGTAATGAATTCTGTATCAAGCTAACGGGTGAAGTGCGTGTTCGTCCAGAAAGCCAAGTCAACAAAGACATGGCCACCGGTGAAGTTGAGATCCTTGCGAAAGGTCTTGAGATCATCAACCGCAGTGACGTTCTGCCTCTAGACTTCAACCAAAAGAACTCGGAAGAGCAACGTCTCAAATACCGTTATCTAGACCTGCGTCGCCCTGAAATGAGCGACCGCATCAAGCTGCGTGCGAAAGCGTCTAGCTTTGTTCGCCGTTTCCTAGACGACAACGGCTTCCTAGATATCGAAACACCTGTACTGACCAAAGCGACACCAGAAGGTGCGCGTGATTACTTAGTACCAAGCCGTGTTCACAAAGGCAGCTTCTACGCGCTTCCTCAGTCTCCACAGCTATTTAAACAGCTGCTGATGATGTCGGGTTTTGACCGTTACTACCAAATCGTTAAGTGTTTCCGTGATGAAGACTTACGTGCTGACCGTCAACCTGAATTCACTCAGATCGATATCGAAACGTCATTCATGACCGCTGACGAAGTGCGTGCAACCACAGAGAAAATGGTTCGCGACATGTGGCTAGAGCTACTGAACGTTGACCTCGGTGAGTTCCCTGTCATGCCATTTAGCGAAGCGATTCGCCGTTTTGGCTCTGACAAGCCTGACCTACGTAACCCACTAGAGCTTGTTGACGTTGCAGATCTCGTAAAAGACGTTGAGTTCAAAGTCTTCTCTGGTCCTGCCAATGACGAAAAAGGCCGCGTTGCTGTGATTCGTGTACCGGGCGGTGCGTCACTCACTCGTAAGCAAATTGACGGCTACGGCGAGTTTGTTGGTATCTACGGCGCGAAAGGTTTGGCATGGATGAAGGTCAACGATCGCGCAGCGGGCATGGAAGGTATCCAATCTCCTGTGGCTAAATTCCTCAGCGAAGAGGTGATCAATGGCATCCTTGAGCGCACGCAAGCGGAATCTGGCGACATTATTTTGTTCGGCGCAGATAAAGCGAACATCGTGGCTGAAGCACTGGGCGCACTGCGTCTGAAACTGGGTAAAGACCTAGAGCTGACAAAAGAAGGCACTTGGGCGCCTCTATGGGTTGTTGACTTCCCAATGTTTGAAGAAGACGACGAAGGCAACTTGCACGCGATGCACCACCCATTCACATCGCCTCTCGGTGTGACAGCAGAAGAGCTAAAAGCGAACCCTGCAGCGGCGAACTCTAACGCCTACGACATGGTGCTCAACGGCTACGAAGTGGGCGGTGGTTCTGTTCGTATCCACAACGCGGAGATGCAAGCGGCGGTATTCGATATTCTTGGTATCGATGCGGATGAGCAACGCCTGAAGTTTGGCTTCCTATTGGACGCACTGAAATTTGGTACGCCGCCGCACGCGGGTCTTGCATTTGGTCTCGACCGTCTTGTGATGCTGTTGTGTGGTACCGAGAACATCCGTGATGTGATTGCGTTCCCGAAAACGACGGCAGCGGCTTGTCTATTGACCGATGCGCCTAGCCTTGCTAACCCTGCCGCGCTTGAAGAGCTAGCGATTGCAGTGACCGCAGCGAAAGATAAAGAGTAATCCCTTTACGGGTGACGAAACCAAAAATACCGCTCAATTGAGCGGTATTTTTTTATCCTAAGTAGCTCTGAGAGGACAACGAAGAGCCACTACTAACAAGGGCAATTAAAGGTCGACGGTTTGCCACTCGCCTGGCTGCAAATCGCCTAACGTGATGTCACCCATCGAGTAGCGCACAAGCCTAAGAGTCGGGAAGCCGATGTGCGCGGTCATGCGTCTGACTTGGCGATTACGACCTTCGATGATGGTGATGGCGAGCCAAGTCGTTGGAATGGAGGCGCGAAAACGCACCGGCGGGTTTCGCTCCCAAATATTAGGCGCATCCATACGTTCGATGGTAGCCGGCAGTGTCATGCCATCTTTTAATTCAACCCCTTGGCGAAGCTTGTCGAGATCCGCATCGCTCGGCTCGCCTTCTACTTGTACCCAATAGGTTTTAGGGGCTTTCGATTTGGGCGAGGTCAGTTTGGCTTGGAAGATGCCGTCATTCGTCAGCACCATCAGCCCTTCACTGTCACGATCGAGTCTTCCAGCGGCGTACACATCTTTAACATCGATGTAGTCGGCTAGGGTTTTTCTTCCCTCCCCATCGGTGAACTGGCTCAAGGTGTCATAGGGTTTATTGAAGACGATCACCTTACGTTCTGATGGCGCGATCTTCGCTTTTTGACTTGGCTTTTTTCTGCGATGTTTAGACGAGCTGCGCTTGGCATCTTGCGCGCCAAACGGTCGTTTTAAACGTGTTTGACCGTTGCGTGGTGAAGCGGGCTGAGACTCGCGTCTTGAGCGTGGTGACATGTTAACTACCTTGCAAAAATGTAAACGAAGTGTGGGCGAAAGTTTCGATCTATCTCGAATTACGCTATGATGTGCGCGCCTCGAATCAGGATTGGCGCACAAGATAATAGACTATTTTGCCGATTTTGTTTAATTATAACGATTACGTTCTCATGGACGCCGAGTCAGCGAAACACAAAGTTTCAACGGCGATGGCCAAACAAAAAAAGAGACATCTAAATCGCAACAAGTGAGGGGATGACGATACCAAGGCAACCACATTCGTGTTGGTATTATCTACTTGTCGCGGACAGACCACAAAAGCCCATGCATCCAATGGGTTTGTCAGAACAAATAGGGAAATTTCATGCCTACAGAAAAGCCTACAATTATTTACACGATCACCGATGAAGCGCCAGCGCTAGCGACCTACTCACTACTGCCAATTATCCAGTCTTTCACTGCCTCCTCAGGCATTGACGTAGACACACGCGATATTTCACTCGCCGGTCGTATCATCGCGAGCTTCCCTGAGCATCTGACGCCAGAACAGCGTATCGGTGATGCGCTTGCTGAATTGGGCGAGTTGGCGAAAACACCTGACGCCAACATCATTAAACTGCCGAACATTTCGGCGTCTATCCCACAGTTAAAAGCCGCAATTAAAGAGCTGCAAGCCAAAGGCTACAACCTGCCGAACTACCCTGAAGAGCCAAGTACATACGAAGAGGAAGCGATCAAAGCGACCTACGACAAGATCAAAGGCAGTGCGGTGAACCCGGTGCTACGTGAAGGTAACTCTGACCGCCGAGCGCCGCTTTCAGTCAAGAACTATGCAAAGAAAAACCCACATTCAATGGGCGCGTGGTCAAAAGAGTCGAAGTCTCATGTCTCGAGTATGGATGACAAAGATTTCTTCGGTAGCGAAAAGTCGGTGACGGTCGAGCATGCGACCAAAGTGACCATCGAATTTGTCGCGAAAGACGGCAGCACAAAACAACTGAAAGCGCCGTTCGCCCTGCAAGATAAAGAGATCATTGATTGCGCGGTGATGAACAAAAACGCACTCGTGGCGTACTTTGAGCAAGAGATTGCTGACGCGAAGCAAAAAGATGTGCTGCTATCACTGCACATGAAAGCGACCATGATGAAAGTCTCTGACCCAGTGATTTTCGGTCATGCCGTGAAAGTCTACTACAAAGACGTGTTTGCTAAGTATGGTGAGCTGTTTGAGAAACTCGGCGTTGATGTCAACAACGGTATCGGCGATGTGTACAGCAAGATTGAAGCCTTGCCGCAAGATCAAAAAGCTGAGATTGAAGCCGCGCTTCAAGCAGTGTATGAAACTCAACCACCATTAGCTATGGTTGATTCCGATCGCGGTATCACCAACCTTCACGTGCCAAGTGACATCATCGTTGATGCCTCGATGCCAGCCATGCTTCGTGCATCCGGTCAAATGTGGGGCCCAGATGGCAAACAGAAAGACACCAAAGCGATGATTCCAGATCGCAGCTATGCGGGTATCTATCAAGCGGTGATTGATTTCTGTAAAGAGCACGGCGCGTTTGATCCAACCACTATGGGTAGCGTGCCTAACGTGGGTTTGATGGCGCAGAAAGCGGAAGAGTACGGCTCACACGATAAGACCTTCATTCTCGATGCCGATGGCGCTGTCCGTGTTGTTGACAGCAACGGCCAGGTACTGCTTGAGCAATCGGTGGAAGCGGGTGACATCTTCCGTATGTGCCAAGTGAAAGATGCACCGATTCAAGACTGGGTAAAACTTGCGGTGACACGTGCACGCGCAACCGGCGCCCCTGCGGTATTCTGGTTGGATGAAAATCGTGCTCATGATGCTCAGCTGATCAAAAAAGTGAACGCGTACTTACCTGAGCACGACACCTCTGGTCTAGAGATTAAGATCCTTGCACCACTTGAGGCGTGCAAATACTCGCTAGAGCGCATTAAAGAAGGTCTTGATACCATCTCTGTGACAGGTAACGTGCTGCGTGACTACTTGACGGACTTGTTCCCAATTCTTGAGTTGGGCACTTCAGCGAAAATGTTGTCTATCGTACCGCTAATGAACGGCGGTGGTCTGTTTGAAACAGGGGCGGGCGGCAGCGCACCGAAGCACGTTCAACAGGTGGAAAAAGAGAACCATTTGCGTTGGGATTCATTAGGTGAATTTTTGGCATTAGCGGCGTCACTGGAACACCTCAGCGTCGTGACAGGCAATGCTAAAGCGCAAGTGCTGGCCGATGCCCTTGATAAGGCGACCGGTGAGTTCCTTGACAACAACAAGTCACCGTCTCGCCGAGTTGGTGAGCTTGATAACCGTGGCAGCCATTACTACCTAGCGACCTACTGGGCAAAAGCGTTAGCAGAGCAGACCGCTGATGCTGACCTTGCGGCTGAATTTGCGCCGATTGCGAAGTCGTTGCAAGACAACGAAGAGGCGATTATCGCTGAGCTCAATGGCGCTCAAGGTGTCGCGGGCGATCTGGGTGGCTACTACGCCCCCGTGTTTGAAAAGGCCGCGACGCTAATGCGACCAAGCGCAACACTTAACAGCATCATTAATCGCTAATAGACTGGCGAACCGATAAACAAAAACCCGCTGATTGAGCGGGTTTTTTATTGCGTTAGATTTGCGGCGCCGAAGAATCGGGCGAAGTTTTTTGGCAGCGGTTATTTAGCTGGTTGAGCGTCCACTGGTGTCACCACGCTAGCGTGGTAGCCTTTGGGACCTTCTTCCACTTCAAAATTGACTTGTTGGCCTGCTTTCAGAGTACGATACCCATCCATTTGAATGGTTGAGTAGTGCGCAAACACATCACTCTCTTCACCTTCTGGACAGATAAAACCAAATCCCTTGGCATTGTTAAACCATTTTACTGTACCTGTAGCCATGCTATACATCCCTCATGCATTGTTTACTGACGTTGTTGGTGATTACACGACCGATTTCAACTCCGCTCTATACTGCCGCCATTCCTGTTGCCATTTGATGACCGTCTAGCACTGAATGTTGTCAAAATGTGACGTGTAAACAAAAAGTGAATTTCCATTCAGCCGCTGCCAAATTTTTACTCACTATTTGACCAATGTAGCCAATGATTGAACACAGTCAATAGAAAAAACGTATTACACTCTACATATTTGCAAACAAATCACTTTTGAGATTTACATTTTTGCAACGATTTTCAATTTCTAGTCTACGGGGTGATTCTGACAATTCAGCGATTTTGGCTTCTTTTTAATCAATCAGATAGAGGGCTTGAGAGAATAAAAATCTTTTATTTGCAGGCTTGGAAATGGTGGATTAGTCTCTAAGTAAGCGTGAAATTTTTGTTGTGCTTAAATGGTCTAAATTACAAGAGCAAAATCTAAAACTTCTCTTCCATGAAGTGGTAAACTGAAACCAGATAAACCTAATTGTTGAAGAGTCATGAGCAAGCAGTTTGAATGGGTGACTCCAGATTCTGACTTACTGGAGCAAGAAAGAACAGAAATTAAGCCACCGTCCATGTATAACGTTGTATTGAACAATGATGATTACACCCCCATGGACTTTGTCATCGAAATCCTAGAGCGTTTTTTCTCTATGGATATTGATAAGGCAACTCAGGTGATGCTCAAAGTGCATTATGAAGGTAAAGCGGTCTGCGGCACCTACACCGCGGAAGTCGCTGAAACCAAAGTGGCGCAAGTCACAATGTATTCCAAGGAAAATGAGCATCCCCTGCTTTGTACAATGGAACAAGCGTAACGTTTGTTCGAGCAACCATCGTTGTTCTATTTAGGAGGTACTTATGCTGAACAAAGAATTAGAGTCGAGTCTAAACGGCGCGTTCTCACGTGCACGTGACAAACGACATGAGTTTATGACCGTCGAGCACCTCCTGCTAGCATTGTTAGAAAATGATGCTGCGCGAGAGGCATTGAAAGCCTGCCAGGCTGACATCGATGCACTTCGTGCCGAGTTGGACATTTTCATCGATCAAACCACTCCCCTGATTCCTGATAACGACGAAACCCGTGAAACGCAGCCAACCTTGAGCTTCCAGCGTGTGCTGCAGCGAGCCGTTTTTCATGTGCAATCGTCTGGTCGCAGCGAAGTGACTGGCGCGAATGTTCTCGTTGCTATCTTTAGCGAGCAAGAATCCCACGCTGCTTATCTGTTGAAGAAAAACGACATCAGCCGCTTGGACATCGTCAACTTTATCTCTCACGGCATTACCAAAGCCTCCAGTTCTGGCGACGAGTCTTCTTCATCGGATTCCTTTGGCAGTGACAGTGTCGAAGAGTCAGGCTCTGAAGAGCGTCTAGAAAGTTTCGCTACTAACCTCAATCAAGTGGCGAAGCAAGGTCAAATTGACCCACTGATTGGGCGCGATAAAGAGCTAGAACGTACTATCCAAGTCCTTTGTCGCCGACGTAAAAATAACCCACTGTTGGTGGGTGAAGCGGGCGTTGGTAAAACGGCGATCGCGGAAGGCTTGGCGTGGAGAATCGTCGAAGGGCAAGTGCCTGAGATCATCGCCAACAGCGTGATCTACTCGCTCGATATCGGCTCGCTGCTGGCGGGCACCAAATACCGCGGTGATTTTGAAAAACGTTTCAAAACCATCTTAAAGCAGCTTGAAAAAGAGCAAGATGCCATCCTATTTATCGATGAGATTCACACCATCATCGGTGCGGGTGCGGCATCTGGTGGTCAAGTGGACGCCGCTAACCTCATCAAACCGCTCCTCAGCAGCGGTAAGTTACGCTGTATTGGCTCCACTACGTACCAAGAGTACAGCAACATCTTTGAAAAAGAGCGTGCGTTGTCGCGTCGCTTCCAAAAAATTGACGTGGTGGAACCTTCGCTTGATGACACCACCAAGATTTTGATGGGCCTAAAACCCAAATATGAAGCGCACCACGAAGTGCGTTACACCAACAAAGCCTTGCGTGCGGCGGTTGAGTTGTCGGCGAAATACATTAATGAGCGTCACTTGCCAGACAAAGCGATTGACGTTATTGACGAAGCGGGCGCACGCAGCCGCTTAGCCCCAGCCAGTCGACGTAAGAAAACCGTCGGTGTGGCCGATATCGAGGCGATGGTTGCCAAAATGGCGCGCATCCCTGAGAAATCCGTCTCCTCTTCTGACAAAGAAATTTTGCAGAACTTGGATGAGAAGATGAAGATGTTGGTGTTTGGTCAAGACGATGCCATCGATGCCTTGAGTGAGGCGATTAAGCTGACTCGCGCTGGGCTAGGTAATGACAACAAACCGGTTGGTTCTTTCTTGTTTGCGGGCCCAACCGGGGTGGGTAAAACCGAGGTCACGGTGCAGCTTTCTAAACTCATGGGTATCGAACTGCTTCGTTTTGATATGTCTGAGTATGGTGAGCGTCATTCGGTGAGCCGTTTAATTGGTGCGCCTCCAGGTTACGTTGGCTACGATCAAGGCGGTTTGTTGACCGATGCGGTGATTAAACACCCACACTCCGTTGTCTTGTTGGATGAGATTGAAAAAGCGCACCCAGATATCTTCAACTTGTTACTGCAAGTGATGGATAACGGCACACTGACGGACAACAATGGCCGTAAAGCGGATTTTCGTAACGTGATTCTTGTAATGACCACGAATGCGGGCGTGAAAGAAACCGAGAAGAAATCCATCGGTCTCATTCAGCAAGATCACAGCCATGATGCGATGGCAGAAATTAAGAAGGTCTTTACGCCTGAGTTTCGAAATCGCTTGGATAACATCATCTGGTTTAACAGCCTGGATGAACATGTTATTCATCAGGTGGTTGATAAGTTCATCGTTGAATTGCAAGCTCAGCTGGATGCACGCGGCGTGTCATTGGAAGTCTCTGATGATGCTCGCCACTGGCTATCGCTAAAAGGTTACGATAAGGCGATGGGCGCACGTCCAATGGGCCGCGTGATCCAAGAGCAGTTGAAGAAACCTTTGGCGAACGAGCTGCTCTTTGGCTCCTTAGTTAACGGTGGCACAGTGAAAGTCGACCTTGATGGCGACGCGCTGACCTTCAAATACTTAGGCGAGCAAGAAGAAGCGGTCCACTAAATCCAAACACGAATAAGACCAAGGCCAGATCATCGCGATCTGGCCTTGTTGTTTTGCTATGAGGCTAAACTGTCGTTCAATCAAAGATGGCTTTGAGTGCACGATACGCCTGTTCGACGGAATCTGGTACCACTTGCTCGACCTGAAACCCAAGCTGTGGATAGGTTTTTATTCGCTCGAAATCGCCAAGCATTGCCCGCACTGTGGTATCAAGGTCAATCTCTTCATTGAAATAGTCCCAGACTGTTAATGCCGGCGAAGTGACGAACACCTGCTGATAGGGTAAAGGCCACTGTTTTAAAAACGCGGCGTAGCAGCGCCTCTCCATATACGGTTTTTGTACCAATAGGATCGAATCGAGCTGAATGTTCAATTGTTGGAGCTTTTCGGCGCTAAACAGCAAGTTTTCGCCGGTGTTTGTGGCTTGGCTTTCTATCACAATATCACGGCGTGGAACGCCCATATCGATGGCAATTTGAGCGAAGGTGTCGGCTTCACTGTCGGTAAATAGACCTTGCGTTAAGCGCCCAGCACCGCCGCTAAAGATCACCGTCTTGGCCCAGCCATCGAGGTAGAGCTTGGCGGCGTGCTCTGCAACACGCACATCATTACTTCCAAGAACCAACAAACCGTCACATCGCTCTAAAGGTTGGTTGAGTCTCATATACGCCCATAGGTGTTCTAGATGTTGATACAGTCTCATGGTGTGACTCACAGCGCCTCTAACGTGTGTTGGAAATGAAAGCGATAACCGAGCTCTAGCAAACGGTCCGCCATAATCCGTTTATCTTCCACGTCGACAATCGGTGGTAGGGGTTCTGACAAACCAGCTCTTTCTAACGCAGTTTGATAAAATTGCGCTTTGCTCACGGTGTTTGGCGTCGTGGCATTGACCACCATATTGTTGTCATTCAGGGCTGCAAAGCTGACAGCACCTATGGCATCGAGTAGGTGAATCATATTGGCGGGCGCAAGGCGACTCACTTGGCGAAGCTTGGCTGCAAATCGAGAAGGGTGACGCTCAGGGCCAATAAGACCGCTGCAACGAACGATGGCAAAACGCAACCCAGAATCTTGAACGTGTTGCTCAGCACGGAGCATGATTTTGGCATTGTCAGAAAAGGTACTGTGCGTGTTGGCCAATGCTAAGGTGGCGTCGTCCTCATACATCTCTTTCGCCACTGATGGGTAAACCGTGGTCGAGCTGACCATCACCAGCTTGTTGACCCCGATGTTGACACAGGCTGTGGCGAGTTTTTTCCACTGCTCGGCGTATTCATCGCCCTTACCTTTACGAAAACCTGGCGGAAAACAGCCGACCACGATCGAAGGTTGAATCGCGCTGAGTGAGCGTTCCACCTCAGACTGCGGACTCGCGAGTTGGCAGATAAAGCCATCGAGGTGCGCTGCTTTGAGCTCATCTGCCCCCGCTTCACTGGTGCGGCTGACCGACACCTGATGGCCAATGGATTCCAAGTATTGAGCAAGTGGGCGACCTAACCATCCGCCGCCAATAACCGCTATATGACTCATGACATCCTTCCTTCATTTGTTTCCTTTACTCTATCTTGCGTTAGGTGCAATGAAAAGCATTGTGAAAGTGTTCGCAACCGTATCGCAAGGACACGTAGAGGTGTTGGCCAAAATGAATCTAGCGAATTGAGTCAATCACGCTATTATTAAAAATGAGACAGTGGGTTGGCAATGGGTGTCAAACCTTGGATGTCACTCGCTTGAATAGCGATTGCTGTGAAGGCGTTGAATGCTAGGGCGTTGAAAAAGGAAGGTAAAATGATCAAGTGGTGGTTTGCTTTGTTGTTACTGACATGGCAGGTACAGGCTAACCAACGTGTCGTGATGACGTCACTCAACTGGCCACCGTATTCAGGTGAAGAGCTAATTGAGCAGGGTGTCTCCGTCGCCATTGCCAAGGAAGCGTTTGCCGCCATGGGCTACCAGTTAGTGGTTGAGTTCAAGCCTTGGGTCAGAACGGTGACGACGGCCAGTCGCAAAGCCCAGTACATCGGTTACTTCCCCGAATATTATTTTGATACACAAGAGTTTGTGTTTTCAGACCCGATTGGTCGAGGTCCGCTGGGGCTGGTGGAAAACACCCAATCACCCATTCGTTGGAGCACACTCAGCGATCTTACTCAATACCGCGTTGGAACCGTGAAAGGGTATGTCAACACACCAGAATTTGATCAGATGGTCGCTTCCGGCTCCCTCACAGTGGAAGAGACGCTCGATGATTTACGTAATGTCTATAAAGTGGCCAAAGGGCGATTGGATGCGGCGGTGATTGATGCCAACGTGCTCGATTTTTTGATTCGGCGTGATTCACGCTCTGCCTTATTATCAAAGCGGTTGCGAATGAATCCCACCTTATTGGCGGAAAAAGATCTCTTTTTGGCGTTTAACAACAGTGAAGAGGGGCGCAAGTGGCGAGACATCTTTAATCAAGGCCTTGCCAAAATCGATCCACTGGCGATTGCGGCCAGTGTTCAGAAAAGACAACAAGAACCGGGTAACGTGACTCAGTTACCCGTTGCGGATAAACGTTAGCTGCACAGCACGCGAAGAATCTTATCAGCGTGCTCGGCCACTTCAATGCCTTCGTCCGTCAGGTAGCCACCATCAGGTAGCGTACAAAGCCCCTTTTGATACAGGCGAGCTACCGCGGATTGCATCTCTTGCGACGCCTCGTGGTGCACTTTGATGCCAGTCGCTGCGCTGCTGATATCGAACTGAAGTAAGAGATTCAGTTCAGAAAGGTGCTCGCTGGAGTATTTCATAGACGGTTTCCTTCTGTTTCTATCGTCGATCTCACCATAAGCGCCCAGCCCCGTTAGAACAACGCCTTGCGGCGAGTTTTGTTAGCTCAACCACTCTTTTTTAGTGGCCAATGATCACTTCTGAAAGCAAAATCTTATTTCCTTATTTTTTGTGCTTGAATTTGATCACATTTCGAGTAATTATCCGTGCCCTGCCATTAATTGTTTCAAATTGTAACTTCAATGATTAACCTCAACCAAAACCAATTCGACTCTTTACTGCCACCGCAAATGGCAGAGCGTGCTGCAGAAATCGGGGTGGGTAAAGCGACCAAAGATCCCGTTAAGTCGTTTTTGCTGGCGATCTCCGCAGGTATTCATATCGGCATTGCCTTTGTCTTCTACACGATTGTGACAACCGGTGCAGGGGATTTACCTTGGGGCATCACACGCCTGCTCGCAGGCTTGGCGTTCAGTCTCGGTCTGATCTTGGTGGTGGTAACGGGCGGAGAGCTGTTTACCAGTTCAGTGCTCACGCTGGTGGCGAGGGCGAGCGGTAAAATAACCTGGCAAGTTTTGGTTAAAAACTGGGCGATCGTGTACGGCGGTAACTTAGTGGGCGCATTGCTGCTGGTTGCCTGTATGGTGATGACGCGTCAGTACATGTTCGATCAGGGGCAAGTGGGGTTAAATGCCATGGCCATTTCCCAGCACAAAATGCATCACACGTTTCTTTCGGCAGTCGCGCTTGGCGTTATGTGCAATGTCTTAGTGTGTGTCGGTGTTTGGATGACGTTTAGCGGCCGAACGTTGACTGATAAAATCGCGGTGTTGGTATTGCCCGTGGCGATGTTTGTCTCGGCGGGGTTTGAGCACTGTATTGCCAACATGTTCCAAGTGCCGATGGCGATTGCGATTAAATCTTTTGCTCCTGCCGAATTTTGGCAGATGACAGGCGCGAATATTGCCGACTATGCCGATTTGAACTTGGTTGACTTTTTTGTCCATAACCTCATTCCTGTCACTCTGGGCAATATCATCGGGGGCGGTGTGTTTGTCGGGATCTGGTACTGGTTAATTTATCTCAGAGATTGAAGCGGGCAGTGAGCTCGCCATTGAGAATCAAAAAACCTAGCTCGCGCTAGGTTTTTTCGTATCGTCTCTGATTAATCGAGGCTTTGATGATAGGGCTCATCAAATGGCAGCAGCTCTTTGGGCAAAGAGACCAGCCAATCACGCAGCTCTTCACTGCCTACCTCTTCTTGATCGCACACTTGGTGTAATGGATTCACTATCATAACAACACTCCTTTGCAGTTACCGATTGCATCCTATGGTCATTTTGTGACCTGTTTATTACAGTTACCGAAATAAATCATACTCGGATGAAAGTAAAGGAATTTTTCTATAATCGTTAAAATTTACGTTTTGCGTCTCGACCAAGGTTAGGTATCACCACGGTTATCCACAGAATCTGTGGATAAGATCTATTCTTGTTCAGGCTCGATCCTTTTGACCCGTGTTTGACCCGATTGGCTAAAGTTGACCGCAATATTCAGCCGAAGCGTGGTGGTAATGGAGATGGTCATCATGACAAATATCGCCACCATGATCATCACTTGGTATTTGATCGCAATGATAGGGCTTGCTCCGCCTAAAATTTGACCAGTCATCATTCCTGGTAACGTCACCAGTCCGCTGGTGGTCATTGAGGCTAATGTGGGTGCCACGGATTTTTGGATCGCTTCGCGAACAAAAGGCAGGGTAGCAAAGCTGGGTGGCGCGCCTAGTGAGATCGCCGCTTGGTACTCGGAATTCCGCTGCTCAAAGGCGGTGTAAAAATGTTGCAGCGCGACGATATTGCCGCTCAAACTGTTGCCCAGTAGCATGCCAGCGAGCGGAATTAAGTATTGAGCGTGATAAAACGGCGTGGGTTTCACGACCAAAGCGGTGATAATCAGCAACACCGGCGTCAGGCCGACGATGAGGCTTGTGGTGACGACCGTCATTAATGGGCGGCGAGGTAAACGCGCTTTGTTGATGATGGAACTGGCACCAATCAAAATCATCACGGCGAGCCAGAGCACATTGACCAGCGCGCTATTGAGATCAAACAGGTATTCGAGATAGACCCCAACCAGGGCCAGTTGCAGCGTCATTCTCGCGACGCCTATGAGCGCATCTTTGCCAATGTTCAGTTGATAGTAGCGACTGATAGAGAGCGGAACGCTCAAAGTAAGAAAAAACAGCCCAAGAATGGGCCAAGGAATATCCACCACACTGCTCATTATTCATCTCCATATTCGCGCTTATTCTACACCATTGCGTTCATTGTGACAGATTGGCCACTGCGCTCGGATTGAGCCCATCATTCCCGTTTCTCATTAATAATAATTTAACAATTTGTTGGAAAGTTGAGCGCTCAGGCTTACGTTTTTTAAGCCAATTTGAAAGTGAAATGTTATGTGAGTAACCGTTTTTTAACTCTTTCTTCTTGTTCATATTTCTTCACAAATGCACCTTATTTAACACATAAAATCGCAATCCATCACATCTCTGTATCAGCTCAAAAAAGTGTCGAATAGTCGCTGTGATGGGCTTGAATTCGATTGAACCCTACAGAATGTGTGGTCTACCATTACGTCTATCCGTTGTACGAAATTTGTGCGTATCGATCAGCGCTCAAAGTGAGCATCAGTGACAGGGCAGGCAAATGTATGAGTAATGTTAACAAAATAGAGAGTGGCGAAAAGCGCTCCTTGGAGTGGAAATCGTTCCTCTTCATCACAGTGATTCTTTTCCCCGTGTTGAGCGTCGTACTGGTGGGTGGATACGGATTCATCGTCTGGATGCTACAGGTCTTTTTCATGGGACCACCGGGAACGCACGGTTAAACCAAGAACCGTCACTGACGTTAAGAATAAGATGAAAGAGAAAGAATGATGAAAGCACTAATTGTTAAGCTGTGGCGAACCATGACTCGCCCTGCAGTTCATATCAGCCTAGGTGTGTTAACCATGGGTGGTTTTATTGCTGGGGTGATTTTCTGGGGTGGGTTCAACACAGCGCTAGAAGCGACCAATACCGAAGAGTTCTGTATCAGTTGTCACACCATGCGTGACAACGTCTATGTTGAGCTGCAAGAAACCGTGCACTGGAAAAACCATTCAGGGGTTCGCGCAACCTGTCCTGACTGTCACGTACCTCACAACTGGACGGATAAAATTGCACGTAAAATGCAGGCCTCCAAAGAGGTGTTTGCGCAGGTGTTTGGTGATCTCGATACGCCTGAGAAATTTGAAGCGCGCCGTCTTGAGTTAGCCCGTCACGAATGGGACCGTTTCTCGGCCAATGGATCACTGGAGTGTAAAAACTGTCACAACTACGAATCGATGGATTTTGATTTGATGTCGCCCACCGCGCGCATTCAAATGCAGTCCGCAGCAGAGCGCGATCAAAGCTGTGTGGATTGCCACAAAGGCATTGCGCACCACTTACCGAATAATATGGAAGCGGCGAGCGGCATTGTGGGGGATCTTGAACAGGTCGCCAACGGCACCTCATACAATGTGGGCAATTCCGTGGTTTCGATTCGTCACTTGCCTCTCTATACCGACGAAAGCGCGACCACCGAAGCGGGCTTACTTAGCCCGGCAAGCCAAGTGGCGATTGTGGAAACGAAGGGCGACATGATCAAAGTAGAGATCGACGGCTGGCGCAAGGCGAAAGGCTTTGGACGTGTGATTCAAGAAGATTTTGGTATGAACATCTCAACGGCCATTTTGACGCGCGATGTCTCTCAAGGTGACCAAGTGGTGACAGGAGAAAGCAAAGAAGACGAACTCACGGGGTTGCCATGGGAAAAAGTGGCCGTGGACTTGTGGATGAAAAAAGAGTCGATGGTCTCGGATTTCGAGCCGATTTGGAGCGCTGCCGGCCAAGCGTATCAAACCAACTGCTCGACGTGTCATACGCAGCCTGATGAGGCGCACTTTAGTGCTAATGGTTGGGTGGGGATGCTCGATGGCATGATTGCCTTCGTCAACTTTGACACTGATACCGAAGCCTTAGTGCTCAAATACCTGCAAAAACACTCTTCTGATTTCTCAGATGGTCACCACTAATTCGCGGCAATGGAGTAACAAATAATGGCAATCACAAGAAGAAGCTTTCTAAAAGGTGTCGCGGGAACCAGTGCTGCCTCCTTGATTGGGCCGAGCTTATTGACGTCGGCTGCGGCGCACGCCGGAGAAGTGGAGGGTAGCTGGAAGGTATCTGGCTCACACTGGGGCGCATTTCGCGCCCGTATCTGGGGTGGAAAAGTACAAGAAATCAAGCCGCTTGAAGTCGATAAGTACCCAACCGATATGCTAAATGGCATCAAAGGGATCATCTACAGCCCCTCTCGGGTTCGCTACCCTATGGTGCGTTTGGATTGGTTGAAAAAGCATAAGTACTCAACCGATACACGCGGCAACAACCGTTTTGTTCGAGTCACTTGGGATGAGGCTCTGGATCTCTTCTATCGTGAGTTGGAACGCGTGCAAAAAGAGTATGGCCCTTGGGCTTTGCACACTGGACAAACTGGTTGGCGTCAAACCGGTCAGATGCACAGCTGTAACAACCATATGCAGCGAGCGATGGGTTTACATGGTTACTCAGTGAAAAAGGTCGGCGACTATTCAACCGGCGCGGGGCAAACTATTTTGCCTTATGTGCTGGGTTCCACCGAGGTGTACGCGCAAGGCACATCATGGGAGCTTATCCTCGAAAACAGTGACAACATCGTGTTGTGGGGTAACGATCCGGTCAAAAACCTACAAGTGGGCTGGACATGTGAAACTCACGAGTCGTTTGCCTATCTTGAGCAGTTGAAAGAAAAAGTCGCGCAGAAGCGCGTCAATGTCATCTCCGTTGATCCAGTACGCAACAAAACTGCGCGCTATCTAGGTAATGAGTTGCAATACATCCACCCGCAAACGGATGTGCCTTTTATGCTTGCAATCGCGCACGTGCTGTACAACGAAGATCTGTACGACAAAGCCTTCATTGATACCTACTGCCTTGGTTTTGAAGAGTTTATTGACTACGTGCAAGGTAAGACTAAAGACAAGGTGGAAAAAACACCCGAGTGGGCGGCAGAGATTTGCGGCGCATCCGCCGACGAGATTCGCCAATTTGCGCGTATGCTTGTGAATGGCCGCACTCAGATTTTGGTCGGTTGGAGTATCCAACGTCAGGAGCACGGTGAGCAGCCATATTGGATGTGCGCCGTGATTGCTGCAATGGTGGGGCAGATTGGTTTGCCTGGTGGCGGTATCTCTTACGGTCACCATTACTCAGGCATCGGTGTATCCTCGACGGGATTTGCTGCGCCGGGATCGTTTCCGCTTAACATCGATCAAGGTCAAGAACCAAAGCATACCAATCAAGATTTCAACGGCTATAGCCGCGTGATTCCGGTGGCGCGTTGGGTGGATGCCTTGCTTGAGCCGGGTAAGAAGATCAACGCCAATGGTGCTGTGGTCACTCTGCCTGACATCAAAATGATGGTGTTCAGTGGCAACAACCCTTGGCATCACCATCAAGACCGCAACAAAATGCGTCAAGCGTTCAAAACACTGCAAACCGTGGTAGCGATTGACTTTGCTTGGACGGCCACTTGCCGTCACGCTGACATCGTCTTGCCCGCCTGTACTCAGTTTGAGCGTAACGATATTGATGGTTACGGTGCGTACTCTGGCCGTGGCTTAATCGCTATGCATAAGCTGGTTGATCCGTTGTTCCAGTCGAAAACCGACTTTGACATCATGACGGAACTAACGCGCCGTTGGGGCCGTTCTGAGGATTACACGCGTGGTATGAGCGAGATGGAGTGGGTAAAATCGCTCTATGATAACTGCCGCGACGCCAACAAAGGCAAGTTTGACATGCCTGAGTTTGACGTGTTCTGGCAGCAAGGTTTCCTCGATTTTGGTCAAGGTGAACCTTGGGTTCGTCACGCTTCGTTCCGTGAAGACCCGGAAATCAATGCGCTGGGCACGCCATCGGGCTTTATTGAAATCACCAGCCGCACTATCGGTAATATGGGTTATGAGTTCTGCCAAGAGCACCCGATGTGGTTTGAAAAATCCGAGCGCTCGCACGGCGGCCCGGGTTCAGAACAGTATCCCTACTGGCTACAATCGTGCCACCCGGACAAGCGCCTGCACTCACAGATGTGTGAATCTGAAGCGTTTCGTGCGACCTACGCGGTGCAGGGGCGTGAGCCTATCTACATCAACCCAACTGATGCTAAACGCAAAGGCATCAAAGAGGGCGATGTGGTCCAAGTGTTCAACGGCCGAGGTCAGCTACTTGCCGGCGCCGTGTTGACCGATAGCTACGCCCCGGGTGTGGTGCGTATCGAAGAGGGCGCATGGTATGGGCCACTCAACGAAAAAGTGGGCGCACTAGATACCTACGGCGATCCAAACACGCTGACTCAAGACATCCCGTCCTCTGAGTTAGCGCAAGCGACCTCTGCCAACACTTGTCTGGTGGACTTCGAAAAATACACCGGCACATTACCGCCAGTGACCGCCTTCGGCGGGCCGATTGAGGTTATGTAGCACCCATCTAGCCAGCAAAGGCCAGCATCGCGCTGGTCTTTTCCTTTTTTAGTGACCTGATCACTCCCCGTTTTGGGAATAATGATTATTCCTATCTGTTCGAGCACGATAACCGCATAATCCGCAACGTTTTAATCCAATAATCAGTGAAAGGGACATCGCTGAACAAATTTGTGGAGATGGCGATGAGCAACAAACCTCTTTTCGCACTGAGCGCGTTGGCGTTGGTGCACTTTAACGCAGTAGCCAATGAAGACGTGCAAGACATGTCGGATCCGTTGGCAGTCTATACCCAGGCGGGTGTGGGTTATACCGACAAAGGTCTGAATCTGAAACTTGGTCAAGCGTACGACACCGGCAATCCAACCACGATGGCGATGCACATCGCTGAGGTGAAAGGCTTCCTTGGTGAAGATCTTGGCTGGAATGGCGGCACACGTTCAGACAACGACAACAGCATCGACAGTTTACGCTACCGCCACTTCAGCGTGGATATGACTAACGGTCGTGGCTCGCAGGTGGACGTGAATCTTGGATTCCAAAACACAACGCCAAAAGGCGAGGCAATGGGTACTCAAGGCAGCGTCTCTTACAGTTTTATTCAAGCGTTGCCAAAAATGGGCCCGGTAAACTTCTACCCGTTGGCAGGAGCGGGCGTCGCATTTGGTGAAAATCGCAAAGCTGCGACAGACAACCAAGCGCAAGATCGCTGGGACATTCACGGCACCTTCTATGTTGTGGGTATGTACAGCAAAATCGAAGTGACTGAGAACATCTGGATCAACTACAACCCAATGTACCTAGGCACCATGTCTGGCTCAAGTTTCTACAAAGACAATGCTTTTGGTACAGGTGAAGATACCCTGTACGCGCACGAAGCGGCGGTCTCTTACCAAATCAACCCACGCGCCAACGTTCGCTACTTTGCCAACTGGAACGAGAACGTCAACTACGCGAAAGGCGATCACCGCATCGAATTTAACTACCAGTTCTAACGTTCAATGCGTTTTGTATGGTCAATGCCGCTTCCTGTGAAGCGGCATTTTTCGTTGCGTCGAATTTGGCGAAAACAAAAACCATCACATATAGTGATAAAAGTGTGATTTGTAATAGATTTGTTGGTTAGACAGGCACGGTGAGCAGTGCTGTAATGTCAATCGTTGTGGTGAGAGGTAACGAGATGGGCCAAGTGATTCGATTAGATAACGAGCAGGTGCTGTATGTGCCGAGTCGCGATCTTGATGCGGTGGTAGAGGGCAACGAAGTCCACTTTCGCTTCCAAGGCTTAAGTAATGATCCATTCGGCTCACACTATGCACTGTTCTCAACGGATTTTCAGTTTGAACGTCAGGCAACGGTACTTGGCGATGGCTTTCAAATGCTCGCTCAAACCACCGGCACTATCGACAAGCCGGTGGATATCGGTCGCAGCCCCGACAACAGCGCGAGCTATCGGCTCTATGGCTCCAACGAACCTAAACGCTATTACAACTATTTGGTGGTCGAAGACTCGCTGGGCTACACCTTGTTTGGCTTTACCTCTTGTCGGCGTTTCGCCGGCTATTTTGAGGTGAGAGATCAGAAGGGTACGCGCACCCTCACGGCTTACATTGATGGCGAGAATACCCACCCTAGTGATTGGAGCCATAGCGAACTCGAATCGGTTGTTGTGCTGAAAGGCTCGTCACTTTCCGGACTGTATGAAACCTTCAGTGACTGCATTGCCAAACATCATCCACCGCGTGCAGGTGTTGATGGTGTCGCGCCGCTGGGCTGGTGCTCTTGGTATGCCTATTATGCGCAAGTCAAGGAGCAGCAGATTCGCGACAATGTGCGCTGCATGAAAGAGAACATTAAGCCGCTCGAGTACGTGTTAATTGATGATGGCTATCAAGCGTTTATGGGCGATTGGCTTTCGCCATCGAAGCAGTTTCCATCTGGGCTTGCGTCCTTGATTGAGGAGATAAAGTGCAGCGGCAAAAAGCCCGCGATTTGGGTCGCGCCTTTTATTGCCGAGGGAAACTCGACCATTTTTCGCCAGCATTCAGATTGGTTTGTCACCCATGATAATGGCCAGATCATGAAAGCAGAAGACGTCACCTATGCGGGCTGGCGATGCACGCCTTGGTATCTGCTCGATACGACTCACTCGGACGTGCAAGATCATCTCACCCATGTGTTTAAGACCATGCGCGAAGAGTGGGGGATTGAGCTGTTTAAGCTTGATGCAAACTATTGGGGGGCGTTAAAAGGTCGTCGTTGGCAGTCGGGCATTACGGGGGTGGAAGCCTACCGAATGGGGATGGACGCCATTGCTCAAGGGGCAGGCGATGCGTGGTTACTGGGCTGCAATGCTCCAATGTGGCCGTCGCTAGGCATGGTTAATGCGATGCGCGTGTCCGATGATGTCGAGCGAGACCCAAGGCGATTTGAGCAAATCGCCAAAGAGACCTTCTACCGCAGTTGGCAGCATCGCAAACTGTGGCAAATCGACCCCGATTGCGCGACGTTGGTCTCATTGCCCAATCAAGCTGCGGAACGTCAAGCGTATGAATTCCATCGTGATGTGTTATTGGCCAGTGGCGGATTACTGCTCTCTGGTGACCCGTTACCGGATCTCACCACATTCGCGAAAAAGACCTTAGCGAAACTGGTGATGCGACACAACCACAATCAAGACGCCGCCAAGTTTACCGCGTTTAACCTGCATCATGGGTTTTTGAAACTGACTGAGCGTAACGACTTACACTGCTTATTTAACTACCACCAAACCGGCCGAGAAGTCACGTTGACCTCCGATTACCCAGTGTATTGGTTTGATTATTGGAGTGGCGAGAAGCTGACCGCTGAGCCTGAGCAAGTGATTGAAGTGACGCTTGAGGCGGGCTTATCGAGCCGCGCGATCATTACCGCTCCGTCTTGATGCTTTGCGCTACATATTCCCCCATCGATTGGGTAGAATGACGTTTTTTGCCAATCTAGGATCTCAATGTCGATAATTTTAGGAATCGATCCGGGCTCAAGAATTACCGGATATGGCGTGATTCGCCAAACAGGTCGACATCTTCACTACCTCGGCAGCGGTTGTATACGCACGTCAGAATCGGAATTACCCGGCAGGCTCAAGCAAATTTACGCGGGCGTTTCGGAGATCATCACCCAGTTTCAGCCCGATGTGTTCGCTATTGAACAGGTCTTTATGGCGCGCAATGCCGATTCCGCACTTAAATTAGGTCAAGCCCGCGGCAGCGCTATTGTGGCGGCCGTGAATGCTGAGTTGCCGGTGTACGAATACGCTGCGCGTCTGATTAAACAAGCTGTAGTGGGTAATGGCGGTGCGGACAAAGAGCAAGTGCAGCACATGGTTCAGTCGATGCTCAAACTGCCAGCCAAACCACAGGCGGACGCCGCCGATGCGCTGGGTGTGGCGATTTGTCATGCCAATACCAACAAAACCTTGGTGGCGCTCGCGGGAAAAGCGACCAGCGCACGACGAGGACGCTACCGCTAGTTTTTTACTGGCTATATATCCAGTTCTTTATTATCATCAAACCACTTTTATACAGCGAATAGGACGAACCAGTGATTGGACGATTGCGCGGCATTTTAATTGAGAAACAACCCCCAGAACTGCTGATTGAAGTCAGCGGGATAGGCTACGAAGTTCAAATGCCCATGAGCTGCTTCTATGAATTGCCCAACATTGGTGAAGAAGCGATCATCTACACACACTTTGTGGTTCGTGAAGATGCGCAGTTGTTGTACGGCTTTAATACCGTCAAAGAGAGAGCGCTGTTTCGTGAAGTGATCAAAGCCAATGGCGTAGGGCCAAAACTGGGTCTCGGCATTTTATCGGGTATGACGGCGAGTCAGTTCGTCGCCTGTGTCGAGCGAGAAGATGTCTCTACCTTGGTCAAGTTGCCTGGAGTAGGCAAAAAAACCGCAGAGCGATTGGTGGTTGAGATGAAGGATCGCCTCAAAGGCTGGGGGGCGGGAGACTTGTTCACGCCACATACTGATGCCGCGCCGATGGATTCGGCGACACAATCCAGTCAATCGAACGCGGAAGAAGAGGCGATCAGTGCGCTGCTTGCGCTTGGCTATAAGCCAACCCAGGCGTCTAAAGTGGTATCGCAGGTGAAAACGCCAGAGATGAGCAGCGAAGAATTGATTCGTGAAGCGCTCAAATCTATGGTCTAGCCCATTGAAAGGTAAACAGTCATGATTGAAGCGGATCGCCTGATTGCCCCAGACAATGCTGTCTACAAAGAAGAAGACGTCATTGACCGTGCAATACGCCCGAAAAAGCTCGAAGATTACCAAGGCCAGGATCATGTCCGTGATCAAATGGAAATTTTCATCAAAGCCGCCAATTTGCGCAGCGAAGCCCTCGATCACTTGTTGATCTTTGGTCCTCCGGGTCTAGGTAAAACCACGCTGGCGAACATTGTGGCTAACGAGATGGGCGTTAACATTCGTACCACCTCGGGGCCGGTACTTGAAAAAGCGGGCGATTTGGCCGCCTTGTTAACCAATCTCGAAGAAAATGATGTGTTGTTTATTGATGAGATACACCGCTTGAGCCCAATGGTTGAAGAGGTGCTCTATCCTGCAATGGAAGACTATCAGCTTGATATCATGATTGGTGAAGGCCCGGCGGCGCGGTCGATTAAAATTGATTTACCTCCGTTCACCCTGATTGGCGCTACCACGAGAGCCGGGTCGTTGACGTCGCCACTGCGCGATCGTTTTGGTATTACTCAGCGTTTGGAGTATTACAAAATCGCCGATTTGCAGCACATTGTTCAGCGAAGTGCCGATTGCCTTGGTCTGTCGATGGATGCGGAAGGGGCGCTTGAAGTCGCGCGCCGTGCGCGAGGCACGCCTCGTATCGCCAACCGACTGCTGCGCCGCGTACGTGACTACGCTGAAGTAAAAGGCAATGGCCATATTTGCGCTGACACCGCAGACAAAGCGCTCAATATGCTTGATGTTGATGCCAAAGGCTTCGATTACATGGATAGGAAATTACTGCTCGCCATTATGGAGAAATTTGGTGGCGGACCGGTTGGCCTCGACAACATGGCGGCAGCGATAGGTGAAGAGAAAGACACTATCGAAGACGTTCTTGAACCTTACCTCATTCAACAGGGGTATCTGCAACGCACACCAAGAGGTCGTATTGCGACTGAGCGAGCTTATCTCCATTTTGGTATCGACAAGTCTTAGCGAGTCAATGCCCAATCGTGAATGAAAACTAAGTTTGCATAACCAGCTCCGATGAGCTGGTTTTCTATTTTTGGTGATCAATGTCACAAATGTAAATTCTTTGCTACCCCTTTATGGTTAATGAAATAAGGTGTTTTGTTAATCGCTTGTTCTGCATAAAAATGAATTCGACCCGTCTAATTACGCCCCATTAACATCCGCGCTGATTTTCTTTTGATGCAGATCAATTTGATGGAAAATTAATCAAAAATGCGGCACTAAAGTTGATACAAATCAAAGCGGACAGTTTCTATAAACCTTTTGAAACGCAGAATTTTTAGCAGTAATATTAGTTCCAGCTATATTAGCTGATGCTTAACAATTAACTAACTGTTACGGTACATTTTTGCAACAGTAAGTCGTTATCTGATAACAACTTTTAAGATTGGGTAACGAATAATCATGCTGCATCAATGGAAGTAAAGTGTCTTCAGCCGGCACAAAAGGAGTAATCAATGTTCGATATTGACGTAGTGGATCTGTCGCGGTTGCAGTTTGCATTAACCGCGATGTATCACTTCCTCTTCGTACCGTTGACTCTCGGAATGGCGTTTTTACTCGCCATCATGGAGTCTCTGTACGTGATGACCGATAAGCAAATCTACAAGGACATGACCAAGTTCTGGGGTAAGCTGTTTGGTATTAACTTCGCCCTAGGTGTAGCAACGGGCCTGACCATGGAATTCCAATTCGGAACCAACTGGTCTTACTATTCTCACTACGTAGGTGACATCTTTGGTGCGCCTTTGGCCATCGAAGCACTGGTTGCCTTTTTCCTCGAATCCACCTTTGTCGGCTTATTCTTCTTTGGCTGGGACAGGCTCTCTAAGCGTCAACACTTAGCCGTCACTTGGCTCGTTGCGCTTGGCTCCAACTTCTCGGCGTTGTGGATCTTGGTGGCCAACGGTTGGATGCAAAACCCAGTCGGCGCAGAGTTCAACTTCGAAACCATGCGCATGGAAATGGTGAGCTTTGCCGAAGTGGTGCTCAACCCAGTGGCACAAGTTAAATTCGTTCACACGGTCGCTTCAGGTTACACGACGGGCGCTATGTTCGTGCTAGGCATCAGCTCTTACTACCTATTGAAAGGTCGTGACATTGCGTTTGCGCGTCGTTCGTTTGCGATTGCGGCTTCTTTCGGTATGGCGGCGATTTTGTCGACTATCGTCCTTGGCGATGAGTCAGGCTACGAATTGGGTGAAGTGCAGAAAGTGAAACTTGCGGCAGTTGAAGCTGAGTGGCACACAGAGCCAGCCCCTGCGGCCTTTACTCTGTTTGGTGTCCCTAACCAAGAGACCATGCACACCGATTACGCGATTAAGATCCCTTACGTCATGGGCATCATCGCGACACGTTCGTTTGATGAGGAAGTGACGGGTCTTCGTGATTTGCGTGATCAGCACGTGGACCGTATCCGCACGGGTATGCTTGCTTATGAGCTGTTAGAGAAGCTCCGCGCTGGTGACAAATCTGCTGAAAACGTCGCGGCGTTTGACGAAGTGAAGGGCGACCTTGGCTACGGCTTGCTGCTCAAGCGTTACACCGACAACGTTGTCGATGCGTCAGAAGAGCAAATTCAAGCGGCTGCGGATGACTCAATTCCTACTGTTTGGCCTCTATTCTGGTCGTTCCGTATCATGGTGGCGTGTGGTTTCATCATGCTGTTTGTCTTTGGCGCGGCGTTTATCCAGACCTGTCGTCAGAAAATCGAACAGAAAGCGTGGATCCACAAAGCGGCGCTATTTAGTATCCCATTGCCTTGGATTGCGGTTGAAGCGGGGTGGTTTGTCGCCGAGTTTGGTCGTCAGCCTTGGGCTGTGGGTGAAATCCTACCGGTTCACGTTGCTGCATCAGCATTGACTGCGGGTGAAATCTGGACGTCGCTGTTTGCCATTTTGGCGCTTTACACCGTGTTCTTGATTGCAGAGGTCTACCTGATGGTGAAATTTGCACGCAAGGGACCGAGCAGCCTGAAAACAGGTCGCTACCACTTCGAGCAGGATGCTAACTCTGTTGAAGACAAAGTTAGTCGCCAAGTAGAAGCTTAAGGCAAGGAGAAACACAGATGTTTGAATACGAAATCTTGCGATTGATTTGGTGGGTACTGATTGGTGTTCTACTAATAGGCTTCGCCATTACTGACGGTTTCGATATGGGGGTCGGTGCGCTGGTCCCTGTTATCGGCAAAAATGACAACGAGCGCCGTGTCATGATCAACTCGATCGCCCCGCACTGGGACGGTAACCAAGTGTGGTTGATCACCGCGGGTGGCGCGCTGTTTGCCGCTTGGCCACTGGTGTACGCGACCTCGTTCTCCGGTTTCTATCTGGCGATGATCGTGACGTTGGCAGCACTCTGGTTGCGTCCAATTGGTCTCGATTACCGCTCTAAGATTGAAGATCCTAAATGGCGTAACACTTGGGATATCTGTATCTCGATCAGCGGTTTTGTCCCACCGATTATCTTTGGTGTGGCGTTTGGTAACTTGCTGCAAGGGGTACCGTTCCAACTCAATGAGTTCTTGATGCCGACCTATCACGGTTCCTTCTTTGGCTTGTTGAACCCATTTGCTCTGCTGTGTGGCCTAGTGAGCTTGTTCATGATCATCATGCAAGGTGCAACCTGGCTACAGATGAAAACCACCGATGACGTGCACGCTCGTGCTCGTGGCGTGGCTCAACTGATGGGTCTACTGACAGCGGCTGCTTTTGTGGGCGCGGGTTTTTGGGTACAAAGCATTGAGGGTTATGTGATCACTAGCGTGATTGATGGCAATGCGGCGTCAAACCCACTCAATAAAGAAGTGGTGCGTGAAGCTGGCGCATGGATGAGTAACTTTGAAACCTACCCACTGATGTGGCTAGCACCTGCACTGGGTGTGGCGATGCCTCTGTTGGCGGTAGTGGCGTCTCGATTTGAAAAAGGCGGCTTTGCCTTCTTGGCATCGAGCCTTGGTAATGCGGGCGTGATCTTGACCGCAGGTTTTGCGATGTTCCCATTCGTAATGCCATCGGATTTGATGCCAAGTCACAGCCTAACCATGTGGGATGCGACGTCATCTGAGCTCACACTGAACCTAATGACCGCGGTTGCCGCCGTGATGGTGCCTGTGATTTTGGGTTACACATCGTGGACCTACTACAAAATGTTTGGCCGTCTCGATAATAAATACATCGAAGACAACAAAAACTCACTCTACTAAGGAGCAACAATTATGTGGTATTTCGCATGGATTCTGGGTGTACTCTTAGCGTGTGCGTTCGGCATCATCAACGCGCTTTGGTTAGAGCACTCAGAAATGATGGACAAAGACAGTGAGTAATCTCACTGCGCGTGTCACTAAGTGGCATGCGCCAATGGATAAGACCCTATTTCGGGTCTTATCTTTGGTGTTGGGTTTTTACCATGTCGCTATGGTGATGTGGGATCCAGAACGCTACGCTGCATCCATTGGCGGTTTTAATGCCGTGATCTCACCGCTGATGATTTGGGCCATTTGCTCAAGCATGGTGTATGGCATAGGCTTTAAGCCGCAGAAATGGGTGTGGCAGTGCCTGTTTAGCCCCTATTTCTGTTTGAGCATTTTGGGCTACCTCACCGCAGTGAGATTGCTCTAAACGCGATCCCCTCACCGCCGGCGAACCCGTCTGCTCATTCCATGAGCGAAATAGCACTACTGATTGAAAGGTAGTGCTATTTTTTGTTTCAATCTTTGAAAAGCGCCGATAAGCCCTTGCGTAAACCCCAATGAGTTGCGTTATAGTAACAAACCGTTTGTGATGGGCCTGCGCCCTTTCTCCGGTGGGACCGATAGGCACAAGGAGCCGAGATGACATTTGAATGGCCAGTGACGGTCTACTACGAAGATACCGATGCCGGTGGCGTGGTATATCACTCCAACTACTTAAAGTACTTTGAACGTGCGCGAACTGAGTTACTTCGCACTATCGGTGTATCGCAACAGCGTTTACTGGAACAAAAGTTGGGTTTTGTAGTCCGACACATGGATATCGACTTTTTACACGGCGCGCGTCTAGACGACCATCTCAAGGTGCTGACGCGCGTCGAAGAAATCAAAAAAGCATCGCTCACATTCTGTCAGGAAATCGTTAATCCTGAAGGAAGGTCATTGTGTAAAACAATGGTTAAGGTAGCATGTATTGATAATGAGAAAATGAGGCCAACGGCGATACCTCAGTCAATAATTACGGAGTTTACACACGGTGACCGCTGATATTTCCATGCTGGATCTGTTCCTGCAAGCAAGCTTGTTGGTAAAAATGGTCATGCTGATTCTTTTGGGCATGTCGATTGCTTCTTGGGCGATGATCATCAAGCGCAGTAAAGTGCTCTCAAAAGCCGCCAAAGAAGCGGAGACGTTTGAAGATAAGTTCTGGTCGGGCACCGATCTTTCTGTTCTTTATCAAGCGGCCCATAAGCGCAAAGATGAACTGGCCGGTACGGAAGAGATTTTCTACTCGGGCTTCACCGAGTTTGCTCGCCTACGCAAATCCAACGCTGATTCGCCAGACTACATTATGGAAGGCACGGGGCGCTCGATGCGCGTCGCCGTCGCTCGCGAAGTCGATGAGCTAGAAACACATCTGCCGTTTCTTGCGACCGTAGGCTCCATCAGCCCTTATATTGGTTTGTTTGGTACGGTTTGGGGCATCATGCACGCCTTTATTGCACTGGGTGAAGTGAAGCAAGCGACGCTAGCCATGGTGGCGCCGGGTATCGCTGAAGCATTGGTGGCGACTGCGATGGGTCTATTTGCCGCTATTCCTGCGGTAATGGCGTACAACCGCCTGAGCAACAAAGTGGGCAAGCTTGAGCACAATTACGCCACCTTCTCTGAAGAATTCCACAGTATCTTGCATCGTCAAGCGATGGCCGGAAGAGACAAAGCGTCCAAGGAATAAGCGCGATGGCAGGCTATCAACCGAAAAAGCGTAAGATGACCGCAGAGATCAACGTCGTGCCCTACATTGACGTGATGTTGGTACTGCTGATCATCTTTATGGTGACTTCACCGTTTGTCACGCAAGGGGTCGATGTCGAGCTACCTAAGACCTCCACCGCCAAACCTGCCTCAGAAATGGCGGGAGACAGTGACGCAAGTTTCATCATTGTCGAAATTGACCGAGATGGAAACTTGGGGCTAAGTGTCAACGACGAAGACGTGGTGCGCGGCTTATCACTGCAAGACATTATCGTGCGAGTTAAAGCGGAGCTCTCGCTTAAGCCAGACTCACCGGTTGCGGTGGGCGGCGACGCGGCCACCCCTTATGCCGAAGTTGTCTTGGTGCTGGATGAGCTCAGCCGTGCAGGCATTCCTAAAGTCGGCCTCTTGACAGACATCAAAGAGTAAGTGCTCCTAATCTATGAAAGAAAAGAAGTCTCTATTTCGTGAATACAAAAAGCCCATACTGATTTCAGTTGGGCTTCATGCGGCTTTGGTGGTGGCACTGATTTGGGGAACGGATTTCACCATGTCGACGCCAAAACCAACGGGCCAGCTCGTGCAAGCGGTGGTCATAGACCCCAGTGCGGTGCGCGCGCAAGCACAGCAAATTCGCAGCCAGCGTGAAGAGGCCGCGAAAAAAGAGCAAGAGCGTCTTGATAAGCTGCGCCGAGAAAGTGAAAAGCTTGAGCAGAACCGTAAAGCGGAAGAAGAGCGCATTCGCAAGCTAAAAGAGCAGCAAGCGCAAGAAGCCAAAGCGGCGCGCGAAGCAGAAAAACGCCGTGTTGAGAAAGAAAAGCAGCGCGAAGCGGAAGAGCAGCGTGTAGCCAAACTTGAGGCGGAGCGCAAAGCGAAAGAAGAAGCGGTGAAGAAAGCAGAGCAAGAACGCCTAGCCAAAGAGGCGGCGATTGCTAAAGCAGAACAAGAGCGCGTCGCTCGTGAGAAAGCCGCGCAAGAGGCGCAAGAAAAGGCGCGTCGTGAGCGTGAAGCGGCGGAAAAAGCGGAACAAGAACGCATAGCGAAACAAGAAGCAGCGAAGAAGGCTGAGCAAGAGCGGATTGAAAAAGAGCGTGCAGCCAAAGAAGCCGCAGAAAAAGCGCGTCAAGAGCAGGAGCGTTTGCAGCGACTGGAACGTGAGCGCAAAGAGCAAGAGGCGGCGCTTAACGACATCTTCGCCGGCTTAGAGTCAGAGTCACAGAGTAACAGCAGTGCGCGTTCACGCCATGTAGCCAGTGAAGCGGACCGCTACGGAGCGATTTACACCCAGCTGATCCAGCAGAATTTATTGCTGGAGGACAGTTTTCGGGGAAAGTCTTGTTTGGTTAACCTGCGCTTGATACCCACGGGATCGGGCGCGATTGTTGGTAATTTGAGCGTTCGAGAGGGTGACAGCCGTTTGTGCGCTGCGACCAAGAGTGCGGTCGCCAAAGTCGGCACCTTTCCGCTGCCAACCGACCAAGACATAGTGAACAAGTTAAAAGACATCAACTTACGAGTAATTCCTGAGTAATTCAGGATTGAGTAAAAGGAAATGCTTGTGTTAAAGCGATTAGTATTAGGATGGGTGCTCACCACTATGAGCCTGTTTCAAGTAGCCAACGCGGCCTTGGAACTTGTTATTACTGACGGTATTGATTCTGCGCGTCCCATCGCGATAGTGCCTTTTCAATGGGAAGGGGCAGGCAAGTTACCTGAAAATGTGTCTAACGTGATTGCATCTGACTTGCAGCGCAGCGGTAAATTTAGCCCTGTTGCCACCAGTAAAATGCCACAAACACCGTACAACGAATCTGACGTCAACTTTGATGCCTGGACGAGCATCGGTGTGGATGCTCTGGTCACCGGTAGCATTAGTCAAAATGCGGAAGGCAATTATGTGATCAACTACCAGCTAGTGGATGTGGTACGTGGTCAGTTGACGCAAGGGCAGAGCAAAGCGCTCAGCGACGATGGTCAACTGGTCCTATCAAAAGATCACGTGCTGTTTAACAAGCGTGCCACCGTACCGGGCGATCGCATGCGTGAGTACGCGCACCGCATTGCCGACCTTGTTTACCAAGAGCTGACCGGTGAACGCGGCGCCTTTCTAACCCGTATTGCCTATGTGGTTGTCAATGACAAAGAGGCGTTCCCTTATCAGCTTCGCGTCGCCGATTATGATGGCTATAACGAGCGTCTAGTGCTGCGCTCTAAACAACCATTGATGTCACCAGCTTGGTCACCGGACGGTCAGCAGCTTGCCTATGTGAGCTTCCAAAACGGTCAAGCTGAAATCTACATCATGAACATTTACACCGGCAAGCGTGAAAAAGTGACCTCTTATCCGCGTCACAATGGGGCGCCACGGTTCTCACCAGACGGCAGTAAGTTGGCGTTGGTGCTGTCAAAAACCGGCAACTTGCATGTGTATACTCTGGACCTAAACAGTCGCAAGTTAACTCAGGTAACGACGGGCCGCTCGAACAATACGGAGCCGTTTTGGCACCCAGATGGTAAATCTCTGATCTTTACCTCGGATCGGGGTGGAAAACCTCAGATTTATCAAGTAGATTTGGCAAACGGGTCATCCAGCCGAATCACTTGGCAAGGAAGTCAAAATTTAGGTGGACAAATCACGCCTGATGGTCGTTTTCTTGTGATGGTTAACCAAAGCAATACCGGTTTTAACCTAGCAAAACAAGACCTAGAAACAGGGGCGGTACAAATCCTAACGAAAACACTGCTCGATGAATCTCCGAGCATAGCGCCAAACGGTGGCATGGTGATTTATAGTTCGATCTATAACAAAGCCAATGTGCTGTCCATGGTCTCCATCGATGGGCGTTTTAAAGCGAGATTACCAGCGACAAACGGACGTGTTCGTGCACCTGCATGGTCACCATTTTTGTAGCAAGTAAATACCTAAAATAAGGAAAATCAACAATGCAACTTAATAAAGTGTTTAAGGGGCTTCTAATTGCGCTTCCTGTCCTTGCAGTTACAGCATGTAGCTCAAGTGACGACGCAGCTAACGCTTCTGGTTCTGAAACTAACCAATCAGTTCAAGGTTCAGCGAACGGTACAGATACCACTATGGTCTCTCCTATCGATCAAAACGCTCAACTGTCTGAGCAAGAACTAAAAGAGCAAGCGCTACGTGAAACGCAAACTATCTACTTTGCTTTCGACAATGCCACTATCGCAGCAGATTACGAAGAGATGCTAGCAGCACATGCGGCATACCTAAGCAAAGATCCTGCGCTTAAAGTGACTATCGAAGGCCACGCGGATGAGCGCGGTACGCCTGAGTACAACATTGCCCTCGGTGAGCGTCGTGCGGAAGCCGTAGCGAAATACCTACAAGCACTTGGTGTTCAAGCTGATCAAATCGCTATCGTAAGCTACGGTGAAGAGAAACCTCTTCTTCTTGGTCAGTCAGAAGATGTTTACGCTAAGAACCGCCGCGCTGTTCTAGTGTACTAATTCGAGGATTGCCTCATGTTCAGTAACTTAAAGCGAGCGTTTACGCTGACGTTACTGGCAAGTGCAGCGAGCTCTGTGCTCGCTGCACCAGCCCCAGTATCTGATCTCGGCAGTAGTGGCAACGGCGCTGCGTCGACATCCGTTGTGCGTAGTAACGAGTCAGACGTAGAGCGTCTTGAACGCTTATTAGAAAACCGCAACCGTGTGCAGCTGCAAATGCAGCAGCAACTTGATGGTATGGCGCTAGAAATCAGCGACCTTCGCGGACAAATCGAAAAGAATAATTACGACATGCAGCAAATGCTGCAACGTCAACGTGAGCTGTTTATCGAACTCGATAAGCTGCGCGCTCAAGCCAGCGCCGCGCCTGCTGTGGTGCCTGCTGATGCCGCAGACAACGAACCGACCGGCACTTTCAGCTCCGATGCGAGCGAGCAAGAAGCCTATCAAAACGCCGCCGATCTCGTGCTGAAAAAGCGCGATTACACCGGCGCTATCGCTGCATTTAAACAGTTCCAACAAGACTACCCAGACTCTAGCTTTGCGCCTAATGCCCACTACTGGTTAGGACAGCTCTATTTCGCGAAGAAAGAAGACAAAGAAGCCGTGAGCAGCTTTGCCGCTGTGATTGCCTACCCAGAGTCCAACAAGCGCGCAGACGCACTGCTCAAATTGGGTGACATTGCCAAGCGCAACAACAATGAAGCGCAGGCGAACAAGTACTACCAACAGGTGGTCGATGAGTACCCAACCAGCGCATCCGCCAACATGGCAAAGGAACGCATGTAGACTCTGTCTCGTGCGTCTATCGTCGCCCTGGGGCAACACATCATCAACAAGAAGGAGCGCGTGTCGCTCCTTCTTTATTTTGGGTTCGATAGCCTTTGTCTCTTACGCATAAGCAGCGGTTCTAAGGATGAGGTGGAATCTACAACACACTTGGGGTTACAATATTCGGACTACTGGAAGTTGCGTAGAGCAAGAGCAATGAGCCACATACTCGATAAAATTGAAACCGTTTACCCATTCCCTCCTAAGCCCGTTCCGCTGACGGATGCAGAAAAGCAGGCCCACGTGGCCAATATTAAAGCGCTGCTGAAAGAAAAAGACGCGGTACTGATTGCCCACTACTACACCGATCCTGAAATTCAGGCACTGGCAGAAGAAACCGGCGGCTTCGTGGGTGATTCGCTTGAGATGGCGAAGTTTGGTAACCGTCACCCAGCCAGCACTTTGATCATTGCGGGCGTTCGCTTTATGGGTGAGTCTGCAAAAATCCTCACACCTGAAAAGCGCATCTTAATGCCAACCCTAGAGGCGGAATGCTCTCTCGATTTAGGCTGCCCAGCGGATAAGTTTAGTGAGTTCTGTGATGCGCACCCTGATCATACTGTGGTGGTGTACGCCAACACGTCTGCTGCGGTAAAAGCGCGCGCTGATTGGGTGGTGACGTCGAGTATTGCACTCGAAATCGTCGAACACTTAGACGCGCAAGATAAGCCGATCATCTGGGGCCCAGATCGTCACTTAGGCTCTTACATTGCCAACAAAACAGGCGCAGAGATGTTACTTTGGCAAGGGGAGTGCGTGGTTCATGACGAATTCTCCGCAGATGCACTGCGTAAGATGAAAGCCGTCTACCCTGATGCCGCGATTTTGGTCCACCCGGAATCTCCCGCTAGTGTGGTCGAATTGGCCGATGCGGTTGGCTCGACCAGCCAGCTGATCAAAGCCGCTAAGGCTCTGCCGCATAAGCAGATGATCGTCGCGACGGATAAAGGCATCTTCTTCAAAATGCAGCAATTGGTGCCAGAGAAAGAGCTGATTGAAGCTCCAACCGCTGGTGCGGGTGCAACGTGTCGCAGCTGTGCACACTGCCCTTGGATGGCGATGAATGGCCTTAAAGCGATTGAAACGGCCCTGCGTGATGGCGGCAAAGAGCACGAAATCTTTGTGGACGAAGCGCTACGAGTGAAATCACTCATTCCGCTTAACCGCATGCTTGATTTTGCGGAGCAGCTTAACTTGCAAGTGAAAGGCAACGCCTAATCTTTGATGCGTTAAACGGATACTGAGAGAACCAGCCAACGTGTTAGCGCATTGGCTGGTTTTTTTCGTTGTAGGGATCCGCTAGTATGAAAGCCATAGACGCCAATATCGCAACAGTAGAGACTCAGCATGACATTGTGGCTCACCTTTAGAAAGTGGATGATGACGCACTTGTTCAAACTCAGTGCACGCAATGTGCTGATTTTGTTTTTTCTCTACGTGTTGATTGCATGGGTCTTGCTTGATGCCAGTGGTGAGCAAGCACTCACACAAGATCTTTCAACCTATTTTTATTTTTTGATGGTGACCGCCTCGACCGTGGGTTATGGCGATCACTCACCGCAGACTGCCGTAGGAAAATGGGTTGTGATGTTGTTTGTCATCCCTGGCGGATTAACCTTGTTCGCGGCCTTAATTGGACGACTGGCGGGCAGTGCGGTGGACTATTGGCGAGCCGGTGTATTAGGAAAACGGAGAGTGGGTGTGGAGAATCATATACTACTGTTGGGGTGGAACGGACAGCGCACGATGCATTTGATTCGGATGCTACAGCATGAGGAAGCGGGCAAGCGCCCGATTGTACTGTGTAGCCGCTCAGACATCGAAAACCCATTGCCTGGTGAGATTGGCTTTGTGCGAGTTACCAGTTACACCGACCAGCAAGAGATGGCGAAAGCCTCCATCACCGAGGCGAGCTGTATCGTGGTCGACAATCTAGAAGATGACATCACGCTCTCTGCGGCTCTCTACGCGGCGAACGTTAACCCTAAGGCCCATCTACTCGCGTACTTTAAAGATGAGGCGCTCAGCCAGCTTCTTAGCCAGCATTGTCCGAATGCCGAGTGTATACCCGCAGTAGGCGCAGAAATGCTCGCCAAAGCGGCCGTTGACCCAGGCTCTAGCGCTTTGCATCAAGAGTTGCTTGCTTCGACGCGGGGTATGACGCAGTACTCCACCACGTTACCAACTGGCTTTATTCAGCGCGACATCTCGCCTATTTTTGATTACATGAAGCGAACTCATCAAGCGACATTAATCGCAATCGATGTTGGTGAGGGGATTGAGCTGAACCCGGATTTAGATCGGCAAGTCAAAGCGGGCGATAAGCTGTTCTATATTTCAGATGAACGAATCGAGTCGTTCCAGTGGCAGAAGTTGGATTAAAAAACGCGGCGTGATGCCGCGTTTTTCGTTTCAATTCAGGAATTAATCTTGCTCCGCCAGCATTGATCCGCGCATGGTAAGGCCACATAGCATGGTTGGTACTGCGTTGAAAATCTCTTCAAACTGCTCTAAACCCTCAATACCTTGATCGGCCAAGGTGGCGATGGAGGTCTCGGGATCGTACAACATGCTGATAGAAAGCAGTACCCCACCCAATAGGGCGTTATCTTCGCTCTCTTCTGGCATGATGGTTTCCCAATCATCGCGCGCGAGCTGCCAACCTTGCAGTAAGCCTTCGCAGAAATCTCGTGTTGCTTCGTTGACGATCTCTTCTTCATCAATCTGGCAGCTCTCTGGCCATTGCCATTCATTGTTTAACAGGGCAGGGCGGTAGTCATTCCACATGGCGATCACCGCTTCAATGTAGGACTCAAGCTGTTCACCATCGGAAAACGGAGCGACGTCTTCACCGCCCCATAAGAATGGAAGCCACTCTTCCGGTGCCAGCACGTTCGGTGCCGCGGCCATGGAAGTTACAAAACCGCGAGTTTTGCTTTCGTTAATAAGTCGGCCTTCTAGTTCTGGCAGAGCTAGGATCTCTTGTAGCGTCAAAATGGGTTCCATTGAGTGTTTGAGTTGTGATGGAGCAATGTTAACAGTCTCTTTCTGAGAGAAAAAGGTTGAACCCTAGTGATATCCGCTATAATTTTTTAGAAACAGTAAAAATTCAGACATTTATGAAAATTCGTTCTTCCCTCAAGCGCAAAAGTAGTTATGCGCTGGCGCTCTATTTGGCGCTGGCGGTGACGCTCATTGGTACCGTCAGCTACTTGGTGGTTGAGCCACCGATTCGCGATCAGTTGGAAGCGAATTTGGATCTGCGCACTGAGCTCCTCTCGGCGCAAATTGAAGAACCGATCAATAGCTCGCTGGGCATTTTGCAAAGCATTGTCGCCATCGGCAGCAACAACGAGCCGCAAGATCACCAAGAACGGATTTTGTACAAACTGTTTGAAACGCTACAGGGCATCACTGTCAGCGGTGGACTGTGGCCGGCCTCGAACCAAGAGGGCACTCAAGACGCGCGTGAGACGCCACACCAAAGCCTGTTCTTTAACCGAGCCAGTGATGGCCTGATAGACAGAGTACGCTCATGGGATAACCCTGCTTTAGGGGGGTATCAGCAAGAACCTTGGTTTACAGCGGCGGTGGAAAAGCCCGCCGGTTATGTCGCATGGTCTGAAGTCTATATTGACCCGTTCACCCACATTCAGATGATCACCGCTTCCTCGCCATACTATGTGGACGGGCGCTTTGCCGGTGTTGCGACCGTCGATATTTCATTATCCAGCTTGGTGAAATTTGTTCGCCAACATGCCGAGCAGTACGATCTCGGCGTCATCTTGCGCGATGCCTACGGAGACTTGGTGACTGAGCACAATTTTCAAGTCGTGAGAGGGATGTACATCAGTCGCTTCCAATTTGGTGAGTTTAATTGGAGTGTCGACGTGATCAACGCCAAGCGCCTCGTGACTGAACAAGTCTATGAAGTGGTTTACAAAGTGGAGGCAGGGATTGTCCCCATCATGCTGATCTGCGTACTGATTGGGTACTTTTTGATTAACCGCTACCTCATTTCTCCCATCGTCTATATTGCCAAAAAAGTGGACGATTCCCGCGAAGGTGGCGTGATAGATATTACCTACAACAGCCAAGATGAAATTCGCCACCTTATCGACACGTTTAACCAAAAGACCGTGTATCTCGATGCGGAAAAACGCAAGGCGCAGGCCTCGACCGAAGCGAAAAGTGCGTTTTTAGCCTCGCTGTCTCACGAAATACGCACACCGATGAATGGTGTCTTAGGGACGGCGCAGATTCTACTCAAAACCGATTTAGATGATGAGCAGCGCAAACACATGAAAACCCTCTATGACTCTGGGGATCACATGATGACGCTGCTCAATGAAATTCTCGATTTCTCCAAAATTGAGCAAGGTCGTCTAGAGCTCTCAAATCATCCTTTCCCGCTTGAATCTATCATCGGCAGCGTAAACAGCGTCTATTACACCCTATGTAATGAAAAAGGACTCAAGTTTACTGTGCACAGTGACGTACCGGATGGACGTTGGTACTGCGCCGATAAAGCGCGTCTAAGGCAGATCCTATTTAACTTGCTCAATAACGCGGTGAAGTTCACGTCTCGTGGCTATGTGGAAGTGCATTTGAGTGAACAAAAGCGTGATGGGAAGAACTACCTCAACATCGAGGTCAGAGACTCAGGAATCGGCATCGCCAAAGAAGCGCAAGGGAAGATCTTTAATCCTTTTGAGCAAGCAGAGTCTTCAACGACACGACGTTACGGTGGAACAGGGCTTGGCCTCTCTATCGTTAAACAGATTTGTGAACTGATGAACGGCGAAGTAAGCGTTACCAGTGAGGTCGGGATCGGCTCGAGTTTTCACATCAGCATCGAAATGGCCATCAGTGACATTCAACCTGTCGAAATGGCTCAGCGGCGCAAAGTGGACTACAGAGGGCTCAAGGCGCTGATTGTGGAAGACAACCGCACCAACTCCGTCATCATGAGCACGTTTTTGGCCAATAAAGGTTTTACGTGTGATTGTGTCGATAATGGCCAAAAAGCCATTGATGCGATTGGCTCAACGCACTATGACCTGGTGCTGATGGACAACCACATGCCCGTAATGGATGGGATCGAGTCCACCACAGCGATTCGAGCGTTACCCGATGGCCATGCCAGCACCTTGATTTTTGGCTGCACGGCCGACCTGTTCAAAGAGACACAAGACAGAATGTACGCCGCAGGTGTGGACGCCATTATCTCCAAACCCATCGATGAAACCGAGCTTGACGACACACTGTTCCAGTTTACTCATCGTCTGTACGGTTCAATGAGCGCAGTCATTTCAAACGAAGAAGAGTTAGAGAAAGCACTGGTGAGTTTGTTCGTAGCGATTGAAAATCAACAGTTTGAAGAAGCTCTGACCTACGTTAAAGCGATTCAAGCAAGTGTCGACTCATCGAATAGTGCCAACTTACGTCAAGCCATCGACAACCTTCACGGTGACATAGAAGCCAAGCGTACGCCAAGCCAAATCGATTTGGATACTCTCGCCGTTGAGGCGAGTCAAAACCTCTAGGATTGGCTGCCACATTCACCTCAATACCACCTGAATGTTGGTTTTGCTCAGAAAACACACAAAGGTCAAAAAGGCAGTGAAAAATGCTACCTTGCTCACACTATTTGGTGGGTTATTGACCAAGCTCACTTAAATTCGAGATCTAAAACTGCAAATTTACTGCTCTAATAGCGCCATCAACTGGGTGGTGATTTTATCTTGGTTGTATGTGTTGTTGTTTGTATGTTGTCTTAGTTTATTGTTTGGTGAGTTAAATGAGGCCTAGAGCGCCGTTTTGTATTCGTCATGCCGCTGCAGATACCTTTGCAATGGTCGTGTTTTGCTTTATTTCTGGAATGATCATTGAGATCTTTATCTCTGGTATGACATTCGAGCAGTCTCTTGCATCAAGAACGCTGTCTATTCCCGTCAACATCGCCATCGCATGGCCTTATGGCGTGTTTCGTGACTTTGTGTTGCGTCAAGGGCGACGACTATCGCCATCAGGAGCAATGAAAAGCGTCTCAGACTTGCTGGCTTACGTGCTGTTTCAATCCCCAGTCTATGCCGGCATTCTTTTGGCCGTGGGGGCATCCACCGATCAGATCATGACGGCCGTTGCCTCGAACGCTGTCATCTCATGTGGTATGGGCGTGTTGTACGGCTATTTTCTCGACCTATGCCGCAAGTGGTTCCGCGTTCCGGGTTACTACCAACGCGCGTAATTGCATGAACCTTAACCACTTAACCCAATAAGTAGCCAAACAAACCCAATGACTTGGCTTTTTTTGGGAATGGGTCTTGACCTAAGGTAATAGAATCATTAAATTAGCGCCTCGTTGGTGAGCAACACCAACCACAATTTGATTCGGTGAGTTGTCCGAGTGGCTGAAGGAGCACGCCTGGAAAGTGTGTATACGGCAACGTATCGAGAGTTCGAATCTCTCACTCACCGCCACATTCTAAGAGGTCTGATTTATCAGGCCTTTTTTCGTTTCATCTGTTATAAAAGATATATATTTCTAGTATATTTTCTTTTATTCGCCTTCAAATCCTGAGTTATTGCACTCTTGGCTCATAGCTTGGAGCTAGATATATCCCACACTTACAAAAGTAATGGCTTGGGGACTCTTCTATAAAATTGCTAAAGTAATATCGATATTCGATTAGGTAATTAGTAACGTATGGATTTTTGTCTGTTTAAAGAGCTTGTAAAACAAATAAATATAGGGAAGCAGCTTCCCGATGCCGTGTACCTGCATAGAGACGCGATGAGCGAACTCCCCCCCGCACTAAAAAAGTTCGTACCGGCGGTTGCTCAAGCGGTGAACTTACCGGACAACCAATGGAACCTCATTAAGCTGTTTAAAAAGGAATTCCGTTTATCGTTGCTAAGCTACCCAACTTTTTATACCGACTCCTACCCAGCATTAGAGCAAAGCTTGAATGTAGATCTGAGCAAACTTAGTCATAAAGTGACTTGTTATCGCTCTTCAGAAAACCCTCCGATCCTTCATCGAAAAGAGACGATGATTCTGCCAAGCAGTGACCATTATGAGCTCTTCACTGCGCTGACCAATGAAGGGGAGGAAGCAGGACTCTACGAGAACACCCGCACTATTGGTTTTAAACAGTCGTGGTTAAACTTGATCCAGAAAAAGGGATACCGATTAGTCGATGGGAGGCTACTGAAAGCAGAACCGGACACATTGAGTGACGATCGACAAGAGCCCGGTATAGATCGCCACAAAACCGCCATTGTACGCCATGAATTATCAGGTCCTATGAAGACATTGGCTAAACAAGGTTACCTTGATGGGCGGTTTTCTATTTTCGATTACGGATGCGGCCGAGGGGACGACCTGAGAGAGCTTGAAGCACACGGGCTCGATGTATTGGGCTGGGACCCGGTTTTTTCGCCAGATAACGATAAAGTCAATTCGGACATTGTGAACTTGGGGTTTGTCCTAAATGTTATCGAAGACCAAGATGAGCGCCTTGAAGCACTATTGAGCGCTTGGGAGCTCGCAAACAAAATTCTGGTCGTCTCTGTCATGTTGGCTAATGAATCCTACATTGCTCAGTTTCAGCCCTATAAAGATGGAGTGATTACCACAAGAAACACATTCCAAAAATACTACGCACAATCAGAATTCAAAGGGTACCTAGAACGTTCTTTGCAAGAAGATGCGATTGCCGTCGCTCCGGGCATCTTCTACATATTCAAAGATAAACTAGAAGAACAACGTTACCTCCAAAGTAAGTACCAGCGGCACCATACTTGGCAGCAACTGACATCACCACAACCTATAGAGAGTAAAGATAAATCCAAATTGGTCATCAGCCAAAACAGCACTCTGTTTGATGATTTTTGGAACGCATGTCTGGAACTTGGCCGGGTACCGGCGAATGACGAATTTAGCCGTTCTGAAGAAGTGAGAAGCCTGATTGGTTCTCATAAAAAAGTGTTTGGTTTACTTCAGGAAATGTTCGATACCCAGGAGTTTGCCAATGCAGAGAAATCCCGAAAAGAGGATCTACTTGTCTATTTCTCTATGGGGCTATTTGACAAGCGCAAACCCTACACACAACAGCCTGAAAGCCTAAAGCGCGATATTAAAGCCTTGTTCGATGACTATCGTACGGCTATTAATCTCGCGACCGAGTTGCTTTTTGCGATCGCAGATACGGAGCTCATTGGAGAGCAGTGTGTCAAAGCTCACCAACAGTTACCGGCGAGCATCCTCAACGAAGGACACTCTCTCATTTTTCACAAGCGCTATATAGAAAAGTTACCGCTTCTTTTACGCGTTTATGTTGGCGCAGCATTGCAGATGTACGGTGAGCTCGATGACGCCATTGACTTAATCAAAATACATATCAACTCTGGAAAGCTAACCTTGACTCAATACGATGATTTCGAAAAATCAGTCCCGTATTTAGTCGAAAGAACGAAGATAAAGATGGCAGATCAAGATATCGATTTTTTTGACTATGTCGATGAACAGCGCCGCCCCCCTTTACTCAATAAACACCTATTGCTTGATCAACAGAGTGAGCAGTATGACAAGCAAAAGCGCTTTGATCTGCGACTATCAAAGCTCTTAGGGACAACGGCAACCGATGAAGTCATTTTGCACCGGCAAATGTACGAAGAACGCTTGCTGCAAGCTGGAAAAACCGTCTCTGGATTTCGGCTTAACTCTCGCTGAGGCGGTATGGCGGGAGGCTAATGCGATAAGTGCGTCGTGCAACGTCTTCGGACATACCAATCGCTGTCAGGACATGTGAAGCCACATTTGAGAGCGCATTGCATGCAGAGCCTTGAGAAATCAACCAAGGGTGCTCGCTCGTAAAGCGCTTCACTTCTTCATCAGAGTGGAATGTCACACTCCACGTCGACGGCACTACGGATGGCCCGCCGTTCCTTGTAAATTCGAACTGCGCCATGACGTCGAGAAGTTGCTTTTCGACAGCGCCTGAATGGGTTGGATACGATTCTACCGCCGCAGCGAGCCCGACGATCAAGGGAGTAGGAGAGGTGCCACCTCGTAACCCTGCTTCTTGGCCGCCGCCGTGGATCAATGGGACAAGTTCAGAGTCTCTGGCATCCCGCACGTAAAGCGCACCTATGCCTTTTGGGCCGTAGATTTTATGACCTGATAACGAAAGCATGTCGATATCCATATCGTCTACATCGATAGCACACTTGCAAAAGCTCTGCGCTGCGTCCGTGTGAAAGGGGATATTGTGCTCAAAAGCGATAGCGCCAAATTCCTCAATGGGTTGAATAGTCCCAAGCTCATTGTTGACGTGATGGATAGAAATCAAAAGGGTGTTACTTCGTATCTCGGCGGCAAGAGACGATGGCGAGATGCGACCATCGTTATCCGGTGCAAGGTAAGTCACTTCGAAGCCGATTGACTCAAGAAACGCACAAGTATTAAGAATGCACTTATGCTCAATCTGTGAAGTAATGATGTGGCCTTTGCTCTCTAGATGTTTGAATGCGACCCCTTTCAGAGCGAGGTTGTTCGCTTCGCTCGCGCCACTGGTAAAAATAATCTCGCTCGGGAGCGCACCTATCTTCTCAGCAATAGACTCTCTTGCTTCTTGGATTGCCTGAGCACTGGCCCGCCCCGCCTGGTGAGCCGATGAGGCGTTGGCAAACCTGTCACTCTCCCAAGGTTTCATCGCGTCTAGAACGTACTGAGAGACCGGTGTAGAAGCGGCGTAGTCGTAATAATTGTTCATGGTAAGTAATAATGCTCGAGCCAGAGGTGGATATTTACTCCAAAAGTGTATCGTATACCGATTTCGGTTTCCCCATAAAGCGTTTCCAGTTAAAATATAACTAACCCAGTGGTTATTATAAATAAGCTAGAAACCATTCACGATGGGAATGCCAAGGGCCCTGCAAGCCTTCTCGCTGCAAAAATCAATACTAAACTGACACTTCATAAGTCTGAGAAATGTAACATTTCACATATACTGTATAAAAAAACAGTTTCTTGTCAACTTTCTGCAAAAGCGCCTAGACCTTACGACATTAATGTGTAAGATCGCTGTTTGGATAAAATCTCCAATTCAGCAAGGTAAGCACATTGAGCATCGAATCTACGACACTGAAATTCTCCGGACATCAAACTTTCCCTATCCGTTATGGATGGATTTACAAGATTATTCAAGAAGTTGTAAAAGGCGAGTCCCTTTCTAGTAAGTCGAACATCGAGCAACAGATGCAATCGATGGGCATGGGTAAAAACATGGTGTTGTCTGTGCGACACTGGATCCGCGCGCTGAACTTGGTGATTTGTATCGATAACAAAGAGCAAATTTATCGACTGACACCGCTTGCTGAGCAACTGTTCACGGATAACAATGGTCATACCGCGTATGATGAGTACCTTGATAAAATAGGCACGACGTGGCTCCTGCATTGGTTGCTTCAATCGATTGAGCCGACGAAAGCTGAGCTCAACGCCTCACGATTTTTCTTTAATTATTTCAATGGAATAAAAGTAAAGAAAGACTCCTTAGCGACTGAAATCAAAGACGCTCTGGCAAATCACGAAAAAGAACTGACAGAGGCAACGCTGAATAAAGACATCGATTGTCTTTTGCAGATGTATGCCCACAAATCGTTGCAATCGAGCAAAATCAACGAAGACAGCTTTGCTTCTCCGTTTACAGAGCTTGGCTTACTCAAGCAAGAGGACGCAAAAAGCTACCTTGCCGAACTCGCTCGCCGCCCCTCGTTACCGGTCGAAATTTTCACTTATGCACTGATCGACTATATGAAGCGCAAGCATCAAGACAGTCAGGTGAACACATTATCTTTTGATGCCTTACTCAATGATGTCGGCTCCCCGGGCCGAGTCTTCCGCCTGTCTTCCGCAGGACTCAGTGACAAACTGGATCAAGTCGAAACACTCACCGATGGCAATATTGCTTGGACCGATACACAGGGTTTAAGACAAGTGCAGCACTCTTTTGACAGCATCGATAGCATAGACCCAAGCCTGTACCTTAAACACTACTACCAACCAGAGGAAAAATAAGCGTGACTCTCAGTAAACAATACTCTATCGCTACACGCCATCAACGTTCTACCCGTATCGATAGTGACTTGAGCGCCGACTTCTTTCCTGGATTGGTTTACCACGGCACCGCACAAGCGTCCTTAGAAACGCTCTTTCGCCAGTACGGCCAGACCGGACAAAGCGCCTATACATTAACCGGCGCCTACGGCTCTGGTAAATCGACGGTGGCGCTACTTATGGCGGGTCTATTGCACGCTGACTCAGGTATCCGCAGTGCCGCAATCGACACCATAAACACAGAATCACAATCGCTATTAGAAGAGAGTGCCTCCTACCAAAAAGGGTGGCTACAAATACGCGCTGTAGGCGGTGTTAGTGGCCCAGTCGAATCTTTTTGGAATGCCACACTCAGAGCGCTTGAAGAGCACCCTAAAACGCATAAGACCAAAGTGCTCAACAAGTACCGTAAAGCCAGTGTGGAAAGCGATAGTGAACTGATCAGCACTTGGAAGGCTCTCTTTGACGATGTCGCACCTTATGTCGATGGCGTGCTGATCATTGCCGATGAAATGGGAAAAAGCTTAGAGTTTATCAATCGAAGCGGCGGCGATTTGCACTTATTCCAAGACATTGCAGAAGAGCTCTCTCGCATTGATACCCCGGTCATCTTTTTAGGTTTGTTACACCAAGCCTTTAGTGAATACGCTAAAGAGCGCGGCACTAAACTGCAAGATGAATGGGCTAAAATTCAAGGCCGCTACAGCGACATTCTTTACAATGTCTCGACCGATGAAACCGTCGCGCTGATCAGTAATTCAATCAAAACAACGTCGCCACATCGCAGTGGTGATGAGCTTGTACAACGTGTACTCGCAGCACTAGAAGACAAGCAACAGCGTAAAGAGTTGCTGCTCACGCGCCTAGAGCAATGTGTTCCCCTTCATCCATTAACCGCATTACTCCTCGGACCTATTGCCAAGAGACGTTTTAGTCAAAACGAACGCAGCACGTTTAGTTTTTTGAACTCACACGAGCAATTCAGTTTCCAACTTTTCTTGCAACAAACGAGTGACCAAAACGCGCGATACGATCTGAGCCACCTGTGGGATTACCTTGAAGCCAACATGGAGCACGCCATATTGGGCTCCCCGGATGGGCATGGTTGGGCAACCGCGGCTGACGCAATAAGAAAAGCACTCAAACAAGATTTTTCTCCACAATGCATCGCCTTACTTAAAGCGATCTCGTTAATTACCCTGTTTGGTAAGTCTGCCAATCTAACCGCGACGGAGAGTGTTCTGCTTACCGCCACCGAGATCACCGATAAAAAGCAACTTAAAGGGTGCTTACAGCAGCTCAAGGAAGCGTCGTGCATCGTTTTTAGAAAGTACTTATCAGCGTGGGTCGTATTTGAAGGCTCCGATCTCGATATTGCCGGCTTGGTGGAAGAAAAAGTCGAACAACTGCATAACAGCTACGAAGCCGTTGAGCGTATTCAATTTAGCTCCCAAGTGATTGCCAAAGGCCATTATCACGAATTTGGTACATTGAGATGGGCCGCTCAAACCGTAGCCATGCAGCTGAGTCATATCGATATGCCGGCCCTAATCAGCACGCGAAATGGTGAGTTTGCAAACTTCTTGTTATTACTCAAAGAAGAGCCCGAAGAGCGCCTACTAGAGCTGACACGCAATGACAAATCATTGATGATCGCATGCGCGCCTAATGCCAATGAGATTATTGGTTTAGCCAATGAAAAGTATGCTCTAGAGCTCATCAAAAGCGACAAAACCACCGGCGCCGCTCTGACACACGACAAGGTTGCAAGAGAAGAGCACAAGGCACGCTCGTTCAACGCTCAATCCGCTTTAGACGCGGCATTGACGACCGCCTTTAATCACGCACGATGGATACATAATGGCGTGGTCTACGACAAAGAGACAATGAGTGAAATCGCCACCTTTGCCGCTGATAGCATATTCCATCAAACCCCTAGAATTCTTAACGAGCTCGTTAACCGTAACAAGCTTTCTGGTACGGCGGTTTCCGCTTTGAAAAAGCTGCTTGAAGCGATGCTTGAGGAAGAAGATCAAGAGGACTTAGGCATTGAGGGTTTCCCACCTGAGAAATCCATGTATATCAGCTGCTTAAAAAATACGGACATTCACTCCGCTGAAGGTGAAAAGGGCGTGCATTGGTTTAGAGATCATCTCGACAAAAAGCTCAATGCCGTCTTCGCCGCCGCGGAAAAACGCCTAAAGGATCGCAAGGGCAACGAGGTCGACTTGTCGGAAATCGCAGAGCTTTGGGCAAATGCACCTTTTGGTTTAACCAAGGGTGTCATCCCTATCTTCTTGCTCGCGTTTTTGAAATCGATGGGCGAACAAATCGCCTTTTACGAGAAAGACATGTCTGGTGAGTTTGCCTTTATTGCAAAGCCGGACAGTGATTATGTATACAAGCTGATCAAGAACCCAGGTGATCTTGCCGTCAAATACATCGTGCTAGCGAAAGATGAGAAAGAGTGGTTGCAGCATCTTGCGATTTTCGCAGCGTCTGAAACCAACCGCGATGTTTCCAATAACATCCTCTCTGTCGCGACGCCGTTAGTCACGACTATGCATAACCTGCCACACTGGGTGAAAAATGCGCACCATATTGTCCCAAACAACGACGATCGCAACAGAACTTACTTGAGAATTCGGGACCTGTTTTTACAAGCGAATGACCCGCATACACTACTCATCAAAGACCTGCGTAAAGAATTAGTCGCCTTTGGTGCCGATGATTTTACGAGTCAAATCGATGTGTTAGAAGACTGCTTTAAGACATTGAGACAAAAGCACGAGCAGATGCTTGCCGCGATTAAAAACAAGGTGAAAACCATTTTCCCTGAAAGCGGCGAAGAGCTTGCGGAAATGTGCCAGTATGTTGAGCAAAACTCGGGCGACTTGCGCTTAAAAGCGTTTGCTCGCGAACTCGCGAAAAGTGACACCGGACTGCTACAATGGCTGGAAAGCATGATTCAAATCGTCATTGGACGCGGAAAGCAGAACTGGAACGAAGGCATACTTCAAACCGCATCAAACAAAATCAGCGATTACGCCCAAGACTTTTTAAGTGTCGTGAAATCACAGCGCAGTAGTAGTGATGCAGTCTCCCCATCAGGTAAAACAAAGCTGGTCTCTCTCGTTTTAGAAGGGGATGATGGCAAACTGACATCGTTCAAACGAGAAATCAGAGCAGTAGAAACAGAAGCGCTGAAAAGCACTATGAGCAGCATTGAACGCCAGCTCTCAGAGCTTGATGATTTCCATAAAATCAACCTATTACAACAACTACTCAAAAAATCGCTCGAAGCGCAAAGTTAACGCACGCAGGTATTATGAATGAGTGATCAACGCAAGGTGAAACATGTCCTTGGTCTATCAGGAGGCAAGGACAGTGCTGCTCTCGCAGTGTACATGGCGAGGAACTATCCTGAACTTGATATTGAGTATTTCTTTACCGATACCGGCAAAGAGCTACCCGAAGTGTATGAATACCTAGAACAACTAGAAATTGTACTAGGCAAGCCCATCTTACACATCAATGACAAGAAAGGGTTCGATTATTGGTTAGAGCAACACAATAATTTTCTTCCTGCGGGCCAGCAACGTTGGTGTACGATCCGCATGAAGCTCGAACCCTTTGAAAAATGGATTCGACCTTTTCTGAATGATGGCTATGAAGTCATTTCTTACGTTGGTATTCGCGCAGATGAACCGTGGCGCGATGGCTACCGCCCGAATGAGAATCAAAAGTACCTCACCATTAAAATGCCGTTTGCAGAAGACGGTATAAAAAAACAGGGAGTACTCGATATTCTCGATAGTGCCGGGTTAGGTTTACCCAAGTACTACGACTGGCGCTCTCGTTCAGGTTGTACGTTCTGCTTTTTCCAACGCAAGATTGAATGGGTACGACTGCGAGAAGAGCACCCAGAAGCCTTTGAAGAAGCGAAGTCTTACGAGAAAAGAGCGGAAACCAGTGCCAATGGTGAAACCTTCTTCTGGATGGGGCCTAATGAGCCACTTGAAACGCTAGAGGATCCTGAACGTATCAAGCAAATCAAAGAAAACCACGAGAAGGTAAAGGCCCGATTCGAAAAGAAAAAGCAGCGTGAAAGAAAACGTCGCTTAGGTATGCATGCAATGGTCGATGAAAGCATGCTCATCGACACGTTAGATATGGACGCGATGTATGACCTTGAAGAGGGCGGTGGTGCCTGTATCACTTGTTATAAGTAGTTGATATAAAAATTAAAAAGGCTCCTTGTGTTCATCAAAGAGCCTTTCATTTAAGAACTACTTAGCGAATTTCGTGGTCTTATAATTCGCCTTTTTCACTCTTAAATGCTTCCATTTCTTTCTTATAATCTTTAATCATAAATTTAGCTTTAGAGCCCCAGTTTTTCCTGATCTCTAGCAGCTCTTCGTGCATCTTTTCATCTTGAGTTCGGTCTTCCATTACCGCCCATGCCGCGAATACTAACTTGATGGCATCAAGAATTTCTTTAGACTCGGAATCATTTTCGAGTTTTGAAATATATTCTTTATAAAAAGGGTGATCGCTGTTGATAGTTAGCTTAATTTTTCCTGCAGGGTTGGTCACGTCATAAAGCAGATCTGAGCCGCGAATTGGAGCTGTGGCTATAATAAATTTTTCATCGGATTCTAGTGCTTCTTTCAGGAGCTTTCTTTTTTCTTCTTCAGTCAACCCAGGATTATCGCGTTCAATTTCTTCTTCCAGTTCTCTTTCTTTTTCTTCTGGTGTTTTATCTTTTTCACCTTCATCACTCCGACCTGGTCCTTCGTTATCAGGCTCGGGGATAGGCGGAACTAAATTATTTCCAGTATCCTGTGTTTTGCGAGTGCCTTCTTGTTGTGAACTCAATGCATTTCGTATTGTTCTTAATCGAGATGTAATGATTTGGGAAATGTTCAATAATATTAGTTTTCCTGGGTCGTCTTCCGCCAGAAAATTCTCAACATCACCTGTACTGATTTGCTCTTCTTGAGCAACATCACTTACTAGTATTTCTTTGAATGCGGTTGCAGCTTGTTTGTTGTTAGTTACCCCAAAAACTTTATCTAATGCGGGTTCAAAGTGTACTTCGGCTCCCCACCATCTTTCTCGAGTGTTATATGCGATATTAAAGTCGGTATTTAGTTCAAGCTCTCGGTTTGCTCTAATGACAGAGATTCCTAAATTTTTTGCACAGTGTTGTCCAGCTCGAGTGTCACCAGCTTGTGAAGCATTAGGGTAGTATTGCTTATAATTTTTTCTAAATTCAGGTAGCACATGACTAAAGACAATTTTGATCTGATGCTCTTCACCCTCATAATTGACCTTAAATGTTTCGCCTCCTTCTGGAATGGAGACAAAACAAGCGCCATTGTTTAGTGGTTCAGGCGCACAAGTTTCTTTCATTAAATAAAGCGGGTCGTTGGGTTTTACAAAAGTATCATATACATTTTTTCCACCTTGAAAAGCGGCCATTCTTATTTTGCATGCTTTGTTGTTGATAAAGTACCTATACATTCGTCCGACAATAAACTCTGTATTGGTGAAAAATGTTTTATGTCTTTTCCATTTTAGCCTTTCTAGGTTATTCCATATAACTAGTGTCCCAGACTCTTTGATAGGCACTGAAATCTTACCAACCCATTCCTCAGGTAGACTATCAATAGGGGTCGGGGCAGGAAGAGTGTCTTTCCCACTTTCTACTAGTTCTGTTAAGTCAAGGTAACTTCTATATATTTCATTATTTTGCCAAGAATAAACTTCGACATAGTTACACTGGGATATCGATGCATTTGGGAGGCCCATTCCGAACTTACCTATACCTGTTTTTGCACCTTTTCGGCTACCTTTACCAAACGCCAGAGCACTACTTAGTGTTTCAGGAGACATTCCGCTTCCATCATCAAAAACAGCTATCTTGCTTATCCTTGAAGTGGTTCTGTCTGTAGAGAAGGCTTTTTCTTCGATACATAATAGCTCAACGTTAACTGCTTCACTTTTATCACCAGCTTGAATACTGTTGTCAATTAATTCAGCGACAGCATGAGCTGCGTCTTTATATCCGCTGTCAGTCATAGAGTCCAAAACTAACTCTATAGGAAAAATTTTCTGTTCCATCTTATAAACCTTAATTCCAAACATCATCCCAGTGAGAGAATGCTGTAACCATATCCACCATTCCAGAAAGTGTATCTTTTATATAGTAAACATCACTGAACTCGTTGCCTTTTGCTTTTATACCGCGAGTAGCCCTGCCTACCATTTGACTAAACAGAGTTAAGCTGTTTGTTGGTCGAGCGATAATTGCAACATTAGTAATTGGTGCGTCAAAACCCGTAGTTAATACGCCAAAATTAACTAATATTTTTAACTCCTCTTGTTTGCTACGTGGTTCCTTATACCTGTCAATTGTATCTTTTCTTAAATCTTCGGGTGTGTTTGATGTGACAATTCCTGCTGCAACGTTGTTATATCTTAGCAGAGCAAATATTGCTTCTGCACTTTCAACAGAGCATGCGAATAATATAACTTTTTTCCCTAAAGCTACTTGTTCTAGGCATAATGAAAGAATTTTAATGTTTCTCTGAGCTTCCATTCCTAGCACTTTTAGTGATCTTTCTGATATATCCGAGCCTTGTTCTAAAGCTAATATTTCGGACTTCGTAAACTTGAGATCTTTAGGCTCGTAGGGAATCTCATGATAACTTACCTTTGCTAAATATCCTTCTTTCTCAAGGTAATCAACCGGAGAGCTAAAACCTTCGACTGCTAAAGTTACCTTTTGATAGTTGAAAAACTCAGCAAAATTCAAGTTTCTCTCATGATCGTAAGTCGATCTTCCTGGTGTCGCCGATAAACCAAGTATTGCTGCTTTTCCATTTTCTTGGAAAAGTTCAACCATGTGTTGATAGGTTGGGGCTATAACTTTGTGGGCTTCATCGAAAACGACTAAATTTGCTTTTCTTCCAAAAGAATAAAAACTCTTGACATTTTGTTGTCGAATAGAGTTTAGCTTTTGCAATCCACATACTACAAACCCATGTTTTATATCTGCTAAAGCAACGTCACTGTTCCCATATACTTTGTAGATATTCGTTTCTCCAACGCCCAAATAAGACCACGCTTTTACAAACTCACTATATGCTTGTTCACATAATTCGTAGGTATCGGCTAGCCAAACAATTATTGACTGATCTCTGGATACAATTTCATTTCTCAAGAAATCAACAGCAATACTCATTGCAGTTCTAGTTTTTCCTGAACCTGTAGGCATGTGTAGTAAAACCTTAGACTTTGGTGTGCTCAAGTACTCCTTTATTTCTTTGGCTGCCTTTTCTTGGTGTATAAATAATGGGTATCTAGGCTCTATTATTTCATGATATTCTTCATTTTCCTGTTTTTTTTCTGGAGATTTGTGGCTTTCAATGTCAAAGAAACTATTAAGTAACTCTCTTCTTTCAGAATTTAAGTTAAAGTTAGCTAGGCTATTCCATGGTTCATCTTTATTCAGACCAAGCCTTATACAAAGTTCAGTTGCCTCTTCCTTTGTTAGATATTGTAAAATGTTCCTGCGCTTTTTTGCATTATCTATATACGTTTGCTCACCATAAATCTCTAAGATAACCTCGGTTAACCTTTTAATGGTTGGCTGTTTTTCAAATTCGTAAAGTATTTCTAAAAGTGAATGACTGATTAATTCATTTAAACCAGATTCTCCAGAACGAACTAAAAGTTGTTTTATTTTCACTTGTTAAGTCCTATATTATCGTGCTTCAGTCTTAAAACTTCACTTCTTCTACCTGGAATATAAATCTCTAATTCATCCTTTGCATATAACTTTAGATACGAATATAGGTTCTCTTGAAGCCCTTTTACTTCTTGCCTGTAAGGTGCAGGATCATCAGCAAGAGCATCGTGCAGTAAACGTGAGATTTGCCCAAATCCTAGATCGCGGTCGCTAAGGTTGTTGCAAACTTCGCCCTTTAACCACCGATAGGCTTTGCTTTGCTTAAAGAGCTCAGAGGCAAGTTCTTTATCTTCTCTCGCGTTTTCTATTTGAGCAAACTGGAGGGATGGGTTTAACTCATACTCTTTAGCAAAATCACCTGGCTTTACTAACGGAAAGTCTGAAACAAAAAGATCTTTAGATTGCGGTAGCACATGCTCGGGCCAGGTCATTTGAAGTTCAGGTTTACATGTACCATCGATACTTTGTATGTACTGCTCCATTTCATCAATGATTTCCAACGTTAGCTCAGATGCTGATTTGATGATTTTGTTGATAAACTCCTTAGAACTTGAAGAAGCCTGTACTTTGTTACAGGCTTCTACATTGCAATCATTGACTAATGCTAGCCCTTTTCCTGTTAAGTTTGCACTACCACTAAATATAGTTTCTTCATCAATTTGAAAAATTTTAGCGTGCAAATTAGTGAGCGCTTTAACTTGGTACCCTTGCGCGATACAGTCCCGTAGAGCATCTAAATCACTTGAGCCTTGGATAAAATCTAATGGTGTAAAACGCCCGACTAAGTTCACCGACGGGCAGTTTCCTTTAACCAACTGACTCAACCAGCATGTTGCTGGTTGAGTCATGAAGGCGGAAATAATTTTCAAGCTCTTGCAGTTAGGTATTATTGCCTCTAACTCTTTTGTTAGCTCTCTATTAGAAATTAGCCCGCTCATTAAAAGTCGTCCATTCCATCATCTGATGGCTCTTCTAAGAACTCACTGATGACCAAGCCCCACTCACGTCTAATCGAGTTTAAGTATGCCAAGCGTCTATCGTCGGTAGTTTCGTTCATTACTCGAGCAAAGCCAGCAATAGTCGTTTGCATTACCTCAAGTTCTTCAGGACCTAGTTTACTAACAAGCTTTTGGTAGAAGACATGGTTGGTATTGAAAAGTACAAGAGTTAGCCCTTTACTTGTAGATACATCAAAGAATGCTTCCGAATCCCTCGCTACATCTTCAATTAAGAATCGGTTTCCTGTCAGAATTAAACGTTCTGCCTTTTCTTCAGCTTCTTCTTCACTCATGCCACCTGCTTTTTTTAGGTGGTCAATCACATCTTTTTTCTCCAGCTTCTCAGGTGGAGTCTCTTTAGCTTTATGACCGTGGCTATCGCGATGAGCAGAACCTTGCGTTGCTTTTGATGCGGCACCTTCAGATGTAGATTTCGGTTGTTCTCCTTTAACAGCTTTACCTTCGACGTTGATAGTTTCTAGTTTTTTAGTCAAGTCTGTTACATGCTTCTTAATTGCACCTACAACCTTAAGTACTTGTAGTAGGGAGTCTGAGTTCTCTTCTAGATCTCGAAGGTACTCTTGCTCGGAGTCGAAACCTGCTTGAGTAGATATATTCTTGATTTCATATGGGATCAATTTTACCGCATCTTGTTTGTTGTTGGTTACGCCGAAAACTGCATCTAATGTTGGTGGGAATGATACCTCGATACCGATAAAACGTCCCTTACTCTCTCTCAATGCGGATGTGAGAAAAGAATCTCTCAAGACAAGCTCCCTATTTGCACGAATAATCGATACACCTACGTTCTTCCCACAATGCTTACCCCAGACTGTTCCGCCTAGGCGACCCACGGTTTCTTTGAGAATTCTGTTAGCTATGCTTTTTTTAACCATTGAAGTCGTAATTGTTACATCATCTCGCTTTGGTTCCCCATGTTCATCTAGGTATTCTACAGAAATAACCTCTTCATCGACTTTTTCAAAGAATGCTTCACCCTTGTAGTTACCTGGTAACTCTGGCAAAGAGGTTCTCTTTTTCAGGTACATAGGATCGTTGGCTTTAAATGTTTCACGATCATATACGTCGAGACGATCCTCGCCAGACTTACGGTAAGTAATACTTTCGATTTTTATATTGTCATCACTAATAAAGTTTCGGTACATTCTCCCAACTAGATGCTCACAATGACGATAAATGGATTTACCTGTTTTCCAACTTAGACGATCCAATTTCGACCAGATGATTAGAGTGCCAGATTCAGGTCTTTTCGTAAAAAATGCTTTGTCATATTTACTAGGAATAGGCATAGCGACTGGGGTGGGCACTTCTTCAAGTTTACCGCTTTTCATTTCATCTACATCTAAATAAGTGTAGTGAGGCTCATCACCTTGTTGCCAGCTCCAAACTTCGACACGTCGACATTGAGATATGGATGAGTTAGGTAAGCCCATACCAAACTTACCCATACCCTTGGTATCTTTTCGGTGAGTTCCTCCTCCAAACTGCATCGCGATTCGAAGCGTATCTATGTCCATGCCAACGCCGTTATCCCAAAGAGAGATTTCAGAGACAGTATAATTCTTTCTAGCAGTCAGCTGTTCTTCGATAAAGCCTACTTCGACTCGGGTTGCTGTAGCTTGCAGGCTGTTATCTATTAGTTCTGCGAGGGCATAGGCAGTATTGTTGTAGCCGTTATCTCTTAATGACTCAATAACTGTTTCGGCACTTAAAAATCTGTTGCTCATTAATTAGTTTCCTTCTCTGCCCACATATCGTTCCAGTAACCGAATGCAAGGCTTATGCTTTGAAATTCTGGTATATCGTCCATGACAGTGTAGATACGACACTCCGTGTTACCGCCGCTCTTATGACCACGCATAGCACGTCCAGCCATTTGCAAGTATTGAACGAGAGAGTTCATTGGTTTGGCAATAATTGTCACGTTAGTTTTAGGTGCGTCAAAGCCGGCAGTTAATACATTGAAGTTAACTAGAACTTGAAGCTCTCCACTTTTGTATTGAGCTATTTTTGCTCTTCTACTTTCAGGCGTATCATTCTTACTATCAATTGAAGCTGCCTTAATTCCTCCATAGGAAAGTGCAGTAGCCAAGTTGATACAGTGCTCAACGGTGCACGCAAATACAATGATTTGGGAGTTTTTATGGCATTCTTCAATGATGGTTTCTACGATTTTTCGGTTTCGTTCTAAGTTATTGGCTAAGGTGGTCATTGTTTCAATGCCACCAGAATCCTTCAATTCATAAGCAGAAATTTTCGAATGATCATAATTTAGTGACTTGAAGTTCGCTTTAGCGAGGTAGCCTTGTTCTACCAAGTAATCTATGGGAGATAGATAGCCTGGTATCTTCATCGATACTTTGTTGTTGTAGAAAAAATTTGCCAGCTTTTGATCTTCTGAAGACAAACCGTCGGTGGAATAACTTCTTCCTGGTGTTGCTGTAAGCCCTACTAAATCAGCGTGAAATGACTTATCAGTAATAAAGTCTTGCAACACCTCTTGAAATTTAGGTGCAACGGCCTTGTGGGCTTCGTCAAAAATAACTAGTGTTATCTTTTCTGCAAGCTCTTTATATAGAAGTTTCAACTGCCTAGAGTTACTCTTTCGTAAGCTTAAAAATTTATGCAAGCCAGCTACTACGAAACCTGAGTCTATTCCACCTAAGCTCTCGTTAGAGCTTGAATAAAAACCATACAACGATGTTGAACGATTACCCAAAGCTTTCCAGGCCTTAGCAAACTCTTCATACGCTTGTGAACAAAGTTCTTCACGGTCAGCAAGCCAGAGAACAACATTCGTTGGAGATTTCCTTAAATGCTCGCAAGCAATATTCATTGCAGTACGTGTTTTACCTGCCCCTGTAGGGAGATGAATTAAAACCCGTTGTTTCTTTTTCTTGAGGCTATCGAAAACTTGGAGATTGATATTTTGCTGGTAGGGATAAAGCCCGTAAGCTGGCTCGATATGCGTGATACTTTCTAGATCAGAGTTTTGTTCTAAATGACTTTTGTAAAGTCCTTCTAGTCCTAATTTTGATGCAAAGTCTTCAAGATTTTCCTCTGACCAGCTAGTTATCGCATCGTAATGTATAGGTTTTACATTTTTTGGTTGTAGATTGAAGCTTGGAAATAGTTTGACAAGTTGCTGTGCACTTAAGCGTTCGATTAACTTATTACGTAGAGGTCTATTAAAAATAAATTCAACACTCTTAACATTTGCAACAACTCTGGCTAAATGCGTTTTATTTAAGGGCTCATTTTCTAAGTTATTGCCCGATTCATTAATAGCTAAAGCAAAATCGATAGAGCTTTTAGGGAGGAAGCCTAAGAGCTCATCTTCTGAAAAGTTAGATAGTATTGTGGTAAGCATTTCCTACCTTTATATTAGCATTCGAATTGATTGACGGAGATTTCCTTACGGCCGTTTGCTCAATTAGGTGATTTTTCGGTAAATAGATTACAGTACCGGAACGAAACGCACAATATTTGTAAGCTCATAATTGCATAACATTTAGTGAGGTTATGATGGGGAGGAAATGGTAAAGGAGACAGTATGGATTAGAAGTCCAATTGAGTTGTAGGAAGGTAGGTTAAGTGGTGATGGATAGGAGTTGATGGTACCTATCATAGGTAAAAGTGGTGTTACAAATGGACCTGAGTTTATTTCAAAGTGATGTTAGACAATTCGTACAATTATTCTCGAATCTTGAGTGGTAACCACCATGACCTACACCGGAATTGATGGCTGCAAAGCAGGCTGGTTGGCTTGGGTAGTGACAGAAAATGCACTGCCTAAAATCGTGATTGAAGAAAGTTTGGACGCGCTGGCATTGCAGATTGGGGAAACTGGAGTGTGGCTGGTGGATATGCCAATCGGCTTTAGCACCCCAGAACAGCCAGATAGGTTATGTGATAAGGCGGCGAGGGCGTTACTCAAAGGGCGCCGTGCGTCGGTGTTTTCCGTACCTTGTCGTGAGGCGGTCTATAGTGAGAGTTACGAGCGCGCCTGCGAGCAAAATGTGGCGCGGTTGGGCAAAAAATTCTCGAAACAAACCTGGGGTATTGCCCCTAAAATGCGTGAATTGGATGCCTTTGTCCGATCTCGGCGCAGTGCGTCACTGTCTGTACGTGAAGCGCATCCCGAGCTGGCCTTTGCGGGGCTATCTGGTCAACCGATGGCGTGGAATAAAAAGTGTATTGAGGGGCATCAAGAGCGGTTAGCGCTGCTAAATCACATTGCCCCAGATTGGATGGCGGTGCTCAATTCAGCGCTGGCGAGCGTGCCGCGTAAAGTGGCGGAGAAAGATGACATTCTCGATGCGTTTGTTCTGATGTGTATTGCGATGCGACCAGAAGAGTGGGTGAGCGTACCAAACCCTGCCAGCGATTTAGAATCTGGCTTGCCGCGTGAGATTGTCTATCTACCGAGCGCCGATGTGAGCTGAGTACCCGTTTCACATCGGCGTCATCCGTTTAACGCCGGTTTACTGCGCTTTTTGAGTGTTGGATGGCTTGTTTGGACGGTTACCTGAACGGCTTGGCTTTCTTGCACCGTTGCCGCTTTTTCCCGCGGGTTTACCACCACGGTTCTCACCGTTCGCCGATTTTGGGCCGAAGTGACGCTTGTTTTTGCTGGCCGGTTTGTGGCCACGGGCGTTGTCTGCGGAGCGTTGTCCGTCGGTGTGTTCCGCTTTCGGTTTCTTCGGCTTTTTCGGTTTCTTTGGCTTAATCGGGCGTGTGTCGAGTTTGGATTCTGGCAGCACGTTCACTGGCGCATAGCCTTCTAAGGCAAGGCGTGGCAACAGCTGTTGAATCAATCGCTCGATGGCAAATAGCTCGCTCGCTTCTGCCGCTTCCACCAAAGAGATGGCACGGCCCACTTCGCCAGCTCGACCTGTACGGCCAATGCGGTGAACATAATCTTCGGCCACATGTGGCAGTTCAAAGTTAACCACTTGAGGCAGCTGTGGGATGTCGATGCCGCGCGCCGCAATGTCGGTGGCTACTAGGACGCGAACGTCGCCAGATTTAAAATCCGCTAGTGCTTTGGTGCGCGCACTTTGACTTTTATTACCGTGAATTGGCGCTGCGGTGATCCCTTGATCATTGAGGTAATACGCTAAGCGGTTAGCACCGTGTTTGGTGCGGCAGAACACCAGAACTTGTTTCCAGTCGCCATCTTGAATCAGTTTAACCAACATCGGCGCTTTCTTGCGCTTGTCGGCCGGGTAGATGCACTGCTCGATGGTGGTTGCGGTCGAGTTAGCAGGCGCGACAGACACTTCAACAGGGTTGTTCACCAAGCCTTTTGCTAAGTCACGAATTTCTGCTGAGAACGTCGCTGAGAAGAGCAAGTTTTGGCGTTTTTCAGGTAGCAGAGCCAAAATCTTGCGGATATCGCGGATAAAGCCCATATCCAGCATACGGTCTGCTTCATCAAGAACCAGCACTTCCAGTTGATCAAATTTCACCGCGTTCTGTTGGTAAAGATCGAGCAAGCGGCCCGGCGTGGCGACCAACACGTCCAACCCTTTGCGCAGCTTCATCATTTGCGGGTTGATTTTGACGCCGCCAAATACCACACCCGAAGTCAGGCGTTGGTAACGGCTGTACTGGAAGACGTTTTCTTGCACTTGCGCCGCCAACTCACGAGTCGGTGTAAGGACGAGTGCACGAATGTGATTGCCTTTGACGCGCGTGCCGTTATCGAGGCGCTCTAGAATTGGCAGTGTAAAGCCTGCGGTTTTACCTGTGCCTGTCTGCGCTGCGGCCATGACATCTTGACCAGCAAGCACCGCTGGAATGGCTTGTTGCTGGATTGGTGATGGCTCACGGTAGCCTTGTTCATCAATGGCTTTAAGCAGCGGAGCAGAAAGACCTAAATCGGTAAAACCCATACGTTGTTCTCTGTTGTGATGTAACCACGCCCCATGCGTGTATGCGGGGGGTGCGAAAAAGTGGGCCATTCTGCGCCCTTTGTCGCTGAACATCAATAAAATTATTGAGACAAAGGGTACAAAGGCCGGGCATCAAGAAGGGGAGTGTAAGACGGCGGATGCGGCCGTGGCTTATTTGAGCGTTATCGCGTCTTTGTTTTTTTGCGTGAGCAAGTGCATGACAAGCGCGAAGAGCAAGCCAGTGCCCGCGCCAAAGAGATGCGCATCGATGGCGACAGGTGCTTCAATCAGAGCGCTGGTGGATTCTGGCGCGCCCATGCTTTGCTCCCAAGCAATTTTTGCCAGCAAGCCAAGCACAAGCAGCCCGCTACTTTTTCGCCTTGGTAAATGGCTCTTGCTTGGTAAGTATTCACGTAAGGCGAAGTAGCCAAACAGACCATGTAAAACGCCAGAGAGGCCAACATAGCCTTGCATCGTCGTCGTTAAGTTCAGTAAACCGACGCCAAGGCTACAGAGAAACAGGGCTAAAATAAGATCAAAGGGGCGAGGGCGGAATAGATAGCAAATCACCCAAAGACCCGCGAGGTTCATCACAAGGTGGGCAAGGTTGGTATGGGTAAAGTTTCCTGTTACGATCCGCCACCACTGACCTTGTAGGATATCGACCTGGTGCCAAGCGCTCCATGTCGCGGCGGGTTCAGTTTGCATCACGGCACACACAAGGCTAATGAGCCCCAATAGGATAATTAAGCGGAAATGACGTTTCGGTACTGTACTCAATGTGGGAAATCACTCAAAGCGTGTCTATGCCAATGGATAGTGCCGCTATCCTCTCATGTGGAACTCATCATACTCCAACATAAAGCGGAAACCCACCGACCAATGGGCACCGCGCGCATCTTGACGCTCTCGCTCTCCAACAGTCGCTGTTTCGTCGGGGAAGATTTCAGTGAGCATGAGGCGCTCAACGCCTTGCTTAGCGAGCCAAACGTCGAGCATTGGGTGCTGTTTCCCGGTGAAGGTGCGCAGAGCTATGAGCAAGTGAGAACGCGCCTCCAGCAAGCTGAGCCTAAGGTGCGTCTGCGCGTGATTCTATTGGATGGCACGTGGAAGAAAGCCTACAAAATGTGGCAACTCTCGACCAATTTACACGCTTTGCCTAAAGTCGCGCTCCCCACAGATCTGGTGGGCAACTACCGCATTCGTAAATCGCCCAGCGCCAACAGTTTATCGACGGTGGAGGCAGGCTATCACATCTTGCGTTTGCTTGAGCCTCGGCAGGATTTCACCCCACTTATTAACGCGTTTGAGAAGATGATCGACTTTCAGATTGCGCAAATGCCGCCAGGCGTGTTCGAGAAAAACTACCAAGGCTAGGTGTTGCCACGCACCAAAGGTTGGCAAAGTCTTCTATCTCGGTATATGCTTAACGCAATCGTTTTCACCGTACGGTCATCATCGGCGCTGCGGTGCTTCGTATAATCCCACTGATATGGTGTGGGAGTCTCTACCTGGAGCCGTAAATTCCAGATTACGAAGAGATAAGTGCAAGTCGCTTTTCTCTTTGTATGTCTGAAATTCGTCAAGGGAAAAGCGTTTGTTGTGAAAGTGTCATTAAGAGGCGACAAACGTGAATCATACTGCTTTTATTCAAAACCTACCTAAAGTTGAACTCCACCTGCACATTGAAGGCACCTTAGAGCCCGAGATGATGTTTGAGCTGGCCAAGCGCAATCAGATAGACCTGCCCTTTGCGACGCCTGAGGCGGTCAAGCAAGCCTACCAGTTTACCAATCTTCAATCGTTTTTAGACATCTACTACCAAGGCGCCAATGTGCTGATTCAAGAGCAAGATTTCTACGATTTGACGTGGGCTTACTTGCTGCGCTGTGAGCAAGATAATGTGATGCACACCGAGATATTTTTCGACCCGCAAACGCACACCGCGCGGGGTATAGCCTTCTCTACCGTGATCAACGGCATCACGCGCGCTTTGGATGACGGCCAGCACAAGCTCGGCATCACTAGCCAAGTGATTATGTGCTTTCTTCGTCATTTGGATGAAGAGAGCGCGATGGACACGCTTGAAGAAGCGATGCTGTTTAAAGAGAAGATCGTTGGCGTAGGGTTAGACTCCTCAGAACTTGGCCACCCGCCAGAAAAGTTTGAACGCGTGTTTGCCAAGGCTCGTGAGGCGGGCTTTTTGACCGTGGCACACGCGGGCGAAGAGGGGCCTGTGGCTAACATCACCAACAGTTTAGACAAGCTGCATGTGGCGCGAATCGATCATGGAGTGCGTTGCAGTGACGATCCAAGCTTAGTCGCCTCCCTTGCACAATCGCGCGTGCCGTTGACGGTCTGCCCACTATCAAACATCAAGTTAAAGGTCTTTGATGAGATGGCGCAGCACAACATTGTGGACCTATTACGCCAAGGGCTTTGTGTAACGATCAACTCTGACGATCCCAGTTACTTTGGCGGTTACATGAGCGATAACTTTCTTGCGGTTGCCGGCAGCCACGCACTAAGCCGAGATGAACTGGCCATGTTCACTCGTAATGCGATTGAAGCCAGCTTCATTTCACAGCAAGAAAAAGCGCGCCTGAATGCCCAGCTTAGTGCCTATATGGAAGCTGGGCAGTCCGAGCGTAGCTAATCGCGTTAATGTGACGAAAACAGCTGTTGGTGCAGGCGCTGAGCGTGGCCATCGGTCATTGAGGAGATGTAGTCGGCTATCACGCGATAGCCGTCTTTGCTCTGTGTCCACTGTTGGCGTACTTCGATCGGCAGCAATCGCTCCGGATCGGCGCTCAGCGCTTCAAAGATGTCCATAATGATCTGCTGGCCTTTGTATTCGACTACCTGAACGTGGGGCACTTGAATCACGTAGTCGCTGACAAAGCGCTTGAGAATGTCCAGTGCCAACGCCATTTGTGGCTCTAAATAGGCATTGAAAGCCAACAAGTCACAATCGAATGGCGCATCCACCGGCTTGATAGAGACGCTGGTCAGCAGGGCGTTGACCATACCGCCAATGGCATCTTTGCGCTGAAAGTGCGTGCCGGCAAACAGCATTTCAGTGATGGAGTCGATGTGCTGCTCAAACCAACTCTCACCGCACTCCGACAACTGGCTCGCCGCGCCCTCTATCCATTGATGACGGGTGACCAGACCAAGCACGATGGCGTCTTCTAGATCGTGTACGCCGTAGGCAATATCATCAGCCAATTCCATAATGGAACAGTCGAGCGACTTAAAGCGCGTTTTGTGGTGCCCTTGGCCGCTTGGCGCTTCACGCAGTTCGCTAAAGCGCGTTTTGTCCGCTTGAGAGAGCGGCTGCAGCATCCAATCAAAGGTGACTTGGTCACAATCGTAATACCCTTTCGCAGGCGCCCACTCTTTGGCCTTTAATCGCCGTTGATGAGAGACCGGCGGTGGTGTGTCGGCGGAGCAAGTTTGGCTAAGCGGCGCTGGGTATTTCATCAACCCAAGCAGAGTGCGCCGCGCGAGGTTCATACCAAAATGCTCGGTATAGGGCTCAAGCTGGGTAACAATACGAAAAGTTTGCGCGTTGCCTTCAAAGCCGCCGTGGTCGCGCATCATATAGTTTAGGGCGACCTCGCCGCCGTGCCCATAAGGCGGGTGGCCAATATCGTGCGCCAAACATAACGAATCAATTAAGCTATCGCTAGGCAGTAGGTCACGAAACTCAGGCTGCTTCTTTTTAATTTGCGCGACAATACCCGTGCCGAGCTGAGCGGCTTCAAGCGAATGGGTGAGACGGGTGCGGTGAAAATCATCAAAGCTGGTGCCATGCACTTGGGTCTTGGCCTGCAAACGACGAAACGCCGCAGAGTGGAGGATTCTTGCTCGATCGCGCTGGTATGGGCTGCGATGATCGTCACGGCGAATTTTATGCTCATCGTCGTGGCGCATCAGCCACGCCGGGTCCAAGTTGAAATCCATCAGCACATCACCTTTCGAACGTTACGTGTTTAAACCTCGAGTATGCCTAGCTTACGATGGATTGCCAATCTGCTTTATCAAATCCTCAATAGACAGAGGTTTAGCATAGAAATACCCCTGACCCAAATTGCAGTCGTACTCGATCAACTGCTGGCTTTGCTCTTGCGTTTCTATCCCTTCGGCGACCACTTTCATCTTATGCGCTTTGCCGATGGCGATGATCGCTTTGACCAGCGCATCACTCTGTTTGTTGACCAGCATTTTATCGACGAAGCTGCGGTCAATCTTGATCTCGTTAATCGGTAGATTGCAGAGGTAGCTCAGAGACGAGAATCCAGTCCCAAAGTCATCCAACGAGACTGCAAACCCGCTCTCTCTGACTTGATTAAGGATTGGGGTGACCATTTCTAAGTCATCAATCAGGACGTTCTCGGTGATTTCAACCGTGATGCGGCTGCGGTCGATCTGCTGTTCATCAATAATACGAGTGAGCTGATCGAGGAAGTTTTTCGCCATCAATTGGCTCGGCGAAATGTTAATGGAAAGACCCAGCGCGTCCTGCCCATTGGGGAAGTGTGCAATGATGTGCTGACACGCATGGCGAATGACAAATTCGCCAATTTGATGGATAAGACCGATCTCTTCTGCTTTGCGGATCAGCTCAATCGGTGACACATGCCCAAGCTCAGGGTTATGCCAACGCAGCAGCGCCTCTACCGATTCAAACTGGCCAGATTGCAGGTTGATCTGCGGTTGGAACACCATATAGAGCTCATTATTCCTGATGGCATTTCTCAGCTCTTTTTCTAGAGTCAGCTCGTACTGGACACGCTTGTTAATTGACTCATCAAAGAACAACACGCGCCCTTTGCGGCGGGCTTTTGAGGTATAGAGCGCCGTATCGGCGCGAGTGATAAGCTCTTCCGGATTTAAGCCATCTTGCGGATAGATAGAGACACCGATACTACAACTGGTGGAGATCACTTTGCCATCCACCACCATTTCTTGTTTAAAAATATCGCGGATTTGATGGGCGATCTCTTCGGCATCGAGCACTGAGCCCAGTTGTGGGAAGCAGAACACAAATTCATCGCCGCCAAAGCGCGCTACCAGTGAGTGTTCATTGAGCATCTCGGTAAACTGATGGCCGACATAGGTTAGCAGCTTATCACCCACAGAGTGGCCAAAGGCGTCGTTGACCTTTTTAAAGTCATCAATGTCGACAAACATGATCGCCGTGAGCGGTGTTTCTTGATTGGCATTGCGAATCGCCTCTTGAATAAACTCAATCAAGAAGGTGCGGTTGGGCAACTCGGTTAAACTGTCGTGCAGGGCTTGATGTTGCAGCTCACTTTTGGCCTCTTGCAACTGGGTAAAGTCACGCGAAATCTGCTTTTGCATGATGCGATAACGTAGCCCAACACGTTTACCGACCACCCAAGAGAGCAAGCCTAAAATGCCACATACCAGAATGCTCGCCAGCAAGACCTGATTGAGCTCTCGCTGATTGCTCTGCGTGATCTGTTGCTCGCGATCCATGAGAAAATCTTCGACGGGCTTGAGGTAAACGCCTGTCCCGACAATCCAATCCCAGTCGGGCAAGTAGGTGACATAGCTGAGCTTGTAGGAATCTTCGCTACCGAGCGGCGTTTGGCTTGAGTGGTAACGGACAAAGCCACTGCCTTGGTGGGCGGTATCGACAATGGCTTGAATGTACTGAAAGCCAGTTTTATCGGTAGCATCTAAGCGTTCAACACCGAGCAGCGCTTTGTTGGGGTGAGAGAGCATCGCCCCTTTGCTGTCCATGATGAAAATGTAGTCGTTGTTGCCGTAGCGATAATCTGAGATGCGTTCAATCAAACGCTGTTGGATATCTTGCTCGACATCCACCACGTACTCACCGGTACCAATAAACCAATCGTAGGGTTCAAACAGCGCCACATAGCCAATTTTGTCGAACTTTTGGTCCAAAGCATTAGGTTTGTTCCAGTGCCAGCGGTGGTAGACACGCTGTTGGTTGCTGACCATTCTGGAGAGATCTTGGATGATGTAGGAGCCGTTGACGTCTTGTAAATTCCACATATCCGTCCCTTGTAAGTGGGGCAGAATCGGATGCATGACATTGGTGCCATCGAGCTGATAGACAAAGAAATACCCACGCCCTTGATTGAATCGAATAGGCCTGAGCGCTTCGGTGATCGCCTTTTTGATGGTCTCCTCAGGTTGGCCTTCATACTGGCGATATAAGTTTTGTGCAATCGCAAGGGCTTCTTCAACGCGCTGTTTGATGTCTTGGCGGAGCAGATCTTCGGTGCGTTTTTTCTCAAACTCAATCTGATCGACAATATTGGTCACGCGATTTTGGATGCTTTTGCGCTGAGTGGTGTAGAAGTTGTCGCGCAGGGAGTTGACGTCTTTTTCGAGCGCAAAGCGATTTTCGTTGACGATTAAGGCCACAATGACAATCGCAAATGTGACCATTAAGGTAAGCGGCACATACTGAATGAACATCAGCAGTTTTTTATCATTAGAGATACCGTCCTGCACTACACACCTCGTCTTAGGGCTTTTTGATTAAGTGTAGACAGAAAGTACTAGCTTGCCAGTTAACTTATCTCATCGAGAGAGAGCTCAAAACTCGGGGCGAAGGTGTTGAGGAAGTACTCCATTTCGGGGGTATGGCGCTCTTTTAGCGTCACATCGAGGCGCTTTTTGGCCAAGGCGTATTCATGGTTGCCCGCACTGAGCTCTTCCAAGCATTTGAGATAGGCACAGATGGTGTCGGCTTGCTTAACGATTGCAGCATCGTCACTGTGTGCTTGATGAGAAACTAAGTAAGGCGCAAAGTCTTCTTGGAACTCTTCCGGCAGCATGGAGAGCAACTTCTTCTCGGCCGCCGCTTCGATTTTTTTGTACTCTTTGGCGATCTCAGGGTTGTAGTATTTCACTGGAGTGGGTAAATCGCCCGTCAGTACTTCACTGGTGTCGTGATACATGCCGAGCAGTGCGACACGTTCTGCGTTGACTTGGCCGCCAAACTTCTTGTTTTTGATAAGCGCCAGCGCGTGGGCGACAAAGGCGACTTGTAAGCTGTGCTCGGAGATGTTTTCAGTCGACACAGAGCGCATGAGCGGCCAGCGCTGAATGAGTTTCATACGGGCCAAATGGGCAAAAAAGTGGCTTTCTTGGGGCTGACTGGATGACATTTCTCTACCTCCTAGAAATGAAAAAAGGACACGAGGTCGTGTCCTTAGCATAAGAAAATTTGGCGGCGATTACTATTGCCCAATCGCTGATTACACCACGTCGCCAAGACGTGTTACTGGCTGTACCCGGAGAGGAATTTCTCAAAGCGGCCAATGGCCAGTTCCAAGTCTTCAACATGGGGCAATGTCACGATGCGGAAGTGATCCGGTTTGGGCCAGTTGAAGCCAGTGCCTTGTACCAGTAGCACCTTCTCTTGGATCAGAAAATCCAACACCATTTTTTGGTCATCTTTGATCTTGTACATTTTGGTATCAATTTTAGGGAACAGGTACATCGCTCCCTTAGGTTTGACGCAAGAGACGCCAGGGATTTGGTTGATCAATTCCCAAGCGCGGTCGCGCTGCTCCAGCAATCGACCACCGGGTAAGATCAACTCATTGATACTTTGATAGCCACCGAGCGCGGTTTGAATGGCATGCTGCATAGGCACGTTGGCACACAAACGCATCGACGCCAGCATGTCCAGGCCGTTGATGTAGCCTTGCGCCAGGTGTTTTGGCCCGGTCATAAACATCCAGCCGCCACGGAAACCACATACACGGTAGGCTTTAGAGAGACCATTGAAGGTCATCACCAGCACATCGTCGGTTAAGGTCGCAACGGAGGTGTGCGTCGCGCCATCGTAGAGCACTTTATCGTAAATCTCATCGGCGAAAATGATCAACTTGTGTTGGCGCGCAATTTCAATCACTTCCAATAGGAAGTCACGGCTGTAGACCGCACCGGTTGGGTTGTTTGGGTTGATCAAGACAATCCCGCGGGTTTTGGGCGTGATCTTCTTCTTGATGTCATCCAGATCGGGGTACCAATCGGCTAGCTCGTCACACAGATAGTGCACCGCTTTACCACCTGACAGTGCGACTGACGCTGTCCATAGTGGGTAGTCCGGTGCTGGCACTAGCATCTCTTCGCCGTTGTTGAGTAGCGCTTGCATCGCCATCACGATCAACTCCGACACGCCGTTACCGATGTAGACATCTTCCACATCAAGCGAGCGAATACCTTTGCGTTGGTAATGTTGTACGACCGCTTTACGGGCCGAGTAAATGCCTTTGGAATCGCAATAACCTTGTGATGTTGGGAGGTTACGAATCACATCGACCAAGATTTCGTCAGGGGCGTCGAAGCCAAATGGGGCGGGGTTGCCGATATTGAGCTTTAGTATTTTGTGTCCTTCTTCCTCCATGCGTTTAGCATGTTTCAGTACAGGACCCCTAATGTCATAGCAGACATTGTCGAGTTTTGACGACATCCCGATATTTTGCATTGGCAACAACCTAAAAATAATTGAATTTCTTTATTAAAGTAACTCAATTCAAAGTTATTTAGAATAAAAATCTGAATGATTGCGGCTATTTAGTGAGCTTGTAGCACGCGTATTATCACAGGATTTCGCAAAACATTGCTTGCATCCTTGATTTGAGTAGGGTCAATAAATAGAGTAGCGGTATAAAATTGAATAATGATCTCTTTGCATACGAGGCTGATTTGTCCCATTTCCATCAAGCAGTCATTGAACTGATAGAACGCGTCAAGCAAGCAGAAGATGGCACCGCCCGTCTGGTTCAAGATCTTGAAGACAAACCAGAATGTTCAATGATCGATTGGCTGGATGCTCAGCCGCTTTTCCCTAAATTTTACTGGCAATCTCGCGATACTCGTGAAGAGGTGGTGGCGCTCGGTCAGTGGCATACTTTCGTTGACCCTGCCCCCGCTTACGCAATTCTAGCGGCAGATCAGCGCGTGTGGGGAGGGCGAGCGTTTGATGGTGACGATGAAAAAAATCGCCGTTGCATGCCGTCGTTTTTCTTTTTACCTCAAGTGGAGTTGATTCGTCTTGATGATCAATGGTCTTTGGCGGTCAATCCCAACCCAGACAAATCGCGCACCTTGATGGCGCTAAACAAATTGCGTTGCGAGGTGGCCAAGCTCAAGCCTTTAAGTGCTAACGTGCAGAGCATGACCCATAGCCCAGAGCAGCCGCAGTGGCATGATTTGGTCGACAAAGTGTTGCACGGTATCGACAACGATCAGTTTAAAAAAGTGGTGCTCGCAAGGCGCACCGATGTGGCGCTCGACCGCGCGATCAGCGCTGCGCAACTGCTTAAATCCAGCCATGAGCAAAATCACCATAGCTTCCATTTTATGTTGGCGCTGGACAGCAAACACAGCTTTGTAGGATCAACGCCAGAGCGACTCTATGCCCGCCAAGAGAATGAGCTGCACACCGAAGCCTTAGCAGGCACGATTGGTCGTGGGCAAAGTGCGACGCAAGATATGGCGCTCGCCAATTGGCTAGCCAATGACAGCAAGAATCTCAACGAAAACCAGTACGTGGTGGATGACATAGTGCAAAGCCTTGCGCCGTTTTCTTCCCATGTTGAGGTGGAGCAAGAGGCGCGTTTGGTTCGGCTGAGAAAAGTGCAGCACCTTAAGCGCACCATTCACGCCACGCTACACTCGGGGATTAACGGTGTGCAGTTGCTTGGCGCTTTGCAGCCAACGGCGGCGGTCGCCGGTTTGCCGCGTCAGGCGTCGATCGATTTCATACGCCAACACGAGCCGTTTGCGCGCGGTTGGTACGCAGGCTCCATGGGCTTTATTAGCCATCAACGCGCCGAGTTTTGCGTAGCGATCCGCAGTGCTTTGGTCTTGGGGGAAACAGTGCAGCTCTTTGCCGGGGCAGGGATTGTGCCCGGCTCTGTGGCTGAGCATGAGTGGCAGGAGCTGGACAAAAAAATGTCGACGCTACTGTCACTGTTTGGTCATCAATCACCGCCTTTTTGTCAACGCTCATCATTAGGAGTGGCTTCGTAAATGCCCCCACAATCCCATACTCAAGCGGTGACAAATCGTCTTTGGTCGCGTCTTTTACTGGAAGAATTATCTCGATTTGGCGTGTGTCACGTCTGTGTCGCGCCTGGCTCGCGTTCAACGCCGTTGACCCTAGAAGCCCATACCAATGCGCATTTTACCCTGCACACCCATTTTGATGAGCGAGGTTTAGGCTTTCTCGCTTTAGGGCTGGCCAAAGCCAGTCAACAACCGGTCGCTATTGTTGTCACCTCTGGGACGGCGGTGGCCAATCTTTTGCCTGCGGTTGCTGAGGCCAAGTTAACCGGCGAGCATTTAGTGGTGCTCAGTGCCGATCGCCCCCCGTCGCTGGTGGATTGCGGCGCGAACCAAGCGATCAATCAAATTGGATTGTTCTCAACCCATGTCACTGCCAGCCTAAATCTGCCTATCCCTGCGGGGCGAGAGGCGTATCCTTGGCTGTTGACATCAGTTGATAACCTGATGTCAAGCCAGCAGCGCGAGGGCGGTGCGGTGCACATTAACTGCCCGTTTCCTGAGCCTCTCTATCTCAGCGTTGAGGATGAGCCTGTCTTGGCGCAAAGTCTCGATACCTTATGCCCTGAGCTAGCGAAGTGGGCGCTATCATCCACACCTTATTCGCAAAAAAGTGCTGCTCAGCACAGTGAGCCAAGTCATGTTCCTAATCTGGCGGGCAAGAAAGGCGTGGTGGTAGTGGGGAGTGTGGAATTACAGGAAGCCAAACAAGCCAAACACTTAGCCGATACATTAGGTTGGCCGGTGTTTTGCGATCCGCAGTCAGGCGTCAGTTCGCCTTGGGCACACTACGATTTATGGCTGCAAAATTCGCGTTTTCGCTCTCAGCTTGCATCTTGCGAGTGCGTCCTACAGTTTGGCTCGCGTCTGGTCTCTAAACGTTTGGTGCAGTGGATAGCCGAGTGCGTTACCCGCTCTGGCGCTGAGTATCACTATGTGTCACCTCACCCTGCGCGCAATAACCCGAACCATCTGCCACAGCATCATCACGAGATGGATATTGGCCGTTGGATTGAGCACGTCCAAGCGATAATGCCCGCAGCGGTAAGCCATCGAACCCGATGGGCGGAGCGCTTAATAGAAGCAAGTGAGCAAACACGTCGCCTAGTGCAGCAGTTCAATGTGAATGGGGCGCTCAGCGAAGTCTCCGTGGCCATGTCGTTAGAATCGTTGCCCGATGAGGCATCGCTCTTTATTGGCAACAGTTTGATAGTTCGCTTGGCGGATATGTTTACTGCGTTGACGCCGCGAGAGGTATTGAGTAACCGCGGCGCATCGGGTATTGATGGCTTGATCGCCACCGCAGCAGGTGTTGTGCGTGAGCGTCAAACGCCGACGGTGGTGCTGCTTGGCGATACCTCCGCACTTTATGATTTGAATTCACTTGCCCTGTTCCATCACGAGCCAACGCCGGTGGTGATTGTGATTACCAACAACGATGGCGGCGCGATTTTTGATTTGCTGCCGGTCCCAGATAGGGAGAAGCAAGCTCTGTATCAAATGCCGCACGGTTTTCATTTTGAACACGCCGCGGCGCAGTTTGGTCTTGCGTATCGTCAGCCCAAGACGCTGTCGGACTATCAGCACTGTTTAGCCACACACCTCAAGCAGGGAAGTGGCGCACTCATTCTTGAAGTTGTCACGCCCGCGGGTGAGGCGTCGAGTCATATTCGTCAATGTGTCAGTCAGATCCATGCTCTCTAGTCAGTTCTTCCCTGCCGACGATGTTCAGCAAAAAGACAGTATTCAGCAAGCTGATGACGCGCCGCTGTTGGTGTTTCTTCACGGCTTTCTTGGATCGAGTGACGACTGGCGTGAGACATTAAGCTATCTGAGCGAGTTTGATCGACTTTGCCTCGATCTTCCGGGGCACGGTGAGAGTGTCGGTATCCACACCGAGTCATTGTCGACTTGCTGCGCACAGATCACTAAGAGTGTGTTGGCGAGATTGCAGAGCGAGCAAATCTCTTTGGAGCGACCTATAGTGGTAGTGGGTTACTCGCTTGGCGCTCGCCTTGCCATGATGGGCACGGTGAAGCGCAATTTTGCACCGCTGAATATCCAAGCCTTGCTGCTAGAGGGCGGTAATTTTGGATTGCAAGACGAAGCACAGCGCCACGAGCGATGGCGCAGTGATGCTCAATGGGCCCGCCGCTTCAACGAGGAGCCGATTGAGCAGGTATTGAGCGATTGGTATCGCCAGCGCGTATTTAGTTCACTAAAGGATGCGCAAAGACAAACTCTTATCGCCAAGCGCAGTGATAATCTAGGCCCCGCGGTGGCCAAGATGCTATTAGCAACGTCTCTGGCGAAGCAGCCGGACTGCTTAGACGCACTGCGCCAACTCACCCTGCCAATCACCTATGTCTGCGGTGAGCAGGATGAGAAATTTAAACAACTTGCACAGCGCAGCAGGCTCCACCTCTGCTGCGTTGAGAATGCGGGGCACAATGTTCATGTTGAACAGCCCCAACGCTTTGCAGAGCAGGTGCGCGCGCAGTGTATTGCGCTTGCCGCTCGCTCTTAGACATTATGCCCCGCTCGGTTGGGCTACAAGACAAAACAGGAATCATCATGGCTAAAACAGTCGGTATCTCAGAAGAAGAACTCTACGCTCCCGTTCATTGGCGTGATTGCAGCGCCGAATATGAAGACATCCACTACCATAAATCGGACGATGGCATTGCTAAAATCACCATCGCTAGACCTCAGGTGCGCAATGCGTTTCGCCCTTTGACGGTTAAAGAGATGATCCATGCGCTCGCGGATGCGCGCTACGATGAGAGTGTTGGGGTGATCATTCTGACTGGGCTAGGCGAAAAAGCGTTCTGTTCAGGTGGCGATCAAAAAATTCGTGGCGACTACGGCGGCTACCAAGATGATTCTGGCACTCACCATCTCAACGTGTTGGACTTTCAGCGCCAGATCCGCACCTGTCCAAAACCTGTGATCGCCTCGGTGGCCGGTTGGGCGGTGGGCGGCGGCCACGTATTGCACATGATGTGTGACCTCACGATTGCCGCAGACAACGCCCAATTTGGTCAAACAGGACCTAAAGTGGGTTCTTTCGATGGCGGTTGGGGCGCCTCTTACATGGCTAGAATTGTTGGGCAAAAGAAAGCGCGCGAAATCTGGTTCTTGTGCCGCTTTTACGATGCCCAAGAAGCGCTCGACATGGGGCTGGTGAATACCGTTGTGCCTCTGGAAGAGTTGGAAAAAGAGACGGTGCGCTGGTGCCGTGAAACCTTGCAACACAGCCCAATGGCGCTGCGCTGTCTGAAAGCGGCGTTAAATGCGGATTGCGATGGTCAGGCGGGGCTTCAAGAGTTGGCAGGCAACGCAACCATGATGTTCTACATGACCGAAGAAGGCCAAGAGGGTCGCAACGCTTTCAATGAGAAGCGTCGCCCTGACTTCAATAAATTCCCACGCAATCCGTAAAGGAGTTGGTGATGAGAACAGCCAAACTGTACCGCTACGAAATGCCAATGGACAGTGGTGTGATCCTGCGCGAGCAACGTTTGACTGTGCGGGAAGGTTTTGTGATTGAGCTTTGCTGCGACGGTCAAATTGGCCGCGGTGAAGTCGCGCCGTTGCCCGGCTTTAGCGTGGAGAGCCTCGATGAGGCTTACGCGCAATTGGTCGAGCAGCTTTCTTACTGGCAACTGGGCCAAGAATTGGCGCTGGATGCGCTGCACCCGTCGGTGGCCTTTGGTCTATCGATGGCTCAGATGGAGCTCGACAACGCCTTGCCGGAAGAGGGCTGTTTTCAGGCCGCGCCGCTTTGCTCGGGCGACCCGGATGAGTTGTTGCCCAAACTGGCGGGGATGACTGGTGAGAAAGTCGCCAAAATCAAGGTTGGCTTGTACGAGCCAATCCGAGACGGCCTACTGGTGAGCCTATTCCTTGAGTCGATTCCCGATTTGACGCTGCGTCTTGATGCGAACCGAGCATGGAGCGCGGACAAGGCGGCGCAATTTGCTAAGAAAATCGCGCCGTCACTACGTCAACGTATCGCTTTTATTGAAGAGCCATGTCAAGCGCCGGGGGACAGCTTCTCCTTTGCTATCAACACTGGCATCGCGATTGCCTGGGATGAAACACTGCAACACGCTATGCGCAGCGAGGATTTCTCACTGCACGATCTCAATGGCGCCAAAGCGATCATCATCAAACCGACTTTAATTGGTTCGATTGAACGCTGTAAATCGCTGATAGAGCAAGCGATGTCGCTGGGGATAAAACCTGTGATCAGTTCAAGTATTGAGTCGAGCCTTGGGTTGACTCAACTGGCGCGCCTTGCCCATTGGTTGCTGCCGGAGACGATTCCAGGTTTAGATACCGTCGGATTGTTTGCCGCGCAACTTGAGGTCCCTTGGCCGGGCTGTGAGCTGCCGGTTACGCCACTCTCCTCGCAAAGTCTCATCTGGCAATGTTAATCGCCGCTGTGAGATGCGAGCACTGTGATGGAAGGCTTCATGTTGTCACCAGTTAGACAATGGGCGCAGCAGTGCCCATTGCGACTGGCCTTGCGCACGCCAGAGCGAGACTATACCTGGGCAGAGCTGTCTGATGTGGTCAGTGAAACAGCATCGACTCTCGCTCAGCAAGGTGTGGGGCAGGGTGATGTGCTCACCTGCATCGATAAAAACAATTCGGATCTCCTGTTTGTGTTGTTGGCGTGCATGGAGCTAGGAGCCATTTGCGCCATCAGCATGCCCGGTAGTGAGCAGGAGAGGGCGCAAAAGCTTTCGACTTTGTATTCCGCATCGAACGTTGTGAAGCTGTGGTCTTCTCGCCAAGATATTCGCAGTACCCTTCGTTTAGACCTCTCTGCCAACGAGCGACAACGCCAAGAGAATTTTTCTCACAGTTACCACCCTGATAATCTCGCGACGCTGATTTTTACCTCAGGCTCGACTGGGCCCGCTAAGGCCGTCGCCCATACGCACGCGCAGCATTTGGCCTCAGCGACGGGTCTATTGGCGCACTTTTCTTTTCAGCCTGAAGATTGCTGGCTACTGAGCTTGCCACTTTATCATGTCTCTGGGATGGCGATTGTCTATCGCTGGTTGGTCAGTGGCGCGCAGCTCAAAATCGGTACGGGTGAGTTGGCGCATGACATTCATCAGGTGACTCACGCCTCGCTGGTGGCCACGCAGCTTAAACGTTTACTCGATAGCCAACAGCCTTTACAGCTCAGTCGTGTGTTGCTTGGTGGCAGCCATATTCCACTAGAACTCAGTCAACAAGCGGCGGATCGTGGTATCGATACCTGGCTGGGGTATGGGTTGACGGAAGCGGCCTCGACTGTGACAGCAAAACGCGTGGATGGCAAAGAGAGCGCCGGTGTGGTGTTACCCCATCGCCGCGTGATGGTGCACGACGGGCGGATTTTGATTGGCGGTGAGACGCTCGCGTCAGGTTACTACTTTCAAGGTCAATTGACCCCGCTCCCGACGGTTAGCGTACCGGGCCAGGGTGATGGGTTTGATAGTAAAGATTTAGGCCAGTGGCAGGACAATGAGCTATGCATACTTGGCCGCGCCGACAACTTATTTATCTCTGGTGGTGAGAATGTACACTGCGAAGAGATAGAGGCGGCGCTCTGTACCCACAGTGCGATTCGCCAAGCGATTGTGGTGCCCATTGACGACGCCGAATATGGCCAGCGGCCAATCGCAGTTATCGATGCCAACGCACTGCCCGATAAAACCGAGCTAGATTCCCACCTAACACCACTATTAGCCAAGTTCAAATGGCCCATCGGTTACTATTTGATGCCCCCTGAATTGACCCAAACAGGCATCAAAGTCTCGCGTTATGAGGTGAAGAAGTTTCTAGTTTCAAGTTCCTAGTGGCTAGTTCCTAGTTCCTAGAGTAAGGCGCCTTCCTTCTAGGAACTAGAAACTAGGCACTCGCCTCTCTCTACTCATTAGGTCTTTTGGCAATATCACAGACCAAATCTGAATTTCGTTTTGTTATTCCTCTCTTTCATAATAACCGCTAGTTTAAATGGTAATGGGAATAAGCAATGAATGCGATCTTGATCGTCGCGGTGGTGATTCAGATTATTGTCGCGACGCAAAGCGAGGGTGTGATGCGCTCGTTGTGCGAGCTCACAGCTTTCCTGTTGGTCATTGTGTTGGTCTTTCGTCAGCGTCAGCGATTGAGCCCACGTCGCAGACAGCAAGACAACAAAGTGAAGATCGAACCAGAAGAACTCTAACGTCGGTTTGCGCGTTAACTGAGCATTAGCCAAGTCAGTGAACCGCTTGAAATCAACACCCACAAGGTAATGCCAAACAACAAGGGTTTGGGTCCAGCGGCTTTCAATTTTTCTAGCGAAATACCACATCCAATCAAAAACAAACAGACCACTAATGCGCGTTTTGCCAGCGCGAAAAGGCCATTATAGAGCATTTGAAATTGCGGTAGCGCATCACTCACTCCGATCGCGGCGCAGTAGAACACGATGAAATAGGGAATGGTGACCTTTTTTGCATCGCTGTGAAAAATCCACGCGCTCACCAGAGCCACAGGCACTATCCATAACGCACGCGCTAACTTTAGCGTGGTTGCGGTGGTAAGCGCTTCCTCACCGTATGAAGAAGCAGCGCCAACCACCGAAGAGGTGTCATGGATGGCGATGGCGGCCCAAGTTCCAAAGGTGTGTTGGTCGAGGTTGAGGGCGTGTCCAATCAACGGGAACACAAATAAAGCGACCGAGTTAAGCACAAATACGGTTGCCAGTGCCAAGCCAATTTGCTCATCTTTCGCGTTGATCGCCGGTGATACGGCGGCGATGGCGCTGCCGCCACAAATCGCGGTGCCCGATGAGATTAAATAGCCGGTGACCGTGTCCAGCTTAAGCTTCTTCGCTAGCCCGCTACCGATGAGCAAGGTGCCAACGATGGTGGTGATAATCAGGCCGATGCCATCCGCGGTGACGCTGATGGCTTGCTGAAATTGAATACCAAAACCCAATCCAACAATGGAGTAGGCGAGCAGCTTTTTGGTGATTTTTGCAAGCGGGATCGACGCCGGTACCCAGCCCATCGACGCGATCAAAAAGCCAATCACCAGTGCGGTGGGTGATGAAATCCAGGGCGTTAAACACAGGGCCAGTGTTGCCCAAAAAAGCCAAGTTGAAGAGGGTCGGATCATCGTTGCTCTAAGTGCCTACAGAAACGTGTTCAGTGAATAACGTCAGTCTAAAGCAGTTTTGTTGTTAAGTAGATTAGTATGATTTGAACAAGCGTTAAGTTTTTCTTAACGCTTGTCTTTACAGTGAGTGCCTGTATCAAGTCGTGTTCGGGGTGATTATCGCCAATCGCCGCGCAGTTCGAGCACGCGTTGCTTCATTCCTTCGGCGGATGCCTCTTGCGGTGCCACCGGCTCTCCGGCTTCGATTTCGATTCTCGACCAGAATCGACTCGGCAAGCCTTTGCAGGCACTGCCTTTCACGCGACTAAAGTAGCTGCCCCACATGCCTTTCAGAGCGACGGGAATCACAGGGACAGGGCTGCGTTTAAGAATGATGTCCATACCGCGCATAAACGGGCCGATTTCGCCATCAGGCGTCAGTGTGCCCTCAGGGAAAATACAGACGATGTGTCCCTCTGCCAGCGATTGTTCCACTTCGCTGAACGCGCGGCGGATAGAACCGCGGTTTTGCGCGCAAATCGGAATCACGCCCGCCCGCTTTAAAAAGCGTTTTAGCGGAGGAAGATGGGCGTACTCTTCATGCATCACAAAACGAATCAAACGCGGACACACCGCGCTTAGTAGCAGTGCATCCATATAACTGACATGGTTACAGACAATCAGTGCGCCGCCCTGTTCGGGCAGGTGGTGTAAGTTTTTGTGTTTGACGCGATAGGCGCTGTGCGTCAACACCCAAACCAAAAAGCGCACCGCAAAAATCGGCACTTGCAGGAAGAGATAGAGCGCGACCAAGGCATTCAACACCGACAGCAGAATAAACAGCTGCACTATGGTGAGGTTGAGTAAGCTCAGGCACACAATGCCCATCACAGCACTGCCGACCATAAAGAGTGAGTTGTAAATATTGAGCGCCGCAACGACCTGCGCGCGTTCATTCTCTTTTGAGCGCTGTTGCATTAACGCATACAAAGGAACAATAAACAGACCGCCAGAGGCACCTAGAAGTAGCAGATAAACAAACACTGGCCACAGTGCTGAGTGGCTAATAAACGCGTGGAACGTAGAAAATTCAGGCAATTGATCTGGGACAGCGAGCGCCATTAGCAGACCAAACAGGGTAATCCCGGCACTGCCAAGTGGCACGATGCCAATATCGATTCGATTTTTCGATAGCTTGTCACACGCCATGGATCCGACCGCAATGCCGATTGAAAACAGCGCGAGCAGGAAGGAGACCGCGGCTTCATTACCACTTAAGTGCAGTTTGGTGAAATTTGGGAACTGAGTCAGGTAGGCTGCGCCTAGAAACCAGAACCAACTGATCGCCATTAAAGTTTGAAAGACGGTTCTGTCGCGCTTGGCGATCGCAAGCGTACGGCGTGTCTGCTGAATAGGCTGCCAACGAAAGGTCAGGTTTGGGTCGCTGGCTGGGGTAACCGGAATCGATCGGCTCGCGAGATAACCCGCAATCGCAAACACCACGACAGCACCCGCCGCAACGTATTTGGCGTTCTCTGCGGAGGCAATGACGCCAGCGCCCAGTGTGCCGAGCAAAATGGCAAGAAAGGTGCCGGTTTCGACTAAGGCGTTGCCGTTCACCAGTTCATGTTGTTTAAGCTGAGAAGGTAAAAGGGCGTATTTTATCGGCCCAAAAAACGCCGATTGGGTACCCATCAAAAACAGCAATAAGAGCAAAATAATATAGCTTTCGGTAATAAAACCGACAGCGCCAAGGCACATAATGGCAATTTCTGCCAATTTGACCTTACGAATGAAGCCCGCTTTTTCGTATTTGTCCGCCAATACTCCCGCCGACGCCGAGAATAAAAAGAAAGGCAGGATGAACAGGCCCGCAGCGAGGTTGATGAATAAGTTGCTAGAGATGGGGAGCGCGTTTGCGCCCGCGAACGCGACAAACAGCAGCAAAACATTTTTGAAAATGTTGTCGTTAAACGCGCCAAAAAACTGGGTAATAAAATAGGGTAGAAAGCGCTGTTGTCGAAGAAGCGAGGTCTGGGGCTCTGACATGAAGGGGCCTTTTATTGATTACCAGCTTTTAAGATAGCTCGAAAGTAAATTTTCGATAAGCACTTTGCCCTCAATCGGCTCAGCAGCAAAAAACTTATCATCGACACTGAGCAAGGTAATGCCGTGAACGCCCGCCCACAACACGCGACTGGCTTTCACCACTTCTTGATCTGAGCGATGAGGGGCAACGGCTTTCAGCAGATGTTCCAGCATGCTGGTCATACCGTCAATGCGCTGTGCTTGCCATTCGGGCAGCTCTTCCCCGTTCATATTGTGCTCAAAAATGAGCTGCCAACGGTAAGGGTGGCGTGCCGCAAAGTCGTGGTAGCAATAGGCAAGCTCATATAAGGCTTTGGTGCTGTGGTTACAACGTTCAACGACCTTTTTTGACTCAAGCGCGAGTTCGTCCAGTGTTTGAGCGACCGCGTGCAAGAGCAGCAGATTGTAGTTGCCAAACACATTCACCAAGGTGCTCGGAACATAGCCGATTTTGTTCGCCAGCTTACGCAGGCTCAACTCATGATGAGAGTGAGTCGTGAGGAACTCTTTTACCGTGTCTAAGGTGAGTGCGATCAGCTCTTCGCGAGTGTGGTCGTTGCGTCTGGCCATAAAAAGGGGATGAAAATGAACAATGTTCAATATTCTAATAAGCACCTGTTCGATCCGCAACAAAACAATCACTAAATTGGGTCGTTTCCTTGCGGATAGCTGCAATATTCTGATACATCATAAACCCGGCTTCTGGTTTCTTTATCAAGGATGTCTGGGTATTATGCGATGATAACGAAAACTTCATCCTCAAATGGAAACTCTAAGGAAAAATATGAAACGTTTGTTTTCCCTAGTTGCTCTACTCATGGTCTCTGTCGCCATGACGCCTGTTGCCGAAGCGAAAAAGTTCGGTGGTGGTAAATCTTTCGGTAAAAGCTTTAAAACAGCCCCTGCGCCGAAGCAGCAGCAACAAAACACCAATACGCTGGGTAAAGATCAAGCGACCAAAGCACCGAGCTCAAGCAAAAAAGGTTTAATGGGCGGCTTGCTTGGCGGTCTGCTTGCTGGTGGCCTGCTCGCGGCATTTTTCGGTGGCGCGTTCGAGGGCATCCAATTTATGGATATTCTCATTCTCGGTTTGATCGCCTTTGTGATCTTCAAATTTATGCGCGGCATGCTGGGCGCAAAACAGGGCAGCATGAATCAACATCGTCAGCAACCTGCTTTTGGCGGCAGCGCACCCAAGTTCGAACAGCCGAATGTTCACAACTTTGAACAAGCATCTGCGTCTTCTGCGGGCGGCTTTGGCGCACAGACTGATGTGCCGCACAACACACCACCGGGTTTTGACCAAGCGGCCTTTATCAACGGCGCGCGTGAGCACTACCGCATTTTGCAAGGGGCGTGGAACCACAACCAGTTGGAGACCATTGAAGAGTACGTGTCACCAAGCTTGTTTGAAGACCTAAAAGCAGAGCGTGCGAAGCTAGAGGGCGATCAACACACTGACGTCATGTACGTGGATGCGGAAATCGTGCGAGCGGACTACGACGCGTCAAAAGCGCAACTGAGCCTACAGTTTAGCGGTCGCTACCGTGATGCGGTGGAAGGCGTTGAAGAGAATATCGAAGACATCTGGCACCTAGAGCGTGACTTAACCGTCGACAATGCGCCATGGTTGATTGTTGGTATCCAAGGGTAATATCCTAGGGTAAGAAATAGTAACCTGATGTAAGAAAACGCCCATTTCGATGGGCGTTTTTTTCACCTCTCCATGATTGACCTTAACAACGAAAACAAGGAATGAGTAACGTGGCTGATTTTAAGTACCAACACCTCTCACAGGAAGAGCAAGACAAACTCGATGCGGCTGTGTTTCGCCGCTTGCTGTCACACCTAGACGACAATAAAGACGTGCAAAATATCGACCTGATGATCTTGGCGGGTTTTTGCCGCAACTGCTTTAGCAAATGGTACAAAGCCGAGGCGGACAACCAAGGGTTAGAATTAGACATTGATGACGCACGCGAGCGTGTTTACGGCATGACTTACGATGAGTGGAAGCAAAATCATCAACCTAAGGCCACCCCTGAGCAGTTGGCGGCCTTTGAAGCTCGTCAGAATCGCACCAAATAGCGAGTAGCTACAGAGCGAATCAACGCAGTCGCAAACGTCAGAGACAAAAAAGCCAGCGAAGGTTCTACCTCGCTGGCTTTTGTTTAGATTGCGCCTATGTTTAGATTGCGTTGAGAGGCGGTTTAGAGCTTAAGAAGCACTTTAACATCGCCCGTAACCGCAGACTCATCCACATAGCCAATCGCGCTGGCATTCGAAGAGACTTCCGCAATCACGCCGGCGTAATCGGCCACTTGAACCGGCGCTTCGGCTTTACCCGTGAAGACCAAGCGTGACCAAGCCGATTGCAGTTGAGACTCACTGCGACCCGTGGCGATTTCATGAAAAGCGATACGCCCAGCGTCGCCATCAGCCAGCTCAACGATACGCGCAGTTGAGCCATTGTCGAGCTTGGTTTTCTTGCCCATAAAGAGCTTTTTCACATCACCCGCTGAGAGTGAGTCCACACCAGCCGGATTACCAATCACGACCATACCTGCTAGCGCATTGAATGAAAGGGCAGAAGCCGCTAATAAAGTAACCAGTTTTTTCATCGCTTCCTCCTTAGAATACAAAGTCTAGACGTGCAGAGTAGACAAGTGTGCTGTCTTCTTTGAAATCACCGGTGGCAATTGTAGAGCTGCCTAGCTGTTGTGTAACCAAGTTTGTATTGAAGCCGCCACTGGTGTCTTTGTAGTCTACGTATGTGACATCAAATTTAAGTGCCATATTTCGTGCTACATCCCAACGAGTACCAATCGAATAAGAGATACGTTCGTAGTTTAGACCAGCATTAAGAGCAAGTGCTTGGTAATACGCAGCGGCCTGATTCGGGTCAGTAAGCTGTCCAGGATGAGGTCGTTCTTCGTTGTCGGTTGTCTCGACCCAGCTAGAAGCAATATATGGTGTAAATTCGCCAACTCTATAGCCGACAAGACCTGATACAGAGCGAGTGTCATAGAAAGCACCATCTAGTTGCACATCGGTGCCTTCTACATTCATAAGTAGGTCACCATTATCGTATTGAAGACCAAGAGAGATAAACTGACCATCTTGACCCGCGACATCTAGTGCAATTGCTGTAGCATTGGTTGTTGATGGGTTTGCTTCCGCAATAAAGTATGAGCCACGAAGCGTCCAGTCATCGTAGTTCCAGTTAGCTGAAAGGCCCATCATTTTATCAAGTTTAACTTCGCCGATGCTTGAGTCATCTTCATCGACCGTTGCGATACCTAGCACGGGTTGAAGCAGAAGCGTTGAGTCTTCAAAGTCAATCGGCACGAGCAGTTCTGCACCCGTGTAGCCTTTCAAGACGATGTTTTCGTACGTCTCTTGTGATGGACGAATCATCGGGTAGGCGTAGCCCAAATCGACATAGTCAGAGTAGAAGAATAGCGGTAGACGCAGCTTACCTGCACGCGCTGTAAATGAGTCAAAGTCGTAAGAGACGTAAGCCATCTCGAACTTTGGATCGTAATCATAACGGCTGTTCGCTACGATTTGAGTGACAAACTTGGCTCGATCATTGATCTGGAAATCAAACTGCAAACCGCCAAGGGTTTCTTGTTCCCACTCAAGGTGCTCATCCGTGTAACCGGCGTAGCCGACGGCGTTATCCGCTTTACCCATGCCGACAGAACCAAATCCACTGATGGATAGGTCTTCTAAACTGGCAGCGTTAGCGCCAAATGCGGCGAGTGCCACACAGCTTGCTAGAATCGTTCTTTTCATCCTGAACTCCACTACTTTATGTTGGGGGTTATCATAGTTATTTAATTTTGGGCGAATTTGTCCACACCATCGCGCTTACGAGACGGTGTGAGAGACAAAGAGGTCGCTACTTGACCTTAAAGTGACTCGTCAGTTCGGTTAAGTTAGCGGTAATAATGTTGATGTTTTGCGCGACGCTATCGAGCTCACCGACACTGTCTGCCGTGCCTTGAGCCATGTTGCGGATGTTGGCCACTATGGTTTCAATCTCTGCGGATGTGCGCTCTTGCTCTTCTGTGGAAGAGGCAATCAGTTCGTTTTTGTGGCTGATATCCGAGACGTCAGCGGTGATGCGTTGCAAGGATTGCTCAGCAACGAGCGATTTCTCTACGCACGCTTCCGCTTTGTTGGCGCTTTCGGTAATGATGTTGGCAGCGGTTTTGGTCTGTTCCTGTAACTGCTGCAAGACAGATTGAATTTCTTGAGTAGAGGTTTGAGTGCGAGAAGCGAGGGTGCGCACTTCATCGGCCACCACGGCAAATCCGCGGCCCTGTTCGCCCGCGCGGGCGGCTTCAATAGCGGCGTTAAGCGCCAGTAAGTTGGTTTGCTCAGCAATGGCGCTGATCGCATCCAAAATCGAGCCCGCATTTTGGGTGTTGGCATCGAGCTGTTGAACGACGGTCGAGGCGTTTCTCACGTCTTCCGTCAGTTCTTGAACGGCAGTGATGGTACTCTTAACTTGCACTTCACCGTTGCTGGCTTGCTCACTGGCACTGTTGGCTGAGACGGAAGCATCGCTGGCGTTGGAAGCAATCAGCCTCGCAGCTTCAAACAATTGCGCCAGTGAACGAGAGACTTCTTCAATCGCCTGGTACTGTTTGTCTGACAGGCTAGAGGTCGAATGGCTCGATTCCACTAGAGTGGTGGAAATGTTGTCCAGCTTGCTGACGTTTTCGATAGTGTGGGTGACGTTTTGCTGCAACTTATTGACGAATAGGTTGAAGGAGTCGACCACAGGTTTCAATTCATCGCGTTTGTCATGTTGAATACGAACGGTGAGATCGCCATCGCCCTCAGCAATGTCGCGCATGTTTTCGGCTAAGGCACCCAGATCGCGGCGAATACCACGAGTCACAAATGCGCCCATGACGATGATCAGAGCCAGTGCCACAACGCCAAGAACGCTCATGTTGCGACTTGCGGTCACGTTGTCACTTTGTAGCTCCGTCACCGACTGTTCAAACTCGTCAATGCGAGCTTGAGAGAAATCGGACATTTGGGTGGTCAGTTGGCTAAGAAGTTGATTGTTTGCTTCGGCTTTTTTGGCCGCTTCGGACAGATCGAGTTCACCATCAATCATGCCGAGCGCGACATCATAAGTGCCATTGAAATAGCTCTCTAACGTCGATTTAAGTTGCGCCGTTTGGGATTTCAGTGCCGGCTGCAACGTCGCTTGCATCTCAAAGTTGCCGACGATTTCCGCGAGCGTGTCACGGTTGATGTCGAGCATCTCTTCATCACCGAGTGTTACGGCGAGATTGAATCGCTCTGCAAGCTGGGAGAGCAGCACAGAGTTCAAGGAGGCCGAGTTCATCACGGGGTAATAAAGCTTATTGATATCACGAACTTGTTCGGTGTTATTGGTGAGGGTTGAGCCACCGATAGAGAGAATGCTCACAAAGCCGAATAGCGACACCAAGCAGAGTGCAAGGACCTTCCCACGAATGGAGAGCGACAGCATAGAAATTTCCTTATTTCAGTATCAACAATTTAATGGTGACTGTTATAGTTTTTAAGGTACGTAATATGATTATCAATAATCATCACATCTTATCAACACTAAAACAATAACCTAGCCACGTTATTTTGCTATTACTGTGAAGGATAGTCGCTCTTTTAGGACTCTGCTGAGTTTAAAACGGAAGTTGTAGGTTAAAAATTGATTTTTGTATGACTTAATTCGTTGCCATTTTTATTATTTATAATAAAAACAACGGTTTAATAAATGTGCGTTTTTATCGCCCGTTGTTTGAATTTATCGGATGTTTAGCCCCGTTCCTGTGGCTGCAAATTGTTTAAGTTGCGTGAGGTAAGGCGCTAAATCACCAATGTGATCCTCAACCCATTCTGGTGAAAAGTAGGTATCGAGGTAGCGCTCGCCACTGTCACAGAGTAGCGTGACAATCGCGCCTTGCTCGCCTTTGGCTTTCATTTCGCTGGCAATTTGCAGCGCGCCGAATAGATTGGTGCCTGTGGACGGCCCCACTTTACGCCCCAGAATCCCCTCAAGCCAATGGATGGTCGCGACCGAGGCGGCGTCAGGGATGGTGCGCATTTCATCGATAACGCCGGGAATAAAGCTCGGTTCAACTCTTGGGCGGCCGATCCCTTCTATTTTACTACCACAGTCGAGCGTCAATGAAGCATCGCCAGTACGATAAAATTGATGGAACACGGAGTGTTCTGGGTCAACCACGCACAATTTGGTGTTGTGCTGTTGATAGCGAATAAAGCGGCCAATGGTGGCGGAAGTGCCGCCTGTTCCAGGGCTCATAACAATCCAACTGGGGATAGGGTGCGTCTCGAGTGCCATCTGGCTAAAGATCGAGTTGGCAATATTGTTGTTGCCGCGCCAGTCTGTCGCGCGCTCGGCATAAGTGAACTGGTCCATATAATGGCCGTTGAGCTCTTTGGCGAGGCGATGAGATTCTGCGTAAATCTGGTCGGTGCGTTCGACCAGATGCGCTTTGCCACCGTAAAATTCGATTTGTTCTATTTTTTTCCGCGCAGTGCATTTGGGCATCACGGCGATAAAGGGCAGCCCAAGTAGCCGCGCAAAGTACGCCTCTGAGACCGCGGTACTGCCGGAAGAGGATTCAATGATCGGAGTATCAGGCCCGACCCAACCATTGCATATCGCGTACAGAAACAGTGAACGTGCCAATCGGTGCTTGAGCGAGCCGGTAGGGTGCGTGCTTTCATCTTTTAAGTAGATATCAATGCCGTCAACACACGGCAAATCGAGTTTGATGAGGTGAGTATCGGCGCTGCGTTGATAGTCCGCTTCAATTTTGCGCACAGCGCTGTTTATCCAATCATGATCTTTACACACGGTATCGCTTCCATTGTTCATGCAATGAAAATAAACTAACTTCAAATAAGGAGAAATGCTTACCTATTTTTCCTTGCATTTACTATTCGTGTAGAAAAAAATTC